>NZ_BDBL01000047.1 GCF_001612965.1 Nocardia kruczakiae NBRC 101016
GGTCGCGCGGGTCGCCGCCGCGGCCCGGCGGGTTTACCGGCTGGGTGCCCCGCGGGTTGCCGCTACCGGCTCGGTTCGCGCCGGTGGCGGGCCGGGCGGTGTTATCCGTTGTGCGCCCGCGGTTTCCGGTCTGACGGCCGGGGTTCTCGGGCTGCGGGGTGCGGCCGGTGCCGCTCTCGTTCGCGGTGCGGCGCTTACCGGCCTCGTCCTTGCGCCGGCGCTCGATACGTTCACTGTCGACCCGCTGCACGAGGTCGTGGACGGTGATCGGCTTGGAGGTCTGCGGTTCGTCCGCACGCCGGTTACGGGGGGCCTCATCGGAATCCGGCGCGGGGTATCGCTCCCACGGGGCGCGACCTCCGGGCCGGGACGAACGCCCGCGCCGATCGTCGTCACCCACCAACGAACCTCACTTCACTCTTCGTCGCGACCGGAGCTGTCGATTCCATCACTCCGGCGGCGGCACGCGCAGTCACATCCGGCCGAATCGGCCCCAGCCATGATAACGATTACGCCACAGTTGGCCACTTCTCAATCACCCATCACTGTCGGCGCAGGTCGGAGAGTATTCGCGCGTCAGCCTCCGCTGTGCATCACATCGGCGGCCGAGGGGACGGTGGGATCCTCGGGATCGTCGAGCCAGCCCTCCGGCAGCACCACCTTCGCCGCCGGGGAACCCTGGCGGCCGCGCGGCCCCTGCGCGTCCGCGGGGAACGGCACGTCCGGCGGCAGTTGCTCGATCAGTTCGCGCAGCTGTGTGAGACTGCCCACGGTCGCGAAGCTGCGGCGCAGCTGCGAACCCAGCGGGAAGCCCATGAAGTACCAGGCCATATGTTTGCGGATATCGCGCATGGCCTTGTCCTCGCCGTCGTGGTCGACGAGCAGAGTCGCGTGCCGGTACAGGATTTCGCCGACCCGGCCCAGTCGCGGTCCCTCCGGAATCGGTTCCCCGCGCAGTGCGGCGCTCAGTTCGGCGAACAGCCACGGACGGCCCAGGCACCCGCGTCCGACGACCACTCCGTCACAACCGGTTTCGGCGATCATCGCGAGTGCGTCTGCGGCACTGAAGATATCGCCGTTGCCGAGTACCGGAATCGTGGTGACGGCCTCCTTGAGCCGGGCGATAGCCGACCAGTCGGCGGTGCCGGAATACAGCTGGGCGGCGGTACGGGCGTGCAGCGACACCGCGGCGGCGCCCTCGGCCTCGGCGATGCGCCCGGTGTCGAGATAGGTCCGATGGTCGTCGTCGATGCCGATGCGGAATTTGAACGTCACCGGCACACCGGCGGGTTCGGCCGCCGCGACCATCTCCCGCACGATCTCGGCGAACAGCCGTCGCTTGTAGGGCAGCGCCGCACCGCCACCGAGCCGGGTCACCTTCTTCACGGGGCAGCCGAGGTTCATATCGATGTGGTCGGCCCAGCCCTCGCCGACGATGATGCGCACCGCCTCGCCGAGCGTCTTCGGGTCCACACCGTAGAGCTGCATCGAGCGGGGATGCTCGTCCTCGTCGAAGGCCATCATGTGCAGCGTCTTCTCGTGCCGCTCGACCACCGCGCGGGCGGTGATCATCTCGCAGACGTAGATCGAGGTGCGGCTGCCGAATTCGCGGCACAGCTTCCGGAACGCGACATTGGTGATCCCGGCCATGGGCGCGAGCACCACCGGCGGATCGACGGGGTAGGGGCCGATTCGCAATCCGGTTCTGGTGTCGAGTGCCGCGGTCACGAGTTCCAGTGTCCCATCCGAATGACAGTGCGAGAGATCACAGGTCTCCCAGTGCGTGCGACGGGACCGGTGCCGTGCGGCACCGGTCCCGGTTGTCGTCGTGCGGGCGAGCTCAGCTCGCCGCGGTGAGGTCGCGCTCGCGCTTGGCGGCCTCGCGGGCCAGCATGCGGTCGCGCTGCTCCTCGAACTTCAGGACGTCCTTGCCCAGCTTGTCCAGGAACAGGCCGAGCCGCTCGCGGGTCTGCTCGCCGCGCGCGGTGAAGTCGTCGCGCTCGAAGATCTGCCACTTCTTCAGCACCGGCTGCACCACGTCCTCGAGGTGCTGGCGCAGGTCGTAGATGCCGTGCTTGGCCATCAGCACACCGTTGCGGCGGAAGTTCGGCATTCCGGCGCCGGGCATCTGGAAGTTCTCGAGGATCAGGGTGATCGCGTCGAGGGCCTGATCGGGCGCCAGATCCAGCGCCGCACCGCACATGTTGCGGTAGAAGATCATGTGCAGGTTCTCGTCGGCGGCGACGCGCTGCAGCATGCGGTCGGCGATCGCGTCGTCGCACACCTTGCCGGTGTTGCGGTGGCTGACGCGGGTGGCCAGCTCCTGGAAGGTCACATAGGCGACCGAGTGCAGGAAGCCGGCGTCGGCCTCGGCGGGCGAGGCGAAGCCGTTGGTCATGTGGACCATGCGGGCCTGTTCCAGCGCCACCGGGTCCACGCCGCGGGTGACCACGAGGTAGTCGCGCATCACGATGCCGTGGCGGTTCTCCTCGGCGGTCCAACGGCCGACCCAGGTTCCCCAGGCGCCGTCCTGGGAGAAGTTCTCGGCGATCTCGCGGTGATAGGAGGGCAGGTTGTCCTCGGTGAGGAGGTTGGTGATCATCGCGGCCTTCGCCACTTCACTGAGCTTCGACTGCTCCGGATCCCAGTCCACGCCGCCCAGCGCGGCGAAGTTGCGGCCCTCGTCCCACGGCACGTAGTCGTGCGGGTGCCATTCCTTGGCCATCGAAAGGTGCCGGTTGACGTTTTCTTCGGCAACCGGCTCCAACTCCGTCAGCAGCTCGAGTTGAGTCAGATCCCTTGCCATACATACGCCCTTCGGTGTTGTCCTGCGATATTGCTGGTCGCCCCCCTGCTGGCCGTGCCGCCGCCGCCCATACCTTACGGCACCGTAGGTGTGATGCGAAGCGCACCTGTATGAGTTCACAGCCTCGGTGACTGAACTCATAAGGGTGTTCGGCACATGCCCCAACCGGTTGCGAGTGTAGGGGGCGGACCTGTGCGCCAACGGTGTATCGGCTGGGAGTCTCGAACGTTAGCCGAGTATCGGATTGCCCAGGTCTCGGGCATCCGAGCTGGGGGACGACACCGGAGACGGCGATGGGCCGGAGCTTGCACTCCGGCCCATCGGTGTGCCCCCACCAGGGCTCGAACCTGGGACCTGCGGATTAAAAGTCCGTAGCTCTACCAACTGAGCTATAGGGGCGCGGTCCGCAAGTCTAATGTTTCGCGCGCGGAAGTGGTAACCGGTATCGGTCTGGCGGTGGGGCGGTGGGTATCTGCGCTGGTCGCGCGGCATTCGACGGCGGGGCGGCGGCTCCCGGGAGCGGGATTGGCGCCGGCGATATCCGGGCGCCCCCCTGAACACCGGGCCGCGCCCGCCTCGACGGTCCGAGGGTTGCGTATCCCGTCCCCGCCGGTTCCGGAGCGACGGGGCGTCCCCGTATACCCGGCCGATTGCCGGGCAATCGCCTTGCTCAGCAATTTGTTTCAGCGCGGAAGTGTGGAAACATTGTCCAAACGTAGTGCGTGACAACATATTTGGTACGGGAGGTGATCGTGTCGGTGGATCCGCCCGGTGGCCGACCGCAGCGGCCGGGATGAGTCCCGGGTATCCACGGCGCCGGCCGGTGGTGGTGAACTTTGCTGGGGCGCGCCGGAATTCGCACACGAGTGCGCTAACCGGGCATTTGCCACAACCGGGTCCGGGTCCCGGTGAAGTGACTCCTCGGTACGTGGCGCGCCGCCCCCGGATTCGGGGTACGGTGATCGCTTGGTGAATTCCGGCGAATCCGGGAGATCTTCCGGCCGTTGGGATTCGGCCGAAGATTGTGGTGCCGGCACAGCTCGCGACCGGACGGGCCGGTCACGAGGTCGGAGGAGACGACGTCGCAGGAGGCGGATCCGAGACGAACAAAACGCCCGGGTGCGCACCCCCTGCGGCGCACCCGGACGTCGAAACTATACCAGCTGGTGTGTTTCAGGTATCCCTGCGAATTTTCGTACCGAAAGTCTGAAAGCCGGGCGTTAGCCCGGAATTAAGTATTTGAAAATCTAATAACTTCTCGTCGAGGACCGTCCCCTATCGGTTCCTCCGGCGGCAAGCAGCTTCGGAGGCGTTTCGAGCATGGCACGGCAGCAAGAGCGGGCCCGCCGGACACGGGCGGCGATCATCAGGTCCGCCGCCGTTGAATTCGGGAAGAGCGGCTATGCCGCGGCATCGCTGAATCGCATATTGGAGGGATCGCGCGCGACCAAGGGCGCGATGTACTTCCATTTCGATTCCAAGGAGGATCTGGCCCGGGCGGTGCTGGACGCTGCCGTCGAACGATATCGGGCGACGACCGAAAGGTGGCTGGCCAGAACGGATCTCGAGCCGCTGGACGTCATGCACGGGATGATCGACGAGGTCGCGCTGCGCCTGGAGAACGACATCATCGCCCAGGCGGAGTTCCGGCTCGTGATCGAACCGGAGTTCTATCAGGACGCGCGAGTCGGCGGCAGCCGTATCGTCAGCCGGTCGGCGCGGCTGCTCGCGGTGCGCGCCGTCGACCGCAAGCAGCTGCGCCTGGACACCGACCCGGACCGCTTCACCCGCACCCTGGCCGCCGCGCTGGCCGGGCAGCGCTACATCATCGATCTGCTCGGCGGCGGGGTCGATCTGCGCACCCGGTTCACCGAGGCCCTGGAGGTGATCATCGAGGCGATGGCGACTCAGGATTGGCTCGAGGAGTTCCGGCGGCACGGCTGGAAGGCCTCGGCACGCCTGGAAGATCTGAATCTGGGCCTCTGACCAGCCGATTTGGGAATAGCGCAAAGCCTGTCATAAGCTATGCGAGCTCCCAACGGAAGCCGTTGAGGTACGGACCGGAGAGATCCGGCGGGCCCCCTTCGTCTAGCGGCCTAGGACGCCGCCCTTTCAAGGCGGTAGCGCGGGTTCGAATCCCGTAGGGGGTACGGTGGCAACACCGTTGAGAGCATGCAAGGCCCTGTGGCGCAGTTGGTTAGCGCGCCGCCCTGTCACGGCGGAGGTCGCGGGTTCGAGTCCCGTCAGGGTCGCTTTGTTGTACGGCATTCGGTTCGGGTGCCCCGGCCAGGTAGCTCAGTTGGTACGAGCGTCCGCCTGAAAAGCGGAAGGTCGCCGGTTCGATCCCGGCCTTGGCCACTTTCAAATCCCCTCGACCTGCGGTCGGGGGGATTTTTCGTGTCCGGGATCACCGAGCGTCAGGCGAGCCGGCTGCCGGGGGTGCGATGTCTCGGCCTGCCGGGACAGATATGAACCGTTCGTTCGTCTCGGGGAGACGAAATCTGGGCGGAACGGGGGTCGGGGCGGGGTTGGGGGCCTACCGTCCGTGGTGTGGTGAAGGCGCGGGATGGTGACGTCGGGTCGGGCGAATATGTCGCTCGGATCGCCGCGCGGTTGAACGAGCAGGTGACCGGGGTCAGTTCGCTGATCAAGGATGCGCTCGAGCAGCGCATTCCGGAGTTGCGGGGGGATGCGCGGACGGTGGAGTTGCTGGGGGCGAGTGTCGAGGGGAATGTCGACACGATTCTGCATGCCCTGCGGCACGGGATCGCGGTGGAGCGGATCACCGCCCCGACCGCCGCGCTCGAATACGCCCGGCGGCTCGCCCAGCACGGGGTGCCGGTCAATGCGCTGGTGCGGGCATATCGGCTGGGGCAGCGGCGATTGACCGAGCTGGTCTTCGCGGAGCTGCACGCCATAGATATGGAGCCGACCACCCGGATCGCGGTGATCGAGGAGATCACCGATGTGCTGTTCGCCTATATCGACTGGATCTCACAGCAGGTTGTCGCGGTCTACGAGGAGGAGCGCGAGCGCTGGCTGGAGAACCGGAACAGCGTGCGCGCCATGCGGGTCCGGGAGGTACTGGCCGAGGACACCGCCGTCGACGTCGACGATGCCACCGCCGCGATCCGGTATCCGCTGCGCCGGCATCACGTGGCGATGGTGCTCTGGTATCCGGACGCCGACTCCGACAGCGACGACCTGGCGCGGTTGCAGCGATTCGTCCGTGAACTGGCCGGCGCGGTCGAGGTGGCTGCCGCTCCGCTGTTCGCCGCGGCCGACCGCACCAGCGGTTGGGTCTGGCTGCCGTACACCTCGGATCCCGATGATCCGGCCGCGCGGATCCGCCGGTTCGCCGCCCACCGGACGGATGCACCGCATATCGCGATCGGCGCCGTGGGGGTGGGAGTCGAGGGTTTCCGCCGCTCGCATCGTCAGGCCCAGCGGGCTCGCACGGTGGTGAGCCGAAGTGGGGCGGCGGACAAGGTCGTCGCGGCCACCGATCCGGGCTTGACCGCGGCCGCACTGCTCGGCGAGAACCCGGCGGCCGTCCGGGACTGGGTCGCCGACGTCCTCGGACCGCTGGCGGCCGACACCGCGAGCGATGCCAGGCTGCGCGACACCCTGCGCGTGTTCCTGCGCACCGGATCCAGCTACAAGGCGGCGGCGCAGGAACTGGATCTGCACTACAACTCGGTGAAGTACCGGGTGAGCCGGGCGGTGTCGCGGCGCGGGCGACCGATCGCCGACGACCGGCTCGATGTGGAGATCGCACTGCTGGTGTGCCAGTGGTACGGCACATCGGTGCTCATGCGCTGAGTCCGCGAACGCGCGCCGATTGGGTGAACTAATCGTGCAAAGCCCGGCGATTCTGCGCGATTTCTCGCATTGTCGCGGAGGTTCGCACGGAAAGTTCAGGTGTACCGCCCCTGGACGCCGCACTCGCCGGGGCCCGCCGCGCGCAGATTTTTTGTCTCGCGAAGACGAGACCTCCGGAGTAATTCGTCCACACGCGACGGTGTGGTACAGCTCACTAATTTCTACCGTTGACGTGTCCGTTCGAGACCGAGGATTCAGGACCGTCCATGCACCTTTCCGAGTTACCCGACCTGCGCAGCCGGCACGACCCCGGCGGGCCCTGTGTGGCCGACGATCAGGTCGAGCTGACCAACGCCGAGTTCGCCGAGGCGGTACACCGCGCGGCCACTGCCCTTGCCGCGCACGGAGTTTCCTCCGGTGATGTCGTCGCGGTGTCGTTGCCCAACACCGTGGCGCTGGTGGTATCCCTGTTCGCCGCGTGGCGTCTGGGCGCCGCGGTGACGCCGATCAATCCGTCGCTGGTTGCGGCCGAGGCCGGCTATCAGGTCGCCGACGCCGGGGCCGAGGTGCTGGTCACCGATCGGCCGATGGATATCGGGGCCACGGTCCTCACCCCTGACGAGCTCACCGCGCGACCGCCCGCCGATATCGCCCCCGAAACTCGCGACGATGCGCTGGCCCTGCTCGTCTACACCAGCGGGACCACCGGGCGCCCCAAGGGCGTCATGCTCGATCACGCGAACCTGAACGCCATGTGCGCCATGGTGATCGGCGCCTTCGAACTCACGGCCGCCGACCACAGCCTGCTGGTGTTGCCGCTGTTCCATGTCAACGGCATCGTGGTGAGCACGCTGGCACCGCTGCTCGCCGGCGGGCGCACCACGATCGCGGGACGGTTCAGCCCGAACGCGTTCTTCGACCGGCTCGAGCGCAGCCGCGCCACGTACTTCTCCGCCGTGCCGACCATCTACACGATGCTGGCCGATCTACCGCCGGAGATCGCCCCCGATACCTCGGCGGTGCGTTTCGCGGTCTGCGGCGCCGCACCCGCCAGTGCCGAACTGCTGCTGAAGTTCGAAAACCGTTACGGCATACCGATCGTCGAGGGCTACGGCCTGTCCGAGGGCACCTGCGCGAGCGTCGTCAATCCGCTGCGCGGCCGCCGCAAGCCGGGCACGGTCGGTCTCCCGCTGCCGGGCCAGACGATCCGCATCGCCGACCCCGACGGCAATCCGGTCGCCGACGGTGCCGCGGGTGAGGTGCTGATCCAGGGCCCGAATGTCATGCGCGGCTACCTGAATCGGCCGGAGGACACCGCCCGGACGATCGTCGACGGCTGGCTGCACACCGGCGATATCGGCCGCATCGACGAGGACGGCTACCTCGTCCTGGTGGACCGCGCCAAGGACATGATCATCCGCGGCGGCGAGAACATCTATCCCAAGGAGATCGAGAGCGTCGTCTACCAGCTGCCCGAGGTCGCCGAGGCCGCGGTGGTCGGCCGGGCCAGCGAGCTCTACGGCGAGGAACCGGTGCTGTTCCTCGCCCTGAACTCCGGCGCCACCCTCACCGCCGAACAGGTGCTCGCCCATACCCGGCGGAATTTGTCGAAATACAAACTGCCGGTGGCGATCACCTTCCTCGACGACCTGCCCAAGAACGCCGTCGGCAAACTCGACAAACCGTCGCTGCGCCGCGTGCCCACCGCCTGATCCGCCCCACGAGAAGGAGATATTCCGATGGGATTCACCAAGCCGGATCTGCCGGCAGTCGATCCGGACACGTTCCTGCAGAAACCGCTGATGGAGCGCATGCGCATCCTCGGCGCCGATTGGGCCGAAAACGGCTTCGGCTCACCGAAGATGGTGCATTGCGTCTACATCCTCAAACTGGTCGTGCTCTACGCCATCGGCGGAATCACGGTGGCCACACTGACTTCCGGCCTCCCGGCGTTCTGGCATGTCGCCGAATGGTGGAATCAGCCGATCGTCTATCAGAAGGCGGTCGTCTGGACCGTGCTGCTGGAGGTCGTCGGTCTCGCCGGTTCGTGGGGGCCGTTGGCCGGCAAGGTGAAACCGATGACCGGTGGCATCCTCTTTTGGGCCCGGCCCGGCACCATTCGGCAACGCCCGTGGGCATGGATACCCGGCACCGGCGGTGACCGCCGCACCTGGTTCGACGTCACGCTGTATCCGGCCCTGCTCGCGAGTCTGGTGCTCGCGCTGGCTCTGCCCGGCGCGCACAGTGATTCGCTGGCGGCGGTTGTGCCGGACAACGTGTCCGGGCTCATCGCTCCCGCCGTGCTGCTCGCGCCGATCGCGCTGCTGATTCTCAACGGCCTGCGCGACAAGGTCGTCTTTCTCGGTGCCCGCGGCGAGCAGTATCTGCCGGCGCTGATCGCGTTCACCGTATTCCCGTTCGTGAATATGATCGTCGCGTTGAAACTGCTGATCGTGGTCGTCTGGGTGGGCGCCGGATTCTCCAAACTCGGCAGGCATTTCTCCAACGTGGTGCCGCCGATGGTGTCCAACAGCCCGTCGGTGCCGTTCAAGTCGGTGAAACGCGCGCACTACAAGGACTTTCCGCGCGATATGCGTCCCTCCGGCATCGCGCATTTCATGGCCCACGTCAACGGCACCTGTGTGGAGATGCTGGTTCCGCTGGTGCTGCTGTTCTCCACGAACAAGTGGGTGACGCTGATCGCCGTGCTGATCATGGTGATCTTCCACCTCTTCATCGTCTCCACCTTCCCGCTGGCCGTGCCACTGGAATGGAACGTGCTGTTCGCCTACGCCACCGTCTTCCTGTTCCTCGGATTCCCGGCCTGGAACGGATACGCCGTGTGGGACATGTCGCCGGTGTGGCTGGTCGTCCCGGTGGTCGCCGCGCTGCTGTTCTTCCCGGTGCTCGGCAATCTGCGGCCCGACAAGGTGTCGTTCCTGCCGTCGATGCGGCAGTACGCGGGCAACTGGGCCTCGGCGGTGTGGACGTTCGCCCCGGGCACCGAGGAGAAGCTGAACCGGGTGACCCGCTCGGCCGGCAATCAGATCGATCAGTTCATCGAATTCGGTTACGAACCGCACTGGGCGGAGATCACCCTGCAGAAGACGATCGCCTGGCGCACCCTGCACAGCCAGGGCCGCGGCCTGTTCTCACTGCTGATCGCGCGGCTGCCCGATATCGATTCGCGCACGGTCCGGGAGGGGGAGTTCCTCTGCAACTCGATCGTGGGGTTCAATTTCGGTGACGGCCACTTCCACGACGAGGAGATGATCCGCGCGGTGCAGGACGAGGCTCGCTTCGAACCCGGCGAATGTGTGGTCGCCTGGGTGGAATCGGAGGCGTTCGGCAGCGGCGTGCAGCACTACAAGCTGATCGACGCCGCACTGGGTGTGATCGAACGCGGTACCTGGCGGGTCGCGGACGCGGTCGCCGAGCAGCCCTGGCTGCCGAACGGGCCGATTCCCCTGCAGCCCACCTGGACTCGTGCCGCCGCAGCGCGGATCGAACCCACGCAGGACGATTTCGGAGTGGTGGCGTGACAACCGCAGTGGTGGTCGGCGGCGGGCCCAACGGGCTCGCCGCCGCCGTCGCCCTCGCCTCCGAAGGTGTGGAGGTCACCGTGCTCGAGGCGGCCGAGCGGATCGGCGGCGGCACGCGCAGCGGCGAGGCGATCGTTCCCGGTCTGCTGCACGACCACTGTTCGGCCATCCACCCGATGGCCGTCGGATCCCCGTTCCTGACGAGTCTGGGCCTGGACCGCTACGGGCTCACCTGGCGGCTGGCCGAGATCGACTGTGTGCATCCGCTCGACGACGGCAGTGCCGGTGTGCTGTACCGCTCGGTCGAGCAGACCGCGGCCGGGCTCGGTCGTGACGGCTCGCGCTGGCGCCTGGCATTCGAACGCCCGGTGCGGCGATACGACGCGCTGAGCGAGGACATCATGCGCCCGCTGCTGCGCCTGCCGCACCATCCCCTGACGCTGGCCCGGTTCGGGTTGCCGACGCTGTTGCCCGGATCCACCTTCGCCCGGCTGTTCCGGACCGAGCAGGCCCGAGCGTTGTTCGGAGGTGTTGCGGCGCATGCCTTCCGGCCGTTGCATCAGCCGCTCACCTCGGCCATCGGACTCGGGATCTTCACGGCCGGGCATCGGCACGGCTGGGCGGTCGCGGCCGGCGGATCACAGGCGATCAGCGATGCGATGGCGGCGCTGCTGACGGAGCTGGGCGGAAAGATCGAGACCGGAGTGCGGATCGAGTCGGCGGCACAGCTGGCCCCCGCCGATATCACGCTCTTCGATCTGGCGCCCGATGCCGTCGGCCGCATTCTCGGGGACCGGCTGCCGGGCCGAGTCCGTCAGGCGTTCGGCCACTTTCGTCGCGGACCCGGCGCCTTCAAGGTGGATTTCGCGGTGGCGGAGGGAGTGCCGTGGACCAATCCGCAGGCCCGCCGTGCCGGAACCGTCCATCTCGGCGGGACCTACGCCGAACTCGCCGCGACCGAACGCGAGATCCACGCCGGTCGCATGCCCGAGCATCCGTTCGTCCTGGTCGGCCAGCAGTACCTGGCCGATCCGCAGCGCTCGGCAGGCGATGTGCATCCCGTGTGGAGTTATGCGCACGTCCCCCACGGCTTCACCGGCGACGCGACCGAGGCGATCATCGCGCAGATCGAGCGGTTCGCGCCCGGGTTCCGGGAACGCATCGTGGGACAGGCGGTTCGCTCGACGACCGAGATGGCCGTCTACAACCCGAACTATGCCGGCGGCGACATCATGACCGGCGCCAAGGACATTCGACAGTTGATGTTCGGACCGCGAACCACGTTGTCCCCCTACAGCCTCGGCGTTCCCGGCATGTACATCTGCTCGGCGGCGACACCGCCCGGGCCGGGAGCGCACGGCATGTGCGGCGCCAACGCGGCACAGCTCGCACTCGCCGAGATGAGGCTCAGGTAGGGGCCGAGGCACCTCGCTGCGCAATCACTTCAACACGTTGACCGCCCGCGCGATGACCAGTGCCGCGGTGATCAGCGATAGCGCGGATTCGGCCATCATCAGCGTCTTGGCCCAGCGGGTCATCGGCATCACATCGGTGGGGCTGAAGGCGGTGGCGTTGGTGAACGACAGGTAGAGGTAATCGAGAAATTCCGGTTCCCAGTCGGCGGGTGCCAGGTCGCGGTTCTGCATCTGGACGAACAGGAAATCCGGGAGCGGCTCCCGGGCGTGCGCCCGAGCGGCCGGCCCGCCGCGATCGAATTCCCAATACCAGAGCGCGAATACGGTGACGTTGGTCAGCCAGATGGCCGCTCCGGAGCCGAGCAGCACCGGCGGATCGTCGCTGAGAGTGCCGTCGATGAGCCCGGCGACGAGCCGGAACACCGACCATGCGGTGGCGATCCCCAGCAGCGCCGACATCGCCAGGCCACACCACCGCAGCCAGATCTCCTCCCGGTTCAGCCGCACCGGGCTGCTCACCACCAGCACGACCAGCAGCAGCACCTCGAGCATCGGCAGCAGCCAGATCGGCCGCAGCTGGAAATGATGGGGTAGCAGCAGCTGCAACACGATGATCCCCACCATCGCCGCCGTCGCCGCCCACCGCGATTCGCCCGCGGTGCGCCGTTTCCACGCCGGGATCTCGTCGCCGCTGGAGCTGTCGTTTCCGGAGGCGCTCACCCGAGCAGTATTGCCCGCGCGGGGACGGCACGCACGCAGGAACGCGGGCCCGGCAGGGCGGGGGCGACCCTAAGATGGGGAACCAACGCGCGTATGTCGGCTCGCAGGAGGCTCGGTGATGACTGTGGTTCGCAAGATGGTTCTGGGCGGCGCGATCGCCGTGATGCTGGGCTCGGGCACCGGGGCGGCGGTTGCAGAGACGGTTCCGTTTCAGATCAACCCCGCGCCGTACGGTAATCCGAACGGCAGCGTCGATTCGCTACCCGCCCGCTGTGTGGCCGTCACCGGTGCGCGAGCGGGGGAAATCACCATCACCGGCGCGAACGACCGTGGGTGGGGCTGCTACTCGGCGCCGGTGCGATGGCTGAACCTCGCCACCGGCGCGTCCGGCGAAGCCCGTCTTTCCGACGGCCTCAACGGGATTCCGCCGGCCGTCACGGTCGTGACCGGAAGCGGACCCGTCGTCGCCGTCGTTCTCACCGGCGGTGTGTACACCCCCGGCTTCGTCTCCGTGCAGGTGCCGTAACCGACGGCCGGCTCACAGCGCACGGGGGCGCGGTGGCAGCGGTACGAAGGCCGAAACCCGGTGCACCACATCCCGATACGCGGGGCGCCGCTGGAGACTGCGCTTTTCCATCATCGGAATGCTGACACCGACGAACATCGCGACCATGGTCACCACACCCGCGAGAACCCACCAGCTGCCCGGGGCCGCGGCCAGACCGAACAGGCCGAACGACAGCCAGACGCCGCACTCACCGAAATAGTTCGGATGCCGCGACCACGCCCACACTCCGCGGTCCATGACCTGGCCGGGAGATTTGGTGGCGGCGAAGCGATGCATCTGCAGGTCGGCGACGGTTTCCAGCGCCACCGCACCCGCACCGATCACGAATGCGACGACGTCGAGTACGCCGAACGGTTCGCCGGCGCGTGTCGCGACCACGTACACCGGAATCATCCCGGCGAACACCTGCAGCGTCGGAAAGATGTGAATGCCGAACAGATCCGCGGCGAAGGCGAATCTGCCCGCGCGTTCGCGCACCATCGGATAGCGCCAATCCTCATGGTGCATACCGGGAAATGTGGTCACCCAGTTGGCGGTGAGCCGCACCGCCCACACCAGCATGACGGCCATCATCAGCCACCAGCGCGCGGAATCGGACGGCTCGTCGCTGTGGATCCACCAGTAGAAGGCCAGCAGCGGCGGGATCACACTCCAGTACGGGTCGTAGAAACTGGAATTCTCGTAGATCCGGCTGAAGGCGAAGACCACGACCGTCGCGATCAGATCGGCGATCAGGCCGTCCAGCCACAGCAGTCCGGTGCCCGGACCCCACAGCAGCCACACCAGCGCGACCGCGACGGCGACCACATAGGCCGCCGTGACTCGAACCAGGGAGCCCGCTCTGCTCATGTGCGCACTCTATGCATCATGCGGCTGGGCCGAGTGGGATTCGGGTTGGGCCGAACTAATCGTGCAAACCTCGGCGCTTCGCGCAGATTTCGCGCATTTCGGCGCAGGTTTGCACGATAAATTCACCCTAGTCGTCGACAAGCCGATTCACTCCATGAGATGTCGATATTCGTCCGCGGCAGCGGGGGCGAGCAAGGTGGGCAGTACGAAACGCACCTGTGCCCGGATGTATTGCTCGACGGTGTAGCGCGGCGCGAAATGCCAATGTTTGAGGGCCCAGGCGTGGGCGAGCATCATCAGGTTGAAGACGACGAGATCCGGATCGAGGTCGTTCATCAGCCCGGCCGCGATTCCCGCCTCGACAGCGGCCCGCAGCGGGGCCGAGGTTTCGACCTCGAGTTCCTTGATCCGTTCGCGGCCTTCCGGATCGAGGGTCCGGCTCTCCCGATAGGTCAGGACCACGGCGTCGAGGTTCTCGTCGACGATTTCCACGTAGTGGCGGAAACCGGCGACGAGCCGCTCCACCGGATCGTCGCCGACCGCGTCCATGGCCGGAGCCAATTCGTCGCGGAAGGCATCGAGGATGTCGACGATGGCCGCGAGCAGCAGGTCTTCCTTACCGCCGAAATACTTGTAGATGAGCCCGACGCTCACATCGGCCTGATCCGCGAGTGCCTGCATCGACATCTGATGAAAGCCCGTGGTCTGCATGACGGCGACGGCCGCGTCGAGGAGTTGGCGCCGGCGCGAACTGGTTCGCACCGCGCGCACGGCCTCCTCGATTTCCATCGGTGCGGATCGCTTCGCCATCGGGCATACCCTTCCGTATCTGCGTAGTCGAATGAACGACGGTTCACTCAACTCTAGAGTGGTCCACCGGGAATCAGATGCCCAGCTCCTTCGCGATGATCGTCTTCATGATCTCGGTCGTGCCGCCGTAGATGCTCTGAATACGCGCGTCGACGAACGCCCGCGACACCGCGTACTCACGCATATAGCCGTAGCCGCCGTGCAGTTGCAGACAGCGGTCGGCCACGCGCATCTGCAATTCGGTGGTCCACCATTTCAGCCGGGCGGCGCGGGCCGCGGTGAGGCCGCCGGTGATGTGTTCGGCGAGGCAGTCGTCGAGGAAGGTCCGCGCGATATCGAGTTCGGTCGCCAACTCCGCGAGCACGAATTGCGTGTTCTGGAAGCTCGCGACCGAGGTGCCGAACGCCTTGCGTTCGCGCACGTAGTCCAGGGTCTGTGCGAGCACGCCCTCGGCCGCCGCGACCGCGCCGACCGACAGCGACAGCCGCTCCTGCGGCAGATTCCGCACCAGCTGATAGAAGCCCTCGCCCTCCGCGCCGAGCCGATTCGCCACCGGCACCCGCATCCCGGTGAAGGTCAGTTCGCTGGTGTCCTGGGCGTGCAGGCCGATCTTCTCCAGATTGCGGCCGCGGCCGAACCCCGGTGTGCCGGCCTCGACGACCAGCAGCGTCAGCCCCTTGTGCTTGTCCGCGCCGGTGCGGACCGCGACGACGAACAGGTCGCCGTTCTGCCCGTTCGAGATGAAGGTCTTACTGCCGTCGACCACGTAATGCTCGCCGTCGCGGACGGCGGTGGTGCGAATGCCGGTGAGGTCGCTACCGGTGCCCGGTTCGGTCATGGCGATCCCCAGGACGGTCTCGCCGGTGACGACGCCGGGCAGCCAGCGGGCCTGCTGTTCCTCGTCGGTGAGATCGGTCAGATAGGGCAGCACCACATCGTTCTGCAGGGAGAACGCGATACCCGCCGCGGCCGCACCCGCCCGCGTGATCTCCTCGATCACGATGGCGTGGTAGCGGAAATCCTCGACCCCCGGACCACCGAAGCGCTCCGGGACCGGGAAGCCGAGCAGTCCCAGCTTGCCCGCCTCGGTGAACAACGATCGGTCCAGGCAACCGGCACGTTCCCAGTCCTCGTGGGCCGGTGCGACCGTCTGCCGAACGAAATCGCGCACCACGGAACGGAATTGGCGGTGTTCGGAGTCGTACTCGAGTCGTGCGTTCATGAGACCTCTTGTCAGCGGAAGGCGTTCTGGCCGGTGAAGGCCTGGCCGAGCACGAGTTGATGCATCTCCGGCGTCCCCTCGTAGGTGAGTACGGATTCGAGATTCACCATGTGCCGGATGACCGGATATTCGAGCGAAATCCCGTTGCCGCCGAGAATGGTTCGCGCGGTGCGGCAGATCTCGATCGCCTCGCGGGTGTTGTTGAGTTTGCCGAAACTCACCTGTTCGGGGCGTAGTCCCACCGAATCCTTGAGCCGGCCCAGATGCAGCGAAAGCAGTTGCCCCTTGTGCAGTTCGACGGCCATATCGGTGAGTTTGGCCTGGGTCAGCTGGAATCCGGCGATGGGACGGCCGAACTGGTTGCGCTGCATCGAATAATCGCGAGCCGCCTGCCAGGCCGAGCGCGCGGCGCCCATCGAACCCCAGATGATGCCGTAGCGCGCCTCGGACAGACTCGACAGCGGCGCCTTCACGCCCCGCCCCTCGGGCATCATCGCCTCGGCGGGCAGACGCACATCGTCGAGGACCAGCTCGCTGGTGATCGAGGCGCGCAGCGACAACTTGTGTTCGATGGTGTGTGCGTTGAATCCCTGGGTGTCGGTGGGCACGATGAACCCGCGGATGCCCTCGTCGGTATCGGCCCACACCACCGCGACATCGGCGATCGAGCCGTTGGTGATCCACATCTTGCGGCCGTTGAGGATCCAGTCGTCTCCATCGCGCTCGGCGCGGGTCCGCATGGCCGACGGATCGGAACCGACATCCGGTTCGGTGAGGCCGAAGCAGCCGATGATCTCGCCCGCGGCCATACCGGGCAGCCACCGCTGCTTCTGTTCCTCCGAACCGTTGTTCCAGATGGAGAACATGGCCAGCGATCCCTGGACCGAGACCAGGGAGCGGATACCGGAATCGCAGGCCTCGAGTTCCAGACAGGCCAGACCGTAGTGCACGGCCGAGGCGCCGCTGCATCCGTAACCCTCCAGATGCATGCCGAGGAGGCCGAGTCTGCCGAATTCGCGGGCCAGGTCCCGCGCGCCGGGCAGATCACCCGCCTCGAACCAGTCGGCGATATGCGGGGTGATGTGCTCGGCGCAAAAGCCGCGCACACTGTCGCGCACCGCCCGTTCGTCCTCGGTCAGCAGCGAATCGATGGCCAGCGGGTCGAGTGCGTCGAATGCGGGGGGACGTTTCGCGCTCATGGGATTTCCTTGTCCGGATAGGTGAACAGGCCGGCCGCGGCATCGTCGCGGGCCTGCTCGGTGAGTTTGTAGTGCAATTTCTTGCCGGTGGCCGACACCGGCAGCGAATCGACGAAGCGGTAGGCGCGTGGGCGTTTGAACGCCGAGAGCATGGGATGGGTGCGGCAGTGCCGGTCCAGCTCGGCCACGCCGACGCCGGGTTCGGCGGCGACCACATAGGCCACCACCACCTGCCCCCAGCGCTCGTCGGGAATGCCCACCACCAGGCAGTCGTCTACGCCGGGATGTTCGTTGAGCGCCTCCTCGACCTGGACGGGATGGACGTTCTCGCCGCCGGACAGCAGCATGTCGTCCTTCCGTCCGACGATGGTGACGAATTCCTGCTCGTCCCAGGTGGCGAGGTCACCGATATACAACCAGCCGCGATGGAACTTGCGGGCCTCCTGGTCGGGCGAGTCGACGTAGGCATTGGCGCCCTTGGGGGAGCGGACGATGACCTCGCCCACCTCCGTGCCGTCCTTGGCGACGGTCTCCTCCGGCTCGGCCAGCCGGTCGTCGAGGACCCGCACCACCGCCACGTCGTCGTCGATGCACGCACGCCCGGCGGTTCCGGCCATGGCGGGCAGATCGGTCGGCCGCAGGAAGGTGTTCCAGAATCCCTCGGTACTGCCGTAGCCGTTGAAGATGTTGGGATTCAACACCTTCTGATATCGCAACGCGGCCTCGCGTTCCAGCGGAGCGCCCATCGTCACGATTCCGCGCAGGCTCGACAGATCGCGCCGCCTGGTCTCCTGCGCGTGGGCGAGCATGGCCAGATTGGTCGGCGCGCCGATGAGGAAGGTCAGACCGTAGCGCTGCACATGGTCCAGGGTGGTGTCGGCGTCGAAGGCGCGCATCGGCACCAGGGACGAGCCCAGGTAGAACGTGGGATTCGGTCCGGCGCAATACAATCCGCCGCGGTGGAACCACGGTGTCATGTTGAGCGTCTTGTCCTCCGGTGACAACGGGAAATGCATGACGACGTCGTGCGCGCTGAAGATCTCCGCCAGGCTGTTGAGCGGTACGCCCTTCGGCATCCCGGTGGTGCCGGAGGTGTAGAGGCGGGTGGTCTCGTCCCACACCGTGCGCCGGGCGTCGAGTGGACGCGTCGCCGCCGCGGACAACTCGTCGAAGCGGACCGCGCCCGGTAGCGGCTCGCCCGGACCCGAAGCCACCAGCAGGCCGGGTCGGAACGCGCTGCGCTCCAGCGCTTCTCGCACCATCGACGTGAGATCGGTGTCGTAGACGAAGACCCGGGGGCGGTTCGACGCGAGGATGTAGGACGTCTCACCGGCGGCGAGCCGGAAGTTCATCGGCGACCCGACGGCTCCGGCGGCCTGCGTCGCCAGATACAGCTCGGCGAACTCGACCCCGTTGAACAGCTGATATGCCACGACGTCACCCGGCTCGACACCGGCGTCGGCGAGGCCGGTGGCCAACCGGTCGACCCGCTCGCCCAGCTCGGCGTAGGTGACGGTGGTCCCGGTCGCCGGATCCTCGATCGCCGGGTGGTGGGCATAGCGGTGGACGTTGCGCCGGAAACCGTTGAGATAGGTGAAATCGTGTTCGAAGTACTGCCGGTAGGCGTGGGCGTCGTACATCTGGTCCTCCGAAGTCGGCTCGGCGCTCAGCCGGCCATGGTGAGTCCGCCGCTGACGCTGAGCACCTGACCGGTGATGAACGAGGCGTCGGGGGAGGCGAAGAACAGGGCCGGGGCGGCGACCTCCTCCGGCCGGGCGAGGCGGCGGAACGGAATCGCCTTGATCAGCGCCTCTTTCAACTTCTCGTCCTGAGCCTGGAACAGCGGGGTGTCGGTCGGCCCGGGGCAGACGCAGTTCACGGTGATCGAGTAGCGGGCCATCTCGCGCGCCAGTGATTTGGTCAGGGCGATCACTCCGCCTTTGGCGCCGGCGTAGATGGTTTCTCCCGAGCTACCGACGCGTCCGGCGTCGCTGGCCAGGTTGACCACCCGCCCGCCGCCGGCCTCCACCATGCCCGGCAGGAACGCGCTGCACATGTGCACCGGCCCCAGGTAGTTGATCGCGACCACCTTCTGCGCGAATTCCGGTGTGGCGTTGAGGAATTTATCGGTGCGATCCCAGCCGGCGGCATTGACCAGGATGTTCGGCACACCGACCTCGGCGTGCACCTGATCGCGCAGGGCCTGTACCTGCGCGGCGTCGGCGATGTCGACCTTCATCGCGACGATGCGGTCGGTCTGCTGTTCGGCGGTGCGCTCGGCGGCGTCTAGGTCCAGATCGGCGGCCACGACCCGGTCGCCGCGGGCAGCGAGGGCCAGGGTGATCGCCCGGCCGATGCCCGATCCGGCTCCGGTGACGACCGCAATGGTGTTGTCGCTCATCGTATTCGGCTCCTCAGTTACCGGTGACCGCGCGGGCGGAGGGGAAGTTGGGGGCGCGCTTCTCGCGCAGAGCGGTGTAGCCCTCGATGACGTCCGGGCCCATGAAGCAGAGCATTTCGTAGGCGGCGGACTGGTCGAAGATCGGACCGGCCTGCTTGAGCCAGTTGTTGAGCGCCTTCTTCGTCCACCGGATGGCCAGCTGGGAACCGCTCGCCAGCTTGTTCGCGACCGCCAGCGCGTCGTCGAGCACCCGGTCGCGCGGCACCGCACTGGTGACCATGCCGATGCGTTCGGCCTCGGCGCCGCCGACCATCTCACCGGTCAGCAGGTAGTACTTGGCCTTGGCCATACCGGACAGCAGCGGCCAGAGGATCGCCGCGTGATCGCCGGCGGCCACGCCGAGCTTCACGTGCCCGTCCCCCAGCTTGGCGTCCTCGGCGCAGATCGAGATATCCGAGAGCAGGGCCACGACCAGTCCCGCGCCGACCGCGACGCCGTTGATCGCGGCGACGACCGGCTTCTCGCAATTGATCATGTTGTAGACCAGGTCGCTCATCTCCTGCAGCATGTTCGCCACCCGCTCGTGGTTGCCGGCCATGCGCTCGACCATCGCCAGGTCTCCGCCGGCGGAGAACGCCTTCCCGGCGCCGGTGATCACCGCGACCCGGGTTTCGGGATCGGCGGAAACGTCCGTCCAGACCCGGGCCAGCTCGGCGTGCATCTGCTCGTCGGCGGCGTTGTATTTCTCCGGCCGGTCGATGGTGATCAGCAGGACGCCTTCGTCGAGGCGTTTGAACGTGAGCTGGGAGTAGGTGGAGAAATCCATTGCGCTTCCTTCTGCTCCGACGAGTCGGCATGCGGATCGCCGCCGCGATGAGTGAACTGGCATTTGTTGTGAATGAACGTACATTCAACGCATGGGTGTGTCAAGGGCCACAGGCGCCGCTCGGTCATAGCAGAGGCAGTCCGACGTGCGGATTCGCCGGTTACCTGACAGGCCGGGCGCCGGATGCGACGATGATCGGCATGGGCGATTCCGACGATCAGTGGTACTACTGCCTCAAACATCACCGCGCCGAACAGGGCAAGCGGTGCTGGTTCGCCGATCGGATGGGGCCGTATCCGGACCGCGCCACCGCCGAGCGGGCGCTCGAGATCGTGCGCGAACGCAATGCCCGCGAGGATGCCCGCGACGGGAGAGACTGAGCCGCTCGTGCCCTCTCAGGTGGGTGGGCTACGGTTCTCCAGAGCACGTCGTGCCCGGATCCGGGGGCGCGCAGTCAGGTCGAATCGAGTGGAGGGCGACTTGTGAAGGTGACCGTGGTGGTGCCGACCTACAACGAGCGGGAGAACCTGCCGGTGGCGGTGGAGCGGCTGACCGCACTACCGGTCGCCGATCTGCATGTCCTGGTGGTCGACGACAACTCCCCGGACGGCACCGGCGAGGTCGCCGACAAACTGGCCGCCGACCTGCCGTCGGTGGTGGGTGTGCTGCACCGGACCGAGAAGGACGGCCTCGGGCGTGCCTACATCGCCGGCATCACCGCGGCCCTCGACCAGGGCGCCGACGTGGTGATCCAGATGGACGCCGACCTCTCCCACCCGGCCGAGGTGATTCCGGCCATGCTGGAGAAGCTCGAGACCTCCGACGCCGGTGTGGTCCTGGGATCGCGCTACGTCGAGGGTGGCTCCACCGCGGCGGAGTGGAAGTGGTACCGCAAGGCGCTGTCGGCGTGGGCGAACTTCTACGTCAACGCGATCCTGCGGCTCGGCGTCAAGGACGCGACCGCCGGATTCAAGGCGTGGAAGGCGGACACGCTGCGCGCCATCGATGTGGCCTCCATCCACAGCAACGGCTACTCGTTCCAGGTCGAGATGAACTACCGCACGATCAAGCAGGGCATTTCGATCGCCGAGGTGCCGATCCGCTTCGAGGAGCGCACCAAGGGCGCCTCGAAGATGAGCCTCAAGGTGCAGCTCGAGTCGGCGCTGATGCCCTGGAAGCTGCTGTTCGGCCGCCGCGTCTGACGGCTGAGGCGCCGGAGGCCAGGGCGTCGGGAGGCTGGGCGTCCGAGGTTCAGGGCACGGCCTCTACCTCGGCGTCCACCGGCCAGTCCAGCAGCGTATCGATGAACAGCTGTCGCACGCGCGCGATGTCGGCATCCATGTCCCGCGGATCCCAGCCGCTCACATCGATCGGTGCCAGCACCGCCACGTCCACCGTGCCCTTGCGCACGATCGCCGAGTTCCGCCAGGCGATTTCGCCCGCGTTGCGGATGACGAGCGGAATGATCGGCACTCCGGCTTCGATCGCGATGTGGAAGGCGCCCTTCTTGAAGGGGCCGATCCGCGGCGTCATCGAGCGCGTGCCCTCCGGCGCTACCACGAGCGAGAGCCCGCCGCGCAGGGTGTCGACGACCGGTTCCAGTGCCGCCTTCGCGCCGGTGGTGTCGGAGCGATCGATGAAGGTCGCCTCGGCGAACCGCAGCAGCGGGCCGAAGACCGGGTTGGTGGTGACCTCCTTCTTCACCACCGCGGTGAATCCCGAGCGCAGCACCGCGGCCAGCACCACCATGTCGAACTGGCTCTGGTGATTGAACAGGAAGACCGCCGGACGCGGTTGCCGGGCGTGCTCGGCGCCCACCACCCGCACCCGCACGCCGGTGGTGCGCAGGGTGGCGTCGGCGGCGGTGGCGATCATGGCGTCGGCCATCGCGCGGTGGCGGCGGGTGGCCGCGCGGGTGGCGACCCCGAAGGCGGCGCCGCTCAGCAATCCGGTGAAACCTACTGCGGTACGGGCGAAGTCGGTGACGCCCGCCGGATCCCGCGGCTTGAAGGTCAGGGTCGGCCAGTCGCGCTCACCGGCGGTCATCGACATCCGCGGACCCGGATTCACCGCGACCGGATGGCCGACCGCTTCCAGCAGCGGAACGTCCGGTGCCGCATCGGCATAGGCGTAACTGCCGGCGGCATCGATATCGTGTTCGGCGGCGAAGCGGCGCACCGCCGCGGCCTTCTCGGTACGCCACAGCGGTTTTCCCTCGGTGAAGCCGGTGAGCACACCGTCGGCGGTGGCCATCGCGGTGTAGAGGACATGGTCCACGCCGAGTTCCCGGGCCACCGGCAGCACCTGGAAACGGGTGAGGCTGGTGACGATCACCACCGTGTGCCCGGCCGCCTCGTGCTCCCGGATCAGGTGCCACGCT
This sequence comes from Nocardia kruczakiae NBRC 101016, assembly GCF_001612965.1. Lineage (GTDB taxonomy): Bacteria > Actinomycetota > Actinomycetes > Mycobacteriales > Mycobacteriaceae > Nocardia > Nocardia kruczakiae. The sequence continues at coordinate 22,561 of NZ_BDBL01000047.1, forward strand.
TCGGGATACACGTGCCCGTGCACGGTGCTGCGGAACAGCTGTTCGCCGAGTTCGGTCAGCTCCTGTTCGGAACGGCCCACCCATACCCTGGCGACGCGCTGCAGGAAGCGCTCGTACTCACCTTCGGTCCGGGAACCGCGAATGCTGTACAGCAGCGTGTCGGTCAGCGCCCGGCGCGAGTCGCGTCCGCGCAGCAGGCGTAGCGGTGCGGCGGCGGGCGCGAAGCCCGCGACCACCGTTCCGCCGAAGTCGAAGACGGCCGCCACTCGCGGGCCCTGTGGCCCCGTCCGGATGGCGGAAATCGCTTCGGAAAGGTTCACACTGTCCCCTGCGGTGCGCGATTGGACGGGTCGAGGGCGGCGGCGCGGGAAATGCGGATACCGATGGTGCGCAGTTCGTCGGCGAGTTCTCGGCGACGCCGTGCGAGATCCGGGGTGTCGGGATCGAGCAGACCGTGGTTTTCCGCGAGTTTCATCGCACTGGAGAACAATTCGGAGGACACCGACTCGGTGCTGTGCAGCCGTTGCTGCAGCAGCATCTGGCGTCCCACGGCCAGGCATTCGTCGACGAACTGTTTGCGGTCCAGCGGCGCGGCCGGATCGGCGGCGGCCAGGCGCTCGGCCACTACCAGCTGGGCGTCGAAGAACGACCGCACGACGCGGTGCGCCATGATGAAACCCGAATCCGCCAGTGCGCAGACCAATTCCGCGGCGCTGGCGCGCTGCTCCCAGTGCGGATCCAGCAGTAGCAACTCGGCGTTCATCGCCGCGGCAAATTCGACCCGGTCGGGAAAGAAGAATTCGAACTTCAGCAGATCGCGCAGCCGGTAGGCCGCATCCCAGATCACTTCGATGCCGGGAGCGGCGCCGGCTTGTTCGTCGGCGACCTCGAGGATCGCCAATTCCAGGATCGCGCGGTCCACGAACCAGTGCACCGCGCTGTTGCGGTAGAACGCCGCCTCCAGATGGGCGCCCGCTTCGATCGAATACACCGGTTCCAGCCCACCGCGGTAGACCGTCACCACCTTGGCCAGCGACAGCTGTTCCAGCACCACCGCCAGGCCCTGATCGTCGCGCAGCGTATCCAGCTCGCCGGTCGGAAGAGCGCGTCGCTCGATGTATCCGCGGACCGGCTCCAACGTCTGACGTACCTCGCCGAGAGTGAGCGCGCGCTCGTGCACACCCAGCAGGGCCAGCGTCACCAGTGCGTTGACCGTGACCGGCGTGACCGCGTTGATACCGACCGCCACCTCGAAGGCCAAGCGCTGCACGGCCTTGCGCTGCCGGTCCGTCGCTTCCTCGCTGTCCGGGGCCGGCGATTCCGGATCGCCGTGGGCGGCCAGCCGGTCGCGGGCCGACAGTGGGGCGCCGAAGCGGACGTAGACCCGCCCCGCGGAATGCTGCTGGCTGCGGATGTAGCGGGCCAGCCAGGTCAGGCCCTCGGGCTTCTTGGTGCCGCCGACCTGTTCGGTGGCAATGGATCCCAGTTCGTTGAGCCGCTCGTAGGTGATCGACACCGGCACCAGCATCACATCGTCGATGCGCCGCGAACGGATGGCCGAGGCCAGATAGTTCAGCAGTCCGAACCGGGGCGGGCGCAGTTTGCCGGTACGGGTGCGCCCACCCTCGAAGTACCACTCCAGATTGAAGCGTTTGGCGAGCAGATAGGCGAAGTACTCCTCGACCACGGCCTTGTAGATCTCGTCGTCGCCGAAGCTGCGGCGAATGAAGACGGTGCCGGTGCGGCGCGCGATCGGCCCCATCGGCCAGAAGCTGAGATTGGCGCCGCCGATCACGTGGTTGGGTGGAAAGTCGTTGCGCGCCAACGCGTCGCCGAGGACGAAGGCGTCGACGTAGGAGCGGTGCGAGGGCAGGAACACCAGCGGGTAGTTGCGATTGAGCCGCCGCAACGCGGCCAATCCGGACCGGTCGCAGTCGATCTTCCAGGCCGAGGCGTGTACCGGCCGCATCGCCTGGGTGAACAGATCCGAGATCAGCCGGCTCTGCGCGGCCACGAGTTCCCGCAGCGCCTTCTCGGCCCGCCGATACACCTCCCGGGGGTCGGTGCCGGTTTCGGTGGCGATGGCGTCGAGGCGGCGCAGGAAGTCGGGGGAGTCGAGAATCTCCTCGACCACCATCCGGGGGACCTTGTAGCGGTCGCCGATCACCGATCGTTCGGCGCGTTCGAGCGCCACCGTGCCCGCGCGGACGATCGCCCGCGCGAACGGTTCCGAACGTTCCGCGGCCCCGGGATTGTTCGCGCGCAGATCGCTCAGCCGCGCGGGCTGTCCGGTGAGGATGAGATGCCGGTCGGGCGCCTTGTTCACCAGCCGGCGCTGCAGTAGCCGGTGTGGCCGGCGCGGATCGCTCAGCAGCGCCAGATCGGCGAAGGTGGTGCGCCGCACGCCGTCTCGCTCGGGTGGCAGCCACAGCACCCGGATCGGGATCACGATCGGGTCGTCGCGGCGGCCGACGAGCCGGGCGGCGATGGCGGCGGCGTCCAGGTCGATCTGGGTGACGGGCGCGTCGATGCCGAGTTCGGCGGCGATCCCGCCCTCGGCGAGCCAGCCGCCGATCAGCTCGCGTTCCACCGGCGACACCGCGTCGACCAGGGCGACCGCCGAGCGCGGCAGATCCTTCGCGGTACTCGGAGCCGGATTGCCGGCGGCGTGATCGATCATGGCGGGCCCCTCCTCGACGGCGCTCCACCATTCAAGCTCGCGGAAGCGGATTCGCGCAGGAAGTTGGCCACGACGCTCGCAAAGCGAGTCCGATGTGTGCTCCAGCACAACACCGAGAAGGCCAGGTAATGCTAACCTCACCTCTTGGAGTTAGGTAAGCATAACCTTGGAGGAACGGTGTCGACCACGGACGAGCGGGTGCGAAACGGTTACGGGGACGGTCCGGGGGCGACGGGGCAGCTGGCACCGGGGACAGAGGTGACGGGCACGGCGCCGGCGATCGCACCCGCCGACGCCATGGCCGCGCTCGCCGCAGCCGACCGGTTCGGCGAGTACGTCGGCTACGAGGGTCCCGACGGCTGGGTGTTCGCCGCCGATCCGATCGGCAGCATCGAATTGGATTCCGGGGAACTGCGTGTCGAGTGGGAGGGCCGGGCCACCGTCGAGCCGTGGCAGGGCCGGCCGGCCGCGGTGATCGATGCGGCGCTGGGCGCGCTCCCGCTGCGGGGACGCAACGCCTACGGCTGGATCGGATTCGAATTCTGCGCATGGGCGCTGGGCGCCGACGCGCACGTACCGGCCCGAACCGCCCTGGCGCATCTGATGATTCCGCGCATCGAGGTGCGCATCGACGCCTCCGGTGTGCGGGTGTCCGGTGCGACGCCCCGCGAGACCGCGGAGATCCACGAACTGATCGCACAGGCGAGTGCGCAACCTCCGGCCCCGCCGCGGCCGGTGGATGTCACCATCGACCCCACCGACTACCGCGGCCGGGTCGCCGAGGCGGTCGACGAGATCCGGGCCGGGCGGTATCAGAAAGTGATCCTGTCGCGGAAAGTGGATCTGCCCTTCCCCGTGGACGTTCCGCAGACCTATCGGCTCGGGCGCGCCAACAACACGCCCGCCCGCTCGTTCCTGTTGCGGCTGGGCGGCCTGGAGGCGGCCGGATTCAGCCCCGAACTGGTGGCTTCGGTCGACCGGCACCGGGTGGTGACCACCGAACCGCTGGCCGGCACCCGTGCCTTCGGCCGTGGTGAGACGGTCGACGCCGCCGCCCGCGAAGAGCTGGTCGGTGATCCGAAAGAGATTGTGGAGCACGCCATCTCGGTGCAGACCTCGTTCGGCGAGATCGCCGCGGTGGCCGAGCCGGGCAGCACCGCCGTCTCCGATTTCATGGCGGTGCGTGAACGCGGCAGCGTGCAACATCTGGCCTCCACCGTGCGTGGCACCCTCGCCGAGGACAAGAGCGCCTGGGATGCGCTGGAAATGCTGTTCCCCTCGGTGACCGCCTCCGGCATCCCCAAGCGCACCGGTGTGGACGCGGTGTTCCGCCTCGACCACGACGCCCGCGGCCTGTACTCGGGTGCGGTGGTGACCGTTTCGGCCGGCGGTGCGCTGGAGGCCACGCTCGTGCTGCGGGCGATCTACCAGACCACGGAGGGCGCCTGGCTGCGCGCCGGGGCCGGCATCGTCTCGCAGTCGCGCCCGGAGCGCGAATTCACCGAGACCTGCGAAAAGCTGGGCAGCGTGGCGCCCTACGTCGTCGAAGCCTGACGGAGCGGAACGCGGATCGAGCCCGGCGGGAGTTCCCGCCGGGCTCTTCGTATCGAAGGCCGTTCGCCGAGTTCGGTTCGGCGGCAGGGCCGTTCGGCGACGAGGCTCAGCGCGACGCGGTCGCGGACTCGGTGTCGTAGCGGGACCGCAGGACCTTCTTGTCGATCTTGCCGACGGCCGTGAACGGCAGCGCGTCGGCCTGCTCGAGGATGTCGGGCAGTTTGTAGGTCGCCAGGCCGCGAGCGGTGAGGAACTCCTTGACCTCGACCAGGCTCGGCATCTCGCCGTCGATCACCAGTACGGCACAGACCTTTTCGCCGAGGGCCGCGTCCGGCAGGCCGACCGCGGCCGCATGACGGACCGCGGGATGGGCCAGCAGGTGTTCCTCGAGTTCGTCGCAGGAGATGTTCTCGCCGCCGCGGTTGATCACATCCTTGATCCGGCCGGAGACGATCAGGTGCCCGCTCGGCAGTTGCCGCACCAGATCGCCGCTGCGGTAGTAGCCGTCGGGGGTGATGGCGCGGGAATTGTGTTCCGGGGCACGGTAATAACCGCGGATGGTGTAGGGGCCGCGGGTGAGGAGTTCGCCCTCCTCGCCGGGCGCGACGTCGTTGCCTTCGCCGTCTACCACGCGGACCTCGTCGGCGGGGGACAGCGGGCGCCCCTGGGAGACCGCGATCGTTTCCTCGGGATCGTCGAGACGGGTGTAGTTGATCAGCCCCTCGGCCATGCCGAACACCTGCTGCAGTGTCGCGCCCAGCGCCGGAGTCACCTCGCGGGCATTGACCTCGGCCAATTTCGCGCCGCCGACCTGCAGCAGCCGCAGGCTGGACAGGTCGGCCTCCTCCCATTCCACTGCCGCACACCACAATTGGGCCAGCGGCGGTACCACCGCCGTCACGGTGACGCGGTGGCGTTCGATGGTCGCGAACGCGTTCTCCGGACTCGGGTCGGCCAGCATGACGATCGACGCGCCGGCCGCGACCGTACCCAGAATGCCCGGGCACGACAGCGGGAAGTTGTGCGCGGCCGGCAGCGTCGCCATGTACACGTCGTCGGAGGTCAGCGCGCAGATCTCGGCACTGGCGCGAGCGTTGTAGTGGTAGTCGTCGTGGGTGCGGGCGATGAGTTTCGGCAGGCCGGTGGTGCCGCCGGAAACGAGCATCACCGCGATACCGGACGCGTCGACGTCCGGCAGCGAATCACCGTCGCGCGCAATCGTTCTCAGATCGACGTAAACACCGGGATCGCCGAGGACGAAGATCGTGCGCAGCGACGGCACCCGCTCGGCCACCGCGGCCGCCAGCTCGCGGTAATCGAAGTCGCCGACCTTGTCGGCCACGATGTAGCCGGCGGCGCCCGAGAGCCGGGTCAGATGTTCGATCTCGGCCTGCCGATGGGCCGGCAGGGCCAGCACGGGCACGATTCCGGCGCGTAGCAGGCCGAACAGCACTTCCACGAATTCGATCACGTTGGGCAGTTGGACCACGACGCGGTCGCCGGGTTCGAGTCCGGAGGCGAGCAACCCGTGGGCCGTGCGGTCGGCGCGGCGATCGAGTTCGCCGTAGTCGATCGGTCCGGCGTCGGTGTGCACGGCCGGACGCCGAGGCCGGGTGCGGGCGGCGTCGCGCAACAAGTCGCCCAGCGGTTCGCCGCGCCAGTAGCCGGCGGCTCGGTAGCTCTCGGCGAGTTCGGCCGGAAACGGTACGAAACCGTCGAGCAGGTCCTGCTGGGCGGGGGATATCGAAGTCACGGGTATCGCCTCACGGGTCGAGCTGCGCAGTATCGAAGCTGCCTTAGATAGGTTAGGCAACCCTATATTAGAAGTGGCGGTGTCGCGTCCCGGGTGGTCCGAAACGCCGCGGCCCGGCTCCGCGACAACAGCGCGCACCGGCCCGTGCCCGCCTAGACTCGTGCGGGTGAGCGGTTGGAACATCTCCGATATTCCGGACCAGAGTGGGCGCACGATCATCGTGACCGGCGCGAACAGCGGACTGGGCGCGGCCACCACCAGGGCGTTGGCGCAGGCCGGCGCGCAGGTGATCATGGCCTGCCGCGACGAGGTGAAGGCCCGCGCGGTCGCCGACACCATCGGCGAACGGGTGCAGGTGCGCCGGCTCGACCTGGCCGACCTGTCCTCGATCCGCGAATTCGCGCGCACGATCGAGGGCGCCGACGTGCTGATCAACAACGCCGGCGTGATGGCCCTGCCGCTGCGCCATACCGCCGACGGCTTCGAGATGCAGTTCGGGACCAACCATCTCGGCCATTTCGCGCTGACCGGTCTGTTGCTCGACAAGATCTCCGATCGCGTCGTCACGGTATCCAGCGGCGCCCACATGATCGGCCGCATCGACCTCGCCGATCCGAACTACCAGCACCGGCGCTACGAGCGCTGGCGCGCCTACGGTCAGTCGAAACTGGCGAATCTGATGTTCGCCTACGAACTTCAGCGCCGCCTCACCGCGGCCGGTTCACCGAAGGTCTCGGTGGCGGCCCACCCCGGCTACGCCAGTACCGAACTGCAGTCGCATACCGAGTCGTTCCTGGACGCGATCATGGCCCTGGGCAACCGCATTCTCGCCCAGTCGGCCGAAATGGGTGCCCTGCCAAGTCTTTACGCCGCCACCGCGAAGGTCGAACCCGGCGCGTTCTACGGCCCGACCCGCCTCGGCGGTCTGCGCGGCTACCCCGAGCGCTGTGGCTCCTCGGCCGCCTCGCGCGACGAGGTCACCGCCCGCCGCCTCTGGGACCTGTCCGAACAACTCACCGACGTCACCTACTCGTTCGCCCGCCGCTGAGCCGACCCAATCCGGTGTGATCGGCATCACTTTCGGTGATGTCACACCCCGTGGGTGCTGTTCCGTCATCTCTGTGTAGCGACGCCGCGCCGCGCGGCTCACTTTCCACAGGAGGATGGTCATGGAACCCCGTTTCGCTCTCTTCGACAACGAGATCGCCGCGAAGTTCGTCAAGCGGATCGGTAACGCCGGCCAGGTCGTCGACAACTCGCCGCTGCCCAAGGCGACGCAGGAGTTGGTCAAGCTGCGCGCCAGCCAGATCAACGGGTGCGGCTTCTGCACCGATATGCACTCCAAGGACGCGGCCGCCGCGGGTGAGACCTCGGTGCGGCTCAACCTGGTCGCCGCGTGGCGCGAGGCGATCGTCTTCACCGAGGCCGAGCGGGCCGCGCTCGCGCTGACCGAGGAAGGCACCCGCCTCGCCGATGTCCACCGCGGCATCAGCGAGGAGACCTGGGAGCAGGTGCGCAAGCACTACGACGACGAGCAGATCGGCGCCCTGATCTCGCTCATCGCGCTGATCAACGCCTACAACCGGCTCAACGTCATCGCCGGCACCCCGGCCGGCACCTACGAGCCCGGCATGTTCTGACCGCCGCACGCGAATTCGGGCCCGGCACAGGATCGTTGGATCCCGGCCGGGCCCCGTCGCATCCACGGTGGCTGTGGGGGCCGTCACGTCCGCCGACCCGACCGAACCCATCCGCGCCGCGCCCCTGGTACAGTCGCCCTCGTGCAGCGCGCGTATTTCTGGTTTACCAAGCCGGCCCCGGGTGGGTCGGTCGGTGACCCGCGCTGACCTTCTCCCACCCCGAGCCGGACTGCAGACCGGCTCCACGGGATTTCGCTCGGTGGGTCGGCCTGAGAAAAGGAACCCATCATGACCACCGCAGCCGATGTCGATGCCTCACACAGTGACCTCGACGATCAGCGCACGCTGAGTATCAGCCCGCTACTCTCGCCCGCCGAGGTTCGCCGCGAGCATCCGATCGACGATGCCCTCGCCGACACCGTGCGGGCCGGTCGCGCCGCCACCGTCGACGTCCTCGACGGCGCCGACGACCGCCTGATGGTCGTCGTCGGCCCGTGTTCGGTGCACGACCCCGAGGCTGCCCTCGACTACGCGCGCCGCCTGGCCGCCAAGAGCGCCGAACTCTCCGACCGGCTGCATATCGTCATGCGCGTCTACTTCGAGAAGCCGCGCACCACGCTCGGGTGGAAGGGCCTGATCAACGATCCGCATCTGGACGGTTCGTTCGACGTCAACACCGGTCTCGGACTGGGACGTCGGCTGCTGGTCGACATCACGGGTCTCGGCCTGCCCGTGGCCTGCGAATTCCTCGATCCGATCACCCCGCAGTACATCGCGGATCTGGTGTCCTACGGCGCGATCGGCGCGCGCACCGCGGCCAGCCAGGTGCACCGGCAGCTCTCCAGTGCGCTGTCGATGCCGGTCGGCATCAAGAACGGCACCGACGGCGATGTGCAGGTGGCCGTGGACGGGGTGCGGGCGGCCGGGGCCAGCCACGTCTTCCCCGGCACCGATCTCGACGGCCGCTCGGCGCTCATCCGCACCAGCGGCAACCCGGACTGCCACGTGATCCTGCGCGGCGGTAGCGCCGGTACGAACTACGACGCCGCCTCCGTCGCCGAGGCCTGCCTGCGCCTGGAGAAGTCGGGGCTGGCGCAGCGGGTGGTCGTCGACGCCAGCCACGGCAACAGCAACAAGGACCACAACAAGCAGGTCGACGTGGTCACCGATATCGCCGAGCGCATCGCCGCCGGCGACCGCGCGGTGGTGGGCGTGATGATGGAGAGCTTCCTGGTCGCCGGCCGCCAGGACCTCACCCTCGGCCACGCCGACGATCTGACCTACGGCCAGTCCATCACCGACGCCTGCCTGGACTGGGAGACCACGGCGGCGCAGCTGGACCGCCTCGCCGACGCGGTGGCCCGGCGCCGGGGCTGAGACTCGGTAGCGGTCACCTTCGCTCGCGGCTCGCGGCGTTGGTGACCGCGCGATCACACGTGGGCCGCGTGCAGACGGCGGACCGCCTCGTCGAGGGTGTCGTCCCGTTTGCAGAATGCGAAGCGCACCAAGCGATTCCACGAGTCGCGGTCGTCGGCGAAGACTTCGATCGGGACCGCGACGACGCCGAGCCGCTGCGGCAGCTCCCGGCAGAAGACCAGCGCGTCGGCGGAGCTCAACGGACTGATATCGGCGCAGACGAAATAGGTCGCATCGCTGCGCTTGACCAGGAATCCGGCGTCGGCCAGTGCCTCCGACAGGCGAATGCGCTTGTCGGACAGGCTGTTGCGAAGATCGGCGACCCACTGCTGCTCGTTCTCGAGGGCGTAGGCGACCGCCGGTTGGAACGGTCCGCCGCCGACGAAGCTCATGAACTGCTTGGCGGCCAGCAATCCGTCGATCAGCGGTGCCGGACCGCACGCCCAGCCGATCTTCCATCCGGTGACGCTGAAAGTCTTCGCGGCACTGGAGATCACGACCGTGCGCTCGAACATGCCGGGCAGCGTCGAGATGCTGATATGGGTGTTGCCGTCGTAGACGAGATGTTCGTACACCTCGTCGGAGACCACGATCAGATCGTGCTCGCGGGCCAGCTCCGCGATCGCCTCGAGGTCGGCGCGGGACAGGATCGCCCCCGTGGGGTTGTGCGGCGAATTCAGCAGCAGCATGCGGGTTTTCGGGGTGATGGCCGCGCGCAGGCTGTCCAGGTCGAGGACGAAACCGTTGCCGTCGGGCACCAGCCGCGCGGTGCGGCGGGTGGCGCCGGCCAGGGCGACCACCGCGGCGTAGGAGTCGTAGTACGGCTCGATCAGCACCACCTCCTCGTCGGCCTCTACCAGGCCGAGCACCGCCGCCGCGATCGCCTCCGTGGCGCCGACGGTGACCACCACCTGCGAGTCGACGTCGTAGTCCACGCCGTAGCGCCGTTTCCGGTCCGCCGCGATCGCCCGGCGCAGCACCGGCATGCCGCGCCCCGGCGGATACTGATTCAGCCCGTCGGCGATGGCGGTGCGGGCCACCTCCAGCATCGCGGCCGGGCCGTCCGTATCGGGGAATCCCTGACCGAGGTTGACCGCGTCGTGGCGCACGGCCAGTTCCGTCATCTCCGCGAAGATCGTGGCGCGGAACGGGCGCAGGCGGGCGACGGTGGGGATGGCTGACATGGTCCCAACGTAGCGATATCGCCCCCGTGGCCGCGGCGCGCACCCCGTACCGGGGACCGGGCCGATGCTTGCCGTGCGTTCGCTATGGTTGCGGCGCGATAGCGAAAGGCTATGTTTCACATTTCATTCGGGCGTTTGACCTGCATGGTTGTGCGGTTTCCTGGCGGCAGCTAGCCTCCCCGTGTTCTATCTCACAACCACTTCGGTGGTGGCTCGAAAGGGGCGATGTATGGCCTCCTATCTCGACCTTCTGCTGCATCCGGCGGCGGGAACGATTCTCGGATACATCAACGACACCCTGCACAACATCTTCAGCAACGATTGGGGCTGGGGTTCCTCGACGCCGAACTGGGGTACCGGATCGTCCACGGGCAACTGGGGACTCGGTTCCAGCACCCCGGACATGTGGTCCGGTTCGTCCACTCCGTAGTCACGAGCCGCCGGGACGCTCGATGCGTTCCGGCGGCTACGCCGGATCCCGGGGCAGGCGAATGCCACCGAGCTTCGCGGGATTGGCGACATCGTAAGTGCCCCAGATCAATCCGTCGCGGACGGCGAAGCCGACCACGCGCGGTGGTGACCCCGGCGCACCGTTGCGCGGGGCGCGCTCGTGCAGCAGCAACCCGAGTTGCCCGTTGACGCCGACGAATTCGAATCGATCGGAGTCGGTGGGCGACAGTTCGGCCTGGTCCACCTGATACATCCGGATGAGCCCGAGGACGAACCGCGCGATCTTGTCCGCGCCGACGATCGCCCGCGCGGCCGTCTTCGCGGTGCCGCCGGTATCGCCGATGAAGACCGAATCCGGATGCAGGGCCGCGACGACCGCGTCCACGTCGCCGGAATACAGCGCCTCGAGCAGTCGCTGCACGGCAGCGAGATGTTCGGTGTCCGACACCGGTTCCGGGGCCGCGGCCAGTGCTTTCCGGGCCCGGACCGCGAGTTGGCGGGCCGCCTCCGGCGTCACCTCGAGCAGTTCGGCGATCTCGTCGAACGGCACCGAGAATCCGTCGTGCAGGACGAAGGCCACCCGCTGCGCCGGCGTCAGCGCGTCGAGAACCACCAGCGCGGCGAAACGGCAATCCTGTTTGCGCACCACCGCTTCCAGCGGATCCGGCAGATTCGACGGGGTCACTCCGGTGACGATCGGCTCCGGAAGCCATTGCCCCACATAGCTTTCCCGCCGGACGGCGGCGCTGCGCAGCCGATCCAGGCAGATCCGGCTGACCACCGTCGTCAGCCAGGCGCGCAGGTCCTCGATCTCGGACTGATGGGTGGTGGCCAGTCGCAGCCAGCTCTCCTGCACCGCGTCCTCGGCGTCGGCCACGCTGCCGGTCAGCCGGTAACCCACCGACAGCAGATGCGCCCGATGGGACTCGAACAGATCGGCGAGCAACGCGGCAACCATTGGCCCGATTCTACGGTCGCCGGAAATCCGCTGGGCCACCGCAGGGTTGCGTGCCAGCATGAAGCGGTGGAGGACTGTGTACTGAGCGACGAGACGGTGTGGTTGTCGCGCCCGGCCGAGGCCGATATCGACGCGATCGTCGCCTGCTGCCGGCAGCCGTCGATTCCGGAGTGGACGACGGTGCCGGTGCCGTATCGGCGGGCCGACGCCGTGGGATTCCTGACCGATATCGTCGCGCCCGGGTGGGCGGCCCGCAGCCCGGTCTGGGCCGTGCGGACGGCGGCGGACGGGCCGGTGGCCGGCATGGTCGGCCTGGAGGCCGGCCCGCAGCCCGGGGCCGCCGAGATCGGCTTCTGGCTCAGCGACGCGGTGCGCGGCCGCGGGTTGATGACCCGCAGCGTCCGGTTGGTCTGTGATTTCGGTTTCGCCGCCGACGGGCTCGGCCTGAGCCGCATCGAGTGGCGGGCGTTCGTCGGCAACCTCGCCTCCGCCGCGGTGGTGCGGCGGACCGGCTTCCACTACGAAGGTCTGCTGCGCGGGGCCGGGGTGCAGCGCGGCGTGCGCCGGGATTCCTGGATCGCCGGGCGACTGGCGGGCGACCCGCCGGGTCCGGCCACCGACTGGCCGCCCCTGCGCGGGCCCGGATCGGCGCACTGATCGGCGTCCGGGTGCGAGTGCGCTCACAGCGAACATCTGCCCAGCTCGCGTAGGGTTGATGAAGGTTTGTCGGGGGGTCCGGCAACAATGTGGGACGTATTCCCCAAGCGCAGGGGGCCGACCCGAGAATCTGGAGGAGGTGCCGTGACGGACGGACCGCTCATCGTGCAGAGCGACAAAACCCTGCTGCTCGAGGTGGACCACGAGCAGGCCGATGCGGCCCGGCAGGCGATCGCGCCGTTCGCCGAACTCGAACGCGCACCCGAGCACGTGCACACCTACCGGGTGACACCGCTGGCACTGTGGAACGCGCGGGCGGCGGGGCACGACGCCGAACAGGTCGTCGACGCGCTGGTCAACTATTCGCGCTATGCGGTGCCGCAGCCGCTGCTGGTCGACGTGGTCGAGACCATGGCCCGCTACGGGCGGTTGCAGCTGGTCAAACATCCCGCCCATGGGCTGGTGCTGGTCAGCCTGGACCGTGCGGTGCTGGAAGAGGTGTTGCGGCACAAGAAGATTCAGCCCATGCTCGGCGCCCGCATCGACGACGACACGGTCGTCGTGCACCCGTCCGAGCGTGGTCGGATCAAACAGATGTTGCTGAAGGTCGGGTGGCCGGCCGAGGACCTCGCCGGCTACGTCGACGGCGAGGCCCATCGCATCGATCTGGACTTCGGCACCCACGAATGGCATCTGCGCGACTATCAGGAGCTGGCGGCCGACTCGTTCTGGGCCGGCGGATCCGGGGTGGTGGTGCTGCCCTGTGGCGCGGGCAAGACGATGGTCGGCGCCGCCGCGATGGCCAAGGCCCAGGCGACGACGCTGATCCTGGTCACCAACACCGTGGCCGGCCGGCAGTGGAAGCGGGAGCTGCTCGCACGCACCTCGTTGACCGAGGACGAGATCGGGGAGTACTCCGGCGAGCGCAAGGAGATCCGCCCGGTCACCATCGCCACGTATCAGGTGATCACCCGCAAGACCAAGGGCGAATACAAACACCTGGAACTGTTCGACAGCCGCGACTGGGGCCTGGTCATCTACGACGAGGTCCACCTGCTGCCCGCGCCGGTGTTCCGGATGACCGCGGATCTGCAGTCCCGGCGCAGGCTCGGGCTCACCGCGACGCTGGTGCGCGAGGACGGCCGCGAGGGCGACGTGTTCTCGCTGATCGGCCCGAAACGCTACGACGCGCCGTGGAAGGACATCGAGGCGCAGGGCTGGATCGCGCCGGCCGAGTGCATCGAGGTGCGGGTCACGCTCACCGAAGCCGAACGCATGGCCTACGCCACCGCCGAACCCGAGGAGCGCTACAAACTCTGCTCCACCGCGCGCACCAAACTCCCCGTCGTCGAATCCATCCTGGCCCGCCACCGCGACGCGCCCAGCCTGGTGATCGGAGCCTATCTCGATCAGCTCGACGAACTCGGCGAACATCTCAACGCTCCGGTCATCCAGGGCTCGACCCGCACCAAGGAGCGCGAGGCGCTGTTCGACGCGTTCCGCAACGGCGAAATCCCCGTCCTCGTGGTCAGCAAGGTGGCGAACTTCTCCATCGACCTACCGGAAGCGTCCGTGGCCGTTCAGGTTTCGGGCACCTTCGGTTCCCGTCAGGAGGAGGCGCAGCGTCTGGGCCGGCTGCTGCGCCCGAAATCCGACGGCGGTCAGGCGCACTTCTACTCGGTGGTGGCACGTGACACGCTGGATGCCGAATATGCGGCCCACCGCCAGCGTTTCCTTGCCGAACAGGGGTATGCCTATCGCATCACCGACGCGGACGACCTGCTGGGCCCGGCGATCGGGTAGGCGCAGCCGATCGGCCGCGGTGGGCGCGCCGCTGGGTTACCGCTGCCGGACAGATGTGAGGATTTGAGACGTGCGACGCTTCGAATTCGCGGTCGACCGCGAACATGCCCGGGCGGTGAACGAAGTCGTCCGCGATATCCGGCGGCTGCGAATACTGGCGTTCACCGCGGCCATCGTGCTCGGCCTCGGCACGGCCGGGCTGATCTGGCTGAATCACCCCTACTCGTTCCTGCTGGCGGTGGCCTTCGCCTTGGCGACCATCAGCGCGCTGTTCGTCGCGCTGTGGACGCCGTACCGCTCGCGCATCGAGAAGTTGTACGCCGAGGGCGAGCTGGTTCCGGCCGTCGTTTCGGGGCAGCATCCGAAAGGGATCACCCTGCTCGCGCTGGTGAACCTCGCCAAACCCGGCGCCGTGCCGCGCTACGCGCTGATCACCCGGGTGGTGCGCGCCCTGCCGGGACACGACACCGACGCCGGGGAACAGGTGCCGGCGGTGACCGTGCGAGCCGATCGCGCGCCGCGATCGGTCGGCGATCTGCGCCAGCCGGTGAGCGCCATGCCGATCGCCTGGGGCACCCGCGACCTCGGCGTGATCGAGCGCGCCCGCGCCGCGATCAGCGATGTGGAATGGAAGCTGCTGGCCGACAATCTCGGTCTCGCCGAGAAGGTGGGCCGGGTCGACTCGCAACGGCTGCTGCTGGATCCGCAACAGCTGCCGGAGGAACTGCGCGGTCGACGCGTGTGACGGTTCCGGGGTGCAGCGGGGCCGACTAGCATCGTCGGTTGGTCGGCACGCCGTGCCGCGAAAGGGGTGGAGGGTCGATGAAGTCGCATGCCTGGGCACGGTGTCTCACGGCGGGAGCGTTGTGCGGGGTGGCGCTGGTGCTCCCCGCCCAGGTGCAACCGGTACCGGCGCAGGCCCAGCCCGCCGCCGATCCGTTCACCGGATCGCCCGGCCTCGGTGACCCCTACTATCCCGATGACGGCAACGGCGGCTACGACGTGCAGCACTACGACGTCGCCATCGATTACGACCCGCCGAGCAGGCATCTCACCGGGAAGGCGCGGATCGACGCGGTGTCGACGCAGCCGCTGCGCGCGTTCAACCTCGACTACGCCGGACCCGCGGTGGCGAAGGTGTCGGTGAACAATCTGCCGGCGGGATTCACCACCGGTGGTGAACACGAACTGACCGTCACTCCGGCATTGCCGGTGCTGCCCGGGCTGCCGTTCACGGTGACGGTCGAGTACGCGGGCACCGAATCCGACGATCCCGATTCCGGCTGGACGATCTCGCCGAGCGGCGGCGCCTTCGCCGCCGGTGAACCGCATTCGGCGACCACCTGGTACCCGCTCAACGACACCCCGGTGGACAAGGCGACTTTCGATCTGCAGGTGACGATTCCGCAAGAGTGGCAAGCGGTGTCGAACGGCCTGCGGGTCAGCGATACCGTCGCCGGGGACAAGCGCACGGTGAAGTGGAGTTCGAGCCATCCGTCGATCGGCTATCTCACCACCGTCGCGATCGACCACTTCGATTTCCTCGAACAGCGCCGCGCGAACGGCACTCCGCTGATCAGCGCCTTCGCGCCGGGTGCGGACAAGGGGCGGGCGCTCGAGCAGCGGCTGCCGGAGGTGCTCGATTTCCTCGAATCCCTCTACGGCCCCTATCCGTTCGAAAGCGGCGGCGGAATCTACGTCGACACCGACCTGCATTTCTCGCTGGAGACCCAGACCCGGCCCATCTACGCGCCGTGGACCGATCTCGACACCGTCGTCCACGAGAACACCCATCAGTGGTGGGGCGATTCGATGTCGGTGCGGAACTGGTCGGATATCTGCCTGAACGAATGCTTCGCCAGCTATACCGCCGATTATCTGTGGCCGGAGCGGAAAGAGGGCAAGGATGTGGACACCCTCTACCGCCGCACCATCGCCAAAACCCTCGACAAACCGGAGTACTGGGAGATTCCGCTGCAAAATCCCGGGGCCGGAAACGAATTCACCACGGTGTATTCCCGGGGGCCGTTGTTCCTGCACGCTCTGCGCCACGAACTCGGTGACGACGTGTTCTTTCCCGCTGTGGCGCAATTCGTACGGTCACATGCCTACGGCAACGCGTCCATGCCGGAATTCCGTAGCTTCATCCAAACGAAGACCGCGACGGATCTGAGCGGATTCTTCACCGCCTGGCTCGATACCACCACGCCGCCGCCGGACCAGTACCTGTACCCGGGTTCGCTGCGCGGCTGAACGTTCTCGGCGGGAACACTTTTCGTGGTTCTCAGCGCAGCTCGTCCACGCGCCGCTGCGCCTGCTCGAGGTCCGCGTCGGCTCGTCGCAACGCCGCTTCGGCGGATCGGACCCCCGCGGCGGCGAATCGGCGGGATTCCTCGGCCTGCGCGAGTTCGTCGCGCAGCGCGGTGATCCGTTCGTCCAGGGCGGCCACCTCGGAGCGTTGCCGCTCGAGGTCGGCCGCCGTCGAATCTCGTTCTGCACGAGCGGCTTCCAGCGCTTCCCGGGCGGCGGCCGCCTCGTCGGCGCCGGCGTCGGCGGGTTCCTCGGTCTCCTCGTCGGGGACGGCCGCCAAGGCGGGCCCGGCCGGGCCGAAACCGGCGTAGTCGACCGCGGCGGCCAGCACGCCGGCACGGACCTGGTCGGCGACCTCCGGATCCGCCAGTGCCGCGTTGAGAGTCTGCGCGACCGCACGCAACACCGGTTCGGTGAGATTCTTCCCGGCGTCGGAGGCGAGGCGAGCGGCCTTGTCCGTCAACGCGTTCACCGCTTTGCGACGTTGGTCGGCGAGGGTGCGCATCCGGTCGGCCGACAGGGTGCGCTGCGCCTCGCGCAACGCCTCGCCGAGATCCAGCAGTGCCCCCAATTCCTGGGTTGCCTTGTGCGCCAGCAGATTCACCGCCCACGCCGCGACGGTCGGACGCCGCAGCCTCGATATCGCCGTGGCCAGCTGTTTATCGCCGTCGGCGCGTGCGGTGCGGGCCGCTTCGTCGCGAGCGGCCACGAATTCGGCGGGCTCGAGGGCATAGAGCTCTGCGGTTGTCTGCTCGAGCTTCATGCTGCAGAGCGTAACGATTCGGGCGAGGATATCGACTACAGATCGCGCGTGTGTGGCTGCACTCGCGGATTGTCGAAAGGTGTATCTGATCGTGAATTCCTTCGGGCTCCTGCTACTCAACCACCTGCTGCCCAGCATCGTGAACTATTCGCTGATGGGTCTGTACGGCCTGCACTCGCTGCACATGTGAGGCAGGACCCGCCCGGCAGGGCGGGCGGGTATCCTCCCCACCACGTTCGCCATAGGTGAGCGGCTCGGCGAGAAAGGTTTTCGTAGGTGAAGTTCGCAGGACCGAGACCGATCAAGGGTCTCGTGCTGGCGCTCATGGCGGTCGCCGCCCTGACTGTGACCGGCTGTTCGATGTTTTCCGATGCGGCAAAATCCGACACCGCCCGCGCGAAGGTCGGTGACTGCATCAATGTGCTGGAGGGATCGCCCGCAGATTCCAAGACCGAGCCGGTGGATTGCTCCTCGGCCAAGGCCGTCTACACGGTGAAATCGACCTCCGACAAGAAGCAGGACTGCGGGACCGAATACTCCTCGTACGAGGAGACCTTCAACGGCGGTACCACCGCGTTCCTGTGCCTGGCGCCCAATCTCAAACAGGGCAACTGCTATCACGAGGACAAGACGACCGGATACTCCTATGCCGAATGCGACTCGGCGGAGGCCACGGTCAAGGTCGTGAAGCGGGTCGACGGTCAGAACGACGAATTCCTGTGCGATGCGAATTCGACCTTCCTGACGCTTTCGGAGCCCAAGACCACGTTCTGTCTGGCCAACCCCAAGAGTTGAGCCCGCTTTCAGCCGTGGGTCACGACTCGACCAGGGCCACCGACGCGATCCGGTGCAAGGTGAAGTGCCGGATCGCGCCGGTGTCCGGATCGGTCGCATCCAGCTGACCGCCGGCCACCCGCACCGGTTCCACGATGCGCTGGGTGGCCACGCCCTGGGCGTCCACGTAACCGATGTGCACCGGGCGGCGCACCCGTACCGCCAGTTGCAGCAGCGCCAGCGTGGCCGCGGTACTCGTGCGGGTGCCGTCGCTGCGGACGCGCTGCCCGGACCGGCTGCGGGCGGCCTTCTCCCCGGCGCGTAGTTCGCCCACCAGCAGCCGCAGTTGTTCGGCGCTGGGCGGGGTGGGCCGCCAGGCGTGGCGTTCGTTCGGTCGGGTGGACAGCCGCGCCCCGCGCGGGCGCAGATCCACGATCGCGCCCGATGAATCCTCGCCGGCCGGGCTGAATCCCGCCGCGCGCAATTGTTCGAGCACCTCGCCCAGCGGCGCCTGCGAGATCGCCACCGTCGGCGCGACGGCCCGCAATGCCAGCTGTCCGGCCACGGGGGCGGCCAGCACCTCGGCCAGCAGCGCCGGATCCTCACTGCGCACGAACGATTGCGCCATCCCGGCACGCAAGCGCCCGTGCCGGCGTGCCACATCGTCGATCAGGTACGTCAGCGATTGCGGGACCGGGGTGCGCGAATGAGCGGTGAACAACTGATGCAGTTCGGCGGCGGTCATGCCGGCGTCGAGCGCGCGCCGCACCGACCCTTCGCCGATGCGGTAGACGGTGGCCGCGCCCGCGGATTCGATATCGGCGACCAGGGCGATGCGCTCACGCAGTTCCGGCACGAGCGGTCCCGGGGCGACCACGGTCAGATCGGCTTGGACGAGCACGTGATCGACCGGTTCGGGCAGCGCCGCGTCCATTTCGGCCTCGGCGTCGGCGACGGTACCGTGCAGCAGCGCCCGGCCCGCGGAGGTCAGCGCGCCGCGGCCGACGACGCCCAGCGCGGCCGCCTCCGACAGTGTGCGCTCGACCGCCTCGATGCGGAAATGTCTGCGCCGCCGCGGCATTCGCCAGCTCAGCACGCGCGCCACATCGGCGGCCGTGATCGCCGTACCCGGGGGAAACTCCGCGGTCACCGCCAGAATCGCGCGTCGATCGGGCACCGCGTGTGCCGTGCGTAGCTCCGCCGAGAGGGCGGCCAGCGGTTTGTCGTTCACATCGCGCAGGCCGATCATCCACGGGAATCGGTCCAGCTCCAGCCAGGCGTGGGCGAGCACCGCCCATCGGCGCGCCGCCGGGCCCTCCAGCCAGCCGTCCGAGGCGATCGTGGGCGCCCAGTAATCCTCACCGGCGTCGTTGTCCGGTGCGGGCTCGGGAATTCCCTTGTCCAGCAACCGGGCCGCCGCCAGCACTTCCACGAGCAGCCCGACCCGGGCCTCGTCGAGTCCGGCCTGTTTGGCGATGCGCCGCAGTTCCCGCACGCCCAGGCCGCCCGCCCGCAGCACCGGCGCCGGCAACTGGGAGAGAACGTCGAGGATGTCGCCGGCGTGGCGCAGCAACTCGCCGACCTCGCCGGCGGCCGCGGCGTTCACATCGGCGGCGGAGTGCTCGCGGGTCTGCGGCTGCGGGGGTGTGAGTACATGGGGATCGGTGACCGGCTCGCGCCGCAGCACCTGGCCGACGGCAGACGGGAGTTCGACCGTCTCGTCGTCGATCCAGATCAGGAGCCGGCGGGCCAGCAGCCGCTGGATGGGCCGCTCCGGATCGGTGCCGGGCGCGGCGTCTCGGGTCCGGCCGCGGGGGCCGGTGGTCGCCAGTTTGTCGAGCAGAGCGCGTTCCGCGCCGCCGATCTCGGGTAGCGCCGCCTCGATCTCGGGTTCGGTCAGTGCGTCGGGGAGTTCCGTGGTGGCGCCCATCTGCCACGGCAGTGCCTCGGGCGCGGCGGCCACGACGAACAGATCGTCGGTGCCCCAGACCAGCGCGCGCTCGATCAGCCGCGCGAGCGCGGTGTCGACGGCCGCGGCGGATACCCGATCGGCGAGCAGTTCGTGCAGGCGCCCGCGGGGCAGCGGTCGCTCCTGGCGACCACCGCCGAATGCGTTGTGCGCGGCGAGGGTTTCGATCACGGCGAACTCGAGTGTGTTCAGATCGTCGGCGGCGCGCAGTACCGACGCCCGCTGTTCCGCGCGGGCGGCCAGTACGGTCATCGACCCGGGCAACGGCACGGCGAGATCGGGGCGCAAACCCAGCAGCCGGACGAGGTCGTCGTCGCTGCGGGAGCTCAGCCAGTCGGTGAGCGTGCCGAGCTCGGCGGGTCCGGCGTCGGCCCCGGAATGCGTCCCGGCGCCGTCGTCGGAGGCTCGGGCATCGGTCGTGGTCATCCAATCCAGACTACGGCGAGCGAACATGCCAGAATGAGCCCGTGGTGAACAAAACGAAGAAACCCTACGTCGACAACGGCTGGCCCCAGGTGGACCACGGTGACCATGCGGTCACCGAATTGTCGTCGACCCGTTCCGGTGGCCTGTCGCCCTACGGCGAGGACACCGAGTTTCCGGTGCCGGCTGACACCCTGCCCTACGTGCATCCGCACACGGTGGTCAACCGCTGACGCGAACACGAAGAAGGCCCGCGTTCCGGTAGGAGTGCGGGCCTTCTTCGTATCCGGGGTCGCATCGGGCACACGGAGTTCGCCGCCTCGGTACGCAGAGAAGGCCCGCATCGTGAGATGCGGGCCTTCTCTGCAGGGGGAAACTATGTGAGTGGTCTAGTTGGGCAGCAGGCCCTTGTTCGCCTCGTAGAAGTTCACGATCGACGGATCCAGCTTGGCGCCACTGGCTTTGAAGGCGTTGTACGCGTCGAGCGCCGGCTGCGGCAGCTGCACGCCCTGCGCCTGTGCGACGGTGACGGCCTTGTCGACGGCGGAGAACACCTGCTGGTTACCGTCGGCCGGGGCCTGGGTCGAGGCCTCGCTCTCGGGGGCAACCGGCTGCCAGCGCGGGGTCTGGGCGGGAGAGGCGGGCACGTCGCGCTGAGTCGCGCTGCCGTGCAGGCCGAGGCTGGAGGAGCAGGAAGGCCACGCGCCCCAACCCTGGGTCGCGAGCACCTTCTCGGCGACCGCGATCTGCTGGTCGCGGCTGGCCTGGTTGGCCGAGGGAGCGTACTGCGTGCCGCCGTGAGCGGCCCACGTCGACTGCGAGAACTGCAAACCGCCCTGGTAGCCGTTGCCGGTGTTGATGCCCCAGTTACCACCGGATTCACACTGTGCGAGGCGGTCCCACTCCGAATCGGGAGCCGCGGCGGCGTGTCCAGCGAGAGCCACACCCGCGCCACCCATGATCGCGGTGGAAACAGCGACCTTGGCGACGGTGCGACCGGTGTTGGTCTGCTTGCGATGGCGTCCACTCATGTCGGGTCGTCTTCCTCTCGTACGCGCCTGCGAGGTGAGCTGTCGGGTTCGGACTGAGAGGCCGTCCGGTCCCGGCTCGCCGGGACTTCACCCCAAGGGAGCGGTCGTTGTCGGCCGTTCCCGCTTTCCTGCGGAGGCTTCGAAACCCGGTTGAGCTCCGAAAACCTCTGTGGGAACGTGGGTTCCCCGCCCTCGCCCCTGGTTCCGTCGGGGTCCGTACCCGCGGGGCGAGGCTCGGTGCGGCGGGCCGGTGGTGCCGGGATGTCCCGGCTGCGATAGACGGTACGACGATCCGGCTGAAAAATCACTATTTGGTAACCGGCGTGTATGGCCGGTCGTGCTGTGCCGCAAGACCTTCCGAATCCGCGTCTATGCAGGTGAGTGCGGCGTGTCACCTTCGAGTGCGGGTCGTGACCGTGGCGTTATCGCGTCGTTATGTGATGAAGGTCACACGTGTAATTGCCCGGCGTGTTGGGGAAACCGTCAGCGAGCGCGTCGGCCCGACCAGAGCGCGAACGCGATCGCGAGCAGCAGGCCCAGCGGAGTCGCCGCCATCGCCACCAGATACAGCCACAGCGGCGGGTCCCCGTCGGTCAGGATCGGCGTGAGGAAAATGGCGACGATCGCGAGCACGCCGACCGCGAACAGGCCCACGGCCACCCGCAACAGCACGTCACTGGAGCCCCGGGGTACGCGGGGCGAGGAGGAGTCCGGCATGGGTGCACCGTAAAACGGATGTGCTTGCCGTATCCCCACCGGGGTAGACTCGAACCAATCGCGTCCTGCATAGCTGTGTGGGGCGCGTTCTTTTCGCACAGAGATAGGTTCCGGCGTTCTGCCGGGACCTACGTCCGTGTCCGGGGTCGTTCGCCGTCCCGCTGGATCCGGACGGACCGGACAACGATGACGAACGGGTGAGCGCAGTGCCGACCGGCAAGGTGAAGTGGTACGACGTCGACAAGGGCTTCGGCTTCCTTTCCCAGGATGAGGGCGAGGACGTCTATGTTCGGTCGTCCGCCTTGCCCAAGGGTGTCGAGGCGCTCAAGCCCGGCCAGCGCGTGGAGTTCGGGATGGCCGCCGGTCGCCGCGGCCCGCAGGCGCTGAGCCTGAAGCTGCTGGACCCGCTGCCCTCCGTGCGCACCGCGCAGGGCCGCAACGACCGCGTCCGCAAGGAAGCTCCGGCCCATCCGCGCAAGGCGCCCGACGACCTGCACGGGATGATCGAGGACATGATCACCCTGCTGGAGGCGACCGTGCAGCCGGAGCTCCGCAAGGGCAAGTACCCCGATCGCAAGACCGCGCAGCGCATCGCCGAAGTGGTGCGCGGGGTGGCGCGCGAACTCGATCACTGAGTTCGCGAGCACCGCATTCGCGAGCGGACCGCGCTCACGCGGCCTTGATCGACCACGCCTGATACGGCGAGAAGGCTTCGTTGCCGGCCTCGTCGCGCACGAGCAGCAGCAACTGCACCTCGACGCCGATCAGGCGCAGGTTCGGTTCGGGATGGCTGTCCACCGTCACGGCCAGGGTGCCCTGCGGGTAGTCCCGGTACGAGGCCAGGTGCTGCACGGTCTTACCCGGATTGTCGATCTGCTGGTACTCCAGCACCATCACCCAGGGCGCGTCGGCGATGTGCCGAGGTAGCGACAGCTGCACCGGGTAGCCCAGCGGCGGATTCAGTTCCGCGGTGATCTCGGTGCGCTTGCAGTCGGGAGAGACGCGGCCGTGCGGATCCGGTTCGCCGATCGTGCAGTACAGATAGGGCGGAACCGTGACGGTTCTGCCGTGCGCGTAGGCGGTGACCGTGGGATCGGCCTCGTGCGCGTTGTGCACCGCCACCGCCACGATGCCGGCCACGGCCGCGGCGACGACCAGAACTGCCGCCAGGGCCAGCGCGAGGATCGTGCGGGTGCTGGGCTTGGTCACTGTGGCTGTTTTCCTGTCGCTAGGGGGACTTCCTGTTTGACATGCTGCGGACGGTTACCGCCCAATCCGGGGAGCAGCGAATGCCCACGGTAGCTCACGAAGGTCTGCGCCAAACCGAGCGCCAGGACCGCTGTGACCACCGCGAAACCCTCCCAGTACACGGTCGGCAGCAGTACGCCGCCGGCGCCGCCGACCACCCAGGACAGCTGCAGCACCGTTTCCGAGCGCCCGAATCCGGAGGCGATCGATTCCGGCGGCAGATCGTCCTGGATCGAGGCG
Organism: Nocardia kruczakiae NBRC 101016; assembly: GCF_001612965.1. GTDB lineage: Bacteria > Actinomycetota > Actinomycetes > Mycobacteriales > Mycobacteriaceae > Nocardia > Nocardia kruczakiae. The sequence goes on from NZ_BDBL01000047.1 coordinate 46,131, forward strand.
TCCAGCGAGACCTTGGCCAGTGCGCTGGCACACGCCGCCACCAGCGCGGCGACCGCTGCGCCGATCAGATTGTCGAGCAGCATGGCGACGACGGCGACGGCGGTGCACGCCGCGGTGCACTCCACCACGATCAGCGACGGCCGGCCCAGTTTCAGCCGGGCGCCGGTCGCGTTGCCGGCGAAGTTGCCGATCGCCGCGGCCGCGCCGACCAGTCCGAGCATCGCGGCCTGCTGCACCGGGCGGTGTTCGGTCGATTTCGCGACGAAGGCCACATAGAAGGTGAGAAAGCCGGTCAGCACCCGGATCGCGCTGTTGCCCCACAGTCCGGTGACCACCGACCGGCCCAGCGGCTGCCGGCGCCGGCTCGGTTTCACCGTCGATTTCTCGCCGCGGTCCAGCACTTCGGTGCCGCCGTCGCGACTGTGGTAGCCGAGGGTCGCCGGCACCTCGCCCTCGGTGACCTCGACCCAGGACGGAATGCGCAGGCTCAGATAGGCCCCGGCCGCCGCGATCAGCGCCGCGAACACCAGGGCGCCGACGGACCCGGCCACCGCGGCGACCGCGCCGGCCACCGCGCCCGCACCGAGCGTCCCGCCGACCAGGCCGAATACGGTGAGGCGGGAATTGGTGCGGACCAGATCGATCCCGGGTGGCAGCACCCGTGGCGTCACCGCGCTCTTGAGGACCGCGAACGATTTGCTCGAGATCATCATGCACAGCGCCAGCGGGTAGAGCGCCCAGCTGTCGAAATTGAAGATCAGCAGGATCGCGAAGACCACCCGGATCGCGAACGAGGCCGACAGCGCGAGTCTGCGCCCGCGTTGCAGCCGGTCCAGCAGCGGGCCGATCAGCGGCGCGATCACCGCGAACGGCGCGATCGTGATCAGCAGATACAGCGCCACCTTGGTCTTGGATTCGGCGGTGGCACTGGCGAAGAACAGCGTATTGGCCAGCGCCACCGCGATCGCGGCGTCGAGGGCGAAGTTGGCCATCGTCGCGTAAACGAGTGCGGTGAGCCCGGATTCGCCCGCGCCGTCGGCCCGCGCCGCGCGCTGGAAGGTGTGGAAACCCTTCTCGGTGAGGTCCCTGGTGCGCATCGCCATCACCCGCGTCACCGTCATCTTGCGAGGGACACGTTGGCGTTCGGCGATTTTCGCGTCCTTGGGCCGGGGGCGCTCGGCCGCGCTCGGGGCCTCGGAGGTCGGGGCCTCGGATGCCTCGCCGGAACGGTCGTCGCTGTGCGAGCCGCGCGGGGGAAGTGCCCGCGGCGGTTCGCCCGACGCCATGCGCCGGGTCACGAATTCGGGCACGTCCGGTTCGCCGTTGCGGCGCGGGAGCGGAGGCAGCGGTGCGGACGACGGGGCGTTCGGCGGCGGGTACCGGTCGTAGCCGGGATGCCGCCGGGTAGCGGGATACTCCTCGCCGTCCCACGGACCGGGTTCGGTGCCGGAGGGTTCGCGGGAGGCAGTCACGATTCGATTCTCTCGCACTCGGCCGACGCGTGGACATCGGCCGGGCTGTGATCCGATGCGTGTCGGCCGCCGTCGGGGCGAGCATCGCGCTCACATCGGGACGAATCGGACCTCGAACATGGTGGGCCAGTACTTTCCGGTGATCAGGAAGTGGTCGGTGCCCGGGATTTGGGCGATGCCGTTGAGGACGTCGGCTCCCGTGCGCTCGGTGGGGCGCAGCAGGCCGCCGGCCTCGATCTCGGCCAGTACCGCACCGCTGACGGGATCGATGTGCAGGATCTGATCGGTCGGCCACACGTTGGCGTAGATCGAACCGTCTGCGGCGCAATCGAGTTCGTTGAGGCGGGCGTCGTGATGGCTGGTGAGCCGGATCGTGCCGGTGGTCGCGAAGGTGGCGGGGTCGCGGAAGGTGAGGGTGTCGCTGCCGTTGCTCATCACCACGCGGTCGCCGCGGGTGCACAGGCCCCAGCCCTCGCCGTCGTAGTGGACGCGGCGGCGTTCGGCGAGTGTGCGCGGATCGCGGGCGAAGGCGGTCTCGTTCTTCCAGGTGAGTTGCCAGACGGTGTCCCCGGCGCGAGTGACGCCCTCGCCGAAGTAGTCGCCGGCGAGTGTCGCGGCGGCGATCGGCGCGCCGGTGGCGAGATCGGTGGCCCGCACTCCGGAGTCGCCCTCCATCCCGGTGCTCTCGTAGAGAACCGGGCCGTCGACCTCGAGTCCCTCGGTGAATGCGGCCCGGTCGTGCGGCCGGGTGGCGACCACCTCGACCCGCAGGCGCGCAGTGTTGTCGTCGCGCTCACAGGCCGTGGCGGACAGCATTGTGGCCGCCGTGATCAGCACTGCTGCGGCCGCCGCACGGCGTTGGCATTTCATACGGCAAAATGTAGGGCGTGAGCGCAGTGTCTGTTTCGGAGTCCGGCGTGCGACCGATCCTGGCGGAGGCGGTCGACCTGGCTCGCCGTGCGCTCCTGGAGTTGCAGCCCACGGGTGTGGGCGAACATCTGGGCGTCACCGGCGAGAACGAGTGTGCGGCCACCCATCACTTCGCCGCGACCCTGCCGGGGTATCGCGGCTGGCAGTGGGAGGTCGTGGTCGCGGCCGCGCCCGATGCCGAGTACGCGACGGTCAGCGAGTCCGCCCTGCTGCCCGGGCCCGACGCTCTGGTGGCGCCGGACTTCGTGCCGTGGGAACAGCGCATCCGCCCCGGCGATCTGGCTCCCGGCGATCTACTCGCCCCGCGCGTGGACGATCCGCGTCTGGTGCCCGGATATCTGGAGACCGGCGACCCGGTGGTCGACGAGGTCTGTGAGGAGATCGGCCTCGGCCGCCGTCAGGTCCTCAGCCGGGAGGGCCGCGTGGAGGCCGCCGAGCGCTGGTACTCCGAATTCGGTCCCGACACCGAGATGGCACGTTCGGCCCCCGGCACGTGCGGAGTCTGCGGCTTCTTCGTACCCCTCGCCGGCGCCCTGCGCGCCGCCTTCGGCGTCTGCGCCAACGCGATGGGCGCCGACGGCCGGGTGGTCCACGTCGAATACGGCTGCGGCGCCCACTCCGACACCGAAATGCCCACCGGAGCCGGCTCCCCGCTCTACGAGGCTTACGACGATGCGGCGATCGAGGTCGTGCCGATGGAGGAATTGACCGCGCGGGACGGATCCGCCGATGCGGAACAGACCTCCGCCACCGAGGGATCGGAGGCACAGGCCTCCGCCGGAGACACGGCCGGTTCCGCAGCAGCGATCGCCGTCGACGCCGGAGAACCTTCGAACGCCGATCCGGAGACGGAAAAGGGTGCACCCGCGGACCCCGACACGCCCGCAGCGTCGGCCGCGGCCGTGGCACCGGTCGGCGAAGGTGCTGCCGAGACCGAAACGCCGTCGGGCCCGGCGGGCGACGCCCACGGTGCCGGCGACACCGGAACGGCTGCCGACACATTGCCGCACAACGGCGCGGCCGCGCACGAGCCTCCCGGCGCCGATCCCGCGCCGAAAGACGTTGCCGCCGAAGGTGTTCGGAGCGGTGCCGAATCGCCGTCGACCACCGTCGGCGTCTCCTCGACCGGCGGCAGCGGAACCGCCGAGGCGTCGCCTGCCGATCCCGACGCCGCCCGCGCTCCTATGACCGACACCGTTGGCGGGCCCGCCGAAACGGCTCCGGGCGCCGACACGACAGCTGTGCGCGAGCCGGCCGATCCGGCTGCTACGTCGCCCGAAACAGCCTCGAACTCCTCGGCTTCGGATGTCGAAGCGGTGGAACCGTCCACAGCGGTATCCGGTAGCGATGCCGGTGGCGAACCGGTGCGCTACAGCGATGCCTGGGCGGTGTCCGCGGTGCGGGTGCAGCCGGGCGAGTCCGGGGCGGCGGAGGAGAACTGACGAGCGCGAGCGGGGGAGCCGTAAGGGTGACAGAGGATCCGTTCGGCACCGCGGACTTGCGTGCGGGAGTACTCACCGCATGGCGGAATTCGCCGACTCGCCTGCGCGAGGACGCCGCCACCGAGGCGGATCTGGTCCGGGCCGGGTATCGCGATCGGCTGCTCACCGAGCTGGCGCAGAACGCCGCCGACGCCGCGGTCAAGGCGGGGGTCTCCGGCCGGGTCTCGGTGTGGTTGCGGGGCCGGGCTCTGCATATCGCCAATACGGGTGCCCCACTGGATCTTTCGGGCGTGCACGCACTGACGGCGTTGCGCGCGTCGGGCAAGACGGGCACGGCGGTCGGCCGGTTCGGTGTCGGGTTCACGGCGGTGCTCTCCGCCGGTGACGAGGTGGAATTTCGTTCCACCACAGGATCTTTGCGATTCTCCCGGGCGCAGACCCTGACCGAACTGCGCGACAACGGTATCGACATCCCCGTCGGCTCGGACGGCCCCGCCGTCCCGGTGCTGCGCTTGGCCTGGTCGGTGGCCGTCGCCCCGGAGCCCGGTTTCGACAGCGAGATCGTGGTCTGGCTGCGCGAGGATGTCGACGCCGCGGACCTGCTCGCGGGCATGCGGGCCGAAGCGGTGGATCTGCTGCTGGAACTGCCGGGCCTGCATACGATCCGGATCGGAGACGACGAATCCTGGCGCGCGGTGGAGGATCTCGGCAACGGCCTGCAGCGGGTCTGCATCACCGCACCCTCCGGCGAGGACTTCCGCTGGTGGCAGTACACCACCGAGCGGGCGCGCTGGCTGCTCCCGGTGCGTGAAGGCCGGGCGGTGGCGGCGTCCGCCGATGTGCTGCGCGCGCCGACCCGCACCGACGAGGAATTGTCCCTGCCCGCCCTGGTGATCGCCGACATCGCCCTGCAACCGGATCGGCGCCGGCTGTTGCCCGGCGTCCGGGTGGCCGAATTGGCCGAGGGCTATGCGGATTTCGCCCGTGCGCTACCGGCGGGGGATCGGCTGGTACTCGTTCCGGCGCCCGGCTTCGCGCGCAGCGAGGCCGACGGCCTGCTGCGGGAGGCAGTGGTGAAGCAGCTGCGCGAAAATCCGTGGTTGCCGGTGCTGGCCCCGGCTGCCGGTGCGAGCGACGACCCGGCCGATGCCGGGTTCGCGCTGCCCGATTTCGGCGGCGCCGCGAGCACGTCCGGAGACGGCGCGGGGGCCCCGGTGCGGACCGATGCGGCGCCGTCGCGTGCGAGTGTATTTCCCGGCGTCACCACCGAACTCGCCGATCTGCTGGCGACTCTGCTGGGGCCGCTGGTGGTTCCGGAGTTGTCGGGCCGCGGCAGCGCCGAACTGCTGGGCGTTCTGGACGTCCACCGCATCGGCCTGGCTCGTGTCGCCGAACTGACCGGAAGTGTGCAGCGCCCGCCGCAATGGTGGTATTCGCTCTACGACGCGCTGGAACAGTTCGTCACCGACCCGCTCGCCGCCGAGGAGTTGGGAGCGCTGGCCGTTCCGCTCTCCGACGGCCGACTGGTCACCGGCCCCCGCACGGTGGTGCTCGACGATCAGCTCGAGGACGCGGTGGCGGTGCCGTGGGCGCGGCTGGCCCACCCGGAGGCCGCGCACGAGCTGCTCGGCCGCCTCGGCGCACAACCGGCCGGCGTGGAGGATCTGCTGACCGACACCGCGCTGCGCGCCGAACTGGATCACCGCCCCGACGACGAGGATCTGCGCGAAGCCGTGCTCGCTCTCGCCGCCCACCTGCCGGCCGGCGTCACGTTGCCGACCTGGCTCGGCGCACTCGAATTGCCCGACAGCACCGGAGAATTGCGCCCCGCCGACGAATTGCTGCTCCCGGGTGCCCCGCTGGCCGAGGTGCTGGTCGGCGATTCCCCGTTCGGCACCCTCGACCCGGAGGTCGCGCAGCGCTATCCGGCCTCGGCCTTGCGTGCGATCGGCGTCGGCTGGGGGTTCACCGTCGTCACCGAAACCGATCCCACCGGTCCGGACCACGACCTCGACGACGAGGACCGCTGGTGGCAGGGGTTGCCGGAAGATCCGCCGGAGTTCGCGGCGGTGCGGGATCTGGATCTGGTCGCCGACGACGCGTGGCCGCAGGCGCTGCGGCTGCTGCTGTCCGAACCGGCCACCCGCGGCCTGCTCGCCGACCGCGACGGCTACACCGCGTGGTGGTTGCGCCGGCACGCACGGGTCGACGGCCGCCCGCTCGGCGTGCATCGGGCCGGATCGGATCCGGTGTTCGCCGATCTGCTGCCCGAACTGCCGGGCTTCTCCACGGCCGATCTGACGGCGCTCGACGCGGTGCTCGCCGATCCGGCGAACATCACCGCCGACCTGGCCGTGGCCCTGCTCGAGGCGCTGGCCGATCCGGCGAAAAGGCCCACCCCGGAAGCGGTTTCGCAGACCCACCGCCGGATCGCCGCCGCCGTGCCGCAGCTGGATCTCGACGAGATCGGCGTGCCGGAGCGGGTGCGTGCGCTGTCGGGGGCGGTGATCGATCCCGATCGGGCGCTGGTCCTGGACCGGCCCTGGCTCGGCTTGGCGTTGCCGCCGGATCGCCTGGTCGCCGGCGATATCGAGCATGCGGGCGAGCTGGCGACGCTGCTCGACGTGGCCGCTGCCTCGGAGGCCGTCCATGCCGAGGTGCTCGGCGCCGGAAAACGCACGACCTGGGCGGACGAGCCGCTGGGTGTGCTGTTGCGACTGCAGTTCGGACTACCGGCACCGGCCGGTGACCTGGTGCTGCACGATCGTCTGGAGGTCCGGATCACCGGCGCCTACGAGGCGACCGTGGCCGTGCCGTGGTGGCGTTCGGGCGACACCACCCACGTGCAGCGGCAGCCGAGTGCGTGATACGCGACGCGGCTATTTCGCGTAGGTGGTGATCATTTCCGCCAGCACGTCGAGCTGGGTGCGCACCGCCGCGCTGTCGTCGTCGACGAGCCAGCGCAAAACGATTCCGTCGATGACATTCAGGGTGAATCGGCTCAACGTCTGAACCGGAATTCGCCATTCGGTCCCGGTGGCCACCCGCCCGTGCTCGAGGACGTCGGCGACTGTGGCGTCGTTGAACAGATACTGTTCGCGCGCGATCGCGAGTTTCGCTGGGGTCTGCTCACTTTCACGCAGAGCGTAGGTGGTGGTTTCGTAGGTGAGCAGTTGTCGTTGCGGTGTGGATTCGATGTTCAGCCAGAGCAGTTCCAGGCTGGCGCGCACCAAATTTTGAAGGGATTCTTTTCCACTTCCGACTTCCTGCCAGACCGTTTCATTGGTCTCGACGGAATCGCGCAATTCCATCGACAAAGCTTTGACCAGCTCGGTCATCAGCGCATCTTTGTTTTCGAAACAGTAATGCACCACACCGAGCGATACCCCGGCCGCCTGCGCGACATCGCGCGTAGTTACCCCGGCGACGCCCTTTTTCTCCGCGAGGCCGATGGCGGCCTCGATGAGGTGGGCTCGTCGTTCTTCGACGCTCAATCGGGAGGACACGGAAGCGAGTTAAGCCGCCAGGACGCGATGAGTCAATTCGCACACTGTAAAGTTGGCGCGCTCGGGCGTGGCGCGTGTCGGCCGGTGTCACAGCCCTTTCTGCGCGCCTTTGTCACCCCTGCGGGCGCCGCGGCGCTGAATCACGAAAATGCTGTAGCCGAGCAGTCCCACTCCGAGCCCCATCAAACAGATCGGCCGGGCGTCGGCCCAGCTGTCGTTGCACCAGACCACGACCGTGGCCACCAGCCACACCAGCGAGCCCACAGCCAGCACGGGACGTGGATCGGTCAGCCGCGGCGGGATCTCGGGCACCTCTGGGGTCACGAAGTCAACGATAGCGGCGGGATGGTGGGTGTGGCATGCGACGTCCCGTATCGTTTCGGTCCGTGAGCTGGAAACGTTGTGCGCAGGACCCGCCCTCCGGGGTCCGGGCTGCACGTCGGGTTCAGCCTTCCGGGAAAGGGAAGGGCCCCGAAGCGCCGGCTTGCCGGGCCGCCACCTGGCGAGTTTCCCGAAACCGTTGCGCTGCTGCAGTATTCGGGCTCCGGCTGTCGCAGCCTGTATTAGGCTGCGCATGTGCAGCTCCGTTACCGGTACCGCGTCTATCCGACGCCGGAACAACGGGAATCGTTGGCTCGGGCGTTCGGGTGCGCGCGGGTGGTGTTCAACGACTGCTTGCGCACGCGTCGGCAGGCATACGAACACGGTGTGAAGGTGTCGGACACCGAGGTTCAGAAGAAAGTGGTCACCCACGCCAAGAAGACCCCGGAACGCGCGTGGTTGGCCGATGTGTCATCGGTGGTTCTGGTACAGGCGTGCCAGGACGCGCGACGGGCTCATCGGAACTGGTTCGACTCGATCGCAGGGAAGCGAAAAGGCGCAACGCTCGGCTGTCCCCGGTTTCGTTCCCGCAAGGACAATCGGCACAGTATCCGGCTCACGCGCAACGGATTCGGCCTGCGTCCGAACGGCAGGCTGTATATCGCGAAGATCGGCGAGTTGGCGGTGGCGTGGTCGCGGAAGCTGCCGTCGGAGCCGTCGAGCGTCACGATGATCAAAGACTCGGCCGGCCGCTATTTCGCGTCGTTCGTGGTCGAGGTGGATCCCGAGCCGTTGCCGGTCGTGGATTCGGAGGTTGGGATCGACCTAGGACTCACGACGTTTGCCGTCATGTCGAGTGGCAAGGTGATCACCTCTCCGAGGTTTCTGCGCGGCGCGGAACGCAGGCTCCGCAAGGCGCAGCTGAACCTTTCTCGAAAGCGGAAGGGTTCCAGCAACCGGGCCAAGGCACGTGCGCGTGTCGCCAGAATTCACGCCAAGGTCGCCGACACCCGCAAGGACTGGGCGCACAAGAACTCCACGGCAATCATCCGCGACAACCAAGCGGTGTATGTCGAGGACCTGTGCGTCACCGGCCTGGCGCGAACCAGGCTGGCCAAGCCGGTCCACGATGCTGCGTGGGCTATGTTCACACGGATGCTGCAGGACAAGGCAGCCCGCAGCGGGCGGGTCTTCGTGAAGGTGGACCGTTTCTACCCTTCGAGCCAAATCTGCTCGGACTGCGGCGCAGTCGACGGGCCGAAGCCGCTGTCTATCCGGCAGTGGCAGTGCGCGGCCTGCAACGCAGTTCACGATCGCGACATGAACGCCGCGAAGAACATCCACGCCGCCGGGCGGGCGGAGTGGCTAAATGCCTGCGGAGGGGCTGTCAGCCTTTCCGGCTAGCGGAAAGCGAGCCTCGATGAAACAGGAACCCTCCGAAGCGGCGCGCAACACCGCAGTCGGGACCCCGGACGATCACGTCGGGGTGGACGTCAAAACGCCTTCCGATATCCGCGCGCTCGCCGGTGAACTGTCCCTGGCGGTCGTGCGGCTGACGCGCCATCTGCGCGGCCGTCGCGCCGACGCGCAGATTTCGCTCACTCAACTGTCGGCTCTGGCGACCCTGGCCAGGGACGGGGCGATGACTCCCGGTGTGCTCGCCGCCAAGGAGCGGGTGCAGCCTCCGTCGATGACGCGCGTGATCGCCTCGCTCTCGGAACTGCAGCTGGTCAAGCGCGATCCGCATCCCACCGACGGCCGCCAGGTCATCGTGTCGCTGTCGGACGCCGGTAAGGCACTGATCCAGGACGAGAACAACGCCCGCGAGGCCTGGATGTTCGACCAGCTGTCCGGTCTGACCCCCGATCAGCTGCGGGTGCTCGACGACGCGGTCTCGATCATGAAGCAGCTGGTCGCCGACTCGGAGTAGGGTCCGTCCGGCGTCCCGGGGTGGGCGCTCAGGCCACGAAAGCGTGGTCGCTGGAGACGATTTCGCGACCCAGCGGCATCAGCGAGACCGGGATGAGTTTCAGGTTCGCCCAGCCGAACGGGATCCCGATGATCGAGACGAACAGCGGAATGCTGGTGACCAGATGCCCGATCGCCAGCCAGAATCCCGCGAAGATCACCCAGATGATGTTGCCGATCAGCGAGGGAGCCCCCGCTCCCGGCTTTGCCACCACCTCCCGGCCGAACGGCCACAGCACATAGGCGCCGATCCGGAACGACGCGATCCCGAACGGGATGGTGATGATTAGGATGCAGCAGAGGATTCCGGCCAGGAAATAACCCACGGCCAGCCAGAACCCGGCGAAAATCAACCAGAGCACATTCAGTACGAACCGGATGAGGGTCACCTCCCCAGCATGCCAGGGCGGTGCCGCCCTGACCAGAGACGACAAGTTCCGCGTGAATATGCCCGGCGCCGCTGCGCCCGCTCAGAAGAACCAGCCGAGGATCGGTTCGCGTTCGGCCCGGAAAGCGCGGTCCACATCCGCGAGCACGCGCGCGTTCTTCGCGCGCACCCGGTTCGCGCCGGCGAAGGTGCGGGTGGAGTAGGCGCCGAGGTACAGACTTCCGAGCACGTCGATGCCGAGCTCGAGGTCGGGGGTGCGGGTGGTGGGTTCGCATTCGGCTCGCCCGTCGCGCACGCGCAGCGCGAAGGTGCCCCCGGCGTGCCGGAACGGATCGTCCACGGCGACAACGATATCCAGATCCGTCTCGTAGCCGCGCGCGGACAGGGCGGCGGGGACGTCCATCGGCCGGGCCCACAGCCCGTCGTGGCGGCTGACGGTGCGGACCAGGCGGGAGTCGGTGAGCAGGTGGGGCAGCGGGTCGTCGTCACCGATGGTGGCGGTGACGGTGTCCACCAGGTCCAGACCCAGCAGGGCACGCCACAGGGCTGCATGCGCCTCGGCGGTGACCGCGCGCAGTTCCACCACCTCGGCGGTGAGCTTGCGCGGCTCGGGGTTGTCGTAGCGGTAGAGCGCGTACCCGTCGGGATGGGTGAGGGCGTACAGGGCGGCCTGGCCGCCGCTGCCGACCAACTGGATCAACCACGCCGAATGCGGGCGGACCTGGGCGCCGGGCACCAGTCGCCGCCAGCGGTCGTAGATGCCGGGCGCCACGGTGATCGCGTCGTCCAGCGAGCTCAGGGTCACACCGCCGGGATCCGGTGCGGTGGGCAGGAACTCGGCGAACCGCCGGTCGATGGTGACGCGGTTCTCCACCACACACGGCCCGTATCCGAACCGTCCGTAGATGGTGGCCCGGCTGGCGGTGAAGATGGTCAGCGGCAGCCCCGCGGCCTCGATGCGCTCGTGCAGTTCGGCGTACATCGCGCGCAGAATCCCGCGACGGCGATGGGTCGGCGCCACCGCGACACCGGCCACGCCGCACACGTCGACGGGATGCGGACCGGGCACCGTGAGCGTCATCGTGGTGTCCCGGGTGTGCCCGACGATCCGGTCGCCGTCCACGGCCACGAGCGCACGCTCGATCGGGAACAGTTTCAACCGCTGCGCGGTGACGACCGGATCCTCCCTGGGCGAGACACCGAATGCGTTCGACAACAGCAACCCGATGCCGGGAATGTCCTCCTCGGTCGCGGGCCTGAGCGTGACCTCCGATGCGATCGCCATACCTCGACCTTCGCACGCCGGCCCGATCCCGCGCACCAGGATTTTCCTGGCGCAGTCCACCCGCCGGAGCGAAGGCCGAAGATACGGATCGGGGCCTGCCGTCCCCTCCGAGGCAGGCCCCGATCCGGCGCCCCGGTGTCGGTTCCGGGCCGCGACAACGATGGTGCCGGGCAGCGCCAGCGAGCCGCTTAACGTGCGCTTGTCATTCGCGCGAATCCGCTTGCGGCGCAGTGCCCACCGAGGCGGACCAGTGAAAAGCCGTGCGCGGCAATCACCCTCGACATGCACGAAGCCCGCCTTCCGAATGGAAGACGGGCTTCGGGGCAGGTGATTCAGCGGCCGGCGATATCGCCGTAGTCGCGCGCACCGTAGCCGGTGTAGATCTGGCGCGGGCGGCCGATCTTCAAAGGCTCGCTGTGCATTTCGCGCCAGTGCGCGATCCAGCCGGGGAGCCGGCCCATCGCGAACAGCACGGTGAACATGCGGGTCGGGAAGCCCATGGCGCGGTAGATGACGCCGGTGTAGAAGTCGACGTTCGGGTACAGGCGGCGATCGACGAAGTAGCTGTCGGTCAGCGCGGCCTCTTCCAGCGCCTTGGCGATGTCCAGCAGCGGATCCTGCACGCCCAGCTTGCCGAGGATCTGGTCGGCGGTCTTCTTGACGATCGTCGCGCGCGGGTCGTAGTTGCGGTAGACGCGGTGTCCGAAGCCCATGAGCTTCACGCCGTCTTCCTTGTTCTTGACCTTGCGGATGAAGTCCTTGACCGCGGCGTCGACGGTGCCGCCGTTGATGTTCGCCTTGATGCCGTCCAGCATCTCCAGCACGGCCTGGTTGGCGCCGCCGTGCAGGGGGCCCCACAGTGCGTTGATGCCGCCGGATACCGAGGTGAACAGGTTGGCGTCCGAGGAGCCGACCAGGCGCACGGTCGAGGTGGAGCAGTTCTGCTCGTGGTCGGCGTGCAGGATGAGCAGCATGTCCAGCGCGGCGGCGACCTCGGGGTCGACCTCGTAGGGTTCGGCCGGGAAGCCGAAGGTCATGCGCAGGAAGTTCTCCACCAGGCTCAGCGAGTTGTCCGGGTAGAGGAACGGCTGGCCGACCGACTTCTTGTAGGAGTAGGCCGCGATGGTGGGCAGTTTGGCCAGCAGGCGGATGGTGGACAGCTCGACCTGCTCGGGGTCGCGCGGGTCCAGCGAGTCCTGGTAGTAGGCCGAGAGCGCGTTGACCGCCGAGGACAGCACCGGCATCGGGTGCGCGTTGCGCGGGAAGCCGTCGAAGAAGCGCTTGAGGTCCTCGTGCAGCAGCGTGTGGCGGCGGATCCGGTCGGTGAAGTCTTCCAGCTGTGCCTGGGTCGGCAGCTCGCCGTAGATGAGCAGGTAGCTGACCTCGATGAAGTTCGAGCTCGCGGCCAGCTGCTCGATCGGGTAGCCGCGGTAGCGCAGGATGCCGGCCTCACCGTCGATGTAGGTGATCGCCGACTTGGTGGGCGCGGTGTTGGTGAAGCCCGGGTCGTAGGTGACGTACCCGGTGCTGGCCAGCAGCTTGCCCAGATCGATTCCGTCGTTGCCCTCGACGGCCTGGGTGACAGTCATGGCGTATTCGCCGCCAGGGTAGGAAAGTACCGGCTTGGCGTCGCCTGCGCCGTTGGCGTCCGAAGGCGTTTGCGCGACTTTGATGTTCTCAGCGGGCACGGAAGGATCCCTCTCAGGCTAGAACCGTAGGCGTCGGGCGCGGTCGGCGTCCGGCGCACTTACCTCAACGCTAGCCGCTCACCGGTAGCGCCGATCCGTGAGGGTCGTCATCTGCTACCTCACGGTCACATGTGTGCGATGTGAGCTCGCGGGCCCGGTCGTGCTAGCGGCCCGCGCGGTACTCACGAGTGCTGATCGGCCGGAATCTCGGCGTGGACGCGGGGAACGCGGTAGCGGACGAAGGCGGGGAAGACGGCCGCGGCGATCAGCACGCCGATCACCACCAGAACCCCACCACCGGCCGCCGCCACGGCAGTACCCATGGCGGCCGCGGTGAAACCGTGGGCAACATCACCGATGCGGGGCCCACCGGCGACGACCACGGTGAACACACCCTGCAGCCGTCCGCGCATCTCGTCGGTCGCCACCTCCTGCAACATGCTGGTCCGCAGCGCCGCGGAGAACATGTCGACCGCGCCACCGAAGGCCAAGCAGGCCAGGGCGATCCACAGTCCGACCCCGACGCTCAGCTGATGGCCGGTGCCGCCGACGGCGAGTCCGAAGCCGATCATCGCCACACCCCACAGCGCGATGCACACGACCACGGCCATGCCTTGGCGTCGCACATGGCCGAGCCATCCGGAGAACACGCCGCCGGCGACCGCACCCGCCGACATCGCGGCGAAGAGCAGGCCCAATGCCACACCGCCGGTCACCGGATCGCCGAAGGTGTCGTGCGCCATCTGCGGGAACAGCGCCCGCGGCATGCCGAACACCATCGCGATGATGTCGACGGCGAAGGAGGCCAGCAGGATGGGCTGGGTGGACAGATAGCTGAAACCCTCGACGACGGTGCTCAATCCGGCCTTGCGGGCCACCCCGGTCGGCGGGACGGCGGGCAGCCGCCACACCGCCCACAGTGTGGCCAGCAGGGCGATGGAGTCGAGCAGATACAACATCGACAGTCCGGTCACCGGAATCAGCGCGCCCGCGAGCACGGGGCCGGCGATGGCGCCGAACTGCATGACGGTCATGTTCAGCGAGTTGGCGGCCGGGAGCAGATCACCCGGCAGCAGGCGCGGAATGATGGCCGCGCGGGTCGGCTGATTCATCGCGAAGAACGCCTGTTGCACCGCGAAGAGTCCGAGCACCAGCCAGACGTTGTTCACCCCGGCCGCGGCCTGCAGCCAGAACGCCACCGAGGTCAGCCCGGTGCCGGTGCTCGTGATCAGCAGCAGGGTGCGCCGGTCCATGACATCGGCGACCGCGCCGCCCCACAGGCCGAAGACGATCAGCGGCACCAGGCCGAAGATCCCGGCCAGGCCGACATATCCGGAGCTGCCGGTGATTTGGTAGATCTGCTGCGGAACCGCGACCACCGAGAGCTGGGCTCCGATGACGGTGACGATATTGGTGACCCACAGCCGCCGGAAATCGATGTCGCGCAGCGGCGCGACATCGGCGAGCACCTTCACCACGGCCGGGCTTTCACCATGGCGCGGCGTCTTCGAGAAATCATCCCATGAATATAGCGGGTACCGGCCGATCCGCGACTCGGGCATATCGCCCGTCGCGGCGGGGATTCCGGGTCAGGGCTGCAGGCGTTCGATGCGGGCGGAGCCGATCGCGGCCGGCCCGTCCGGCAGCGTGATCCGGATGCGGTTGTGCAGCCGGCTGCGCCGGCCCTGCCAGAACTCGATCTGCTCCGGACGCAGGATGTAGCCGCCCCAATTGGCCGGGACCGGAATCTGTTCCACGCCGTCGAAACGGGCTGTGACGTCGGCCAATGCCCGATCCAGATCCTCCCGGGAGGCCACCGGGCGCGATTGGTGCGAGGCCCACGCGCCCAGTTGCGAATTGCGCGGGCGTGAGCGCCAGTACGCCGTGGTCACCTCCGTGGAGACGTGGTCCACCGGGCCTCGCAGCGTCACCTGCCGGCCCACCTTGGGCCAGGCGAAGGTGGCCGACGCATACGGCACCGCGTGGAGTTGATCACCCTTCGCGGAGTCGTAATTCGTGTAGAAAGTCACACCGTCGGCGGAAACTCCCTTGCACAGAACCGTGCGCGAGGCGGGGCGCGGACCGGCGTCGGTGAGCTCGACGGTGGCCAGCACCATGGCGTTGGGTTCGGTGATACCGGCGTTGGTGGCGAGCTCGATCCAGTTGCGCAGCAACGGTTCCCAGCCGTCGGCCGGCCAGCTCTCGGTCAGGTCCGGATCACCGCCGTATTCGGCCCGCATCGCGGCGATGTCGACATCGACGCGGGGTACGGCCCCGAAGCGGTCCGGCAAAGTCGATGAATTCGCGGTCGGAAGACCCGATTCGCCCCCCGCTGAGCCCGGTGAATTCTGCTCCTCGCGCATGGTCCAAACGTTACTCCCCAGTACTGGGGGGATAAGGTTGCAGGTGATCGGCCGGAGTGGCATACGGCCGCACCCGGCCGAGCCGGGACAGCACCGCCCCGGCCGAGCCGGGACAGCACCACCGCGTGGCCGCCCACAGATCGTGCGGCCCGATTTGCAAGGAGAGTCACAACATGACTACCAGCGCTGCGGCTCCTACTGGTCCGGCCGTACCCCCCGATTTCGTCAGTGGCCTGGAAGGCGTGGTGGCGTTCACCACCGATATCGCCGAGCCCGACAAGGACGGCGGCGCGCTGCGCTACCGCGGTGTCGACATCGAGGATCTGGTCGGTAACCACGTCACCTTTGGTGACGTCTGGGCGCTGCTGGTCGACGGGCGCTTCGGGCAGGGACTGCCGCCCGCCGAGCCGTTCCCGCTGCCGGTGCACACCGGCGACGTGCGTGTCGACGTACAGGCCGGTCTGGCGATGCTCGCCCCGATCTGGGGCTACCAGCCGCTGCTGGACATCGACGACGCCACCGCCCGCGAGAACCTCGCGCGCGCGTCCGTGATGGCCCTGTCCTATGTCGCGCAGTCCGCCCGCGGCATCTACCAGCCGGCCGTGCCGCAGAAGGATATCGACGAGGCCAGCACGATCACCGAACGCTTCATGCGGCGGTGGAAGGGCGACCCGGACCCGCGCCACGTCGAGGCCATCGACGCCTACTGGGTGTCGGCCGCCGAACACGGCATGAACGCCTCCACGTTCACCGCGCGCGTGATCGCCTCGACCGGCGCCGATGTGGCCGCCAGCCTCTCCGGCGCGATCGGCGCCATGTCCGGTCCGCTGCACGGCGGTGCGCCCGCGCGCGTGCTGCCGATGATCGAAGAGGTCGAAAAGACCGGCGACGCACGCGGTCTGGTGAAGGGCATCCTCGATCGCAAGGAGAAGCTGATGGGCTTCGGCCACCGGGTCTACCGGGCCGAGGACCCGCGCGCCCGGGTGCTGCGCGCCACCGCGAAGCGGCTGGACGCCCCGCGCTACGAGGTCGCCGCCGCGCTCGAGCAGGCCGCGCTGGCCGAACTGCGCGAACGTCGCCCCGACCGCGCCATCGAGACCAACGTCGAGTTCTGGGCCGCCGTGATCCTGGACTTCGCCGAGGTGCCGGCGCACATGATGCCGGCCATGTTCACCTGTGGCCGCACCGCCGGCTGGTGTGCGCACATCCTCGAGCAGAAGCAGTTGGGCAAGCTGGTGCGCCCCGCCGCGATCTACACCGGACCGGCGCCGCGCACCGCGGAATCCGTACCGGGTTGGGACACCATCGTCCGGTAGCTCCGGGCCTGCGCTCGTCGCTTCTCTGCCGTAGCATCTGCTCGCGTGGGTGGTGCAGAACTGTCGCGACGTCGGCTTCTGGCAGCGGGTGCGGCGGTGGCCGCGGGGTTCGCCGCAGCGGGATGCGCTACGGCGGAAGGGAATTCGTCGGTCAAGACGATCATCTCCACGGCGCCGCCCGCGCCGGTGCACCCTTCGGTTCCGCCGGTGGCGAGTCCGGTGACGGCGGCGCTGTCCGCACAGCCCGATCCGGTGGCCGTGGCCGCACGCTATGCCGGACGCCAGCCCACCGGATGGGGGATGGACCTGCCCGGCATCATCACCTCGATCCCGGCGCAGGGTAAGCAGATGGCGTTGACCTTCGACGCCTGCGGCGGACCGGACAACGACGAGATCAACACCGAGCTGATGAATTACCTCGTCGCCCATGACATTCCGGCGACGCTGTTTCTCAACAAGCGCTGGATCGACGCCGACCCGCGCCGGGCCGAGCAACTGGCCGCTAATCCGTTGTTCGAACTCGCCAACCACGGCACCCGGCACTGTCCGCTCTCGGTCACCGGCCACACCGCCTACGGCATCGCCGGCACCGCATCCCCGCAACAGGCGATCGACGAGGTGTGGGGCAATCACGAGCGGCTCACCCGGCTGCTCGGGCATCCGCCGCGGTTCTTCCGCGCGGGCACCGCGCATTACGACGATGTGGCGGTGGCCATCGTGCGGGATCTGGGAGAGACACCGGTCGGCTTCAGCATCAACGGGGACGCCGGCGCGACCTTCTCGGCCGCGCAGGTGCGCACCGCCATGTCGGCGGCGCAGCCCGGCGCGATCTCGATCGCCCATATGCACCGCCCGAAATCCGGTACCGCCGAGGGAATGTCGGTGGTTCTGCCGGTATTGCGTTCGCGCGGTTTCGAATTCGTCAAACTGCCCTGAGGCGCGCGCCTCACAGTTCGGCCGAGGCCTCCCAGTCCACGGCCACCGACTCGCCGCGGTCCACGGCGAAGAACGCGACCTCGAGATGCCGGCCCAGATCGACCAGTTCGATCGCCGGGAGCGGCACCGGCTGCACGATCCGTACTCGCCACGGCTGTGGTTCGTCCCAGGCGCGCAGTTCCAGATCCAGCCGCAGCACCGGATCGTCGCGGCCCGAATAGTCGGCGGCGATCGGCGTCGCGGCCAGCACGGTCGCGTCGGCGCGGCGGCCCGCGGACAGGATCTTCGAAATGCTGACCCGCGTCGCCTCCGTGACGCCGGGCACGTACAGCACCAGCCGCTCCCGATCACCCGGATCGACGCGGCAGCCGACCACATCACCCGGTTGCATGGACTCCCGGTCGGCGTCGCTCACTCGTTGCCGCACCCGGGTCTCGTACGGCGGTGCGCCGTCGAGCTGGATCCGGACCCAGAAGCGATGGCCGGCATCGATGCGGCCCGCGGCCTCCGTCCGTTTCCGCGCGCCGTCGACGGAAAGGGCCGCGAAGGTGGAGGCCCGGCAGGGCCGGACCCCGAGAATCGTGGCCTTCCCGGGCAGGCCGCGCAACAGCAGTTCGTGGCGCGCTCCATCGGAGAGCATGCCCGTACGCAGCACGATTCCGACTCCCTCGAGCCGCTTGACCAGGCGTGCGCCCAGGCCGGGCCCACCGCTACCGGTCCGGGTGGATCCGTCCGCCTCGCACCGGGGAACCGCGGTGGGCCCGGATGCCGCGGATGCGGCGGAGGTGCCCGTGGAGTCCGGTCGCTCCCGCCCTGTCATGCTCATTGCCCAACGGTAACGGGCGGACGTGCGCCGACACGGTGTTACGGACATCTGCGCGGTTTCGGCACGCCCGTCGCATCCGTGTGCACAACCTCGACCCACCCACGCGCGAGACCCACATCACGCTCTAGGCTTGAGCCCATGACCGCTGCCTTTCCGAGCATTCCCGACGATCTGAAGCCCGCCGACGGACGGTTCGGCTGCGGCCCGTCCAAGGTCCGTCCCGAACAGCTGCGCTCCCTCGTCGAGGTCGGCGCGTCCGTGATGGGCACCAGCCACCGTCAGAAGCCGGTCAAGGACGTCGTCGCGCGCGTCCGTTCGGGCCTGCGCGACCTGTTCTCGCTGCCCGAGGGCTACGAGGTCGTGCTCGGCAACGGCGGCACCACCGCGTTCTGGGACGCCGCGGCCTTCGGCCTGATCCGCGACCGTTCGCTGCACCTCACCTACGGCGAGTTCTCCTCGAAGTTCGCCGCGGTGGCCAAGCGCAACCCGTTCATCGGCGATCCGATCGTGGTCTCCTCGGACCCGGGCACCGCGCCCGAGCCGGTCTCCGACCCGGTCGCCGACGTGATCGCGTGGGCGCACAACGAGACCTCCACCGGTGTGTCGGTTCCGGTGCAGCGGCCCGCCGGCTCGGACAACGCGCTGATCGCCATCGACGCCACCTCCGGCGCGGGCGGTCTGCCGGTGAATATCGCCGATGCCGACGTGTACTACTTCGCGCCGCAGAAATGCTTCGCCTCCGACGGTGGCCTGTGGGTCGCGCTGATGAGCCCGAAGGCGCTGGAGCGAGTCTCCGAAATCAAGGATTCGGGTCGCTACACCCCCGAATTCCTCTCGCTGCCGATCGCGATCGACAACAGCACCAAGGATCAGACCTACAACACCCCGGCGCTGGCCACCCTGCTGTTGTTCGCCGATCAGATCGAGTGGATGAACAACAACGGCGGTCTGGACTGGACCGTCAAGCGGACCCTCGATTCCTCGTCGCGGCTGTATTCCTGGGCCGAGTCCAGCGAATTCGCCACCCCGTTCGTCGCGGAGCCGGCGCACCGCTCGCAGGTGGTCGGCACCGTCGACTTCGACCCGTCGGTGGATGCGGCGCAGGTCGCAAAGGTGTTGCGCGCCAACGGCATCGTCGACACCGAGCCCTACCGCAAGCTGGGCCGCAACCAGCTGCGCGTCGGCATGTTCCCCGCGATCGACCCCGAGGACGTGTCGCAGCTGACCCGCTGCATCGACTGGGTGGTGCAGCAGATCAGCGCCTGATCGCCACAGCGTTCGGATAAAAGCTCGCGAAAGTCGCGGAATTTCGTCACCGAAATCCGCGGCTTTCGCGTTTACGCTGTGTTGGTGTGCGCCAACCGAAATCGTGCCGGAAGTTTGCCGGGGCGTGGGCCGGTGAGCGTGGAAACAGAGCAGATTAGTCGTCCTCAGCACCGCGGCGGTAGATTTCAGGCCGCGTGTCTTGCCACACGAATCTCAGAAGTGCACTACTGTTCCAGAACGTGGGCGGTGTCGCGAGCTAGTTGGTGCTCGGCGCAGCTGTGATCGACGCAGCGATAAGGAGGTAACGGTGCGTGAACTTCGAGTGATCGGATTGACGCCCGATTCCGCGCACATCGTGTGCGTCGATGCCGAGACCGGTCAGAAGTACCGGCTCGCCGCCGACGAGAAGCTGCGTGCCGCCGCGCGTGGAGACCTTGCCCGATTCGGCCAGATCGAGATCGAAACGGAGGCGACCATGCGTCCTCGCGATATTCAGGCTCGGATCCGTGCCGGTGCGTCGGTGGAGCAGGTCACCGAGGAGTCCGGCATGCCGGCCAGCCGGGTGGAGCGTTTCGCCTACCCCGTGCTGCTCGAGCGTGCTCGCGCGGCCGAGCTGGCGCAGAAGGCGCATCCGGTGCGCAAGGACGGTCCCGCGGTGGAGACGCTGATCGAGATCGTCTCGGCCGCGTTCGCCGAGCGCGGCCACAATATCGATATCGCCGAATGGGACGCCTGGAAGGACGAGAAGAACTACTGGGTCGCCCAATTGCAGTGGCAGGCGGGCCGTTCGGTGATCGCCGCGCACTGGCGCTACCAGCCGGACGCGCACGGCGGCTCGGTGGTGCCGCTCGACGATCCGGCCTCGGACCTGATCGATCCCGATTTCGGCCGCGCCCTGCGCGGACTGGCGACCATCCTGCCGGAGCCGGCGCCCGAGCCCGCCCCGGTGGTGGAACCGGTCTCGGCCGGGCCCGTTCAGACCACCGCGGTGGCCGAGACCGGCGAGGCCGGTTTCGACGAGTACTTCGAGCAGCGGGCCGCCGTGGGCGGCACGGCGGTTCCGGTCAGCGCCAAGAGCGCCGTGGCGGCGAATCCGCCGAGCACGACGACGCCGGCGGCTCCCACGACCCCGGCGCTCCCG
>NZ_BDBL01000048.1 GCF_001612965.1 Nocardia kruczakiae NBRC 101016
ACCAACGGCGACATCGGGATCCGCGACGACCGCACTCAGCAACCGCACGAAACGCTCCGCGAATCCGGCAACCGTCGACTCGTCGAACAGATCCGTCGCATAGGTGAAGACGGCCGGCTGTTCACGGTCACCGTCGACGGGCGAAATCGTCAGTTGCAGATCGAATTTCGCGACGGCTCCGTCGAAGTCGACCTCCTCGACGGCCAGTCCGGGCAGTTCCAGCCGGGCGGCATCGACGTTCTGGAAGAACAGCGCCACCTGGAACAGCGGATGGTGCGACGGTGCCCGGACCGGATCCAGGACCTCGACCAACCGCTCGAAGGGCAGTTCGGCGTGCGAGAACGCGGCCAGATCCGACTCGCGGACCCGGTCCAGCAGATCGACGAAACTCGTGCCGGGTTCGACCTCGGTGCGCAGCACCAGGGTGTTGACGAACATGCCGACGAGATCGTCGAGCTCGCGCTCACCACGCCCGGCCACCGGGGCGCCCAGCGTGACATCCGTGCTGCCCGACAGCCGCGACAGCAATGCCGCGAAGGCCGCGTGCACCACCATGAACTCGGACGCGTTGCGGGCGCGCGCGATCTCCGATACGGCGCGATGCGTCTGCGCCGGAATCGCGAACGAATACACCCCGCCGACGCCCGAGGGCGTCTGCGGACGCGGCCGGTCCGCGGGCAGGTCGATCCGCTCCGGCGCGTCGGCCAGCGCCGCGCGCCAGAACGCCAGCTGCTGCGCGGCCGGCGACTCGGGATCGTTCTCGTCCCCGAGCAGCTCCCGCTGCCACAGCGCGTAGTCCGCGTATTGCACGGGCAGCGGCGCCCACGCGGGAGCCTCACCCGAGACGCGCGCCAGGTAGGCGGTCATCAGGTCCCGGACCAGCGGCGCCACCGACGCGCCGTCCGCCGCGATGTGGTGCGTCACCACGACCACCACATGCACGTCGGGGGCCGACGTCAGCACCGCCATCCGCAACGGCACCTCGGCCGCGACATCGAATCCGCGCAGCGCGAAGCGGGAGATCCAGTCCACCACAGCGCTTTCGCCGACCTCGACGACCGGCAGATCCGGCACGGTGGACGAGGGCAGCACGTTCTGATGTCCCACGCCGTCCACGGCCGGGTAGACGGTCCGCAGCACCTCGTGCCGGGCCACCACGTCACCCACGGCCGATCGCAGCGCCGTCAGGTCCAGCTCACCCGTCAACCGGACGGCGAAAGGAATGTTGTTGGCCGGGGAGGCGGTGTCGAACTGGTTGAGGAACCACATCCGCTGCTGTGCCAGCGACAACGGCACCAGCTCCGGGCGCGGCCCCGCCACCAGCGCGGGACGTTGTGCGGGCGCGACGGCTGCTTCGGCGCGGATCGCCAACTGCTCCACCGACGGCGCCTCGAACAGGTCGCGGACCGCGACCGCGGCGCCGAGCGCGGCGTTCACCCGCGCGACGACCCGGGTGGCGACCAGTGAGTTGCCGCCCAGGGCGAAGAAGTCGTCGTCGCGGCCGACCCGCTCGGCGCCGAGCACATCGGCGAACACGCGGGCGATCGCTTCCTCGACCGGTGTGACGGGAGCGCGGAACTCGCGCTCCCCCAGCACCTTCGGCTCCGGCAGCGCACGCCGGTCCAGTTTGCCGTTCGGAGTCAGCGGCAGCGACTCCAGCACCATGACCACGTCGGGAACCATGTAGCCGGTGAGGAATTCGCCCACCGCCGAGCGCACCGCACCGGGGTCGGCGACCTGCCCGGCCTCCGGGACGACGTAACCCACCAGCCGGTCACCGAGGTCGTGATCGGTGTGGACCACCGCCACGGCCTGGCTGATGCCGGGGCAGCGCAACAGCGCGGCCTCGACCTCACCCAGTTCGATACGGAAGCCGCGCAGCTGTACCTGCTGATCGCTGCGTCCGGCATATTCGAGGGCGGCCTCCCCGTCGAAACCGGCCCAGCGGCCGATATCGCCCGAACGGTACATGCGTGTACCGGGGGCCCCGAAGGGGTTCGCCACGAACCGGGTCGCGGTCAGGCCCGGGCGGCCCAGGTATCCGCGCGAAAGCTGGCGTCCCGCGATGTACATCTCACCCGCGACACCGACCGGAGCCGGGTGCAGGCGTTCGTCGAGGACGTAGGCTTCCAGACCCGGCAGCGCCTGGCCGATCACGCTGGCCGGATGATCGGCCAGACCCTCGTCGAGCGCCAGGAACGACACGTGCACCGTGGTCTCGGTGATGCCGTACATGTTCACCAGTCGCGGCGCCGACGAACCGTGCCGCTCGTACCAGCGGCCGAGCTGGCGCAGATCCAATGCCTCGCCACCGAAGACGATGTAGCGCAGGGCGAACTTGCCCGCACTCGCCACCGCCGTATCCCCGCCGGCGTGATTCTGCGCGGCGCGATCGGCCTCGGCCAGCTGATAGAAGGCCGACGGCGTCTGATTCAGCACCGTGACCTGTTCGCGAATCAGCAACTCGCGGAACGCTTCCGGCGAACGCGAGGTCAGATGATCGACGACGACCACCGCACCACCGGTGGCCAGCGAACACCACAACTCCCACACCGAGAAGTCGAAGGCGAAGGAGTGGAACAGCGTCCACACATCGGTCTCGTCGAAGTCGAACAGCAGCTGCGTGTTCGCGAACAACTCCAGCACGTTGCGATGAGTGACGCCCACGCCCTTGGGCACACCGGTGGAACCCGAGGTGTAGATGACATAGGCAAGATCGGCCGGGCGCAGCGCACGCACGCGTTCGCCGTCGGTGATCGGGGCGTCGGCGAAGTTCCCGGTCTCTTCCAGCAGAACCGTCGCCAGTTCCGCGGCGGGCAGTTCCGGCCGCACGGCGGCCGTGGTCAGCACACACGCCGGTTCGGCATCGGACAGCATGAATTCCAGCCGCTGCGCGGGGTAGCCGGTGTCGATCGGCAGGTAGGCCGCGCCCGACAGCAGGACGCCCAGCAGTGCGACGGGCAGCTCCTCGGTGCGCGGAACCGCCACCGCCACCAGGGATTCCGGGCCCACGCCCTGAGCGATGAGCGCGCGCGCCACCCGATTGGCGCGCCGCAGCAGCTCCCCGAAGGTGACGGTGGTGTCGCCGAACCGGATCGCCACCGCGCCCGCGCGCCGCTGCGCCTGCGCCTCGATCAGATCCACCAGCGTCACCGGCGGGACCAGCGCTCCGGGTGAATTCCATTCGTGCAGAACCAGTTCCCGCTCACCGGGGGCGAGAACATCGACGTCGCCGACGATCGCGGCCGCATCGGCCGCGACAGCGCTCACGATGCGCAGGAAACGATCGGCGAAGTCCTGCACCGTCGCCTCGTCGAACAGATCCGTCGCGTAGCTGAACGATGCCGAGATGCCTTGCGGCACACCGTGTTCGTCGACACGCTCGGCCATGGCGAGCTGCAGGTCGAATTTGGCCGAATCGATCGCCAGATCGACTCCCGACACCGCGAGGCCGGGCAGTTCCAGTTCGGTGCGAGCCAGGTTCTGGAACGTCAGCATGACCTGGAACAGCGGATGCCGGCCGGTCGACCGCGCCGGGTCGAGGATCTCCACCAACCGCTCGAACGGCACATCGGCGTGGCCGAACGCGGCGACGTCGGTGCCGCGCACGTCGGCGAGCACCTGTTCGAAACTGCGCGCCGGATCGATCTCGGTCCGCAGCACCAAGGTGTTGACGAACATGCCGATCAACTCGTCGAGCGCCTCGTCGCCGCGGCCCGCGATCGGAGTGCCGATCGCGATGTCGCGCGTGCCGGACAGGCGGGCCAGCAGGACCGCCAGGGCTGCGTGCACGACCATGAAGAGCGTGGCCTGATGCTCGTGGGCGAGGCGGTTCAGTGCCGCGTGCACCGCCGGGTCGATCTCGAAGTCGTGGGTGCCACCGTGATAGGACGCGACCGCCGGGCGCGGGCGGTCGGCCGGGAGCTCCAATTGCTCGGGCAGCGCGGCGAGTTCGCGGCGCCAGAAGGCGATCTGCGCGGCGAGCACCGACTCGGGATCGTCCTCGCTGCCCAGCGTTTCCCGTTGCCACAGAGCGTAGTCGGCGTACTGCACCGCGAGCGGCGACCATTCGGGGTGACCGCCGCGCGCCCGGTCGAGGTAGGCGGTCATCAGATCGCGGGTCAGCGGGCCCATCGAGAAGCCGTCGCCGGCGATGTGGTGGATCACGCACACCAGCACGTGCTCGGTCTCGCCCAGCCGCAGCACCCGCAGGCGCACCGGCGGCGCGGTCGTCACATCGAAGCCGCCGGAGACGGTCTCGGCGACCAGGGTGGCCACCTCGTCCTCGGCCGCCTCGACCAGCGGGATCTGCGGTACCGCACGGGAATCCGAGAGCGGCAGCACCTGCTGGTAGCCCTCGCCGTCGAGTTCGGGGTAGACGGTGCGCAGCACCTCGTGGCGTTCCACCAGATCCCGCACCGCGGACCGCAGCGCGTCCACGTCGAGACGTCCGCTCAGCCGCACCGCGACCGGAATGTTGTTGACGGCCCCGGCGGGGTCGAAGCGGTTGAGGAACCACATGCGCTGCTGCGCGTAGGACAGCGGGATGCGTTCGGGACGGGGCATCGGCCGCAGCCGCTCCCCGGTTCCGGTTCCGGCGTGGCGTTCCACCTGTTCGGCGAGCGCGGCCACGGTCGAGGCCTCGAACAGCAACTGCACCGGTACGCGGGCACCCAGCGCCGAGCCGATCCGGGCCGCCGCCTGGGCGGCCAGCAGCGAATTGCCGCCGAGTTCGAAGAAGTCGTCGTCGGCGCCGACCCGGCCGGGGTTGTCCCCATCGCCGGGGACGAGCAGGGCCGCGAACACCTCGGCGACGATTTCCTCCACCGGGGTGGCGGGAGCGCGGAATTCGCGGGCCGTGAAGGTCGGTTCCGGCAGCCGGGCGCGGTCGAGTTTGCCCACCGGGGTCAGCGGAATCTCGTCCAGCGCCATGATCGCCGCGGGAATCATGTACGCGGGCAGCGATTCCGCCAGAAAATCGTCCAGGCTCGCGATATCGAGCGCGGCTCCGGAACGCGGCAGCACATACGACACCAGCGCGGTCGCGCCCGAGGGCAGCGTGCGGCCGATGGTGGCGGCGAAATCGATATCGGGATGGGCGGTCAGCGCGTTGTCGATCTCGCCCAGCTCGATGCGGAAACCGCGGATCTTGACCTGGAAGTCGGAGCGGCCCAGATATTCGATGGTGCCGTCAGATTCGTTGCGGCGCACCAGGTCACCCGTGCGATACAGCCGTCCACCGGGTCGCCCGGCCTCCGCGCCGAACGGACTGGCGACGAATCGCTCGGCGGTCAGGCCCGGCCGATTCAGATAGCCCTGCGCCAGCGCCGGGCCGGCCAGATAGAGCTCCCCGACCACGCCCGCGGGAACGGGGCGAAGCCGCGAATCGAGGACGTAGGCCCCGATGCCGGAGATCGCCGTACCGATCGTGATCGGCTGGTCGGCAGCCATTTCCGCGGTGGAGGTGGCGAGAATCGTCGCCTCGGTCGGGCCGTAGCCGTTGTAGAAGCGGCGGCCGTCGCGCGCCCAGCGCCCGACCAGCTCGGGACCGAACTTGTCACCCGCGACCACCACGACCTCGAGGTCGGGCAGATCGGCCGGGTCCACCGACTCCAAGGCGCCCGGCGTGATCAGCATGTGCGAGACGCGTTCGCGCCGTAGCAGATCCGCCAGTTCGAAACCACCGAACACGTCCGGCGGCGAGACGACCAGGGTCGCTCCCGACGAGAAGGCCAGTAGCAGTTCCAGCACCGAGACGTCGAAGTTGGGCGAGCAGACATGCAGTACCCGGGCGCCTTCGGTCACGCCGTAGTGCTCCCGCTCCGCCGCGACCAGTCCGCCGAGGCCGGCGTGCGTCACCACGACGCCCTTGGGGCGGCCGGTGGAACCGGACGTGTAGATCACGTAGGCCGGATGCGCTTCGGTGAGCGGGCGCACGCGGTCGGTGTAGGAGATCGGGTGCGCCGGATGCGAGGCGATCCGCTCGGAGACAACCGGATCGTCGAGTTCGAGCCAGTACACGCCGCTGCCGAGCGCACCGCGATACGCGCCGGTGGTCAGGCCGAGGACGGCGCCGGAGTCGTCGACGATATGCGCGATGCGGTCGGGCGGATAGGCCGGGTCGACCGGCACGTAGGCGGCACCCGCCTTGGCGATCGCCCACACCGACAGCACCGATTCGATCGAGCGCGCGATGCCGATGGCCACCACGTCGCCCGCGCCGATACCGCGCGCGATGAGTTCCCGGGCCAGGCGCGAGGACGCCTCGTCCAACTCTCGATAGGTCAGCTGCCGCGCATCGGCCGGCTCACCGGTCGGATCGAACCGGATCGCTACCGCGTCCGCGGCGGATTCCACCGCAGCGGTCAGCAGCTGACCGAAAAGCGGGCTGCCCGACCGGCGGCGACGACCTCCACGAGCGGAACGGCGGGCAGTATCCATTCGAGTGTCTTCACCTCTCGCGTCCAGCAGGTCCGCACGGTCCAACACCCCCTCGCGCGGTCCGAGCAATCATATAAGGATGGATGAGCCCCCGGGTTACGGCCGATCTACGGCCGCAACCCGCCGGTTCTCCTAGTTCTCATCGCTGCCAGGGTGCCTCGGTGTTGCACCCCGCGTCGACCTCCGTGACTCTAGTCACAGCCGCACCAGCGGCCGCATGTCACAGCCAGCCGCGGCGGATCGCCTGCACGCCGGCCTGGAACCGGGTACTGGCACCCAGGCGTTCCAGCAGGCTGGCGGTCCGCCGCACCACCGTGCGCCGGGACATGCCCAGCCGCCGGGCGATGGTGTCGTCCGTCGCGCCCAGGCCCATCAGGGTCAGGATGGCCCGGTCGCGTTCGTCCAGCGGCTGGTCCGGATTCACCGAGATCGGCGCGGCCAGCGACCACAACACCTCGAAGGTGTGCACGATCGCGTCCAGCGTCGGGCAGGCCGCGATGCGCAGGCCCATCGGATCGCCGCGGCGTTCGTCGTGATGCAGCATCAGCGCCGCGCGGTCGTCGTCGGCGATGATCACCTTGAACGGCGGATCGGGCAGGGTGCGTGCCTGCGCTCCGGCGGTATTGGCCCGCAGCGCGAAGCGCAGCCGATCAGAATCCTGGTAGATGGTGTCCTGATACAGCGTCTGATAGCGCACGCCCGCCGACATCCGCGCCGAGCGCAGGTCGAACAGCCGCGCGGCGCGCTCGCCCTCGCACAGATACGGGCCCCGGTCGATCATCCGGATCCGGCTGCGCGCGGCCCGCTGCAGATCCTCGAATTCGGCGATCACCTCGCGGGTCTCGTACATCGGCACCACCGTGCCGTCGCCGCGCGCGGTGCGCCGCACCGAGCGGAACGTCTCGCCGAGCCGGGCCGCGGCGTCGTGCATGCGCGCGGTTTCGGCCTGGCGGCGGCGGGATTCGGCTTCCGACAGGGCCTCGGGAGCGTGGGCATCCCAGCGGACGGTGTCGTCGATCTCGATGCGGACCACGGCCTGCATCTCGCAGAGTGCGTCCAGTGCGGCCGCGACGGCCTCGCGGGAGCACTCCAGATACTGCGCCAGTTCCGACAGGCTGGACCGCGGATGCTGCACCAGAGCCGTATAGGTGCGGCCGTGCAAGGATCCGGAATCGAACAACTCGTACAAACCAGTCAATGCATCAACCCCCCGCTGCCGGCCGAGCCGGGCGGCCGACGACAGCGCGGGCGCTATTCGCCCGCCCCCCACGACTGCTGGGACAGGACGACGCCCTTGCTCGCCAGATAGGGGGCGGGATCGATCTTGACGTCGCTGGGATCCCAGATCTCCAGATGCAGATGCGGGCCGGTGGAGTTGCCGCGGTTGCCGACGGTGGCGATCACGTCACCGGCGTTCACGCGCTGACCGACGTGGGTCAGGATGTCGTTGACGTGGCCGTACACCGCGGTGGTGCCGTCGTCCTGCTTCACTCGGACCCACAGCCCGAAGCCCGAGGCGGGACCGGCGTCGATCACCGTGCCGTTCTCCACCGAATGAATAGGAGTGCCGATCGCATCGGCGAAGTCGACACCGTAATGCATGGCGCCCCACCGGGATCCGAAGCCGGAACTCACGACCCCGGCCACCGGCCGCACGGCCTGGGCCGGCGCGAGCTGCTGCTGAATACCCTTCAGCACCTCTTCGGCGTGCGAGAGCGGGCCGGCGACCTCGGGCGGCAGATTCTGCAGACCGAACGGGGCGGGCGCGGGCGCGGCCACCGGCTGGGCCTGCGGCGCGGCCGGAGTCTCGGCGGCGACCGGGGCGGCGACGGGCGCGGCCTGCTCGGCCTCGTGCGCGGGTTCGGAGGCCGACTTCAGCGCGACCGGTTCCGGAGTGTCGTTGTGGCCACCGGGCAGCAGGGGCGCGGCGTGCGCGAACTGGGTGGCGGTGCTGATCAGCGCGCCGGTCGCGACCGCGGCGCTGGCGGCGAGCTTCATCCGGTCGCCGGTGCGCGGCTGGGCACGATGGCGAGTGCGACGCTCGGCCGCGCCGCTACCGGCGGAGATGTCACCGAGCAGGTCCTGAACGGATACGGAACTGGATGTCTCACGGTGCTGCGGCAAGGCTCGTCCTAGCGTCGATCAACTCGGCGGCGACGCCGGCCGAAACCTGACATTCGGTAACGATTCGGCATCTGTTGTGACGGAAACTGTACTCCGTCGTGACCTTTTCGCAACCTCCGCGCCGGAATTCGCAGGTGGAAGGCTGATCTTGGTACCCGCGGGCACCGTTACCGAGATCCGGGGCCGGGTCCAGACTGAGGGGGTGATCCTCGACAACGTGCGCACCCCGATCGTGCTGGCGCCGATGGCCGGCGGCCCGTCCACCCCGGAACTCGCCGCCGCTGTCGGCAACGCGGGCGGCCTGGGATTCCTCGCCGCCGGATATCTGAGCGCCACCGATACCGCCGCGCGCATCGCGGCGCTGCGCGAGCTGACCGAGACTCCCTTCGGGGTGAATCTGTTCGTTCCGGGCGCGCCCACACCGCCGGAACACTTCGCGGTCTACCTCGACCGGCTGGGCCGGCGTTTCCCGCTCGGCGAGGCGCGGTTCGACACCGACGCCTGGGACGAGAAGCTCGATCTGCTCACCGCCGAGCCGGTCGCGGTGGTCTCGTGCACCTTCGGCTGCCCGTCGGAGGCCGAGATCGAGCGCCTGCATCGCGCCGGAACCGAGGTGTGGGTCACGGTGACCTCGGTACCCGAGGCCCGGGTCGCCGCAGAGACGGGTGCGGATGTCCTCGTCGCCCAGGGCGCGGAAGGCGGCGGACATCGCGGCGGCTTCGCCGACCGGCCCGAGGAGGACGGCACCGATCCCCTCACCACCCTGGCGCTGGTGCAGCTGGTGCGCGCCGCGGTCGACACCCCCGTGGTCGCGGCGGGCGGCATCGCCACCGGCGCGGGTATCGCCGCGGTCCTCGCCGCCGGCGCCACGGCCGCACAGCTGGGCACCGCCTTCCTCCGCTGCCCCGAGGCGGGCACCTCGGCACTGCATCGCGATGCGCTCGCGATCGAGACGCCCACCATGCTGACTCGCGCCTTCAGCGGCCGCCGGGCCCGCGGCCTGCGCAATCAATTCATGCTCGACAACCCCGACGCGCCCGCGGCTTATCCCGAAATCCATTACGCCACCGGACCGTTGCGCGCGCAGGCCCGCGCCGCCGACAACCCCGACGCGGTGAACCTGTGGGCCGGGCAGGCGCACACCCTCGCCGACGCCGTTCCGGCCGCCGACCTGGTGCGCACGCTCACCGAGGAAGCGAAAGCCGCTCTGCAATCGGCACTTTCGCGGCCATTCGGGTCTTGTTGACAACGTTTGTCGTTTAGACTCGTGGGACATCACCCGCCATCCCACGAGGAGAGCGTCATGTCATTGGATGTCCCAGCCGCACTGCTCGAACGCGCCGAAAGCGGTCCGGTCAGCGACGAGGAATTCGTCGAATGCGTTCGTACCTCACTGCCCTACGCCTACGAGGTCGTCAGCCGGGTGGCCGCCGACTTGCGTTCCGGCACAGCAGAATTCGCCGACAATCAGGTTCCCCCGCCGGACGAGACGGCCCGCGGCCAACTGCTGCGCGCGATGGCGTCGGATTCGATTCGCGGCAGCCTGGAGCGGCATTTCGGCATCAAGCTCGCCTTCCAGAACTGCCATCGGGTGGCGGCCTTCCCGCTGTCGGCCGTCGGTGGCGACACCTACTCCACCTTCATCTCCACCCGCGCTCAACTGCTCAATCAGAGCCCGGAACTGCGTAACTGCTGAGCCGTACGGTTCCGGCGCCGGAGGTGTCCGGCGCCGGAATCGGCGTCACGCTCCGGCGCCCTCGCCCCATTCCCGCAGCCGCCGTTTGAGGACCTTGCCGGTGGGGTTGCGTGGCAGTTCATCGATGAACACCACCTCGCGAGGCACCTTGTAGCGCGCGAGGTTGGCCTTCACATGCGCCTTGATCTCCTCCGCACCGAGGGTTTCGGTGGTGCGGACGACGAAAGCGACCAGCCGGGCGCCGTATTCGTCGTCGGGTACGCCGATGACCGCGGCCTCGCGCACGTCCGGATGTGCGTCGAGCAATTCCTCGACCTCGGCCGGGAACACGTTCTCCCCGCCGGAGACGATCATGTCGTCGTCGCGTCCGTCGATGAAAAGCCTTCCGGCCGAATCGAAATGGCCGACATCGCCGGTGGACATCAGGCCGCGGATCCGCTCCTTGTCGCCGCCACCGGTATAGCCATCGAAGGGGATCGCGTTGCGGACGAAGATCCGCCCGGTCGTCCCGGGCGGTACGGGTTCGCCCTGCTCGTCGAGGATCTCGACCACCGCGCCCACCACCGGTGACCCCACACATCCCGGCTCCTCCGCCAGGTCATCCGGCGTGGCGATGGTGGCGTAGGCGACCTCGGTGGATCCGTACAGGTTGTAGACGACCGGCCCGAACGCGGCGGTCACCCGCCGGCACAGCTCGGCGCCCAGCTGCGATCCGGCGACGAAGATGATGCGCAGCGCCGACAGATCCCGCTCGCGCACCGCCTGCGGACCCGGTTCGACCATGCGCGTGAGCATCACCGGCACCACGATCAGCGCGGTCGCACCGTGCTCGGCCATACTGTCGATCACCCGCTGCGGATCGAATCGGCGCCGGATCACCAATGTCGAGCCGAAGCCGATGGCCAGCAACGACATGGCGAAACCGAGGGTGTGGAACAACGGCGCCGGACATTCGGTCACCTCACGGGTCCGGAACGGCACCTTGCTGAGAATCGCGCCCAGCGGTTCCAGTGAACGCGGCTCCGAGCGCGGCGCGCCCTTGGGCGTGCCGGTGGTGCCGCTGGTCAACAGGATGATCTTGGCGCCGGAACGCGAGATCGGCGGCGTGGCGGGCGAGCCCGCGGTGATCAGCGACTCCAGGCTGGAGGTGTGCCCGGTCTCCGACCACGCCCGGTAGGCCCCGCGCCGAGGGCTCAGATCGCCGAGGATGGATTCGTACTCCTCGTCGTACACCAGCAGATCGGCGCCCTCGCGAGCCGCCACATCCCGCAGTTGCGGCCCGGCGAAATCGGTGTTCAACAAGATGATCCGGGCTCCGCACTTGGCCGCGGCGAAGACCGCGTCGAGCAGGCCGCGGTGGTTGCGAGCCAGAATCGCCACACCCTCGCCGGTGCGCAGTCCGCGTTTGCGCCATTCGTTGGCGAGCCGGTTGGAGCGGTCCTCGAGTTCCCGATAGCTCAGCGTGCCGAGTTCGTCGATCACCGCGGCGCGATCGCCGTAACGGGCGGCGGCCAGCCGCAGCAGCGCGGGCAGGGCACCGTGCCGGAGCAGCGCGTCACCCGCGGACAGCAACGTCAACGGCGAGTCGATTCCGACCACGCCACTGCCGACCGCGAGCCGCAGATATTCCAGCTCGGCCCACGCCCGCGCGATCACGGTGCGTAACAGATTCACCGTCATGCTCGAATCCCCCTGCCGCGCCGACTGTCTCGCATCGGATGGCGGTGCACGCCCATTACGCCGGACCTCTCTGTCCCCGCCCGGTGAAACGGGGCCCGCGAGGAGGCAACGGCTGCGTGGCCACGCGGGCTCCCCTGTCGGGCGCTACAACACCGTCCTTTCGACGGTACGCGCCCTCACCGTAGCCCCGCGGCACACTGTCGTCGACCGGCAGCGTGCGGCATCGGCCGCCCGCGAGCGTGCGGCCCGAGTGGCTACTTTCCGTGCGCGCGCAGCTGGTACAGCCCGCGAGTCTCGGCGACGACCACGCCGTCGGCGTCGGTGACGGTGGCCTCGAGGGTGAAGTCGGCCTTGCCGTTGGCCTCGGCGTCCGCGATCACCCGGGCGATCTCCTCATCCGAGAGCGAAGCCTGGGCCCGCACATCGGTTTTCGCCGGCTTGCGGAAGAAGATCTGCAGATCCTTCACCAGCGGGTAGTACTTGGCGCTGTCGAAGGTGGCGATCGGAATGGCGCCGCCGAGAATTTCCGCGACGGTGAACAGCACGCCGGCGTACATGACGCCGAAGTGGTTGCCGTTGCCCTCGATCGGCACGGTGGTGGCGGCGAATCCGGGCCGCACCTCGAGTGCCTGCACACCCATCTTGTGGGCGATCGGGATGGTGAACTCCAGCGCGCCGTTCACCACATCCGCGAAGGCGGGGGTGTCGTTGTTCGTCTCGGCGCTGCTCGTCTCGGTCATCGCCAACCCTTTCTGCACGTGATCGGACGCCCACCGGACGCCGGTGCTCAGCCTACGACACCTTGTTGACATAGCGCCAACAGGTGCCGCGATCGCCCGCCGACCGGCACCGGCGGGTACCACCGCACCCCCGCGCACACCGCGGGCGCGACCGGATGTTCCGGCCGCGCCCGCGGGGATTCGTTCGCAGCGTCGGGACGCTCGATCTCACAGCGTCGGGACGCTCGACTCACAGCGTCGGGACGCTCGACTTCACAGCGTCGTGACGCTCGACTTCACAGCGTCGTGACGCTCGACTTCACAGCGTCGTGACGCTCAATTCGCCGTCGGCATACCGCGCCCGCAGCCGCTTCTTGTCGAATTTGCCGACGCTGGTCTTGGGCACCTCGTCGATGAAGGTCCAGTGCTCGGGCAACTGCCACTTGGCGAACTTGTCCGCCAGGAAGTCGCGCAATTCGGCCGGTTCGGCGGTCGAGCCCTCCTTGAGGACGATGGCGACCAGCGGGCGCTCGTCCCACTTCTCGTCCGGCACCCCGATCACCGAGGCCTCCGCGACGGCCGGATGACCCATGATCGCGTTCTCCAGATCGACCGAGGAGATCCATTCGCCGCCGGACTTGATGACATCCTTGGATCGGTCGACCAGCGTGAGGTAGCCGTTGGGCGTGATCTTGCCGACGTCACCGGTGCGCAGCCAGCCGTCGTCGAACTTGTCCGGGTCGACGGATACGCCCTCGGGTGAGTAATAGGCCCCCGCGATCCACGGGCCGCGCACCTCGAGTTCGCCCACGGCCTCGCCGTCGTTGGGCAGCACGGAGCCGTCGTCGCCGACCAGACGCGCCTGGACCAGGGCCGGGAACCGTCCCTGCGTGTAGCGGTACTCCCATTCGTCCTCGCCCGTGACGCCCTTGGGCGGATGCGCGACGCTGCCCAGCGGGGAGGTCTCGGTCATCCCCCAGGCGTGCAGCAGCCGCACCCCGTGCTTCTCCTGGAAGGCCCGCATCATCGACGGCGGCAGCGCGGATCCACCGACGACCACCTCGCGCAGATGCGTGATGTCCTGCGGCTTCGCCTCCAACTGCGCCAGTACGCCACCCCAGATTGTCGGTACCGCCGCGGCGAAGGTCGGCTGCACCGCGGCCATCATCTCCAGCAACGGCGCCGGCTGCAGGAAGCGGTCGGGCATCAGCACGCTCGCCCCCGACAGCATCGCGGCATACGGCAGGCCCCAGGCGTTGGCGTGGAACAGCGGCACGATGGCCAGCACGGTGTCGTCGGAGGTGAATCCCATACTCGCGTTGGTCAGCACCTGCATGGCGTGCAGCACGTTGGACCGGTGCGAATACACCACGCCCTTGGGGTCGCCGGTGGTGCCGGAGGTGTAGCACATCCCGGCCGCGGAGCGTTCGTCGACGACCGGGAAATCGTAGGTATCCGGTTGTCCCGCAAGCAGTTCCGCGTAGGAGTGCACCTGCACACCCTCGGGGGCGGTCAGCTCCGCGGCGTTGCCGTTGGCCACGATGACGTGGCGGACGGTCTTCAGCGTCGGCAGATAGTTGGCGAACATCGGCAGCAGCGAGCCGTCGACGATCACGACCCGATCCTCGGCGTGATTGGCCACGTAGGTGACCTGCTCGGGGAACAGCCGCAGGTTCAGCGCGTGCAGCACGGCGCCCATCGCGGGCACGGCGGCGTAGGCGACCATATGTTCGTTGTTGTTCCACATGAACGTGGCGACCCGATCGCCCACATCGATCCCCAGCCCCCGCAACGCGTTGGCCAGCCGCGCCGATTCCGCACCCAATTCCCGATAGGTCATGGTGCGCACCCCGTCGCCCGTCCAGGTCGACACCGTGGCATCGCCGTGGAACGTGGACGCATATCGCAGCAGGGTGGCCAGCGACAGTTGATCGTCCTGCATCGTGCTCAACATCAGTAACCGCACTCCTTCACCGGTGAACGACGTCACACCTGCCGCGAGGATAGCCGAAACCGGACGTAGCGGTTACGAGCCCGACCGGATGGTCCACTTTTCCGCGACACGCGGCGTGAACAGCACAGACATGGGATGAATCGGCTGCACGTGGCGAACCCCTGATCGCCACGTGCAGCCGTCCCTGCCGTCCGGGTGCACCCGGGTACGGCAGATCCGTCCCGAATGAACGCGGACGCGCGACGACACCCCCTGCAGCGCCGTCGAAACGCCAAATGCCCACCGGGACAGGCTTTTTGAAGAGGAACTGCTATAGATAGTAGGTTCGGCGGGCCGGAACTGTCCAGCGGAGTCGCCTGTCCGGTCCAGCGCAGCCTCCGCGGCGTGGCCGGAAATATTGATTCGTTGGCCGCTGATCTCTCGGACACGGCCGCTCGGCGCTCTACTCTTCGACTATGACTGCCACGCCGTCCATCCTGATCATCGGCGCCGGATTCGCCGGCCTCGGCATGGCGCTGGAGTTGCAGCGCGCCGGTATCGACAATTTCACCATCGTCGAGAAGGCCGGTGATCTGGGCGGTGTCTGGCGCGAGAACACCTATCCGGGCGCGGCGTGCGATGTGCCCTCCCCGCTGTACTCGTGGTCGTTCGAACCCAAATCCGACTGGCCGCGCCGGTTTTCGCAGCAGCGCGACATCCACGCGTATATGCGCGCGGTCGCCGAGAAGCACGATCTGCCGCGCAAGATCCGTTTCGGCATCGAGGTCACCGATGCGGAATTCGATGCCGTGCGCGGCGTCTGGCAGGTGCGCACGGCCGACGGCGAGACCCTCACCGCCGATGTCCTGATTCCGGCGGTGGGCCAGCTCTCGCGTCCGGCGATGCCGAACATCCCCGGCGTCGACACCTTCACCGGTCCCGCCTTCCACTCCGCCGAATGGGACCACGATGTCGATCTCACCGGTAAGCGCGTGGCGTGCATCGGCACCGGAGCCAGTGCGATTCAATACATTCCGGCCATTCAGCCGACCGTCGGACATCTCACCCTGTTCCAGCGCTCCGCGGCCTGGGTGCTGCCGAAATTCGATACCGAATACACCGGCCTCCATCACGCGCTGTTCAAGTACTTTCCGCCCAG
Source organism: Nocardia kruczakiae NBRC 101016 (assembly GCF_001612965.1). GTDB lineage: Bacteria > Actinomycetota > Actinomycetes > Mycobacteriales > Mycobacteriaceae > Nocardia > Nocardia kruczakiae. The sequence goes on from NZ_BDBL01000048.1 coordinate 15,753, forward strand.
CCGGTGGGCCGAACGTTTCGCCATCTGGACCTTCTTCGAGGTCATGGCGCTGGCCCTGACCGACGTGCCGTGGATCAAACATCCGGTGATCGCGATCGCCGACCGCCATCGCGCCAAGGCCGTACCCGACGAGGAATTGCGCGCCAAGCTCACTCCGGATTACGCCGCCGGATGTAAGCGCGGCCTGTTCTCCAACGAGTACTTCCCCGCGCTCGCCCAGCCCAATGTCAGCGTGGAGACCACCGCCATCGAGGCGGTGACGGCGAACGGGATCCGCACCGCCGACGGCGTCGAGCATCCGGTGGACGTGATCATCTACGGCACCGGATTCAAGGGCACCGAATTCCTCGCGCCGATGCGCATCTACGGTCTCGGCGGCCGCAAACTGTCCGACGAATGGGCGCCGGAGGGCGCGCGGGCATTCCTGGGTATGTCGGTGCCGGGCTTCCCGAATCTGTTCATGATGTACGGGCCCAATACCAATGTGGGCTCCGGCTCCATCATCTACATGCTGGAATCACAGGCCCGCTACATCCGGCAGGTGGTGGAGTACCTGTCCGCCGAACCCGGCCGTTTCCTCGCCGCGCGGCCCGCCGCCGAACAGGCCTGGGACGACTGGTTGCGCAAGCGGCTGGCCGATACGCCGTGGAACTTCTGCTCCAGCTGGTACCGCAACGCCTCCGGCCGCATCACCAACAACTGGCCCGGCGCCACCCTGCTGTTCCGATGGAAGACACGGCGTTTCGATCCGGCCGACTACGCCGAGGGCGTGGCCGGATCCTGATTCACCACCGCGGTGTTCACAACCGGATGGTGGTGAACACCGCGACCGCGCTGTCCTGCCGGTAGTAGATGTCCGCCGGTGCGTCGGCGAGATGCGCGTCGGGGAGCCAGCTGTAATCGACGGCTCGGAGGGTGAGCGGCCCGGCCGGCGCCGTGAGCTCGACCTCGACCCCCGCGGCGGGCGGCGCGTAGAACCGGACCCCCTCGGCCGGCACCGGCGTGATGTCCCGCCCCGCGACCGTCAGTGAGCGGACCTGCCCGGAATACCGCAGCGCGACGGAGGTGGCTCCGCGCGTGGACCGCAGCCGCATTCGCACGGTGCGCAGATCCGCCTCGGTGCGATCGGAGAGAATTTCGGCCGCCGGACCGGAGAGGTCGTGCGCCGGAGCGGCGCCGACGGCGGCCGCGTCCGTCCACAGCTGCGCGAATGCCCCGTGCGGAGAACCGGATTCGACGAATTTCCGCGTCCACCGATCCGGCGGCGCGGTGGAAATCCACTGCGCCTCGCGGCTGGTCGCATCCAGCGCATAGGACAGTTGCGACATCAGCGGATGCCGAGCGTCGAACCGGTCGACCATCGTCCCGGCCGCCGCGAGCGCCACCGTGAGGACCACCGCCGCGACGGGGACCAGAACGCCGCGGCGGCTCGGCCACGCATGGGTCAGGGTGAGCGTGAACAACCCGCCGAGCACCAGCACCACCGGCGCGGTGAGATAGGCGGCGGCGGCGATTCCGGTCTGCAATGCCGCGTACGCGGTGCCGCCGGCGAATACCGCCGCCGGGACGAGGAACAGGGTGAGCACCGGCAACCGCAGGCGGTCGGGCACCGTGAACGTCAGCACGACACCGGCGACGGCGGCGAGCGCCGGGATCACCACCATCACACCGGCCGCGGGTGACAGGGCCGTGACCACCGCACCGATCGCCGTCACCGCGCACAGCACACCCACGGCGGTCGCGGAGGGCCCGAACAGCCGCCGCGACAGGGCGTACCAGGCGGCCAGGACCGCCACGCAGGCCATCATCACGGCCGCGCCGTAGAACTGCGGCCGGTACGGATCGACGAACAGCGCGCGGTACTCCGGTCGGATCGCGGTGATCGCCGTCCACAACCCGTAGACGACGCCCATCCCGATCGGAACCGCCAGCAGCGCGGTCGCCGCCGCACCCAGAGTCCGGCCGATCGTGGCCTCCCCGGTCCGCCGGATCCGCCACACCACCCAGGCCACGAGCAGCACCGAGGCCACCGCGGCCACGATCACCATCCACAGCGGCAGTACCACCAGCGCACCGAACGGCAGCGGGAAATACGCGCGATCCGGCTGATCGGCCACGGCCCGCAGGTCCCGCGCCGCGAATTCGCGCGCCGCGGCGGTGGTGTTGTCACCGAATTGCTGCACGGTGGCGAGGTCGACATGGTCGGGATCGTCGAACGGGTTGTGGTAGTAGGCATTCCGACCGGCGAAGGCCCAGTCGAGCACCCGGAAGCCGTGCGGATCGAGCGCCGCGAAATCGGTATTGCTCCCGGTCTGGTCACCGCCCAGGGTCGTGGACAGCGAATCGGTGTTCGGATGCGGAACCCCGGTGACCACGCTGATCAACCCGGCATCGGGATGGCTGAGCCGCCACAGCATCGGCGGACCGCCGGCGCCGCGTGCCTCGTGATTGATCACCACACCACCGCGCGGATCGGCGCCGCCGGAACTCGCGAAGGCCTCGGCGCCGAGCAGGCCCACCTCTTCGGCGTCGGTGAGCAGCACCACGAGATCGTTGCGCGGCCGCAGTCCGCTCGCCCGCAGCGCGCGCACCGTCTCCAGGACGGTCGCGACGCCGGCCCCGTCGTCGTTCGCACCGGGGCCGGGCGGCACCGAATCATAATGCGCGACAAGATAAATCGTGCCGGTCGCGGCGCGGCCGGGCCAGCGGGCGACGATATTTCCGGCCTGCCCGAGCACCGCTACCGCGCGATGCGGATCCACCGGATACCTGCCCACCCCGTAGCGGACATCGGTGTCCAGCCCGAGCTCCCGCAGCCGTCCCACCAGATGGTCGCGCACCCGGTCGTGTTCGGCGGTGCCGACGGGATGCGGCCGCGAGGCGATCTCCCGGATCGTCGCCAGCGCGCGCTCGGCACTGAACTCCCCGGCCGGGGTCGCGACGTCGCGATATCCGTGCGGTTGTTGCTCCCAGGCCGTCGCGATCGCGATCAGGACCAGGACAGCGAAGGCCAGCACACCCGATACTCGACGCCCCATCGTGCGATGGTAGCGGCGGCGACGCGCAAATGGCCGCCACGGCAACGGTTTCGATCCGCCCGAGCACAACGGTGGGATCGCCCGATGCGCGGATTAGCCTCGGTCCGATGAGCCTTCCAGTTCCGATCGGGGTGTCGGTGTGGCCGCGGCCCGACGCGGCCAACGACGTCGACGAGGTCCTCCGACTCGCCACCGCGGCGCAGCACACCGGGGTGCACTCGGTGTGGTTCGGGCAGAAATTCGATCTCGATGCGCTGACCCTCGCGGCGGTCGTCGGACTCGCCGTGCCGGAGATCGGGGTGGGCACCTCCGTGGTGCCGATCAATCCGCGTCATCCGCTGGTCGTCGCGTCGCAGGCCCAGACCGCACAGGCCGCGTCGGGTGGCCGCTTCCGCCTGGGAATCGGATTGGGCGCTCCGCCACTGGAATCGGCGGCCTTCGGCATCCGGGAGGACAAGCCGGTGCGGCGGCTGCGCGAATATCTGATCGCGCTGCGCCAGGCCATCGAGGACGGCACCGTCGATGTCCAGGGCGAGCGGGTGTACGCCCGCCCGCCGATCCCGACGACGGTGCACGGCGGCGGCGATATCCCGCTGCTCGTGGCAGCCATGGGCCCGCTGGCGCTGCGGGCCACGGGCGAGGCCGGCGACGGCGTGCTGCCGTTCCTCGCCGGTCCGCGCACGCTGGAATCACATATCGTGCCCACCCTGCAGCGGGCCCGCCCCGCGAATCCGGTGCGGCCGCTGCAGGTGGTCGCCGGTGTGGTCGCGGTGGTGACCGATCGCGCCGACGAGGTGCGCGAGACCGCGGCGCAGGCGCTGGGGTTCTACGAGCAATTCGATTCCTACCGTGCGGTTCTCGACCGCGAGGGTGTCGCGCACGCGGTCGATGTGGCGCTGATCGGCGACGAGGAGCATGTCGCCCGCGGCCTGCGGGCCTATGTCGACGCCGGTGCCACCGAACTGCTGATCCACCAGACCGACCTCGGCGGCGAGGACGATCAGCTGCGCACGTGGAAGTTGCTGGCCGAACTCACCGCTTGATCACATCATCCTCACCGCCCGATCAAGCGGTGCGGGGCCGGGCGATGACGATCGGGCATTCGACGCTGTGCATCAGCGCCTGACTGGTGGAACCCAGCGTCATCCCGGGAAATCCGCCCTTGCCATGGCTGCCGACCACGACGAGTTGCGCGGCGGCGGATTCGTCGAGGATGCGCCGCACCGGCCGATCCTCGACGACGATCCGCCGCACCGAAATCGGTTCGTCCGGATCCTCGTGCGCGGCCAGGGCGGCGTCGAGGAGCCGATTGCCCTCCTCTTCCAGGGCCGCCGGGGAGGGGTAGTCGCCGAACCGCTGCCAGGTGTGCACCACCACCAGATCGGTCCGGCGCCGCCGCGCCTCGTCGACGGCGATCGCGAGAGCCTGTGCGCTGCACGGGGAATCGTCGTATCCGACGAGCACCGGCCGTTCGGAACCGAGCAGCGGATCCGCCGGCACCACGGCGACCGTGCCGCGAGCGTGCCGTACCAGTGCCGTACTGACCGAGCCGAGCAGGCTGCGCTGATATGCCCCGAGCCCGCGCGCGCCGACCACCACCAGGCGGGCCTCGTCGGCCTGGGAGAGCAACGCGGGAATGATCGGCGCGTCGATGACGGCGGTGTCGATATCGATTGTCGGGGCGATATCGGCCGCCACCCGAGCGGCCTGCGCGACGGCGCGCTGCGCCTGCTCGCGCGAGCGCTCGTGGTAGGCGCACACGCCCTCGTCCGCGGCACGGTCCTGCGGAACCGGCGGCACCGCCGAGATCACTTCCAGCGGGACCCGGTGCAGCGCCGCATCATTCGCGGCCCAGCGCGCGGCCCGCAGCGCGTCGTCGGAACTGTCGACTCCCACCACCACGGGCGCCTTCGAGGCCATGCGTCCCACCTTCCGAGCGGTTCACGAACGTTCCAGGGCGAAGACACCCCCACCCTACCGGCCGCGATGGTGACAACTGCGATACTGGCAATACTCTGGCGAATGCACCCGACGAAATATCGCTCTGGGAGGCATCATGCAGCACGTTCCCGACCGCTCGACCATCGTCGCGGCCCTGCGGCTGGCCGCCCGCGCCCCGTCCGTGCACAACACCCAGCCGTGGCACTGGGATTTCGACGGGACCCGCCTGCACCTGTTCAGCGATTCCACCCGGCAACTGAAGGTGGCCGATCCGAGCGGGCGGCAGGAGGTGATCAGCTGCGGCGCCAATCTGCACCACGCCCGGATCGCCTTCGCCGAGCAGGGACATCCGATCACGGTGTCCTACGTTCCCGAGGAAGGGCTGCACGACCTGCTGGCCGTCGCCGAATTCGAGCCGCCGCGCGCGCCGTCGGACCGGGAACGGGCCCTCGCCGCCGCGATCCGCGCGCGCCGCACCGACCGGCTTCCGATGTCGGCGCCCGACCGGCCGGAGCTGGTGCGGGAGCTGCGGGAGGTGGCCGAGATCGACGGCGTGCGGCTGAACGCGGTCGACGATTCCGTGCGTCCGCGGCTCGCCGCCGCCTCCGAGCAGACCGCCGCCATGCAGCAGTTCGACACCCCGTACCAGAACGAATTACGCTGGTGGACAGGTAATTTCGATCTACCGGAAGGTATCCCACCTTCCGCGCTGCCCACCGCGCAGGAGGCCGCGTTGGTCGACGTCGGCCGCGGTTTTCCGATACCGCCCGGAAGTCCGCACCGCACCGGCGAACCCGATCACGCCACCCTGGTGGTGCTCAGCACCGCCGAGAACACCCCGCACGAATGGCTGGCGACCGGCGAAACCCTGTCCACCGCCCTGCTGTCCGCCACCGCCGCCGGACTGGCGACCTGCCCCCTCACCCACATCACCGAAATCCCGGCCGCCGTCCGCGCGATCAGCAGCCTTCTCCCCGACCCCGATCGCATACCCCAGGTACTCATCCGCCTGGGCACCGCACCCCACGACACCTTCGTCCCGCCCACCCCGCGGCGCCCGGTCGAGGACTTCCTGTCGTTGCCGCGCTGAGGCGCGTCGCCGCCCGGAAGCGAGACGGATCGCACCGTTGACCCGAGCGTGAATTGCTGAGAAGGTTTGCATGTCACCTTTTCAGTGACGCCGCCGCGCCGGCGGCCGGAAGCTCCTGCGCGAGAGGGAAACGATGGGCAACGTGAGCCGGACCTCCCTGCTCCACCGTTATGTGGGCGACCGGCGCTTCTTGCTGGCTCTACCGCGGGCGGTCGGCCTGCAGATCCTGCATCCCTCGATCGCCGCGGCGCTCGACGAACACATGCCACCCATGCGGCTGTGGTACCACAAGCGGCGCACCGTATCCCGGACCATCCGGGCGGCCTACGAGGACCGCGACCACAGCCACTTCATACTCGGCATGCATCAGCACGTGAAAGGCGTGGACGACCACGGCGTGCGCTATCACGCACTGAAGCCCGAGCTGTTCTTCTTCCAGCACGCCACGTACGTGGAGACACTGGTCTTCGCGACCAACGCGCTCATCACTCCCCTCTCCGACCGCGACCACGAGCGGCTCTACGAGGAATGCTGCGAGTGGTACCTCCGCTTCGGGGTGTCGGCGCGCAACATGCCGGCGGACTGGGCCGCGTTCGTCGACTATTTCGAGCAGACCTGCGCCGCGCAGTTGCGCCTCGGTCCGGCCGCACGAACCTTCGCTCCCGAGGTGATCCGGCCGACCGCCTGGATCCCTCGCTACCTCCCCACTTTCGCCGTCCGCGAGGTCCTCCACCCGCGCGCCCGCGACCTGTTCGGCGTCCACCCGGAACCCGGCGACCAGGCCGCCTTCCGCTCCTACGCCAGGGGCCTGCGCCTGGGCGCGGCCGTCGCCCCGTCCTGGTTGCGCTACCTCCCGTCGGCGCGAGCCACCCTGGCGAGCTAGCCACCGGCTCACCACACGCTAGACTGACCACGCCTGATCGTCACCCCCGGGAGACCCAGGCACCGTGGACCACTGCGAGACAGATGCGAAAGCCGTTGCGAAACGGGACTTTCCACACTTTCCCGCACGCTCCACGCCCTCGTAGCTCAGGGGATAGAGCACCGCTCTCCTAAAGCGGGTGTCGCAGGTTCGAATCCTGCCGAGGGCACAGCATCAGGGCAGGTCAGGTCACCCTTCCCTCGCGCTCGGTTCGCCGCGCGGAGGGTCTTGCCCACACTCTCGCTCAGCCGCCTCGGGCGAAGTGGGCATCGAGGCGGTCGGCAACACCGTCGAGTTCGTCCTCGAAGAGGTGGCCGTAGCGCTCGAGCACCTCACCCACATAGCGCGCGAGTGAGCAGCCCGCCGATGTCCACGGAAGATGGTGTGCCGGTGAAGGAGTAGGTGACCGCGCGTCCCACGGCGGTGGCGCCGGAAATGGTGGTGAAGCCGCGCACGCCGCCGATGTGGCCGACATACTGTGCACCGCAAGGAAGTTCGGTGTAGCCGACGCCGAGCCCATAGGACATGCCGTCATGCTTGCCCATGTCCACGCCGTCGAGCATGGCGCGCAACTGCGGCTGCGGCACTACCTGTCCGGCGAGCAGGGCCAGGTAGAAGCGATTGAGGTCGGCGCCGGTGCTGACCAGCGCACCGGATGCCCACGGCAGCGACGGCTCCATCCGGGTGGTGTCGATGACGGTGCCGTCGAGGGTGGCATAACCGATGGGGTGCGGGTCGCGCAGGGCGGTATCGCCGGTGGCGGGCAGGTAGGTGTTCGACAGTTGCAGCCACCTCGGAAGGAATCGGTGCCCCGCTGACGATGTCGGCCCGCCCGGCGGTCGCAACGCGGGTGTCGCCGCGCTGGGTCACCGTGGCAACACCCCCGGCCGCCCCTGAGCGGACCACCGCGTCGAGGTCGGCCTGCACGGCATCCAACCGGAGGGGACCTGTGGGTTCAGCCGCGCCGGTCGCCGAGGCGGACAGCAGCAGAGCGACAGTGCAGATCGAAACAGCCGGTGACCGTAGGGATCGATGAATTGTCCAGCCCGGTCACCGTAGAAGGTGTCCGACAGCGGATGGAACTCGGTCGCGCCGGCCCCGAGGGCCAGAGTCGATGGCGACACGATCCCCATGTCCGGATGTTCGCCGGCGAGGTGGACCTCGGTGTCACCGATGCGCAGGCCGATCGCCAGAACACCCCCCCGGCAACGGAATTCGGCTGATGCCCACAGCGCCGAAGACGTCGCGATACCGATTCGCGGCTTCGATGATCGGCCTCTTTCGGTATGTGCGTCCATACCTGAGGCGACGAATCAGCGACCCGAAGTGTGAGGCGTCCCCCGAGATCGTGAAACAGGTTGTCTCGGCAACTTTTGCATTCGGCGAAAACGCGTAGAATTCCAGCAGGTCGGGACAGTTATTTGGAGCCCATCATGATCCAGAAAAGGAATTCACACAGGAAATTCGCTCGGTTGGCCGCTGCCGCCGGAATAGCCGCGGTTGCCGCGGTTCCGGTCGTCGCAGCCGCGACGCAGGCGTCCGCCACGGACACGACCACACCGACATCGGCAACCCAATCCGTCGACAGCCCCGGCTGGGGTGGTGGCGGCTGGGGTTGGGGTGGTGGCGGCTGGGGCAACGGCGGCTGGGGTGGTGGCGGCTGGGGCCACGGCGGCTGGGGCTGGGGTAACGGCGGCTGGGGTAACGGCGGCTGGTGGAACCCATTCGGCGGCTGGTGGAACCCATTCGCCGGCGGCTGGGGAAGCTTCTAGTGCCGACGACCGAGCCCGGACACGCACACCGTGCCGGGCTCGGCCGCATCGAATACCGTTCTCGCGCCGCCGAAATCGACCCACCGGGCGGAAACTGGTGACCGAATGAGAATCGTGTGTATCGGTGGCGGGCCCGCCGGACTGTACTTCGCCATTTCGATGAAGCGCCGCGACCCGGCCCATGCCATCACGGTGATCGATCGAGATCCTCCCGGCTCCACCTACGGTTGGGGCGTCGTGTACTGGGACGACCTGCTCGACATCCTGTATCGGAACGACCCCGACAGCGCACAGGCGGTGCGCGCCGGCTCGGTCCTCTGGCGTGAGCAGGCGGTTCATGTGGGCGACCGGACCGCGTACTTCCCGGGCTACGGCTTCAGCATGGGCCGCGCGGCATTGCTCGAGGTGCTGTCGCGCCGGGCGAGCGATCTCGGCGTCGACGTCCGGTACGGCCGAGAGGTCCACGATCTGTCCGGCTTCGACGACGCCGATCTCATCGTCGCCTCCGACGGTGCGAACAGCCGGGTGCGGCAGCTGGACGATCATCGGTTCGGAACATCGGTGACACTCGGCGAGAATCGTTATATCTGGCTCGGCACCGACAAGGTCTTCACCCGATTCACCTTCGCCTTCGAACACACCCCGGCCGGTTGGATCTGGTTCCACGCCTATCCGTCGATCACCGGAAGAATCAGCACCTGCATCGTCGAATGCCAACCACAGACCTGGCGCGGACTGGGATTCGATTCCCCGGACACCGCGGCGAATGTGCGTGTGCTGGAAAGCATTTTCCCGCGCGTGCTCGACGGTCATTCGTTGATTGGCAAGTCGCGAGGCGAAAATGCAAGGTGGAGTTGTTTTCCCGAGGTGACCAACAAATCGTGGTACCACGACAATGTGGTGCTGCTCGGCGACGCGGCGCATACGACGCACTTCACGATCGGTTCGGGCACCCGGTTGGCGATCATCGACGCCATCGTGCTCGCGCAGAGCTTGTACGAACACGGCGAGATCGCCGACGCGCTGGAGGATTACGACGCGCAACGGCGCGCCGCGATGCGCCCGACTCAGGCCGCGGCCCGTGCCAGCATGACCTGGTTCGAACGCGCCGACCGGTATCTCGACCGCGATGCCGTGCAGTTCGCCTACGCGATGGCGGTCCGGCACGGGCTGCAGATGCCGTGGCGCTACCAGATGCACCTGCTCATGCAGATACCCGCCGTGCGCACGTTGCGGCGTGCCGTCGATTCCGGACAGCGGTGGTGGCGGGCCGCGCGGCGAGGGGAACTCGCGATGGGCCCGCATTGATCCGGACGGGCCCGCCCTGAGCTATTCGGCGGCGCGACCGTTCTCGTCACGATGCAGCACCCAGGTGCCGCGGCCGGCCGCCTTGGCCCGGTAGAGGCCCACGTCGGCATCGTTCAACAGTTTCTCGGCGTTCGCTCCCGCGACCGGGGCGACGACGGCGCCGATACTGGCCGACATCGCCAGCAGATCGGTGGGACCGACGGGAACCGGTTCTCGCAGGGTCGCGAGCATCGTCTCTGCGGCGGCATGGGCGGTCTCCTCGTCGCAGGGCGGTGCGAGCAGCGCGACGAACTCGTCGCCGCCGATGCGGGTGACCGTGACCGACGGTGAGGCCATCTTCGCCTCCAGCCGCCGCCCGACCTCGACCAGCACGCTGTCGCCCGCGCGGTGGCCGTAGCGGTCGTTGATCAGCTTGAACTCGTCGAGATCCAGAAAGCACAAACCGATGTGGTCGGCGGGGCCGGCCGTCGCGACGATGGCCTCCAACTGCTCGAGCAGGCAGTGCCGGTTGGGCAGACCGGTCAACGGGTCGTGACGCGCCTGCCACCACAGCTTTTGCTCCATCGCGCGGCGCTCGGTGATGTCCTCCCCGACCGCGAGCAGGCGCAGATCACGCCCGCCCGCGCCGCGCACCAGCGTCATCGTCCACGAACCCCAGCAGACGGTGCCGTCGGGGCGGCAGAAGCGGCCTTCGAAGTGCACGGTGCCGTGCCGGCGCTGATACAGATCGACGACCACCTGCTGGAGCTTGTCGCGATCCTCGGGGTGCATCAGATCCAGCCCCGCGATACCCGGCACTTCCTCCGGTTTCATCCCGACCATCCGCGCCGTGGTCGGGTTGGCTTCCAGCGTGATGCCGTTGCTGTCGTACAGCGCGATCGCCACCGCCGCGTTGTCGAACACCACCCGGAACCGCTGGTCGGCTATTTCCTGGCTGTCCTTGTGGACCTTCAACAACTCGGCGCTGTAGCCGCGCCCGAGTTCGCCCAGGAGGGCACCGAACCGCTGCGTGCGATCCGGCCGCTGCGACCGCTCCAGCAAACAGGCCAGCACCGTCGCGGACGGAGTCATCAGGGCGGGGTCGGTCAGCTTCCACCGCACCATCTCGACCCCGACTCGGTACGCGGGCGACGGATCGAACGGTTCGGCCGACATGGCGGCCTCCAGGTCGACGATCCATTCCGTCAACCGGTGGGCGCGCGGCAGAGCCGTCGGCACGCCACCGCAATCGACCAGGGCCGCCGACCAGTCCCGCGCCATATCGGCGGCCTCGCGCCTGTCCATCCGCGAGGACCTTCCTCCATCGCCGGACCCGCGGGGCCCGGCACCGACGACCCTCCCCATTCGCTAACAACGAGCATACGAAAGAACCGCCCTGCCGTGTGGGCGACGGCACGAACCGGCACACGACCGCGGGGAACTGTGCGCCCGCACCGATCGGGCAAACCTCACCCGCACGGCGTCGGGATCGGAGAACCGGCCGCGTCGACGGCACCTGCTTCCGGGACGCCGGACCGCCCGAACGCAGCCCGTCACCGATTCGCGGCTGCGAGCGAGGCGCTCTTCGACGGTAGAGCCGACCGGCTCACCACGTCCGTGCGGTCGGTGGCCGAAGTCGCCCGATGGGGCGCACCAGCGAACGCGCCCCCCGCCGAGGGGCGTCGGGCGCCGTGAAAAATCAAGCTCAACAAGCGATTTCGTGGCCAGCGCTCGAAGTTCCTTGACGAGCCATTGCTTACAGCGCAGAATAGCGGGCGGGGACGGGGAGCAGGTCGCCGGGCGATATCAGGGGAGGATTCGCAACAGGCCCGAAAGTCTTTGCGGTAGGGCGACTTACATTCGGTACGACAACCACGTGTCTGTCCCGACTGTACGGGGGGTTGATCAGCGGTGTCGGCATTTTCGACACGATCCGCTTTCCTCGAACGGCTTCATCGATTCTCGGTTGCGCACGTCCGCGTCGAACAGATCGACGCGGAATGAGACCGCCTCCAAGGGGAGTGCGAGGAAGGAAGGAAAGTGAAGATGGAGAACACGGCAGAAAGCTCGGACAAGAAGGTCTACGAGAAGCCGGTGGTCGCCAAATGTGGCGATTTCCGGAAGCTCACCGGGGGCGTCTTCACCACGGAATCCGACCTGCTGGTCGGACGCCGCGGAATGATCTGAGCCATCATCGCCGAGCTCGAATCGTAGGGGGTTAGAAGATGACTGGCGATGCCCGGACAGGTTTCGTCGTTCTGCCCGATCACGCGGCGGGAGCGGGCATCGCCAGGCGTCTTCTCCCATGGGCGCGAATAGTGGCCGAGCACCGTTCGGGACGGCCGATGGTCGTAGGACATTGTCCCGACCGGCCGATCATCCGCACGATCGGACGGGCGGCGCGGGTCGTGATACTCGGCCACGCTCTGATCGATGAGGACGCGGTTCTCGCCTACGCGATGTCGATAGATTCACCGGCCCGATGGCGGGTGGTCCTCGACGCGGTCGACGGATCTTTTCACTCGATCGTCGAGGTGAACGGTGACATCCACGTGAACGGCGCCGCCTACGGATCCCGCGGCCTGTACCGCTCTCGCGTGGACGGCATCGATATCACCGCCGACACCGTGCACGCCCTCCGCCATCTCGTCGGCGGGAAACTCGATGCCGGCGTTCTCGCCGCACATCTGCTCGAACCCGTTCCACATCACCTCGCACAACGTCCGCTGCTCGAGGGAATCGAACCGCTTGCCCCCGGCACCGGATTGGTGCTCACACCGAACGGTGCATCCCGCCCGGTCCGGCACGCGCGAAGAACAGTCGTCCAGGACCTCGAAGCGGGCGCGCACGACGTGCGGAGCCGGCTCTCGGCAGCAGTAAACGCGCGGACCGCGGCGGGCGGCACGGTCACCTCGGAACTGTCGGGCGGCTACGACTCGACGGCGATCAGCTTTCTCGCCGCGCGCGGACCGGCGGAGATCACGCTGCTGACGGCCCGCGGACGCGATTCCGCCAACGAGGACCTCGAGTGGGCCCTGCTCGCCGCCCGGCACCTGCCGCATGTGCGGCACACGATCCTTCCGGACACCGAACTGCCCTTCACCTACGCCGGATTGGGAGACGGCCCGACCTGGCTGAACGAGCCGTCACCGCTCATCGTCGGCAGGAGCCGAGTCGGTGCGCTCGCGGCATTGGCTGCGACCTTCGGATCGACCGTGCACCTGACCGGCCACGGAGGCGACCATCTGTTCACCGGCCTGCCGGCGCTCTACCGCGATCTGCTGTGGCATCGTCCGCTGACCGCTTGGCGAGGGCTGCGCAGCTTCGGCGCACTCGGCGGATGGCGCTCACGAGATCTCCTGTACGGCGCGGTCGAGTCCGCCGATTTCCGTTCGTGGTGGACGAGGAATTCCACACCGATCACAGGTGTGCCGGAACGGCGCAAACCCATGCTGGGCTGGGCACTCGTTCCATCAATTCCCGCCTGGGCGACAGAGTCGGCAAAAAGCGCTGTGCACGAGGGTATCTCGTGGATGGCAACCACCACCGAACCGCTGGCCCCGGCACGCGGCCGCCATGTCGAACTGGAGTCGGTCGTCGAGGGCGCCCGCACGGTGGCCGTGTTGAATCGGATCTCACTGGCATCCGGTGGTCCGCCGCTGTCCGCACCCTATTTCGACGACGGCGTGATCTCGGCTGCCTTGTCGGTGGCGGTGCCACACCGAGTCAGCGCTTGGACATACAAACCTCTGCTCCGCGCGGCGGTCAGCGGAATCGTGCCCGACGAGGTGTTGCGCAGACAGACCAAGGACAGCGGATCACGAGATGTCGAATTGGGCTTGCGGCAACACCGCGACGAGCTCGTGGCGCTGTGGGAAGGATCGAAACTCGGCGATCTCGGCCTGATCGACTCCGAGCGACTGAAGCGCTTGTGCGCCAATCCCAGTTCGTTCGAATTGGAAGACGGAACGATGTTCAGCACCATCGCCTGCGAGCTCTGGCTGCGTGATCTGGAACGTGACTTTCTCGAGCCGCACCACACCGGCGCGAGGAACGGGTAACGAGTGGGAGGGACCATGGATATGACAACACCGAGGCTCGGTTTGTCTTTCGTGCGAACGGAATACGGGGGCGTCGTTCTCGATCTGCAGCAAGGCGAATATTGGCGGCTCAATCCGGTCGGCGCGGAGGTGTTCGCCGCACTCGTCGCCGGCGAGGGCGCCGATCCCGTGGCGGCAGTGCTGGATCGGTTCGACGTCGATGCCGTGACCGCACGGCGAGACGTCGGCGAACTGGTGACCCACCTCCGGGATGTCGGGCTGGTGACGGCGTGAGCCAACAGATGTCGCTCGGGACCGTAGCGGAGGCGGACGGACGCCGAGGCGAACGCGTGGCGGCGGCGTGGGCCGTTCGGGCCGCACGAATCATCGTCAGGTTGCCGCCGCGACGGATCGAATGGATTCTGAGGCAATTGCATCGAGGAAGTAGTCCCGCCCCGTTCGACGATGCCGAACGGTGGCGACACCGGGTCGTCGAGGTAAGTCCCGATGCCGCCGGACGATACGGCTGCCTGATCAGGTCCGTCGCGACGACGCTGTTGAGCCGGCGCTACGGTGCGTGGACAACCTGGTGTGTCGGCGTGCGCACAGAATTACCGTTCGCTGCACACGCATGGGTCGAAGCAGACGGGAAGCTGGTCGGGGAGGCGGGAGATATGACGACATTCAGTCGACTGATCGTGGTCGGCCGGCAGGACGTGGATGCCGATGTCAACTGACGACGGGGCGGTTCACCACGGCGATTCCTGGCCGCGGCGGGTCGGCGCGCTCCTGAGACTGCTCGTACCCCAACGTCATTCGCTGCTGGCGGCGACGGCGTTGCTTCTCGTCGGCACCGGGTTGTCGCTGGCGCAGCCGCTGCTGGCGGGGCAGGTCGTGCGGGATGCGTCGTCGGGCACGACAATCGCATGGTCGCTCGCGGCGTTGGTGGGGGCTTATCTCCTGTACGCCGTCGCGGACACCGGCGGCACCTACATCCTCGAGCGAACCAGCGAATCCGTGCTCCTGTCCGTGCGCCGTCGCCTGGCCGGGCATCTGTTGCGGTTGCGGATTCCCACGCTGGAGTCACAGCGGGTCGGTGATCTCATCTCCCGGATCACGCTCGATTCGACCGTGATCCGCAACGCCGTCGGAAGCAGTGTGGTCCAGATAGTCACGGGCGCAATCACACTCGTCGGCACCGTGGTGGTGATGATCTATCTCGACTGGCTGCTGTTCTCGATCGTCTTCGTCACCGTGGGTGTTGCCGCGGGGGCGATGTTGCTGGTCATGACGAGAATCGAGGTGGCTTCGGTTCGTTTGCAGGAGAGCGTCGGCGCGCTGTCCGCCGATATCGAGCGCGCGCTGAACGGTGTGCGCACGGTCAAGGTCAACAATGCCGAGGATCGCGAACACGAGCGGTTGACCGAGCTGGCCGGTGCGGCGTTCGCCGCCGGCGTGCGCGCGGCCCGGTTGAAGGCGCTCGGAAATCCGGCGATGCACCTGGCGGTGACCGGGTCGTTCGTGGTGTCACTGCTGGTCGGCGGCGTACGGGTGGCGAATCATCAGATGGAGCTGAGCAGTCTCGTCACGATGATGCTGCTCGCGATGAATCTGCTGATTCCGGTCGGCGATCTGTTCAACGGCTCCGTCGGTTTGCAGAAGGCCTTGGGCGCGCTCAGCCGGATCGAATCGACACTGAGTCTGCCGGCCGAGGATGTCGACCAGATCCCGCAGGGCGGCGTCGAACCGGCTGGTTCGGTGATCGAGACCCACTCGGAGAACGGACATCCCGCACTCGAATTCCGGGACGTGCGTTTCTCCTACGACGAGCGGCCGATCCTGCGCGGCGTGAGTTTCGCGGTACCTCCGCGGGGACATGTGGCCCTGGTCGGCCACTCGGGTGCCGGAAAATCCACCGTATTCTCCCTGGTGAGCCGGTTCTACAATCCGGACACCGGCGATATTCTGCTCGGCGGCCGCTCCTACGCCGGCCGGCCACGCCGAGCGTGGCGCTCGGAGATCAGCTTGCTGGAGCAGAACGCGCCGCTGCTGTTCGGCAGCCTTCGCGACAATCTGACCTACCGGCAGCCGGGCCTCGGCGATGACGAGCTACGACGCGCGATCGAGCTCGCCGGCCTGGCCGATCTCGTCGCCCGGCTCCCCCGCGGCCTCGACACCCCGGTGGGCGAGCACGGTGTTCTGCTCTCCGGCGGCGAGCGCCAACGCGTGGCGCTGGCCCGAGCGCTGATCCGCCGCCCGGTACTGATGATGCTCGACGAACCCACCGCCATGCTCGACGCCGAAACCGAGAAGGCGCTCAACGGCACCATCCGGAACGTGCGAAAAGAATGCGCCCTCTTGGTGATCGCCCATCGCCTGTCCACCATCCGCGAGGCCGATACCGTCCTGTTCCTGAAGGACGGGCGGATCGTCGACAGCGGTCCGCACGACGAACTGGTCGCCCGCAATGCCGACTATCGACAGTTGGTGGGCGCGAAGGTGTGAATCGGCGGTGGCGGCCGGTCAGCTCGACAGCGTCGCTAGTGCGGCCGGGTCGAACAAGTCCCGGATTCGGTTCCACGGGAGTTGAACCGGGTAGTAGTCGCCCCGAGCGTGGGCGACGGAGAAGTAGACGGTGAGTCCCTCCGGAGCGGGCACCCAGTCGGCGAAATCGTCAGCGCCGGGAGCGTGGGTGAACAGCGTGGGCCCGTCCGCGGGCACCAGGCTCTGGGCGGTGGTGGCGAGCGCGCCCCAGGCCTGGCCAGGGTCACGGAGGGCCGTCGGCAGCATGACGGGTTGCGCGGTGCCGGTGTCGATCACCACGGTGCCGATCTGGTTGACCGGATGCGGGCCGCCCTCCCATGTGTGATCCGTAATCAGCACGCCCGCAACGACATGCGCGCCGATGCGGGTGACGCGGCTCGTTTCGCCGCAACGGAGCTGGGCGGCATGCAGCGCACCGTCCGCGGCACCGCCGCTCAGATCGGCCAGCGATGCGCGCATCGCCGAGTTGAACCGATCGCGAACCGCTTGGTCACCCCCCTCGAGTTGCGGCAGCACGACGTCGGTCGTCAGGCTCGGGGTCTGCTCTCGCACCGGCACGGTGATGCCACCGTAAGGCCCTGCCGCCGGCGCGGCGGGAAGCGGACAACCGGCGTCCTGATCGGGCGCAGCGGTCATCTGCCGAGCCACCGGTTCGGACGACGTGGGCGCCGAAGCACCGTCTTCCCCGGCGCCGCAACCCGAAAGCGCGACCGCACCGACCACGATCGCAACCAGAACCGAGCTTTTCATGGCGAACTCCCCCACTCTCACGGCGAACGGCAGCATATATCGGCCTCACATTTCGCCGCGCTGTTTCGTCCACAGTGGAAAGGGCCTGTACCGAACGAGGGAGCGAACATCATGACCGATCCGGAATCGAGCGCCGTGGTGAGCGAGCGGCGAGCACTGCTCAACCTCGCCTACCGGCTGCTCGGCTCCCTCGCCGAGGCCGAGGACGTGGTGCAGGAGACCTATGCGCGCTGGTACGCCATGTCCCCGGAACAGCAGCGCGCCGTCGCGGCGCCCGGGGGCTGGTTGCGCACCGTGGCCAGCCGCATCTGCCTGGATCTGCTCGGTTCGGCGCGGGCCCGGCGCGAGCGCTACGTCGGGGAATGGATCCCGGAGCCGGTGCCCGATCGCAGCGAGTGGGGCGCACCCGCACCGGCCGATCCGGCCGACCGGGTGACGCTCGACGAATCGATCAGTATGGCGTTCCTCGTCGTGCTCGATTCCATGACGCCGGCCGAGCGGGTGGCCTTCGTCCTGCATGATGTCTTCCGCTATTCCTTCGCGGAGATCGCCGATATCGTCGGCCGCACGCCCGCGGCCTGCCGCCAGCTCGCCTCCTCCGCGCGCCGCCGCGTCCGGACCTCGGCGAGTCCGTCCCGGGACGAGCGCGCCGAGGTTGTCAGGGACTTCAAACGGGCCTGGGAAACGAAGGATATCGAGGCGTTGATCGAGATTCTGGATCCGCGGGCGGTCGCGACGGCCGACAGCGGTGGCCGGGTACTGGCGTTCCGCGACCCGATCAACGGCGGCGAGCAGATCGCGCGCGCCTGGATCCACATCGCCTCCCGCGCAGGAGAAGTCACGCTGCTCGAGCGGACCGTCAACGGCCAGCCCGGCCTGGTGGCGCAGATCGACGGGACCATCGCGACCGTCTACGCCTTCGATATCGCCGACGGCCGGATCACCCGCATCTGGGCGATCCGCAATCCGGAGAAGTTGCGGCAGTGGACGGAAGCCTGACCGGACGAAAGCGGTTCGCGCGGAACGGATCTACGCGAATCGGGCATCCGCGTCCCGGCGCGATTTTCGGTACTTTGGATACGGTCACCGTTACGACTGGGCTGACACCGTGGGGAGCGTCGAGCGGCGCCGGTAGCAGGGAGCACAGTATGGCCGAGGCCGAGGTATCCGAGCAGATCGAACTGGTGGAGGAGGACTTCCACGACGATCCGCACAAGTACTACGAGCGCTGGCGGGCCCGGGGGCCGGTGCATCACGTGCGGTTCACGCACGAGCGCGGGATTCCGTGCTGGGTCGTGGTGGGCCACGCCGAAGCGCGGGCAGCGCTCGCCGATCCCCGATTGCACAAGAACTCCGCCGGCACCATCGACCTGTTCCGGCGCAAAGGTTCTGCGGTGCTGTCGAATTCGGATGTGCAGGCCTTGAGCACCCATATGCTCAATACCGATCCGCCCGAACATACGCGGCTGCGGAAGCTGGTGAACAAGGCCTTCACGCCACGGCGGGTGGCGGCATTGCGTCCCCGCATCGAGGAGATCACCGCCGGACTGCTCGACGAGGTGGCGGCGCACGACGAGGTCGACCTGCTGCACGCGTTCGCGACCCCGCTACCCGTCACCGTGATCTGCGAATTGCTCGGGGTTCCCTTCACCGATCGCGACGATTTCCAGCTGTGGACGAAGATCCTGGTGGGCGCCGCCGGAGACCTGGCGGACCGCGACCGCGCATCCGCCGACATGGGCGGATATCTGACGGCTCTGCTGGCGGACAAGCGCGCCCGGCCCGGCGACGACCTGCTGTCGGGGCTGGCCACCGAATCCGACGACGGTGACCGTCTCACCGATCAGGAATTGGTGGCGATGGCTTTCCTCCTGTTGGTGGCCGGCCACGAGACGACGGTGAATCTCATCGGCAACGGCACCTTCGCACTGCTGCGCAACCGGCCCCAATTCGATGCGCTGCGCGCGGATCCGGAGGGCATCCCCGCCGCCGTGGAGGAATTTCTGCGGCTCGACGGCCCGGTCGGCTGGGCCACGGTCCGGTACACCGAGGAACCCGTCGACATCGGCGGAACCGTCGTTCCCGCAGGCGAATTGGTCTATGTCGCCCTGTCGGCGGCCGATCGCGATCCCGATCGATACCATTCGCCGGACGCACTCGATATCGGCCGAAAACCGTCCGGGCATGTGGCTTTCGGCCACGGAATCCACTTCTGCGTCGGCGCTCCCCTGGCTCGGATGGAGGCGGCCGTCGCCTTCACCGCTCTGCTGGATCGCTTTCCGAAGCTGGCCCTGGCGCCTTCGTTCACTCCGCGATGGCAGCCGAGCCTGCTCATGCGCGGCCTGACGGAACTGCCGGTGCGCCCGCACGGTTAGGCCGGACCGACCGGCTCATCAGGCCGGCAGCGCGGTCTTCGCCGCCACCGCACGCAGCGCGGTGCGCAGCCCTCGTCGCGAACGAGGAGGCGCGCCGTCCGCTGCGGCGAAGGGGCGATATCCGAGAAACTTTCGCTCCGAGGCGGTTTCGGGCGCATCGTCGGAGGTCGCGGTGAGAAAGCGGTCCGGAAGCGCCAATTTGTGGATCGTGCGGAGGGTGAGCGCGTATTGCCGCAGCAGTGGCCCCGTGGTGTACGGCAGATCGAATTCTTCACACAGCGCACGCACGCGGGCGGCGATTTCGCGGTACCGGTTGCTGGGCAGATCCGGGAACAGGTGGTGCTCGATCTGGTAGCACAGGTTGCCGCTCATGAAGGCCTGCACCCGCCCGGCATCGAAGTTCGCGGTGCCCAGCATCTGGCGCAGATACCATTCCGCCTTGGTTTCCGATTCCAGCACCGACGGCGTGAATTTCTCCGCCCCGTCGGGGAAATGCCCGCAGAAGATCACCAGGTACGCCCACAGGTTGCGCAGCACATTGGCGCCGAGGTTGGCGAAAAGCGTGCGCCGCCAGCGTTTTCCGCTCAACGCCGGAAACAGTACGTAATCCTTGCCGGCCTGCCGGATCAGTTTTCCGAGCAACGCTCGGGTCTGACCGGCCTTCTCGGCGGGATCGGCGGCCCGGTCGTGTTCGGAGTCCAGATCGTGCCAGGCGATACCCCATTCGAACGTCGCCGCCAGCAGCACGTTCTGCAACGGTTGCAGCAGCAGGCGTGGGTGCCAGCGTTGATCTCTGGTCACCCGCATGACGCCGAAGCCGATGTCGTCGTCCATTCCCAGCACGTTGGTGTAGAGGTGATGGCGGACGTTGTGCGCATAACGCCATTGAGCGGACAGCCCGGCCATATCCCACTCCCAGGTGGTGGAGTGGATTTCCGGGTCGTTCATCCAATCCCACTGACCGTGGGAGACGTTGTGCCCGATCTCCATGTTCTCGACGCTCTTGGCCGTCGCCAGGCCCGCCGTACCGAGCAACCAGGCCAGGCGGCCGCGACCGCCGAGGATGATCAGTCGCGCGGCGGCGTCGAGAGTGCGCTGAAAGACGATCGTCCGGCGAATATAGTTCGCGTCGCGCGCCCCCAGATCGGCCTCGACATCGGCGCGAATACGGTCGAGCTCACGCCCCAGCGCCTCGATATCGGCGGGCCCGAGATGTGCGTACGCGCCGATCTCGGTAATTGCCATGGTCTACATCCTCGAATTGGTGTGTGGTGGCGCGAACGCCCACCGACGAGGACATATGCGGAGACCCGCCGATGCCCCGAGCCTACCCGCACCCGATGAACAGCCCGCGACACGACCGAGGTGTCGCGCGACCGCGTGTTTCATTCCAGCCACGCGTCGCTGCGCGCCGCCCACGGATTGCATTCGTACAGCGACGGTTCAGCGGGGGAGGCGGGATCGCTGCTCGGATTCATGCCCCACCCGAACCAGTTGGCGATGTTCTGGTTGGTCCCGTGCCAGCGTCGTTCGCCCGGCCGATCGCCCGCACCGGCATTGTTGGTGTAGGCCCGGTCGGCCAGGCTCCGGGTGATCGCACCGCGTCCGGTGTTGACGCCGTAGAACATCCCGGAGAAGCACCAGGCCTGCAGCTCCAACCGCCGGTTGAGCAGGTCGACCTCCGGTCCGCTCCAGTTCAATGCCGAGGCTCGGGCCTGGAAGGCGGCCATGATCCCGGTGAGCTGTTGCACGTGGTGCTCGTATTCGTGCGAGAGCACCGCGAGCACATTGCCGACTCCGTACCCGATGACCGGGGCCATGGTGTCGAACGGCATCACGATCGTCCGGTCGGCGGCGCAGTAGAACGCTTCCCGATTGCTGCCGGTGGAACTGCACGCACCGTGGTAGTCACCGATTCGGGCGCCCGCCCACAGAGCGGGCGAGGACATGGCGATCCGGAAGTGAGCCAGGGTCGGCGCCCACGCGGCGTCGTGGCAGCCGATCGCGGCCCGGTAGTACGCCTCCGCACCGTCCGGAGTGTTCCGCCAGCCGGGCAGCCGGCAATCGACGCTCGACAGACCCACACCCTGTTCGCTGAGTACCGGATTGCCACCGAGTTCCGGATCGGATTTCACGGGGCCGGTTTGCGGACGATTTCCGGCGACTGCCGTCGGGCCGGGTGTGGCCCGCGCCGTAGCCTGCGGCATGACCGGCGAGTCGACGGGTTCCGGCGAGTGGGCCGTCGCGCATCCACAGAGGAGCAGAGCGGCGACAGCTGAAAAGATCCCCCCACGAAGCAATTTCACGCCCTACTTGTACCAGAGCTCGCCCGCGGCCGGTCGGCGACGAACGGTGTGCCGCCGATCAGCTTCCGAGTTCGGATGCGGAGTCCGATCCTGCGGTACCGGTCTGCCGGAGGAAGTCCGCGATCACCTCCAGCTCCGTTTCCGAATACCGCTCGAGCAGTTCGTCCATGCGCCGGTTCATACCCGAGAAGACGTGGAAGAGTTCGGAATTGCGTTCGCGGACGGCGCGCAGGGTGACTGCGCGCCGATCGCTCGCCTCGGGGTCACGTTCCCGGACGATCCAGCCGCCCTTCTGTAACCGGTCCAGGACGCCGGTGAGGGTGGCCGGGTGCAAACCGGTGCGCCGGGCGAGGGCGGTCGGCGAGAGGGGACCCTGCCGGTTGATCAGGTCGAGACAGGTCCAGTCCACGTCGCGGAGTTCGACCCGGCCGCCGAATCGGCGATTCAGCAGAGCGAGCTGAATGTTCAAGTCGCGCAACGCATCCTTGACGTCGACGGTCAACCGGCGCCGTTGCTGCGCGGCCGCGCGATCCGCCTCCGAGCTCATCGGCACCCTCCGGTCGATTCATACGGTTTTCATATGATATCCCCGGCGCGAACAGCCCTGACACGTCAGTGCCGTTCCACCCGGAACACCGCGATGCGCTCGGCCGCCGCCGCCACCCCGTCCGGCGTCGCGGAGTCGGCCAAACCGGTTGTGACGAAACGATTCCCGACACTGGCGGGTCCGGATTCGACCAATTCCCGCAGCAGATCCCCACGCTGCCCGACCGGAACCTCGACCAGTCGTGCGGTCGAGGAGGTGCGCCCGCGCGTCAGCGTGACCGAATCGGCCGCCCGCACGTTGGCCACCCACGCCGCACGAGGATAGGCCTGCACGATGTAGCTCCCCCCGTTCAACTCGTTGACCGCGATCGGAAATGTGCGCGGTTGCCCGCTGCGCCGACCGGCGACGGTGAGCAGTTGCATCGGCCCGAAACCGATTCCCAGCCGTTGCAGGCCGACGACGAGCGGATTGAGTCGATTGACCATCCGCCGATACCGCTGCGCATCCATACTCCGGAACCTCCGCTACTTTCGAAACCATATCCTATGGTTTCCATACTATATCTATACGGTATCACTTGGGATAGTCCCGAACGTCCGGATTCGTCCGGTAAACCCGTCAAGGGCCATAGGTCCCGGAGGTGGCGCAAGTGCGCCAGAACACACCTCCGGTTCGATGTCACCCAGGCGACAGGTCGGCAAACACCGTGCACACGCCCCATGAACCTGTGTCACCTGCATATTTGCCCGGCGAAAGACAAGACCGCCCGCGCCAGGATACGAACGAGCGCCGCTAACGATCATGAGCAATGTGAACTATCGTCCGGTCACGAATCGATAACCCCTCTTTCGCTTCGGGAGACCTTGTGCTCGAACTCGACCATTTCAGCCACGGCTGGGTAACCCCGGTCCTGGCTTATCTCATGTCCTTCATCGGATCGGTTCTGGCGCTGCGCTGCGCCACGCACGCCCGGGCCTCGCGCTGGCCGGGCGGCTGGTTGGTCGCCGCGGCCGTCTCACTCGGCGGCGCCGGTATCTGGGTCATGCACTTCACCGCCATGCTCGGCTTCTCGATCCACGGCGCGAACATCCGCTACGACGTGCCGATGACGCTGCTCAGCGCGGGTATCGCGATCGTCGTGGTCTGGGCGGGGTTGTCGATCGTGGTGCGCGGGCACCGGGAGGCGATCGCCCTGCCCCTGGGCGGGATGATCACCGGCTTCGGCGTCGCGGCCATGCACTACCTCGGCATGCATGCCATGCACGCCGGCGCACACATCGAATACAGCACCGGACTGGTTGCCCTGTCACTGCTGATCGCCGTGGTGGCGGCGACCGCGGCGCTGTGGTTCGTCCTGCACGTGCGCGGGTTCTCCGCCACCGTCGGCGCGGCGCTCATCATGGGCCTGGCGGTATGCGGAATGCACTACACCGGAATGGCATCCATGACCGCGCATCGCATGGACAACATGTCCGAACCGTCGGGCGGGGTCGACTCGGTGCAGCTGCTCACGCCGCTGATCATGGTGGTCACGCTCGTCACCATCATGCTCGTGGTACTCGTCGGACTCGCGGAGGTCGACGGGCCCTCGCGGCGCGAGAACGTCGACCCCACAGGCGATCTCGATCTCGCCGACAGCGGCCGCGCGTGGCCGCGCGCCTACACCGAGGAGTCGCCCGCTCCCGATCGGCCGTCATCGGCAGTCAGTCTGCAGGCGATGTCGAAGCGGCAGTCGCACCGGCGATAGCCGGGCGGTACGGACGATCGGCCGAGCGACAGCTCAGCCGATCGTCCTCCGGATCCATTCTTCCGCAGCGGCTTTCGCCTCCGCGACCGATCGCGCGCTGACCTCACGCAACATCCGGCCGTCGGCGGCTTCGACGCGCCACGCACAGGTGGTCCGCGTGGTCGGCTTCACCAGACCGCGGGCTTCGCCGAACGCCTTGACCAGCCACCAGCGGGTTCCGTCACCGGCCAACTCCCAGCCGTCGACCGCATCCGAGGGGCGCACCGGCCCGAACGGCTCGTCGGCGGCATCAGCCCGGGTCTCGGCCACCGGCCCCCTCCTCCGCGATTCACGTTGCAGTCCAATGCTGGTCCAGCTCATGCACATTGTCGCGCAACATATCCTCGCAGCGGATTCGAACCCCGGGATCGGCGAGCCGCGTGGCGTACCCGCCGCCGGCCTCAGAAACGGCGAGCGCCGGTGACCGGCATCTGCCCGATCGCCGATCGGATGACACCCTCCCCGCTCGTCGCGGCGTGCACGACCGTGCCGTCACCCGCGTAGAGGGCGGAATGACCGCCGCCGTAGAACGACACCAGATCGCCGGGCTGCAGCGTATCCAGGTCGACCGGTGTACCGGCGGACAACTGGTCGTAGCTGGTGCGCGGCAGGTCTACCCCAACCTGCCGGTACGCCCACTGGACCAGGCCCGAGCAGTCGAAGGCGTCGGGTCCGGCGGCACCCGAGATGTAGGCCGAGCCGATCTTGGACTCGGCGGCCTCGAGTGCCCGCTCACCGACCGATTTCATGGACTCCGGCGGGGCCGGAGTGATTTCCGGGAAGAGCCCGGGAATTGTGAACTGCGGTGGTAGCGAAATTCCCGGTACGACCGGGGCGGGGAATGGCGAGTCGGCGTGTGCCGGGCCGGCGGTCGCGACCATCGTGCCCGCCGCGCCGAGCGCAACGACCAGCGATGCCGCGCTCGACCAGGCCTTACGACGCAAACGGCGGGTACATCGACCCGCCTCGGTTCCTGCCATGATGCGTTCCTCCGAGTCTCGTAGCGAGAGCAGATTTCCGAAACACCACGGTGATCAGTCGATCGTTGGATCCGGGGAGCCATGATTCGCCACGGTCGGAGCGAAAACAAATACGAACACACCAATTCGAATAACGAAACGATAAATTCGCGAAATACCTCAGATATCGGCGGTATATCGATACAATCCCTACGGTCGTCCGGCGGGTGTTTCGGACGCATCCGGGCCGGTCGCCAGCAGGGAATGGCGACGGCTGTAGCTCAGGTAGACGATCGCGCCGACGGCGAACCAGACGGCGAAGCGCAACCACGTCACCGGCTGCAGGTAGGTGATCAGCCAGATCGAGAAGCCGATCCCGAGCAGGGGCACCACCGGCATCAACGGCGTGCGGAAACTCCGCGGCAGGTCCGGACGGCGATAGCGCAGCACGATCACCGCCGCACAGACCACGATGAACGCCAGCAGGATGCCGATATTGGTCAGCTCGGCGGCCTGTCCGATCGGCAGCAGCCCCGCGATCACCGCCGACGCGATACCGACGATCCAGGTGATCCGGGTGGGCACCTGGCGCACCGGGTGAGTTCTGGCGAACCACCGGGGCAGCAGGCCGTCCCGGCTCATCGAGTACCAGACGCGGGTGACGCCGAGCATGAAGGTGAACAGCACCGTCATGATGCCGACGATCGCGCCCGCCGCGATCAGACTGCCCAGACCGGGCAGGCCAACCGATTCGAACGCGGTGGACAGCCCGCTCTCCGGATCGATGTCGGTGTAGTGCTGCATGCCGGTGAGGACCAGGCAGACCAGCACATAGAGCACCATCGACACCGCCAGCGACAGCAGGATCGCCTTGGGCAGATGGCGTTTCGCGTCCACCGACTCCTCCGCCGCGGTCGACATGGCGTCGTAGCCGAAGACCGCGAAGAAGACGGTCGCCGCCCCGGTGACCGCGCCGGACATACCGAACGGGAAGTACGGGTGGTAGTTGGCGGAGTCGATGTGGAAGAACCCGACCGCGATCACCACCACGACGACCACGATCTTCAGGCCCACCACGAAGGTTTCGAATCGCGCCGCGGCCCGGATACCCAGGTTCAGCAGGGCCGCGATGAGCAGGCACAGCAGCGCGGCGAACAGATCCACCACATGGCCGTGGCCGGTTCCCGGTGCGCCCAGCATCCATTCGGGGAGCCCGATATCGAACTGCCCCAGCAGAAATTGGATGTAGCCGGAGATGCCGATCGCCACCACCGACACGATCGCGGTGTATTCCAGCAGCAGATCCCAGCCGATGAACCAGCCCACCGGCTCGCCGAGGACCGCGTAGCCGTAGGTATAGGCCGAACCCGCGCGCGGGATGAGCCCGGCGAATTCGGCGTAGGAGAGCGCTGCGGCGGCGCTGGCGATCCCGGCGATCAGAAAGGAGACGAGCACAGCCGGGCCGGCGGTCTGATTCGCGACCGCACCGGCCAGGGTGAAGATGCCGGCGCCGATGATCCCGCCCACCCCGATGGCGGTGAGCTGCCACAGGCCCAGTGTGCGATGCAGGGTGGTGGCGGATTCGTCCTGGATCTGGTCGATCGGCTTGCGCCGGAAGAACTCTCGCAGAGCGGGACCGGTTCGCATGGGCGCTCCTTGTCCGAGGGCGGCGCTGGTGAGCCCACAGTACCGATCTCACCGGCCGGTCGCCCGGTATCGGCGGCGGCGCCCCGGCGGCGCGCGATTAAAGAACACGTTCTAGACATAAGTTCAGATTTGTCTTACCGTCGATACATGAGCAAGACGATGTCTCACGCGGCACGCTTCACCCTGCGGTCCGGCGAATCCTGGCGCGACCCCTGGCCGATGTACGCCGCGCTGCGCGAAGCCGACCCGGTACACCACGTCGTCCCCGAGAGCCGCCCGCACGAGGACTACTACGTCCTGTCGCGCTACGCCGACATCTACGCGGCCGTGCGCGATCCCGAGACGTTCTCCTCCGCCCAGGGCCTGACTGTCGACTACAACAACCTCAGCGAGATCGGGCTCGGCGAGAACCGGCCGTTCGTCTTCACCGATCCGCCCGACCACACCGTTTTCCGGCGCCGCGTGGCCAAGGGCTTCACGCCGCGGCAGGTCCAGGAGATCCGGCCCGCGGTCGAGGCGTTCGTGATCGAGCGGCTCGAGAAGCTGCGCGCGGCCGGTGGCGGTGACATCTCGGTGGAGTTGTTCAAACCGCTGCCGACCATGGTGGTGGCACATTATCTCGGTGTGCCGGAGGAGGATCGGGCACAGTTCGACCGGTGGAGCGAGGCGATCGTGGCGGCCTCGGCGACCGGCGGCATCGAGCATGCGCAGGAAGCCGTCGGTGAGCTGACGCAATACTTCATCGCGATGATCGAGAAGCGCAAACGCGAACCGGCGGACGACACCGTCTCGCATCTGGTCGCCTCCGGGCTGGGCGCCGACGGCGACTTCGGCGAAATCCTGCAGATCATCGGCTTCGCGTTCACGATGATCACCGGCGGCAACGACACCACCACCGGAAATCTGGGCGGCGCGGTGCAATTGCTGACCAGCGCTCCCGAGCAGCGGCAGCGCCTGCTCGACGATCCGAGCCTGATTCCGGGGGCGGTCGACGAATTCCTGCGGATGACCTCGCCCGTGCAGGGCCTGGCCCGCACGACCACCCGCGATGTCGAAATCGAGGGCGTCACCATTCCCGCCGGCCGCCGGGTGCTGATGCTGTACGCGTCCGCCAATCGCGACGAACGCGAATACGGTTCGGACGCAAGCGAACTCGATGTGACGCGCAATCCCAAGAATATTCTCACCTTCGGCAACGGCAACCACCACTGCCTCGGCGCGGCCGCCGCCCGCATGCAGGCCACCATCGCGCTGCGGGAACTGCTGGCCCGCTGCCCGGACTTCGGCGTGGACCTGGACGGCGTCCGATACACCGAGGGCAGTTACGTGCGCTGGCCGGTCAACGTCCCCTTCGTCCCGGCATGAGCGACTGGCTGGCGCATCCGCGTTCCCTGCAGGCGGCCGAGCGGATCCTGGACGCGGCGGCGAGCCTGTTCTCCGAACGAGGCGTGAACGCGACGCAGATGGGCGATATCGCCAAGGCCGCCGGCTGCTCGCGGGCGACGCTGTACCGCTATTTCGACAACCGGCAGGCGGTGCAGCTGGCGTATGTGCATCGCGAGGCGCGGCGGGTGGGCGCCCGGGTGACCGCCGAGATCGGGGCCATCACCGACCCGGGTGAACGCGCCGTCGCCGGAGTGCTGGCCAGCCTGCGCGCAGTGCGTTCGGATCCCCTGCTGATCGCGTGGTTCCGGCCCGGCGACGCCGGGGCCACGCTGCAGATCGCCCAGACCTCCGAGGTGATCGAGGCCATCGCCCGCTCGCTGTTCGCCGCCGAAACGTCCTCGGCACCCGATGAGGCGCACGAGGATTGGACCCGGCTGGCCCGCTGGCTTACCCGCATCATCGTCTCCCTGCTCACGGTGCCCGGCCGGGACGAGGCCGAGGAGCGCGACATGCTGGAGCGCTTCATCGCTCCCCTCGTCGCCCCGGCGAGCTGAGCACACCGGCCCGGCCCGGCGGCGCCGCAACGAGCCACCCCGGCGACGGCAACGCCCGCGCACCCTTGCGCGCACGGGCGTTGCCCAGGAGGCTTGGGATATGGATTCGCTCATCATGTCCGCCCGCGACCTCGATTTCCTGCTCTACGAGTGGCTCGACGTCACCGGGCTGACCGAGCGCGAGCGCTATCGGGAGCACAGCCGCGAAACCTTCGATCAGGTGCTCGCGCTGAGCCGGGAACTGGCCGAGAAGTATTTCGCCCCGCACAACCGCCGGGGCGATCTGCACGAGCCGACCTTCGACGGCGAGAAGGTGCACATCATTCCGGAGGTGGCGACCGCCCTGTCGGCCTTCGCCGAGGCCGGATTCGTGGGTGCCGCGATGGACGAGCGGGTCGGCGGTATGCAATTGCCGCACACCGTCTTCACCGCGTGCATGGCGTGGTTCTACGCCGCCAATGTGGCGACCGCCAGCTATGCGCTGCTGACCATCGGCAATGCCAATCTTTTGGCCGCGCATGCCGATTCGGATCAGCTCGACCGGTTCGTGCGGCCGATGCTGACCGGCCGCTACTTCGGCACGATGGCGCTGTCGGAACCGCAGGCGGGCTCCTCGCTGGCCGACATCACCACCAAAGCCGTGCCGCAGGACGACGGCACGTACCGGCTGTTCGGCCGCAAGATGTGGATCTCCGGCGGAGATCACGACCTGTCGGAGAACATCGTGCATCTGGTCCTGGCGCGCATTCCCGGATCGGATGCCGGAACGCGCGGTATCTCGCTGTTCATCGTGCCGAAATACCTTCCCGCCGAGGACGGTTCGCTCGGTGAGCACAACGATGTGGTGCTGGCCGGGATCAACCACAAGATGGGCTGGCGCGGCACAGTGAACACGGCGCCGGTCTTCGGCGACGGCGCGTTCACCCCGGGCGGCGCGCCGGGCGCGGTCGGTTACCTGGTGGGTGAGCCGAATCGCGGACTGACCTACATGTTCCACATGATGAACGAGGCGCGCCTCGGCGTGGGCCTGGCCGCCACCGCGCTGGGATACACCGGCTTCCTCAAGGCGCTCGACTATGCCCGCAATCGGCCGCAGGGCCGCCCGGTGACCGCGAAGGGCGGTGCGAGCGCGCAGGTCCCGATCGCACAACATCCCGACGTGCGCCGAATGTTGCTGGCGCAGAAGGCGTATGCCGAAGGCGCGCTCGGGCTGCAGTTGTACTGCGCCACGCTGATCGATCGTCAGCGCAGCGCCGTGGACGCCGCGGAGGCGCAGCGCGTCGCCCTCCTGCTGCG
Organism: Nocardia kruczakiae NBRC 101016; assembly: GCF_001612965.1. GTDB lineage: Bacteria > Actinomycetota > Actinomycetes > Mycobacteriales > Mycobacteriaceae > Nocardia > Nocardia kruczakiae. Next base: position 45,993 of record NZ_BDBL01000048.1, read on the forward strand.
GGTGCTGACCCCGATCGCCAAGAGCTGGCCGAGCCAGTGGTGCCTGGCCGCCAACGACCTCGCCATCCAGGTACACGGCGGCGCCGGCTACACCCGCGACTACGACGTCGAACAGCATTACCGCGACAACCGCCTGAATCCGATTCACGAAGGGACACACGGCATTCAGAGCCTGGACCTGCTCGGCCGGGCGGTGGTCGCGGACGGCGGCGCGGCGCTGACACTGCTGCTCGACACCATGGGGGAAACGGTCGACCGCGCTCGCGCGACCGGCGACGGCGAACTCGGTGATTTCGCCGATGCGCTGGCCGCGGCCGCGGGACGCATCGCGACCACCACCGCCACGGTGTGGCGCGACGCCGATCCGGAAGCGGCACTGGCGAATTCGTCCGCCTACCTGGAGGCGTTCGGACATGTCGTGCTGGCCTGGATCTGGCTGGAACAGGCGGTGGCCGCCGCCCGCGGATCCGAGGACTTCCACCGCGGTAAGCGGGCCGCCGCACGGTACTTCTTCCACTGGGAATTGCCCCGCACCGCACCGCTTTTCGATCTGCTCGACGCGATGGATCGCACCACGACCGACCTCGACGACGCCTGGCTCTAGCACAGCGGGCCGGACACACCCACCCCTCCTGGCGATATTCGGCCATCGAGCCGCCCACTAATCTGGCCCGGTGGAGACGCATTCGGTGGAGATGGGCTGGCAGCAGCTGGCGCAGCAGTGCCTCGTCGACGAGGACGAGGCGATCATCGCGCTGAACAAGCCGGCGGGTATCGCCGTGACCGGGGAACGCCACGACACCGACCTGGTCGAGTTGGCCGCGGCCGAGGGAATCACTCTCTACCCGGTGCACCGCATCGACAAGGTCACCTCCGGTCTCGTGCTGTTCGCCAAGGATCTGACCGCCCACGGCGGCCTGACCAGGCAATTCACCAAGCGTACGGCCGACAAGCGGTATCTGGTCGTCACCGCCGCCACCGATCTACCCGATACCGGCGTCATCGACCTGCCGTTGAGCGTCGGGCGCAAGAACCGCGTCCGGATCGCGGCGCCCCGCGACACCATCCGGCGCGAGGGGCAGCGGTGGACGGTCGACGAGAGCGATCTGCTGGCCGGTAAGAACTATCCGTCCCGGACCGAGTTCACCACCGTGGCGCGCACCGATCGGCACACGATCCTGCTGGCCCGGCCGATCACCGGGCGGCGGCATCAGATCCGCGTCCATCTGGCCTGGATCGGCTATCCGATCGCCGGTGATCCGCTGTTCGACAAATCGGGTGAGTACGCGCGCACGCATCTGCATTCGCTGTCGTTGCGGGTGGAGGCGCCCTGGCGCGCGGACTCCGAACTCGCGCTGACCGCCACGCCGGGTGCGGATTTCTTCTCGACGGGATCGCAACCGATCCTCGAGAATCCGGCCGACCTGCTCGAACGAATCACCACGGAATAGCCGTTCGCTATAAAAGGTGGCCTCCGTCACGCAGACGGCAGGCTGAGGACCTTCTACTCTGGACAAGTGCCGTATCGGCACGCATGCGGCCGAAGCGATCACACCCGGGGGCCGATTCCACACGGGCTCGCACAGGTCGTTCCCGGCGACGGGCGCAACGGTGCGATCCCACGAGAAAGCGGACGCCATGATTCTGTTGGCACAGCTCAGCGATACTCACTTCGATCTGGATCCGCGCAACGCCGAACGAGTCGCCGCCGTCCTGGGCTACCTCGACCGATTACCGCGCCGGCCCGACGCCATCCTCGTCACCGGCGACCTCACCGAATCCGGCACCCTCGCCCAGTACGAGCAGGCCCGCAAATGGCTGACCACCGACATTCCGCTGTATGTGCTGCCCGGCAATCACGACGACCGCGCGAATCTGCGACAGACACTGCTCGACGGCCCCGCCGAGGACGGGCCGATCAACCAGGCCGTCGCGATCGGCGAGCTCACCGTGGCGCTGCTCGATTCCACGATCCCCGGCTCGGGCGGCGGTGAGCTGGGCGAACGAACCTACGCATGGCTGGACCGGTTGCTGGCCGCCACGCCCGCGGACGCCTCCGTGCTGGTGGCGATGCATCACCCGCCGGTGCCGATGTATTCGACGGTGGTCGATCCGATCCGGCTCGCCGATCCGGAACGGCTGGAACACACCATCGCCGGTGACGCGCGAATTCTCGGCGTGCTCACCGGCCATATGCACGCCATGGGCACGACGCTGTTCGGCGGGCGGCAACTGGTGGTGGCGCCCAGCGTGGCCTCGGCCATCGGCGGGGCATGGGAGGTCGAGGAGCCCGGCGACGTTCCGATCGACTACGCGCCGGACCCGTCCGTGGTGCTGCACGCCGTCGCGGATCGGCGGCTGACCTCGATCGTTCGCACCGTGCCGATGGGCGGGCGGATCCGCGTACAACCGCGCTGAGCAGGGATCGCGGATCGGGGTTCGGAGCCGGCGGCACGCGCCTACAGTGGAGATACTGTTCTCGATTCGAGGAGCGCGCGCATGCCCGCTACCAAGCCGTCGGTCGTCATCGTCGGAGCCGGGTTCGGGGGGCTCGGTGTGGCAATCGAGCTGCAGCGCAACGGTTTCGACGACATCACCCTCTTGGAGCGGGCCGACGACCTCGGTGGGGTGTGGCGAGAGAACACCTATCCGGGCGCGGCCTGCGACGTGCCCTCCCCGCTGTACTCGTTCTCCTACGAACCGAAACCGGATTGGCCGCACCGCTACTCCGGTCAGACCGAAATCCTGGGCTACCTGCATGCGGTGGCGACCAAACACCGGCTGCTCGAGCGGATCCGATTCGGCGCCGACGTCACCGAGGCGAGCTTCGACGAACACACCGGGCGCTGGACGATCCGCACCGCAGACGGCGAGATCCGCTGCGCCGACGTGCTGATCTGCGCGGTCGGACAGCTGTCGCGCCCCCGGATGCCCGATATCGCGGGCATCGAGACGTTCACCGGACCGTCGTTCCATTCCGCGCAGTGGGACCACGACGTCGACCTCGCCGGGAAACGGGTCGCGGTGATCGGAACCGGCGCCAGCGCAATCCAATTCGTACCCGCCATCGCTCCCGAGGTGGCGCGGCTGACGCTGTTCCAGCGGACCGCCGCCTGGGTGGTGCGGCGCACCGATCGCGAGTATCGGCCCATCCACCACGCACTGTTCGAACACGTCCCCGGGCTGCGACTGGCTCAACGCCTGTGGGTGTGGTGCTTCCTGGAGTTCTTCGCTCTCGGCCTGGCCGCGATTCCGCCGATCCGGCGCATCGCCACCTGGCTGGGGACGCGCGCCCTTCGCCACGATGTGCCCGATCCGGACCTGCGCGCGAAGCTGACACCCGACTATCCGGTGCTGTGCAAACGGGTGCTGTTCTCCAACGAGTACTACCCGGCGCTGGTGCGGCCGAATGTGGACGTCGTCACCGAGCCCATCGCCGAGGTGGTGCCCGAGGGCGTGCGCACCGCCGACGGGACCGTCCATCCGGCCGATGTGATCGTCTACGGCACCGGCTTCAAGGGCAGCGAATTCCTCTGGCCGATCCGGATTTTCGGGCGCGACGGCGCGGACCTGGAGAAGGTGTGGGCCGAGGGGGCCCGGGCCTATCTCGGGATGACGGTGCCGGGATTCCCGAATCTGTTCCTCATGTACGGGCCCAACACCAATCTGGGCATCGGCTCGATCATCTACATGATCGAATGTCAGGCCCGCTACATCCGGCAGGCCGTGGGCTATCTGAGCGAACATCCGGGATCCTGTCTCGAGGTGAAGCCCGAGACCGCGGCCGCCTTCGATGCGCACACCCAGCGCCGGTTGCTGCGCACGCCGTGGACCGCGTGCTCGAGCTGGTATCGCAATGCCGCCGGGCGGATCACCAACAACTGGCCCGGCACCGTCACCGCGTACCGCGTGCGCACCCGGTCGCTGAACCCGGACGACTACGTGCTGCGCGCACCGGAGCCGGTCCGCACGTGATGACCAGTGCAGGCGGGCCGCGCGGGCCCTTCGCCCCGGCGAGGGCCGTCCCGCAGTCCGCCGGTGCTGGCAGACTTGAGCCGTGACCGCGCCTCCCTCCGCCGGCGCCGAGCCGCGAATCGCTCACGGCCCGCTGCGCCCCGTCGAACTCGCCACCGCGGCGGTCCTCGGTGGGGTGACCGTCGGGCTGGTGACCATCGGCTCGGTGGTGCCCTACGCGGCGGCCCTCAATCTGGTCGCCGCGGTGCCGATGGGTCTGCTGGCGCAGCGCTACCGGCTGCGCGCCATCCTGGGTGCGACCGTCGCCGCGACCCTGGTGAGTTTCGTCGCCGCCGGTCTGGTGCCGGCGGCCACCGTGGTCAGCGCGGCGACGATCGGTGGCATCATCGGCACCGTCAAACGACGGCGACGCGGACTGATCACGGTCCTGGTCCTGTCGTCCCTGGCCGGATTGATCTGGGCGGCGTTCTCGGTCGGCATGCTCTTCCTGTTCGCCGCCTCGCGCCGACTGGTCTTCGACAACGTGCGCAATATCGCCCAGGGCATCGATCACATGCTCTCCCGGCAGCAGCAGCTGGAATCGCTGGGCAACGGTGTCGTCTCGGTGACCGACGGTGTGCTGGCCTGGTGGTGGCTCTACATCGGCGGCGGCGTGTACCTCGGCGTGGTCTTCACCGCGGTGTTCTCCTGGTTCGTCCTCGGCTCGGTCCTGGATCGGCTCGAGTGGTTGCCGGGGCGGGATCGGCTGGAAGCTCCGGCCGATACGCGGGCGGTCGCGCCGGTGCCGGTGCGGTTGCGCGGGGTGTCCTTCCGCTATCCGGGGGCGCGTACCGACGCGCTGACCGATATCGACCTCAGCGTCGAGATCGGCGAATTCGTCGCCGTCGTCGGCCACAACGGATCCGGTAAATCCACGCTGACCCGCCTGCTGGCCGGACTTCCGCCCACCGGCGGCACGGTCGAACGTCCCGGTTCGGCCGGGCTCGGCGTGATCGGCGGCACCGCGCTGGTGCTGCAGCGGCCCGAGAGCCAGACACTCGGAGTGCTGGTCGCCGACGACGTGGTGTGGGGCCTGCCCGCCGAGGCCGCGCGGGCCGTCGACGTGGAGGCGCTGCTGTGCGAGGTCGGGCTGAGCGGGCTCGGCGGCGCGGAGACCGCGACCCTGTCCGGCGGCCAGCAACAGCGCCTGGCGGTGGCGGCCGCGCTGGCTCGTGATCCCGCACTGCTCGTGGCCGACGAGGCCACCTCGATGATCGATCCGGACGGCCGGCGCGAACTGGTCGCGCTGCTGGCCGGATTGCCCGCCCGGCACCGGATGGCCGTCGTCCTGGTCACCCACCACGAGGCCGACGCGGCGGCCGCCGACCGGGTCATCCATCTCTCCGGTGGCCGCCAGGTCGAGCATCTGCCTGCCTGGCCGCGCCCGGTGCGCAATCTGCGCCGCTACCCGATCGGCGAACCGCTGCTGGAACTGCGCGACGTGCGCCACACCTACAATCGCGGCACCCCGTGGGCGGCGACCGCGTTGCGCGGGGTGAACCTGACCGTCCACCGCGGCGAGACGCTGCTCGTGGTCGGCGGCAACGGGTCGGGGAAATCCACCCTGGCCTGGATCATGGCCGGACTCGTCGTGCCGACCACCGGCAGTTGCCGGCTGTGCGACTACACCGGATCCCGGCCCGTGCACAAGCGCATCGGCGCGGTCGAGCTGGCCTTCCAGCATTCCCGGCTGCAACTGCAGCGCCAGACCGTCGGCGCCGAGATCGAGGACTGGGGCGGGCACGGCACCGGCTCCGGCGCGGTGGGTCGCGCCCTCGACGCGGTCGGGCTGGACCGGGCGATGGCCTCGCGCTCGATCGAGGAACTGTCGGGCGGTCAGGCCAAGCGCGTGGTCCTCGCCGCGATCGTCGCCAGCCGTCCGCAGGTCGTGGTGCTCGACGAACCGCTGGCCGGACTCGATCCGCAGGGTCGCGCGGAAGTGGTGGAACTGCTCGCCCGGCTGCGTGATTCGGGACTGACGCTGATCGTCATCTCGCATGACGTGGCCGATATGGAGAGCGTCTGCGACCGCACGGTCCACCTGCAATCCGGCCTGATTCTGGAAAGCCTGCCCGCCGTCGCGGCCGCTGCCGACAGTCCTGCCGATACCGCCGGCGCCCCGGCGGCGTCTGCGGGACCGGCCGAACCGGTGGTAGGTCCGCCCGCCGACGGCGACGGGCGCGGGGAAGTCGGCATCGCGGGCACGCGATCCGAACCCGTTCAGGCGGGCACGGACGGCGCTCGCCCCGAATCCGACCGGTCGCGGGGCAGGAAGCGGCACAGCCGGGGCCGGCACGGCGACGCCCTCGGAGGTGCGCGATGAGTATGGTGCTGCTGCGCGAAGTTCCGGTCGAGAGCCCGATCCATCGGCTCTGGGCCGGCACCAAGATGATCGTCGCCTTCTTCATCAGCGTCCTGCTGATGTTGCAGCCCACGTGGCCGGTACTCGGTGTGGTGGTCGCCTTCCTGATCGTGATCGGCCTGGCCGCCCGGCTGCCGCTGGGCACGCTGCCACGGCTGCCGTGGTGGTTCTGGGCGCTGATCGCACTCGGCGGACTGATCACCATCCCCACCGGCGGAACCGCCGTCCTGCGGTATGTCCAGGTCACCCTGTTCGGGCTGATCTTGCTGACCACCTCGTTCCTGATCGCGTGGACCACCCCGATGAGCGAGATCGCCCCCGCCCTCGCCAAACTCGGTGCGCCGCTGCGCGTGCTGCGGATTCCGGTGGACGAGTGGGCGGTCGTGGTGGCCTTGACCCTGCGCGGACTGCCGCTGCTGATGGACGAGATCCGGGTGTTGCGCGCCGCCCGCCGGCTCCGTCCCAAGGACGGTTCCATGGCGCGCGGAGCCGCGAATCCTCTCGTGGACATTCTCACCGCGGCCATGGCCGTCGCCACCCGCCGGGCCGGCGAATTGGGTGAGGCCATCACGGCGCGCGGCGGGACGGGCGAATTGACCGCCCATCCGGCCGGACCCCACCGCGCCGATTACCTCGCCCTGATCGTGTCGGTGGTGGTGTGCGGCGGCGCGGCGGCAATCGGCGTGTTGCTGTAACTCGCCGAGGCAAATGGTCAGCGATCTCCCACAGAACCGGGCAAACCTGTTCGCTGCGCGAAAAACCAAGTCAGCGGATCGAATTCGCTCCACTTTACGACCGGGTGAAGGTACGGTTACTTCAGTGAGTTAGCCGGACCACGGCTCCACGCGCAGGGGTTGAAATACGTCGGGGGTATTGGGTTCTCAGCGCGCGTCGTTTTCGGCTGCCGAATGTCTTCCTGATGGAGATTGGAACCGGAATGTTTCTGCGCAAGTTCGCCGCTGTTGCCCTTCCGGCAGTGGTGGCCGTTGCCCTCGGGGCAGGTACCGTCCATGCCGATACCGGCGCACCCACGGTGCGCTACGAAACCCATCTGACGGGCAACACCGTCGAAACCACTCTCGACGGCGGCTTTTTCCGCGTCGACGCGGACGGACGCACCGTCGACGTCACCGACACCGACGGCCGGACACTCGTCACGCTGCCGCTGTCCTTCCGGCAGGACGGCCTGGAGTACCCCATGCCCCATCAGGTGCGCAACGACGCCCGGGTCCTGGATCTGACCGTGGTGAAGGATGCCGCGGCGGCCCGGCCGGTTCCGGTGACGCCGGTGGCATCGCCCCGGGAGAATCAGAATGCGATGAACGCCTTCGCCACCCAGTTCGGACTCGCGACGGCAATCGGTAGCTTCGTCGGCACTGCCGCCGGCGCGGTCATCGGCGGTGTGATCGGTGCGGCCGCCGCCCTGCCCACCGGCCCCGGCATCATCGCCGGATTCATCACCGGCGCAACGGTGGGAGCCATCATCGGCACGATCGTGGTCGGCGGCCCCGCGTTGATCATCGCGGGGGTCGACCTCGTCAGCACGCTGGCCGCCCCCGCCGGCACGACCAAGTGGAACGACACCACGTACTGAGGTCGCGGCGGCTCTCCTACGATCCCTGCCCGGCGGCCGCGAACCACCCGGTCGCGGCCGCCGAGTCCTGGTTCGCGAGAGCCACATTGCCGCAGCGTGCGGCTCCCGCTACTTCTCCTCCGGCACCCACGCCGGATGCCACAGCCGCCCGGATTCGGTCCAGTTCATATACCGCACCGTGCCGGATATCTTCGGGGTCGCCCAGACGGCGTCCTTGCGTTCGTCGGCGGTCAGCTCGTTGGCGAAGGGACTGGTCTTGCGGCGCAGCGGGCGCAGCCGCGCGGTCAGCTCCGACATCTCCCGATCGCTGAAGCCGGTGCCCACGCGACCGATGTAATACAGCTCGCCTTCGTGGCGGACGCCCACCAGCAGGGAGGCGAATTCTCTTGCGGCGCTGCGCCGCCAGCCGCCGATCATCACCTCCTGGGTGCGCCAGTTGCGGGTCTTGATCCACGACTGGCCGCGCTTGCCGGGCAGATAGACCGAATCCTTGCGTTTGGCGACGACTCCCTCGAGACGATGCTCGCGGCTGTATTCCATGGCGTCCGCACCCGAACCGTCCAGACGCGGCGGAACCAGCAGCGAGGTCACGCCCTCGGCCAGCGCCTCCAGCACCTGCCGCCGATCCGCGTAGCGCTTGCGCAGCAGCGAGGTGCCGTCCAGATACAGCACATCGAACGCGACCAGGTCCGCCCGCGCCGGATCCGCTTGCAGCAGGGCCAGATTCGACGCTCCCTCGGCGTCGAAGACGACCGCTTCGCCGTCGAGCACGATCCGATGCCCCCGCAGTTGCCGGCCCAGCTCGGCGATCCGCGGATAGCGGCCGGTGACGGTATTGCCCGCGCGGCTGCGGATCACCACGCTGTCGTCGTCTATTTCGACGATCACCCGGAAACCGTCCCATTTGGTCTCGAACACCCAGTCCCGGGCTCCCAGTTTCGCCACCTCCCCGGAGGTCGCCAGCATCGGTGACAGCCCGCGCGGCAACTCGGCTCCCGCCCGCGCGGCGGAATCACGGCCCGCGACAACGGTTTCGGAACCACCACGCCGACGTTCGGCGGCGCCGTGCTGTCCGTCGGTCGAACCGCCCTGTCCCGCATCCTCTTCCGGCTCGGCGGCCTGTGATTTCATCAGGTGCATCAACCACTGCTTGCCGTCGGTGCGGATGAAGGCGTAGCGGCCGTTGAGGCGCTCGCCGTGAAACTGGACGATCACCTCGTCCGCGCGCCACTTCTCGGTGTCGTAGGTGCCGGTATCCCAGATCGTCATCTGCCCGCCCCCGTATTCGCCACGCGGGATGGTGCCGTGGAAATGCAGATATTCCAGGGGGTGGTCCTCGGTGTGCACGGCCAGCCGGTTCTGCGAGGGCGAGGTCGGCGGCCCCTTCGGCACCGCCCACGACACCAGCACACCGTCGCGTTCGAGCCGCACGTCCCAGTGCAGTCGCCGGGCGTGATGTTCCTGCACCACGAAGCGATCACCGGCACCGGGGTCGGGCGGGCCGGGCGGAACCGGTTCGGGGGTGCGGGCGGGATCCCGCATGGATCGGTAGGTCTGCAGCGGATCCGGCGCACCGGCACTGCCCAGGGGCGGATCCAGACCCACCAGCAGATCCCCGTCGGAGCGCCAGCGTTCGAGCACCTCGTCGAAACGCAACTGCCGCAGCTGGTGTCGATCGGCGATTTCGTCCCAGCTGCGCGGCGCCGCCACCGTCGGCTGCTCGCGCCCGCGCATCGAATACGGCGCGATGGTGGTCTTCGCCGGATTGTTCTGGCTCCAGTCCAGAAAGATCTTGCCCGGCCGCACGGCCTTCGCCATCGTCGCCGTGACCAGCGCCGGATGCAGCTTCTCCAGGCCGGTCGCCAGCTGTTTGGCGACCGTCGAGGCGCCGCCGGGACTCAGTACCCGATCCAGCGGCACGTAGATGTGAATCCCCTTGCTGCCGCTTGTCACCGGATAGGCGTCGAGTCCGGCGTCGCGCACGGTGTCGCGAATCCACAATGCCACCGACGCGCAATCGGCCAGTTCCACGCCGGGCCCGGGATCGAGGTCGAAGACGATGCGGGTGGCCGGTCCGCGCGAGCCGTCGACGAAACGCCATTGCGGGACATGGATTTCCAACGACGCCTGCTGTCCGAGCCAGGCCAGACCGGCCACCGAATCGATGACCGGATAGTTCACCCGGCGATCGGAATGTTCCATCGGCCGCCGCTCGATCCATTTCGGTGCGTGCGCGGCCAGATTCTTCTCGAAGAACGAGGATTCGCCCACCCCGTTGGGCCAGCGCTTACGCGTCACCGGACGATCGGCGATATGCGGCAGCAGAGCCGGCGCGATGGCGGTGTAGTAGTCGATCACCTCACCCTTGGTGGTGCCCGTCGCCGGGTACAGCACCTTGTCGAGGTTGGTCAGACCGACCTCGATGCCCCCGAACTCGCGGCGCGCCGCCATAGTCGCAGTGTAAAGCGAGAACGGGCACCGCCGGAGGAGGCAACCTCCGGACGGTACCCGTCGTCGATCGGCGAGTGAGCCCGGGCGAACCGGGCATCCCGCCTCGTCCCTCAGCCCTCCGGCGGTTGCGGCGCCTGCGGCGGCGTGGCGGGCGGAGTCTGCGGGGGCGCGGCGGGCGGCTCGGGCGCCGGCGGCGGGGTGTTGCCGCCCTGCTGGGTGACGTTCTTCTTGATGGCCTCGGTGCCCTTGTCGATGTGATCGGAGTACTTGCCCCCGGTCTTCTCGTTGACGAAGCCACCCGCCTTGTCGATCGCTCCGTGCACCTTGTCCGCGTTCTGCGAGGCCGCGTCGCGGCCCTTACCCACCAGACCCTTGAGCGTATCCATCAAACTCATGAAGCCCACTCCTTCACTCGTCGACTGCGTTGCTAGCGCACATCCTCCCACCAGGAGACCTGCGGTGATACCGCATCGGTATCGATCCGCCCGCCGGGAAGCGGCACTACTACCCGGGTACCCGCTGCACGCGCCGCCGCAACAAGTCTGCGGACAGGTTCCGACCAGCCGTGAAAAGCCAGGTTGAACGTGGCCCAGTGAATCGGCACCAACATGCCGTATTCGGCGTCCCCGACGCACACGTCGGCGTGGGCGCGCACCGCCTCCTCGGGATTCATGTGCACATCCGGCCAGTGCACGTCGTAGGCACCGATCGGCAGCAGGGTCAGATCGAACGGACCGTAGGTCGCGCCGATTTCGGCGAACGCCTTGGTGTATCCGGTGTCGCCGCCGAAGTAGGCCCGTCGGCGCGGGCCCGCGAAGACCCACGACGCCCACAGCGTGGTGTTGCGGGTGAAGCCGCGCCCGGAGAAGTGCCGCGCCTCGGTACAGGTGACGGTGAGCTCACCGTGCCCCGGACGGGCGATGGATGTGGAAGTGTTCCAATCCAATTCGATGATGCGCGCCTCCGGCACCTGCCATTTGCGCAGATGCGCGCCGATCCCGATCGGCACCACGAACGGGGCGTCCTGACCGGCCGCCAGCGCGCGCACGGTCTCACGGTCCAGATGGTCGTAGTGATCGTGCGAGATGACCACCGCGTCCAGCGCGGGCAGTGACGACAGCGGCGCCGGCACCGGATGCAGCCGTGCCGGGCCGACCAGCGGCGACGGCGAGACCCGCTCGCTCCACACCGGGTCGGTGAGGATGCGGTAGCCGTCGACCTCGATCAGCGCGGTGGCGTGGCCGAACCAGGTCACCGCCAGCTCGGCCGCCTGCTCGGGATGCTCGGCGCTGGCCAGCGGGATCTGCGCCGGTGGCCGCCCCACATCGCGACGGGTCAGTGCCGACAGCAGCAGGGACGCACCCGAGCCGGGCGTGATCTGGCTGCTGGGTTCGGTGTTGTGGAACTGCCGGTCGCGGTAGCTCGCCGACCGCGTCGCCAGCGGCGCGATGGCCGCGGCGGACGCCCCCATTTCCACGGGAATCCGCCACGCCGCCCGTGCCACCCAGCGCAATCCGACCAGCCCGGCCGCGGCCAGCGCCGCTCGGCGGGCGGCCGCGACGATCTCGGTGCCGGCCATCAGCGGCCCACGAACTTCGCCGCGCGCTTCTGTTCCCGCGCCAGCCGCGCCTCCTCGGCGTCGGCGCTGCGCCACGCGGCCTCCAGGGCCGCGCGCTGCTCGGGAGTGTCCTCGCCGCGGGTGCCGTCGTCGTTGAACACCAGCTTGAGGTGACGCAGCGAGAGCGGGGCGAGCTGGGCGATCGACTTCGCCCATTCCTGCGCGTCGGCCAGGGTGCCGAGGCGGTTGGCGAAGCCGAAAGTGTATGCGTCGGAGGCGGATACGCTCTCGGCCCCCATCAGTACGGTCCGCGCGGGGCCGCCGCCGATCAGCGAGACCAGCCGGCGCACCGTCCAGCGATCCACCGAGATGCCCAGCTTCGCGGCCGGAATGGCGATATAGGAATCCGGGCTCATCACCCGCAGGTCGGAGGCCAGCGCCAGCTGCACCCCGGCACCGAGCGCGCCGCCGTTGATGGCGGAGATCACCGGCACCGGGACCGTTTCGATGGTGTGCAACAGACCGAGCAGTCCGTCGAGGAAATCCGACGAGTAGACGCCGGACAGATCGGCGCCGGCACTGAAAATCGGACCCTGACCGGTCAGCACGATCACCCGCGCGTCGGCCGCCGCGGACGTGACGGCCTCGCGCAACGCTGCCACCAACTCGTCGTTGAGGGCGTTGCGGCGCTGCGGGCGCTGCAATTCGATGGTGACCACATCACCATCCCGGCTCACTGCGAGCATCTGACCTCTCCCCATTCGCGCGGTTTCTCCTCCGGGGGCGCACCTCACCGCACCCGCCGGTCGGTATCGACTCCACTGTATGCGCCGGACAGTTGTCGCAACGCACCCGACGCGTACTGTGACGGCGGTGACCGCACCCGATTTCGAGATTGTGGTGATCGGCGCCGGCCAGGCCGGACTGTCGGTCGGCTACCACCTGCGGCGGCTCGGATTGACCCCCGGAGTCGATTTCGTCATCGTCGACCACTCCCCAGGGCCCGGTGGCGCATGGCAATTCCGCTGGCCGTCACTGACTTTGAGCACGGTGAATCGCGTGCACGACCTGCCGGGGATGTCGTTCACCGAAACCCTGCCGGCCGGCTCGGATTCCGTCCCCGCCGCCACCGCGGTGCCGCATTATTTCGAGCTGTACGAAAAGCGGTTCGACCTGCGGGTTCGGCGGCCGGTATCGGTACGGGTGGTGTGCGACCGAGCCAGCACCGCAACATGTCCGGGGACGATGGTGGACGGGCTGTTGCACGTCGAGACCGCGATCGGCGAGAACCTTTCGGCCGCAACGGGTTCCGTCGCGCTCGGCGGCGGCGCCGATATCCCGCCCTCGCCCGCTCGCGGCGGCGGCACGGAAGCGGAGCCGGGCGGATCGATGCCCAGCGATGCTGTCACCGATCCGAGCTCACCCGATGAACCGCACACGGCCGCCGATTCCCGGCGATCAACGGATGCGCCGACCGAGTTACCGGATCCCGGCGGCGAGACCCTTCGTGTGCGCGGGGTGATCAACGCGACCGGCACGTGGGAAAAACCGTTCATTCCGTACTATCCGGGCGCGGAGACCTTCGGCGGGCGGCAGTTGCACGCCCACGACTACCGCAGCGCGGCGGAGTTCGCCGGGAAGCACGTCGTGGTGGTCGGCGCGGGGATCTCGGCGGTCCAGCTGCTCGACGAGATCTCCCAGGTCACGAGCACGACGTGGGTGTCGCGGACGGAGCCGCGCTGGCGGGAGGGGCCGTTCGGGCCCGACGAGGGCCGCCGGGCGGTCGCGATGGTCGAGGACCGCGTGCGACGGGGCCTGCCGCCGCGGTCGGTGGTGTCGGTGACCGGACTGCCGGTCGACGACCGGATTCGTGCCGCCCGCGCGCGTGGCGTGCTGACCTGGCATCCGATGTTCGCCCGCATCGAACCGGAGGGCGTGCGCTGGGCCGACGGCAGCTTCCGGACCGCCGATGTGATCCTCTGGGCCACCGGTTTCCGCAGCGCGCTCGACCACCTGGCCCCGCTGCGGCTGCGCGGGCCCGGCGGCGGCATCACGATGACGGGTCAACTCGCCACCCAGGTGGCCGCCGACCCGCGCATCCACCTGATCGGTTACGGGCCGTCGGCAAGCACCATCGGCGCGAACCGCGCGGGGAGGGCCGCAGCGGTCGAGCTCACGCGCTACCTCGGGCTGCCCTGAGTTGCCGCAGCGCCTCAGTCGAGCCCCATCGCGAACGTGTCGGGATCCGGGCCGACGCGGCTGCCGGTATCGAGCGCATTGAGGGTGGCCATCTGTTCGGCGTCGAGTTCGAAACTGAATACGTCGAAGTTCTCCCGGATGCGCTCGGGATTCACCGACTTCGGGATGACGATATTGCCGAGTTGCAGATGCCACCGGATCAGAACCTGGGCGGGCGTGCGGCCGACCTGTTCGGCGACCGCGCCCACGGTGGGGTCCTTCAGTTCCGCGCCCTGGCCGAGCGGGCTCCACGCCTCGGTGGCGATGCCGTGTTCCGCGTGGAAGGCACGCAGCGTGTTCTGCGCGAGCGCCGGATGCAGCTCCACCTGGTTCACCGCCGGCACCTCACCGGTCTCCCCGATCACCCGCCGCAGGTGTTCCGGCTGGAAATTGGAGACCCCGATCGAGCCGATGCGGCCCTGCGTCTTCAGCGACTGGAACGCGCGGAACGTGTCCACGTAGCGGTCCGCGCTCGCGACCGGCCAGTGGATCAGATACAGATCGAGATACTCGAACCCCAGCCGCTCCATACTCGCCTCGAACGCACGCAGGGTCGAGTCGTAGCCCTGGTCGGCATTCCACAACTTGGTGGTGATGAAGACCTCGTCGCGCGCCAGCCCCGATTCGGCGATCGCCCGCCCCACCTCGGCTTCGTTCCCGTACGCCGCCGCGGTGTCGATGCTGCGATACCCCGCCTGGAGCGCGGCGGTCACCGTGTCGAAGGTCTGTCCCTCCGGCACCTGGAAAACCCCGAAGCCCAGCCTCGGAATCAGATGGCCGTCGTTGAGAATCACCGACGGTACTGTGCTGCTCTCGCTGCGAAAGGTCACCGTCCGACCGTAGAAGCGGTTTGCCGAGCCGTCAACGACGCGCACCTGCGTGTTCGGATCGTACGAGCTCGACTGGCTGAACCCCGGACGTCAGCGCTCGGTTGCCCGGCCGAGATCGAGGTCGATGTCGAAAGGGACACGCAAGTGCAGCCGATCGTGATGGATGCCGGTGAGCGCGTACTGCTTGGTAGCCGGGTCCAGTTCGTAAACGTAGGCCACGGCGCGGTCGTCGGCGTTCTCGATCCGCCAGAAATGCGGAATTCCTGCTTCGGCATAGAGAAGTGGCTTGCGCTTGCGGTCGCGTTCCTCGGAATCGGGCGAGACCACCTCGACGGTGAGAACTACGTCGTCCGGACGGTAGGTGGTCTGTTCCAACCCCGCGTCGGCAGCGGCATCGACGATCATGATGTCGGGTTCGGGGCGCTGACGAGGGCCCAAGGTCACGGTCATTTCCCGGCACACCTCCAGTGACACGGGAGACTGCTCTCCGAGCGTTCGAGCCAAGTAGTTGATCACCCGCATGTGAAACTTCATCTGTGGGCTCACGAAGACGAGGCTCCCGTCGATCAGCTCGGTATGTGGGGGAAGGTCGGGCAGTCGTTCGAGATCGTCGGCGGTGTATCCCTCCGGTGGCGGCACGGGCCATCGCGGGCGTGCCCGATCGTCGCTCGGCATCGGATCGGCTGTCATCGAGTCCTCGCTCCGCATTGGTGACCGACTGATGTGACTCGACCAGTATCGCATGTGACCAGGCATCCTCCTGTGGCTCGGTTTCGGTCCGCACGGCCGGACACGGGAGCGCATGTTCAGCCCGGAACGCCCAGCCGACGGTAGCGGCGGTGGCGAAGGGCGCGCAGCTCGGCTGTCGGCCGTGTTCGCAGGCCCGCGAGTTCCCCGGCGATGGCGGCGACCATGCGGCGGGAGAAGTCGATCGGTTCGTGGGCAGCGTCGGGTCGCTCGGCGACGATGCGGTCGACGACACCGTCGGCGAGCAGGTCGGCCGCGACGACTCGTTGGGCGGCGGCGAGTTCCGGCGCGTGGTCGGTATCCCGGAAGACGATGGCGCTGGCGCCTTCCGGAGGTAAGGGGGCCAGCCAGGCGTGCGTGGCGGCCAGCACCCGGTCCGCGGGGAGCAGAGCCAGTGCGCCGCCGCCGGTGCCCTGCCCCAGCAGAACCGAGACGGTCGGCGTATCCAGCGTGACCAGATCGGCCAGGCAACGGGCTATTTCCGGGGCCAGGCCGCGTTCCTCGGCCTCCTGCGACAATGCCGCCCCCGCGGTATCGATGACCATGACCAGCGGAATACGAAGTTCGGCGGCCAGGTGCATACTGCGGCGGGCCTCGCGCAATGCCGCCGGCCCCATGGTGTTCTCACCGGTCTGGCCGGCCCGGTCGTGACCGAAGATCACGCACGGCTCGCCGCGCAGGCGGGCCAGGGCGTGGACGACGGTGCGGTCGGATTCCCCCTGCCCCGTACCGCTCAACGGCACCCGATCGGTCGCCTGCCGCAACAGCTCCCGAATGCCAGGGCGCCGGGGATCCCGGGAGATCAACACCGACTCCCACGCCGGTGCATCCGCTCCCTCAGCGCCCGGCGAACCCACTCGACCCACACCCGGCGCACCCGCTCGGTCGGCCTGCGCGGATGTAGCGAAGGGTCGCGAATTCGCCTGGCCCGCAACGGGAACCGCGACGTTCAACACACGGTGTGCGATCCGGCGGAAGAACCGGACCGGCACCACCCCGTCGATGACACCGTTGCGATACAGGTTCTCCGCGGTCTGCACACCTTCGGGGAAGGGCCGGTCGTAGAGGGCCTCGTACACGCGCGGCCCCAGGAATCCGATCAGGGCCCCGGGCTCGGCGAAGGTCATGTGCCCCAGGGAACCCCAGGACGCGAACACTCCGCCCATCGTGGGATTGCGCAGATACACCAGATAGGGGTGGCCGGCCGACTTGTGTGCGGCCACCGCGCCCGCGATCTTCACCATCTGCACGAAGGCGACCGTGCCCTCCTGCATGCGGGTTCCACCCGAGGTGGGCGAGGCGAGCAGGGGCAGACCCAGGGCGGTGGCGCGTTCGACGGCAGTGACGATCCGCTCGGCGGCCGCCACGCCGATCGATCCGGCGAGAAAGCCGAATTCACACGCGATCACCGCGACGCGCCGCCCGCGCAACCGTCCCTCACCGGTCAGCACCGATTCGTCGGTGCCGCTGCGCTCGGCCGCGGCGGTCAGTTCCGCGCGATACGCCGGCGCGATGGCGACCTCGATCGGTTCTCGATCCCAGCTGCGATACGAACCGGGATCGAGCACACCGTCGAAAAACTCACGCGCCGAGATCTTCACGCCCCGAGCGTAACCGCGCCGGACCGGGCGATCGGCGGTCGTGGTACCACCGCGCGCCGACGCGGCCGCATCGTGCGGCCGGTCGCCGGCGTATCAGTAACCCTGAACCACTTTGCGCAGCGCGTACTCGGTGACCGAGACCAGCGCCTGCTTCACCGGCTCGCGGCGGCGCGCGTCGATCGACATGATCGGCACGTCCGCCGGGACGGCCAGCGCCTGGCGGATGTCCTCGAGGGGGTACCGCGGTGCGTCGTCGAACTCGTTGATGGCCACCAGGAACGGCAGCCCACGAGCCTCGAAGTAGTCGACGGCGGCGAAGGAATCCTCGAGCCGTCTGGTGTCGATCAGCACTACCGCTCCGATGGCGCCGCGAATCAGGTCGTCCCACATGAACCAGAAGCGGTACTGGCCGGGTGTGCCGAACAGATAAAGCACCAAATCGTCGGCGAGGCTGATCCTGCCGAAGTCCATGGCCACCGTGGTGGTGGCCTTCGTCGGCACGGCGGCCAGGCTGTCGACGCCCACACTGGCGTTGGTCACCAAAGCCTCGGTGCGCAGCGGAACAATCTCCGATACAGCACCGACCAAGGTCGTCTTACCCACACCGAAGCCACCGGCCACCACGATCTTCGCGGAGGTCGGCTTGGCGTTGCGGGTATCGACCTGGGCCGTCGAATCAAATACGCCGGAGTCCACTGAGAACCCTTTCGATCAGCTCGCGACGTTCATCGTCGCTCGAATCGTCTTTCAAAGTCGCCGAAACTCGAACATGTCCCGCCTCGATGAGGTCGGCGACGAGAACTCGAGCCACCCCGATCGGAATACCCAGTCGGGCAGCAAGTTCCGCAACAGATGGCGATTCTCTGCACAACTCCACGATTGACGTCTCGATGTTGGTCAGTTCGAACTGCCGCTCTAGGGCGACCGGATGCGATGCGACGAGCGCCTCCAATGCCAACTCCACCGTCGGCCGCGTACGACCGGCGGTCAGCGAGTACGGACGGACGAGGCTGGGCTCGGCGCTCCCCACGTGCTGGTTGTCTATGTCCATCCCACCATCAGGAACCCATCGTGACGCGAGGTGTGGCCTGGACTGTCTGGCCCACCCGCTCGACCAGCAGAGCCATCTCGTAGCCCACCTGGCCGATATCGCAGGACGTGTTCGTCAGCACGGCCAGATAGGACCCGTCACCGACTGCCATGAGCAGTAGGTAACCGTGTTCCATCTCGACCACGGACTGCAGTACCGTGCCGCCTTCGAACAGGTTCGAAACGCCGACAGAGAGGCTGGCCAAACCTGCGGTCACGGCGGACAGCTGTTCGGCACGGTCGACGGGCAATTGAGCGCTCGCGGCCATCAACAGGCCGTCCGCCGAAACCAGCACGGCATGAGCGACGCCCGGAACCTCGTTGGCGAAGTTCGAAACCAGCCAATCCAGCTGACGGTTCGTACCACCTAGATCGGGGTTCATCGGTCTCCTTTATCTCCGGTTAGGTTCATTGCTCCCATTGCGCGGCCATCCCGGACGCCCTGCTGGTGACGACTCAGACTTGACCTGATCGACTCTGGGTCGCGGCTCGGCGTCCGATCGGCCCGCCCGGTGACGCCACCGGGGACCAGCCGATTACCGGGATCGCGCTGCGGCAATCCGGCCGCCGTCCGCTTCTCCGACGAGGTTTCCACTGCCCGCCGGGCAGCCTGCCAGCCTTCGTCACCTGGGGATTCGAAGGAGGCGGCGACTTGGGACCGGTCCGGGTTGGGGTCCGCGAGCCACGCCGACATCATCTCGGCGAAGATCGGACTCCCCCCTTCCGACGGGCCGGCGTCGGCTGCGGGCTGCAGCCGGGTCTGGAAGAACGATGCCGTCTTCTGCGGATTCGACCGGTAACTGTGACGGCCGCGTTCGCGCCCCTCACCGGATTCCGCATTCGCGTCCGCGGCGGAGCTGTCCCGCTGCGGCGCATGACGTCCGGGCAGGCTCAGCCCCGGGGTGGGTTCCGGCCGCGGCGGCAGACCGGCGCCCGGCT
>NZ_BDBL01000049.1 GCF_001612965.1 Nocardia kruczakiae NBRC 101016
GAGCACGACCAGCCGGGCCCCGGCCTCCTGCGCCGCGGCGGCCACCGCGGCGACCGGTCCGTCCGAAACGTCGAGCACCACGTCGCAGCCGTCGACGATGCCGCGGTAGGCGCCGGCACTGCCCGGATCGGCGATATGCACCTCGATCCGCGGATCCACATACCGGTGCCGAACCCGGTCGGCTCCGACGACGTCGTGCCCGGCGGCCGCCAGCATGCGCGCCACCGCGCGACCGGTGGGTGTGGTGACTCCGGTGATCAGGACCCGCATCGACTCTTCCTCCTCGCGTGCGCCACCCAAGAACGTGACGCCGTTCACACACCATGACGAGTGGATTGCGGAGTGCCCGCGCGAAGTCCCGGTCAGCGGGCGCGGCGTTTCGCTGAGTGGAGTTGTGTTTTTGGCCTCCGCTTCGCTTCGGCGGGTCTCGGCCCCTTGGGCCTCGTTTTTTCCCTCCTCCGCTCAGTCGCTGCGCTCCCTCGCTCCGTCGGTCCACAATCGAGGCGGGCCGAGACCGACCACTCTTTGGCGGACTCGCAGCGCTCCACGCTCTCCCGCGTCGGCCCCGCATTCCGATGATCGGGACTTCTCGGGCCTGGTACTCCCACCCGCCCCTACCGTCGAGGCATCGACCCAGTGCGTGACAGCGCAGAGGCAGGGAGGAACACCGGCAATGGCGAACAAGGTGCTCGATCGGGTGCGGGACCTGCTCCCGGCGATCGGGGAACGGGCGGTGACGGCCGAGCAGGAGCGGCGGGTGCCCGCCGAGACGATCCGCGAGCTGACCGAGGCGGGCGTGTTCCGGATGTTGCAGCCGAGCCGCTTCGGTGGTGCGGAGGAGTCGCCGGTCGCCTTCTACGAGGTGATTCGCGCGATCGCGACCGTCTGCCCCTCGACGGCATGGGTGTCGTCCGTGCTGGGTGCGCATCCGTGGCAGCTGGCGTTGTTCGACCCGCGGGCTCAGCAGGATGTGTGGGGTGAGGATCCCGACACCCTCGTCTCCTCGTCGTACGCACCGACCGGCAAGTTGACGCCCGTCGACGGCGGCTTCGAGATGAGCGGCCGGTGGAGCTTCTCCTCCGGCTGCGACCACGCCGACTGGGCGTTCCTCGGCGCGGTGGTGCCCAACGACAAGGGGGGAGCCGATTACCTGACGGTGCTGGTTCCGCGCACCGACTACCGCATCGAGGATGTCTGGCACGTGTCGGGCCTGTCGGGCACCGGAAGTAACGACATCATCGTCGAGAAGGCGTTCATCCCCGCCTATCGCGCGTACAGCGCCGCCGATCAGTCCGCGCTCGTGGGTCCCGGCCAGGAGGTGAACACCGCTGCGCTGTACCGGATCTCGTTCGCCAGCGTGTTCTCCAACACCATCACCGCACCGATCATCGGTGCCGCGCAGGGCGCCTACGAATCGCATCTGCAGCGCCAGCGCGAGCGCGTCCGGCTGTCCTACGGCGGGCAGAAAGTGGCCGATGATCCGTTCGCGCAGGTGCGGATCGCGCGTGCGGCCTCGGAGATCGACGCCGCCATCCTGCAGCAGGAACGCAATATCAGCGAGCAGCTGCGCTACGCCGAAGCGGGCGAGGAGATTCCGTACGAGCTGCGCTTGCGGACCCGCCGCGACCAGGTGCGGGGCACCGAACGCGCGATCTACGCGATCGATCTGCTGTTCGAGAACTCCGGCGGCCACTCGATCCGCAAACCCAATGTGATCGAACGGAACTGGCGCGACGCCCACGCCGGCAACGCGCATGTGATCAACGACGTCGAGCGCGCGCTGGCGATGTACGGTCAGGGTGAGATGGGCGTCGAGGTCACAGAACGGATGGTCTGATGGGTTTCACCGCCGAGGACACCACCCGCTGGGTCACCGTCGACGGCGTGAAACTGCGCTATCACGAGGCGGGTTCCGGTGCGCCGCTGGTGCTGTTGCACGGTTCCGGCGCCGGAGTCTCGGGCTGGGCCAATTTCGGCGCCAACCTCGAGGCCCTGGCTCCGCACTTCCGCTGCCTGGTCCTCGACCAGCCGGGGTTCGGTGCCAGCGAACGACCCGAAACCTACGACCGCAACTATCTGCGAATCGCCGTCGACGCGGTCCTGGGTCTGCTGGACGAGCTCGGCATCGGCAGCGCTCATCTGCTCGGCAATTCGATGGGCGGGGCGGTGGCGACCCTGCTGGCCGCCGAACATCCCGATCGCGCGGACCGGCTGGTGCTGATGGCGCCGGGCGGTGTGGGCGTCAACATCCTGGGACCCGAACCGTCGGAAGGGATTCGGCGCCTGCTGGACTTCAATGCCGACCCCACCCCGGAGCGGGCGGTGGACTGGTTGAAGACGATGGTCTTCGATCAGGCGGTGCTCACCGAGGAGCTGATCGCGGCCCGCACCGCCGCGGCCTCGGACCCGCGCCAGACCAAGGCGCTCGCCGACGCCTACGCCACCTTCTACACCCCGGCCTTCGCCGATCCGGTTCCGCTGTGGGCGCGGCTGCGGGCAATCCAGCACGAGGTGCTGATGCTGTGGGGCCGCGACGACCGGGTGACACCGGTGGAAGGCGCACTGCTGCCGGCCCGCCAGCTGCCGCGCGCCGATCTGCGGATCTTCTCCCGCTGCGGGCATTGGGTTCAGGTCGAGCGCAAGGACGCGTTCGAACGCGCCGTGATCGACTTCCTGCACAACGGATTGTGAACGCACGCTGATCTTTTCGCGCCGACCATGCGGTGGCCGCCGCACCTCACGAGGGTGCGGCGGCCGCTGTCGTTTCCGGTCCGTGCCCGTGCAAAACCCGTGCCGGTTACAGTCCGTGGTCGCGCGCCCAGCCCGCGATCTGGGTACGCGAGGTGAAGCCGAGTTTGGTCAGGATGTGCTCGACATGGGTCTCGGCCGTGCGAACCGAGATCACCAGATCGGCCGCGATGCGTTTGTTGCTGTGCCCGGCGGCGACCAGCCGGGCCACATCCTTCTCCCGGCGGGTGAGCAGCGACAGCGCCGCGGTGTCGACGGGCGTGGGGCGCGCGGGCGGGGCGGGTGGTTCCTCGGGGGCGGGGCCGCGGCCCAGCGCGAAATCGATCGCCGCGGGCAGCGCCATCGCCGCGCCGGTGTCGTAGGCGGTGCGGAACCCGCTGTCGCCCAGAGCGTTGCGGACCTCGTCGCGCACCTTTTCACCCACCGCGCTGGTGATCGTATGGGCCAGCCGCACCGTACTGCGCTGCAGCGTCTCGGCCGCACCCATCAGCCGGGCCGACCGCTCCATATCACCGCGGGCGGCGGCCGACCACGCCATACCGTCGAATCCCGACGCCAGCCACACACACCGGTCGAACAGCGCGAACTCCTCGATCGCGCGTCCGAGGTAGTCGTCGGCGGCGTCCTGATCACCCAGCCGCCACTGATCGATACCGAGCGTCCACAATGCCAGCCCACCCAGCAGATGCGGCCCGTAGCGCTGCGTGAGGACATGGAACTCCCGGGCCATCTCGGTGGCGCGCGGGTCCTCCAGCAGGGTCGCGCACATGAAACCGAAAGCGAGACTGTCCATTTCGGTGGCATGATGGCCGTCGGCCCGCGCCAGCCGGATCGCCTCCTCGGACCGGCGCAGCGCACCGGCGGTATCGGCGTCGGTGAAATCGATCAGTGCCGCATCCAGTTCCGCCTCCGCGAGGATGTCGGTGGCGCCCAGATCGGTTGCCACGGTGACGCATTCGCTCGCCAGTCGCGCCGCCGACTCCCGATCCGACAGCAGTGCCGCCAGCGAGGCCGCCGACGACAGCGCCCGCGCCCGCTCCCAGCTCGGTTCCGGATTCCGGGCCAGGGCGTCGGTCAGCCACCGATATCCCTCGGACAGGAACCGGTAATGCTCCCAGAACGGCCGCAGCACGGTCGCGGTCTCCATCGCCAGCTGCGGTGCGTCGAGCATCGAGAACTGCAGGGCCGAGCGCAGATTGGCATGTTCGCGCGCCAATTCACGGAACCACGCCAGATCGTCGGAACTCCAGTACGCGGTCTGTCCGCGCAGGGCCAGCCCGCGGTAGTGGTCGCGGTGGCGGGCCCGCACCCGGCGTTCGTCACCGTGTTCGACGAGGCGGTCGTGGCCGAATTGCCGGATGGGTTCCAGCATCGAATAGCGCGGCGCCACCGCGTCGTAGCGCAACCGCAGCACCGACTTGTCGACCAGGCCGGTCAGCGCGTCGAGCAATCCCTGCGGCCCCGGTGGCAGCCGGCACACCGCCTCGGCGGCCTCGATGTCGAAACCACCGGCGAAGATCGACAGCTGTTGCCACAGCCGCTGTTCCGCGGGGGTGCACAGTTCGTAACTCCAGCGGATCGCGCCCTCGATGGTCTGCTGACGCTGTGGTGCGGTGCGCGGTCCGGCGCTGAGCAGGTCCATGGTGTCGTCGAGCCGGTCGCGGATCTGCTCGGGCGTGAACACCCGGAACCGCAGTGCCGCCAGTTCCAGCGCCAGCGGAATACCGTCGAGGCGCTGGCAGATCGCGGCGAGGGTGTCGCGGTTGGCGGGGGTGAGGATGAAATCCGGATTCGCCGCGGTGGCCCGCTCCACCAACAGCAGCAGCGCGTCGCTGTCGTGTTCGGCGACCGGAAGCGGCGGAATCGGCATCACCTGCTCACCGGGTACGCCGAGCACCTCGCGGCTGGTCGCCAGCACCCGCACCTCGGGGGTGGCGGCGACGAGGTGGGCGACCAGCGCCGCGCACGCGTCGATGAGATGTTCGCAGTTGTCCAGGATCAGCAGGAGTCGTTTGCTGGTGAGGAATTCGGTGAGCCGGTCGAGCGGCGCCGTGGTGTCATCGCGCAGATTCAACGCCTCGGCGACGCTGAGGGTGACCAGATCGGGATCGTGCACATCGGCCAGTTCGACCAGCCACACCCCGTCCGGGAAGGCGCGCGCCATCGCCGCGCCGACCTGCCGAGACAACCGCGTCTTGCCCACGCCGCCCGGGCCGAGCAGAGTCAGCACCCGGGTCGCGGGCAGCAGCCGTTTCGCGGTGGCCAGTTCGTCGCGGCGGCCGACGAAACTGGTGACCTCGGCGGGAAGATTCCCGGTGACACGCCGCGCCATGATCGCCAACCCTATCGTGATCGAAACGCGTTCGGACCACATCGGCGATGTCGGTCCCGCGTGCCCGCGGACGGTGCGAACGGGAATAGGCTGAGACCGCGAACCGAGACTCGCGCCGCGGTCCCTCGGGGCCGCGGACCCACAGACCCCTCGTCCCCAGGAGGCTTCCCGTGCGGATCGGCATCATGCTCAGCGAACAGACCGGACCGGATGCGCTGGTGCGCCTGACCGACGAACTGCAGCAGGTGGCCGGCGAGGGTTTCGAATCGGCGTGGCTGTCGCACATCTTCGGTCTCGACGCGCTGACAGCGCTCGCCGTCGCCGGTAGCAAGGTGGCGAACATCGAACTCGGCACGGCCGTGGTGCCGACCTATCCGCGGCATCCGGGCGCCCTGGCCCAGCAGGCGGTCACCACCGCGCTCGCCGTCGGCCGCGGACGGCTCACCCTGGGCATCGGACTGTCGCACCAGATCGTCATCGAGAACATGTTCGGCTACGACTTCGGCCGCCCGGCCCGGCACATGAAGGAATACCTGTCGATTCTCGGGCCGCTGCTCGACGGGCAGCCGGTGTCGTATCGGGGCGAGACCTTGAGCGCGAATCTCGGCTTGACCGCGGGGGAGACCGGCCGGATCCCGGTGCTCGTGGCCGCCATGGGAACCCAGATGCTGAAACTCGCGGCGCGGCGCACCGATGGCACCGTGCTGTGGATGACCGGCCCCGCGACCATCGCCGACCACATCGCACCCACCATCACCGCGGCCGCCGCCGAGGCCGGCCGGCCCGCGCCGCGAGTGGTCTGCTCGCTGCCGGTGCTGGTCACCGACGATGTGGAGCGCGGGAAGGAGCGGGCCGCCACCGTCTTCGCCGCCTACGGTTCGCTGCCCTCCTATCGGGCCATGATGGATCGCGAGGGCGCGGAGGGACCGGCCGATCTGGCGATCATCGGCACCGAGGAGCAGGTCGCCGCCCGCATCGAGAAGGTGTTCGCCGCGGGCGCCACGGAATTCGTGGCCGCCCCGTTCGTCGGCGGACAGGCCGCGGAGCGCACCCGCAAGCTGCTCACCCAGCTGGCGGACTGAGCGACCGTGGCGCGCCGGGCGCGGATCGAGGACGTGGAAGAACTCGCCCTCGCGATGCCGCACGTCACGGTGGTGCGGGGATCGAGCGGCAATCCGGTCTATCAGGTCGGGGCCAAGTCGTTCATCTTCTTCCGCACCCCGCGCCCGGACGCCGTCGATCCGGACACCGGCGAACGGTATCCCGATGTGATCGTCTTCTGGGTGCCGTCGGAATCGGACAAGCGTGCGCTCGTTCAGGATCCGGATTCGCCGTTCTTCACCACCGCTCATTTCGACGGGCATCTATCGGTACTGCTGCGTGGGGCCCACATCGGTGAACTCGATCTCGACGAACTGCGCGAGGTCGTCCAGGATGCCTGGCTCTCGCGGGCCTCGCCGACTCGGGCCCGGCGCTGGCTGGCCGAACATCGGCTCTGAATCTCGTTGATTCCGTTGCGGCACAAGGATTGTCAGTTCGCCGCCGCGGAGGCGACATCGAGCCCCGCCAGTTGGTGACGCATCCGCTCCCGCTTGGTCCGCAGGTAACGGACGTTGTGCTCGGTGGGGTCGGTCTGCAGCGGAATCCGCCGGGTGACCGCGATGCCGTGCGCCTGCAGGCCCGCCTGCTTATCCGGATTGTTGCTGAGCAACCGCACCGATTCGACACCCAGATCGCTGAGGATCTGCGCGCCCGCGCCGTAGCGGCGGGCATCGATCGGCAGCCCGAGGCGCAGATTCGCGTCCACGGTGTCGGCGCCGGCGTCCTGTAGTTCGTAGGCGCGCAATTTGTTCAGCAGGCCGATGCCGCGCCCCTCCTGCCCCCGCAGATACACCACGACACCGCGGCCCTCGGCGGCCACTGCCCGCAGGGCCGCGTCGAGCTGTTCACCGCAATCGCAACGCAGCGAGCCGAACGCGTCGCCGGTGAGGCATTCCGAATGCAACCGGGCCAGCACGTCGGTTCCGGACGGATCGCCGAAGACCAGCGCGAGATGTTCGACCGGCTGGGTGCCGGAGTCTTCGTCGCGGTAGCCGAAGACCTGGAAATCGCCGTAGCGCGTGGGGAGCCGGGTCTGCGCGAGCCGGGTGACGGTGTGCTCGCGATGCTTTCGGTACTCGATGAGGTCGGCGATGGAGATGATCGGCAGCCCGTGCTCGCGTGCGAAGACCAGCAGCTGCGGCAACCGTGCCATCGACCCGTCGTCGTTGACGACCTCCGCGATCACTCCCGCCGGCCGCAATCCGGCCGCGCGCAGCAGGTCGACCGTCGCCTCGGTGTGCCCGGCCCGGCCCAGCACGCCGCGCGGATGTGCCCGCAGCGGGAAGACGTGCCCGGGGCGGGTGAGGTCGGCCGGGGTGGTGCGCGGATCGGCCAGCAGTCGCATGGTGTGGGCGCGGTCGGCCGCCGAGATACCCGTGCTGACGCCGGCGGCCGCGTCGACCGATACGGTGTAGGCGGTGCCCTTGGGGTCCTCGTTGACCGCCGTCATCGGGGGCAGCGAGAGCCGGTCGAGGTCGGCGCCGGGCATCGGCACGCACAGCACGCCGCTGGTGTGGCGGATCAGGAATCCGATGGTCTGCGCGGTCGCGAATTCCGCGGCCAGGACGAGATCGCCTTCGTTCTCCCGATCCTCGTCGTCGACCACCACGACGGGCCGGCCGGCGGCCAGGGCGTCGAGTGCGTTCTGGATGGAATCGAGTTCACCGGTCATCGTGCACCTCCTCTATGCCTAATAGAAATATTCCGAAACACTCCTCGCTAGGAAGGGTTCCGCTCAGTGAGATTCTGGGGACGGCGAATTCCGGGGACCCGGTGCCGGCGTTGACCTCGAGTGCGGTTGAGGATGCACGCTGGGGTCATGACACAGGCCGCAGAGTTCTGGAACACCGTCTACGACGACGACACCGCCCCCTGGGTGATCGGTGAGCCGCAGCCGGCGATCGTGGAAGTGGAGCGCAGAGGACTGATCCGAGGGCGGGTGCTCGACGTCGGAACGGGTGCGGGGGAGCACACCATCGCCCTCACCGCCCTCGGCTACGACGTGCTGGGGATCGACTTGTCGCCGAGTGCCGTCGAATACGCGCGGCGCAACGCGGCCGCGAAGGGAGTGCCCGCGGCGCGCTTCCGGGTGGCCGATGCGGTCCGGCTCGGCGCCGACCCCGCGGCGGCCGCCGAACTCGGCGTCTTCGACACGATCGTCGACAGTGCCCTGTTCCACATCTTCCGCGAGGATCCCGGGACCCGCGCCGACTATGTCCGCTCGCTGCACACCCTGTGCGCTCCGGGTGGTCTGGTGCATGTGCTGGCACTCTCCGATACCGACCCCGGTTTCGGGCCGCGCATCAGCGATCGGCTGCTGCGTGAATCATTCGATGCGGGTTGGGAATTGGAGGATCTGCGACCCACGTCCTATCGCGGCCGGGTCACCCCGGTGGTCGCCGATCAGGTCGCCGGACTGAACGTGGCCGAGAACGGCACCGTGGATACCGCCGCGTGGCTGGCCCGGATCCGGCGAATGTAGCGACGGATCCGCGCCGGTCCTGTGCTATCGCGGACGAGCCTTCGACTTCGGTGGTGCGAGCGGCGCCTCGCGATTGCGGGGCAGCCGTCCGCGCTTGTTCAACGCCTCCAGGTCGTCGAGCAGATCCTCGGCCAGTTGGCGTTCCGCCTCGTAGTGCCGGATGCACCAGCGCAACACGGCGCTGGGGAAGGCCCAATCCGGGTTGGCGTCGGACCCCTCGGCGTCGGCGGCGGCGCGGCGGCGCATCTTCTCCGCGTAATCGATATGCGCGGTGAGGATTTCGCGCAACCGCTCCGGCTCGGCCAGATGTCCGAGCCACGCCCGCAGCAGCACACTGTGTTTCAGTACCGGCGCCTCCACCGGTGAGTGATTGACCCAGTGCGCCACGGCATCCCGGCCGCTGGTGGTGATCGCGTACATCCGCTTGCCGCGCACGCCGTCCTCGGAGGTCACGGTGCGCGAGGTGACGTACCCGTGCTTCTCGAGACGTTTGAGTTCGGCGTAGATCTGGCTGAACGACGGGCTCCAGTAGAAGAACTGCAAACTCCAGTCCGCCCACTTCTTCAGGTCGTAGCCGGACAATTCGTCCGCATGCGAGAGCATCCCGAGCACGGCCCACGAGGTGGTCGGCAGATCGGTGCCAGATGTCATCGCCGAACTATACCGCCCAGTCATATGCGGATCCGAAATCAGCGCCAGCGGGTGCGGTGCGGGAACAGTGCCCGCCCGGCCTCGTGGACGACCTCGAGAACGACCCGGGCCAGCCGGTCGTAACTCATCGCCTCGGCACGTCCCGACAGCGAGAGCGCGGCCGGTGGGGCGCCGCGGCCCCGCAGCGGCGCGGCCACGCAGGCGATGCCGACCATGGCCTCCTCGCGGTCGATCGCCACGCCTTGGCGCAACCGGATCTGCCCGAGTTCGCGATGCAGCGCATCGGGTTCGGCCAGGGTGCGCGGAGTGAGGCGGGGCAGCCGGCCGCGGAAGGCGGCCTCGGCGATGGTGGGTTCCAGCGCCGCCAGCATCGCCTTGCCCAAAGCCGTTGCGTGCGCGGGCATCCGGCCGCCGAGCCGGGTCGGCAGCGCCGCGCCGAAGCGGCCGCCGGCCTTGTCCAGGTAGACGACCTCGCGGCCGTCGAGCACCGCCAGGTGGCCCACCATGCCCGTCCGCTGCGACAACTCGTGCAGCAGCGGGCTCACCGCATCGCGAATCTCGTTGTGGTCCGCGGTCAATCCGCCCAGTTCCAGCGTGCGCATGCCGAGGCGGTAGCCGCCGGCGGAATGCGCCAGCCAGCGCAGCCGGATCATCTGATCCAGGATGCGATGGACTGTCGAGCGCGGAAGTCCGGTTCGCTCAACCAGTTCCAGCAGGGTCAGGGTGGGGGTGTTCGCGTCGAAGGCGTCCAGGATCAGCGTCATCCGCTCGATCATCGACACCGGAATCGGCGCGCCGGCTCGATGAGCCCTGGCGCCCGTCGTCGCGTGGTGCGCGGCCGTGGTGGTGCGTTCCGCGGAGGGCAGCACGGTGACGGTCATATGTACCTCCGTTGGCTCATATGCAGTCTAGAAGTATTTCGACTAGGCATGTTCGGTATCGGCATTTGTGTCACCTATCACAGTGGCTGCCACCACACCGATCGCGAATCGGTGGAACTACGTAAGTGCTACCGAAATCTCTCCCGTTCACCGGACCTGGCTGTTGACGGGGGCTCCCCTCGACCTGGTGTCATGACTTACAGCTATATGTCTGTCCGAAACAAGGAGTGGCCGTGGAGCCGGTAGTACAGGTGGACGAGATCTCGGAGGCGACCTTCAAATCCGTGCTGAGCAGGTTCTGCTCCGGGGTCACGGTGATCACCGCCCTGTCCGGCGACGAGCCGGTCGGATTCAGCTGCCAGTCCTTCTCGTCGTTGTCCCTCGACCCGCCCCGGGTCTGCTTCTTCCCCGCGCGGACCTCGACGTCGTGGCCCCGCATCCGTGAGGTGGGGCGATTCTGCGTGAACATCCTGGCCCACGATCAGGACGAGATCTGCCGCGCGCTTGCCCGCCGCGGCACCGACAAATTCGCGGGTGTGGACTGGGAGTTGTCCGGAAACGGGTCGCCGCGGCTGAGCGGCGCGCTGGCCAGTATCGACTGCGAGCTGGATCGCGAGGTCGACGGCGGCGACCACACCATCGTGATCGCCCGGGTCACCGCGCTGGCCGAACATTCCGACCAGGCGCCGCTGCTGTTCTATCGCTCCTCGTTCGAGCGTCTGCACGGGCACTGACGCGAGTGTCTGCACGGGTACCGACGCACGTCTGGGGGCGCGCAAGTGGTGACCGGCAGGGGTGCGTACCCGCCCGCACCGCGAGGCGTCCCGTCGCTGCCGATAGGCGGAGCGGATCTCCCGGCCAGTGGGACTTCGCATGCCGGGCCCCCCTTCCGATGGCGAGCATCGAGTCATCACCCGGGGCGGGTCGGGCCTTCGGGTAGTCGAGGCCGATCGCGATCGAGGCCGAACGCAATCGAGACGGAGGAATCATGAACAGCGACAGCGAAGTGCGGGTCATCGACGCCGGCGCACCGCCCACCCGGTTCGCCCGCGGCTGGCACTGCCTGGGCCTGGTGGACTCCTTCCGCGACGGCAAGCCGCACACCGTCGCCGCCTTCGGCACCGAACTGGTCGTCTTCGCCGGTGAGGACGGCACGCTCAACGTCCTCAACGCCTACTGCCCGCACATGGGCGGCAATCTCGCCGACGGCACCGTCAAGGGCGATTCGCTGGCCTGCCCCTTCCACGACTGGCGGTGGAACGGCAAGGGCAAGTGCACCGGAATCCCGTACGCGCGCCGGGTGCCTCCGCTGGCCCGCACCAAGGCGTGGCCGACGCTGGAGCAGAACAAGCAGCTGTTCGTCTGGAACGATCCCGAGGGCAAGCAACCGCCCGCCGACATCACCATCCCGCGCGTCGACGCCGCCTTCGACGACGGCTGGACAGACTGGACCTGGAACTCGATGATCGTCGAGGCCAACTGCCGCGAGGTGGTCGACAACGTCGTGGACATGGCGCACTTCTTCTACGTGCACTACGGCTTCCCGACCTTCTTCAAGAACGTGTTCGAGGGTCATATCGCCAGCCAGTACATGACCTCGATCTCGCGCGAGGACATGATGGGCGCGACCGCGAAGGCATTGGGCGGCAAGAACACTCTGCATTCGGAGGCGTCGTACTACGGCCCCTCCTACATGATCGACTATCTGCGCAGCGAGAGTGCCGGACTCACGGTCGAGGGCTATCTGATCAACTGCCACTATCCGATCACCGAGAACCGGTTCGTCCTGCAGTACGGCGCCATCGCGAAGAAGCCGGAGGGCGTGTCGCCGGAACAGGCCGAGCAGATCGCGGCGGCCTTCGTCGGCGGTCTCGGCAAGGGGTTCGAACAGGATGCGGCGATCTGGAAGCGCAAGTCGCGCATCAACAATCCGCTGCTGTGCGAGGAGGACGGGCCGGTCTATCAGCTGCGCCGGTGGTACGAGCAGTTCTACACCGACGTCGCCGACATCTCCGAGGAGATGACCGCGCGCTTCGAATTCGAGGTCGACACCACCCGCGCGGTCACCGCCTGGGAGGCCGAGGTCGCGGAGAACCTCGCCAAGCGGGCCGAGCAGGCCGTGGCGGGCTGAGAGTCATCGCGATGGACGAGGTTGCGTGCCGATCCTGCGGAACCTGCGTGCTGGTGGAGAAGTTCAGCCCGCAGCATACGAGCGTGCAGTGGAGCCGGTCGGCGATGCGCGCGTGCACCGAACTGTCCGCGCCGGGCGCGCACACCTGCGCCGCCCTGCGCGACAGCATCGACGCGGCGGTGGAGGCGGGGCAGGTGAGCGTGAGTACCCGCGATGTCGATGTGCGCACCCGCGGCCGGACCGTGGCCTGACGGGGGCGGGAAGCTGAATGAACGGCAGAGAAACGGATGTGGTGGTGCTCGATGGATACGGCGATCGAACTCGACGTGCGTGAGCCGGGCGATGCGCCCGAGGGCGCCGGTCCGCGCGACGCGGCGGCCGATCCGGTCGTCGTCGAGATCGTGCGCGTGGTGCGCGAGACCGCGGACGCGGTATCGCTCGAGCTGGCTCCGCGGCCCGAACACGCGCAGCGGTTCGGCTACCGGCCCGGACAGTTCCTCACCCTGCGCATCCCCAGCGATCGCACCGGTTCGGTGAGCCGGTGCTACTCGCTGTCGAGCGCACCGCACGAAGACGGTCCGCTGAAGGTCACCGTCAAACGAACCGCGCAGGGTTACGCGTCGAACTGGTTGTGCGACAACGCCGTCGCCGGGGAGAGTTTGCAGGTACTGCCACCCGCCGGACTGTTCACCCCGGCCTCGCTGGATACGGATCTGCTGCTGTTCGCCGGCGGTAGCGGCATCACCCCGGTGTTGTCGATCCTGAAATCGGCGCTTGCGCAGGGCAGCGGCCACTGCACCCTCGTCTACGCCAATCGCGACGAATCATCGGTGATCTTCGCCGCGGAACTCGCCGAACTCGCTGCGGCGCATCCGGATCGGCTACAGGTGCTGCACTGGCTGGAATCGGTGCAGGGCCTGCCGAGTGTGCCGCAACTGTCCGCGCTGGTGCGGCACTTGGCCGACCGCGAGACGTTCGTCTGCGGTCCGGGGCCGTTCATGGATGCCGTCGGCGCGGCCATGGCCGCCCACGGCGCCGACCGCCGGCGCGTGCACATGGAGAAGTTCGTCTCCCTGACCGGCAATCCGTTCGAGGCGGCGGCTCCGGTGAGCGACCCCGCCGACTCGGCGCACGTCGAGGTCGAACTGGACGGCGAGAATCACCGCATGGCCTGGCCGCGACGCCAGGTCCTGTTGGACACCTTGCTGGCAGCGGGCCTCGAGGCGCCGTATTCGTGCCGCGAGGGCGCATGCAGCGCCTGCGTCTGCCGGGTGGTGTCCGGCGAGGTGTCCATGCGCCGCAACGAAGTCCTCGAGGAGGAGGATCTCGCCGAGGGCTATGTGCTGGCCTGCCAGGCGGTACCGGTCACCGACGACGTTTCGATCAGTTATTCCTGAACCACCCGAACCCTTGCAAGGAGTGCACATGGCCGCCGTCAGCTCGCTCGGTTACGTCCGGGCGCAGATCGCCGATGTCGCCGCATGGCGTGAATTCGCCTTCGACACCATCGGATTCGCCGAAGGGTCGGGCCCCAACCCGGAATCGATCTACCTGCGGACGGACGAGCACACCTACCGCCTGGAATTGGTACCGGGCGATCGCGACGAGGTGATCGCCGTCGGCTGGCAGGTCGCCGACCGGCGCTCGCTGACGCTGGTGCGCGAAACCCTCGCCGCGGCCGGAATCGAGGTCACCGAACTGACCCTCGCCGAATCCGCCGCGCGCCACGTCGAGGAGGCGATCAGCTTCACCGATCCCGCCGGATTCACCATCGAGGTCTTCCACGGCCCCCTGCTCGACCACAGCCCGGTGGTCGGCAAGTACGGAAGCCGTTTCGTCTCCGGTGATCTGGGGCTCGGCCACGTCGTGCTGCCGGTGCCCGATATCGAGGCGGCGCGGCAGTTCTACACCGAGGTGCTGGACTTCGCCTCGCGCGGTTCGTTCCGGGTCGGTCCGCCCGACCATCCGATCTGGATCCGGTTCATGGGTGTCAATCCCCGCCACCACAGCCTCGCGCTGATTCCCGGCGGCCGCGGCGACGGCCCGGGCATCGTGCACGTGATGGTGGAGGTCGACGCGCTCGACGATGTCGGCCGGGCGCTCGACCGGGTGACCAAGGCGGGTTATCACCTGTCCTCCACACTCGGCCGCCACACCAACGACAAGATGATCTCCTTCTACGTCCGCACCCCGGGCGGCTGGGATCTCGAATTCGGTTGCGAGGGAATGCTCGTGGGCGAGGATTACGTCGCGGAGGAGATGACGGCCGACAGCTACTGGGGCCACGAATGGGCGCGGGGCTGAGCGGCCGTCACCACCGTCGCGGGGTTCCTACGCGTCGGTGAAGGTGACCCGCACGGAGATCGGGTCGGTCTGCAGGGCGGCGAATCCGGCGGCGGTCAGCGGTGCGAGCGCCGGATGCGGGGCGAAGGCGCGGGCCCGGGCGACCACATCGTCGTCCGGGCGCAGCTCCGCCGTGGCCGCGCGCCAGATTCCGTTGTGCCGCAACCGTACCGAGGGGTTGGCGCGGACATTGTTGCCCCAGCCCGACCGCATACCGTGCTGGCAGATGATCCAGGCGCCGTCGTCGTCGAACAGCACCGATACCGGAACCCGCCGTGGCTGACCGGATTTGCGGCCGACGGTCTCCAGTTCGGTCGCGAAGGTGGATCGCACACCGATCCGGTCCAGAGCGGCGAATCCGGGATTGACCAGGTAGCGGCCGACCGCGCGCTCGATCCGGAACTTCGTCGACTTCCGGTCGCCACCGGCCGTTGCGCGCCGAGACCGGAACGCGTCGAACCCGTTGCGGCGCAGCATGGTCAGCGCCGTCGACCACGGTGAGCGAGCCGGATCCGGATCGAGCCCGGCGCCGAGGCGATGCAGCTGATCGGTGTGCCATTGCAGATCCAGAGCGCCGTCGACGGCACGCAGGGTGCCGCTGGCGGCGATGCGGCCGCGCAGGCCGAGCGAAATCGCCGGCGGCCGAAGCTCTTCCGTGCCGCCGGTGAGCAGATCGGCGGCCGCGGTGGGATACACCGTGGTGGGGCGGCCCAGTCCGGCCACATCGCAGGCGCCGGAATCGACCGCACCGACCATCGCCGCCCGGCTGCGGAAGCCGCCGGTGACCGCCAGCGGCACCGCGGCCGCGAGCCGGCGCACCGTCTCCGCGTACTCGAGGAAATAGGCCTCCCGTGCCCGGGTACTCGCCGCCACGCCGCTGGACCGGCCCATCATCGCCGGGGATTCATAACTGCCGCCGCTGATTTCGATCAGATCCAGCGGCTGCCGAGCCAATTGCCGGACCACCGCCCGCGATTCGTCCTCGGTGAAACCGCCGCGCTGGAAATCCGCCGAATTCAGTTTGACGGCCACCGCGAAGCCCGGCTGGACCGCCGCGCGGATGGCGCCGACCACTTCGAGCAGGAAGCGCGCCCGGCGGGGCGCGTCACCGCCCCAGTCGTCGGTGCGCTGATTGGCCAGCGGCGACAGGAACTGCGACACCAGGTAGCCGTGGGCGCCATGGATCTGCACGCCGTCGAATCCGGCCGATTCCGCGATGCGCGCCGCGTCGGCGAAGCGCCGGATCAGGTCGTGGATGTCGGCCTCGGTGAGCGCGCGCGGCGTGGGCAGTCCCGGCACTCCCGACGCGATCGCCGAGGGCGCGACCGGCCGCTGCCGGGTGGCCAGCGGATTGGCCTGGCGTCCGGGATGATTCAGCTGCATCCAGATCGGGGTGCCGCCGTCCTTGGCGGCCTTCGCCCAGCGGGTCAGGGCGGCGAGATCGCGATCGTCGTCGACGACCACATTGCCCGGCTCGCCGAGCTGGGTGCGGTCGATCATCACGTTGCCGGTGACGATCAGGCCGAAGCCGCCCGCTCCCCAGCGGCGATACAGCCGGACCAGCCGGTCGTCGGGAGCATGCGCCGCCGTGCCGAGCCCCTCGCTGAGCGCCGACTTCATGATCCGGTTGGGAAGGACCTGGCCGCAGGGCAGGGGAAGGGGGTCGTGCAGTCCGGTCATGCCTATCCTCCAGGGCGCGGATCGGAAGTGAGGTATACCGATCGGTATAGTCGGCAGCGTAGTACACCGATCGGTCTAGGGCAACGGTAGGATGGACCGACAAGGTGTGAGGAAAGGGGTCGCATCATGGGAGCCCGCGACCGGCTCATCGACAGCGCCGTGGATCTGATGCGCAGCAACGGTGTGGCCGGCACCGGTATCGCGCAGCTGCTCGATCACAGTGGCATCTCGCGCCGCTCGGTATATCTCAACTTCCCCGGCGGCAAATCGGAACTGATCGCCGAGGCGACCCGTGCGGCCGGCGCCGCCTACAGCACCCTGCTGCGCACGATCACCGCCGGCGCCGACGTGGCGTCGTGTGTCGGCGCCTTCCCGGCTCTCTGGCGGGAGAAGCTCGCGGCCAGCGACTTCACCGCCGGATGTCCGATCGTCGCGGCCGCGCTGGGCCGGTCGGAGGCGCCCGAGGCGGCCGACGCCGCCGGGGCGACCTTCACCGAATGGGAGACCATTCTCGCCGAACGCCTCGAAACCGAGGATGTCGCACCGGATCTCGCGATATCGCTGGCCACCACGGTGGTCGCGGCGCTCGAGGGGGCGGTGATCCTGTCCCTGGCGACCCGTTCGATGGCGCCGCTGGAGCGGGTGGGCGCCCAGATGTCGGAACTCGTCGCACGCCACACCGCGAAGTAGGCCGACGCGGGTGCCCGGGCGTGTACCGGCTGCGCACCTGGACAGCGGTGTTTGCGACGTCGTGAGCCGGATATGCGGCGCGGGCAGGCCGGATCGGCACCGGCCTCGGACTCGCACCAGCCCTGCCGCCCGCGCGCGTTATTCGGCGAGTGCCCGCTCGATCGCGGCGGCGGTGGGAATGGACGCGGACGCGCCCACGACGGTGGTGGCCAGGGCGCCGGCGGTGCACGCCCAGGCCAGAGCGGTGGCCGGGCCCTCGTGCCAGTGTGCGGCCAGTGCGCCGGTGAACGTGTCCCCGGCGCCGGTCGTGTCGACCACCTCGACCCGTACCCCCGGATGGGCGAGCTCGCCCTCGGGTCCGCGATAACTCGCGCCTGCGCCGCCGCGGGTGGTCAGCACGTGGGTAACAGTCCGGAGTTCCGCATCCAGTTGCGCCGCTTCGCCCTCGTTGACCACCGCGATGTCGACCGCCTCCCACAGCTCCGGTGGCAGTGATCGCGCGGGCGACGGATTGAGCAGGACGAGAGTACCGTGATCGCGGGCGCAGCGGGCGGCGCCGAGCACGGTGTCCACGGGAATCTCCAACTGGCACAACACGATATCCGCATCGGCGATGAGCGCGCGGTCGCCATCGGTGAGGTCCGAGAGCGCCGCATTGGCTCCGCCGACCACGATGATCGTATTCTCGCCGGTCTCGTCGACCACTATGGTGGCAGTTCCGCTGGACCCCTCGACGGTGCGCAGTCCCGCGGTCCCGACCTCGTTGTCCGCGAGCACCTTCCGCAGCTCGGCGCCGAAGACGTCGGTGCCGATCGCGCCGACGAAATCGACCGCCGCGCCCGCGCGCCGGGCGGCGATCGCCTGGTTCGCGCCCTTTCCGCCGGGCACCGTGGCGAAGGTGGTGCCGAGAACGGTCTCACCGGCCCGCGGCCGCCGCCGCGTGCGCGTCACCAGATCCATGTTGATGCTGCCGACCACTGCGATCCGTGCCATGCACGCACCGTAACCCGCCGCGGTATGGACGGACCGGACGTCGCCGGGATCAGGCGCGGTCGGCCGCCGATGCCAGCGCGGCCAGCCGGTCGATGGACCCGAGAAGTTTGCCGGAGGTCGTCGCCCGGGCCCGGGGCAGCCGGACCTCGTCGGTCAGCCGGGTCCAGTCGTAGGTGTGCCGCACGAGTGTCCGGCTCTCGTCGACGGGTTCGAGCTCCCAGCGCCACAGATGCCCCGGCGGGCGCTGCCCGGATTCCGCGGGCAGCCAGGCGATCCGGCGTCCCTCCTCGAACTCCACCACGTGGTTCTCGCGCA
This sequence comes from Nocardia kruczakiae NBRC 101016, assembly GCF_001612965.1. Classification (GTDB taxonomy): domain Bacteria; phylum Actinomycetota; class Actinomycetes; order Mycobacteriales; family Mycobacteriaceae; genus Nocardia; species Nocardia kruczakiae. Next base: position 18,348 of record NZ_BDBL01000049.1, read on the forward strand.
CGCTTCCGTTGGTGAGTGTCATCGCGAAGACCTCACCCACGCTCCGCACGCGCTGCCCGGTCTCCGCCCGGTCGAGATTGTCGTTTCCGTCCCATCGCGGCTGCTGCGCCGGATCGGCGATCAATTCGAAGATGTGCCCGGCCGGCGCGGCGATTTCGCGCTCCGCCGACACCACCCTGTCGATATCTGCCATGCGACCATCGAATCATTCACCGGCAGCGTCGACAACGCGGCCACGACTATCGTTCGGACACAGCCCTTTCGGTGTGCGCGTCCTATTCCTGGTCGCCGACCGGGCCGGACGTCGATTCGGCGTGCCGGGGCTCCAGGGGCGGCCCGGCCACCGGGCAGTTGACCTTGCACTGCGGCGTGGACTCGGGACTCGCGTCCCGCAGCGCGTCGTCACGGACGGTGACCACGGTGAGCGCCGCGGCCGCGGCCATGACGATCGCGCAGATGAGCATGGCCTCGCGGAATCCGTGTTCGAAGGCGGCGGGGTCGGTGTAGGCGGCGCCGGTGAGTCCGGTGAGCGGTGGGATCGCCGCCACCGCGAGCAATCCGGCCGCTCGGGCGACGGCGTTGTTCACGCCGCTGGCCACGCCCGCGTGCCGCTCGTCGGCCGTCGCCAGGACGGTCGCGGTCAGCGGCGCGACGGCCAGGGTGAGACCGAGGCCGAAGACGAGGGCGGCGGGCAGCACATCGGCCACATAGGAGGCGTCGGGGCCGATCCGCATCATCAGCAGCATTCCGGCGGCGGCCAGCAGGACACCCGCGGTGATCGGGATGCGCGGTCCGATGCGCTGCGCCAGATCGCCCGAGCGCGCGGAGAACAGCAGCATCAGCACGGTCGCGGGCAGCATCGCGGTCCCGGCCGCCATCGGACTGAAACCGGCCACCACCTGCAAAGTCAGCACCAGCAGGAAGAACACCACGCCCATCGCGCCGTACATGACGAAGGTGACGGCGTTGATCGCGCTGAACTGCCGCGAGGCGAAGATCTCGACCGGCAGCATCGGCGGCGGCCCGCCGCGGTGTCCGGGCGCCTCGTACCGTGCCGACCGCCGGCGCTCGACCACGACGAAGGCCACGCCGGCGAGCACACCGATCACCGCCGTCGCGACCACGGCCGTCCGGCTGCTCCCGTGTTCGGGCGCCATGGTCAGCGCATAGGTGATACCGGCCAGGCACAGTGCGGCGAGGAACGCCCCCAGTACGTCGAACCCCTCGTGTGCCGGGCCCCCGGATTCGGGAGCCGGGCGGGTGGATGCCGAGCCGTCGGCCGCGCCGGAACCGTAGGTCTCCGGCACGTGCCGCACCGCGACCAGCACCACCACCGCGGCCAGCGGAATGTTCAGCAGGAACACCCAGCGCCACCCGGCCGCGCCGACCAGCCATCCGCCCAGGAAGGGGCCGATCGCGCCGGCGACCCCGCCGAGTCCGGACCACGCGCCCACCGCGCGGGCGCGATCCGATTTCGCGAACGACGCCTGGATGATCGCCAGCGAACCGGGCGTCAGCAGCGCACCGCCCACCCCCTGCAGCGCGCGGGCCGCGATGAGCATCGGAATGCCTTGTGCCGCACCGCAGAGCGCCGAGGCCAACGCGAACCACACCACACCGACGACGAAGATCCGCCGCCGCCCGAACCGGTCACCCAGCGATCCGCCGAGCAGAATCAGCCCGGCCAGCGTGAGGGTGTAGGCGTTCACGGTCCACTGCAGACCCGCCATCGAGGCACCGAATTCGTCGCCGATGCGGGGGAGTGCCACATTGACCACGGTCGCGTCCAGCATCGCCATTCCCGAGCCCAGCACCGTGGCCAGCAGCACCCAGCGACCCGAACCCGAGGACAACCGGATGGTGGCGACCATGAGCACACGGTAGCGGTGGGCGTCGCCGGAAGCGGGCGTTCGGCGGTTATCCGACGTCGGCGTCCGCGGCCCGGTCAGTAGGCTGTTCATCATGACTGCTGGAACTGTCGGCGAAGTGGATACCGTGCGCGAAGCGGTGCACGAGGCGGCGCGGCGGGCTCGGGTGGCGTCGCGGACGCTGGCGCAGCTGACGACCGCGCAGAAGGATGCGGCCCTGCACGCCGCGGCCGATGCGCTGCTCGCGCACAAGGACGCCGTCCTGGCCGCCAATGCCGAAGACATCGCGACCGCACAGGCGGGCGGAACCGCGGCCTCGCTGCTGGATCGCCTGCGGCTGACCGAGCCGCGCATCGACGGCATCGCCTCCGGGTTGCGTCAGGTCGCCGGCCTGCCGGATCCGGTCGGAGAGGTACTGCGCGGTTCGACGCTGGCCAACGGACTCGAGATCCGGCAGGTGCGCGTGCCGCTGGGCGTGGTCGGCATGGTCTACGAGGCCCGCCCGAACGTCACCGTCGACGCCTTCGGCCTGGCGTTGAAGTCCGGTAACGCGGCCCTGCTGCGCGGGTCGTCCTCGGCGGCGCGGTCGAATGCGGCCCTGGTCGAGGTCATGCGGGAAGCCCTTGTGGCCCAAGGTCTTCCGGCCGATGCGGTGCAACTGCTGCCGAGTGCGGATCGTTCCAGCGTCACCCATCTGATCCAGGCCCGCGGCCTGGTGGACGTGGTCATCCCGCGCGGTGGCGCCGGACTGATCAACGCGGTGGTGCGCGACGCGCAGGTCCCGACCATCGAAACCGGCACCGGCAACTGCCACGTCTACGTGCACGCCGCCGCCGATCTCGAGATGGCGGAATCGATTCTGCTGAACTCCAAGACCCGCCGGCCCAGCGTGTGCAATACCGCCGAGACGGTGCTCATCGATCGCGCGATCGCCGAGACCGCGGTCCCGCGCCTGATCGGCGCGCTGGAACAGGCACAGGTCACCATCCACGGCGATCTGCCCGGCCTGGTTCCCGCGACCGACGAGGATTGGGCCGACGAATATCTGTCGCTGGATATCGCGCTCAAGGTCGTCGACGATCTCGATGCCGCGGTCGACCACATCAACGAGTGGGGCACCGGCCACACCGAGGCCATCGTGACGGCCGATCTGAAGGCCGCCCGCGAATTCACCGCCCGGGTGGACGCGGCCGCGGTGATGGTGAACGCCTCCACCGCGTTCACCGACGGCGAGCAGTTCGGATTCGGCGCGGAGATCGGCATCTCCACGCAGAAGCTGCACGCCCGCGGTCCGATGGCGCTGCCGGAGCTGACCTCCACCAAGTGGATCGTCTGGGGCGACGGCCAGATTCGGCCGAGCTGAACCCGTCCGGGCCGGCCCGTCGCTGTCCGGCCCGGCCTGTGGTCTCGCCGACACCGGAGTATCGAACCCGCCCCGCGGGTGTGTACCGTCGTGATCAGCTGTTCTTTACGGTGCATACCTGCAGTGGGCTGCGCTGTTCCCGAAGGAGGGCCCAACTGTGCAGACGACCGTGCACGAGCCGATTTTCGCCTCGGTCGACGATGTGATCGACCGTCTGGCCACCACCGGCTATCTGGCCGACAAGGCCACCGCCACCTCGGTGTTCCTGGCCGACCGGCTCGGCAAGCCGTTGCTGATCGAGGGTCCCGCCGGCGTCGGCAAGACCGAATTGTCGCGCGCGGTCGCCCAGGTCGCCGATGCCGAATTGGTTCGCCTGCAGTGCTACGAGGGGATCGACGAGGCGCGTGCGCTGTACGAGTGGAATCACGCCAAGCAGATTCTGCGCATCCAGTCGGCGACGTCCGGCGGGCCGGATTCGGGCAACGCCTGGGCCGACACCAAAGCCGATGTGTTCAGCGAGGAATTCCTGCTGCAGCGCCCGCTGCTGACCGCGATCCGGCGCACCGACCCGACCGTGCTGCTGATCGACGAGGCGGACAAGGCGGACGTCGAGATCGAGGGCCTGATGTTGGAGGTGCTGAGCGACTTCGCCGTCACCGTCCCGGAACTCGGCACGATCACCGCCACCCGCCGTCCGTTCGTGGTACTCACCTCGAACGCGACCCGCGAACTGTCGGAAGCGTTGAAGCGCCGCTGCCTCTACCTGCACATCGACTTCCCGGACGAGGAACTCGAGCGCCGCATTCTCGCCAGCCGGGTGCCGGAGCTGAAACCGGCTGTGGCCGCCCAACTGGTCCGTGTGGTGCACGTGCTGCGCGGGATGCAGTTGAAGAAGTTGCCGTCGGTCGCCGAATCCATCGACTGGGCACGGACGCTGCTGGCACTGGGCCTGAAGGATCTCGACGACAAGACCGTGCGCGCGACGCTCGGTGTGGTGCTCAAACACCAGAGCGACCATCAGCGCGCCCTGGCCGAGCTGAAATTGGCTTGAACCGTGTCCGGTAAGCGCACCACCCCCCGCGCGCTGGTCTCCGCGGCGTTGCGTGGCGGGCCCGCGTCCGCATCGCAGGGTGCGCCGCAACCCGGGCAGACCGCACCGCACGGACTGTCCGGCCATGTGGTCGGCTTCGTGGAGGCCTTGCGCGCCAGGGGAATTCCGGTCGGTCCGTCGGAAACGGTGGATGCCGGCCGGGTGCTCACCGTGGTCGATCTGATGGATCGCGAGATGCTGCGCGAGGGCCTGGCCTGTGCGCTGCTGCGCCGGCCCACGCAACGCGCCACCTTCGACGGATTGTTCGAGCTGTGGTTCCCGGCCGCGTTGGGAGAGCGCGCGGGCGCCGACGATATCGAACTGCCGCGGCGTGACGACGGGGAGATCGACCTGTTCGAATTGCGGCGGATGCTGGCCGAGATGCTGGCCGCCGAACCTACGGGTGACCAGACCCGGCAGTTGCAGAACCTGGCCGCGCAGATGGTCGAGCAGATGGGGCAGTACCAGTCGGCGAACGGGCCGTCGTTCTCGGCATATCAAACGCTGAAAGATGTGCAGCCCGAGGTGCTGATCAGCAAGATCCTCGCGGGATTGGCCGCCGGGCACAACAATTCGGAGTTCGACACCGAGGTCGCCCGCCGCGCCGCCCGTGAACGGGTCAAGGCGTTTCGCGGCACCGTCGAGGCCGAGACCCGGCGGCGGGTGGCCGAGCGGCTGGGCCGCGAGCGAGTCGCGACCTACGGTGTCCAGCGTCAAGCCGAGGATGCCGACTTCCTGCGGATCTCGGAGAACGAACTGGCCGAACTGCGGCGCGGTTCGCAACGGCTGGCGCGCGTCCTGGCGTCCCGCTTGGCCGCTCGCCGTCGCCGTTCCCGGCGCGGTGAAATCGATCTGCGCAAGACGCTGCGCAAGTCCATGTCCACCGGCGGGGTGCCGATCACGCTGCAAACCCGCAAACCACGGCCCGGCCGCCCGGATCTGGTACTGCTGTGCGACATCTCGGGATCGGTGGCCGGATTCTCCAGTTTCACCATGCTGCTGGTGGATTCGCTGCGTGAGCAATTCTCGCGGGTGCGGATCTTCGCGTTCGTCGACCAGGTGGACGAGGTGACCCACATCTTCGATCAGGTCACGCCGCTGGATCAGGTGACCCGGCGCATCTTCACCGAGACGAAGGTGGTCGGATTCGAGGGGCACTCGGATTACGGTGCGGCACTGCGCGGTTTCGCGCAGGATTGGCCCGACGTGGTGACCAGCCGCACCTCCCTGCTGATTCTCGGCGACGCCCGCACCAACTATCGGGATCCGGCGCTGAATACGCTGCGCGAACTCGTCCAGGTGGCCAAGCATGCGCACTGGTTGAATCCGGAGGCCGAAAAGATGTGGGGCACCGGTGATTCGGCGGCCAACCGCTACGCCGAGGTCGTCGAGATGCACGAATGCCGGTCGGCGCGCCAGCTGACCGGTGTGGTGAGCAGACTGCTTCCGGTCTAGTCATCGAGGAGGGTCATGAGCGATCTGCTGGGTTACTGCCTCACCAAACCGGGAGCCTGGCGCGACGAACCCTGGGAGGGCGACGTCGTCGCGAAGGTCGGCGACAAGATCTTCGCCTTCGTCAGCCCGGAGACGGTGACGCTCAAATGTGGCCGCAGCCGCCTCGAAGCCGACGAACTGGTGCATATCCATCCCGACGACGTCACAGCCTCCGCGTATATCGGGCGGTACGGCTGGAACACCGTCCGGCTGGGTGGCTCGGTGTCGGATGCGGAAGTGCGCGAACTGATCGATCAGTCCTACGCCGAGGTCGTCGCCAAACTGCCGAAATCCAAGCGGCCGACGGGGTAGCACGCCGTTTGCCCGGCATCATCAGCGGCTGTTAAGCGCTTTCCAAGCAGGGCCGTCGATCATTCGCGCGTGCCGTGCCCATCGGGGGAGTTCGCCGACGAAATCCCCGCCGACCAGCCGAGCGCCTCTGCGGCGCGACGAATTTCCCGTCACGTGAACGCCGACCCTCTCGACCCCGAGCCCCGCGACTCCGGGCCGGCGCACGACTCGGAGCGCTCCGGCTACGAACCGGCCGCCTTCGAATGCCCGGCACCGACGCGCGCGACGGGCGAGCCGGGGCGGGGCGATAGGCGGCTGCGAGCGCGGGAACTGGCAGAGGCCGCGACCGCCCTGCTCGCTACCAGCCCAGCCGCCGCCGAACGAATGTTGCTGCAGGCCTTGGACTGTGGCAGCGGTGTGCTGTCCGGCGAGCAGCTCGCGCGGCTGTCCTCGCTGGTGGTGACGGCGGTCGCCCATCAGCCGGGCCGGGAGCACGACCTGGCGGCCGCGGCGGTCGCCGCGGCCGAGTGCTGGACCGGCATCTCCGCCACCGACGCGGCCCATCACACCCTGCTCGCCGCCCGCGTCCACTATCGCAGCGGTCACCATCGCCTCGCGGCCACCCTGTTCGCCGCTGCCCTCGGCTGCGATGGGCTGCCCTATCCGCCCGAAGAGGTCGCGGTGCTGTACGAACAGCTCGGACGGTGTCTGGAACAGAGCCACCGCCACCGTGGCGCGGCACGGGCCTACGCGGCGGGGGCGGCGGCCGTCGCCGGCAGACCCCAGTGGCGCGAACTGCACGGCGACCTGATCGAGGCGGCGACCCGATCCCGGCGGTCGGCGCGTAATCCGGCGGCGATGGTGCGGGCGTATCTTTCGGCACGGCGGACGCCGTGAGCACCACCGCGTCGCCTGCGTAGCCTGGGCCGCAGCGGCGCCGCGCCTCGCCCCGGCGCACCTGAACCGGGTCCGGAACCGGCGTCTCGGAGCCCGGATCGGCCGACGAGACCCGCCCCGCGCGAGCCCGCCCAGTAAGCTCGGCATTCGTGCAAAACACAGGCCGGCGCAAACTGGGCGTGATGGGCGGTACGTTCGATCCGATCCATCACGGGCACCTGGTTGCCGCCAGTGAGGTCGCCAACCGCTTCGACCTCGATGAAGTGATCTTCGTACCCACCGGGCAGCCGTGGCAGAAGTCTTCGCGGCAGGTGTCACCGGCGGAGGACCGCTATCTGATGACGGTCATCGCCACCGCGTCCAATCCGCGGTTCTCGGTCAGCCGGGCCGACATCGACCGGGAGAAGGCCACCTACACCGTCGATACCCTTCGTGACCTGCAGAATCAGCATCCGGACGCGGATCTGTACTTCATCACGGGTGCGGACGCGCTGGCCAGCATCCTGACATGGCAGGATTGGGCGGAACTGTTCGAGCTGGCGAAGTTCGTCGGGGTGAGCCGTCCGGGGTACGAATTGAACGTCGACCACCTCGAGGGACATCTGCGGAATCAGCCGGCCGATGCGGTCACCGTCATCGAGATCCCGGCCCTGGCGATCTCGTCGAGCGAATGCCGTCGCCGTGCCGCCGAAGGGCGCCCGGTGTGGTACCTCGTTCCCGACGGCGTCGTGCAGTACATATCGAAACGGCACCTGTACGTGCCGGGAGGGAACGGAAGGGTGAGTCAATGACGGCATCGGCACAGGCGGTGGAGATGGCGCAGGTCGCTGCGCGGGCCGCCGACGAGAAGCTGGCGACCGACGTCGTCGTCCTCGACGTCTCCGATCAGCTGGTCATCACCGACTGCTTCGTCATCGCTTCCGCGCCGAACGAGCGTCAGGTCAACGCGATCGTCGACAACGTCGAGGAGAAGTTGCGTCTCGCCGGGCACAAGCCGGTCCGCCGCGAGGGCGCTCGTGAAGGCCGGTGGGTGCTGCTGGACTACGTCGACGTCGTGGTGCACATCCAGCACAGCGACGAACGCAATTTCTATGCGCTGGAACGGTTGTGGAAGGACTGCCCGCAGGTCGAGGTGCCGGGTCTCGAGGCTCCCGCGCAGGCTCAGACGAGTGGTAGCGGGGACCCCGAGTGAACCGCGGACCGGAAGGGGGGACCGCGCGTGATCCCGAGGTATCCGGGGAACGCGCCGTCGACTCCGATGTGAGCGACGCGTCCGAAGGTGTTGCGCCGGCAGCGGGTTCGCGGGCGTCGAAATATCCGGGCGTGCGCCGGCTGATCCTGCTGCGACACGGGCAGACGGAATGGAATGCCGCCGACCGCATGCAGGGCCAGATCGACACCGAGCTCAGCGAATTGGGCCGGCGGCAGGCGAAAGACGCTGCACGCGAGCTGGTTTCCCAGGACGCCGTCGCGATCGTCTCCTCGGATCTGCGCCGCGCCTACGACACCGCACTCGCACTGGCCGAACACAGCGGACTCGAGGTCGTGCGGGATGCGCGGCTGCGGGAGACCAGCCTCGGCGACTGGGAAGGTCTCGACCACCTCGAGGTGGACGCGCGGTATCCGGGCGCGCGCAAGGCGTGGCGGCTCGATCCCACGGTCACTCCGCCGGGCGGGGAGAGCAAACTCGAGGTCGGCGCGCGGGCGCTGCCGGTGGTTCGCGAGCTGTTCGCCGAGCGTGCGGACTGGCCCGGCCGTACCATCATCCTGGTCGCGCACGGCGGGCTGATCGCGGCCCTGACCGCCGCGCTGCTGGAACTGCCCGAGCACAAATGGCCGATCCTGGGCGGATTGGCCAATACCAGCTGGGTGCAGCTGAGCAGCCACGGTCCGGGCATCGAGCAGCCGGGTTGGCGGCTGGATGTGTGGAATGCGGCGGCGAAGGTAGCACCTGATGTCCTCTGAACGCTCCTCCGACGACCGGGACGAACCGGTCCGGCAGGTATCCGACGAACTGTTGCGCAAGGCATCCGAAGGACCCGTCCGGCGGCTGCCGGACGCGCTGTTCGGTGGTCCGGTCACACCGGTCGAACCGGCCGGGGAAGCCGACGCCGCCTCCGAGTCGGATGATGCGGACGACGACGGCGGATCGACCGGGCCGCCGGCCGTTCGCGCGGATGCGCCCCCCGAGGCAGAGGAGAATGCGGAACCGGCCGCGCGGCAAGACAGCGTGCCCGGCGGTTCCGAGACGACACCGTCCACCGAGGCGACAACTACGCACGCGGTATCCGGCGATGCGGCGGTGGCCGGTGACGCCGACGCGGCGCCCGATGCGCACCGGAAGTCCGACACCGGTTCCGGCGCGGCGATTTCCGGCGAGCCGAGCATCGGCGACGCGGCCGGCGCACCCGAGACTTCGCCGCGACCGGTTCTGGTCGTGATCGCGGACTCGCTGTCGTACTTCGGCCCGAAGGGCGGCCTGCCCGCCGACCATCCGCGCATCTGGCCGAACCTGGTTGCCGCGGAACTCGATTGGGACGTCGAATTGGTGGCGCGGATCGGCTGGACCTGCCGCGACGCCTACTGGGCGCTCATCGGCGATCCGCGCGTATGGGCTGCGGTGCCGCGTGCGGGAGCCGTGGTTCTGGCCACCGGCGGCATGGACACGCTGCCCTCGCCGCTGCCCACGGCCCTGCGCGAAATGATCCGGTATCTGCGCCCGCCGGTGCTGCGCCGGCAGGTGCGCACCGGATACCAGTGGCTGCAACCGCGGCTGTCGAAACTCGGCCGCCCCGTGGCACTTCCGCCGCACGTGAGCATCGACTACCTGGAACAGTCACGGCATGCGCTGGCCCAGTTGCGGCCGGATCTGCCGGTGGTCTCGGTGCTGCCCTCCGTCCACGACTGCGAGGCCTACGGCAAGGTGCACTCGGGGCGTGCCCCCGCGGTGCGCGCGCTGCAGGAGTGGTCGGCGAAAACCGATGTGCCGCTGGTCGATCTGGGTGAGGCCGTGCGCGACGACATCTTCTCGGGCGAGGCGAATCCGGACGGCATCCACTGGGGCTGGGAGGGGCATGCGGCGGTGGCGCGAGCCATGGTGAAGGTGCTGTCGGAGGTGCGTTCGGTCGAGGCCGGTGCATGAATCGGTTCGGATAGCCGATGACCGTCGTGGTGGTCACGGATTCGGCGGCGAGCGTACCCGCCGCGCTGGTATCGGAATTGGGCATCGTGGTGGTGCCGCTGCATGTGCTGGTCGACGATCGGGCGATCGCCGAGGGCGTCGACGACTGCGAGATCGACTACGGCGCGTCCACGGTGACGACCTCGTCCGCCTCCCCGGGTGAATTGCGCGCCGCCTACGAGCGTGCTCTGGAGGTCAGCGCGGGCGACGGTGTTGTGGCCGTGCATATTTCGCGACAGCTGTCGGCGACCTGGGAAGCCGGTCGCCAGGCCGTGCAGGATATGGATGCCGCCGACCGGGTGCGCCTGGTGGATTCGCTGAGCGCGGGCCTGGGCACCGGGCTGCCCGTACTCGCCGCCGCCCGCCGCGCGCGATCGGGTGCGGCACTGGACGTCGTCTACGACACCGCGGTCGCCGCGGCCGGGCGATCGCGCACGTTCATCGTCGTCAATCGGACCGAGCAACTGCGTCGCGGCGGGCGGCTCAGCACCGCGGCCATGTTCTTCGGCACCGAACTGGTGACCAAGCCGATACTCCAGATCGTCGACGGCAAACTGGAACTGCGGGAGAAGGCTCGCACCCGGTCCAAGGCATACGCGAAACTCGTTGCGGCAGCGGTCGATGCGGCCGGTGAAGACGGGGCGGCGGTGGCCGTGCAGCATCTCGGTGCCGCCTCCGCGGCCGCGACCATCGCCGGACAGCTCGGCGAACTCATCCCCGGCATGCGGGAACTCGTGACCGCCGAATTCGGTCCCACGCTCGGCGTGCACGTGGGCACCGGGGCGGTCGGCGTTCTGGTGGTCCCCGGCGGCTGCGGCTGAGCTTCTACCATCGCCGGCCGACGAACTCCGTCGCCGCGCCGGAGGTTGTCCACAGCTCAGCCGCTGTCCCCAGACATTCCGAAACCCCAGTTCGCGCACCGAGTCACGCCCCGCCGTGCACATACGGTCACCGTCATGGCGCGACACGAGGATCGGACCCTACTGCGGCAGCGACTGCACGACGTATCACCCGGAACGGCAACGCTCGGCACCCTGGCCCCCGGCCCGGGTGACCCGACCCACGACGGGCTGTGGGACCTCGCCCGATCACCCGCGGACTCGACTGAGCAGCGCCGCGACTGCTCGGGCAGCCCCGCAGGACGCCGGAATTTCGGGATGCGCGGTAGCGAACCGGGTCCGCCCACCGAACCGGTGAGCGGCTCCGACGGCGGCCGAACCGTCGTCACGCCGCGACCGGGCCTGGACGCCGGCCTGGACGAAGCCGCCGGTGCGCTGGCCGGCGACCACGGCGGGACGTGGCCGAGGCGGCCGTATTCGCCGAGCCGCATCCGGCAGAGGCGCGACGATGCCGAGTCGCATCCTGCAAGTGCGGGAGCCCTCGACCGAGGCGACCGTGACGGCCGGGACGGGGACGAAGGTCCGGCGGCGAACGGCGCGGCGGGGACATTCCCCGAGGCGCCGGAGAGTCCGCGAATTCCGCAGTGGCTCAGCGAACCGGTGGGATCGGTGACGATCTGGCAGCGGCTCGTTCCGGAGCGATTCCGCGGAGTTCGCGTGGATCCCGGGCGCAAAGGAGTGTGGGTGCTGGCCGGCGCCGGCGTGGCGGCGGTGATCGTGGCGGCGGCCGCCGCGCACCGAGACGATCCGGTGGCGGCGCCGGTGGCGCCGCTACCGGCAGTGCGCACGGAGGCCGCCGAAACCTCGGTTGTCCCCGCGGCGGTGGACGGCCCCGGACTGGCCGTGCGGTCCGATCCGCCGGGCCGGGCGACGCCGTCGCCGGCTCCCGGCGGCGATCTGGTGGTCAGCGTCATCGGTCTGGTCGAACATCCGGGTCTGCTGCATCTCGCACCAGGAACACGGGTGGCCGACGCCGTCGCGGTGGCCGTCGCGCGGGAAGGTGCGGACCTCGCCGGGCTGAATCTCGCCCAGCGGCTCGCCGACGGCGATCAGATCGTCGTCGGCGAGCCGGGTCCCGCGAGCGGCCCGCGCCTCGGCAGCATGGTCGTTGCGGGCGCCTCGCATACGGCCGCGACATCGGGCGCCGCCTCGCCACCGGGACACAAGGTCAACCTCAACACGGCCACGGAACAGGATCTCGACTCCCTCACCGGGGTAGGTCCCACCACCGCCGCGGCCATCATCGGCTGGCGCAACCGGCACGGCCGCTTCACCAGCATCGACCAGCTCGCCGAAGTCACCGGCATCGGCCCCGCCAAACTCAACCGCCTCCGCGACCAGGTCACGCTGTGAACCGCGGCGAATCGAAGCGCGCTCGGCGCCGGCACGAACACGTCGCCAACTCCGGCCACGGCGGCGTCGAACGCATGAGGGTCGGTGCTGGTGGCACTCCGTTGGACGCGCGGCTGCTTCCCGCCGCGCTGGGGTGCTGGGGCGTGACCATCGCGGGCATCACCCTGGGGTGGCGAGCCGGGATATGGGTGTCCACGGGGCTGGGGCTCGCGGTGGCCGGAACGGGAATCGTTCTGGCGCGGAGCCGATTCCGTGCTCCGCAACGAGCGGCATGGTGGGTGGTGCTGGCTGCGCTGCTGGCGTCGGCGGGGTTCGGGGTGGCGGCATCGTGGCAGGCCTACCGGGTGAGCGCCCATCCCCTGGGGCGGCTGGCGGCAGGCAGCGTGGTGACGGCCGAGATGGTGGCCGGAGATCCGAAACCCCTCCCGGCCCACTCCTTCGGTGGGCGGCAATGGACGATGCGCGCGACGGTTCGCGAATTCCGTTACGGCGCAACATCCGTACACGGCGATGCGGCGGTGACGGTGATCATGCCGGAGCGGATCTGGTCGGATCTGGTGCCGGGGCAGCACGTCACCGTCCGGGCTCGGCTCGATCATCCGTGGCGACGTGATCTGACGGTCGCCGTGCTGCGGGCGCAGGGACCGCCGATCCGGGTCGGGCCGCGGCCGTGGTGGCAGTCGGTGGCCTCGGCGGTGCGAGGAAATCTGTCCGAGGCGGCCGAACGCGCGTTGCCGCCGGACGCGGCCGGAGTGCTCCCGGGGCTGATCGACGGTGATATCTCCCGGCTGCCCGATCACGTCCGCGAGGACTTCCGGGCGGTCGATCTCACGCATCTGATCGCCGTCTCCGGGACGAACGTCTCCATCGTGCTGGCCGGTGTCCTGCTCGCGGCCCGAGCTCTGACGCTCGACCCGCGCTGGGGTGCGGTACTCGCCGCGCTGGCGCTCATCGGATTCGTCGTTCTGGCGCGGCCGTCGCCGTCGGTACTGCGGGCGGCCGTGATGGGCGCGATCGCGGTGCTGGCGATGGTGACCGGCCGCCGGAAACAGGCGCTACCGGCCCTGTGTGCGGCGGTGATCGTACTGATCGCGCTCTCGCCGCAACTGGCGGTCGATATCGGCTTCGCTCTCTCGGTGCTGGCGACCGCGGGCCTGATCCTGCTGGCGCCGAGCTGGTCGCAGTGGCTCGAACAGCGCGGCTGGCCCCCACTCGCGGCCGAGGCGTTCGGTGTCGCGGCGGCCGCCTTCGCGGTGACCACGCCGATCATCGCCGCACTCACCGGACATGTCAGCGGAGTGGCGATCGTGGCGAATGTGCTGGTCGAACCCGTCGTCGCGCCGATCACGCTGCTCGGGGTCGGCGCGGCCGCCCTGTCCTGCTGCTGGCAACCGGCCGCGGTCTGGGTGCTGAATCTGGCCGAGCCGCCGATGTGGTGGTTGCTCTTCGTCGCCGAACACGCGGCGGCACTGGGTATTTCGCTGCCGTTGCCCGCCGGAGTGCGGGGTGCGGCACTGGCCGGAGCGCTCATCGGGGGTGGTGTCGCGGTGCTCGGGCGTCTGGGCACGCGCCGTAGACGCACCCCCGCGGGTCCGGCGCCGCCCCCGGCACCCGGCGACGGGTCGGTGAATCTGTCACCGGCCACCCGTAGGATCGTCCCGTGACCGATCACCTGGCTGCCTTACATCTGGTACTCGGTGAGGAGGAACTGCTCATCGAACGGGCGGTCGCCTCGATCGTGGCGCAGGCGCGGGCCGCGACCAACGATCCCGACGCGATGCCGGTGGATCGGCTGCGGGCGGGCGATGCCAGCGCCCCCGAACTGGCCGAACTGCTGAGCCCCTCGCTGTTCGCGGAGGACCGGGTGATCGTCCTGGAGGCCGCCGCGGAGGCCGGAAAGGATGCGGTGGCGCTGGTCACCGCGGCAGCCGGTGATCTGCCCGAGGGAGTCGTGCTCGTGGTCCTGCACTCGGGCGGCGGCCGGGCCAAGGCGCTGGCACCGGCACTGCAGAAGCAGGGCGCCGAGGTGCACACCTGCGCCAAGATCAGCAAGGCGAACGAGCGAAACGAATTCGTGCGCAACGAATTCCGCACCGCCGGCGTCCGCGTCTCGGCTGATGTGGTGCAGGCGGTGGTGGAGGCCATCGGATCCGATCTGCGCGAGCTGGCCGCGGCCTGTTCCCAGCTGGCCGCCGATACCGGCGGCAAGGTGGATGTCGACGCGGTGCGCCGGTACTACTCCGGTCGCGCCGAGGTCACCGGATTCGAGGTCGCCGATCTGGCCGTCGCCGGTGACCGTCCCGCGGCCATGGAGGCATTGCGCTGGGCGACCGACCGCGGCGTCCCCGCCGTTCTGCTCGCCGACGCGCTCGCCGACTCCGTGCACACCATCGCGAGGGTCGGATCCGCCGGTCGCGGTGACCCGTTCGCGCTGGCCTCCCAGCTCGGCATGCCGCCCTGGAAGGTGAAGAAGGCGCAGACCCAGGCCCGCGGCTGGACCGCCGCCACCATCGGCAGCGCCCTGCAGGTGGTGGCCGCCCTCAACGCCGACGTCAAAGGCGGTGCGGCCGATACGGATTACGCGCTCGAACACGCGCTGGCCAGCATCCTGGACCTGCACGCCGCCGCGCACTGAGCCGCGGTGCCGACAGGGCACCGCGCCGAGTGGGCGAGGCGCCGACCGGCCCTGCGCGGCCGTTGCGCGCCGCGCCGCATCGACCGAAACCGGGGTTGCGGCCGCATCTAGTGGTGGTTGTGCGCGATGATCTCGCCGACGAGCGCGGGGCCCGGGAAGTCGGCCATCACGACGCCGGTCGCCGCGCCCGGACTGGAGCGAAGGTAGTCGAGTGCGTGCTGGTTCTCGTATTCGGCGTAGCGGTGGGGAAATTTCGCCGGGTCGGGCACGCCGGAGGCCGACAGGAAGTCCATCGACAATGCCCGGGTGCCGAGGGCCGGGGCCTGCGCGAGGTGGGTGGCGACGGCCGCCCACTTGTCCTCGCGAGTGGGTTCGTCCCACAGATCCTGCGCGTCGATCGGCAGGCCCCGGTCGTCGATCCCGTCTGCGCGGACGACGATGATGGTGCCGCGCACGTCACCCAGCCGGGGAATCGCGACGGGGCCGCTCGCCGCCGGTCGCCACACCCGCGGATGCGCGTTCAGGTATCGGTCCAGCAGTGGTGGGTCGGGCGGTAGCCCGCCCGCGTCCTCGCACTGGAAGGTCTTGTCCTCGTTCGTGCATTCGGCCTTCACCCGCATCAGGATCGTCTCGCGCGGGTGCCGGTCCAGGAATTGTCCGGTGACCCGCAGCACGTCGTCGAGGCTCGCCTGCTGATAGAAGCTGCCGTGCTGAACGCCGAGATTGCCGGCCTCGTCGCGCCGGACACGGATGTCGAGCGCCCGGATACCGGCCTCGAGCTGGGTGCTCGCGGTCCGTTCCGACGCACAGGTGGGCTCGGTGCACCCGGTATCGAACTTCTCCTGGGTGACCACGGCCGGCCCGGCCTTACCGCCGTGGATCGACAGGGTGTCGTGAGTGCCGGGGATGGACATGGCGCCGAGCGGGGTGCTGTCGGGCAGCGCGCCCATCCAGTCCGGATTGCTCGCGGAATCGAGATGGTCGATCGCGCCGACGGCGGTGGCCTTGGGTATGCCGGCCGACTCGGTGCCGGCTGCGGCCGATGCCGGCGCCGACTGCGCCGCGGCGACCGGTCGCGCGACCGGGACCGACTGTCCGCATCCGGACGACAGCGCGCTCGACACCGCCGCTACCGCAAGAACGAGGCCCGTACTTCGGCGAATCTCCCCACCCCACACCCGGACCACGGTAGCCGACGTGAATCAACGACAAAAGCCGCCGTGGTCATCTGCGATGCAGATCCTCTGCCACGGCGGCGTTGCGAATGCTGTTGTGCGGCAGAACATGCCGCGTCGGTTCCGGCTCCGGCCGGGAACCCGGGGATCAGCCCAGCTTGTTGAGAGCCAGCGAGAGGGCGGACTTCTTGTTGGCGGCCTGGTTGGCGTGGATGACGCCCTTCGAGGCGGCCTTGTCCAGGCTGCGGCTCGCCGAACGCATCAGCTCGAGCGCCTTGTCCTTCTCGCCCGCCGCGGCGGCCTCGCGGAACTTGCGGATCGAGGTGCGCAGCGCGGACTTCACCGACTGGTTGCGCACCCGCGCCGCCTCGTTGGTGCGGATCCGCTTCATCTGGGACTTGATGTTGGCCACGCCTGTTCCTCTGATTCCTTCTCGTCAGTTGATGTGCTCTTGATGTTCGTGAAAAGTCTCTGGGCGCACTACGTGGAAACAGGTAGCGCCGCGCCGACGATCGAGGTTACCAGCTGGGGTGGTGTGAAGTGAAATCGCTGTACCAGCGCCCGGTCAGCGCGCCGGTCGCCGGCCGCTCAACCCCAGTGGTACTCCGCGCACAGCCGGTGGGCGACGAGATCGAAGGTCTTGCGCGGAAGGATAGCCCCCTCGCGCCGGATGCCGGCCTCGGGCACATCGAGGACCCGATCCAGCCGGACCCAGCTGTCGCGCCCCTCGTAATCCCATGGACCGGAGCCGATTCCGATCCAGTTGTGTTCGGCGCCGCGGGCCGGGTTCGACGACAGCATCAGCCCCAGCAAGGTCTTGCGTTCGCGGCCCACGACCAGCACCGGGCGATCCTTGCCGTTGGCCGGATCCTCCTCGAACGGCACCCAGGTCCACACGATCTCGCCCGGATCGGCGCGGCCGTCGAGCTGCGGGCAATAGACGATCTGGCGGGCACGTTCGCGGGTGGGCACCGGAATCGAGGCCGCCGGCCGCACCGTGACCGTGTCCTTGGGCCGCGCCGCGACCGTGTCCTTGCGGCGGCCGCCGAGGGCGCGATCCCACATCGAGGAGCGCTGCATCCGGTCGACGAGTTTCGGCGCCTGCTTCTTGACGATCCTGGGCCCCTGCTCCTTGGCGATGGTCCCCAACTGCTTGCCCAGAGAGCTCCATGTGCTGGCCATATCGGCAGAGCTTAACGGCGAACCGCGCTCGGCTCATCCGGTGCCGGATTCGCTTGTGCCGGGCCGTGAATCGGGTGTGCCGCCGCTCACACCGGGGCCGCCGGCCCCGGGAACTGCGTCGTTGCCGCCGATGCCGGCCCGCCGGTGCGTGCACGACCACGCGGTATGCGCACGTAGACTGCCGCATGGCGACTTATCGACTTGTTCACGGGTAGGAGTGTCCCATCAGCACGTTTGCCGACACGACGTTCACCGATCCCTCGCGGATCCGGAACTTCTGCATCATCGCGCATATCGACCACGGCAAGTCCACGCTGGCCGACCGCATGCTGCAGTTGACCGGGGTGGTCGAGGAACGGCAGATGCGTGCGCAGTATCTGGACCGGATGGATATCGAGCGCGAGCGCGGTATCACCATCAAGGCCCAGAATGTGCGGCTGCCCTGGAACGTCGACGGCACGGACTACGTCCTGCATCTGATCGACACGCCTGGTCACGTCGACTTCACCTACGAGGTCTCGCGCGCGCTCGAGGCGTGTGAGGGCGCGATTCTGCTGGTCGACGCCGCCCAGGGTATCGAGGCGCAGACGCTGGCCAATCTGTATCTGGCACTGGACAAGGACCTCGAGGTCATCCCGGTGCTGAACAAGATCGACCTGCCGGCCGCCGATCCGGACCGCTATGCCGCCGAACTCGCCCATATCGTCGGCTGCGAGCCCGAGGACGTGCTGCGCGTATCCGGCAAGACCGGCGTCGGCGTTCCCGAACTGCTCAACAAGGTGATCGAGACGGTCCCGCCGCCGGTCGGCGAGGGCGATGCCCCGGCCCGCGCGCTGATCTTCGACTCGGTCTACGACACCTATCGCGGCGTCGTCACCTACGTGCGGGTGGTGGACGGCAAGCTCACCCCGCGCCAGAAGATCAAGATGATGTCCACCGGCGCCACCCACGAGCTGCTGGAGATCGGCATCGTCTCGCCCGAGCCCAAGCCGACTCAGGGCCTCGGCGTGGGGGAGGTGGGCTATCTCATCACCGGTGTGAAGGACGTCCGTCAGTCGAAGGTCGGTGACACCGTCACCACCGCGCGCGACGGCGCCACCGAGGCGCTGACCGGCTATCGCGAGCCGCGTCCGATGGTCTACTCCGGCCTCTATCCGGTCGACGGTTCCGACTATCCGGATCTGCGAGACGCGCTGGACAAACTGCAGCTCAACGATGCCGCGCTCACCTACGTCCCGGAGACCTCGGTCGCGCTGGGCTTCGGTTTCCGCTGTGGCTTCCTCGGCCTGCTGCACATGGAGATCACCCGGGAGCGGTTGCAGCGCGAATTCAACCTCGACCTGATCTCGACCGCGCCCAACGTGATCTATCGCGTGATCATGGAGGACGGCACCGAACAGGTCGTCACCAACCCGTCGTTCTGGCCCGAGGGCAAGGTGCGCCAGATCTTCGAACCGGTGACCAAGTGCACGATCATCGCGCCGAGCGAGTTCGTCGGCACCATCATGGAGCTGTGCCAGTCGCGCCGCGGTGAACTGCTCGGCATGGACTATCTGTCCGAGACCCGCGTCGAGATGCGGTACACGCTGCCGATGGCGGAGATCATCTTCGACTTCTTCGATTCGCTGAAGTCGCGCACGCGCGGTTACGCCTCGCTGGATTACGAGGAGGCGGGCGAGCAGGAGGCCGCACTGGTCAAGGTCGACATCCTGCTGCAGGGCGAGGCCGTCGACGCGTTCTCGGCCATCGTGCACAAGGACGCGGCCCAGGCCTACGGCCACAAGATGACCACCAAGCTGCGCGAACTCATTCCGCGGCAGCAGTTCGAGGTGCCGATCCAGGCGGCCATCGGCTCGAAGGTCATCGCGCGCGAGAACATCCGCGCGATCCGCAAGGACGTGCTGGCCAAGTGCTACGGCGGCGACATTTCGCGCAAGCGCAAGCTGCTCGAGAAGCAGAAGGAGGGCAAGAAGCGGATGAAGACCATCGGCCGGGTCGATGTTCCGCAGGAGGCCTTCGTGGCCGCGCTCTCCACCGATTCGTCATCGGACAAGCCGAAGAGGTAGTCTCCGAGGTTCCGTGAGATTAGTTGGACCGTTGACCGAGTCGACGGCCGGTTGATCTTGGGGCTTTCCGGAGACGGCCTCCGGTGGCAAGCTCGGAAGATGCCGCTGTGACCTGTCATCTGTCCACCTGAAAGAAACCTGAAGGATGTGACAGTCAAGTTTTCCGGAAATAAGGTGTAAAAAGACCCGGATTCGGTAACACCCCGTTCGGTTTCGCCAGCCGAACGCTGAGAGCGGAGTTTGTATGACGCGTGAGCTGCCCTTCGACGATGATGCGGACGCGGGCGATCATGCGAACGATGCCGCATATCGCGCGGCGACCGGTGTCGCGCGGGTGGCTCGGGCCGGTGCGTACGTCACCGGCGGTGCGCTGATCGCCTCCAACGGGTCGCCCGCGCCGGAGAACGAATCGCACAACAGCCACATCACCGGCTGGTCCACCGCCGATCCGCATCCCGATGTGCCGAGCCCGGTGGTGACCTACCCGGATCCGTCGCCGGACTCCGTCCCGCCGGACCTCGGGACCTCCACGCCGCACGCCCCGGCCGCACGAACGCCGGGACTCGCGCTGCCCGAACAACACGGCACGGATGCGTTTCCGGGCCTGCAGTTCCCGCAGGGCAGCCAGTCGCCGCTGACCTTCGGTGAGTTCCCCGGGACGACCGGCGGCGAATCTCCCGACTCCCATTTCCCGTTCCCCGAATCGAATCACGGATTCGGCGGCAACGGTGTCTTCGATTCACCGGAATTCGGTGGCGGACACGGCCTTTCGATGCCCGGATTGCACACCTCGAGCGCTCCGTTCGGCTTCGGCGCCGAGGATTCGGGTCCGGCGTCGAGTTCGAGCGGGCTCGACCTGCCCGGTGCCGCGCGCACGACCGACGAGCAGCGCGACGACGCCGACCTGTCGGGTGCCGACCCGCATCCGACGACGCCGTTGCTCGGCCACGGCCTCGGGCTTCCCGGCACCAACGGTCTGCACCTGCCCGGTATGAACGGTCTCGGCGCCGGTGGTTTCGGCTCCGACAACGGACTTCAGGACGGCCACGCCGGCGCTTTCGACGGAGTCGGGGACGGTGGTGGTCCGGGAATCTTCCTGGGCACCGAGATGAAGGTCGACGCCCACATCGGCTTCGACGGTATCTGGGTCACGACCGAGACGAAGGTCGACTTCGCCGTGGGCGACGTCGGACATCAAATCGACGACTACGGCCACTGGCTGGGCAACAGCGCGCACCAATTCCCCGGGTTCACCACCCAGCCCGACGCCACGGCCGCGGCCGGGCAGAGCGTCGGCCCGGCCGCCGACGTCACCCGCGCGGCGGGTACCTCCGCCGACGGCATGACTGCCTCCGCACCCGGGGCGACCGCATCGGCCGCACAGTCGGGGGCCGCGCATCCCGCGTCCGCGGCTGGACCTGCCGGCGCCGCGGCACCCGGCTCGCCGGCGTTCGCGCCGCAATCCGGACCGATGGCGGCATCGGCCGCTCCCGGTCCGGCCTCGTTCTCCACCGCTCAGGCGTCCGCGCCGGTGACGAATGTCGCGGCACCGCAACCGGTTTCGAACGCACCCGTCGTCGCGGCACCGGCTCCGGTCGCGCCCGCTCCGGCGCCGGCGTTCGTCCAACCGGTCTCGGCGACGCCGCTGCAGACCACGATTCAGCCCGAGGCCGCCACCCACCCGATCGCGAATGTGATCACCACCCATGCGGGACCGTCCCCGCTGACCGCCCCCGCGGTCGCTGTTCCGGCGCTCTTCGAGGACCGGCCCCGCCATACCGATGCCGGGCTGCCGGGCGGTGATGCGAACGATCCCTCGGACGGCGCCGGGCGCGGCACCACTCACACGCCGACCACCACGTCGCACGGCACCACCACGACCCACGGCACCGACGCGACGAAGACGCCGTCCGTGCCGAGCACGTCGCATGCGCCCGGGACCACGCCCGGCGGTGAGCACACCACCACCCGTCCGGGCACCTCGACCGGCAGGGATTCGGCCGATCACGATTCCATCGACCGGCCCACGCCGACCGTGACGGTGCCTCGCGACAGCGATTCCGGTCATCCCACCCGCACCCCCGGTACGACGCCGTCCGATACCGACAGCGATTCCGGGCCGTCGACCTCCGGCGGCGCCGACGCGTCGATGCCGGGACATACCGCGACGCATGCGCCGGGCACCTCCTCGGGTGCGGACACCTCCGCGTCCGGCAACGCCGACGGTTCGACCGCACCGACCCACGGTTCCCAGCTGCCGACCCATGATCCGGATTCGGTTCCGACGCAGCAGGTTCCGACGCAGCAGTCGATGCCGCCGAGTCACGACCAGACCATTCCGACACATGAACCGACCGTGCCGACCGCGCAGCACACCGCACCCGTGGAGCCGCCGACCGTGATCAAACCACCGACCACCATCGATCCCGCGCCGAATGCGCACATTCCGGTGAAACCGGTTGCGGCCGTGACGGATTCGTACGACACGTCGCTGTGGTCCGATTCCGGCCACGGCCTGGCGACCGTGTCCGCCGCCGGACTGTCCGGCGGCCTGCACGAGACCACCTTCGCCGAGACGCATCACCCGGTGGACCATCCCGTCGATTTCCACGTGCTTCCGCTGTGACGGCGGTGGAGTCGCCGGGAGCCAAACATCCCGACGAGATGGCGCCGCTGCTCGCGCAGCTCGACGAACTGCTCGACCTGACCCGCGCCGCGGGCCGGGCCGACCTCACCGCGCGACTGGGGATGTCGCGGGCCCGGGTGGCCGACCCGCGGGTGCGGCTGGTGGTCGTCGGCGAACCCAAGAACGGGATGAGCACGCTGGTCAACGGTCTGGTGGGCAGCGCGGTCAGCGCGACCGGCAGCCAGGTCAGCGTTCCGGTGATCGCCGAATACGGTCCGGAGGCGACCGCCACCCTGGTGCGCTCGCTGCCCGGCGGCCGCACCGAACGCCAGCCCGTCGACCCGCTGAATCCCGGCCCGGCCCTGAGCGCGGCCGGCGTGATCCGGGCCGAGTTCACCGACCCCAGCCCGCTGCTGGCCGAGGGGTTCGTGGTGATGGACGCACCCGGCGCTCCCGCCGACGCACCGACCACCTGGTCGCTGATCGCCGCGGCCGACGCCGTGCTCTACGTCAGCGACGCGGCCGCGGAATACACCGCCGAGCAGATCGCGCTGCTGCAGCGGATCCGGCAGGTGTGCCCGACCGTGGTGTGCGTGCTCAACAAGATCGACCGCTACGGCCACTGGAGCCAGGTGCAGCAGCGCAACCGCGATCTGCTCGACGCCGCCGGCCTGGGGTTCGCGGTCGCCCCGATCTCCGCCGACCTGCATCTGCGGGCCGGTAACGATCACCGCCGCGATATCGAATCCGGTGTGCCGCAACTGATCGACCATCTGCGCGGATACGTCCTCGCCCGCGCCGACGCGGTCGCCCGGGAGGCGGCGCTGCGCGATATCCGCACCATCACCGACCATCTGGGGCTGGCGTTGCGCAGTGAGGCCGAAACCCTGCGTGATCCGCGGCGCTACACCGCGATCACCGATCAGTTGCGCACCGCGCGCGCCGAGGCCGCCGATCTGCGTCACCGCAGCGCCAACTGGCAGGTCACCCTCGCCGACGGCTGTTCGGAACTGATGGCCGATATCGAACACGATCTGCGGCACCGGTTGCGCAGTCTGGTCCGCCACGCCGAATCGGAGATCACCAAGCGCGACCCGGCCCGCAGCTGGGACGAATTCGGCGCCGACCTGGACTCCCGGATCTGTGAGGCGGTCGAGGAGAATTTCGTCGTCGCCCACTATCGCGCGGTGGAACTGGCCGAGCAGGTGACCGCGAAATTCCCCGCCGACTCGCGCGATGTGCCGCTGCCCGATCTGCGGCTCGAGGATCCGGGCGACGTGCTCGAACCCGTGGCCTCGCTGGAGCCGCTCGACACCGCCAAGGTGAGTTTCACCTCGTCGCTGCTGAACGTGATGCGTGGTTCCTATGGTGGTCTGCTCATGGTCGGGCTGCTCACCAGCTTGCTGAAAATGCCGCTGGTGAACTGGTATTCGGGTGCGGCCGCCGCCCTGCTGGGTATCAACGCGCTGTGGGAGGACCGCAAGCTGCGCCGGGATCGGCGCCAGTCCGAGGCCAAGGTGGCGGTCGCCCGCCTGATGGACGATGTGATCTTCCAGGTCGGCAAGGAATCGCGGCACCGGCTGCGCGCCATGCAGCGCATGTTGCGCGACCACTTCACCGATCTGGCGGACCAGACGCTGCGGTCGGTGGACGAATCGCTGCGCGCGGCCGAGGAGGCGGCGGCGATCAATTCGCCGGAGAGCCGCGAACGGCGCCTCACCGAAATCGAGCGGTCGATGGTGCGGTTGCGGGAGATCCGCGAAAACGCCGACGTGCCCTGATGTTTCCGGGTGGTCCGGAGCCGTCCGGACCACCCGTACTCGTCAGCCCGCCGGATGGGCCGGGCGGAATCCTCCCGCACCGGTGGCCTGCTCCGCCCGGATCACGTGCATGACCGCGTTGATCAATGCCAGGTGGGTGAACGCCTGCGGGAAATTGCCCAGATGCCGTCCGGTATAGGGGTCGATCTCCTCGGCGTAGAGCTTGAGCGGGCTGGCATATCCGAGCAGCCGTTCCAGCAGATGCCGCGCCCGGCGCACCTCGCCGATCTCCACCAGCGCCGACACCAGCCAGAACGAGCAGATGGTGAAGGTGCCCTCCGCGCCGGCCAATCCGTCGTCGGTGGTGTCGGTGCGGTAGCGCAGCACCAGGCCGTGCTGGGTCAGATCGGAGGCGATCGCCAGCACCGTGGCGCGCACCCGCGGATCGGTGGGTGGCAGGAAGCGCAGGAGGACGACCAGCAACAGTGAGGCGTCGAGGGTGTCGCCGCCGTAGATTTGGGTGAAGATGCCCTTGTCGTTCACCCCATGGGTGAGGACGTCGGCCTTGATCTCCTTGGCGAGTGCGGCCCACTTCTCGGCGTAGTCGGCCTCGCCGTGCAACTCGGCGAGTTTCGCGCCGCGATCCAGTGCGACCCAGCACATCACCTTCGAGGAGGTGAAATGCTGCGGCTCGCCGCGCACCTCCCAGATGCCGCGGTCGGGTTTGCGCCAGTTCTCGATGGCCGCCTCGACCTGCCGCTTCAGCATCGGCCACAACGTCTCCGGCACCTGCTGCCGCGATTTCACGTGCAGGTATACCGAATCCAGAATGGTGCCCCAGATGTCGTGCTGCTGTTGCTGAAACGCGCCGTTGCCGATCCGGACCGGTTTGGCGCCGTCGTAACCGTGCAGATGCGGGATTTCGGACTCGTCCAGATCGCGTTCCCCGCCGATGCCGTACATCACCTGAAGCGGTTGCGCCTCACCGTTTTTCGAGGTCGCGACATCGTGCAGGAAAGCGAAGAAGTCGTCGGCCTCCCGGTTGAGCCCCAGCGTATAGAGGCCCCACAGCGCGAAGGTGGAGTCGCGCACCCAGCTGTAGCGGTAGTCCCAATTACGTTCGCCGCCCGGCGTTTCCGGAAGAGAGGTGGTGGCGGCGGCCATCAGGGCGCCGGTCGGGGAGTAGATCAGGCCCTTGAGTGTGAGCGCGCTGCGCTGCAGATAGCCGCGCCACGGATGATCCGGGAACTTGCCGAGAGTGATCCACTGCCGCCAGCACTCGGTGGTCTGCCACATCTTCTGCGCGGCCTCCGCGAAGGTACGGGGGGCCGGCAGCGGCGACCAGGACAGCGCCACGAACAATTCGTCGCCTTCACGCATGCGGGTGCGGGCGCGCGCCTCGCGCCCCTCCAGGCCCAGCCGCATATCCGTGGTGAGAACCAGTTCCCCGCAGGGCAATTCGTCGTGGGAGCAGGTGGCGGTGGCGGTGGCGCGCTCGTAGACCTCACCGGTGTATTCCCAGTTCGCGGGCGCCCGGTGATAGTCGAAGGCCGGCTCGCAGCTCATCTCCAGTTCGACCACGCCGCTGACACATTTCACGGTGCGCAGCAGGATGTGCTCGGCGTCCCAGTCCTCCGGCGTGCGGCGGTAGCTGCGGCTGCGCTTGTCGTTGTTGTGCCAAGGCCCCAGGACCAGCGCGTCGCGCACGATGATCCAGCCGGTGTCGGTCTGCCAGGTCGTCTCGACGATCATGCCGCCGGGCAGGTAGCGCCGCGCCGTCGGCACGTTCACGCCGTAGGGCCCCAGCCGGAAGTGCCCGGCGCTGCGATCGAGCATGGCGCCGAACACGCTGGGCGAATCCGGGCGCGGCAGGCACATCCACTCGACCGCGCCGTTGCGTGCGATGAGGCAGCAGGTTTCGCAATCGGAGAGGAAGGCGTAGTCGTCGATCGGCGGATACGACGACTTGTGCACGACGCCCGCCGAGATGGGCAGGTAGTTGGCCCCTATCTCCGCATCGGAGACATCGGCCAGGGCATCGCGCGGCGGAGACATGTCGTCGAGCGTCTCGATGAGGGGTTGTTCGGTGATCGGTTCGTCGTAGGACGCCATACAGCCATCATGGTGGATTCCGGTCGCGTTCGCCGGGACTGCCGGCGCTCGATATCGGCCGGTCGGCATGCCCCGCGGCCGGCGTACCCGTGACCTACTAGGCTGGTGGACGTGCATCATGTCGCGGGCTGGTGGGACGGCTTCGAGTTGTGGGTGGCCGGATTGCCGTTCATCCCGCAGTTCGTCGTGGTTCTGGTCGGGGCGGTGCCGGTCAGTTTCCTGATCGCCTACCTGCTCGATCGTGGACTGCGGATCGTGCTGCGACTGCTCGGCCGGGACCGGTCGGCCGCCGCCGAGACCGACCTCGCGGCCGCCGGCGTCGCATCCGAGATCGAGCCCGATGCGGCGACCCTCGCACCGCCCGAGCCGGCGCTGGCCGGCGCCTCGATGCACACTCCGGGTCCGATGCCGAAGGAAGCGATCTGATGCCACGCTCACGGGTCCAGTTGGCGCTGATCGCACTGCTCGTGCTGATCGTCGTCGCCTGGTTGCTGACGCGATAATCCCCCGCTGTCGGAGGTTGCAGGTACTGTGCAGCCCATGCCAACCGATGAGGAATTCGTCGACCTCGAGCAGCTCCTGGAGATCGAGGACGGCCCCCGACTGATCGCGACCCACTACACCACGGCCGATGAGGCGATCGAGATGGTGCGCGCCGCGCAACTGCTCGGTCTGGGCGTGCGGCTGCAGAACCGGCTCCGCGCCGACGAGCCCGACGAGGACGGTGAGGAGATCGCCGTCGAGGAGTGGGTGCTCGACCTCTACGAGAGCCCGCCCGAGTCCGCCGACGAGGAATAGGCCGGCCCGATCGGCTCGGGCCGGACGTGCCCACACCGGGGTTCGCGCGACTGTGGTCTTCACCACTGTCGGCGCGGGCCCCGGGTCTCGTTTCCGGGGCCGTCGGGTGGCCGCCAGGAATCCGAAACATGAATACTTCCCGCCGGTCATCGGCGGGTTTCGCGGACTCGCCGGGCCCGGCCGATTTCCTCTTCGACCGATTCGCGCGGTTCCGGGCGCTCTGTTAGAGTCTGCCCGTGTCATCGAGCGTTGTTCCGCAGGTCCGCCATGAATTGGCGTTGATCGCGGTCGGCTGTCTCGTCGTCGCGGACATTCACTGTCGTCGATAGCTGATCGGACACGCTGCGCCTTCTCCATCGGACCGGCGCACCTCTCTTCCGCAGCGTCTCCGTTTCCCGCGGCTCTGCCGCACGCGCCACTGTCCGGTATCCACCGGGGCAGGTCTACCGCTCAATCACAGTTACATCCGCCCCGGCAGCAGTGTGCGCCGGTGCGGGCGGCAGGAAAGGTCGCTTCCATGTCTCGCAGATCGTCCAGCAGATCCTGGTTCTCGGTGCGCCGAGGGCGCATCGCCGTCGCGCTCACCGCGCTGGCGGCCGTGGGACTGACCGCCGCCTGCAGTGGTGGTTCGAGCGATACCGCGGGTGGCAACGCCAGCAGTGGTGGCGGGCAGCTGACGCTGTTCGCCTACTCGGTCGCCAAGCCGGGCTACGACAAGGTGATCGGCGAATTCAACAAGACCGAGTCCGGTAAGGGCGCGCAGATCCAGCAGTCCTACGGCGCCTCCGGTGACCAGTCCCGCAAGGTGAAGGACGGGGCGCAGGCCGACGTCGTCAGCTTCTCGGTCGAGCCCGACATCACCCGGCTGGTGGACGCCGGACTGGTCGACTCGAACTGGAATGCCGACGCCAACAAGGGCGTGCCGTTCGGTTCGGTCGTCGTGATCGCGGTCCGCAAGGGCAATCCCAAGGGCATCCACGACTGGAACGACCTGCTGAAGCCTGGCGTCGAGGTGGTGACCCCGAACCCGTTCAGCTCCGGCTCGGCCAAGTGGAACCTGCTGGCGCCCTATGCCGCGGAGAGCGACGGCGGCAAGAATCCTCAGGCGGGCCTGGACTACCTGGGCAAGCTGATCTCCAAGGACCACATCAAGGTGCAGCCGAAGTCCGGCCGGGAGGCGACCGAGACCTTCCTGCAGGGCACCGGTGACGTGCTGCTCAGCTACGAGAACGAGGCGATCTTCTCCGAGCGCAGCGGGGACCCGATCGAACACGTCATCCCGCCGACCACCTTCAAGATCGAGAATCCGGTGGCCGTGACCAAGAACGCCAAGAACCCGACCACGGCCGTGGCGTTCAAGGACTTCCTGTACTCGCAGGCCGGTCAGAAGGCTTGGGCGGAGGCCGGTTTCCGGCCTGTCGATCCGAAGGTCGCCGCGCAGTACAGCAAGGATTTCCCGGCGCCGCAGAAGCTGTGGACGGTTGCCGATCTGGGCGGGTGGAAGCAGGTCGACAAGGATCTGTTCACCCCCAACACCGGCAGCGTCGCGGTGCTCTACGACAAAGCCACCAAGTAGACCGGTGGTCCGGAGCGCACGGAATACTGGATAACTGTGACTGACAGCAGTACGAAGGCCGAGATCGGCATCAGTACCGACGCCGGGACCCCTGGTCCCGGCGTTTCCGGGCAGCAGCAGAAGCAGCAGCCCGCCGGTCCGGCGTGGCGGTCGCGGCTCACCGGATCGGCCGGCTCGCTCGGCCTCGCGATCACGGTGCTGTGGCTGAGCCTCATCGTCTTGTTGCCGTTGGCCGCACTGACGGTCCATTCCTTCGACGACGGGTGGTCCGGCTTCTGGGACGCGGTCACCGCACCCGCGGCGCTGGACGCGCTACGGGTGACCGTCCTCGTGTCGGTGGTCGTCGCCGTGATCAACGTCGTCATGGGCACCGTGGTGGCGTGGGTGCTGGTGCGCGACGATTTCCCGGGTAAGAGCTTCGTCAACGCCCTGATCGATCTGCCGTTCGCGCTGCCGACGATCGTGGCGAGCATCGTGCTGCTGTCGCTGTACGGACCGCAGAGCCCGGTCGGTGTCCACCTGAACGCCACCCAGCCGGGACTGGTGGTGGCGCTGGCGTTCGTGACCTTGCCGTTCGTCGTGCGCTCGGTGCAGCCGGTGCTGATCGAAGCGGACAAGGAAGTGGAGCAGGCCGCGGCCTCGCTGGGCGCGAACAACCTGACCATCTTCCGGCGCGTGGTGTTGCCGTCGCTCGCGCCGGCCATCATCTCCGGCGGTGGCCTCGCCTTCGCGCGCGCCATCGGCGAATACGGGTCGGTGGTGCTGATCGGCGGCAATATTCCGCGCCGCACCCAGGTGGCGTCGCAGTACATCCAGCAGCAGATCGAGGTGGACCGTCCGGTGAACGCGGCGGCCGTTTCGGTGGCGCTGCTGGCGATTTCCTTCACCACCCTGCTGATCCTGCGCGTCTTCTCCGAACGCACCGCCCGCAAGGAACAGGCCAGCCGATGAAACTGTCCACCCCGTCCCGGATTTCGCTGCGCGTGATCGCGCTCGCGTATCTGATCGTGCTGCTGGTGGCTCCGCTGGTGATCATTCTCTGGCGCAGCTTCCAGCACGGAATCGGCGCATTCCTCGATTCGATCACCACACCCGCCGCGATCTCGGCGTTCAATCTCTCGCTGTTGATCGTCGCGATCGTGGTGCCGCTCAACGTGGTCTTCGGAGTCATCACCGCCATCGCGCTGGTGCGCGGAAACTTCCGGGGGCGCACCCTGATTCAAGGTGTGGTCGATCTGCCGTTCGCGGTGTCGCCGGTGGTGGTCGGCGTATCGCTGATCATGCTGTGGGGTGTCGGTGGCTGGTTCGGCGGTCTCGACAGTTTCGGTTTCCGGGTGATCTTCGGGCTGCCCGGCATGGTGATCGCCACCCTCTTCGTCACGCTGCCCTTCGTGGTCAGCGAGGTCGTCCCGGTCCTGCACGAGATCGGCGACGATCAGGAACAGGCGGCGGCGACCCTGGGCGCCAACCGCTGGCAGACCTTCTGGCGCATCACCCTGCCGGCCATCCGGTGGGGCCTGACCTACGGCATCGTGCTCACCGTCGCTCGCGCCCTCGGCGAATTCGGTGCGGTGATCATGGTGTCGTCCGGGCTGCCCGGCATTTCCCAGACCCTGACGCTGCTGGTGCACGGTCGCTACATCAACGACCACAACACCTTCGGCGCCTACTGCGCGGCGACCCTGCTCATGGCCATGGCGCTCGTCACGCTCATCCTGATGACCCTCCTCGAACGCAAGCGGGGCACTGCCAAATGATTACCGTCACCGACGCGAACAAGCGTTACGGTTCGTTCGCCGCCCTCGACAACGTCAGCCTGGACATCCCTTCCGGTGAACTGACCGCATTGCTGGGGCCCTCCGGTTCCGGGAAGTCGACGCTGCTGCGCTCGATCGCCGGCCTGGAATCGCTGGATTCGGGCATCGTGACCATCGCCGACCGCGACGTCACCCGGGTCTCGCCGCAGAAGCGCGATATCGGCTTCGTGTTCCAGCACTACGCGGCGTTCAAACATATGACCGTGCGCGACAACGTGGCGTTCGGGCTGAAGATCCGCAAGCGGCCGAAGAACGAAATCCGCAAGCGCGTCGACGAACTGCTCGGCATCGTGGGCCTGGACGGTTTCCAGCATCGCTATCCGGCGCAGCTGTCGGGTGGTCAGCGGCAGCGGATGGCGCTGGCCCGGGCACTGGCCGTCGACCCGCAGGTGCTGCTGCTCGACGAACCGTTCGGCGCTCTCGACGCCAAGGTGCGCCACGATCTGCGCACGTGGTTGCGCCGTCTGCACGAGGAAGTGCACGTGACCACCGTGCTGGTCACCCACGATCAGGAGGAGGCGCTCGACGTCGCCGACCGGATCGCGGTGATGAACGCCGGTCGCATCGAACAGGTCGGAACGCCCGAGGACGTATACGACCGTCCCGCCAACGAATTCGTCATGTCGTTCCTCGGTGCGGTGGCCAAACTGAACGGACATCTGGTGCGCCCGCACGATATTCGCATCGGCCGCGATCCCGGTATGGCGTTGGCCGAACACGAGGGCACCGCGGAATCGGCGGGGGTCACCCGCGCGACCGTCGAGCGGGTCGTCCGCCTGGGGTTCGAGGTTCGCCTCGAACTGCGCAACGCGGCCACCGGCGATCTGTTCACCGCGCAGGTCACCCGCGGTGATGCGGAGGCGTTGCGGCTGGCGGAGGGTGAGACCGTCTTCGCCCGCGCCACCCGCATTCCGGAACTGCCGGCGGCCTGATCTCGCCGGTCGGCGGCCGAAACCCTCGATCCGCCGGGCTCATTCATCGGTGGCAGTCCGCCGATCGCTGTCGAGCGGAGCCGCCCTCCCCGGTTCGCCGATGCGCATTTGCGTCCGTGCGCTGCTGGGAGAGTGGGTGTTTCGCCGGATGCGCCCACGGTTGCGGGAACGCGGGTATACGGTGTCCGAGGGTATTCGGATGTTTGCTGGCAAACCCGTACCGGTCGGTCGGTGTCGCGAAATGTCCACTGCGCGTATGAATTGCCTGATTTGTTACCGCAGGTGAACAGGTATATCTGCGGGATCGAGGGGTTCACCGCGAAGTGCGGCGGTTGAGCGGACAACTGATTGTCCGGTGCTTGGCAAGTTCTCAGCACAGTGATTGCCTGATGCCTGCTCGGGACATGTCAGCGAACGTACGCTCGTCGATCGAGGGGAATTGTGATGACGGTTGGGCTCGGAGTGAGTATCGGCACGGTCAACACGGTGTGCGCCATCGATACTGCTGAGAGCGGCAAGAACGCGCGCGGCCGCAAGCGCGGCGCGTCCGGCGGATCCGGTGGGCGCATACGGGCCGCCGGCCCGAGATCCGCGCTGCCGCAGCAGCGCACGGCGCCGGGAACCTGGCGCACGACGCTCACTTTCGACAGCAGCGGCGCCGCGCGAGTCGGCCGCATCCCGCGCCACGGCCGCGCCGTGACCGATTTCGCCGATCTGACCGAGCGTGGACGCACCGCGCGCGTGCGTCATCGTTCGCTGTCCGCCGCCGATCTGGTGGCGACCGTGGCGCGCACCGTGGTCGCGGACGTATCCGCCCACGTGGTGGCCACCGCCGACGCTCGCAACCCGGAAACCGCTGTCGCCGTGACACATCCGGTGAGTTACGGCGACGACCGGGTGCTCGAACTGCGCGAGGCCCTCGACGCGATCGGGTTGTCCCATGCCGCCTTGGTCGCCGAACCGGTGGCGGCCGCGGCCTGGCTCTCGGTGGCGCACGGGCCGCTGATGCCGGGCTTGGCGCTGGTCTACGACCTCGGCGGATCCGGGCTGACCGTGACCCTGGTGCGCATCGGCGCCGGTACTCCCGCCCAGCCGGTGATCGGGGAACCGTTGCGCTCCACCGCGTTCGGTGGCCGCGCCTTCGGCGCGAAGATGGCGACCCAGGACAACTGGCGCGCCGGCGAATCGTCGGCGACCGACTCCGCGATCACCGCGCTGCGTACCGCGCACGTCCGCGAGTCGCTCGATGTGGTGTACGAATGCCTCGGACGAGCCCGCGTCACGATGGCCGATGTCGACTGCGTGCTGGTCGTGGGCGGCGCCGCCCGTCCGCCCGAAGTCGCCGCGGTCCTGGCCTCGGCGCTGGCACGGCCGGTGATCGTCGCCCCGGACCCGGAACGCACGATCGCCGAGGGCGCGGCCGTTCTCGCGCGCCGCGCCGCCGAATCGGCCCGCGAGAGCGAGGTCGCCGAGGCGCCCGAACGGTCCGAGCCGCCGCGCATGCTGCGGCGCCGGCTCACCCGGGTTGCCGTCACCATCGCGGTCGCGGCCGGTGGTGCGCTGTTCGCGGCGACCGCTGTAGTCGGAGACGAAGCGGGAGCGCAATCCATGGGCGCGGGTCTCGTGCACGTCCAGCACTGACGGCGTGCCGCCACCCACGCGAACCGTTGTCCCCGCGACCGCACCCGTCGGCATAGGGCGCAGTCGCGGGGCGCGTTGTATGCCGTGGCCACGGTGCGTGTGAGACCTCGCGAGCGCAGGCCGGGCGGCGCGGGGCCGACAGCGCCCTACCCGACCCGGCCTATCGGCTGATCCGTTGTCCGACGGCGCTCGCGCTGTCCGGATCGCGATAGTTGTTGAGTACCACCGCAAGACATCCGACGGCGATGACCGCGCCGGCCGCGAACATCACCGGGTAGCCGATGTGCAGCGCGTTGTGCAGCAGCGACAGCAGCGCCGGCGAACCGAATCCGAGGTAGCTCACCGAGTAGAACACCGCGGTCAGCCCGGCGAGATCGTCCGGCCGGGCGATCCGCTCGATCTCCTGCAGTCCGGCGACCATGCCGATGCCGAACCCGAATCCGAGCACGGCCGCGGTCGCGATGACCGCCCATAACTGCAGAGTCGCCGCCGCGTACACCGACGCGGCCATGCCGGCCGTGGTCAGCGCCAGCGACAGCGCCGCGATCCGCGCGGTACCGGGCAGGTCGATCCGCCGCGCCACCGACTGGATCGCGAAACCGCATCCGAGCGTGATCACCGTGATCAGCGCGGAGAACGCGATCGGCGTTCCGGCGATGCGTTCGGCGGCCAGCGTCGGCAGGATCGCGTACGCGGCCGCGGCGGAGGTGAACAGCCACAGCGCCAGCGGTAGTGCTATGCAGCGGAAACGCCGATGGCCCGCCGCCGGAATCCGCAGATCCTCGCGCAGCGGCCGGCGAATCGGTTGCGGCGCCACGGTTTCCGGGGCGCGCAGCACCCAGACGGCCGCGATCAGGCACAGTGCCACATTGATCAGATAGGCCAGGGTCGCGGGCCACGGCGCCCACTGTGCCAGCACGCCGGCCACTCCGGCCCCGATGGCGAAACCGCCGGTGAGACTCATCGCCGAGCGCCGAGCGCCGGTGCCGGGGGCCGAGGCGGGCCCGAACGGCGGTTGCGAGAGTTCCTTCAACCAGCTGCTGCCCACGGCCATCGCGAGCCCGAGGCCGACTCCGCACAGGACGCGCCCGATCGACAGCATCGGCACCACGCCGGCACCGAAGGCCAGCAGCGTCGATCCCGCCGCGGTGATCAGCGGTGCGGGCCGCATCAGCCGCTGCCTGCCGTAGCGATCCGACAGCGGTCCACCGATCAGCAGCGCCGGCACGATGCCCAGGACGTACTCGAACAGCAACAGATTCACGGTGGTGACCGGCAGGCCGTCGTTCTTGTACATCACCAGCAGCGGGGTGAATTCGTTTCCGCCCCAGGCGATCGCGAAGATCGCCGCGGCCACGCCCCACCAGACACGAGGGGCGGTGGCGACGCGGGCCGGACGGAGGCCGACGGCGGCCGGTGCGGTCATCACAGTCCTCTCAGTTCGAGCTGGTGCACACCCGACAGATGGTCGGCGAGTGCGGTATCGAAGGCCGCGGTATCTCCGGCGGCGATCAGATCCGTCAGCCGCGCATGCTGTTCCACGATGCGGGCGGTATTCATCGGTGCGCGGTGCAGGGCGACGCTGTTCATCCGCCGCTGGCGTTCGCGCAGCGAGTCGTAGAACCCGGTGAGCAGCGGGTTGCCCGCGGCAACGACATAGCCGCGATGGAAGTCGGTGTCCTCGGTGGCGAAGCGCGACAGCGCCTGCCCGTCGGAGGCATCGAGGTTCGCGACGAGTTCGCGCTGGCGGGTGAGCGATTCGCGCAGGGTGTCGAGCAGCGGCGGGCGGTCGTCGGCGGTGAGGGCGCGCACGGCCGCGGTCTCCACGACATAGCGGGCATGTGCGACGTGTTCGGCCTCGTGTGAGGGGATCGGAACCACCAGCGCGCCCCGCTTGGGATACAGCCGCATCCACCCTTCGGTCTCCAACCGCAGGAATGCCTCCCGGACCGGAGTGCGGGAGGTGCCCAGATCGTTCGCGATCTCGCCCTCGCTGATCAGCTCTCCGCCGGGCAGCGCACCGGTCAGGATGCGCTCCTTGATCTCGCGGTAGGCGCGCTCAGCGGCTGAATACGTCTTAGACACAAGATGTAGCTTAGTCGGGACATGGGATGATTTGCCATGTGGGTGCGGACACGTCCGGCCTGCCCGCGCGGTGCGCTGTGACGCATCGCCGCCGATGTGACGCCCCGCACAGTACTGCTCGGTAATGCTGTTTGGGTTGCCGCTGAGCTGGGAATACGGCCGATCATCGGCGGGGTTGCGCGATCGTGTCCGGCAGGGCCGGTCGTCGGTGTTGACCTCCGCCGCTATAGGTGTAACTATGGGAAACAGTTACCCATGCGAGATGGAGAGGCTGTGACGACGATGTCCGTTGCCGCGACGCCGGAAGTAGACCCTGTGGTCGCCGAGGCCATGGAATACGCCCAGAAGCTGCTCCTGCTGTCCGAGGGTTCGGTCAACAAGCACTTCGATCCGTTCACCGACATCGACTGGGACAACCCCGATTTCGCCGCGACCGCCGGCGAGAAGCGGTGGATTCTTCCGGAATCCGCCGACCCGCTGGGGCGTCACCCCTGGTACAAGGCGCTGTCGGACGAGCAGAAGATCGCCCTCGGCAAGTACCGCCAGGCCAATGTCGCCAAGGTCGGCCTGCAGTTCGAGTCGATCCTGATCAGCGGTATGGTCACGCACAACTTCAGCCTGCCCAACGGCTCGCCCGAGTTCCGGTACTGCTCCCACGAGATGATCGAGGAGCACAACCACACCCTGATGTTCCAGGAGATGGTCAACCGGATCGGCATCGACGTGCCGGGCATGGGCCCGCTGGTCCGTAAGCTCCGTTACTTCGCCGCGCCGGTCGCCGCCCGGTTCCCGAACCTGTTCTTCATGGCGGTCCTCGCCGGTGAGGAGCCGATCGACCACATCCAGAAGCAGATCCTGCGCTCCGGCGAGGAAGTGCATCCGATCATGCGCGGTGTCATGGCGATCCACGTCGCCGAGGAGGCGCGCCACATCTCCTTCGCGCACGAATTCCTGAAGAAGCATGTGCCGGAGTCGAATCCGGCCGCGAAGTTCGTGCTGTCGCTGGCCATGCCGATCGTGATGTGGATCCTCGGCCGGTCCATCGCCACCCCGCCGAAGTCGTTCTTCAAGGAGTTCGACATCCCGGAGGACGTCCGCAAGGAACTGTTCTACGGCTCCGCGGAGGCGCAGCAGACCTTCGCCGACTACTTCATCGACGTGCGGGCGCTGGCCAAGGAACTGGGCCTGATGAACCCGATCTCGAAGAACGTCTGGAAGCTGCTGAAGATCGACGGTCCGGCCAGCCGGTACCGCTCCGAGCCGCAGCGCGCCAAGACCAAAGCCGCCTGAAGGGTAGCCATACAGTGCCGTATGTAGTCACCCAGTCGTGCTGCAGCGACGCCTCGTGCGTCTACGCATGCCCGGTCAACTGCATTCATCCCACGCCCGACGAACCGGACTTTCTGACGGCGGAGATGTTGTACGTCGACCCCGCGGCATGCGTGGACTGCGGAGCGTGTGCCACGGCCTGCCCGGTGGACGCCATCACCTCCTCGAAGAAGCTCACTGCGGAGCAGAAGCCGTTCATCGAGATCAACGCCGATTTCTATCGTCAGGCGCGCCCGCGTCCCCTGTTGGCCAAGCCGGTGCCCGCCGCCGAGGTCGACACCGATCGGGGCGCGATGCGCGTCGCGATCGTGGGTTCGGGCCCCTCGGCGATGTATGCCGCCGACGAGCTGCTCACCCAGCCGGACGTGACGGTGACGGTGTTCGACCGGCTGCCGGTGCCCTACGGCCTGGCCCGCCACGGTGTCGCACCCGACCACACCCGGACCCGGCAGGTGAGCCGGTTGTTCGATGTGATCTCCGCCCAGCCCGGATTCGGGTCGTACCTGAATGTGGCGGTGGGCGACGATATCTCGCACGCCGAAGTGCTCGACCACTTCGACGCGGTGATCTACGCCGTGGGCGCCTCCTCCGACCGCAAACTCGGAATTCCCGGCGAGGGGCTGCCCGGCAGCCTGTCCGCGACCGAGTTCGTGGCCTGGTACAACGGTCATCCCGACTATGCGCAGCGCAGTTTCGATCTGACGCAGCGGCGCGCGGTGATCGTCGGCAACGGCAACGTCGCGCTCGACGTGGCCCGGATTCTCACCATGGATCCCGAACTGCTCGATGCCACCGAGGTGTCACCGGCGGCGCTGGACGCACTGCGGCACAGCAAGATCGAGGAAGTGGTGATCGTGGGTCGCCGCGGCCCGGCCGAATCCGCCTTCACCGTCCCCGAATTCGTGGGGTTGCTCGGCTCGGATCTCGACATCGTCGTGGAAGGTGATGTGCCGGAACCGACTCCGGACCTGCCGCAGAAGGTCGAGCAGAAGCTGAAGTTGCTGCGCAGTGTGGCCGACCGCCCGGTGGGCGCACGCAAGCGCATCGTCTTCCGCTATCTGTCCTCGCCGGTGGCGCTGGTCGGCACCGACCGGGTGACCGGAATCGAGCTGGTGCGCAACGAACTCGTCACCGACGAGGCCGGTGTCACCCGGGCCGTCGCGACGGACGAGACCGAGACCCTCGACACCGCACTGGTTCTCGCCTCGGTGGGTTACCGCGGCGTGGCCGTGCCCGGGGTGCCGTTCGACGAGCGCGCCGGTGTCATCCCGAACGCCGACGGCCGGGTGCTCGAATCCGCCGACGGCGCGGTGGTTCCGGGAACCTACGTGACCGGCTGGATCAAGCGTGGTCCTACGGGTTTCATCGGCACCAACAAGTCCTGTGCACAGCAGACGGTGCGGCAGCTGGTCGACGACTTCAACGCCGGCCGTCTGCGCCGGCCCACCGCCGACGCCACCGATTTCGATCGGCTGGTCCAGCGCCGCCGCCCCGACGCGGTGCGCGGCGGTGCCACGGCCCAGCCGTGGTGGAAGCGCAAGCTGCTCGCTCGCTCCTGAGCCGGACATCGCGACCGACCGCCCCGATCCGTACGGATCGGGGCGGTTGTCGTTTCGGCAACCATCCAGTCATTCGGCATGACCGCCTCGAATTCGGGCTCGTGAATGTCATTGTCGCAATTCCATAGAAAACCGGTCGGTATTCCGTGGCATCAGCTGTGAAATGGCCAGTTTTGCCAGCTATTCTCCTGCGGTAAGTGAATTCAGCCTTCCGATCTTGTCCTCCACTGGGTACTAGCAGGTCTTTTGTGTGTTCGGCCGGTGAGTATGAAAGCTTTTCCGCCCATTCGATTTCCGTGATCGAGACCGAACAGCTAACCTGTGTTCGCTATTTGGTAAACGACCGCGACCACATGGTTGAACCACTGGGGCCGTGGTCTCGGTGCGTTGACGGGATGGCAATGACGGTTGGCTTCGGCATGAGCATCGGCACAGTGAATTCCGTGTGGGCGGCGACTGCCGGTGACCGCGACCGTCCGGCGGTCCGCGTGCGCCGCACGGCGGTCACCGTCGACCGATCCGGCGCGGTGCGAGTCGGGGGAGCGCCTCGATTCGCGCCGGTGGTCACGGATTTCGCCGATCTCACCCGGACGCGAGAGCCGGAGTCGCTGGGCGGACGGATCCGATCGTCGGCCGACCTGGTGGCCGCGGTGGCGACCTGCCTGATCGATGCCAGCGATCCGGAGGCCGGGCCGGTCCTCACCTATCCCGCCTGCTATACCGACCGGCAGATCGCATCGCTGCGGTACGCGCTGCATCGCCGTGGCGCCTTCGATGTGATTCTGATGCCCGAACCGGTGGCCGCCGTGGAATGGCTGGACGACGAATACGGCGTCACCGCAAGCAGTTCCACGCTGGTCTACGACCTGGGGGCCAACAGTCTGGACGTCGCGGTGGTCCGGACCGAGGCCGAGTGGAATCAGCGCGGAGTGCTCGGTTCGGCGCTGCGATCCGATGCCTACGGCGGCCGGCCGCTGGGCGCCGTCCTGGCACGCTACGCACGGACGCTGGCTCCGGACGTGCCGGCCCCGGTGTCGAAGGTGGTGCCGGCGGAGGACACTCGTCGCCTGCGTATGTGGCATGTACGCAATTCCCTTCGGGTGGTGCGCGAGTGCCTGAAGACCGCGCGGGTGACCATCGACGACATCGACCGCGTGCTGCTGGTCGGGGGCGCCGCGCGGCCGGCCGAGGTCGCCGAGGTGCTGGCCGAATTGGGCCCCCCGGTAATCGTTGCGGCGGATCCGGCGCATACGGTCGCGACCGGTGCCGCCATCGCCTCGGCTCGATTCGCCACGAGCAACAGCACTGTCGGGCGGTATGCCCGGGGTGCCGCGGCCGTGTCCTCCGCCGCGGTCGTCTCCGCCCTCGCGATGTCGGCGGCGACGATGATCGGCGGTGGCCCGGTCGGCACCGACGGGCCGATCATGGAATTCGCCCCCGCGCTGGCCGGTCCGGCGGACGCGTTGCGGGAGCAGGTCGGTGAGCTGCCGCCAACGCCGGGATTCGGGGCCGGATTCGCGGCGCTGGCGGCGCGCGCCGATACCCTGATGGGCACCTCGCTATCCGGTTTGCGCGGCTACGCCGGTGCGGCGCACGACTTTTCGCGCAGCATGACCGATCGGGTGGAGAACGCGCTGCGTGACTACGGTGCCGTGACGCCTTGCGTGCCGCCCCGCGCGAGGACCTACTCCGATCCGGCGCGTTTCACCAACCCCATGCCGTTCGTGAACTCGGGTGCGGCGGCGCTCCTGGCCGCGGGCGCCGCGGCCCGTAACCTGCCCGGCACGGGACATCCCGGTGAGCCGGGATCCGGTGACCAGGGCACCCCGCCCGGCGGCGGCTCGACCCCCGGAGACCCGTCGAAGCCAGGGAATCCGGCGCCGAAACCCGCCGGTTCAGCGGACGGTTCGATCACGCCCGCGCCCACCGGTGCGACGTCCGGAGATTCGCATTCCGGCGATACCGCATCCACTCCGGGATCGGGACACTCGAGCGGCACCGCGGACAGCGGTGCGGGACCGGGCGCGACGTCGGACGCCGACTCGAATCCGGCCGGAAATTCCGGTACGCCGTCGAACGGCTCGGGCTCGACCAGCGCCGAATCGCCTGGGCCGCATGGGGATTCCGCGAACTCGGGTGGTAGCCAGAACTCGGGCGCAGAGAACTCGGGAGCCGCGAACTCGGGCGCGGCACACTCCGATGACGCCACGAACTCCGACACCGGAACGAACCCCGGTGGTGCCGGAACGACCGGCGACGGCACGAATCCGAACGGTACGGCGAGCGCGGGGGACCACGCGCAGCCCGGCACGTCGGCTCCCGCGGGTGGCGGCACCGATTCCGCGCCGGCGGCAGGTGCCCAATCCGGCCCCGGCACATCGTCTTCCGATACCGCGCCGGGTGCGGGAACGGCCCACACCCCCGGACCCGGGGGCGGCACGGCCACACCTCCC
>NZ_BDBL01000050.1 GCF_001612965.1 Nocardia kruczakiae NBRC 101016
GGCTGCGCGGGGGCGGGACGACGCCGGGCGCTCGGTCCGGCGGAGGTGGCGTCGGGTTGTTCGCGTCGTGGCGGACGTTGCGCGGGGGGTGGGGTCGCTCGCCGGGTGCGCTCACTGTCGCGCTGGTCGGCGGGGGTGGCGATGCCGCGACTCCAGGGCGGGGTGCCCGCCCGGACGGTGTGCGGGTTATGTCGACCGGACCGATCCGACGGCGACTCGTCGTCGGGCCGCGCGTGCCGCGATCGACCGCTGCCGGCGCGGGGATCCACCACCGGGATCGGTTCGGTTTCGTCGTTCATTTCGCCGTTCAGTCTTTCATTCCCGGGTATGGGAAAGCTGAGAATGAGCTTTATCGGGTTGTGACATCCTGCACGATGACGGCCACGAATGCATACCCGGCGCGCGGGCTAGTCCGCTGCGGCAGCGGGGAATCCGAGGATCGCGCACAGGTTGTCGAGGTGGATGTCGAACACCTGGGCGCGGTCGGTGAAGGTCTGCGCGCCGTACATGTCGAAGACGTCGAAGCTGACCGCCCCGAACAGGCCCGTCCATACCGTCAGGGTGCGCGCCATCGCCCAGTTCGGCATCTGGAGCCCGAATTCGGCGCGGATGCGTTCGATGTCGGCGGCCAGTTCGTCCGGGGCCGCCGGGACGGGATCCGGGGCCGCGAGTTCGCCTGTGCGGCAGGCGGTTTCGACGATGGTCAGCAGGGATCCGATCACCCGGGTGCCGGGGGCGGTGGTCTCCTGGGCGGGTGCGTCATAGCCGGGGACGGGGGTGCCGAACAGCAGGCCGTAGCGGGCCGGTTCGGCCAGCGCCCAGTCGCGCACGGCGTGGGCCAGCACCCGCAGCCTGGTGGCGCCGTCGGCCGGGGCGCCGGCCAGGGCGGCGTCGACGGCGTCGGCCAGTTCGGTGTAGCCGTCGACGACGAGCATGGTCAGCAGTTCGTCGCGGCTGCGCACGTAGCGGTACACCGCCGAGGAGACCACGCCGAGATCGCGGGCGACGGCGCGCAGCGACAGCGCCGCGGCGCCGTGCACCGCGAGATGTTCACGGCCGATGCGCACGATTTCGTCCATCGTGCGGGCCCGGGCGCGGGATCGGGGTGTGCTCATGCTCTCAGCCTGCCACATAGAGAGCGGTGCTTACCAGAGTGATCGGCGATCTGGCGATTCCCGCCGAGGCGGGCCACCACCCGGCCGACCTCGCCGAGTTCCCCCGGATCTGCGCGCCGACCAGGCGCGACACCATTTAGGGGTACCGCGAGACACACCTAAAATACTGGGTAGTAGCGTTGATATTCGTCACCGGCGACACACACTCACGGAGGCCCGATGAGACACCATGCGCAGCCCGTTCCCGGGGCCGACCGGTTGCGGATGGCCCGCACCCCGCAGGAGCGGCCATGACCGCACACGACACCGATTTCGACGTCCTGATCGTCGGCTCCGGATTCGGCGGCAGCGTCACCGCGCTGCGACTGGTCGAAAAGGGCTACCGGGTCGGCATTCTCGAGGCCGGTCGCCGCTTCGCCGACGACGAACTGCCCGAAACCAGTTGGGACCTGCGCAAATTCCTGTGGGCGCCCGCGCTGGGCTGCTACGGCATCCAGCGCATCCACCTGCTGCGCGATGTGCTGATCCTCGGTGGCGCGGGCGTGGGTGGCGGCTCACTCAACTACGCCAACACCCTCTACGTCCCGCCGGAGCCGTTCTTCCAGGACAACCAGTGGCGCGACATCACCGATTGGCGCGCCGAGCTGACCCCCTACTACGAGCAGGCCACCAAAATGCTGGGCGTGGTGCGCAACCCGCACATCACTCCCGCCGACGAGGTGTTCAAACAGGTCGCCGACGACATGGGTGTCGGTGACACTTTCGTGCAGACCCCGGTCGGGGTGTTCTTCGGCGAGCCCGGCAAGACCGTGGCCGACCCGTATTTCGGTGGAGTCGGCCCGCAGCGCACCGGCTGCCTGGAATGCGGCGAATGTATGACCGGCTGCCGCCACGGGGCCAAGAACACCCTGGTGAAGAACTACCTGTATCTGGCCGAGCAGGCCGGAGCGCAGGTGTTGCCGCTGACCACGG
The DNA here is from genome assembly GCF_001612965.1 of Nocardia kruczakiae NBRC 101016. Lineage (GTDB taxonomy): Bacteria > Actinomycetota > Actinomycetes > Mycobacteriales > Mycobacteriaceae > Nocardia > Nocardia kruczakiae. The sequence goes on from NZ_BDBL01000050.1 coordinate 2,088, forward strand.
TGACCGCGGTGCGGCCGCTGCCCGACGGCAGCTGGCAGGTCGACACCCGCCGCACCGGCGCGAAGATCCGCCGCTCACCGGCCTCCTACACCGCCGGGCACGTCGTCCTCGCCGCCGGCACCCGCGGCACCCAGAAGCTGCTGTTCGACATGCGCGACAAGGGAATTCTGCCCAAGTTGTCGCCGCGGCTGGGCGAGCTGACCCGCACCAACTCCGAATCCATTCTCGGCGCGGCGACCAAGACCGTCGATCCCGACCGCGACTTCACCCGCGGTGTCGCGATCACCTCCTCCATCCACCCCACCCCCGACACCCACATCGAACCGGTCCGCTACGGCAAGGGATCCAATGCGATGGGGCTGCTGCAGACGCTGATGGTCGACGGCGGCGGCCGGATCCCGCGCTGGCTGCGTTTCCTGCTGGAAGTGCTGCGCCATCCGCTGACCCTGCTGCGCATGCTCAGCGTCCGCAACTGGAGCGAACGCACGGTCATCTCGCTGGTGATGCAGCATCTGGACAACTCCATCACCACCTACACGAAGCGGGGCGTGTTCGGCCGCAAGCTGACCTCCAAACAGGGCCACGGCGAACCGAATCCGACCTGGATCCCGGCCGGTAACGATGTGACCCGGCGCGTGGCGGACAAGATCGGCGGCACCGCGGGCGGCACCTGGGGCGAGGTGTTCAACATCCCGCTGACCGCCCACTTCCTGGGCGGTGCGGTGATCGGCGCCGACCCCGACCACGGTGTCATCGACCCCTACCATCGCGTCTACGGCTATCCGACGCTCAGCGTGGTCGACGGCGCGGCGGTGTCGGCGAACCTGGGTGTGAACCCGTCGCTGACGATCACCGCGCAGGCCGAACGCGCGGCCGCGCTGTGGCCGAACAAGGGCGAAAACGACACCCGCCCTTCGCAGGACAGCGCCTACCAGCGCATTTCCCCGGTCGCACCGCGCCGGCCCGTGGTTCCGGCCTCGGCGCCGGCGGCTCTGGTGTTGCCGATCGTCGAAATCAATCGCGACAGCGCCTGATTCATCCGCGCGCCCTCGATCCGGCCGCCGTGGCGATATCTCGCCGCGGCGGCCGGATCAGTTCGCGCAGATGTGGGCGAAACCCATCGGCGAGGTCGGCGGCGGCGCGGACGTCAGCGGCGCCCGGAATTCCTGCAGCGCGGCGAGCACATCCACATGCCGTCCGGCATAGCAGCGCACCTGCGGCAGCGCGTGGGCGACCTCGCTGCGTTCCATCGCCTCGGCGTCGATATAGCCGATCGCGTCGAGTTCGATCCGCAACTGGGCCGCGATCCGGGTGATCGCCGCCGATTTGCGACCCCACCCGACCTCGACGGCGGCGAACAGCCCGTGCAGGCCGTGACGTTCCAATTTGTCGGTCGTCCAGGACCATTCGCCACGGCTGGCCACGGCGTGCATCACACCCCGGCCGGTCAGGGTGTGCAGCGCCCGCACCGCGTCCGAGCGCAGTGCACCACTGGTCGAATCGCAGACCACACCGTCCCACATGGTGTTGTCCAGTTCCCAGACAAGACATTTCACTGCCGGTGCTGTCATCTCGCCCCTACGGTCCACTCTCCTCAACACCCATCGGCCGCGCCCGCGGGCACGGCCGATGGGTACACCGCCACCATCCAGGTACCGATTGTGCCGGACAAGCCCCCGTTTTCCTGGGCCGGTCCCGCGAGAGGTCATAGTAGGGATGCGGGGCCGCGCACACCAGCCCTGGCAAACCACTGGCTCGCGGCGCGGCTCACAGCGTCGGCACCACCAGCGGGACGGCCTCCACCGGATGCCCGGCCTGGATCGGGGCGCCGATCGAGGCCACCCGCCACAGGCCGCCGTCGCGATACACCTTCGCCACCACCATGCCGGTGTGCGGCCCGCCGCCGCGCAGATTGCCCCGCGCCAGCTCGGCGGTCGAGGAACCGTCGATCATGCGCCAGTAGCCGTTTCGGATGCGTTCGAAGGTGTGCCCCGCATACGAGGTGACCACGAAAACCACCGACGTCACCTGCGCCGGCAGCCGGGCCAGGTCCACGGTGATGACCTCGTCGTCGCCCTTACCGTCACCGGTCAGGTTGTCCCCGGAGTGGCGCACCGCGCCGTCGCGGGAGGAAAGCTGCTGGTAGAACGCCACATCCACGAGTGTCTGGCCGACGAACAGCAGCGCCGAGGCGTCCAGGTCGATCTCGAGGGCGCGCAGCCCGCGCGGGCCGTGGACCTTCATCGGATCCCATCCGACACCCATCTTCACCATCGACAGCTCACCCTTGCGGATCTGGTTGAGCGCCACCTCCTGGCCCGGCGCCAGCACGGCCGGGCCGCGATAGGGCAGATCGTCCGCCCCGCCGCCCACCGAGACCCCGTGCGCGGTCACCAGTGCCGCGAATCCGGCCGGGAATCCGTGCCCGAGCGGGCGGACCTGCCAGGTGCTGCCGACCCGGTCCAGATCGGCGACGATCACCGCCGGTTCCTCGCCCAGGCCGTCGACGGTGTACTCGTACACCGCATTTCCGCTCGGATCGGCCACGATCAGCTGTGGCGGCGGGTAGTCACCGAAGCGATCCTGCTGGTCCTCGAGCGAGGCCACGATCCGCACATGCTCGATTTCCGGTGGGAGCGAACGCAATCCGATCGACAGCTCCGGCCGCCCGGAGGCCAGGCGCACCCCGTGCGCGGCGGGCTGGTTGTAGAAGATCAGATCGGTTTCGTCACGGACCCTGCCGGCCGAATTCAGCAGCAGCGCCGAAACATCGACGGGTTCGCTGTGCCGGACGGATACGACGACCTCGTCGTGGGTCAGACGATCCACCTGTCCCTTGGTCAACTGAGCGGCCACCCTTCCACTCTACGTCGAGTTCCGGCGGTATTCGGGCGACACGGGCGCACCCGCCCCGCCGATTCCGGTACGCCCG
>NZ_BDBL01000051.1 GCF_001612965.1 Nocardia kruczakiae NBRC 101016
CCGGCGGTATTCGGGCGACACGGGCGCACCCGCCCCGCCGATTCCGGTACGCCCGGGCGTGGCGGGTAGCGTGAGCGGCGACGGTGGATCGCGACGTCGAAAGGGACGCGAATGAGGTCGCGGGCGCGACGAGCACCCGGTCGCGGGTCGCGGTGGGCCACGGCGGCCGCGGTGGTCTCGGCCGTGCTCGCGGTGGCCGGATGCGGCAGCGACGACTCCGCGAGCACCGAATCCGCCGCGCCCGCAACCACCACGGCCGCCACGCTCACCTCCGAGGCGCCGACCGGCCCGACCGGCGTCGCGCCGACCACCGAACCCACCACCGATCCCTTCGCCGGCAGCCCGCTGATCGATCACACCGAATGGACCGACGATTCCGACGGCCGCCGCCTGCACGTCTACCCGACCGCCGCCGGCCGCGCCGACCAGTTCCCCGCCGCCCTGGACCGCGCCTGGTCGGAGGTGCTCGCCGACTCCTCCGACGCCGATTCGCCGGGTATGTACGACCAATTCGAATGTCATTGGGTGTGGGCGCGAATGGTCGCACCGAACAAGCCGAGCTGGAATCTGGAACCGTGGCGCCCGGCCGTCGGCTACCAGGCCACCGTCCAGGCGATGTGCAATCCCGGCGGCCCCGATCCGGCCGGTAACTGACCGCGAAACGCGTCCGCTCCGATCACCTTCCACGCTCCTGGACGATCGACCGGTGAAATGCGTTGTCCGCGATCGGGTTCGAAGGCCGGCGTGGCGATAGGTATCGTGGATATGGTCGCCAGCGTACGAGCCGAAGGGAGCGTCACGTTGCGGTCGCCGACCCCTCGGCCCGCGCACGCCCACCCGGCGAGCGCCCCGGCCTCCGCGCACACTCCCACGCACACCAGCGCCCGGATCCCTTCGCCCCCTGTGTGCGAGCGTTGCGGCCCGGCGCATGCCCATATCGCCGCGGCGCGCGACCCGGGAGCCGTTCGCGACCTCTTCCCCGCGCTCACCGACGACGGCCCCGTCTATCTGGACAGCGCCGCAACCACGCAGAAACCGCTGCCGGTGATCGAGGCGATCGAGGGCTATCACCGCCGCCACACCGCCAATTCCGGACGCGGCACCTATCCGTGGGCGACGACACTGACCCGCGCGATCGAACAGGTCCGCGCCGATACCGCCCGATTCCTGCACGCCGAACCCGACGAGGTGGTGTTCACCGCGGGCGCGACGGCCGGCCTCAACGCGGTCGCGCTCGCCTGGGGGTTGACCACCCTCACCGACGGCGACGAAATCCTCTACAGCCCAAGCGATCACGCATCCAACGTGTATCCGTGGCTGCAGTTGCGAGCGACCCTGGCCCATTTCGGCCGCCGGGTGCGGCTGGTCCCCTACCGGACCACCGCGCTGGGCGAGGCCGATATCGACGACATCGCCGCCAAACTCGGGCCGCGCACCCGGCTGCTGACCGTCAGCCACCTCCACCACGTCTACGGTGCCCGCAACACCCTCGAGGAGTTGCGCGGCCGCCTCGACCCACGGGTGGCGGTGTGTTTCGACTGCAGCCAGAGCGGCGGGCACATCCCGGTCGACGTGCGTGAGCTGGGCGCGGATTTCGCGGTGCTGTCGGCGCACAAGATGTTCGCCGCGCCCGGGACGGGGGTGCTGTTCTGCCACCGCCGCGTCCACGACCAGCTGGGCCCGTTCCTGCCGGGCGGCAACTCCGGTGTGAGCGTGCGGGATTCGGCGCTGCTGCCGACGCGGATGCCGCATCGCCTGGAGGGCGGAACCCACAACATCCCCGGCATCCTGGCCCTGGGCGCCGCCCTGCGGGTACTCGACGCGATCGGTATCGACACCGTCGAACAGCACAACCGGATGCTGACCCGCCGCCTGGTCGACGGCATGCGCGCACTGCCCGGTCTGCGCCTGCTGCCCGGCCCCGCACACGCCCCGTGCGACACCGGATACGGCATCGTGTCGTTCACCCTCGACGGCATCACCGCCACCGACCTCGGCTTCGTGCTCTCGGAACTGGGATTCCTCGTGCGCACCGGCGCACACTGCGTCCCCTCCGGCGCGGCCGATGGGGACGCCGAAGTGGTTGCGGCAGAAGCGGATTCGGTGCGCGTGAGTACCCATGTCTACACCACGGCCGAGGAGATCGACCGGTTCCTCGGTTGCCTCACCACCATCGCCACGGAGGTCCGATGACCACACGCCGCGAACCCGCCGCAGCCACCGTCTCCACCGCCGATCCCGGCCCGGACTCCGGGGCCACTGTGGACACGGCACCGGAGGGCAGCGCATCGGATTACGATCGCCGCACCGCGTCCCGGATCATCGCCGAACTGGCCCGTCCCGGCCTGTTCACCGCCGCCACACCCACCGCGGCGCGCACCGTAGCGGTCACCCGCACACCGTTGCGGCCCGAACCGGGAAGCCATCTGACGCTGTCGCAGCGGCTGTATCTGGAGTCGTTCATGCGTCCGTGCCGCGCCGATCAGGTCACCAGCGCCACCCATCGGGTGGTGTGGACCGACAGCGACGGCATCCCCAACACCGGCCACGTCCGTACCGGCGGTCTCGGGCCGATCGTGCCGGTCGCGGTCCGCGAAACCGTGCTCGCCCTGTGGCAGAGCCTCGAGGCGGATACCGCGCTGGCCGAACGGATCGCGGCGCTCACCCCGCACGACCGCGCGGTTCTGGGCGCGACGACGACCGATCAGGATCCGATCGACATTCTGCGTGTGGGCATCGAAGCGACCGGCCGGGCATTGGCGCAGCACGCACTGCTGGCCGAGTCCACACCGTATCGGACCGCCGCCGAATTCGCTTGTGGGCTGCGCGATTCCGGCATCTTCGCCGCGGTCGCGACCCGCTGGTACTGGGAGCAGCAGGCCTCCACCTATCGGCGCGGCATGATCGCGGCCGCCTTCGACACCCAGCGCGACGGCACCGTCCGCTACACCGCCGACACGATCGCCACCCTGCGCGCGATGAAGGACGCCACCATCCACGACGCTCACACCGTGATGCGGCGCGCCACGACCGAGGAGGGCCTGTCGGTGGAGGCGGCGATCGGCAAATATCACGACGAACTCGACCTGATCTCACGCCAATACGCGCTGCTGCCGCCGGGGGCGCGCCCGTCGTGCCTGGCGGCGATGCCGCATCGCATCGACGGCGAACACTACAGTCTGCTGCCCGAGGTGGTCGATCGGTTCGTCGACCTGTTCACCCGGACTGTGTCCGGGCTCGACATCATCGACACACCGGATGCCACCGGCGATCTCGCGGGCACGGCCGGCCACCTGTTCTATGTGCCGGATATGAACTGCAAACATTGTGTGCGCACCATCGGCGGCGTGCTGGAATCGATGCAGATCGCGGTGCACGAGATCGATCTGATCAGCAAGATGGTGCGTGCCGAATTCCGCAGCGCCCGCAACCGGCACCGGGCCTTCGAAGCGCTGCGCGACAGCGGTTACAACCCGACCCTCGCGGCCCCGGGCCCGGCCGAATGAGCGCACCGCCCGGGTTACCGGCGCTGCTGCATCCCCTGGTCCGCGCCTATCTCGACTGCCCGCACGCGCTCACCGCGGCCGTCGCCCGCTTCGGCACGCCGGCGCATCTGCTGTTTCCGCAGGTCTACCTCGACAATCTGCGACAGCTCCGAGCCGTCGCGGTGCGGCATGGGCTGCGCCATCGAATCTGCTACGCGCACAAGGTGAACCATTCCCGAGCGCTGCTGGCGACCGCGCTCCGCGCCGGAATCGGTGTCGATGTGGCCTCCGCCCAAGAGCTCACCGCGGCCCGCGACGTGGGATTCGAACCCGCCGACATCGAGGTGACCGGGCCGAAGGGCAGGCGGCTGCTGAACGCACTCGCCGGATCCGGTGTGACGGTGAACGTGGACAATCCGTGGGAGCTGCGCGAGCTGACGGCTCTGGCCGACCCGTCGGCGCCGATCCCGGTGCTGTTGCGGCTGAGCGGATTCCCCGGCCCCGGCGGACAGGTGCCGGTGAGCAGGTTCGGCAGCGGCCCCGGTGAGGTAGCCGAACAACTGACGCTGCTGACCCAGTGCCGGGATCGAATCCTCCTGCGCGGTTTCGCTTTTCATCTCGATTCCGGCGATATCGGTGAACGGGTGCGCGCGGTGGAGGCGTGCCTGGGCTGGATCGAACGCGCCTACGCCCACGGCCTCGCCCCCACGGTGCTCGACATCGGCGGCGGGTTCCGCCAAGTGTTCACCGCCGACGCCGATCGCTTCGACCAGTACACGCTGGCTCTGCGGGAATCGCTGGTCGGGCGGGGCGAGCCGATGAGCTGGGCGGGCAATACCTTCGGCTACACCGTCGACGACACCGGCGCCCACGGCATCCCGATCTTCCACAAATACGCCAACACGATGTCCGGCCCGCGGATGCTCGACGACCTGCTCGCCGCACCCCTGCCCGCGCACGGCGGGCAACCGCTGGCGCGGGTACTCGCCGACAACCTGCTGGAACTGTGGTGCGAACCGGGTAAGGCGCTGGCCGATCATGCCGGAATCACGGTGGCGGGCGTGGAATTCGTCAAGCGCACAGTCGACGGCAGCATCGTGGTGACCGTCGACATCGGGCGTGACACGATCACGCCCGCCGATCAGGAGGTGATGGTGGATCCGCTGCTGCTGCCCGGACCCGAATCCGCGGACCGCGCCGCCGACGATCCCGGTGGTCCGGTCGGGGTGTACATCGGCGGGCATCTGTGTCTGGAACGCGATCTGATCAGCAATCACAAGGTGTGGTTGCCGCGCCTGCCGCAGCCCGGTGATCTGCTGGTCTTCCCGAATACCGGCGCCTATCACATGGATCTGTCGGCAGCGCGCGCATCGATGCATCCACTGCCACCGAAACTGGCCGTCGCCTACCACGACAACGACTTCGACGTGGTGCCCGACGCCGACTACCGCCCCGGGAGGTCGTGATGCGCTACGACGACATCACCGACCTGATCGGCGATACGCCGCTGCTGCGGCTGGATCCGGCCGTGCACCGGCTGCCCGGGGTGGAACTGTATGCCAAGCTCGAGTTCTACAACCCGTTCGGTTCGGTGAAGGACCGCGTCGCCTGGGGCATGATCCGCGACGAACTCGACGAGATCACCGCCCGCGGGCAGACACTCATCGAGGCCTCCAGCGGCAACACCGCCAAGGCACTGCGGCTGCTGGGCGCCCGCCACGGTGTGGGCCTGCACGCGGTGACCAACCGGATCAAGGTCGACGAGGTGCGTGATCTGCTGCACCTGTTCGGCACGCGGATCGAGGAGCTGCCGGGGCTGTCGGAATGCCCGGATCCGACCACCCCCAACGACGTGTACTCGGTGATCGAGACGACGATGGCGAAAAACCCCGGCGCCTACCATCATCCGTCGCAGTACACCAACGAGAAGAACGTCGACGCCCACTACCACGGCACCGGACGCGAGATCCACGAGGACCTTGCCGCCGCCGGCGTGGGCGCCGACTACCTCATCGGCGGACTCGGCACCACCGGATCCACCCGCGGCACCGCCACCTATCTGCGCAAACATCATCCCGAGCTGCGCACGATCGCGGTGGTGTCGCAACGCGGCGACTTCATTCCCGGTATCCGGTCGGAGACCGAGATGTGGGATGTGGGGTTGTTCCAGCCGGAGTTCTACGACCGGATCGTGACGATCGACGCGGCCCGGGCGATCGAGGCCACCCTCGAATTGGCCACCGGTTACGGCATTCTCGCCGGCCCCACCAGCGGCGCCGGATACGCCGCCGCGCTGGACGTGTTGCGCGACCTGCCGCCGCGTCCGACTCCGGTCGTGGCGGTGCTGATCGTGTGCGACCGCATCGAACCGTATCTGTCCTACATCAAGAAGCGGCGCCCGGACCTGTTCGGCCGCACGGGTTCCGTCGTGCCCGCACCCACCGACACGGAACTCGGTGCCGTCCGCGAACTGTCGCCGCACGAGTTGCGCGACCTCGACGCCACCGCCCGCCCGACGATCGTCGACACCCGCGGTGCGATGGCTTATCGGATCGGGCACATCCCGGGCGCGATCAACATTCGCGACGACCAACTCGACGACATGTTCGCCCACGGCGTGCCGTTCTCCCGCTCGCGCCCACTGGTTTTCGTCTGCCCCGTGGGTGATCTGTCGCGCCGCTTCGCCGCCGCGGCCGCCCGCGCGGGCTACGATGCGGCAAGTCTGGCGGGCGGCATCGTCGCCTGGCGCGACGCCGGGTTCGGCCTGGAAAACGCGGCGCCGCCGGCGATCTGAGCTTCGGCGTCCGGACACTGCCGACACACCGCCTTCACACCGCCATCGCCCGTGCACGCGCGCGACCAGGGCGGTGTGCACGGCTACCGTGGTTCGGTATGGCGGTGACGGTGCTGGTACCACACGAGATCGGGGTGTCGGCCCTGGCGCATCTCGACGGTGTGACCGCCTTGCACTATCGCCACGGTGTGCTGCCGCCCGGCGCCGAGACGGCGCGGGTAGCTGATTCCCGATTTCCCGGCCCGCGCCGACACGGTCGCGCTCGCCCACCGGCTTCCGGAATCGGGTCTGGTGCAACTGCTCACCTCGAGCGCCGACGGCTGGGTGGGCGCACGTTGCCGCGCAACGGCTTTCATCGCGGGCGCGGCCGGCGGATGTGTTCGGTCATGGCCTCGGCGATCGGCGCCGGTGGGGGCGAGGCCGGCGCGGCCTGGGTGCGGGCGTCGTGGGAGATGCGGATCAGCAGTGCCACGATCACATAGTTGGCCAGCAGCGACGATCCGCCGTAGGACATGAACGGCGTGGTGAGGCCGGTCAGCGGAATCAGCTTGGTCACCCCGCCGATCACCACGAACAGCTGCCAGCCCACCGAGAAGGCGAGCCCGCCGCCGAGCAGTTTCCCGAACGCGTCACGCGTGGCCAGGGCCGCGGCGAAACCGCGCACGGTGATCACCCCGAACAGCAGGATCACCGCCGTCAGCCCGAACAACCCCAATTCCTCGCCGATGGTGGAGATGATGAAGTCGGTTTTGGCGAACGGCACCTCCTGCGGCCGGCCCGCCCCGAGCCCTGTCCCCCACAGCCCGCCGGTTCCCAGCCCGAACAATCCCTGCGCGATCTGATAGCCGTTGGTGTAGTAGGTGGCCATCGGATCCTCCCAGACCCGCACCCGCACCCGCACGTGCGCGAACAGGTGATAGGCGACCACTGCGCCGACCGCGAACATCGCCACCCCGATCAGCAGCCACGACGCCCGCCCGGTCGCGATGTACACCATCGCCAGCACCGTGCCGAACACCAGCAGCGAGAAACCCAGATTCTTTTCGTACACCAGCACCAGCACCGACACGAACGTCACCACCAGCAGCGGCCCCAGATCGCGCAGCCGCGGCGCCGTGAAACCCAGCACCCGCCGCCCGGCCGCGCCGAACAGGTCCCGGTTGGCGACCAGGAACGCCGCCACGAAGATCAGCAGCAGCACCTTGGCGAATTCACCGGGCTGAATCGAGAACCCGGAGAACAGGATCCAGCTCTTGCCGCCGTTGACCTCGCTGAAGCGCGCGGGCAGCACCGCCGGGATCAGCAACGCCACCACACCGGCCAGCCCGCACGTGTAGGCGTAGCGGGCCGGCTGCGTATGGTTGCGCACCACCACCAGCACCAGCGCGAACAACGCGATACCCGCTGCGGTCCAGATCAATTGGTGCGCGGCATCCGACGACGGCGCGGCCACCCCCTCGGCGGCGGCGCTCGCGGCCTCGGCCCGGTCGAGCCGGTCGATCAGAACCAGCCCGAGCCCGTTGAGCAACACCACGCACGGCAGGATCACCGGATCGGCGTGCGCGGCGAACTGCCGCACCGCCAGGTGCGCCAGCAGCGTCAGCGCCGCGAACACCAGCAACGACCACTGCAGTGATCGGCCGTCGTCACCACCGGCGGCCGCGGACATGATCCACGCCGCGATACCCACCACGACCACCGCCGCGGTACACAACATCAATTCCGTACGCCGCGGCCGGCCGCGCACGATCGGTCCCGACGACATCCCGGTCCGCAGCGCATTCATCGTGTCCAGTATGCGGATCGTCGCCTCCGCGCGCCGCCCGGCCGTGCCGCGCCCGGTCCGGCCGCGGTGCCCGGTTGCGCGAGCTACCAGCATCGACTGGCACGATGAGCGGGTGCATATCGCGTTCGGGGTTGTGGCCGTGCTCGCCGTGGCGGTCGCGCTGGCGGCGCTGGCCCGCCGCATCGGCATGGCCGAACCACTGCTGCTCACCGTCGCCGGAGTCGTCGCCTCCTACCTGCCGTTCGTCCCGCAGATCGACATCGATCCCGAATGGGTGCTGCTGGGTCTGCTGCCACCGCTGCTGTACACGGCCTCGATCAGCACCTCACTGCTGGAATTCAAACCGAAGAAGGTGTCGATCACCCTGCTGTCGGTGGGTCTCGTGCTGGCCACCACCTTCGCGGCCGCGGCGGTGGTGTGGCAGTTGCTGCCGGTGCCGTTCGCGGCCGCGGTCGCACTCGGCGCGATCGTCGCGCCGCCGGATGCGGTGGCCGCCATCGCGGTGGCCCGCCGGGTCGGGATGCCGCGGCGCATCGTCACCCTGCTCGAGGGCGAATCGCTGTTCAACGACGCCACCGCACTGGTCGCGTTGCGCACCGCGATCGCCGCGATGGCGGGCAGTTTCAGTGTGTGGCAGGCCGGCGGCGACTTCGTCTACGCGGCCGCCGGCGGCGCGGTCATCGGCATCGCCGCGGCCGCGGTGCTGGTGCTGGTGCGCCGCCGCATCACCGATCCGGTGCTCGACACCGGCATCTCGTTGCTGGCGCCGTTCGCGGCGTATCTGCCCGCCGAGGCCGCCCACGCCTCCGGTGTGATCGCGGTGGTGGTGTGCGGGCTGATCCTCGGCCAGGGCGCCCCGGTGTGGCAGTCGGCGGCCTCCCGCGTGGCCGAACGCACGAACTGGCGCACCATCCAATTCCTGCTGGAGAGCGCGGTCTTCCTGCTGATCGGCCTGCAGGTCCGCCATATCGTCGACGACGCCTGGAACAGCGGACTCGACCACGCCACCATCGTGTTCACCGCGGTCGCCGTGCTGGTCACCGTCATCGTGGTGCGACCGATCTGGGTCTTTCCCGCCACCTACTTCTCCTGGTTCGTCGAGAGCCGCCCCCGCGGCAAACCCAAACCCACCTGGACCGGTCCGGCGGTGGTGGCGTGGGCCGGGATGCGCGGCGTGGTCACCCTCGCCGCGGCCACCCTGCTGCCCGACGACACCCCGCAGCTGGCGACGCTGAAACTGCTGGCCCTCGTCGTGGTCGGCGGAACGCTTCTGCTGCAGGGTATTTCGCTGCCGGCGCTGGTGCGGGTGCTGCAACTGCGCGGTCCCAGCCGCGCCGAGGACGCGCTGCAGGAGGCCGCACTGCTGCAGCAGGCCACCACCGCCGGACTCGAGGCCCTCGACGAGGCGGTCGCCCCCGAAACCCCGCCCGAGGTGGTGGCGAGCCTGCGCGACCGGGTGGCGCGGCGCAGCCACGCGGCGTGGGAACAGCTCGGGCGCGCGGAATCGGTGCGCGTCACTCCCAGCGGCGAATACCGGCGGCTGCGGCTGGTGATGCTGCACGCCGAACGCGAGGCGGTGCTGCGCGCCCGCGACGGCGGCGGGATCGACCACGAGGTCCTCGAACAGGTGATGACCGCGATCGATCTGGAGGAGTCCACGATCGACCGGATCAGCGAGGCCGACGACGACGAGGCCGCCGCTCCCCTGTCGGCCCCGGTCTCCGGCGGCTGCGAGCACCTCGTCGCCGCCCCGCACACCCATACCCCCGACCATCCCGACTGCTGTTCCGAATGCGTCGCCGAGGGGCTGACGTGGGTGCATCTGCGCATGTGCCTGACCTGTGGGCATATCGCCTGCTGTGATTCCTCGGTCGGCAACCACGCCACCAAGCACTTCCACGCCTCGGCGCATCCGGTGATGCGCAGTGTGGAGCCCGGCGAGAAATGGCGCTGGTGTTATGTCGACGAAATCCTGGGCTGAACCCACCCGTTACGCTCGGTAACGTGCGCACAGGTCAGGACTCCGCCGACAACGACACCCGCATCTGGGGTGGTACCACGCTCACCGAGCGCCGCGAGGCGCGCCGGACCGCGTTGCTGGAGGCCGCGTTGGACCTGATCGGCGAGGCCGGGGCGGGTGCGGTCACCATGCGCGCGGTGTGCCGGCGCGCGGGGCTCACCGACCGCTACTTCTACGAAAGTTTCACCGGCCGCGACGATCTGCTGGACGTGCTCTACCGGCAGGTCGCCGACGACTTCCGCGAACCGATGACCTCCTTCGCCGCGGCCGCCGATCCCGACCGCGACCGCGAACTGGCCAGGGTGCTGGTCGACAAGGTGCTCGCCGATCCCCGCAAATCGCGGCTGTTCCTGGTCGAACCGTATTCGAGCACCGGTTTGGGCCAGACCACGATCGCGGTGATGCCGACGTTCACCCGGCTCATCCAGGATCATCTGTTCACCGATATCGATGATCCGATGCGGCGGCGGATGGCCGCGGTCACCATGGCCTCGGGCAATGCCGGACTGTTCGCGGCCTGGCTCAACGGCTCGCTGCGCGCCGACCGCGATCAGGTGGTGGACCATCTGGTCGCGGTGATCGGGGCGTATCGGTCGATGTATCGCGACTGACTTGCGGCCCCGGGCCGATGAATTCCGGCGGCGGCGCTCGTCTGTCTCCGTGAGAGCCCGTGCAGGAGAGTCGAAGGAGCGACGAGATGGCGGCAGTGGTGTGCGGAGCGAGTATGTCGCTCGACGGATATATCGCCGGGCCGGAGGAATCCGGATTCGAGCATCTGTTCGCGTGGTACGAGGCCGGTGACCACGCCTACCCGAGTACCCATCCGGAGTTGCGATTCTCGATGACCGAGGTCGACCACGACCATGTCGCGGCCTATCTCGACGCGGTCGGTGTGTTCGTGGTCGGGCGCCGGCTGTTCGACCTCACCGACGGCTGGGGCGGGATCCACCCGTTCGACCGGCCGATAGTCGTTGTCACCCACCGCATTCCGCAGCAGTGGATCGACTCGCATCCCGGGGCGCCGTTCACCTTCGTCACCGACGGCATCGAGGCCGCGATCGAGCGCGCGGCGGTGCTCGCCGGCGACCGGGCGGTGGGCGTCAACGGCGGCTCGATGGCCCGCCAGGCGCTCGACGCCGGACTGCTCGACGAGATCTGGATCGATCTGGTGCCGGTGCTGCTCGGCGGCGGCACACCGATGTTCGATCATCTCGGCGCCGCACCGCATCTGCTGGAGGATCCGGTTGTCGTGGCGGGTAGCCGGGTCACTCACCTGCGTTACCGGGTGCGCCGCTGAGTTGCGGGGTGCGGCGACGCGTCCGGCTCCTCCTGCGGTGGGGTACGGGGGCGTGGGGTACCGGGGCGGCCCGGATCGGCCGTGGGCGGCTCACCCAGGCGCGCGGCCATCCCGTCCAGGACGCAGACCAGCCCGAAGTCGAACGCCAGCGCCCGCGCCACTTCCGGATCCTGCGGTAGCGCGTCGCGGTAGTCGGCGCGCAGTTGCGGATAGTCCGCGGCCAGCTGGTCCATCGAGGCGAGCACCGATTGGTGGTCGACCTCGCCGCCGACGGCCTTGCGGTAGGTCAATTCCGGAATCACCTGTCCCAGAATGAAACTCATCACCAGGGCGGTGGCCAGGTAGACGTCGGTGCCGGCGAATCCGGCCCGCAGGCAGGTGCGGCGCAACCGGTCGGTGAGCGCGAAGGCGTTCGGGCCGACGCTGGGCAACTGTCCCAGCAGGCTCGCCGCCCACGGATGCGATCGGATGGTGGCGCGCAGGCTGTAGGCGAAGGTGGTGAACACCTCCCGCCAGTTCGCGTGGTCGGGATCGGGTGTCTCGACCAGGCCCCACACCTCGTCGAGCGCCAATTCCAGGAGCTCGTCCTTGTTGGCCACGTACCAGTAGAGGCTGGTCGCGCCGGCGTTGAGGCGCGCGCCGAGTTTGCGCATGCTCAGCGCGTCGAGGCCGTCGGCGTCGAGCAGTTCCACAGTGGCCGCCACGATCTGATCGCGGGTCAGCCCCGACCTTTTGGGCGGGCGGGCCTGCCGCGTCCACACCGAGCTGAACGGTTTGGTCACGGCACCACTGTAATTGCCTCGCACACTGTTCGAGTTTATCGTACGCTGCTCGAGTGGAATCGAACACTGTACGAGAATCCGCCGAGACGCCCTCGCGCGATCCCCGCCGCTGGTGGATCCTGGGTGTGCTCTGCCTGTCCCTGCTGGTGCTGATGATCGACGGCACCGTCCTCAACCTGGCCATCCCGTCACTGATCCGGGAACTGGGCGCGAGCCCGTCCGACATCCAGTGGATCCTCGACGCCTACGTCCTGGTCTTCGCCGGACTCCTGCTCACCGCCGGCAGCCTGTCCGACCGGTTCGGCCGCCGCCGCATGCTCATCACCGGACTCGCGGTGTTCGGCGCGGCCTCACTGCTGGCGGTCCTGGCCAGCGAACCGTGGCAGGTAATCGCCGCTCGCGCCGCGATGGGTGTGGGCGGGTCGCTGCTCATGCCCTCGACCCTGTCGATCCTGATGACTACCTTCGAGGAGGACGAACGCCGCAAGGCGATGGCCGGCTGGTCGACGGTGTCGATGGTCGGCATCGTGCTCGGCCCCACCCTGGGCGGCTTTCTGTTGCAGCACTTCTGGTGGGGGTCGGTGTTCCTGCTCAACATCCCCGTCGCGATCGTCGCCATCATCGCCGCGGTGGTGCTGATGCCCGAAACCTATGGACAGCAACGCCCCGTCGACCTCGTCGGCGTGCTGCTGTCGATCGCGGCGCTCACCGCGACCGTCTACGTGATCATCGAACGCGAATGGAACATCCCCGTCATCGCGCTCGCGGTGGTGACCGCGGCCGGATTCACCTACTGGGAGTACCGCTCGCCGCATCCGATGCTGCCGCTGGCGGTGTTCCGCAATCGTGACTTCACCGGCACCTGCCTGACACTGCTGCTGATGGTGTTCGGCATGGGCGCGGTGATGCTGATGCTCACCCAGTACCTGCAGTTCGTCCTCGGATACGGCCCGATGAAAGCCGGGCTGGCGCTGCTGCCCTACGCCGTGGCCGCGACGGTGTGCAACGGACTGGGCGCCACCCTCGGCAAGAAGCTGAGCAACAAGACCCTCATCGTCGCGGGCTTGGCGGTGATGGCCGGGGCGTTCGTCATCCTCGCCAACGCCGACAGCTACGCGTGGGTGCTCACCTCGATGCTGGTGATGGGCGTCGGTGGCGGTTTGGCCGGTCCCGCAGCCTATGCCGCGATCATGAGCGCGATCCCGCTCGAGCACGCCGGCGTCGGCTCGGCGATGAACGACACCATCCAGCAGGTGGGTATGGCGGTCAGCATCGCGGTGCTGGGCAGTGTGCTGGCGGGCGTGTTCACCTCGCACATGCCGGCCGACGTCCCGGCGGCGGCGCGGGAGAACATCGGCAACGCGTTCGCTCTCGGCTTCGGCGAACCGGCGAAGTCGGCGTTCACCACGGCCATGTCCTACGGAGCGTGGATCAGCGCCGGTTTCAGCCTCGCGGCCGCGCTGCTGGGCCTGGTGCTGCTGCGCCATCGCGCCGCGCAGCCGGCGCCGCACCCCGAACCGGCACAGGCGAACTGAACCGGTTCACGCCACGGCACGCGGATCGGTCCCCGCAGCGCGCGCGGGGACCGATACCGTTGGACGCGAGGCATTGCCGGGTAGCCACCGGGAAAACCGTTCCACCACCGTCAGCGCACCCAACCGGGCGTATCCGGCCAGCACGCTTTCGGCCAGCGTCATATCGTCCTCGGGCAACCCGTAGACGGAGACGAACAGACCACGCCGCGCCCCCTGCGCGAGCGCCCCGCGGCCCGCGCTCGGCAGCACCGTCTCCTCGACCAGCGCCGGACATCCCGAATGCAGCACGAGCGCGGCCTGCACCCCGAGCGACAGATCGCGAATACGCGGACGATGCCCTGCCGCCGCCGCGCCGATCAGCGAGCCCGGCAGCAACTCCGCGCCGTCCAGATACCCCGGCTCGACCGCCCGCCAGCGCTGCACGGGCGGAAAATGATCACAGTCCGGGCGCCCCGACCACCGTCGATACGCCCGCTCCAGCAGCACCTGAGTCGCGTCGCGGCAGCCGGATTCGTTCGTGACCACGGCCAGCATCCGCAGTTGCCGGCACCGCAGCCGGTCGGGCCGCACCCGTTCGATATCGGCGATACTCATAGCCCACCTCCACCGTCGAAGTCGGAGCGCACCGATTCGGTCCGCACCGCCGACACGCCGCGCACGCGTCCCGGCGCCGCGGTGTGGGCCCGCCGCCACGCCGAGACGAACAGGGCGAAACCGCTCGCCACGGCGACGATCACGGCGAGCATCGCCAGCACCAGTGGTGTCGTCGCCGCCGCGTCGGTGCGGCCCGCGCCACTGGCGCGAATCAGCATCGCCGCGAGCAGGGGTCCGAGCAGGGCCAGTCCGGCGGCGGTGAGCAGCAGGCCGCCGGTGGTCAACGCTTCCGGGGTCAGTGATGCGCGAACGGTCGTGACGGTTTTCGCTCCCATCGACCCGGTTCGCGATCCCAGCAAACTCTTGCGCAACGGCATGACCGCCCCTTTCGTTCACCCGCTCGTCAGTGCATTTGAACTGGGAATTTAAAAGTACAACTCGAATCGCCACGGGTTCATCCACCGTGATCCAACTGTCACCGGAACGTTGGCAGCTATGCAGCAGCGATCGATGCGGCGCCTCGGGCTAGGGCGATGAAATGCCGCATGCCGCCCGGGCGGACCCGAAGGTCACGCCCGGACGGCATGCGGTGCGTCCGTGCAGCCGATGCACGGTCACTCGGCGGTCAGTGCCCCATCAGCACCGGCGCATCGGCACCTTCCTGGGGCAGTTTCGGTTTGGAGCGCGGCAGGAACGCCGCCGGGATCAGCGTCACCAGAACCAGCACCAGGGCGACGATGTAGGTGTGCGCGTAGGCGGTGGCGGCCTGATCGAATCCGGTGTCGAGCTGCTCGGGCGGCAGCTTCTGCGCGATGGTCGGATCGAACTGCGATCCGATCGCCGCCTGTGCCAGCGGACGGTTCTCCAGCATGTTGGTCAGCAGCACCGACATGATCGCGGTACCGATCGAACCGGCCGCCTGATTGACGATGTTCATCAAGGTCGAACCGCGCGCCACCTGCGCGTGGGTCAGCGTCTGGATCGCGGCGGTCATGGTCGGCATCATCGTGCAGCCCATACCCAGACCCATCACGAACAGCGCCACACACATCAACGGCAGCGACGTATCGGCCGTGAGCTGGGTGAAGAACACCATGCTCACCGCGATGACGGCCAGACCGCTCATCACCACCTTGCCTGGGCCGATCTTGTCGACCAGTTTGCCGCCGATCGGCATGGTGAGCATCGCACCCAAACCCTGTGGCGCGATGAGCAATCCGGTCACCAGCGTCGACTTCCCCTGCACCTGCTGCAGATAGCTGGGCAGCAGCAGACCGGAACCGAAGAACGCCACCGCGAAGAACACCGCGGTCAGCACGGCGAAGGTCAGCTGGCGATTGCGGAACAGATGCAGATCGATCAGCGGATGTTCGGTGCGCAACGCGTGGAAGACGAAACCGACCATCAGCACCAGGCCGATCGCGGCCGGCACCAGCACCCGCGCCGAGGCCACCGTGTGCTGTTCGGGAATCGAGGACACCCCGAACAGGAACAGCGCCAATCCCGGTGAGGCGAGCAGCATCCCGAGGAAGTCGAACGATTCCGAGGGTTCGGGCCGGTCCGACGGCAGGACCACGACCGCCAGGATCAACGCGACCACACCGACGGGCAGGTTGATCAGGAAGATCCAGTGCCAGCTGAAACTGCCGATCAGCCAGCCACCGAGAATCGGCCCGAGGATCGGGCCCAGCAGCATCGGCACACCCAGGACCGCCATCACCCGGCCGATCCGCTGCGGTCCGGCCGCGTGGGTCATGATCGTCATACCCAGCGGCATCAGCATGCCGCCGCCGAGGCCCTGCACGACGCGGAACGCGATGAGCGACTCGATGTTCCAGGCCGTGGAGCACAGCACCGAGCCGAGGATGAAGAACGTCAGGGCCAGGATGTAGAGACGTTTGGTGCCGAAGCGGTCGGCGGCCCAGCCGGTCAGCGGGATCACGCTGGCCAGGGCCAGGGTGTAGCCGGTCATCGTCCAGGCCGCGATGGCGTAGCTGGTGTCGAATTCGTGCTGGAACGTCGGCAGCGCGACGGTCACGACGGTCACGTCCAGGATCGACATGATCGCGCCGAGCACGACCACACCGGCTACCTTGAACACGGCGGCATCGAGTGAGTCGGACGCGGGATCCGACGTCGCCGCAGGAATATCCGGAGGAGAGGTCACCGCTTCAGCCTGCCAGGTGACCGATCGCTTGACCAGACCCGGTTCCCAGGGGAGGTCATATCGAAACCTCCCACTTTTCGCGCCCGATTCGTCCGTTCCTGCCGTTGTCTTGCCGTCCCGCGCACACCCTGCGCGCCCGCACTACATTGGTTCCCATCCCGTTCATTCGTTGTCCGGCAAGGAGTTCCCCGCGATAGAAGACCCGGTACTCGGTTCGACCGGTAGGCTCACATCGCCGATCCGGGGCGCAGGCATGCTCGGGGAGGTCCTGGTCGCGATCAGAGGGGGCACCGAGCTGTACATCGCGCGATCCACCGAACCCTTGGACGCCGGCACCACCGTACTCGTGGTCGCGGTGCATCCCGGCCGGATCGTCGATGTCGTCGAGTGGATCCCGCTGGACTTCGCACCGGGTGGGGATATATCGAAATAACAAGGGAGACATCAGTGCTGGGCTATCACGTGCCCGATCCCGACGAGGCCATGCTGATCAGCGGCGGCCGCGCCAAGGACAACGCCCCCTTCCGCGTCATCACCGGCCACGGCGCGTGGGTGATGCCGTTCTTCCGCAAGGTCAGCTACCTGTCGCTCGCGATGTTCGAATCCGAGATCCAGGAACGCTGCGTCACCCGTCAAGCCATCCAGCTCGACGTGCGCGCGGTCATCGCCTTCAAGGTCGCCAACGACACCCAGTCCGTGGTCAACGCCGCCCAGCGATTCCTGTCCGAACAGGAACGCGAAATGTCGGTGCTGACCGGGCGCATCTTCTCCGGCCACCTACGCTCCATCGTCGGTTCCATGACCGTCGAGGAGATCATCCGCGAACGCCAGAAACTCGCCGACGAGGTCCTGGTCGCCTCCAAGGTGGAGATGAGCAACATCGGGCTGTGGGTCGACTCGTTCCAGATCCAGTCCATCGACGACGGCGGACTCGGCTACATCGCCGCCCTCGCCGCACCACACAACGCCGCCGTACAGCGCGACGCCCAGATCGCCCAGGCCGCCGCCGCCCAGCTCGCCGCCGAAGCCGAACAGGAATCGCTGCGCAAACAGGCCGAATATCAACGCCAGACAGCGATTCTGCAGGCCGAATACCAGCGCGATATCGACAAGGCCAAAGCCGAGGCCGGCCAGGCGGGCCCCCTCGCCGAAGCCATCGCCCTGCAGGAAGTGCTCACCGCCCAGGCCGAACGCGCCCGCAAGGAAGCACAACTGCGCGAACAGCAACTGCAGGCCGAGGTCGTCAAACCCGCCGAAGCCGAAGCCGAACGCGTACGCGTGCTCGCCCAGGCCGAGGCCGACCGCACCCGCATCCAGGCCGAGGCCGCGGCCTCCAACAACCGGATCGCGTTGGACCAGTTGCTGATCGAGCAACTGCCCGAAATCGTCAAACAGGCGGCGCTGGGCCTGTCCAACGCCAATCTGACCGTCCTCAACGGACCCGACGGTGTCGGCGAATTGGTCAACGGAATGGTCGGGCAGGGGTTGACGGTATTCAACTCCCTGCAAAAGGCTCTTTCCACCGACAACCACTCCGGGGCACCGATAGAGTGACCGCACACGGACGGCTATGAGGAGCAGGTGTAGGTGTCGATCGGGAAATTGGTGTCCTTCGACAGTTCTCGGGGATTCGGATTCATCCGTCCCGAAGACGGCGGGCCGGACGTATTCGTTCATGTGAACGACATCGGATTGGACGAGGACGAACTGCGGCAGGGGCGAGTATTCGAATTCGAGGTCACCGAGGGTGATCGAGGACCCAAGGCGGTCAACCTGACCGCGGTCGGCGGCGCACCCGCGCCACCACGGCATCGCGGCCGCGGCTCCGGCCAGCTCACCGCCGCCGAACACAAACGGCTGATCACCGAACTGCTGCTCGACGCCAGCCCCGCCCTCACCGCCGGCGAGATCATCACCATCCGCGACCGGCTCGCCGAATTCGCCGACCAGCACGGCTGGCTGGAGAACTGACCGGCACGGGCGAATGTCCCGCGACCGCGGGCGGCGGCTCTCGGCCTACGATCATGACGACGATGCGGGCGATGAATTTCTCCCGCCCGCACCGTCGGCATGGGTGAGACCGACCCGAGGAGGATCGCGTGGACCTGCCCGTCATGCCGCCGGTGAAACCGATGCTGGCCAAATCCGCCGGCGCCCTGCCTCGTGAGGACATGTTCCTCTACGAGCCCAAATGGGACGGGTTCCGATGCATCGTCTTTCGCGACGGCACCGATATCGAACTCGGTTCCCGCAACGACCGGCCACTCACCCGCTATTTTCCGGAAGTGGCGCGGCTGCTCGACGCGGCGCTGCCCCCGCGCTGCGTCCTCGACGGTGAAATCGTCGTCGTCACCGAACACGGCCTCGATTTCGACGTCCTGCAGAACCGGCTGCACCCCGCGGCCTCCCGAGTGAACAAACTCAGCGTCGAAACACCCGCCAGTTTCGTCGCCTTCGATCTGCTCGCCCTCGGCGACGACGACCTGACCACCCGGCCCTTCCACGAACGCCGGAACCTGCTGGAATCGATCCTCGACACCCCGCACGAGGGCATCCACCTCACGCCCATCACCTCCGACCCCGACACCGCCCAGGACTGGTTCACCCGATTCGAGGGCGCCGGCTTCGACGGCGTGATGGTCAAATCCCGCGACCTGCCCTACATGCAGGACAAACGCGTCATGGTCAAGGTCAAACACGAACGCACCGCCGACTGCGTCGTCGCCGGATTCCGCTGGCACAAGGACGGCGAGGGCGTCGGCTCCCTGCTGCTGGGCCTCTACGACGAGGACGGCAACCTGCACCACGTCGGCGTCGCCAGCAGCTTCACCGCCGCCCGCCGCCGGCAACTCGTCGACGAACTGGCGCCGCTGCGCGACGGCGCACTCGACAACCACCCCTGGCGCACCTGGGCCGACGCCGCCGCCCAAGCCAAGGCCGAAGGCAAGATGCCCGGCGGCATCAGCCGCTGGACCGGCGGCAAGGACCTGTCCTGGGAACCCCTGCGGCCCGAACTGGTCGCCGAGGTCCGCT
This sequence comes from Nocardia kruczakiae NBRC 101016, assembly GCF_001612965.1. Classification (GTDB taxonomy): domain Bacteria; phylum Actinomycetota; class Actinomycetes; order Mycobacteriales; family Mycobacteriaceae; genus Nocardia; species Nocardia kruczakiae. The sequence continues at coordinate 19,494 of NZ_BDBL01000051.1, forward strand.
ACGAGCACCTCATGGCCGGGCGATTACGCCACGGCGGGCGCCTGGTCCGCTTCCGCGACGACCGCACCCCGCAATCGTGCACCTACGCCCAACTCGAAGAGGTCGCGCCCGCCGAACTCGCCGACATCTTCACCGCCGCGAAAGCGCAGGCCCAGCCGTGAGCGAAGCCATCGACATCGACACCGACGGCGTGACCGTCCGCATCAGCAACCCCGACAAGATCTACTTCAACAAACGCGGCGAAACCAAACTCGACCTCGTCCGCTACTACCAGGCCGTGGCCCAACCTCTGCTGCGCACCATCGGCAACCGCCCGGTGCTGCTCGAACGCTATCCCGACGGCGCCGGCGGCAAATCCTGGTTCCAGAAACGCGTCCCGAAATCGGTCCCCGACTGGTTGCAGACCGTGCAGGTCTCCACACCCAACGGCACCGCCAGCGACGCCCTGGTCGCCGCCGACCTCGCCCACATCCTGTGGGCGGTCAACCTCGGCTGCCTCGGCTTCCACGTCTGGCCCAATCACGTTCCCGCAGGCGGAGTCCCGGCCCGCACCGAAGGCGAGATCGGCGACCTCGACATCAGCGACGAACTGCGCATCGACCTCGACCCCTCCCCCGGCATCGGCTTCGACGACCTGCGCCACGTCGCCGTCCTCACCCGTGAACTGCTCGCCGAACTCGGCATCGACGCCCGCGTCAAAACCTCCGGATCCCGCGGGCTGCACATCTACGCCGTCCTCGAACCCGTCTGGGACGGCTACCAGGTCCGTGCCGCCGCGGTCGCCATGGCCCGCGAACTCGAACGCCGCCACCCCGACCTGATCACCGCCAACTGGTGGAAAGAGGAACGCGGACAACGCGTCTTCATCGACTACAACCAGAACGCACCACACAAGACCGTGTTCGGCGCCTGGTGCGTGCGACCCAAGGTCGGCGCCCAGGTCTCGACCCCCATCGCCTGGGACGCACTCGATGCGATCGTCCCCGACGAACTCACCATCGCCACGGTCCCCGAACGACTCGCCGCATCCGGCGACCCCTGGGCCGACCGCACCCCGCAATCGATCCAGCCGCTGCTCGAAATGTCGCGCCGCGACTTCGATTCCGGCCTGCTCGACGCACCCTGGCCACCGAACTACCCGAAGATGCCCAACGAACCACCGCGCGTCCAGCCCAGCCGCGCCCGCACCCCCGGCTGAGGACTCACACCGGCGCGGGCGCCGTCAGCGGGACTGCTCGATCCGCGGAAACGTGGTCTCGACCAACGCCATCAGCACATCCGCGAGCAGATGATGCACCTGCTCACGATTCAAGCTGCGGCGCGTAATCCATTCGCGCCCAGCAGTTTTCACCATACCGCTGTAGGCGCGGACCAGGGCCCGCAACTCGTCGTCGCGCGCCGACCCGGACAGGCCCACCATCTCCAACAACCGGTCGGCCGCCGCGTCGTCGGCCTCGTCCAGAATGCGCTGCACCTCCGGATCGTCCCCGATCCCCTCGTGCCCGGTCACCTTCACCCAGGTACTGCCCAACCCGCTGATCGTGTCCAACAGCCACGACACACTCGCATCCACCCGCTCACGCGGCGTACCGGTGGGCATCACCATGTAATCGGCGCGCGGCAACGTCACCATCCGCCGCACCACCGCCAGGTACAGATCGCGCTTGTTGCCGAAATAGTGATTGATCAGCCCGCGCGCCACCCCGGCGCGCTGCGCGAGTTCAGCGGTCGACACCGCCGCGTAGGGGCGTTCGCCGAACATTTCGATGGCGCAGGCCAGAATCTGGGCGCGCCGTTCGTCCGGCTCCAGCCGGCGCCGCCGAGCCGAATCGGCATCGGCCGGCACCGGCTGGGTCGTGGTGTCAGAGTGAGCGGGCAATGAGATCCTTCATCACCTCGTTGGAACCGGCGAGGATGCGCAGCACGCGCGCACCGGTGTACAGCTGGGAAATGGGGTACTCCGTCATGTATCCATAACCACCGAACAGTTGCAGACAGCGGTCCACCACAATACCCAACTGGTCGGTAAGCCAGTACTTCGACATCGCAGCGGTGGGAATGTCCAGCTCACCACGCAGATGCTTGCCGATCGCATCGTCGAGGAACGTCCGGCTCACCCGCGCGATCGTCGCGCACTCCGCCAGCTCGAACTTCGTGTTCTGCATCGCGAACAGCGGCTTGCCGAAAGCCTCACGACCCTTGGTGTACTCGACGGTCAACTCCACCGCCCGCTCCATCATCGCCACCGCCATGATCGCCGTCACCAGCCGCTCCTGCGCCAGCAGCTGCATCATCTGATAGAAGCCCTGCCCCTCGGCCTCACCCAGCAGATTCGACGTCGGCACCCGCAAGCCGTCGAAGAACAACTCGGCGGTGTCCTGCGCCTTGCCGCCGATCTTGTTCAGGATCCGGCCGCGCCGGAAACCGGGCGTCTCGTCGCTCACCTCGGCGAAGATCAGCGACACACCCGCCGCCCCCTTGGTCGGGTCGGTCTTGGCCGCGATGATGATGCCGTCGCACAACCAGCCGTTGGAGATGAAGATCTTCGACCCGGTGATCACGTACTCGTCGCCCTCGCGCACCGCGCGGGTCTTGATGTTCTGCAGATCCGACCCCGTGCCCGGCTCGGTCATGCCGATCGACAGCACCATCTCACCACTGGCCGCCTTCGGCAGCACCCGCCGCTTGAGGTCCTCGGTCCCGAAATGATGAATGTAGGGCGCGATGATCGACGAATGCACCGGCATACCCAATGAGCCGTCACCGGCATAGGACTGCGCCTCGATCAACGCCGCCTCGTGCGCGAAAGTGCCACCGCCGCCGCCGTATTCGGACGGAATCGCGGCGCACAGCAGACCCAGCTCACCAGCCCGGTTGTACAGTTCGCGGTCCGGATGCCCCTGCGCGACGAACTTCTCCTCGTTCGGCAGGACTTCCTTCTCGAAGAAGGTCGTCGCCAGATCCCGGACGGCCTCGACCTCATCGTCGCTCCACGCGGCGCGCGCCATCGTTACTTCCTTCGTCTCGTACCCAGGACCGGACCGCACCGGCCCCGCGCACCAGCCTGGCGCACTATTGGCGGCATGTCAACAACACCGTCAGTGTGCCTCCCGCGCTGTGTTCACCTCCGCCAGCGTGCTGAAAATCGGCACCTCCGGATCCGCCACGATCCGCTGCCGCCGCAGAAACCCGTCGATCAGCGACCACACCAACTCGGTGAGTTCCGCGACGAAATCCGCGCTGGTCCGCCGCGGCGCCTCCGAACCCTCCAGCCACAGATCCGTCGTCGCCACCACCACACCGACGACCGCCCGCGCCAGATAGTCCAGCCCCGCCGTCTCGATCGGCACCGCCTCCGCGATCGACCGCGAAAGCTTCGTGAACCGCCGCGCCGCATCGCGGCCCAGATCGAACTGCAACACCGCCCCCACCGCCTCACCACCCGACCGGCTCGCCTGTGCCGTCTGCACCACCGGCGCCTGCATCAGGAAGCGAAAGACATTGGGATGGGCCAGAATTCCGGCGGCATACGCGGTGAACACCCGCCGCAGCGCGGGACGCGGCGGCTGCAACAGCAACGTCATGTCCTGCCCCGCCGCGGCGAACGCATCGCGCGACATCCGCTCGGCGATCTCGGTGTACAGATCCGCCTTGTCCGCGAACTGCCGATACAACCGCGGCTTCGTCATGCCCGCCGCACGGGCGATGTCGTCCATACTCGGCTGCGGCCCGTCCCGATCGATCACGCGGATCGCCGCATCGACGATCTCCTCCCGCGTCACCCGAGGCGCGGCAGCTCGCCGGCCGACCCGAGACACCATGGGCACCTCCCCAGCCGAGCGAACAGTCCCGTCCAGATTAACGTACCGCCGGTACGTAATCGACGACCGCCGAGTTCACCGGCGAAGTTCGTGCGGTTGGGGAGATTTCCCACCGAGGCACGCTGACGAAAAGCCGATCGCGTACTGTCGGTACCGTTGACCGTACCGGCAGTACGAGCGGCTCCGTCCCGCGCTCACGAGGTAGACCGATGAACCCAGCCCGCACCCCCTCCCGCCACCGCACCGTCACCGCCCCCGGCGGCGACCTCGCCGTCTACGAATACGGCCACCCGGATGCCGACACCCTCGTCCTCATCCCCGGCATCACCGACACCCACCGCATCTGGAACCGCGTCGCCGCCGGACTCGCCGACAGCTTCCACGTCGTCACCTACGACGTCCGCGGACACGGCCGCTCCAGCGCACCCACCCGCACCCACCGCTACCGCCTGCCCCACCTCGCCGACGACCTGTTCGCCGTCCTCGACGCCGTCAGCCCCCGTGGACCCGTCCACCTCGCCGGCCACGGCTGGGGCGCCATCCAGCTCTGGTACGCCCTCGGCGACCCGCGCGCCAACACCCGCATCGCCTCCGCCACCGCCCTGTCGGCACCCCACCTCGACCACCTGGCACTCGCACTACGTGATCTCCGCTGCCCCCGCAGTCCCTGGTGGCGGCTGCCGCGCCTGAGCTGGCTGGTCCTCGGCCGCCGCCTCCTGCACTGGCCCCGCCTGCGCGCCCGGATCGTCCCCCAGGCCGGCACCTGGCCGACCGACCTGCTCGCCGGCGCACGGATCGTCTCCGCCAACCTCGTCCACCACCTGCGCCACCCGCGCCCGCAACACACCGCCGTACCGGTCCAGCTCATCCTCGACCGCGCCGACACCGCCGCCCTGCCGAGCCTGCGGACCCATATCCGCCGCGACGTCGACCGCCTCTGGCTGCGCGAACTGCCCGCCGACCCCTGGCTGCCGCTGACCGAGCCACTGCTGGTCGTGGAAGCCATCGCCAACTTCATCGACGACCAGCACACCGACCACCGGCCCATCCACTACACCCCGCGCTGAGGAGCCCCGGCAGCTCCCAGCAGCCGCGATGCGACAATAGGCGACGGCACACCCCCGCAGACGAAGGATCATCCGGCAGCACGATGGCTGAGCACACCACGACGACCGCGCCCACCGCGTCCTTGCCGGACACCATCGACGCCGAGGAATTGGCGATCTGCCTGCGCGTCCTCGACCAGGCCGCACTGCTCGACGACAACCACCCCGACTCCGTCGCGGTGCAGCGCGCGGTGGGGCACATGTTCAAGAAACTGAAGCGCCGCCGCCGCGATCAGGCCCGCGCCGCCGTCGCCGAAGCCGACCGGGCGGTGGTCGCCGCCACCGCCACCGGCTCCCCCCACCGCATCGACGACGAGACGGCCGGCATCCCGCTGTCCACCTCCGTCGACGGCGACGCCGCGGGCACCCTGATCCGCGCACGGCCCTGCTACATCTGCAAACAGCGCTACACCCGCGTCGACCGCTTCTATCACCAGTTGTGCCCCGACTGCGCCGCCCGCAACCATGCCAAACGCGACGCCCGCACCGATCTGTCCGGCCGCCGCGCGCTGCTCACCGGCGGCCGCGCCAAGATCGGCATGTACATCGCCCTGCGGCTGCTGCGCGACGGCGCCCATACCACCGTCACCACTCGCTTCCCCAACGACGCGATCCGCCGCTTCACCGCCCAGCCCGACAGCGCCGAATGGCTGCACCGGCTGCGCATCGTCGGCATCGACCTGCGCGATCCGGCCCAGGTCGTCGCCCTCGCCGACGACGTCGCCGCGCAGGGCCCCTTGGACATCATCATCAACAACGCGGCCCAGACCGTCCGGCGCTCGGCCGGCGCCTACGCCGCGCTCGTCGAAGCCGAATCCGCGCCGCTCCCCGCCGGTGAACTGCCCGACACCATCACCTTCGGCCACACCACCCAGGCCCACCCGAACGCACTGACCGCCTCCCTGCACTCCGCACCGGTACCGACCACCCTGTCCGCCGCCGAGGTCACCGACCTCGCCCTGGTCGCGGGATCCGCCACCCCCGAACGCATTTCGCGCGGCGTGGCGATCGATGCCGGTGGCCTGGTCCCCGATCTCGCCCACACCAACAGCTGGGTACAGACCGTCGCCGAGGTCGACGCCACCGAACTGCTCGAAGTGCAGCTCTGCAACTCGACCGCGCCGTTCCTGCTGATCTCCCGGCTGCGGCCCGCGCTCGCCGCCTCACCGGCCCGTCGCAAATACGTCGTCAACGTCTCCGCCATGGAAGGTGTCTTCAGTCGCGGGTACAAGGGCCCCGGCCACCCGCACACCAATATGGCCAAGGCCGCGCTCAACATGCTCACCCGCACCAGCGCCCACGAGATGTTCGAGACCGACCGCATCCTCATGACCGCCGTCGACACCGGCTGGATCACCGACGAGCGCCCGCACTACACCAAGATCCGCCTCGCCGAGGAGGGCTTCCACGCTCCCCTCGACCTCGTCGACGGCGCCGCCCGCGTCTACGACCCGATCGTGCGCGGCGAAGACGGCGTCGACCTCTTCGGCTGCTTCCTCAAGGACTACGAGCCGTCCAACTGGTGAGGTTCAGCCACGTCGTGGCTTTCTTTTGAACGAGTGTTCCGGGGTTGAGCGATGACACGGTGTATTGAGGTCACATGCGTAGATGCGCATATCTGCGTATCGGTATTGGATATGCCCATCGACGTGCGACGAGGCTTCCGACCTCACAAGGGACTCGAATCGCCCAGTGCGACAACAGGTATCACCGACGGCCCCTCTCCTGTAGGCCGCTGGACTACTCCCCCTCGCGAACTCAGGGCGCTGATTCCCCTGTCCCAGCTGTTGGGTGGTGCCGCTCCCCTATGGCTGCCGGTACCAAGACCATGCCCGTCAATAGATTGTTAGATGCGCATATATGCGTACCGGTATCTTAGACATCCAACCGCTGCCGCGATCGGAAGGCCATGGGAGGCAAAGACGTTCACCCGGTGTGCACCGCGGCTGATGACGAAATTCCGCGCAGGTGGTCGACGATCGCTTTAGTCTGGATTACGTGATGTACCGGCTGCTGGCAGATGCCACCGCGGGTGTGCATTTCCTGTTCATCGCCTACCTCGTCGTCGGCGGATTCGTCGCGTGGCGGTGGCGGTGGACGATCTGGACCCATATCGCCGCCGTGGCCTGGGGTTTCAGCACGGTCCTCGTCGGCGTCGACTGCCCCCTGACCTATCTGGAGACGTGGGCCCGGGAACGCGGTGGCGAAGCCGGCCTACCGTCGACCGGCTTCATCGCTCACTACATCACCGGCGTTCTCTATCCGCGCAGCGCCCTGGATCTGGTGCGCGTCCTGGTCGTGGCGCTGGTGGCAGTCTCGTGGATCGGCTTCACCCGGCTGGGCAGGCGCTACCGATCACATCACGCGATCGTCGAATAGCATCCGCGCGCGGTTACTCCCGGCCCATCGCCCGGACCGCACGGACGACGTCGCCACCGGTCAGCTGATCACCCGCGGGGGCGATCAGCCACTGCAGCGCAATCCCCTGGAACAGCGCGAAATACAATTTGGCGACCGCGCGGGCGTCGCCGGCCGACAGGTCTGGATGCACCTCGCGCAGTGGCTCGACGAGCCCCGCGTAGACGTCTTCGGTGGCACCGGAGAAGTACTCTTGGGACTCCGGTGAGCGAGCCACCCGCACCCCGTTCTCGAAGCTGAGAATCAGCTCGTCCGGATGGTTCTGGATCACGTCCATCATGCCGTTCCAGGTGGCCTCCAGCGATTGCGCCAGGGTGCGCCCCTCCCCCGCGTCGCGGATGGCCTCTTCCATCCCGCGGCCGATCTCGTCACCGGTCACCTCCGCGATGGCCTCGGCGACCAACCGATCCTTCGTGCCGAAGTGATAGCCGATGGCGGCCAGGCTGACCCCGGCCGCACCGGCGATGTCGCGTGCGGTCACCTTGGCGAGACCGCGCTCCAGAATCGCCTTCCTCGCCCCCGCCAACAGATCCTCTCGATTACCCATAAGTCCAGGTTACAACGTCTTAGACATTTGTACTAGACAAACGTGCCAGGCGTATGGCACATTTGTCTAAGACGTTCGGACCAAGCGATAGGAACCGCCACCATGAACACCGTCTCCCGCCCCCTGCACATCCTGGTTTCCGGCGGCGGCATCGCCGGCAATGCCGTTGCGCTGCAACTGCTTCGAGCCGGCGTCGCGGTCACCGTCGTCGAGCGCGCCACCGCCGCCCGCCCGGGCGGACAGGCGGTCGATCTGCGTGGCCCCAGCCGCGAAGTGGCCGAGCGCATGGGCCTGATGCCGGGCATCGCCGAGTACCAGCTCGAAGAACTCGGCATCTCCTACATCGATCACAAGGGCCGCAACTACGCGAACATGTCGATGGAACACTTCGAGGGCAAGGGCCCGGTGGCCGAAATCGAGATCACCCGGGGCGACCTGAACCAGGTCCTGCTCGACGCCGTCGCCGCGGCCGGCGGCGAGCTGGACTACCGCTACGGCGACTGGATCGAATCGCTGACCCAGGACGACACCGGCGTGACGGTCGAGTTCGCCTCGGGACGCAGTGGGCACTTCGATCTCGTCGTCGGCGCCGACGGTGTGCATTCGGCGACCCGGCGACTGGCGTTCGGCCCGGAGGAGCAGTTCAGCACGTTCCTCGGTGGCTACGCCTCGTTCTTCACGATGCCCACCCCGGCGGGGGTCACACCCGGCTGGATCGCGATGCAGCTGGTTCCTTCCGCCGCGGTCGGCTTGCGGCCCGACCGCGATCCCGCCACCGCCAAGGCGATTCTCACCCTGCTCGGTGAGCCCGACCCGGCGCTGCGCCGCGATACCGCGGCTCAGCAGCGGCTGATCCACGAGAAGATCGGCTCCCAGCCGCACTGGCACGCGCCGACGATCCTGGCGGCCATGACCGAGGCCGACGACTTCTACTTCGACGAACTCGCGCGCATCGACATGCCCACCCTGGCGGCCGGTCGCGTGACCCTGGTCGGCGACGCCGGATACTGCGGCTCCCCGATGACCGGAATGGGCACCGCCATGGCGCTCGTCGGCGCCTACATCCTCGCCGGTGAGCTCGCGGCCGATCCCGGCGATGTGCCGGCGGCGCTGCGCCGTTACGAGGAGAAGGTCACCCCGTTCGTCGACAAGGCGAAGGAACTTCCCGGCGGCGGCATCGAGATGATGCTGTCCCCCAGCGATTTCGGCACATCGCTGCGCCGGACCGCCAACCGGATCATGATGTCGAAGCCGATGCGGCCGGTGATGATGAAGCTGTTCTTCGGCAAGACCGACGAGTACGAACTTCCCACGTACGCGGCCTCCACCGCCGTGAGCGGCCGGTAGGCGCGGGTTACAGCTGGGCCGTCGTGCCCGGCGCCAACCCCTCGGCGAGCCGCAGCTTGGCCGCCACATCCGACAGCAGCTCGATCGAGGAGGCGGACAGTCCGGCCGCGGTGGTCAGCAGCCGCCGCAGCACCGGATCGTCCACCGCCGCCGACACCAGGTCGTCCCCGGGGGCCGGATCTCCCGGCCCGCCGTCGTTGAACCGGGTCGATTCCACCGCCAGCACCCGGGCCACGGTTTCGACCAGCGCTTGTGACGGGTTGTCCCGGTTGCCCGAGCGCAGCTGGGACAGATAGGTCGCCGATACCGGATGACCGGCCTGCGTCACGCGAAAAGCCAACGCGCGATTGGTCATCCGGGTACCGTGCACCTGCTCCCAGTGCGAGATGACCTCGTTGAAACGGTCCGCGAATCTCACCGGCGAAACACCCCCAGGCCGCTGCGAGAAACCGCACGGACCACAACACGAGAAAATGACATGTCGAAACTACCCTCGACCGCATCGTTTCGCGCGCCGACAGGCCGGACGGGGCGAGCCGGCGGCGGGCCGTTACTCTCGCACCGTGCGGCAGACGATCATGGTGGACGTGGACACCGGCATCGATGATGCGCTGGCACTGCTGTATCTGCTGGCGGATCCGCAGCTGGAAATCGCCGGAATCGCCTCGACCGGAGGCAATGTGCCCACCGCGCAGGTCGCGGCGAACAATCTGGCTCTGCTGGATCTGTGCCGGGCGCCGGCCATCGAGGTGGCGCTCGGGGCGGCGCAGCCATTGGCGATTGCGCTGCAGACCACCGAGGACACCCACGGCCCGCACGGGATCGGCTATGCCGAATTGGCGCCTTCGCCGCGCCCGCTGTCGGATCGTTCGGCGGCACAACTGTGGGTCGACACCGTCCGGGCGCGTCCCGGCGCGGTCCTGGGCCTGTGCACCGGGCCGTTGACGAATCTGGCCCTGGCGCTGGAACTGGAACCCCAACTGCCGCACCTGCTTCGGCGGCTGGTGATCATGGGTGGCGCGTTCCGGCATCCCGGTAACACCACCCCCACCAACGAGTGGAATGTGCATGTCGATCCGGAGGCCGCCAAAGTGGTCTTCGACGCGTTCTCGTCCACGCCGCAGGATCGGCGACCGATCGTCTGCGCGCTCGACATCACCGAATCGATCGAGATGTTCCCGGAACATCTGCGACGGATCGCCGAACGGGCACACTGCGCCGGCGCCGCGATGCCGGCGCCCGGCGATCCACCCGGCCTCCGGTCCGAGGCCGGCAATCCGATCGTGCGATTCCTGATCGACGCGGTCCGGTTCTACTTCGAGTTCCACCAGCACTACGACCAGGGGTACCTGGCGCATATGCACGATCCGTTCGCCGCGGCGGTCGCGCTCGAACCGACCCTGGCGGTGCTGCGCCCGGCCACCGTGGACGTCGAATTGGCGGGCACCCTCACCCGCGGCAGCACGGTCGCCGATTGGGCGGGGATGTGGGGTCGCGCGCCCAATGCCGATATCGCGGTCGGCACCGATCCGGCCGCCTTCTTCGACCGCATGATCGCACGGATCGGCGATTTCGCGGCGACGCTGTATCCACCGGTGGCACAGGAGGTTCGGTGACAGTCGACGACGAGGAGCGGGCGGCGGTCGCGCGATTCCTGACCCGGGCGGAGCTGCCCGGAATCATCGACGTGCACACCCATTTCATGCCGGACCGGGTGCTGCGCAAGGTGTGGGCGTATTTCGATTCCGCGGGCCCGCTGATCGGGCGGCCGTGGCCGATCGCCTATCGCGACGACGAGCAGCAGCGGCTGGATACGCTTCGCGGTTTCGGCGTGCGGGCGTTCACCTCGCTGGTGTATCCCCACAAGCCCGATATGGCGGCCTGGCTGAACGAATGGGCCGCCGACTTCGCCGCGCGCACCCCGGACTGCTTGCACACCGCCACGTTCTATCCCGAACACGGCGCCGGAAGCTATGTGAGCGCGGCGGTCGAATCCGGAGCGCGGATCTTCAAATCGCATATCCAGGTCGGCGACTACCATCCGGGCGACCCGTTGCTGACCGAGGTGTGGGGGCTGCTGTCCGAGGCCGGGATTCCCGTGCTGATCCACTGCGGTTCGGGCCCGGCGCCGGGGACTTTCACCGGGCCGGAGCCGATCGCGGCACTGCTGCACCGGTTTCCGCGACTGACCCTGATCGTCGCCCACATGGGTCTCCCGGAATACTCGCCGTTTCTCGACCTCGCCGAGCGCTACGACAACGTGCACCTCGACACCACGATGTCGTTCACCGATTTCATCGAGGAACGAAACCCGTTCCCGCGCATCGAGTACGGGCGCCTGGCCGAGCTGGGTGAGCGCATTCTGTTCGGCAGCGACTTCCCGAACATCCCGTACTCCTACGCTCACGCGCTGGAAGCGCTCGAACGACTCGATCTAGGCGCGGAATGGTTGCGCGCGGTCTGCTACGGCAATGCGGCGCGACTGTTCCGGGTGAGGTGAACCGTCCGGGGACGAATCCTCGTCGCCCGGACAGCCGCTACTTCTCGTCGAAGGCGCGCAGCAGTTCCTCGGCTGCCAGGGCCGGGGTCAGCGAGCCGTCGCGGATCTGCTTTTCCACCTGCGCGCGAATCGCTTTCACGCCGGGACTGTCGGCCAGCCGGCGCAGCAACTGATCGTGCACCATGGTCCAGGTCCAGTCGACCTGCTGGCGGCGGCGCTTCTCCGCGAACTCCCCCGCCTCGGTGAGCACCCGCCGGTGTTCGAGGACCGTATCCCAGAAGGTGTCCAGACCGGTGCCGTTCAGTCCACTCATGGTGAGAACCGGTGGGCGCCATAGTGATTCGCGCGGATGGATCAGCCGCATCGCGCCCTGCAGTTCGCGCGCGGCCGCCCGCGCCTCCACCTCGTGGCGGCCGTCGGCCTTGTTGACCGCGACCAGATCGGCCAGCTCCAGAACGCCCTTCTTGATGCCCTGCAACTGATCTCCGGTGCGGGCCAGGGTGAGGAAGCAGAACACGTCGACCATATTGGCGACGGTCACCTCGGACTGGCCGACACCCACCGTCTCCACCAGGATCACGTCGTAACCGGCGGCCTCTAGCAGCACGATGGTTTCCCGGGTCGCCTTGGCGACACCGCCCAGTGTGCCCGCGGTCGGCGACGGGCGGATGAACGCCTCACGCTCGACCGACAGCCGCGCCATGCGGGTCTTGTCGCCGAGAATCGATCCACCGGTACGCGTCGAGGATGGATCCACCGCCAGCACCGCGACCCGATGTCCCTGGCCGATCAGATACATGCCGAGCGCGTCGATGAACGTCGACTTGCCCACGCCCGGAACGCCCGTGATACCGACGCGATTGGATTCGACGGCACCACCTTCGGCCGTCAGCTCGAGCAGCAGGCGCTGCGCCGCCTCGCGGTGGTCGGCGCGGGTGGATTCGACCAGGGTGATCGCTCGGGCGAGCGCGGCGCGCTGATTGTCGCGGATCGCACCTGCCAGTTCCGCCACGTCGATGGTCCGGCGTCGCCCGCCGCCGTGCGACTGCGGTCCGTCCACGCGCAGCGCCGGGGGCAGGCCGCGGGCGGTGGACAGGGCCTGGGTTCCGGGCAGCTCCGCGTTGGCGGGCAGCCCGGCCCCGGCGGGCGTATCGCCCGCCGGAGTCCGGTCGGCGTCGCTCACTGCGCCTCGGCTTGTCCGCCGATCTCGTGGCCGAGTTCGGCCGCCAGCTTCTGCAGCAGCCCGATCGCCGCGTCGGCGATCACGGTGCCCGGCGGGAAGATCGCCGCGGCGCCGGCGGCATACAGCTCGTCGAAGTCACCGGGCGGGATCACACCGCCGACGATGACCATGATGTCGGGGCGTCCGACATCGGCCAGTGCCTGCCGCAGAGCGGGCACCAGCGTGAGGTGACCGGCCGCCAGCGAGGAGACACCGACGATGTGCACGTCGTTGTCGGCCGCCTGCTGGGCCACCTCTTCCGGGGTCTGGAACAGCGGGCCCACATCGACGTCCATGCCGAGGTCGGCGAAGGCGGTCGCGATCACCTTCTGGCCCCGGTCGTGGCCGTCCTGGCCCATCTTGGCGACGAGGATGCGGGGGCGGCGGCCCTCGGCCTCGGCGAATTCCTCGACCAGCTCGATGGCCCTGCTGATGTTGGTCACCTTGCCGGCCTCCTCTCGGTAGACGCCCGACAGTGTGCGGATCTCGGCCTGGTGGCGACCGTACACCTTCTCCAGCGCGTCGGAGATCTCGCCGACGGTGGCCTTCGCGCGGGCGGCGTCGATGGCCAGGGCGAGCAGGTTGTTGGCCATCCCGCCTTCGGAAGATGCTGCGGCCCTGGTCAATTCGGCCAGTGCCCGCTCGACCTCGGCGCTGTCGCGCTCGGCGCGCAGGCGGCGCAGCTTCTCGTTCTGCTCGGCGCGCACGCGCGAGTTCTCGACCTTGAGGACCTCGATCTCCTGGTCCTCGGTCACCTGGTACTTGTTGACGCCGATCACCGGCTGCGCGCCGGTGTCGATGCGGGCCTGGGTGCGGGCGGCGGCCTCCTCGATGCGCAGCTTCGGGATACCCTCCGAAATCGCCTGCGCCATACCGCCGTGCGCCTCGACCTCGGCGATGTGAGCCCGGGCCCGTTCGGCCAGCTGGTGGGTCAGCCACTCCACGTAGTAGGAGCCGCCCCACGGGTCGATCGGGCGCGTGGTGCCCGATTCCTGCTGCAGCAGCAGCTGGGTGTTGCGGGCGATGCGCGCGGAGAAGTCGGTGGGCAGTGCCAGCGCCTCGTCGAGGGCGTTGGTGTGCAGCGACTGGGTGTGGCCCTGGGTCGCGGCCATCGCCTCGACACAGGTGCGCGCGACGTTGTTGAACACGTCCTGCGCGGTCAGCGACCAGCCCGAGGTCTGCGAGTGGGTGCGCAGCGACAGCGACTTCTGGCTCTTGGGTTCGAATTTCGAGACCAGCTCGCTCCACAGCAGCCGGCCCGCGCGCAGCTTGGCGACCTCCATGAAGAAGTTCATGCCGATGGCCCAGAAGAACGACAGCCGCGGCGCGAACTGATCGATCTCCATCCCCGCGTCCAGACCGGCCCGGATGTACTCCACGCCGTCGGCCAGGGTGTAGGCCAGCTCCAGATCGGCGGTGGCTCCGGCTTCCTGGATGTGGTAGCCGGAGATGGAGATCGAATTGAACTTCGGCATCTTCGCGGAGGTGTAGGCGAAGATGTCGGAGATGATCCGCATCGAGGGCTTGGGCGGATAGATGTAGGTGTTGCGGACCATGAACTCCTTCAGAATGTCGTTCTGAATGGTTCCGGCCAGCTGTTCGGGCTTGACGCCCTGTTCCTCGGCGGCGACGACGTACAGCGCCAGGATCGGCAGCACCGCGCCGTTCATGGTCATCGAGACCGACACCTGGTCCAGCGGAATCTGATCGAACAGTTCCCGCATATCCAGGATCGAGTCGATGGCGACACCGGCCATACCGACGTCACCGGTCACCCGGGGGTGATCGGAGTCGTAGCCGCGATGGGTGGCCAGGTCGAAGGCGACCGACAGACCCTTCTGGCCCGCGGCCAGGTTGCGGCGGTAGAAGGCGTTGGAATCGGCGGCGGTGGAGAAACCCGCGTACTGGCGGATGGTCCACGGCTGATTCACGTACATGGTCGGGTACGGGCCGCGCACGAACGGCGCCACACCGGGCACACTGTCGAGCGGGTAGCCCTCGGCGACAACGGCATCGCGGTCGGCCTTGGTGTACACCGGCGCGACGTCGATACCTTCGGGGGTGGCCCAGACCAGTTGTTCGGGCGCATAGCCGTTGGCGGCGGCCGATTCGGCGACGAACGCCTCGACGTCGCCGCCGCCGGTCCGCCCGACCGCCGGTTCGCCCAGCGGTACTTCGGCGAAACTGCCGATCACGTGGTTCACATCTCGAGTAGTCATTACGCTCCCAGCTTCTCCAGCAGGCCGGACAGGGTCGCCACCGCGTCCATGCGGGCCGTGAGGAATCCGTCCGGCCGCTGTGTGCCGCTCACCTCGGCCACGGCCTTCTCCGGTCCGGCCAGCAGTACCGTCGTCACGCCGGCGTCGCGCAGTTGCTGCACGGCGGGCGCGGCCTCGGTGCCGTAGCGGGCGTCGCTGCCGCACAGCACCGCCATCGTCGCTCCGGACTCCGTCGCGGCCGAGCCGATCGCGGACGTCTCCAGCGCTCCCGGGTTCACCGTTTCGATGCCGCCCGAGGCCAGCACATTCGCGGTGAAGGTCACGCGCACGTTGTGTTCGGCGACCGGGCCCAGCGGTACCAGCAGCGCCCGCGGCCGGCGGCCGTGGGCGGCGAGGTAGGCATCCGACCGGTTGCGCAGCGCCTCGAAGGCCGCGCCGTAGCGGGCCACCGCATCCGTCGCACGCGCGGCCTCGGACAGCGGTTCCTCGGCGAGGTTCGGGAATTCGTTGACACCGGTGACCGCGGTGCGGCGGTGGGCGATATCGGATTCGCGGCGGGTCCGGGTGTCGGCGATGCGCTCGGCCAGCAGGCCGGACTCCAGCGCGGCGAGGTATCCACCGGCGCGTTCGAGCTCCTGCATGAACGCCCACGCCGCACCGGCCACATCGGCGGTGAGACTCTCCACATGCCAGGAACCCGCGCCCGGGTCCTGCACATGTCCGAGGTGCGACTCCTCGAGCAGCAGCAACTGGGTGTTGCGTGCCATGCGTTCCGAGAACGCTTGCGACACACCGAGTTCCCCGGCCGGCAGGGCCGCGTCGAACGGCAGTACGGTGACCAGGTCCGCGCCGCCCACGCCGGCGCCGAAAGCGGCCAGGGTGGTGCGCAGCATGTTCACCCACGGATCGCGCTGGCTCAGCATCGCCTCCGAGGTGACGGCGTGTTGCGGCGCGTTGCCGAAGTCCGGCGCTCCCGCCTCGTGCGCCACCCGCGCCCACAGCCGCCGGGCGGCACGGAATTTCGCGATCGTCTCGAACTGATCGTCGGTCGCCGCCAGCTGGAAACTCACCTGATCCAGCGCATCGGCGATATGGAGGCCGGCGTCGGTGAGGGCGCGCAGGTAATCCAGGCCCGCGGCGACGGCCGCGCCGATCTCCTGGGCGTCGGACGCGCCGGCGTTGTGGAAGACCGTGCCGGACACGGTGATCGCGCGGACGGTCTCGGTGCGGCCGGCGGCGGTGCGTGCCAGCTCGACCGCGGCGTCGAGGTCGGTGTCGGCCAATCCGGCGAAGCGGCTGGTCAGCGGCGCCGCGCCGAGGAAGATGTGGATATCGGAGCGGTCGGCCACCTCGTAGCCGTCGAGCACAGCCAGCACCTGCGCGGCGGCGGCCGGAGTGTCCGCACCCGCCCGCAGGCTCAGCGGAGCCAGCTCGAACAGCAGCCCGCGCAGCGTGTCCGCCAGTCCCGCCACCGGGACGCCGTTCTCGCCCACGCCGAGCCAGACGGAACTGACGCCGTTCTCCAGGGCGGCGAGGATCTCCTCGTTGACGGCGGCCGGATCGGTTCCGCCGATGCGGGCGCTGACATGCCAGCCGCGGTGCACGTCCCGGGTGCCCTCGTTACCGCGCACGAACGGGAATCGTCCCGGCAGCGGTTGTTCGGGCAGTTCGTCGCGACGGGTGTACAGCGGCGCGACGGTCACTCCGTCGTAATTGGTGACCTCGAGCAGGCGCTCCGGCTCGTCACCGAGTTCGGATGCCTCGACCTTGCGGGATTTGGCCAGTACTCCGGCCACGCCCTTGCGCCATGCGGCGTATCCGGGCACGGTGTCCGCACCCGGATCTGAACCAATCGGCATCGCTGCTGTACCTCTTCCACTCGACTCCGATACTTCACTCGTACCGGATACCTACGCTGGGACCCAACTCTTCGCAGCGCCTTCGCAACCGCCTGTGTGACCCCTTCACAGTGCGACGGGCGTGCGATATCGGCAGGTCGACGACCAGTTCGGTTAACGATCATTCATCAACCTTCATTCGATGCTAGCCCGGTGTTCGCATACTCTTCGCACAGCCTGGCCATACCGACCGGTAACCTGTCGCGGTGCCGAGGACGACGGATGTGGCGTTGCGACTACTGCGCAATCGACGGGTCGTGATGCTGGCGATCCTCGCGACCGCCCTGGTCGCGATCGCCCTGCTGGCCCCGCATCCGGCCCCGCAACAGATTCGGGACTGGGCCGATTCGGTCGGCCCGGTCTTTCCGCTGCTCTTCTTTCTCGTCCACGCGCTCGTGACGGTGGCGCCGTTTCCGCGCACCGTGTTCACCCTGAGCGCCGGACTGTTGTTCGGGCCGATTCTCGGCATCGGCCTCGCGGTCGCCGCGACGACCGTCAGCGCCGTACTGGCTCTGCTGCTGATCCGGGCGCTGGATCGGGATCAGGTCGCGGCGCGGCTGACCCATCCGGCGGTGCGGGCGGTGGATCGGCGGCTGGCCCGGCGCGGCTGGCTCGCGGTGGGCTCGCTGCGGCTGATCGCACCGGTGCCGTTCTCGGTGATCAATTACTGCGCCGGACTGTCCTCGGTGCGGATGATGCCGTATCTGCTGGCCACCTTCGTGGGCATCATTCCCGGCACCATCGGCGTCGTCGTCCTCGGAGACGCGCTGACCGGCCGGACGAACCCGGGGCTGCTGGCGCTGTCGGGGGTGTGCATCACCATCGGCGTGATCGGGCTGATCGTCGACGCCCGCTGGGGCGCAGACCAATTCGCGGACGTCGCCACCGAGGCGGCCGAGGAGCCGGCACCACACTGACGCGCGACGCCGACACGCGACACCGCCGCGAGCGCCACGACCGCTCAGCGCGCGCGCAGTGCCAGACCGGCCGGAACCGCCGCGAAGGCCTCGCGCACCCTGTCCGTCAGCGCCTCCCGGCCGCCGCGGCCGTCGGCGCGGACCCATTCCCGGCCTGCCACGCTCCACGCCGAGGTCACCAGTTCGGCCAGGACGTGCAGTCGCAGATCGTCCGCGGGCAGTTCCAAGCGGTCGGCCAGGATCGTGACCGCATCGGCCTTCACGCCGTGGCGGTGGTACTCGACGTAGGCCAGTAACGCCGGTGTGGACCGGATGAGCCGGCGCGTCGCGATATACCGGCGATCCCACTCCGGTTCCAGATCGGCGACGGCCGCGGTGAGCGTCTCTCGCATACCGTCCAGCACCACTCCGGTCAGCGGACGATTCGCCAGCGCCGCGAGATATGCGGACCACAATTCGGCCTCCGCCTCGATCGCGGCCGCCTCCTTGGCCGGATAGGTGCGGAAGAAGGTGCTGCGCGACACCTCGGCCTCGTCCACGAGTTCGTCGAGTGTCGTCGCGTCGAATCCGCGTTCGGTGAACAGCCGCAGGGCGGCGTCGGCCAGTGCGCGGCGGGTGCGCAGCCGTTTGCGCTCTCGCAGCGGCAGCGTGCGGTCGGATGCGGGATCGGGCATGCCGCGATGCTATCCGAACCCGGATCCGAGGCACGTCAGAAACTGAGATCCGAACGATACTTGCGCTCGTCTGGAACTCAGTGTCACAATTGGCGCACCATTTTGCAGTCAGGAGTCCGCCATGTCCCCCGTCACCCTCGATCCGTCGGTCATCGGCCAGGCCGAAAAGCATCACAACGCGCTTCTGCACCGAGTCCTCGCCGGTACCGGCGTCGACGAGGCGCAGTGGATCACGCTCAGCCAGGCCGCGGCAGCCGGCGGCACCGTCGATCGGGAGCGGCATATCGCCACCCTCGCCGCGAAGACGACCTGGGCGCCCACTGTTGTCGCGAGCGCCGCGACGCGGCTCACCGAGCGGGATCTGATGCGCGAAGCGCCGGGTGGTGAACTCGTGGTCACCGCGGCGGGTGATCGCCTCGTCGCGGACATCCGCTCGCGCACGAGCGCGGTGCTCGACCGCGTCTACGATTCGGTCCCGGCGGCCGACCTCGCGCTCGCGGGGCAGGTTCTCACCGTGATCACCGCCGGTTTGTCCCGCGAATTGGAAAGCTGACGATGTCCACGCCCGCCGCGCGGGAACGGAATTCCCGCGCGGCGCTCATCGTCTCCGGTACCGGAACGAGATAAGGCTCATCCTCGCTCGGTAACGGCGGGCGGCCGGGAGTATCGGCCGCCGTAACAGGACGGGCCGAAAAGTGATCGGCTCGCGCTGCGCGCAATCATTGTCTCGCGTTCTCTTCCGGACCAGAGTGCCTGTATCACTTTCGGTCCCGGCAGGAGGATGTATGGCCGCCACCGATGAACCGCGTTCGGGCGCACGCGCCGTCGAGCGTGCGATCGCGGTCCTGAACTGCTTCGACGGCGACGACCCCGAGCTGTCGGTCAGCGAACTGGCACAGCAGACGGGTCTGCCCGTCAGCACCACGCATCGGCTGCTGCAGGCGCTCGTCCGCGGGCGGCTGCTGGAACAGGACCATGCCAACGACCGCTACCGCATCGGGCACGGGCTCGCGTCGCTGGCGCGGCCGGCGCTGACGCGTCTCGGCCTCGATTCGGCGGCGCCGCACCTCTACGCGCTGGCGGCGAATATCCGCATTTCGGTCAGTCTCAGCGTGCCCGACTCGCGGGACGCGCTGACCGTCTTCCAGGCGCGGCCCCCGGTCTCGTTCTGCCCCAACCAGATTCCGCGGCCCCGGCGCCCGTTGCGATCCAGCGCGGCCGGGCACGCGCTGCTGGCGTTCTCCCCCGGCGACCGCCTGATCGAGACCTACGCCGGCCGGTACGAGTCCGATTCGCCGGCCTCGGACGATCTCGACCGGGTGCGCCGCGCCGGATTCGCGGTCGAGGTGATCGACAGCGACGAGCCGATCCGTTCGGTCGCGGTGCCGATCGTCGGCCGCGGCCGGCAGGTACGCGGCGCGCTCTGTGTGCAGGCCCGGTCCGCACGCCTCGACGCCGACCTGATGCGCTCGATCCTGCCCCCGATGCGCCATATCGCGAACCGGATCGGCCCGCTGCTGCACGTCGAACCCGAGGCCGCGGATACCGCCTCGTAAGCCGTTCGCGCGCCCCGCATTTCGGCCGCGGAATTATCCTCACGCTGATTTCCACACTGTGAAAACACCGTTGCTCACCAGCACGGACAGCCGCACCATGTGATCAACGCAGGTTGCTGTGATCCGCATCGCCGGTCCGAGCACTTTCCGAGAAGGCACCCGATGAACGTCTCCCGACTCTTGACGCGCCGCCGCACGGTGGATCTCATGCGCGTCCCGCACGGGATCTGTCGCGCCTGAGCCCGGGCGCCATCGCCGTCGCCGAAAGTCCCGCCAGGCAATTCGTTTCGCCGATCTACCGGTCGCCGCGCCCGATGTGCGCGTGTCCGCAGACGCATTCAGTGAAAGAACCGATCATGTCGTTCAGACGACCCCGGGTGGTGCGCGTCCTCGCCGCCGTCCTCGCCCTGCCCGTCCTCGCCGCACTCGCCGCGGGCTGCTCGGGTTCCGGCGCCGGTACCACCGCCGACGGTAAGACCATCCTTCGTTACCAGGGCCAGGCCGGCACGGTCACGCCCTACGAACTGGCCGCCGACCTCGGCTACTTCTCCAAGATCGAGCTGAAGTGGGAGGGCGACACCACCAGCGGCCCGGCCAATATCCAGGCCGCCACCACCAAGCAGATCGAATTCGGCAGCGCGTTCAACGGCGCGGTCGTCAAGCTCATCGCCGGCGGCGCACCGGTCACCTCGGTGCTCAGCTCCTACGGCGCCGACGGGCAGAACTTCACCGGCTACTACGTCCGCGACGACTCGGGTATCAAGACCGCCAAGGACCTGATCGGGAAGAAGGTCGGCGTCAACACTCTCGGCGCCCATCACGAATTCATCACCCGGCAGTGGTTGCACGATCAGGGTCTCACCGATGACGAGATCAAACAGGTGCAACTCGTGGTGCTGCCGCCGGTCAATACCGAGGACGCGCTGCGCAAGGGGCAGATCGATGTGGCGGCGCTGGGCGGCCCGCTGCAGGACATCGCGCTCGCGCACGGCGCCATCCACCCGCTCTACACCGACAAGGGCTTGTTCGGCGAGTTCGACTACGGCACCTACGTTTTCCGCAACGATTACATCGCCGATCATCGGGACGCGGTGGCCGACTTCGTCCAGGGCACGGCCCGCGCGACGCGCTGGCTGCAGATCACGCCGCGCGATCAGGCGGTGGCGCGCCTGGCCGACATCATTCACAAGCGCGGCCGCAACGAGAACACCAAACTGCTCGACTCCTACAAGTCGTCCGGCATTCCGGTGCCCGGCGCGGTGATCCAGGAGCGAGAGCTGCAGATCTGGATCGACTGGCTGGTCCGCAACGGTGAGCTGCCGGCCGGGAAGTTCGCGGCCAAGGATCTCTACACCAACAAGTTCAACCCCTACGCCAACGGCAAATATCCCGCCGAGAGCGGACCGACCGGAGAGGTGGTGGCCGCCAAATGAGCGTCACGGCGATCAAACTCGCGCTCGACGGGGTACGCAAGGAGTTTCCCGCACGAGGCACCGGAACTCCGTTCACCGCGCTGGAGAACATCACCGTGGACGTGCGCGACGGTGAATTCCTCGTGCTGGTCGGACCCAGCGGTTCGGGTAAGTCGACCCTGCTGGACCTGCTGGGCGGGCTGACCCGGCCGACCCACGGCCAGATCCTGCTCGACGGCCGGCCCGTCACCGGCCCCGGACTCGACCGCGGGATCGTCTTCCAGCAGTACGCGCTGCTGCCGTGGCGCACCGCGCGCGGCAATATCGAATTCGGACTGGAGGCCAAGCGCATCCGCCGGCGCGAGCGCCGCCGCGTCGCCGACGAATATCTGGAGCTGGTCGGCCTCACCGGCTTCGGCGACCGTTACCCACACGAGTTGTCCGGCGGCATGAAACAGCGCGTGGCCATCGCCCGCAGCCTCGCCTTCGATCCCGAGGTGCTGCTGATGGACGAGCCGTTCGCCGCGCTCGACGCCCAGACCCGCGAATCGCTGCAGGACGAGCTGCTACGCATCTGGCGCACCACCGGCAAGACCATCCTGTTCATCACCCACGACATCAACGAAGCCGTCTATCTGGGACAGCGGGTGGCCGTGCTCACCTCGCGGCCGGGACGGGTCAAGGCGGTGGTCGATATCGATCTCGACCGCGACACCGACCCGGACGCCGACATCCGCTCCAGCGAACACTTCAGCGAAGTCCGGCATCGGATCTGGTCGCTGCTGCACGACGAGGTGGCCCGCGCACAGGGTCTCGAGCAGGCCGACCTCGCGGCCACCGACAGGAGGTAACACCATGTCCACCACACTGCCCGCCACCGCCGAACCCGTGCTGGTGTCGAAGAAGTCCTCCGTCCCGGCCGCGACTGCGGGCGGGGCTCCCGCTCGCTTCACCCCCGGCACCGGGCGGCAGCTGGCCGCCCTGGCCGGTCGCTGGGGCTGGCGGCTGTTCAAGCCCGTGCTGGTCATCGGCCTGTTCCTGGCCTTCTGGGAGCTCGCGCCCCGCTTCGGCCTGGTCGATCAGATCTTCCTGCCGCCGTTCTCCACCGTTGTGCAGCGCGGTGACGAGCTGATCCGCAACGGCCAGCTCTGGGACAACACCTCCGCCAGTCTGGGCCGATCCCTGGTCGGCTTCGCGATAGCGGTGGCGTGCGCCGTTCCGGCCGGCGTCGCCATCGCGTGGTACAAACCGGTGGCCGACTTCGTGAACCCGCTGCTCGAACTGTTCCGCAACACCGCGGCGCTGGCGCTGCTGCCGGTGTTCATCCTGATTCTCGGCATCGGCGAGACCTCCAAGGTCGCGATCGTGGTCTACGCGGCCTTCTTCCCGATCCTGCTGAACACCATCAGCGGTGTTCGATCGGTCGACCCGCTGCTGATCAAGTCGGCTGTGTCACTGGGTTTCTCGCCGCTGCGGCTGTTCCAGAAGGTGATCCTGCCCGCCGCCGTCCCGACCATCTTCACCGGTATCCGGATGGCGGCGTCGGCCTCGATCCTGGTCCTGATCGCCACCGAGATGTCCGGTGCGCGAGCGGGTCTCGGTTATCTCATCACCGCCGCACAGCAGAATTTCCAGATCCCCGATATGTATGTCGGGATCGTCGCCATCGCGATCGTCGGCCTGGTCTACAACGCCGTACTCGTCGCGATCGAACGCCGCCTCACCCGCTGGCGCCCGCAATCCGATCGCTGAAGCACTACACCGAAGGGACGACGACGCTCGATGTCGCCATCACCGAAAACCTTTCATCTCAACGCCTTTCTGATGGGCGTCGGTCATCACGAAGCAGCCTGGCGCCATCCGCGCACCGAGGAACGGCGCGTGCTGGACGTGAAGCATTTCCAGGAATTGGGCCGCATCGCCGAGCGCGGCAAACTGGATTCGGTCTTCTTCGCCGACGGTCTGGCGGTGGGCCCGCGCATTCAGCGCAATACGCTCGCGGTGTTCGAACCGGTGACATTGCTGTCGGCCATCGCCGCGGCGACCGAACATATCGGGCTCATCGCGACGGCCTCGACGACCTATAACGAACCGTTCAATCTGGCCCGCAAATTCGCCTCGCTCGACCACATCAGCGGCGGGCGTGCCGGATGGAACATCGTCACGTCCGGCAGCGTCGACGAGGCCTACAATTTCGGCTACGACGCCATTCCCGAACATGCTCGGCGATATGAGCGCGCCACCGAATTCGTCGATGTCGCTTTGCAATTGTGGGACAGCTGGGAGTCCTCGGCCGTCGTGCTCGACCCCGAGGCCGGTGTCTTCGCCGACCCGGACAAGGTGCACACCATCGACTACGACAGCGACCGGTTCCGGGTGCGCGGCCCGTTGAACTCCCCGCGCGGACCGCAGGGCCGGCCACTGCTGGTGCAGGCCGGATCCTCCGAGAGCGGGAAGGAATTCGCCGCTCGCTACGCCGAGGCGGTGTTCACCGCGCAGCGCACCCTGGAGGAGGGGCAGCGCTTCTATCGCGATCTGAAATCACGGCTGCCGAAGTACGGCCGCGGTGCCGACGAGCTGAAGGTGCTTCCCGGTCTGGTGCCCTACATCGCCGACACGCCCGCCGAAGCGCTGGCACTGGAGCAGGAGTTCACCGATCTCATCTCCCCCGACTACGCGTTGCGCCAGCTGTCCACGCAGCTGGGCATCGATCTGACCGACCATCCGCTGGACGCGCCGCTGCCGCCGCTGCCGGTGGAAAGCGAGATCGAAGGCAACAAGTCCCGGTTCACGCTGGTCAAGGAGCTGGCCACACAGGAGCAGCTGACCGTGCGCCAGCTGATCGGCAAACTCGGCGGCGGGCGCGGACATCGCAGCTTCGCGGGCACCCCGGAGCAGATCGCCGACGAACTGCAGACCTGGTTCGAGGCGGGTGCGGCGGACGGATTCAACATCATGCCGCCGTATCTGCCCGGCGGACTCACCGATTTCGTCGACCGGGTGGTGCCGATCCTGCAGGAACGCGGCCTGTTCCGCACCGAATACACCGCCGGCACCCTGCGCGGGCACTACGGACTCGCGCCGGTGGAGAGCCGGTTCGCGGCCGGAGCCGCGATCAGCGCCTGACCGGCGCATACAACGCGACAGGCCCCTTCCGGGTAGATCCGGGAGGGGCCTGTCTGCACGCTGTGTATGCGGACGAACCGCGGGCGGAGGCGAACCTTACAGGTTGGCGCCGCACACCGGCCAGGCGCCGGGGCCCTGGCTGGCGAGCACGTTCTCCGCGACGCGGATCTGCTCGGAGCGGCTGGCGTTGGCCGGGTTGCCACTGCCGCCGTTGGCTTCCCAGGTGCTCTGGGTGAACTGCAGGCCGCCGTAGAAACCGTTGCCGGTGTCGGCGCCCCAGTTGCCGCTGGCCTCGCACGCCGCCACGGCATCCCAGTCGTGGCCGCCGTCGGCAGACGCGGTAGCGGTCAGGCCGAAGGGGACGGCGACGATGGCGCCGGCGACGGCGGCGAAGCCGAGTGCGCGAGTGCTGAACTTACGGTTACGAGACATGTGGTTTTCCCTGCCTGCGCCCAACCGGCCCGATGGTGACGATTACGGGTCCCTGCCCCCAGGTATGTCGGGGTCGAACTCGAACCGCGGGACAGGGTTGCCGGTGTTCAGCGATTCGAGCGTCAGCCCGGAATTCCGAGCTGCAAACGACGGTAACGGAGAAATCTCGATACATCACGTTGCGATAACAACCGAACTGTCTCAACCCAACGTGGAGGATATTCACGTTTACGCAGCGCATGGTGCGATAAACGCGCGTTACATAACTGTAGTTATATAAACGTTATGTGGTCGAGATCACTGAGATATAGTGACCCCGGTCGCATGACAACGCCCGAAATCGGAGGTTTCGCCGGCTCGAATGGCCGGCGGAAGCCCGAACGGGCCGGTCGGAGGGCTAACGCTCGGACACGGTGACGGGCCACCGGTCCACCGTCTCCAGCGACGTGAGCTGCGCGTTCTCCAGTGCTTGCGCGACACTCCGACGGTAGCGGGATGCCAGGGCAGGAGTCCGGCCCACCCCGCCGGGACGGCGCCGTTCCGCATAGGCCAGCCAGCCCGACGCCTGACGCAGGATCTCGCCCGTGCTCAGCGGCCCCGCGAGCAGCAGACCGCCGTATTCGGGCACGACGGCCACCGCGCTGCCCAGATGCTGCAGGCACCGGCAGATTCCCAATTCGTGACCGAGATCGCGGTAGACGGTCAGCGCCAGCAGCCACCAGCGCATCGCGCGCCGGGGTTCACCGCGCATCCACCACAGCAGCCCCAGCGTTTCGAAGGTGTGCGCCCGGCCGGAGGGGTTGCGCCCGCCGCGGGTCAGGGTTTCGGCCAGCTCGAGACGGTCACGGGCGGCATCCAGGCGTCCTTCGTGCATATGTGCGATAGCCAGGTCGTTCAGCGCGCAGACCTCGGCGGCGATGTCGCGACGGGGCAGCAGCCACCACGCGCGCTCGAACCCGGCCACGATGTCGGGCAGTGGGTACTCCCCGCCGGGCAGGCGGTCGAAATCGCGCATCGCCTCGGCATGCGCGCGCCGGGCGTCCAGGCCCGTGCTCCGGCGTGGACGGTTGCGATGCCGGTTCCGGAGTGGACGCGGCCATCGTCGGCGTGTCGCGGTGTCGAGCGCCAGCTCGCAGCGGATCGATGCCAGTTCGCGGATCTGCGGATGCGCCGGGCCGCTCAACGCCAGCATCGCCCGCGCCGCCGGACCATCGGCAGGGGCCCCGATCCGCGCGTACCAGAGGTCGAGCGCGTCGGCGATCCGCGCCAGGGCCGGGATGTCGAGTTCGACGCCGTGATCGCAGTCGGCGCATGCGCGCAGCAGTTCGGCCAGCCGGTCCGCCGTGCCGGTGAACCACCGATGCGCGCCGGCGCCGAGCCGATCCGAGTCCAGAGCCACCGCCCAGCGTGTCGCCCGGTCGGAGTAGTGCCGGATCAGCGCCGGCCACGTGGCCCGCCACTGCGGTGTGCGGCGTACGACGGCACCGTCCGGCGATGTCGTGGTCTTCGTGACGGCGAATCGGTCGTGCCCGTCGTGGACGATCACGCCGTGGGCGGCGAGCCGGATCAGAACCTCGCCGGTCGAACGCTGCACCACCGCCTGCTCCCTCGGCAGGACCGTCGCGCTGTCGAGCATCGCGGTCACGGTGTCGTAGAGCACGGCGGCCTCGTAGTCGGTGAACGGCAGTGCCCGCAGGACGGCGGCGACGGCCGCATCGGTCGCGTCCAGCGGCCGCGTCCGGGCCGGTGCGAGCGCGGGCAGCGCCGCGACGGTCCGCTCGACCACGGGTGGCGGCTGGACCAGGTCCGCGGTGAGGTCCAGTTCTCGCCGGACACGCGCGCCCTCGCGCATATCCATGGTCTTGCGCCACAGCACGTACAGCGCGGCAGCCGCCACCACCGCGACCGCCACCCAGCGCAGCACCCCCGCCAGCGAGTTCAGCACCCGGCTCTGCCCGACCGAACCCTCCAGCAGCTTCGCCACCACCTCGAGCAGCAGCGACGACGACATCACCCACGCCGCGCCCAGAAACCCTTGCCAGACAGAGGATTTCGGGGTGGCGATGAGCTGCGACGCGATGTCGTGCTCGGGCCGGTGCGAGTGGCCGCTCATCGCACGATCCCGCCCGTCAATCCCGGAACCAGGAAGCGGCGCCAGGTCATCAGCAACAGCAGCACCGGCGGGACCGTCGACAGCAGTGCCCCGGCCGCGAGATGGGCGGCGTTCTCCTGGAACTGCCGCGCGTCGCCCCACAGCAGCAGCGACCACGGACTGACATCGGCGCCACTGACCATCAGTCCGATGAAGAAGTCGTTCCACACCTGAATCAGTTCGAGCACCGCGACCGCGCCGACGGCGGGCCATGCGGTCGACACCACGCGGCCCAGGACGGCCCACGGTTTGGCGAGCCCGTGCAGGGCGCCGGCGGCCGGACCGTCCGAGGGCGCGAGCAGCGCTCCGCGCAGAATCAGGATCGCGATGGGCAATCCGATCGCGGCGTGCACCACGATCAGCGAGGAGAACGACGTCCCGGTCAATCCCATCCGCTCGATGACGCGCCGGATCGGCCCGACGTAGAGCTGCGCGGGCAGCACGGTGAACACCACCAGCACCACCACCGCGATCCGCGAACGCAGCGCATCGGCGGGCAGCGCGGCGAGCTGATGGGCGACCGGGAACGCCGCACCGATGACGAGAACGGTGGCCCACACCGCCACCCAGCCCGTATTGGCCATGGCATGCAACAACTCTCGGTGCTGCCACACCGATCCGGCGCCGGCGAGGGCGGGCCCGTCGGCGCCCACCCAGCTGAACACCACCAACGCCAGCAACGGCCCCAGCGCCAGCGACGAGACCGCCACGAGCCGAAGGACGCCACGCGCGGTGCGCCTCGTGCGGACCGGATCGGCGCTCGGGCGGCGCATCCAGCCGACGCGGTGGCGGCGCACGTCGGTCTGCAGAATCCACGCCGCCGAACCGATCAGCACCGCCAGCGGCAGCGAATAGGCCGCGGCCACACCGGGATCGGCATCGGGATCCGAGACCAGCCGCCACCAGTGCACGGTCGCCGAGTCCAGCGAATACTGCAGCGAGCCCGGCACCGCGATCAGGATGATGTCGAAGATCCGCGCCGCGGCGACGGCGACGACGAGGCCGAGAATCAGGAAGACCGGTCGTACCAATTCGAACAGCCGGGCCCGGGTCCGGCCCGCG
This sequence comes from Nocardia kruczakiae NBRC 101016, assembly GCF_001612965.1. GTDB lineage: Bacteria > Actinomycetota > Actinomycetes > Mycobacteriales > Mycobacteriaceae > Nocardia > Nocardia kruczakiae. The sequence continues at coordinate 47,903 of NZ_BDBL01000051.1, forward strand.
CCGCGCGCGTCCTCGAGATAGCCGCGCCGCACCGGGTCGGCCTCGATGGCGGCGATCGCGGCGCGGAACAACGCGAACAGCGCACCCAGCCAGCACCAGACGAAGGCCGCGATCAGCAGGGTCATCAGCCACACGCGCTGGCCGGCCACGCCCGGGACCGGCATCCGGTAGTCGGGATTCTCGGCCAGCAGCCGCATGGCCAGTCCGGCGACGAACGCCGACACGCCGAACGGCAGAATCAGCGGTTGCCACGGCCACCAGCCCCGGCGGCCACGCCAGGCCAGTTCCAAGGCCAGGACCAGCACGGCCAGCGCGCACAGCACCCACACCAGGGTCCGGACGTAGGCGCCGCGCCCACCGGGCCCCAGTTCGACGCCGATTCCCCGGATCGTCACCACGAGCGCGACCACCACGACGGGCCACCACAGCGAACGCCGGCGAAAGACGGTCGGCCACAATCGATTGCGCAGCAATGTCCAGCGACCCCGCGCAGCCGCCGCCACCAGCGCGCGCACCGCGTCGTCCCGGCGCCACAGCACGGTGCTCGCCGCGACCAGTACCACCAGCAGCGCACACCAGCCGACCATCGCCCACTGTGCGCGGACCGCGGTCCACACCGTAGTAGCGGCCGGCCCGACCAGCAGCAGCAGGATCAGCACCAGCGCCGGCAGCTGCGCGGGCCACATCGACCACCGCCGCGGGTGGCGTCCCGGGATCACCGGACCGGCGATGCGGGTGAGCGCCGGCTCCAGATCCAGTCCGTGCGCGTGGATGTGCCCGGCCGTCATCGCGCTCTCCGTTCGAACTCGTCGAGTGCGCGCACCGCGTGATCGACCGCCGCGTCGAGTCGCTCGGCGTGGCCGTCGCCGACGGTGACGAGCAGGTCGGTCAGCACCCGCCACAGGCCGTCGCGCCGCCCGGCGGCGCCGATGAGATCGGCGAAATCGAACGCGGACCACGAATGCAACTGTGCCGCAACCGGATCCAGCATCGGCGCGTGGTCCGGGACGGTGCGCGGACTGGGTGCCAGGAAGCCACCGTAGTCGCCGATCCAGGCCGAGACGGCGCCCGGCGCGGTCAGTGCGCCGAGCACCGGCACCGCATCGTGGGCCCCGGCGGCGGTCGCCACGATCACGTCGCCGCCGCCGATGGCCGGGCGCGGGCCTCCGGGCGCCACCGCCGGAAAGGGCATGACACCCACCGCGTCCGCGGGCCGGCCGGCCCGGCGCAGGCAGCTGCGTACGATGGGTTCCGCGAAATCGGGGGCGACCACCATCGCCGCGGTGCGCCGTTCGAACACCTCGCGCACCGATTCCGGGAATTGCCGGGTCAGGGTGGCGGCGATACCGCCCGGGAAGGTGCCGCGCGGCGCCCACATGATCCCCAGCCGGTACAGGGTCGCCCGCACCGCGTCGCGATCCCATTCCCGCGGACGGTCAGGCTCGCCGGCGGCGGCCAAATCCTCGTAGTCCCAGGCGGATTCGCCGTAGAGGACGTTGCCGAACAGGTCGGCCAGCACCCAGCCGTCGGCGCCGCCCAGCGCCAGTGGACGGCGGTCGGTAGCCTCCGCGATACGCTGCGGCCATTGCGAGACGGTCCAGTCGCGCGGGTCGTCGCGCGGCCGGTCGCCGCCGAAGGCGTACCGGTCGTACCACACCAGCGATTTGTCGGCCGCTTTGAACGGAATGCCGTAGAGCGCACCGTCTTTCCACAGCAGCGAGCGCCACCGATCCGGATAGCGCGGTCCCGCCGCGTCGTCCCACAGCGTGGGCGGCAGTGCGCGCAACACCCCGCCCGCCAGCTCACCGATCCGTCCGACCTCGGGCAACATCACCAGATCGGGGGCGGAGCGGCCGCGCGCCTGCAGGGCCGTATCGATATCGTCGCCGAGCGGCAACACCGCGACCGTGGCACCCAGCCCCGCATCCTCGAGCACCCGGCGGAACGCGGCGAGCTCGGTTCCGCTCCAGGGCACCGCGATTCGCACCGAGGCGGGGTGGCCGAACAGCACTCCCGGCGCGCATGCGGTCAGCACCGGCGCCAACGCCGCGGCACGCAGCACCGCCCGCCGTGTCGCCATGCCCACCCCCGAGTCCGCGTGCCCTGCACCGACATTCGAATGCCGGCCCGCGTGATTCGCGGACCGGCATTCGGATCATCGCTGAAATACGGTTACCCCGTCAACGTCCCGGATACTCCGGCGGCTGCCACGGCCGCCCGCCCGCATCGCCGGGGCGCGGCGCCGGTTGCTGCTGCTGCGCAGGGGGCGACGGCGGAATGGGAGCGCTCTGCGGCGGCAGATGCCGGGGCTGATTGGGCGCGATCAGCGGCGAATCGACCGGTGTCGCCGCCGCGGCCTCGGCCGCGCGCACCGCCCGCTCGGCGGCCGGATCGGTCTTGATGTCGAACCAATCGGCCACTTCGTCGGCGTCGTCGTCGGGTGTGCCCGCGGCGCCGTCGTCGCTGGGCTCGTAGCGGAAGACGCCGTCCTCGCCCTGCGTGCCGAAGTTGCGGGCGAAGCCTTCCAGCGCCTTGCCGAAGTCGCTGGGCACCATCCACACCTTGTTGGCGTCGCCCTTCGCCACCAGCGGCAGCGTCTGCATGTACTGGTAGGCGAGCAGTTCCGGCGTCGGTTTGCCGGATTTGATGGCGGCGAAGACCTTTTCGATCGCCTTCGCCTGGCCCTGCGCCTGCAGGTAGGCGGCGGCGCGTTCACCCTGGGCGCGCAGGATCCGGCTCTGCCGCTCACCTTCGGCGGACAGGATGGCCGACTGCTTGGAACCCTCGGCCGCGAGGATCTGGGACTGCTTGGCACCCTCGGCCGTCTTGATCTGCGCCTCGCGATTACCTTCCGCGGTGAGGATCATCGCGCGCTTCTCACGGTCGGCCTTCATCTGCTTCTCCATCGACTCCTGGATCGACGGCGGCGGATCGATGGCCTTCAATTCCACGCGCGCCACCCGCAGGCCCCAGCGGCCGGTCGCCTCGTCGAGGACGCCGCGCAGCTGCGAGTTGATCTGGTCGCGGGAGGTCAGCGTCTCTTCCAGGGTCATGCCGCCGACCACGTTGCGCAGGGTGGTGATGGTCAGCTGCTCGACCGCGGCGATGTAGTTGCTGATCTCGTAGACCGCGGCCTGCGGGCTGGTGACCTGGAAATACACCACCGAGTCGATCTGCACGGTGAGGTTGTCCTGGGTGATCACCGGCTGCGGCGGGAACGACACGACCCGTTCGCGCAGGTCGACTTTCGCGCGGATCCGGTCGGCGAACGGGACCAGGAATGTCAATTGCCCCGATACGGTGCGCGAATATCTGCCCAGCCGCTCGATCACCGCGGCCTCGGCCTGCGGTACCAGCGCGATCGACTTGAAGACCACCACCGCGACCAGCACCACGATGACGATCGCGACGATCAGTACAGCCATTACGGCCCCTTCCAGACGACGGCGTGCGCGCCGTCGATCTTCATGACGTAGACGGTCTCACCCTCGGCATATTCATCGGCCGGGTCGAACGGGCGTGCGCTCCACACTTCGCCACCGATCTTCACCTGACCGCTGTTCTCGTTCACCGCCTCCAGCACCTTCGCCGTCTTCCCCGGCAACGCATCGACATTGGTCGGCGTGGGCGGGGGAGTTGCGAAGCGGCGCAACAACATCGGGCGAACGACGAACAGCAGACCGATGGCGGAGATCGCGAACACCACGGCGTCGATCACCACCGACGTCTGCGCGATCCCGGCAACCCCCGCGGTGATCAACGCCGCGCCGCCCAACATGAGCAGCGTGAAGTCACCGGTGAGCATCTCGGCTGCGGCGAGCAGAATTCCCGCGACCAGCCATACGATTGCGGCCACGCGTCAACCGTACCGTGCCTGTCCGTTTTTCCGCGCCTTTAACGGGACGAGTCGAGCGGAAACACGCCGGTCACCGGTCCAGATCCGGTGGGCGCGAGGCGTCGTCGGCCGGACCGCACCGCCGCTCTGGGCCTCACCTCCCGCCGAACGACAAGGGGAACAGGTAGTTTCGGCCGGGTGAGTGCGCGCGACTACGGTGACATCTATTCCGGACACGCTCGAACCCGCAAGCGCGCGGTACCGCAGGTGGTGGCCGAACGCGACCTCGTCGCCGAGGACGCGGCCAGCGGATTCTGCGGCGCCGTGGTCGGTTTCGAGCGCACCTACGACGGCGACTTCGTCAAACTCGAGGACCGCGGCGGCCGGGTCCGGCTGTTCGCCTTGCGTGAGGCGGCGTTCCTGATCGACGGGCAGCCGGTGACGCTGGTGCGGCCGAAGGCGACCGCGCCGGCCGCACCCACGCGCTCCGCGTCGGGCTCCACCCGCGTGGAGGGGCTGCGCGCCCGCGTGGCGCGCGCCAGCCGGATCTGGGTCGAGGGCGTGCACGACGCGGCGCTGGTGGAACGCGTCTGGGGACACGATCTGCGGGTGGAGGGCGTGGTCGTGGAGCATCTGGAAGGCCTCGACCATCTGGCCGCGCGCCTGACCGACTTCGGCCCGGAACCCGGCCGGCGGGTCGGTGTGCTGGTCGACCATCTGGTCACCGGCTCCAAGGAGACGAATCTGACCACCGGCCTCGGCCCGCACGTCCTGGTGACCGGTCATCCCTACATCGATATCTGGCAGGCGGTGCGACCGCAAGCCGTCGGCATCGAGGCATGGCCGCGGGTGCCGCGTGGTGAGGACTGGAAGACCGGCGTCTGCCGCCGGCTCGGCTGGGGCACTCCGTCGGAGGGCTGGCGGCGGGTCTACAACGCCGTCGACAGCTTCCGCGATCTGGAAGCGCCGCTGCTGGGCGCGGTGGAACAGCTCATCGATTTCGTCACCGAACCGGAGTGAGAACGCCGGTTCGCCGTAGGGCCGCCGATACACAGATGCCGTGGTTACGCTGGCCGGTATGACGCCGCTGCAGCGCTATATCGCAGAGGAGATCGGCACCGACCATGCCGAAGGCCTGCTCAGCCGTCGCGAGGCGCTGCGACGGCTGAGCCTGCTCGGGCTCGGCGCCCCGGCCGCGGTGGCGCTGCTGGCCG
>NZ_BDBL01000052.1 GCF_001612965.1 Nocardia kruczakiae NBRC 101016
GGCGGCGCGCCGTGCCGCGCGGCTGCCGCGCGCGTCCCGGTAACATAGGCTGTGCCGACCGGCGGAGACTGCTCCGCCGACCGGCATTGCGTTTTTGTTCGGCTCGTCCACTTGCGAAAGGAACCAGTTGTCACCCGCGTCCGAGGGCGCCACACAGGAGGGCTCCTCTACCGAGCCGGGTGACCAACCCGGCGCCTCCGTCTCCGCAGATCCTCCGTTACCCGGTGGGCGGTGCCGATCGTGTCCGTAGTGCTCACCATCGTCAGCCTGCTGGGATTCATCGCGCTCACCGCGGGCACGGCGATCTTCGTCGCTGCCGAATTCTCGCTCACCGCACTCGAGCGCAGCACCGTCGAGGCGCACGCGCGCGAGGGTGACCGTCGCGCCCGTCAGGTTCGCCACGCGCATCGCACCCTGTCGTTCCAGCTCTCGGGCTCGCAGCTGGGCATCACCATCACCACCCTGGTCACCGGTTATATCGCCGAACCGGTGCTGGCCCGGCTGATCGAGCCGATCTGCACCGCGCTCGGCGTCGCCCCCGGGACCGCACAGGGCATTTCGCTGGTGATCGCCCTGGTGCTGGCGACCTCGCTGTCGATGACCTACGGCGAGCTCGTCCCCAAGAACATCGCGATCGCCAAACCGCTGACCACCGCGCGGTGGACGGCCGGTCCGATGATCGTGTTCACCACGGTCTTCTCCTGGCTGATCAAACTGCTCAACGGCGCCGCGAACTGGGCGGTGCGCCGGATGGGCATCGAACCGGCCGAGGAGTTGCGGTCGGCACGTTCACCTCAGGAATTGGGTTCGCTGGTGCGCACCTCCGCCATGCGCGGATCGCTCGATCAGCGCACCGCCCTCGTGGTGGACCGCTCGCTGCTGTTCGGTGAGCGCAGCGCCGAAGACCTCATGACGCCCCGGGTGAAGATCGAAACACTGGATCAGAACGACACCATCACCGATCTCATCGCCGCCGCCGGCCGCACCGGACTGTCGCGTTTTCCGGTCGTCGACGGCGATCTGGACAACACCCTCGGCATCGTGCACGTCAAACAGGCGTTCCTGTTTTCGGGCGGGCAGCGCGGCACGATCGCGCTGTCCTCGATCGCGCGGCCGGTGCCGATCGTGCCCGCCAGCCTCGACGGTGACACCGTGCTGGAGCGGGTGCGCGCCGACGGGATGCAGCTCGCGCTGGTCGTCGACGAATACGGCGGCACCGCGGGCCTGGTGACCATGGAGGACATCATCGAGGAGATCCTCGGCGACGTCCGCGACGAGCACGACGAGGAGGAACTCGACGTGCGCCGCACCGCCCTGGGCTGGAACTGTTCCGGCCTGTTGCGCATCGACGAGGTCTCCCGGGCCACCGGCTACGACGCGCCCGAGGGCGAATACGACACCCTCGGCGGACTGGTTCTGACCACCCTGGGCCGGATTCCGGTGGCCGGCGACGAGGTGCTGCTGCCCACCCCCAGCCCCAGCAACGGGCATGCGATGCAACCGCATACCCACGGCGGCTGGCTGGCCCGGGTGGAACGAATGGACGGACGACGCATCGACCGGGTGCTGATGCAGCCGGTGGACGCCGATGCGGTGACGACATGGGAGCTCAGCCATGGGTGATCTGTTCGGACTGCTGCTGACCGTCGTCCTGCTCGGCACCAACGCCTTCTTCGTCGGGGCCGAGTTCGCGCTCATCTCCGCCCGCCGGGACCGGCTGGAAACCCTTGCCGCCCAAGGTAAACGGGGAGCCGGCACGGTGATCCGCGCGGCCGAGCATCTGTCGATGATGCTGGCCGCCGCCCAGCTGGGCATCACCATCTGCTCGCTGCTGCTGGGCCGCATCGGCGAACCGGCGATCGCGCATCTGCTCGAGCGCCCGTTCGATCTGGTCGGCGTGCCGGATCAGCTGCTGCATCCGGTGGGATTCGCACTGGCCCTGGGCCTCGTGGTGATCCTGCACATGCTGATGGGCGAGATGATCCCGAAGAACATCGCCCTGGCCGGGCCGGAGCGGGTGGCGTTGCTGCTGGTTCCGATCATGCTGTGGTGGTTACGCCTGGCCCGCCCGCTGATCGGCCTGTACAACCTGGCCGCCAATCTCACCCTGCGTGCACTGCGTATCGAGCCCAAGGACGAACTCGACGCCACGGTGTCGTCGGTGGAGCTGGCGGAGATGATCGGCGAGTCCCGTTCGGAGGGTCTCATCGACGAGGAGGAGCATCGCCGCCTCACCCAGGCGCTGGGCACCACCGACCGCATCGTCGCCGATGTGATGGTGCCGCTGGCCAAGACGCGGTGTGTGCCGCTGCGCGGTGACGGCACCACCCTCGGCGATATCGAATCCGCGGTCGCCGAAACCGGCTTCTCCCGCTATCCGGTGCGCGCCACCGACGGCTCACTGGTGGGCTATCTGCACGTCAAGGACGTACTGGACAAGGTGGCCGACGATTCGGCCGGACCGTCGACACCGATCCCGCGCACCGATATCCGGCCGCTGCCGACGCTGAGCATGGGCACCACGCTCTACGAGGCGCTGGCCCGGTTGCGCCGCACCAGTAGCCATCTGGGCCGGGTCATCGACACCCGCGGCAATACCGTCGGCATCGTCGCGCTCGAGGATCTGGTGGAAGAGTTCGTGGGCACCGTGCGCGATGCCACCCACCGGGTGGCGGAATGACCGTGGACGCGACACCGGCTGCGGCGCAACGGCTTCGGGTCCTGACGCCGGACCGGTGGCGGGCCCGGGCACGGGCGCATCGGGAACGGGTCGACGAGATGGTCGGCCCGTACCTGCGCCGACGCGCCCATGGCGGCAAACATCCGGTGATCGACTTCCTGTTCACCTACTACGGCCACAAACCGGCCCAGCTGCGCCGCTGGCATCCGGGTTTCGGCGTGGCGCTGGCCGACGCCGAGGAGTACGGGCAGCGCCGCGGCTATCACCGGGTCGAGACGCCCGACGGACCGGTTCACACCGCCGACCCGGCCTTTCTGGACCGCCGCCGCGACACCGTGGAATTCGTCGCGGCCCTGCTGTCGGCGACCGCGGACCGGCCGGCGCACCTGTCCTGCTTCGGATTACACGAGTGGGCGATGGTCTACCGCAGCGACGACGTGCGCCACCGGCAGGTCCCGCTGCGGCTCGGACGTGCCGGAACCGACGCCGTGGTCGATTCGATGTCGTTGCGCTGCACGCACTTCGACGCCTTCCGCTTCTTCACCCCCGAGGCCGCGCCGCGCAATACCGAACGACTCACGCGCGAGGATCAGGTCCGACGGGAACAGCCCGGCTGCCTGCACGCGGGCATGGATCTGTACAAATGGGCGTTCAAACTGGTGCCGCTGATCGATTCGGATCTGCTGCTGGATTGTTTCGCCCTGGCCTGCGCCGCCCGCGAAATCGATATGCGCGCCAGCCCCTACGACCTCACCGACTACGGCTATCAGCCGATCGCCATCGAAACACCCGGCGGCCGTGCGGAATACGTCCGCGCGCAATCCGAGCTGGCCCGGCGAGCGCAGCCCCTGCGCACCGAACTGCTCGGCCGCTGCCGGGCACTGCTCGCGTCGTCCTGATCGTGCGGTGAGCGGCTCAGCTCGCGCGCCGGATACTCAATTCCGCTGTGGCATCGTAGATCCACGACATATCCGCCGCTGCGAAGTCCGCCAGCCAGGTGGACGGCGCGGCCGAGGCGAGCGTCTCGAAGTTCCAGTAGTCCTTCCACAGCGAGACGCGCCCGTCCCGCACGCGGTGCACCGAGACGAAGGGCAGTTCGGCACGCTCGCCGGTCGGCCACACCCAGGTTTCGGAGTGCTCGTAGATCACGTCCGGTCCCTCGGCGACCAGCAGACCGTCGTGATTGGTGTATTCGGCCAGCCCCGCCAGCCCGATGCGCAGGCGTTTGACGGTGTCGGCGGGGCCCTTCGCCGCCAGCGTGGGACCGGTCGGCACGTCGAGGTAGATACAGTCCTCGGTGAGCGATGCGGCCACCGCGTCCCAGTCGCGCCGGGCCAGCGCCGCCCACAGCCGCAGCACTACCACCCGCGGTTCGTCGTTGTCGGACATACTTTTTCCTCGCTCTCCGGTTGCGTTCCGGCGCTTTCCGATCCCACGCCGCGCGCGGTCACACCACCGGGTCGATGGTGGCGTTGATGGTGTGGATGGTGCCGTCGGGAATGACGAAGGTTTCGGTGATGTCGACGGTCATCAACCGCACTCCGGCGACACCGGAGTCGAGCAGATAGCGTGCGGTCACCACATCACCGCATTCGGTCATCCGCAGATCGCGAATATCCTGAATTACCGAATATTGGACGCCGTGATTCAGCTCCTGAGTCAGCTGCGGCCCCGAATAGCCCGTTTTCAGCCCGGCTTCGACACGGGTGGCGTCCGGCGCGAACGGCACGGCACTCGCATCGTGTGAAACCAGAGCGTCGATATATGCGCGGGCGACGGCCTGCCGGGGCGTATCGGCCGGATTCGGTGCTGCCGCAGCCATTCCCACTCCGGCGTTCAACGCGGCAGCCACCGCACCCGATATGACTGCAACGTGTTTCATTCCCATGCGCAGAGTTTGTCTCACGTGTTGCTGCGGCGCAACAGCTCGGAGCACCCGGACCGCTTTCTCCGAAAACCGACCCGATGAGAAGGTGGCTGAGCTACCGTTTCGATGCGTTGCCCGCAACCGGTGGTACCGAGTATCTCGGCGGCGGTGACGCCCAGCCCGTTTCACTGTGGAAAGTGGGGGTCCCGCAATGGCGCGGAGCTCTGGCAGACGCACGCCCAAACCACTCATCGCCGCGGCCGCCGCCGTACTCGCCGCCGCGATCCTGCCGGTCGGCGGCGCGTCGGCGGATCTGCAATCCGATATCGCCACCCAGGTGCAGGAATTCCTCGATATCGGCAAGGTCGCCGTGCCGCCGGCCGACTGCGGTCCGGGCTCGCGGCCGGAAACCGGTATGCAGGGCGATGTTCCGGCCGCAGACCGCGCCTCCGGTCGCAGCACGCAGGGCTACACCTGCAATATGTCGTTCGTCGGCGGATATGCCGGGCACGGCGCCGGCATCACCTCGACCACCTACGATCACTGCTCCTACACCGGCTCGTTCTTCCCCGGCGATCTGCTCGGTCCCGCCCAGGGCGTGCAGGTGATCGATGCCTCCGATCCGGCGCATCCGGTGTTGAGCACCACGCTCGCCGAACCGGCGATGATGGCCGGCACCTGGGAGAGCCTGAAGGTCAACACCGCACGGAAACTACTGGTGGGCACCGGAGTTCCGTTCCTGGAGGGCACGGGATACCTGTCGGTCTACGACATCTCCGACTGTGCGCATCCACGACTGCTCAACCCGGGACCCGGCACCAATCTGGCCATGCCCCTGCCCATCACCACCCATGAGGGCGGCTTCTCCCCCGACGGCCGCACCTACTGGGCCTCGGGCATCGCGCCCGGATTCGTCAGCGCGGTCGACCTCACCGATCCGGCGAACCCCCACGTGATCTGGCAGGGGCTCACCGGCATCGAGGCGCACGGCTTCGGCATCAGCCCCGACGGCAACCGCATGTATCTGTCGGCACTGGGCGGATTCACCGTCCTCGACATCAGCGCGGTGCAGCGTCGCGATCCGAATCCGCAGGTCAACCACATCGGCCGGGTGTTCTGGACCGACGGCTGGGCGACCCAGCACAGTGTGCCGGTCAGCTACGACGGCACACCGTATCTGTTCACCGTCGACGAGGCGGGAGCCGGCGGCGTGAAGCTGGTCGACGTCTCCGACGAGAACAACCCGAAGGTCGTCGAGAAGATCAAGTTGCGGATCGACCTGCCGGAGAATCAGGACAGCATGCTCGCCTCCTCGATGGGCGGGTCGGTGTTCTCCTACGATCCGCACTACTGCGCGGCCGACCGTCCCGAGAATCCGACGGCGCTGGCCTGCGGATGGGAATCGTCCGGCATCCGGGTGTTCGATGTGCGCGATCCATTCCGGGTGCACGAGATCGCCTACTTCAATCCCCCGGCCCGCACCGGACAGAATCTGCAACTGTGGAACTCCCCGCACGCACTGGGTTCCCTGATCGGACCGCCTGCGCTGGAAGGGTTCTCGGTAGCGCGCGCCATTCTGGACGGCAAATTCGATCCCGCACAGGCCTTGTCGCCGCGCACCGGGATGCTGGCCTTCGGTGACGTGTCCTCCGACTGGTGTTTCGCGCCACCGGAATGGCACGGCAGCCAGCTGTGGACCTCCTGCAACGACAACGGATTCATGGTGTTGCAACTGGACAACGACGTGTATTCACCACCCGCCGACCAGCAGTCGATCGTGGGGTCCTAGATGTCGCGGTGGCTACGCTGGGGGTCCTATGCGGCCGCCGCGTTGATCCTGCTGGTGATCGGCGCCGCGTTGCGTCCGGTCGTCCTGCCCGAGAAGCACACCGCCGCACCGGTTCTCGATGCCACCGAGATCGGTTTCGCCCAGGACATGACGGCTCACCACCAGCAGGCGATCCAGATGGTGCAGCGCCTGGATCCCGGGGTGGATCCCCAGGTATCGCGGCTGGCGCAGCAGATCGACCAGTCACAGCGGGTGGAGATCGGCACCATGCTCGGCTGGCTGCGCCTGGCGAACGCCGCCCCGACAACGGACCGGCCGATGGCCTGGATGACCACGGATACGACTGCGGCTCATCATCATTCGATGAGCGCGGCGCCCACAGCCGCCTCGCCCGCCATGCCGGGAATGGCGTCCATGGCCGAACTGGATCGGCTCTCGGCCGCTCGCGGCCGTGATGCGGAAGTCTTATTCCTGCAATTGATGTACCGCCACCACCAGGGTGGTATCGCGATGGCTCGCGCCGCCGATCAGCAGATAACCTCCGGTCCGGTGAAGGAGCAGGCCCGGGCCATGCTCGTCGCCCAGAGTCAGGAGACCGGGTTGATCGCGCTGATGCTGAACCAGCGCGGGGCACAACCGCTGCCGTAGGCCCCTTCTGCGCGGCGCAGGGCACACCACTGCGGTGTCCGCCGGCCGTCGATCCTACGAGACGGCCGGTGGGCCGAAGTGACTTCCCCGGCCGGCGCAGGTTTGTCGGTGGGTGCCGCTATGGTCGCTGGGGCGGCACACAATCGAGAGGTTCGGACGCGAATGACTGTCGGTACGGCGATCACCATTCCCCCGCATATCCACGGTTATCCGGATCTGGCGTTCGGCGGTTACGTGGCGGGCATGCTCGCCGATCGTGTCGGAGGTGAGGTGCGCGTCGACTTCCGGCGCGGTGTTCCGGTGCGGACGCCGGTACAGGTCACCGATACCGAATCGGGCTGTGTACTCACCGATTCCGACGGCACGGTCCTCGCCGAGGCGAGTCCGGGTTCGGTGGAATTGGCCGTCACGCCGCCACCGACATGGGAGGACGCGGTCGTCGCGTCGCGCGATTCGTTCGCCGCGGGCCGTGCCATACCCGACTGCTACGGCTGCGGCACCGCGAACACACCGGGCCGGGGCCTGCGGCTGTATCCGTGGCGGCTGCGCGATCAGGACCTCGTCGCGGCCGCCTGGGTTCCCGATGCCGAATTGGCCGGGCCCGGCGGACATCTGACCACGGAGAACATTTGGTCGGCCGTCGACTGCCCCGGCGGCTGGGCCGCCATCGAACTGTCCGGAATGTCGCCCGGGGGCCTCACGGCCGCCCTCACCACCCGTCGCATCGGACCGGTGCGCGCGGGCGAGAAATACCTCGTGTGGTCCTGGCCGATCGCCGCCTCCGGCCGCAAACACACCGTCGGCGTGGCCATTTCCACCCCGAAAGGCGACCTGCGCGTCCTGGCCGAAGCGCTGTGGGTCGAGCCCCGGCAGTAGCGTCCTCCGGTTCCGGTCAGGGATGGTCGTCGAGTTTGTCGAGATCGGCGAGAACCTTCTCGTGCCATGTATCTGCACCGCCTCATCGGCCGCAATCACCGCGCGGCCCGCCGCATGATCCGAGACCGCGGATGGAATCAGCCGGGCAACTCCTGGCTGCCGGACGGCACCGAACAGCGCCCCGCCTGACCCGAAACGCATTGCGGAACAGCACATCCCACATATCGTCATGACAGATCGCGAGTCCGGGACGCGCATTCCGCGACGAATCTCGCGGTCGTTCCGCTACTCTCGGGCGCCCGCGAGACTGCGGTAGGCGGCAGCGTAGGAATCCGGGCGAACGTCGCCCATGAGCAGGTACTGCTGCAGGAACCCCATCATCGCGCCGAGCATGATCTGGGCCAGCGCATCGATATCGGTTGCCGCGGAAAGTATCCCGGCCTCGCGGGCGCGCAGGAGCAGCTCCCGCCAGGCGGCCCGGACTTGCGTCAGCCGTTCGCGGACGATTCCGGCCACCGCCTCGTCCCGCCCCGCCTCCGCCCACGCCTGCACCGCGACGCGCGGAATATCGCCGTCCCGGGCCAGATCCGCTATCTGCCCGAGAACCGATTCCAGCGCGTCGATCGGCGCCACCGGCGTTTCCCCTTCGGTGAGCCGCGCCAGATTCGCGGTCATCCGGCCGAGCACGGAATCGGCGATCGCGCGGATGATGTCGTTTTTGGATGCGAAGTAGCCGTAGACCGCGCCGGCCGACATTCCCGATTCGGCGATGACCGCGGACATCGTCGTCTTGTGGAACCCTTCGCGGGCCACACACCGCACGGCGGCGGCGATGAGCTGGTCGCGCCGGGCGGTACGACGCTCTTCGGTCAGTCGCGGCATCACCGCATCATAAAAAGAACGTTCGTTCTTGACAATCTCGACGCGTCCGGCGCATGCTCGAACCACAAAAAGAACGTTCCTTCTCTTTGGAGTTGCGATGCGACCGTCGCCCGCCACCGTTCTCGGACCGGTTCTGGCCCTGTCCGCCCTGATCACCGTGCTGGTCACCGCCTTCGCCTGGCCGACCAGCAACCTGGCCCCACGCCATCTCCCGGTCGGCGTGGCCGGCCCGGCGCCCGCCGTCGAACAGGTGCGCCAGGGGCTCGGCGCCCTCGGCGACTCGGCGATCGACGCCACGACGTATCCCGACCGCCCCGCGGCCGTTCGGGCCATCGAGCATCGCGACATCTACGGCGCCATCGTGATCGGCGCGAACGGGCCGGAGGTGCTGACAGCCTCCGCAGCCGGTCCCGCGGTCGCCCAGGCCTTGAGCGACGCCGCCCGGAGCATGAGCCAACGGATGCAAAACTCAGCGCCGCAACAGCTTTCGCCAACTCCGGCGATCACCGATGTGGTCGCGGCACCCGCCGCCGATCCGCACGGCGCGGTCTTCGGCCTCACCCTGGTTCCGATGGTCATCGGCGGCCTGCTGACCGGCGCCGCCCTCTCACTGCTGACGCTGGGCCGAGCGGCCCGGATCGGCGCGGCCGTGGCCGTCGCACTCGTCGCCGGATTCGCGGTCACCGCCGTCCTGCACACCTGGCTCGACGTGCTGACCGGGAATTATCTCGCCAACGCGGGAGTGGTCGCCCTGGCGATCGGCGCGACCGCACTGACACTGCTCGGCCTGCGCGCCGCGATCGGCCTCGCCGGACTGGGAGTGGGCGCGGCAACCTTTGTCGCACTGGGCATTCCGCTTTCCGGTGCGATGTCCGCACCGGAACTACTGCCCACCGGGTGGGGCACCCTCGGGAGCCTGCTTCCACCCGGCGCGGCGGCTACCGCGCTGCGCTCGACCGCCTTCTTCGGCGGCTCCGGCTCGGCCGCGGCGCTGGTGGTGCTGAGCTGCTGGGCCGTGGGCGGATTGTTGCTGGCAACTCTCCCCTGGCGCACCCGCCACGTTCCCGATCAGGCGCACGACACCGCACCCGCACAACTCGCCCCGACGGCGTGATTGCCCCGTTGCCGGCAGTTGAACCCGGCGGTGGGGGCATCTCGGTCTGGGCGAGGTCAGGGCTCGAAGGTGACTTCGGTGAGTCGTTCGCTGTCGGCCCACAATCGCGCGCCCAGTTCGGTATCGACGATGCCTTTCGGGAGTTTCACGGACCTGGGGCTGCCGGAGGTCTGGTCGCGTCCGGCCGGACCGATGAATTCTCCGCTGATGACATCGGGGCTGGTGGCGGCGTAGAGCGAGGGCCAGGCGGCCCCGGCGGCGGACCCCATCAGCAAGCGCGCTGCGAGCGGAGTGAACAGGCGCGTCAGCGGTCCCGTGCCGTGTTGCTGGAGACCGGTCATCGCCGCACCGGGGTGAACGACGACGGCGTCGACGGGGATGTGGGCGGTACGACGGGCGAGTTCGAGCGAAGATCGAGGCGATCGAAGAGGCTCAACAACGCGGGACGGTGACCACCGCACACCCCGCCGCGCACATCCTGGCCTTGGTGTTGACGGTCGCGAACATGTGGCATCACCCCGCGGAAGACATCGCGCGATTGGTACCCGAGCCCCAACGCCGTAGCCTCGTGCTCGACGCGGTCACAACCTTGATCTCACCCACGATGCCGGGATAAGAGCCGGAAGTGGCCGGTACCGCATCCCAGGCCGCGCGGCACACGCACCGACACCTCCGACGGGAAAGCGCACATCGCCGTCCCTCGACGCCTCCGCGTCCTGCCGGATTCGGCGACTGGATGCCGACCCGAGGCACCCGACCGCAGTTGTGGCCCAGGATACAATCGGGCCTGCTCAATCGATGCCGACGGCGACCGCGCAACTACCCACGGGTAACATGACAGGCGTACTTTTTCCATCCGGCTTTCTCGAAATGAGGCAGTAGATGACAGAGCGGATTCAGGTCGGCGGGCTCCAGGTGGCCAAGGTTCTTCACGATTTCGTGGAGAACGAGGCGCTCCCCGGCTCCGGCGTAGATTCCGCCGCGTTCTGGACCGGTGCGGAGAGCGTCATCAACGACCTCGCTCCCCGCAACCGCGCCCTGCTGGCCGAACGCGACGAGATCCAGGGCAAGTTGGACGCCTGGCACGCCGAGAACCCCGGCGCCGGCTACGACAAGGCCGCATACAAGCAGTTCCTCACCGAGATCGGTTACCTGCGCGAGCAGCCCGCCCCCTTCGCCATCGACACCCAGAACGTCGACGACGAGATCGCCACCACCGCCGGCCCGCAGCTGGTCGTGCCCGTGAGCAACGCGCGCTTCGCCATCAACGCCGCCAACGCGCGCTGGGGCTCGCTCTACGACGCGCTCTACGGCACCGACGCCATCTCCGAAGCGAACGGCGCGGAGAAGGGCACCGGCTACAACAAGGTCCGCGGCGACAAGGTCATCGAGTGGGCGCGCAACTTCCTCGACGACGCCGTGCCGCTGATCACCGGTTCGCACGTCGGCTCCAAGGCCTACAAGATCGTCGACGGTGAACTCGAGGTCACCCTCGAGGACGGCACCGACATCGGCCTGGCCGATTCCTCGGCCCTGGTGGGCTACCTGGGCGATCCGTCCGCGCCGAGCTCGATCCTGCTGCGCCACAACGGTTTGCACATCGACATCCAGATCGACCCCGAGTCGCCGATCGGCAAGACCGACGACGCCGGCGTCAAGGACGTCGTGCTCGAGTCCGCGGTCACCACCATCATGGACTTCGAGGACTCGGTCGCCGCGGTCGACGCCGAGGACAAGGTGCTCTGCTACCACAACTGGCTGGGCCTGATGAAGGGTGATCTGGCCGAAGAGGTCAGCAAGGGCGGCAAGACCTTCACCCGCACCATGAACCCTGACCGCGTCTACACCGGCCTCGACGGCAAGGACGTGACGCTGCACGGCCGCTCGCTGCTGTTCGTGCGCAATGTGGGCCACCTGATGACCTCCGACGCGATCCTCGACGCCGAGGGCAACGAGGTGCCCGAGGGCATCCTCGACGGCCTGATCACCTCGCTGATCGCGGTGCACTCGCTCAACGGCAACGCCAAGGTCAGCAACTCGCGCACCGGCTCGGTCTACATCGTGAAGCCGAAGATGCACGGCCCCGACGAGGTCGCCTTCGCCAACGAGCTGTTCGGCCGTGTCGAGGATGTACTGGGCCTGCCCCGCAACACCCTCAAGGTCGGCATCATGGACGAGGAGCGCCGCACCACGGTCAACCTCGCGGCCTGCATCGCCGCCGCGAAGGACCGCGTGGTCTTCATCAACACCGGCTTCCTGGACCGCACCGGCGACGAGATCCACACCTCCATGGAGGCCGGCGCGATGATCCGCAAGGCCGAGATGAAGAAGCAGCAGTGGATCCTCGCCTACGAGGACTGGAACGTCGACAACGGCTTGGCCGACGGACTGCAGCACAAGGCGCAGATCGGCAAGGGCATGTGGGCCATGCCGGATCTGATGCACGACATGCTCGAGCAGAAGATCGGCCACCCGCGCGCCGGCGCCACCACCGCGTGGGTCCCCTCCCCGACCGCCGCCACCCTGCACGCCACCCACTACCACCTGGTGGACGTGTTCAAGCGGCAGGCCGAGATCGCCAAGGGCGGCCCCCGCGCCACCGTCGACCAGATCCTGGAGATCCCCCTCGCCACCGACACCAACTGGTCGGCCGAGGAGATCCGCAACGAACTGGACAACAACTCGCAGTCCATCCTGGGCTACGTGGTCCGCTGGATCGATCACGGCGTCGGCTGCTCCAAGGTGCCCGACATCAATGACGTCGCGCTCATGGAAGACCGTGCGACCCTGCGTATTTCGAGCCAGCTGATGGCGAACTGGCTGCGCCACGGCATCGTCACCGAGCAGCAGATCGTCGAGAGCCTGGAGCGGATGGCGCCCGTCGTGGACCGGCAGAACGCCGGCGACCCGGCCTACAAGCCGATGGCCCCCGACTTCGCCGGCAGCATCGCCTTCCAGGCCGCCAAGGAACTGATCCTCGAGGGCACCCGCCAGCCCAACGGCTACACCGAGCCCATCCTGCACCGCCGCCGCCGTGAGGCGAAGGCGCTCGCCGCGAAGGGCTGATCCGGAGACTCGTCGCGACTCTGTCGCGGCGAACTCGCCGTACATCGCAACCCCGGTCGTCGTCGGCGACCGGGGTTGCGCCGTATCCGGGATCGGGTCGTGTCGAGGTCGGTCTTCGCCGACGCCGACCGTTCAACTCGGGAATGCGTGCCGGCATCGAGCCGTTGTCGGCACATATGCGGATTCTGATCGTGTACGCGCATCCCGAACCCGATTCGCTCACCGGCGCTCTCAAAGATGTTGCGGTGCAACACCTCCGCAGCATCGGTCACGAGGTGGTGGTCAGTGACCTGTATGCGATGGGGTGGAAGGCGCAGGCCGATGCCGCCGATTTCGGCGAGACCGGCGCGGGCACCTTCATGCAGGCCTCCGGCGAGGCGTACAGCAACGGCACGCTGACAGCCGATATCACGGCCGAACAGGACAAACTGCGCTGGGCAGAGGTCGTGCTGATGCACTTTCCGCTGTGGTGGTACTCGATGCCGGCCATCCTCAAGGGCTGGGTGGACCGGGTGTTCACCAACGGCTTCGCCTACGGGTCGGGCAGCACGGCGCTGCCCCGATACGGCGCCGGCGCGCTGAGCGGGCGTCGAGCCATGCTGGTGGTATCCATCGGCGGACGCGAGCCGGCCTATTCCGAGCGCGGCATCAACGGCCACATCGACGACCTGCTCTTTCCCATCCACCACGGCATCCTCTACTACCCCGGCATGGATGTGCTGCCGCCGTTCCTCGTCCACGGCACCATCCGGGTCGACTCCGAACGCTTCGCGGATATCGCCGCCGACCTGCGCGAACGGCTGAGCCGGATCGAGACGATCGAACCGATTCCCTACCGCACCCAGGCCGGTGGCGACTACGACCGCAGCCTGCGACTGCGCGACGGTCTGGGCCACGACGAGACCGGGTTCGGGCTGCATCGCGCGAGCTGATTCGGGTCGCCGCCGTGGTCGAGCGCACACTGGCCGTTCGCGAGATCGGGAATAGTTCGCATACCGCCGGTGCTGTAATCACCGCACCAGGGGGTTGACGCGCCGCCGGATCGCCTGCGGTGGCAAAAAAATGAGCCGACAACGGCGGTAACGCTGTGTCACCATGACAACGATGATCAACCGGTCCCGCCGGCACAGCGGGACCACTCGACGAGTAACGGGAAGGAGGAGGTGGCCGATGTATCCGAAGAGTATGCGCGACGAGATGAACAGTGCTGCCGGGCAGCGACTTTCGACCGGCGTCGAGCAGTCGCAGCCCATGCTGCGGCACGCCGACCGGGAATCCGGCCCCCTCTTCCAGCACGCCTGACCGGCTCCCGCCTTCCTTCTCGTTCCGCCTTTTCACGAAACATGGTGACTCCCATGCTGTCTCGTCACGCCGAAAGACCCCTCACTCCCGACAACTGGATACACGCCCAAGTGCTGGTCCTCAACGCCTCCTACGAGGCGCTGACCGACATCGGCGCCGACCGCGCGGTAGTGCTGGTGACCAGCGGGACCGCCGAGACCGTGGCCGAGCGGCAACCTCATTTCCCGATTCGTTCCAAGCATCTGGAAATCGCTCTGCCGCAGACGATTCGGCTGCTGCGCTACGTCTACCTCGAGCACAGCGTGCTCGTACACGACGAGAGCCGGGCCACCCTCGCGGGCGTGCTGCGGCGCGACGACCACCGGTGCGGATACTGCGCCGGCTGGGCGCGCACCGTCGACCACATCCGCCCGCGCAGCCGGGGCGGACCCAACACCTGGAACAACCTGATCGCGGCGTGCGGACCGTGCAACACCCGCAAGGCCGACCGCACCCCGGACGAGGCCGGGATGCGGTTGCTCTGGGAACCCAAGGCGCCCACCGACATGCAGCGGCGGCAGCGACGGATCTGGAAGGACCTCGTCGCCACCGGCGCACAGTGAACGGCCACCGGCGCACAGTGAACACCCCCATATCCCGAGAAAGGAGGGATCCGATATGACAACTACGACTCCGGCACTCACACTGGTGGATCTGCTCCCGGTCTCGGATACGCAGAGCTGGGAACAGGCGGCCTGCAAGGGCGACCCGAACCACGATGCGTGGTTCCCGTACCCGTCGCAGGACTTCGGCTACGCGCGCGGAATCTGCGCCGGCTGCCCCATTCGCCGGCAGTGCGCGGAATTCGCGGCCACCACCGGCCAGTCCGGTGTGTGGGGCGGTCACGAATTCGACCGCGGCAAGCTGATCCGCGACTGACACCGACACCGTGTGAGTGGTCCACGCCACTCACCCGATCCGCGAGCCGGCGCCCGACCGATCCTGGTCGAGCGCCGGTTTTCGCGTGACCATACACTGGAAAATCGTGGGCACACATCGCAGCGCGGACGGATCACGGGGCGTCAGCAAAGGTTTGGTTATCACCGTGGTAGCGGTCCTGCTGCTGATCGCGGCGGTCGCCGGTTGGTTCTGGCTCAGCAATCGCTCGGCATCGGAGAACCGCAGCGCCGCCGGTCAGTGCATCGAGGGTCCGGTCACTCTCGCCGTCACCGTCGATCCCGATATCGCCGCTCCGGTGCGCGCCGCCGCCGACCGCTACAACGCCACGCACCCCCAGGTGCGCGACCACTGCGCGAAGGTCTCCGTCACCGAACGCACCAGCGCCGCGATGGTGACCGGGCTCACCGCCCCGAACTGGGACGCCAAACTGGGCCCGCAACCCGCTCTCTGGATTCCGAGTTCGTCGCGCGCGGTCGAGCAGATGCGGGTGCCGGGACTGGTCCAGGGCACGCCGGCGTCGATCGCCGTCAGCCCGATCGCGGTGGCCGCCCCCGGCCCACTGGCCCAGGCGATGGAGAAGGCCAACCTCAGCTGGTCGGATCTGGCCCGCCTGCAGCGCGGGTCGCTCGGTGATATCGGCCTCGGCAGCTGGGGTCCGCTGCGGATGGCGATGCCTCCTGGTGACGATTCGCTGGCCGCCGCGGTGGCGGTCGGGTCGGCCGTCTCCGGCTCCGATCCGCTGACCGATGAGGCCGCCGCGTCCGGTCAGGTCGTCGCCGCCATCTCCGGATTGGCCGCCGACGCACCGGAATCCGGCGACACCGCCTCCGCGCTGGCCGCGGTCGCCGATTCCGCACAAGGCCCCAACTCCCCCGTCCACGCCGTAGCAGTTACCGAGCAGCAAGCCAAAACGCGGCCGAACGTCGCTCTGTTCCATCCGACCGGCGCCGCGCCAGTCGCCGATCACCCCGCGGCGATGCTCACCGGAAGCTGGGTGGACAAGACCCAGAACCTCGTCGCCGGCGTGTTCGCCGACTTCCTGCGTGCTCCCGATCAACAGAAGCTGTTCACCGACAACGGTTTCGGCGCCGCGGCCGCCACACCCGTCGCGGTGCCGGCGAAATCGGTGCTCGATCGCGTGCAGTCGGTCCTCGCCCATCCGGTGCTGGGCGTGCAGGCCACGATTCTCATCGACACCTCGGCATCGATGGCCGCCAACGACGGTTCGATGTCGCGACTGAACAACGCGCTCGCCGCGGTGCAGTCGACCCTCGACACGATGCCGCCGGATTTCGGGGCCGGCGCCTGGATCTACGCCAACCAATTGACCGACGGCAACCCCTATCGCATGGTCGCGCCCACCCAGGCT
Source organism: Nocardia kruczakiae NBRC 101016 (assembly GCF_001612965.1). Classification (GTDB taxonomy): domain Bacteria; phylum Actinomycetota; class Actinomycetes; order Mycobacteriales; family Mycobacteriaceae; genus Nocardia; species Nocardia kruczakiae. The sequence continues at coordinate 16,533 of NZ_BDBL01000052.1, forward strand.
CTCACCCCGCAGCATCGCAGCGAATTGTCCACGGCCCTGGGCAATGTCACGCTCGCCGGTTCCAGTACCGACCGCACCTATCCCTCGCTCGAGGCCGCCTATCGCAGTGCGGTGAAGAACTACTCCTCGGGTAAGACGAATTCGGTTCTGCTCATCACCGGCGGCCCCAACGACAATTCCTCGGTGACCGGGGATCAGCTGATCTCCGATCTCACCGGCGCCACCGACCCCGCGCATCCGGTGCGGGTGGACGTGATCGTCATCGGCGGTCAGGGCGCGCAGACCCTGCAGAATCTGGCCCAGAAGACCGGCGGCACCTACACCAAGGTCACCACCTCCGACGACATGACCTTCGGCACCGCCGTCAACCGTGCGCTGACCACGCCGTAGCGCTCCAGCGCGTCGAGTGCTTGCCATTCACTAGCGCCCGGCGGCAGCAGCCGCTAGTGCTAGTAGGATGCAAGCAGTTGACGAGGAGGTGCGGTGTCCGAGGAACAGCGGCCGGGAGAACAGCTGCCGGCGCAACAGCGGTCGGGCTGCCCGATCAACGCCGCCATCGAGGTGGTCGGCGATCGGTGGACGATGCTGGTCGTGCGCGACATCATGTTCGGCGACCGCCGCCATTTCCGGCAGCTGCAATCACAGTCGGAAGAGGGCATCGCCTCCAACATCCTCGCCGACCGGCTCAAAACCCTCGTCGACGCCGGACTGCTGACCCGCGACGAGGTCCGCCGCGGCCAGCGAGCCACCTACAGCCTCACCGAACCCGCCATCCAGCTCGTTCCGGTACTGGTCGCCCTCGCCTCCTGGGGGCTGCGACACCGTCCGACAACCCACGAACTGCGGGTCCGCGCGGAACTGCTCGAGGCGGGCGGCCCGCAGCTGTGGGCGGAATTCATGGACGAACTGCGCGAACGCCATCTCGGCATCGCACGCCCGGACACCGGCCGGCCGACCGCCACCCAACGCCTTGCCGAGGCATACGCGCAGGCGGTCGCCGCCGGCGAGTGACCGCCCCGCGCTCGGCAGGTACTCAGTCGGTGTACGCCTCGAGCGGCGGGCACGAGCACACCAGGTTGCGATCACCGAACGCTCCGTCGATGCGCCGGACCGCCGGCCACACCTTGGCCCGCCCGGAGTGCACACCCAACGGGTAGACGGCGGTTTCCCGGCTGTACGGATAGTTCCAGTCGCCGACGAGGGCGGCCGCGGTATGCGGGGCGCCGCGCAACGGGCTCTGCTCGACCGGCCAGGTTCCGGCGGCAACCTCGTCGATCTCGCCCTTGATCGCGATCATCGCGTCGGCGAAAGCGTCCAGCTCGTCGAGGTTTTCGCTCTCGGTGGGCTCGACCATCAGCGTGCCGGCGACCGGGAAGCTCATGGTCGGGGCGTGGAATCCGTAGTCGGCCAGGCGTTTCGCCACATCGTCGACGGTCACGCCGGTGCGCTTGGTGATCTCGCGCAGATCCAGGATGCACTCGTGGGCGACCATGCCGTTCTCGCCGGTGTAGAGCACCGGGAAATGCGGATCCAGCCGTCGCGCAAGGTAATTGGCCGAGGCGATCGCGGTCAGGGTGGCCCGGCGCAGGCCGTCGGCGCCCATCATCCGGATATAGGCCCAGGTGATCGGCAGGATCGAGGCCGACCCGTACCGCGCCGCCGACACCGCGTGCGAATCCAGCTGCAGCGGATCGCCCGGCAGATACGGCGCCAGATGTTCGCGCACCGCGACCGGACCGACACCGGGACCGCCGCCGCCGTGCGGAATGCAGAAGGTCTTGTGCAGGTTCAGATGCGACACGTCACCGCCGAACCGTCCCGGACGGGCAAGTCCCACAAGGGCGTTCAGATTCGCGCCGTCGACGTACACCTGCCCGCCCGCATCGTGCACGAGCGCGCACAACTCGGCCACCTCGTGCTCGTACACGCCGTGGGTGGACGGATAGGTGATCATGATGCAGGCCAGCCGATCGGCGTGATCGGCGATCTTGGCTCGCAGATCGTCCAGATCGACGTCGCCGTTGTCCCGGCATTTCACGACCTCCACCCGCAGTCCGGCCATGGCCGCCGAGGCGGCGTTGGTGCCGTGCGCGCTGGAGGGAATCAAGCAGGTGTCGCGGTGGGTGTCGCCACGGTCGAGGTGATAACGGCGGATCGCGAGCAATCCCGCGTACTCACCCTGACTGCCGGCATTGGGCTGCAGACTCACCCGGTCGTAACCGGTCACCGCGGCCAGCCAATGCTCCAGATCCTCGATCACGCGCAGCATCCCGGGCGTGTCCTCCACCGGCGCGTACGGATGCAGCCGCGCGAAACCGGGCCAGGTGATGGGTTCCATCTCGGCGGTGGCGTTGAGCTTCATGGTGCACGAACCGAGCGGAATCATGCTGCGGTCCAAGGCGATATCCTTGTCCGACAGCTGCCGCAGATACCGCAACATCGCGGTTTCGGTGTGATAACGGGTGAACGCCGGATGGGTCAGATAGGCCGAGGTCCGGGTCTCGATCGAGGGCAGCACGGCCGTCTCCGGCACACCGTCGGCGCCGAAGCACTCCAGCACGATCGCGACCTGCGCCTCGGTCGTCGCCTCGTCGCAGGCCACCGAGACGTGATCGGCGTCGACCAGGCGCAGATTGATCCCGCGTCCCTTCGCCTTGGCGACCACGGCCTCGGCTCCGCCGGGCACCGAGACCAGCACGGTGTCGAAGAAGCGTTCGTGCACGACCGCGTCGCCGAGCCCGGTGGCGAGCCGCTCGGCATGGCCGTGCACCCGCCGCGCGATCGCGCGCAGCCCGTCGGCGCCGTGATAGGAGGCGTACATCGCGGCCACGATCGCCAGCAGCACCTGCGCGGTGCAGATGTTCGAGGTCGCCTTCTCACGGCGGATGTGCTGTTCGCGGGTCTGCAGTGCGAGCCGGTAGGCGCGGTCGCCGTCGGCGTCCACCGAGACGCCGACCAGGCGGCCGGGCAGTTGCCGCGCATGCGCTGTGCGCACCGCGAGATATCCAGCGTGCGGACCGCCGAAGCCGAGCGGGACACCGAATCGCTGCGTGGTGCCGAAGCAGACATCGGCGCCCTGTTCCCCGGGCGGGGTGATCAGCGTCAGCGCCAGCAGGTCGGCGCCGACCGCGACCAGCGCACCCCGATCGTGCGCCGCGGCGATCACCGCGGCCGGATCCGCGATGCGACCGGACGCGCCCGGCGTCTGCAGGACGACCCCGAAGAAGTCGCCCTCCGGCAGCTCGCCGGAACTCAGATCCGCCTCGACCAGGGTGATGCCGAGCGGTTCGGCCCGGGTGGTCAGCACGGTGCGGGTCTGCGGGAAGAGGTCCGCATCGACGAGCAGTCGCTGCGAGGTGCTCTTGCGGTTGGCGCGCTGCAGCAGCGTCATCGCCTCGGCGGCGGCGGTCGCCTCGTCCAGCATGGAGGCGTTGGCCACCTCCATCCCGGTCAGATCGGAGACCATGGTCTGGAAGTTCAGCAGCGCCTCGAGCCGGCCCTGGCTGATCTCGGGCTGATACGGCGTGTAGGCGGTGTACCAGGCAGGGTTTTCCAGCAGATTGCGGACCAGCACCGGCGGGGTCAGGGTGTCGTAGTAACCGAGGCCGATCATCGACGTGGCGACGGTGTTCGAATGTGCCAGCGCCGCAAGCTCGGTCAGCGCGTCGTGTTCGGAGACCGCGGGCGGCAGCACGTCCAGCCCGGTCTCGCCGGCGGCGTCCAGAATGCTCGCGGGAACGGCGCGGGCGGCGAGTTCGTCCATCGACCCGACGCCGACGGTATCGAGGATCCGATCGAGTTCGGTGGTGTCGGGTCCGATGTGGCGGTCGGCGAAACTACGGGTCACGGCAGCTCCAAGGCTCGGGCGGGTCGACCGGCACCCCGGGTGCCACCGTCGACGACTGTCGGCCCTCCCCCTCTGTCGTGGCGCCTGAGAGATTCGGGGTCGCGCGCGATCCCTTTCCCCATGGGCGGGCGGCCCGCATTGTGTGCGGCCGCCGCTTTCCAGAGGCGTCGAACTCCGTACGGTCCCTGATGCCTGAGAGATTGACGGGGAGGTGCTGCTCCTTCGGCGTCCGGGACGAACCCGGAACTCTCCCGCACGGCGGCGACGCACCCTCAGTCTAAGCGGTGCGCGGTGAACGCCATGTTTCCGACCCAGCTCAGCGCGCAGTCGGCTCCGTCACATTCGGCGCGAGACGCTTATCCGGTCTTGCGGTTCTCGCGGGCCTTGCGGCGGTAGGCCAGTTCGTCCTCGGGCCGGTCACTCGCCTCATGCGTTTCGGCGCGTTCGGCCGGGAAGTTGGCGATCGCGCCGGTCAGCTCGCGCATGGCTCCGCTGACGGCGATACCGAACACACCCTGCCCGCCCTGCAGTAAATCGACGACCTCTTCCGGGGAGGAACATTCGTAGACGGTGGTGCCGTCGGAGAACAGCGTGATCCCGGCCAGATCCTCGACCCCCCGGCTGCGCAGATGATCGACGGCGATACGGATGTTCTGCAGGGAGATGCCGGCGTCGAGCAGCCGCTTCACGATCTTGAGGACCAGGATGTCCTTGAAGGAGTACAGACGCTGGCTGCCGGAACCGGTGGCGCTGCGGATCGAGGGGACGACGAGCCCGGTGCGGGCCCAGTAGTCGAGCTGCCGGTAGGTGATACCGGCCACCTGGCATGCGCTGGGAACGCGGTAACCGACCAGCTCGTCGGGCACCGTGTCGTCAGGGAACAGCCCTGGCTGCACGACCGCGGTGGGCCGCGGGTCGGGTGCTGGTTGCTGCGGTCGGTCTCCCACTGCTACTCCCTCACTGCATCGCCGAAGAAGAACAACGGCCTAACTGTCGAGGCTACTCTGTCGATTGTCTCGGCAGCACGGGCATGGAGCCAAACTCCGCGTGCGGCGTGTTTCTCACCCTCTACGTGAGGTATAGAGCACAGTCCAAGATCATCTCACCCCCCCACAAGGCGGCCGATGATCCAGCCGGACGCTTCCGAACAACTCAGCTGTCGGTGGCCTCGAAACAGCTCAGCTGTCGGTGGCCTTGAAATCGTCCGGTGACACCGACTCGAGGAACTCCTTGAACTTCTCCACCTCGTCCTCGCGTTCGTCGGGCATCACCAGCCCGGCTTCCTCGAGGACCGGCTCCTCCGCGTAGATCGGGCAACCGACCCGCAAGGCGATAGCTATCGAATCCGACGGACGTGCGGAGATCCGCACGTCGTTGTCGAAGACGAGGTCGGCGTAGAAGGTTCCCTCCTGCAAATCCACGATTCGCACCTCTTTCAAGGTGTGGCCGAGGTCGTGGATCAAGATCTTGATCAGGTCGTGGGTCAGGGGCCGGATCGGGGTCACCCCCTCCTGCTCTAGCACGATGGCGGTCGCCTCGGCCTGACCGATCCAAATGGGCAGATAACGGTCGCCCGACTCTTCACGCAGCAGCAACACGGGCTGGTTCTGGGGCTGCTCGACCCGGATGCCGATCACACGCATTTCACTCATCGCACTGGCCTCCCATACTCGCCGGCCGCCCGCACGAGCCCAGCTGGGCAGGCCGTATCACCGAGTCTAGGCGAAGAATTCAGCCGCCGAGGGAAGCCCGCACCGACGTCTTCACCAAGCTGGTATGCAGCGTCAGCGACAGCGCCGCCAACTCGCGTACCGTCTCCTCCGCGCGGGCCCGGGCGTCGGCGTCGCGACTCTTGGCTATCGGCGCGGCGATCTGCGCGATCATCGCCGCCTCCCGGTCCGCTGCCAGCTTGAACGCCCGCAGATGCCGTGCCTCCAAACCGAATTCGCTCATCGCCTGGGCGGTGCGAGCCAAGGTGACGGCCTCGGCGTCGAAGAATCCGGCAGCGCCGGGCGTGATGAGCCCGGCGCGAATCAGTTCGGTGAGAAATTTCTCATCTATCCCCGCCTGCTCCAGCAGATCGGCACGCGTGACCCGGATTTCGTGATCGAGACGCAATTCGTCCGGCGACACCTCACCGGGCACCACGCCCAGCCGCCGGGGCGCCGCGGGGGTGCCCACCGTGCGGGTGGTCTCGGGCGCACGCCCCGAGCCGTCCACACCGGCGCCGTCGGCCCGGGCCCGCGCTTCACGCACACCCAGGGTCGCCGCGCCGCGGTCGATCGCTTCGAGTTGCTCCTTGATCACCTTCAGCGGCAGATACTGATCCCGCTGCGCGGTCAGCACGAATTTCAGCCGCTCGACATCGGCGACCGAGAATCTGCGGTATCCCGAAGGCGTGCGCTCCGGGCGGATCAGCCCCTCGGATTCGAGGAAGCGGATCTTGGAAATGGTGATGTCCGGAAAATCCGGACGCAGCAGGTCCAGCACGGAGCCGATCGACATTCCTCCGCGTGTCCATTGCGCTGCGCCAGTCATCAGTTGGAATCCGCCTCGGCCGTTATGCGCTCGGCTCGTTGACCTGCGGCCGCGGTCCGGTCAGGAAGACCAGCCGGAACTTGCCGATCTGCACCTCGTCACCATTCTGCAGCTCCGAGGAATCCACCGGCTCGCGGTTGACGTAGGTGCCGTTCAGGCTGCCCACGTCGACGACCTGGAAGGTGTCCTCGTCCTGCCGGAACTCCGCGTGCCGACGGGACACGGTGACATCGTCGAGAAAGATGTCGCTGTCGGGGTGACGGCCCGCCGACGTGGTGGGCTGATCCAACAGGAACCGCGACCCCGCGTTGGGACCGCGCTTGACCACCAGCAGGGCGGCACCCGCGGGCAGCCCCTCGACCCCTTGCACCGGCTGTTCGCCGGTCTGCTCACCGGAGCGCGACGCGTCGACCTCGTTGAGGAAGTCAGCGCGGAACACCGAAGTCGTTTCGGCCGCGCTCTCCCCGTATCCCGGGTCTTTGTTCTCGCTCACCCTTGCTCTCCTCCTCGAACCGATTTTCCGTACCGGTATCCGGCGCCAATTCCGAGCGCACTGCCCTCGACCGTCGCCACCCATCGCGACCGGCTGTCGCGCTGTCAGGTGTCACCGGCAAGTTCCGGCAGAGTTCCCGGCACCGGCCGCCGGCACATCTGTTGGCATTGACCGTACCCTGCTGGGCCGCACCCGTGCAGGTAGAACTGGGAAGGCTGACTCAGCCCTCGATAACTCCTTGGTAACCTGCGGCATCGAGCAATGCACCGAGGGCGGTTTCGAGTGCCTCGGCGTCATCGATCTGCAGCTCGAACATCCAGCCGTCACCGTAGGGGTCGGTATTCAACGACTCCGGCTCGGAGTCGAGATTCTCGTTCGCCGCAACGACTTTCGCGTTCAGCGGGGCGTAGATCTCCGAGACGCTCTTGGTCGATTCGACCTCGGCGATCGCCTCGCCGGCAGACACCACGGTGTCGACCGCCGGCAGCTGCACGAACACCACATCACCGAGCTGCGACTGGGCGTAGTCGGTGATACCGACCCGGACACGATTGGGCGCGATGCGCTGCACCCATTCGTGTTCCTCGGTGTAGCGAAGGTCCTCGGGAAGGTTGGTCACAGGCTGATTCCTCTCACGGGGCGTCCTTTCACGGGCGTCGGCCAACCGGCGTTCGGCACAACTCTATCGACCCGGACCGACACGGCGGATCGCCACACCCGCTACGAAGTTGCTCGCGGCGCAACAGGTATGGTTCGTGCGACCGCGAAGGCCTTGCGCAGATACAGCAGACCCGTCCACACGTAGACCGCGGTTCCCCACCACAGCAGCGCCCAGCCGAACGCCCGGCCGAAACCGGCGGCCGCCCAATCCATCTGGCCCGCCAGCAACCACGGCAGCGCCGACATCAGCGCGAAAGTGGCGGCCTTGCCGAGGTAGATGACCTCCGGCGGATCGAGGTTGCGGCGGCGATAGATCGGCAGCGTCGCGCTCAGGATCAGGTCGCGTCCGATCAGCACGACCACGAACGGCCACGGCAGGATCCCGCGCACCAGCAGACCGAGCACGGTCGCGATGAGGTACAACCGGTCCACCAACGGGTCCAGCAGGGCGCCCAGCCGCGAGTACTGGTCGAGCAGCCGGGCCAGTTTGCCGTCGAGGTAGTCGGTGACGCCGCTGGCGACCAGGAGCGCGAACGCCCAGCCGTCGGCATGCAGGACCAGCAACAGCCACAGGAAGACCGGCACACCGATCAGCCGCAGCACACTCAGCACGTTCGGCACGGTGAGAATGCGATCGGTCTCCGTGCCGGCCGCGACGGGTGCGGGTTCGCGCGCGGGCCCCGAACGCTCGGAGGCCTGATGGTCGGGGCCGGACCCGCCGGCCGGTCGGTTGCTCACGCCTGTTGCTTACCCGAACCGATCGCGCCGCGCCATTCGGGCACGCCGCGACGGGTGCGGCGGCACGATAGGTTTATCAGTCGCATCCGGCCGGGTGGCACACTAGCGACTGACACAATGAGTCGTAAATCGTTTCATTGTGAATGCGGTGACGAGAGGAAGACATGCCCGACTTCGACTACGACGTGGTAGTGATCGGCTCCGGTTTCGGTGGCAGCGTCAGTGCGCTGCGCCTCACCGAGAAGGGCTATCGGGTGGCCGTGCTGGAATCCGGCCGGCGCTGGCCCGCCGAGTCCATTCCGAAGTCGAATTGGAATGTGCGCAAGTCGATCTGGGCGCCGCGCCTGGGCCTGACCGGCCCGCAGCGGATCAGCCTGCTCGGCAAGTGCGCGGTGTTCTCCGCCGCGGGCGTCGGCGGCGGCTCGCTGATCTACGGCAACACCCTCTACGAACCGCTGCCGAACTTCTACACCGACAAGCAGTGGGCTCATATCGCCGACTGGCGCAGCGAACTGGCACCCTATTACGACCAGGCCAAGCGGATGCTGGGCGTGGCGCCCAATCCGCGCGTGACGCCCGCCGACGAGGTGATCCGTTCCATCGCAGACGATCTCGGCGTGGGTGATACCTATCACCCCACCAATGTCGGCGTCTTCTTCAACGAGGAACAGCCCGGTGTCGAGGTCGACGACCCGTACTTCGGCGGCGCCGGCCCGCGCCGCAGCGGCTGCATCCACTGCGCGCGCTGCTTCACCGGCTGCCCGCACAATGCCAAGAACACCACCCCCACCAACTACCTGTACCTCGCCGAACAGGCCGGCGCCAAGGTCTTCGAGCTGACCACCGTGACCAGCGTCCGGCCGATGGTGGGCGGCGGCTACGCGATCGAGACGCAACGTGCGGACCGCTGGATTCGCAAGGGCCGCAAGACCTTCACCGCCGAACAGGTCGTCTTCGCCGCCGCGGCGCTGGGCACCCAGAAGCTGTTGCACAAGATGCGCGACGACAAGGTGCTGCCGAATCTCTCGCCCCGGCTGGGTGAGCTCACCCGCAGTAATTCCGAGGCCATCCTCAATGTGGTCAGCCGGCAGCGGCGCGACTTCGCCGAGGGCATCGCCATCACCTCCTCGATCCACCCCGAGCCCGACACCCACATCGAGGTCTGCCACTACGGCAAGGGACAGAACGCGCTGTTCCCGATGTCGGTGCCGATCGTCGACGGCGGCGCGTTCCGATTCCTGCGCTTCCTGCTGGCCATCGCGCTGCACCCGCTGGTGTTCGCGCGCAGCCTCAACGCCCGCCATGCCTCGGAGAAGTCGGTGATCCTGCTGGTGATGCAGTCACTGGACAATTCGCTGACCTCGTTCCGCCGCTGGGGGCAGCTGAAGACCAGGCAGGGCACCGGACAACCGAATCCGACCTGGATTCCGCTCGCGCACGAGGTGGGCCGTCGATTCGGCGAGAAGGTCGACGGCGACGTACACGGCCTCGTCATGGATGTGTTCGACATCCCCGCCACCGCGCACTACATCGGCGGCTGCGTGATCGGCGAAGGTCCCGAAAGCGGTGTGGTGGACCCGTACCAGCGCGTCTTCGGCCACCCCGGACTGCATATCGCCGACGGATCCGCGGTCACCGCGAACCTCGGGGTGAACCCGTCGCTGACGATCACCGCGCAGGCCGAACGCGCGATGGCGTTCTGGCCCAACAAGGGTGAGGCCGATCCGCGGCCGGAACTCGGCGCGGCCTACCGCCGTATCGACCCGGTCGCCCCGTACTACGCCACCGTGCCGGACAGCGCGCCCGGCGCGCTGCGACTGCCCATCGCGCCGATCGATCCCGCGCCCGCCGAACGCTGACCGCCGACACCGGCGCGTCGAAGTCTCCCCCGGACCCGTAGTGCCCCTTATGCTTTCCGATATCGAGTGTCGACGGAAGGGCGGTCGCCAATGCTCGTGCGAGTGCAGAACGCGGCCGGAACCCTGGCCGAGCGCAACCTCATCGACTGGCTGCGCACCTGGAAGGGTCCGGGCGACCCGCAGGGTGTGGCAACGGTCAACTGCAGTCTGTTCTACGCCGACCGGTTGCATCAGTTCGATGCGGTGATCTGGACGCCGACCACCTGCGTGGTGATCGAGGCAGAGGCCTTGGTCGAGCGGGTGAGCGGCGACCTCGAGGTCCCGTTGAACGGGCCGTGGCGGGTCGGCGGGCACGTGGTGAGTTTCGAGGGCGGCGACCGCGGCACGCCGCTGGACCGCTCCCGCGAGCACACCCACGCGCTGCAGAATTGGCTGGCCGAACGTGGACTGGGCCAGCGCGTGGTGCAGGGTGTGGTCGTCGTGGTGCCGCCGCACGGCGCGAACCCGACGATCCGCCAACTGTGGAACGATCCCAGCCTCCAAGTGGTGCTCGGCGACGACCCCAGGCGGCTGGCCGACTGCCTGAGAGCGCTCACCTCGCAGGGCCGGGCGCAGTGGACGGTGAACGAGGTCGCACTGACCTTCCGCGGATTGGGCATCCTGCCGTATCTGCCCGCCCCGCAGGATCTCGTCGCCGAGGGTTTCGGCGGACCGGTGGACACCACCCTGTGGTACGGCGGACCGCAGCAGGCGCAGGCGGAAGCGTTCATGGAGGAACAGGCCCATGCCGAGCAGCCCTACGGGCTCCCGGCCGCGATCACGATGCCCTGGTACAGCCCGTGGAACCTGTATCCCAAGGAGGCCGACCGGATCGACCCCGGCCGGGCGGTGCTGCGCATCCTGCTCGCGATCGGCATGCTCGTCGGGGCTGCCTGGGTGGTGTGGTTCGTGATCTCGCTGGTCCTGAACTTCGGGCCCGGCTGAGCCGAACGGCTGCGCCCGCCTGCTCAGGCCGCGGGCGTGCCCGCCGTGCGATCGGTGTCCCCGCTAGCCGATTCCGCCTGTGGACCGGTTCCGGTCTGGTCGGCAACCTCTGCCCGAAACCGCCGGCTCTCGTACCGCAGGCGCAGTGTCGTCGTCACCGTCCAGCACGCGGTCACCGCCGCGATGGCGAAGGCGGTGCCGCCCACGACATCGGTCGGATAGTGATAGCCGCGCCCGACCATGCCCACCGCCACGGCCGCCAGCGCGAGCGCGGCGAGCACGCCGATGACGATGCGCCAGCGCACGGTGGCGGCGACGAGCAGCACACCCGTCGCGATGGCGACGAATTGGACGGTGTGCCCGCTCGGATAGGCGAGGTAGTGCTGTAAATGCCTGTCCCACAGCGGTTTCAGCACCCAGGTGTTGATCGCGACCACCAGCTCGGGGGCGACCACCAGAAATCCGGCACCCCACCAGTCGCGCCGCCGGACGCAGTAGAGCACGCCGATCAGCAACAGCGGCAACACGATATAGGCGTTGCTCGGCACCACCAGCGCGTCGTAGACACCCGGATGCGCGTCCAAGCCCTCGTGCACCTCATCACCGATCGCGCTGTCGAACGTGGTCGGACCCCGGCCGGCGGGAAAGCTGAGGGGGACCGTCACGGTGATCAGCAGGCCGATCAGGGTGACGGCGGCGGCGACGAGACGCGCTCGATATCGAGCGACCGGCGGTGGAGCGGACACCTGTCGACCATAGCCGCGTCCGGCTACTGCCCCACCCTCACCGGCCGCCGATATCGAGCACGGGTTCACCCGCCCTGGTGCACGCTCGCATCGTCGAGCATCGCCGCGCGCAGCATGGCCTCGGGCACGCCGAGCGCCTCGACCAGTGTGGCCGACTCCGGGCGCAACCGGTCCACGAGTTCATTGACACCGCGGCGCACCGACTTGGCCCGATCCACCGACATGAAGCGGTGCATGATGTACCAGGCCTGATTCTGTTCGATGGTGGAGTACACGAACAGATCGCAGACCGTGTCGGCCAGCGCTCGCGCCTCCGGATCCTCGATATCGGCGATGCCCTCGATGAACGCCTCCAGCACCAGCCGGTCGATATGCGCCTCGCCGGCGGCGAGGATGTGGTCCTGCGCGTTGTTGAACGCCTCGAACGGGCCGGTCTCCTCGGCCCGCGCGCGCAGCCGGTGCGCGGCGGTACGGGTCAGATAGTCCTCGCGGTCGGCGAACAGCTGCAGCTGCACCGAGCGCCGGGCCAGATCGCCCTCGTCGACGCCGTCGTCGGAGCGGTCGCGCAGACGCTGGATGAGCTGGCGCACACCCGAGGTCTCGCGCACCACGTCGCGGGCCATGGTGGCCGCGAACTTCACCCAGCCGAGGGCATCGAGATCACGCACCTCGTCGGAGTAGGCGGTGAGCAGTTCCTTGGCCACCAGCTGGGTCAAGACCACGTTGTCACCTTCGAAGGTGGTGAACACGTCGGTGTCGGCCTTCAGGGTGACCAGCCGGTTCTCGGTGAGATAGCCTGCGCCGCCGCAGCATTCGCGGCATTCCTGGATGGATCGGGTGGCGTGGCGGGTCTGCGCGACCTTCAGGCCGGCGGCCCGCTTCTCCAGCGCGCGCTGCGCTTCCGGATCCAGATTCTGCCCGGTCTGTACCAGGTGCATGCGCCGCACCAGATCGTTCTGGGCGAACGACAGCGCGAACGCGCGCGCCACATGCGGAAACAGCCGGCGCTGATGGCTGCGATAGTCCAGCAGCAGGGTTTCGCTGCCGTCGTCCGGATCGGAGAACTGGCGGCGCTTGTCGGCGTAGCGCAGCGCGATACTCAACGCCACCCGTGCGCCGGCGGCGGCCGCACCACCGACACTGACCCGCCCGCGCACCAGCGTGCCCAGGGTGGTGAAGAACCGGCGGCTCGGGTTCTCGATATCGGAGCGGTAGGTCCCGTCGGGCTCGACGTCGGCGTAGCGGTTGAGCAGGTTCTCCCGCGGGATCCGGACGTGGTCGAATTCGATGCGGCCGTTGTCGACGCCGGGCAGACCGCCCTTGAGACCGCAATCCGAGGTGGTCACGCCGGGCAGGTCGTTGCCCTCCTCGTCGCGGATGGGCACCAGGAAGCAGTGCACGCCCTTGCTTTCACCCCCGGTGATCAGCTGAGCGAAGACCGCCGCCATCCGGGCGTGTTCGGCGGCGCCGCCGATGTAGTCCTTACGGGCGGAGGCCGTAGGACTGTGCACCACGAATTCGCCGGTCGCGGGGTCGTAAGTGGCGGTGGTCTCCAGATTCGCCACATCGCTGCCGTGCCCGGATTCGGTCATCGCGAAACAGCCGAGCAGATCCAGCGACAGCAGTCGTTTGACGACGTCGGTGTGGCGGTCGGTGCCGAGATTTTCCACCGCGCCGCCGAACAGACCCCACTGCACACCGGCCTTCACCCACAGTGACAGATCGGTGTAGGCGAGCATTTCCAGGCCGGTGACAGCACCGCCGGGATCGCCGGTTCCGCCGTGTTCCAGGCTGAATCCCTTTTCCGCATAACCGAATTCGGCGATCAGGCGCATCTGTTCCAGCACCCGCGCACGGGCCTGGCGGTAGTCGAGATAGGGATCGCCGAACAACCGGTCGTCGGCCAGCTGCCGGCGCGCCTGCTCCCTGACCTCACGCCACGGGCCGTCGAGCGCGGCCCGCAAATGGTCGGCGGTCGACTTCCCGGTCTTCGATGGTCCGGTGTTCGATGGTCCGGTGTTCGATGTCCCGGCCTCCGGCTGCGCGGAGTTCGATCTCACGGAATCTGCTGCTTCGGTACCCGTAGCCGTATCGGTGCCCATGGTTATCGACTGTAGCGGGAGTGCGGACACACCGGTGATAACCAGCAGATTGCCCAGCCCGCCACCCCCGCCGAGCAGAGGGAGCTGATCCGCGACCGCTCATCGACGCCGACTACCGTGTGTCGTGTGACAGATGAGTTGGAGCCCGAACTCGTCCGCACGGGGCCGGAGACCCAGCCCAGTTCGTTGTGGCATCGGGCGATGGGAGCGGTAACCGATCGGCTGGTCGCGCAGCGGCGCGCCACGGTGGACTCGGTGGTCGAGGCACCGGCCCCGCTGAAGCCGATCGATCTCACCGACGACGCCGCGGTAACCGAGGTACTCGACCTGGCCGAACGGGTCGGCGAGGTGGTGCTCGCCTCGGGCACCGCCGTGACCGACACCAGCACACAGGTCGAATTCATCGCCGCGACATACGGTTTGGCGCAATGCGATATCGACGTGACCTACAACTCGATTCGCATCTCCGCGGACCGGGGTCCGTCCCTGCCACCCGCCAGCACCATGCGGGTGGTGCAGTACCGCTCGCTGGACTTCACTCGCCTGACCGCCGTCGACCGTCTCACCCGGCGGATTCGCCGCGAGGTGGTGCCGCCCCAGGAGGCGCACGCCGCGCTCGACGCGATCACCACCGCGCCGCACCCCTACAACCGGTGGGTCGCCACTTTCGGCTGGTCGCTGCTGGCGGCGTCCATCGCGCTGTTGCTGGGTGGTGGCGTGCTGGTCGCGGTCGTGAGTTTCGCCACGACGTTGCTGATCGACCGCTGCAACCGCGAACTGAACAAGCGCGGCCTGCCCTTCTTCTTCCAGAACATGATGGGCGGCATCATCGCCACCCTGCCGGCGATCCTGCTGCAAACCTTCGGCGAGGGGTTGGAAACCAATCCCAGCCTGATCGTCGCGGCCGGAATCACCGTGCTGCTCAGTGGTTTACAGCTGGTCGGCGCGGTCGAGGACGCGATCACCGGCGCACCGATCACCGCCGCGGCCCGTATGTTGGAAGTACTGGTCATGACCGGCGCGATCATCGGCGGCGTCGGTTTGGCGCTGCGCGGAGCCCAAGCCTTCGGCGCCCAGGTACCGCCGATCGACATGTCGCCGTCCTACGACATCACCAATCTGCCGTTGAAGATCACCGCCGGTGCGGTGGCGGCGGCGGCATTCGCCCTGGCCTGTTATGCCGAGCGCCGGGCCCTCGCCGTCGCCGCACTCAGCGGTGCGGGGATCACCGTGTGCTACCTGTTCGTGCAGCACGCCGGTTTCGGTCCGGTGATCGCCGCCGCGGTCTCGGCGACCGCGATCGGTCTCGCCGGTGGTCTGCTCGCCCGCCGTGCGGTGACACCCCCGCTGGTCGTCGCCATCGCTGGCATCACTCCACTGCTTCCCGGTCTCAAGGTCTACCGGGGCCTGTTCGCGCTGATCAACGACGATCTGCTGGTCGGGCTGAACCAGATGTTCGCCGCGCTGGTGGTCGGCTGTGCCCTCGGCGGCGGTATCACGCTCGGTGAGTGGTTCGCCCGGTGGCTGCGCCGGCCGCGGATCCTGCGGCGGGTCACCGGGGTGCGCCCCGACGACTTCACCTGAGACCGCCGGGTTCGCGGCCCGGGGTGTCCTCAGGCCGCGAATCCGATGGAGCGGGCCAGATCGGCCAGCGTCGCATCGAACAGGGCGTCCGGATTTCCCACCGGCATCGGGTAGTTGCCGAACACCTCGAGCGTGACGTGCCCGTACAGCCGCGCCCAGAACTGGATCATCAGATAGGTGACGCCCAGGTCCAGCTTCTCGGCGGGGAATTTCTGCCCCGATTCGGCGAGCACGGCGAGCAGTTCGGTCTGGAATCCGACGAGGTCTTCGCGCAGCGCGTGCGGGATCACGTCGGTCGGCGGGGTGACGATGTCGTAGGTGGTCAGCAGCCGTCCCGCGGCCTCGAGGAAGATGCGGCCGAACGGTTCGTCGAATTGCCGCATGGCGCTGGCGGAACCACCGGCGGGCGAGGCGAAGACGAGCGTGAACTCGTGGGCGTGGGCCAGGGCCCACTGCCGGAAACCCTTGCAGATGGCGAACAGCTGGACCATGCCGTCCTCGGGCAACTCGGCCACCTGCTCGGCGAGCTCCTGGGCCAGGTCGGCGCAGATATCGCTGCGCAGCGCACCCACCAGATCGTCGCGCGAGGCGTAGTACCGATACAACGCGGGTGCGGTGATACCCAGCTCACGCGCGATGGCGCGCAGGGTCACCGCCTCGGGGCCCTGCTCCACCAGGAGCGTGCGGGCCACGCGCCGGATATCGGCGTCGCTGACCGCGGGCATCCGGCCCCGTCGTGCGGCTGTCATGCGTCGTCCTTCGTCGTATGCGCACCGGCCCCGACGTCACGGGTACGTCGAGGCCGGTGCGCACACTGTGTCCTGGGCCGCCGGAGACCGGGGTCGCCGAGGGCGCTGCCCCGGCGGCCGCGGCGCTCACTCGTAGGCGACCTGCCAGCTCTTGATTCCGTTCAACCAGCCCGAGCGTAGCCGGACCGGCTCGGAAACCTCACGCAGGTTGGGCATCACGTCGGCGATGGCGTTGAAGATCAGATCCAGCTGCAGCCGGGCCAGGTTGGCGCCGACGCAGTAGTGGGTGCCGGTGCCGCCGAATCCCACGTGCGGGTTCGGGTTTCGCATGATGTCGAATTCGAACGGCTTGTCGAAACGTTCCTCGTCGAAGTTCGCCGAGGAGTAGAACAGGCCGATCCGCTGGCCCTTCTTGATGGCCTGGCCGCCGATTTCGGTGTCCGACAACGCGGTTCGCTGGAACGCGATCACCGGGGTCGCCCAGCGCACGATCTCGTCGGGCGCGGTGCGCGGCCGCTCCGCCTTGTAGAGCTCCCACTGCGCCGGGTTGTCCACGAACGCCTTCATGCCGTGGGTGGTGGCGTTGCGGGTGGTCTCGTTACCTGCCACGGCCAGCAGGATGACGAACCACGCGAACTCCTCCGAGCCCAGCGCCTCGCCCTCGATATCGGCGTTGAGCAGCTGGGAGACGATGTCGTCGGCCGGGCATTTGCGCTTCTCCTCGGCGAGGTTCCACGCGTAGCCCATGACCTGGGCGTTGGCCATCTTGTAGCTGTCGGCGTACTCGGGGTCGTCGTAGCCCATCATCTGGTTGGACCACTCGAACAGCTTGCCGCGATCCTCCTGCGGCACGCCGAGCAGTTCGGCGATGGCCTGCAGCGGCAGCTCACAGGCCACCTGCTGAACGAAGTCGCCGCCGCCGGTCTTCTTCGCCTCGTGCACGATCCGCTCGGCGCGCTCGCGCAGCGCGGCCCGCAGACTCTCCACCGCACGCGGGGTGAAGCCGCGCGAGATGATGCGGCGCAGCTTGTCGTGCGCCGGCGGATCGGTATTGACCAGCATGGCCCGCTGGATCTCGATCTCCTCGCGGGTGATCTCGCCGTTGAAGCGGATCACCGCGGTGTTCTCCTGCGTGGAGAAGACCTCGGAGTTCTTCGAGATCTCCTTGATGTCGTCGAGCCGGCTCACCACCCAGTAGCCGCCGTCGTCGAAGCCACTTACTCCGTTGGGCTGGTCGACCCACCACACCGGAGCGGTGCGGCGCAGTTCGGCCCATTCGGCCACGGGCAGGCGCTGCGAGAGCAGATCGGGGTCGGTGAAATCGAAATCGTGACTGATGGACGGCAGAGACGGCGCGGACACGGTACCTCCTTTGGAACACGTTCCTAGGAGTGAACCACACCACATCCGTTTTGTGAACACCTATTAGTAAATAATGTTCACGAGCTTGTTCCGGCACCAGAGCAAATCTCCGGCACCATCTCTGAGCTGCGCGGACAGCGTCCGGGCCGGCCCCCGACGCGAGGTCGGGACCGGCCCCGGTAGAGCGCTCAATCCAGCTGCAGTTGCGGAGAATACAGCTCCAGCCAGTTGTGCAGATCGATGATGCGGTCCAGTCCGGCGCGCACCGCGCTGTCGATGCCTGCCGGGTCGAGCGCAACCGCCCGCTGCAGCCACTGCCGGTCGATGAGCTCGAACAGCCGTGGATCACTCTCGGCGAGAACGTGTTTCGCCTGCTGCTGCAGCACCGCCGCATAGCCCGGATCCTGCGTCGACGGGTATGGGCTCTTGACCCGCCGCACGACCGATTCCGGCAGCACATGCTCGGTCGCGTGCCGCAGCAGGCTCTTCTCCCGGCCGTCGAACGTCTTCAGCGACCACGGGGTGTTGTAGACGTATTCGACCAGGCGGTGGTCGCAGAACGGGACCCGCACTTCGAGGCCGACCGCCATCGACGCGCGGTCCTTGCGGTCGAGCAACGTGCGCACGAATCGGGTCAGGTGCAGGTGGCAGACGGTCCGCATCCGGTGTTCGACCTCGGATTCGCCGTCGAGGTGCTCGACCTCGGCCACCGCCGCGCTGTACTGGTCGGCGACGAACTCCTCGAGCCGCAGCCGTTCACGCAGGGCCGGGTTCAGGATCTGCCAGCGTGCGTCGCCGGTGAGGGCGCTGTTGAACGCGAGCCACGGAAAGTTGTCCTCCTTCAGCGCCACCTCGTCGTGGAACCAGCGATACCCGCCGAACACCTCGTCGGCGGA
This sequence comes from Nocardia kruczakiae NBRC 101016, assembly GCF_001612965.1. GTDB lineage: Bacteria > Actinomycetota > Actinomycetes > Mycobacteriales > Mycobacteriaceae > Nocardia > Nocardia kruczakiae. The sequence goes on from NZ_BDBL01000052.1 coordinate 35,091, forward strand.
CTCCCCCGACAGCGCCACGGTCGACTGCTGCCGGATGGCCGCGAACAGCAGATACAGCGAAGTGTCCATATCGCCGAAACCGACGGGGATGTCGCGGGCGGTGACCACCGCGCGTCGCGCCGCCGCATCGGCCAGATCGGCCGGATTCAGCATCACGTCGCGATGGGCCGAGCGCACCAGCGCCGCCACCTCCCGCACGAACGGTGAATCCGGGGTGTCGCGCATCTCGTCGGGAACGAAGTTCTGCTCCTGGTTGGCGAAATCCACCGAGAACGTGCGCAACTGTTCGCCGTCGCGTGCGAGCCGTGCGGCGGCCAGTCCGGTGATCGCGCTCGAGTCCAGTCCGCCCGACAGCAGCACGCAGCGCGGCACATCGGAGATCAGCTGACGATCGACGATATCGGTCAGCAGCTCGCGTACGCGAGCTACGGTCCGCTCCTGACTGTCGGTGTGCTCGACGGCATGCAGCCGCCAATAGGTGCGCGTGTGAATTCCGTTGCGGTCCACCGTGACCAGCGTGCCGGGCAGCACCTCCGCCATGCCCTTCCACAGCGACCAGCCGGGCTGTTTGGTCATGGCGAACAGCTCGCGCAGGCCGTCGAGGTCGACCGTCTTCGCCGCGAGCGGGTTGGCGAGGATGGCCTTGGGCTCGGAGCCGAACAGCACGCCGTCGGGTGTCGGGTAGTAGTAGAACGGTTTGATTCCCATCCGGTCGCGCACCATGACCAGCTTCTGGTCGCGCTCGTCCCAGATCGCGAAGGCGTACATGCCGTTGAGACGGTCGACGACCGACTCACCCCACTGCAGGTAGCCGTGCAGGACCACTTCGGTGTCGCTGTCGGTGTCGAAGGTGTGCCCGAGAGCGCGCAGTTCGTCGCGCAGTTCCCGGAAGTTGTAGGCCTCACCCGAGTAGACCATCCCGACATCGCCCGCCGGGGTCGGCACGGTCATCGGCTGCGCGCCGCCGGGCAGATCGATGATGGCCAGTCGCCGGTGCCCCAGTGCCGCGTGTTCACGAACGAAGGTGCCTCGCCCGTCCGGCCCGCGACAGGCCATGGTTTCGGTCATCGCATCGATAACCCCCTGCTGCCGGGTGAGGTCGTCCGAGAACGCCACCCAGCCCGCGATTCCGCACATTCCGCCGCCTCTCAAAGTAGTTAGCTTAGTGAACGATGCGTAAAACCGTTGTAACACAAGGAGTCTCGCGTGCGCCACCACGCGCCCGACTTGTCCGAGCTTGTCCGAACTCGCCGCTTTCGCCCGAATAGTTCCGTTCGCCCGCGGCGAGCGAACGCCCGGAAATCACCGGTCACGCCAGACCGGAGTGCCCCGACCGAACGCGCCACCACCCCTATCGTCACTCCGCGCCTACTTCCGTAGCCGGCCGGGTTGCCCTCCAGCAGCCCGATCCCGGCGACACACTCGCGACGGTGCTGAACTTTTCGTGCAAACCTCCTCGAAAATGGCGGAAAACTCGCAACATCGGTGAGGTTTGCACGATTTGTTCAGCCCCACCGCCGGCGACAAACCAGCACTTCGTCACCCCTGACTGCTTCTGCGCACGCACCCGCGCGTGGGTTTCTCGTCCGAAAGTTTGATTCCGTCGCGGCCGCTGGCCGGTATCGTCGGAGGCGAAGTTAGGTAACCCATACTTGCCGTCCTACGAAGCGAGGAAATCTCCGATCATGCCGGACGCCACCTCTACCGAGCAGCCCGTGCCGTTCTCCGCGCAGATCCGCTCCGCCACCGCCGAACAGCACGAGCGCGCCGAGAATTCCACCTTCATGAGCGACATGCTGGGCGGCGCACTGGACGTCAGCGCGTTCTATCGCTACACCGGCCAGCTCTGGCACATCTATCAGGCGCTCGAGGCGCACTGGGACGCACTCGCCGCCAATCCGGTCGCCGGCCCGTTCATCCGGCCCGAACTCGCACGCCTTGCCCATCTCGAGGACGACCTGGCACATCTGGGCGGGCCGCAGTGGCGCGACGACATCACCGCCCTCCCCGCCACTGCCGAGTACGCCGCCCGGATCACCGAGTGTGCGCTGCACTGGCCCCCGGGGTACGTGGCCCACCACTACACCCGCTATCTGGGCGATCTGTCGGGCGGTCAGGTCATTCGCGGCACCGCGGCGAAGCTGTGGCAGCTGCCCAAGCGCGGCGACGGGGTGCGCTTCTACGTCTTCGACCAGATCGCGAATCCGGCCGCCTTCAAGCGCGGCTACCGCACCCTGCTCGACGAACTGGCCGTCGACGATCTGGAGAAGCAGCGGGTGCTCGGCGAGTGCCGGCACGCCTTCGATCTCAACAGTGCCGTATTCGCCGATCTGGCAAGCGAATTCCCGGTCCGCCGCGAAGGCTGAACCCACCCCAGGCGTTCTTGGACAGCCGACCGGAAGGTTGCCATTCGATAGCCAGGTGCGTCTCCGAGTTACATCAAAATCGTTGTTACACATACCGATCGGCGCTCCCACGTGGTGACCAGTCCCACACCACCCGGGGGCGCCGTTTGGTTGCGGGCACAAGTCGCCGCCAGCTAAAGTTACTCACCAGTTAGGCACGCAGGGGTTCCTACAGCGCCCTCGATTCTGATAGAGGCCGCTTCGTTCAGTCCGCATCCACCGACGCATGTCGGACGAACAACGTTGTGCGACAACATGTTCGACATGCAAGGAGGGGTAATGGCTACCTATATCGTGACCGGTGGGACGGGTTTTCTGGGACGGCGCGTGGTGGAAGGACTCCTCTCCGCCGATACCGACGCCGTGGTGCACGTGCTCGTCCGTGAGGCGTCGGCGGCCAAACTGGCTGAGCTCGCGGCCCGATGGAATGCCACCGACCGAGTGTTTCCGCTGGTCGGGGACCTGACGGCCGAGGGCCTGGGGCTGGCGGACGAACCGCCGGCCGCGCAGCACGTGGTACATCTGGGCGCGGTCTACGACATGACCGCCGATGAGGAATCCGCCTATGCGGCGAATGTGAACGGCACCCGCGCGGTGATCGCACTCGCCACAGAACTGGGTGCGATGCTCCACCACGTCTCGTCGGTGGCGGTGGCCGGTGACCATCACGGAAAATTCTTCGAAGACGATTTCGATCTCGGCCAGAACCTCGAATCTCCTTATCATCGAACGAAATTCGCGGCCGAGCGCCTGGTTCGCGAGAGCACGGGACTGCGCTGGCGGGTCTATCGCCCGGCGATCGTGGTCGGCGATTCGCGCACCGGTGAGATGGACAAGATCGACGGTCCGTACTACTTCTTCCCCGCCATCGCGCGGCTGGCCGCACTGCCGGGCGGGCTGCCGCTGCCGCTGCCGGATCTGGGCGCCACCAATATCGTCCCGGTCGACTACGTCGCCCAGGCGATGGTCGAACTGATCGGCCGCCCGGGTCTGAACAAGCGCACCTTCCACCTGGTCAATCCGCGTCCGCAGCCGTTCACCGAGATCTACAGCGCGCTCTCGCGGGCCGCCGGCGCACCCGGTGGCGTGGGCCCGGTTCCGGGCAGTCACACCGCACTGGCGACGTTGAACCGCCTGCCCGGTGTCACCGCGGCCCGTGATTTCCTGTTGAGCCAGTTCGGCATTCCCGCCGAGGTCGCCCCGCACACGTCGTTCGCGTCGGAATTCGTCTCCGATTCCACCCGGGCGTTGCTGCGCCGCACCGACCTCGAGGTCCCCGCCTTCGACACCTACGCCGAGAATCTGTGGCGGTACTGGCGCGCACATCTGGATCCCGACCGGGCACGCCGGCACGGCGGCGGCGACCGGCTGCGCGACCGGATCGTGCTCATCACCGGCGCCTCCTCCGGTATCGGCCTGGCGACCGCGCACGCGGTGGCGCGCCGCGGTGCGACGGTGCTGATGGTCGCGCGCGGGATCGACGAACTCGAGGCAGCGGCCGCCCAGGTGCGCGAGCAGGGCGGCGACGCCTACAGCTATTCGTGCGACATCACCGACGAGAAGGCGGTCGAGCTGCTGGTCAAGCAGGTGCTCGCCGACCATCACCACGTCGACTACGTGGTGAACAACGCCGGCCGTTCCATCCGTCGCTCCGTGCTGAACTCCACCGATCGCATGCACGATTTCGAGCGGACGATGGCCGTCAACTACTTCGGCGCGGTGCGGCTGATCCTGGCCCTGCTGCCGGCCATGCGGGAACGCCGCTTCGGCCACGTCGTCAACATCTCCTCGATCGCGGTGCAGACCAAACAGCCGCGTTTCGCCGCCTACGTGGCGAGCAAATCGGCGCTGGACACCTTCAGCGAGATCGCGGCGGTCGAGAACGCCGACGCCGGCATCACCTTCACCTCGGTGCGGATGCCGCTGGTGCGCACCCCGATGATCGCGCCGACCGAGATGTACCGATCACTGCCGGTGCACAGCCCCGAACAGGCGGCGGCGATCGTGGTGCGCGCCCTCGAGGAGCGGCCCGCGCGCATCGACACACCGATCGGCACCTTCGCCCAGGTCGTCGACACGGTGATGCCCTCGGTGAAGAAGGCCATTCTGCACCAGGGCTTCCGGCGGACCGGCGAATCCGCAGCGGCCCGGCACGGCCGCACCGCATCGAGGGATACGGCCGAGACCGGCGGCCGCAGCCCGCTGCTGGCGCTCGCACCGGTGGTGCAGCCGCTGATGGGATTGCCCACCCCCGCGGCTCGGATCATCAACCGGTTGCCCGGCCTGCACTGGTGAATCCGCACCTACCACCGGACCCGGTGTCCGGTGGTAGGTTTCGCCGGTGATACGCAGGCTTCTGCTCGGCGGCGCGCTCGTCGTCGTCCTCGCGGCCGTGCTGTCGATCGGCACCTACGTCCTGATGAATTCGCGGACCTTCCAGGTCGCCGGCCGCCTGGTCCACCGCGTCGACACGGCCGGAAAGGTCGTCGCGCTGACCATCGACGACGGCCCCACCGACCGCACCCCGGCGATCCTGGAAACACTTGCCGCCGAACACATTCCGGCCACCTTCTATCTCGTCGGCCGCGACCTGGCCGCCCATCGCGACTACGGTGCGCAGATCGCGGCGGCTGGACACGAGCTCGGTAATCACAGCTACACCCATCGACGGCTCGTGTTCGTCACTCCCGCCACGGTCCGCGACGAGGTCGAGCGCACCGATGCCGAAATCGAGCGCACCGGGTACCACGGCCCGGTGACCTTCCGCCCGCCCCACGGCAAGAAGCTGGTCGCGCTGCCCTGGTATCTGTCCCGCCACGATCGCACGACCGTGATGTGGGATGTCGAATCCGATTCCACGGGTGGCGCGAGCACCGATGCCATAGTCTCGGACACGGTGAACCGCGCCCGGCCGGGATCGATAATCTTGTTGCATGCGATGTACCAACCGGCCGCAGCGGCGGCGATTCCGCGCATCGTCGCGGAACTCCGTTCGCGCGGTTACGGTTTCGTGACCGTCTCGCAACTGATCGCTGGCACGAAACCCACCGGAATGTGACCGAACTCCCCGGCTGTTTCGCCCAAAACTAGAACGTGTTCTAATAGTCTATAGGTATGGAGCGATTGACCGGGCTGGATGCCAGCTTTCTGTACCTGGAGACCGACACCCAACTGCTGCACGTGTGCGCGCTGCTGATTCTCGACCCGCCCGCCGACGGGACGGACTACGAATTCACCGCATTGAAGGAGGAACTGGGGCGCCGCCTGCACCTGGTGCCCTCCATGCGCCGCCGCGTCCATCGGGTCCCGTTCGACCTCGACCACCCGGTCTGGGTCACCGACACCGGCTTCGACCTCGACCGGCATATGCACCGCCTCGGCCTGCCTTCCCCCGGCGGACCGAAGGAACTCGCCGAACTGGTCGGCGATCTCGCCGGACAGCCCATGGATCGCACCCGGCCGCTGTGGGAGATGTGGGTGATCGAGGGCTTGGCCGACGGCAAGGTCGCCGTCGTCTCGAAATACCATCACGCCGCCGTCGACGGGGTCACCGGCGCCGACATGATGGCGTATCTGTGCGATGCCGAACCGGGCGTGCGCTATCCCGATCCGCCGGCCGAAGTCCACGACAAGTCGAACGAGCCCAACGATCTCGCCCTCGCCGCCGAGGGGCTGATCCGCATGCCGGTGAAACTCGGCGTGGTCGGCATGGTCCCGAAAACACTGGGCAAGCTGGGCGGGATGGTGCAGCGCCGCCGCGCCGACAAACAGGGCATGGCCCTGCCGTTCACCGCGCCGCGCACGCCGTTCAACCGCACCATCACCCGCCATCGCAGCGTCGCCTTCACCACCGCGCCGCTCGCCGATATCAAGGAGATTCGGGCGGCGTTCGGTGTGAAGATCAACGACGTGGTCCTCACCGTCATCGCGGGGGCGCTTCGGCAATATCTGAGCGAACACGACGAACTGCCGGAGACCTCGCTGATCGCCTCGGTGCCCGTCTCCACCCACGAGACCTCACGGCACGAACGCGGCGTCAACAAGGTGTCGACCCTGTTCGCCCAGCTCTACACCGACGTCGACGATCCGGTGGAGCGGCTGCGGCTGATTGCGCAGGCCAACGTCGGCGCGAAGGAGGAACACGAGGTGCTGGGCGCGGACTTCCTGCAGGACTGGGCCGAATACGCCCCGCCGAACACATTCCGGATCGCGGTGCGCGCCTATTCGTCGTTCAAACTCGCCGAACGCCATCCGGTGGTGCACAACCTGGTGATCTCCAATGTGCCCGGACCGCAGCAGCCGCTGTATTTCCTCGGCCACCGCATCGACTCGTTGTTCCCGTTCGGCCCGGTGTTCCACGGCGCCGGCCTCAACGTCACGGTGCTGTCGGCCAACGGCGACCTCGATTTCGGCTTCATCGCCTGTCGTGAGCTCGTCCCCGATCCGGACCGGATGGCCGAGGCCGTGCACGACAGCATCTGCGCGCTCCAGAAGGCGGCAAACGCGCAGCGCTGAGCGCGTCAGCTCGCCCGCCGAGCGGCCACCGCCGCGCAGGCCTCGAGGAGTACAGGGACAAAGGCGTCCGCCTCGAGTACACAGGCCGCATGTCCGGCCGGTACGAGGAAAATCTCCGCTCCGGCAATCATTTTCGCCATTTCCAGCTGCCGGTAGACCGGCAGCGCGTGGTCGTGTGTCGTGATCACCACGCCCGTGGGCACATCCAGGCTCGACAGCCACGGCGAGGAATCGAAGCGCCCCAGTTCGGCGATCGCCTGAGTCATCGCCCACCCGCTGGTGGTGCGCAGCTCGGCCAGCGCCCACCGATCCATTCGCCCTGTCTCCCAGGATATTTCGGGCATATGCGGCAGTTTGTTCGCCGCCTGCGCCACACGGCGACCGGCCGTCTCGGTCATCACCCCGGCCACCAGCGCCATACCGCCGTGGAACAGCCGCTCACGCCACTTCTCCCGGAATCGGTAGGTCGTCGCGCACAACACCAGGCCGCCGACGAGGTCCGGCCGCCGGTGCGCCACCGATTGGGCGACGATACCGCCCATGGAGTACCCGGCCAGGATCGGCCGTTCCACGCCGGTCACCTCCGCCACCGCGACGACGTCGTCGGCGAGATCGTTCAGATCGAAACGCGGCGAACGGATTCCGTGCCCATGCCAGCGCTGGTCGAACAGCACCACCCGATAGTGTTCGGACAACTCCGCCAGAGCCGGGAACCAGTTCAACATCGCGGTGGTCACCAGGCCGTGCAACAGGATCACCGCCGGCGCGCCCTCGGGCCCGGGAATATCGACCAGATAGGTCCGCCCGCGCCCGGGCAGATCCACCATCCGGCCCGCCGGCACCGAGTTCGTGCGCGATACGCGCGTACCGAATCGCCCGCCGGCCGCTCCGCGACCATTGCCCGCCGTCTGCCGCTCTGCCGCCATCGCATCCTCCCGCATCGCCGGCCCGGTCATGAATTAGAACACGTTCCAATTCGATGGTACCGGGTGCCGATGCGGTCACCGGCCTCCGGGAAGCAACACCGCCGCACCGGCGAACCGGCCGTGTGCCAGATCGGCCAGCGCCCGGTCGGCGGATTCGAGCGGATAGGGGTTGATGCGAACCTGCATCCGGTGCTGGGCGCAGAACTCCAGGAACTCGCGTCCGTCCGCGCGGGTATTGGCGGTGACCGAACGAATCTCGCGCTCCTGGAACAGATGGCGCTGATAATTCAGCACCGGAATATCGGTGAGGTGGATGCCTGCGATCGACAGCACCCCGCCGCGATCCAGCCCCGCCAGCGCGGGCAGGACGAGATCGCCGACCGGCGCGAACAGAATCGCCGAATCCAGCGGCACCGGCGGCGGATCGGCCGCACCCTGCGCCGACGCCGCGCCCAGCGCCAGCGCCAGCTCCCGCGCGGCGGCATCGCGGGTCATCACATGCACCTCGGCGCCCTGAGCCAGGGCGACCTGCGCGGCCAGATGCGCGCTGCCGCCGAACCCGTAGATGCCGAGCCGTCCCCCTTTCGGCAGCGATGCCCGCCGCAGCGCCCGGTAGCCGATGATGCCGGCACAGAGCAGCGGGGCCAGCTCCGCATCCGCGTATCCGGAGGGCAGCGGATACACGTAATCGGCAGGGGCCGTGGCATATTCGGCATAACCACCGTCGGCATCCCATCCGGTGTACTGCGAATTCGGGCACAGATTCTCCGCGCCGCGCCGGCAGTACGCGCACACCCCGCACGTGCTGCGCAACCACGCGATACCGACCCGGTCACCGGGCACGACGGCCGTCGCCCCGGCGCCCACCGCGACCACCTCCCCGACGACCTCGTGGCCGGGCACCACCCGCTGCCGGCGCACCGGCAGATCACCCTCTGCCACATGCAGATCGGTGCGGCACACCCCGCAGGCCAGCACCCGCACCAGCACCTCGCCCGCGGCCGGCTCCGGAATGGGGATCCGGGTGCGGACCGGCGGGGATTCGTCGATCGGGCCGGGCCGCACCACCTGCCAGGCGGCCATCGTCGCAGGATTCATCGCACTCCTTCCGACACCGGAACGCCCGCGCCACGGCGGGAAGATCGATGGTAGTCGCGCACACCGACGAACCCGGCGTATCCGGCCGCCGAGGCGGTCACGACCACCGGAACGCGGCGTTGATAGCGTCGCTGCGTGCCCGCGCCGTCGACCGCCTTCACCCTGCCCATCGGGCGTGTGCACGCGATCGTCGACCTCGCGCGCCGACGCGGCTGGGACACCGGGGAACTGCTCGCCGAAGCCGGGATCGCGCCGCAACTGCTGGATCAGGGACGCGCCCGCGTCACCGTCGGACAGGCCGTGCACCTGGTGCAGCGACTGTGGCGCAGCACCGACGACGAACTACTCGGACTGGGCCGCCATCCGATGCCGCGCGGCACCTTCCGTCTGGTGTGCTTCGCCCTGCTCGGTTCCCGCGATATCGCCGCCGCACTGCACCGGTTCCGGATGTTCCAGAAGGCCCTGCCCGGATTTCCGCCGCTGCGAGTGAGCACCGACGCCGGGGAGGCGCGAATCTCGTTCGACCTCAGTGGTATTCGCCATCCGCACAGCCTGATCATCGACACCATGTTGATGGTCGTCTACCGCTTCCTGGACTGGTCGGTCGGCGGCTCGCTGCGACTGCTGCGCGTCGAAGTCCCCTATCCGCCCAACGATCTCGACGACTACGATCTGATCTTCGGTGCGCCGGTATGTTTTTCGGCACCGGATCCGGCCCTGGTCTTCGATGCCGCCGTCCTCACCGCGCCCCTCGTGCGCGACGAGGACGATCTGCTGCGCTTCCTGCGCAACGCACCCGAGGCCGTGATCGGCCGCGGTGACGATTCGGTGTCCACCGCGGCGCAGGTACGCCGGATCCTGGAACGCGGCGGACCACGACATTGGCCCGGCGTCGAGCAGATCGCCGCCGAACTGGCCGTCAGCCCCGCGACACTGCGCCGCAAATTGAGCGACGAACACACCTCACCCAGTCGCATCCGCGAGCAGATCCTGCGCGATGCCGCGATCGCGGCCCTGGTGCGCGGCGAGACGGTGACGGCGATCTCGCGCCGGCTCGGCTTCTCCGAACCCAGCGCCTTCTCCCGCGCGTTCCGGCGCTGGACCGGCAGTTCCCCCGGCTCCTATCGCGGCCCCGCCGCACCCTGAGCGATCCGGTCACAAGATCGAGCGCTGCGGTCATTGGCTGCCGCGCGGCACCCTCCTACCTTGGCGAACGAACACTGTATTCGACCAGAGGAGTTCCCCCGTGCCGGTGCATCGGTCCCCGTGGATGGACGAAGATCTCGACGCGCTCACCGATTTGGCGCGCCGATTCTTCGAGAAGGAATGCGCACCGAACGAGGATCGCTGGGGTCGCCAGCACCACGTCGACCGCGAAATCTGGAATCGCGCAGGCGAACTGGGCCTGCTGTGCATCTCCATCCCCGAGGAGTACGGCGGTGGCGGCGGTACCTTCGCCCACGAGGCCGTGATCGCGATCGAGCAGACCCGCGCCATGGCACCCAGCCTGGGCAACCCGGTGCATTCCACGATCGTCGCGCACTACATCAACGCCTACGGCACCGAGGAACAGAAGCAGGCATGGCTGCCGAAGATGGCCTCCGGCGAGATCGTCGCCGCGATCGCCATGACCGAACCGGGCACCGGCTCCGACCTGCAGGGCATCCGCACCCGGGCCGTCGCCGACGGTGACCACTACGTCATCGACGGCGCCAAGACCTTCATCTCCAACGGCCTGCTCGCCGATCTGGTGATCGTCGCCGCCAAGACCTCCGAAGGCAAAGGCGCGGAATCGGTTTCGCTGATCGCCGTGGAGACCGACCGCGACGGCTTCCGGCGCGGCCGCAACCTCGAGAAGGTCGGCCAGCACGGCCAGGACACCTGCGAACTGTTCTTCGACGGCGTGCGTGTCCCGAAAACCAACCTCCTCGGCGCCACCGAAGGCGCCGGCTTCATCCAGCTCATGCAGCAACTCCCCCAGGAACGCCTCATCCTGGCCGTCGCCGCCGCGGCGGCGGTCGAGAAGACCGTCGAGATGACCGTCGCCTACACCAAGGAACGCCAGGCCTTCGGCAAACCCATCTTCAACTTCCAGAACACCCAGTTCACCCTCGCCGAATGCGACACCATCGCTTCGGTCGCCTGGGCCTTCCTCGACGACTGCGTCACCAAACACCTCCGCGCCGAGCTCGACATCCCCACCGCCGCCAAAGCCAAATGGTGGCTGACCGAACAACAGTGCCGCGTCGCCGACGAATGCCTGCAGCTGTTCGGCGGATACGGGTATATGGCGGAATATCCGATCTCGCGGGTGTTCACGGATGCTCGGATTCAGAAGATCTATGGGGGGACGAACGAGATCATGAAGCTGATTATCGGGCGTAGCTTGTAGATCGGGTGGTGAGAGGCGGTTTCGGGGTCAGGATGTGGCGGCGCTCCCGTCTTCCTCCCGTCCGTCGTCGAAGTCCGCCTCGGATTTCTCCCGTACCCCTGGGGGGTTACTTCCAGACTGATGGAAGATGTCGTCGATCGCGGAGACCGTATGAGAGTCATGGTCGGGCCACAGATGCGTGTACACCTGCAAGGTGACGTTCGCGCTCGCGTGGCCCAACCGTGCCTGCACGGTCTTCACCGAGGCACCCTTCGCGATCAGCGCGGAGGCATAGAAGTGCCGCAAGTCGTGCCACGTGAACCCCCGCGGCACGCCCGCCTTCACACCGATCTCGCGGAACCTCTGCCCCATCCCATCGGCAGACCATGGGCGACCCACCTTGGTATAGAACAGCAAGTCGCTTCTCCCACGATCGACGGTCGCGAGGAAGGCGCTGAGTTCGCGATGGGCTTCCGCCGGTAGCGGCACGGTCCGCTTGCTTCGCGGCGTCTTCAGCCGCGCCGTCGGAGCTTTCCCGCGAAAGTGGTTGGCCTGCTGCACCACAAAGATCTTCCTGCGAAGAAAATCGACATCGCACACCCGCAAACCGGCAACCTCGCTCGGACGAAGACCGGTCTGCGCCGTCAGCAGCATCATGCAGCCGGTCTGCCTGTTCGAGTGGCGGATCAAAGAACGGATCTGCTCAACGGTCAGCAACTCCGCAGGCGACTTCTCGGCCTCCGGACGACTCGGCCGTTCCACCTTCCGGCACGGATTCGCCACCAAGACACCGTCTTCCGTAGCGATATTCAACACCGTGAACAGGAACTGAAACTGCAGGGCGACCGAGTTCTCCCCCAACGCGCGCCCCTGACACCACGGCCGGCCCAATCGAAGGTGGTCCAGCCAGTCCCGGATATCCGAAGGACGGATCGCGCCGATCGCCATCGAAGCTAGTTCGCCGAGATTGTTGGCGAAGTTCTGCCGCTGGTAGCGAGTCGTCTCGGTTCGCGCCCGCCGAACCCACTTGTCCACCTCAACTTTCAGAAGAACCTTCGCCAGATCCGGGTCGACGTACGTGCCACGAGCCATACGCGTCTCCAGCTGATGCTTGTAATGCTCGGCCGTCCCTGGTTGGTCGTATCGGCCACGCTTTGCGAACGACTCTGAGCGCTCGCTGCCGTCAGGATCCACCCAACGGACCACGTAGCTGACAGTTCGCCCCCAAACACGTCTCTGAATGTGTGCCATATCCTTCCGTCCTTTCGCAATTACGGGCTACGAGTGTTGGACGCTTTTAACCAAGCCTGCCCGGCGATAGATTTCAAGATCATTGGTGTTGCAGAGAAATAGCTATGGTCGGCGGGCGGGGGTGTGCCGACCGCCTGGGGGATCAGGATCTGCCTTCGAGTTGCGCCTGCTCCCACGCGACGAGATCCACGAGTCTGTAGCGGCGATGTTTTCCCATCCGCACATAGCGCGGGCCCCGCCCCATCGACGCCCAGACCGCGAGGGTCTTTCGTGGGATCTTCAAGCGCGCAGCTACTTCGTCTGTCGTGAGCCAGACGTCATCTGTAATCATCCCGAGATCCCCACTAAGCCCGCAGTTCGCCGTGCCGACTCATGCCCCAGTCGCGCTGCGATACAAGTCTTTTGGCGTGACAACCGGTCGGGCGTACAGCCGAGATTCCCAGAGAATTCAGGGACCGGGATTGAAGGCGCGGGACGAACTTGCCCGCCGCAAGGACAAAAGGCGGTCACAACATGCCTCCGACATGTCAGGAGACCAGTCAATCCCTCGCGTTCGCCACCATACGCTCGACGCGCGTTCCGAGCAGCGATGAGACGCACTTGTTATTCGCATCGAGCACGTAGCCGGACGTCGGCCGAAGCACCTCACCGCGACAGACAACGGATGTTCGATGTTTCGATCAGCATTGGCCTCTCCGCTGCGGCCGGGGCAGTGAACCGCGACCGTCGCGCACCTGGCCACCCTGATTCCTGTCGGCGCACTACCTTGTGCGCCCTCGCGTACCTCCACAACCACTGATTTCACTTCTTGGTGCCGGATGCCATTGAAGGAGCGGATAAGAGGTGAGCCGGCGAGACCCGGTGCCGGTCTGGGGGCGGAACCGGGCTCCCCCAAGCAGCGTGCCACGAAAGCGTCTCTGCGCCACGCGCTTAACACTCTATCGATTTGCCGGCAAGCTCGCCGTACGCGGAACCAAAGCTGGCAAATTTGCCGAATATCAATCCTCGCCAATCACCCAGCAGAGGACGCTCGTCCGTTTCGCGCGCTCCACTTCATGCAGATGAGCAGACACCCTCCATCAGCGTCGTGTGCTGTGCGCGGGACTGTCGGTGCTCCGGCTCTGGCTCACTTCCGGTGGCGGCTCGTCTATGCGAGCAGGATCCGGTGTCGGAGTAGTTCGAAGCTGGCCCGTCCGTACATTTGTCGTTTGATTAGCTTGGTTTTCGTGTTGACGCCTTCTATCGGGCCGTTGCTGTAGGGCACGGTCAGGCCGGCGACCGCGGCGTCGTGGTCCTGGTGGAGGCCGCGCAGGAACGGGTCGAGTTCGGTCAGCCCGGCCTCGCGGACCTGCTTCATCCACCCGTTCAGGTCGCTGCCGCGGCGTTCGGCCAGGATCGACGCGAACTCGCCGACGAGCCGGGCCAGGTCTGTCATCTCGGGGCAGGCGGCGACCAGTTCGTCCAGATGAGCGCGGCGCCCGGCGGGAAGATCGGTGGGCCGGCTCATGATCCACGAAGTCAACCGCCGCGGCGAGGGAATGATCCGGTCGTTCTCGGCGCGGCCCTGGTTGAGGTATTTGTGCAGCAGGTTCAGGCTGCCGGTGTAGCCGAGGGCCTTGATCTCGTGGAACAGGTGCAGGACCGGAACCCCAGGCTGTTCGGTGCGGCGCTGCCGCAGGTGGTCGCGGTAGGGGTCGACCAGGCAGGCCCGGTAATACGGTGGGCGGCGCAGCTGGTCCGGCTCGGATGCGCGAGCGTAGCGTTTTACGGTGTTCAACGCCAGACCGAGGCGGCGGGCGCAGTCCAACAGGCCGACACCTTGATCGAGCAGATCGTGCACCGCATGCCACCGTTCGAGCGTGGTGGTCTCGCGGGTGAGGGTTTGCCGTTTCGGGCCGGCTGCGGCCCAGCATCGGCCGTGCGCGGCGACGACCTCTCTCACCGATCGGGCCAGGCCGTGCCACAGGTGCCAGCGGTCACTGACCTGCAACGCGCCGGGCCGTGCGCGCCGGATCGCTTCGGCGTAGGTGGCTGATCCATCGCGGACGACGACCTCTACACCGGGGTTGTCACGGAGCCACGCTTCGAGCGTGTCGGATTTGCGGTCGGCCAGGACATCGATCCGTTCGTGGGTGACCGCGTCGATAACCGCAGTGCCGTAACGGTTCCGGCGCCGCAGCGCGAAGTCGTCCACGCTGATGACCGGTGGAATCGGTCGGTGCGGGAGCGGAATCCGCAACAACACTCGCACCGCGGTATGGCGAGACATCCGAACCGGCAACGCGGCCAGCACACGGACCGCGGCCCGGCCGGCGAGTTCTCTCACGAGCGCCCGCACCTGACCGGTCAGCCGGGCAGTGCGGCGCTGGTAGCGTTCGAGCAGGCCAGGCACCTGTTCACGAAAGGTCCGGCAGCACAGCGGCGTCGGACAGAGCAGCCGCCGAACCCGCACCCGCAGGACCACCACACGACCGTCGATCGGCAGATCCGCAACTGTCCGGTGGTGGTAGCTATGGATCTTCGCTGACGCCGCGCCGCAACGTGAGCACACCGCCGGACCGGGCGCTGTCCTGGCCCGCACCACGATCCGCGAACCCTCATCGCCAACAGCGTCTATCACCAGCGCCGACAGGCCCGAGAATGCAAGCCCGACAGCAACATTCACCACACCCACCAAAGCATCGTGCCGTCAGACCGTCACATCACACCACCGGAAGTGAGCCAGAGCCGGTAATCCGACACTCCCCACGGCCCCCGCGCGTTGTTGAGTCGACCTCGCGGTGGCCGCTGACCCCGCCACCACATATGACGACAGCCAGTTGGCGAGAAGCGACTCCTTGCGACAGCCTTCGCCGAAACGACGGCGAACTACCAGGTCGCTGATGCTCGTGGACGCCCGAGGGCGCGGGAGTGTGGCGGATCAGTGTCCGACGTCGTCGGCCACCGTGGAGGTCGCGGTGTTGAGTACGGCGTCGAAGGCGTCGAGGACAGGGATATGGAGGTAAGCGCTCTGTAGTCGTGTGCGGTCGGGGCCGGGGCCGCCGGTGCTTTCGTGGCGTGCGCGGCGAAGATCGACGAGGGCGGGTCCGATACCGGCGTCGGTGAACGAGGCCTCGATGCTTCCTTGTTCGGGCTGCTGCAGTGGTGTTGGTTCGACGGTGAAGCCGAAGGGCGCGTTTTCGTCGGGACGCATATCCGCGGTATGTCCTTCGGTGCTGGTCAGGCCGAGTGCGAAGTAGTCGTCGCCCAGGGCGCGGTGCAGGTAGTGCCCCATAGGGAATCCGGTCAGGTGCCCGCCGAAGGAGACCGGCTCCTTCTGGATGTGGGCGTTGTGGGCGGCCAGGACGATGCGGGTCCCGGGTGCACAGCGTCGCAAATGCCACAGGACCGACTCGGCCATATAGCTGTCCCGGGCCGAAGTGTCGGCGGCGAGGCCGGTCCCGGCGAAGAGATCGGCCATCGCGCGGAAGCCGTAATCGGCGCTGCCGGCAGCCTCGAGGTGACGGCGGGCGATGTCATAGCGGCGCTGATCGCTGCGGGACACATACAGCGATTCGACGGCTCGGAAGCGGATGAGCAGGCGAGCCAGGATCGCGCTGAGCGCGTCCTGATCGGGGGCAGGGAGGCGGGTCCACGCCGGGGCGGCCGAGGCTGCGGAGGCGCCGGCGAAGGACGCGGCGATCCGTGTCGCAGTCTCGACTGCCGGCAGCGTCTGCGGGTCGACCTCGCGCAGGTAGTCGGCGACCGGGCCCAGCGCGGGGAGCAAGGACCCGCCGGCGGCCGGGATGTCGATGCCGGCGAAGCGCACGGGCGTGGCTGCCGTGGCATTGTGCCGGCGGATCCAGCGCAACGGCTCGTCGACTCCGACCGGGATCGTCCCGGCCAGGTGGGTCGCCAGCTCGTCATCGGTGCCCGCACCCTGTGCCCAGGCGTCGAGGGGGAACCCCTCGCTGAAGCCGTACTCGAATGCCAGGACGGTGAAATCGCAGCGTTCGACCAGGAAGCGCAGGATGCGCTGCCTCATCTGTTTGAACTCGGTGATGAAGTGAGAGTTCTCGCCGATCGCGACGACGCGGGCATCACCGATGACCTCGCGCAGTGGTTCGAGGTCGTCGACCGGGTCGTCGGGATCGAGATGCGTCAGTGGCACGGCGTGGTTGCGAAGCCAGCCGGATAGCGGGGCGCGATGAGGTGATACGGGCATGCAGTCACTCGATTCTGGGACAGCGCCGACTGGCGAAGGGTCAACGGTGTGGAACGCGGGCTGTGTGGTGGCTGTACCGCCTATGCGGGTGCCGCTTTCTCCAGGTCGTCGACGGTGCCGGACATGATCGTGCGGACGTGCTCGTCGATGTGCGCGATCGGCCAGTCCCACCAGCCGAGGGCCAGCAGACGGTCGATATCCGCCGCGCTGTAGCGGTGACGGATGAGCCGGGCCGGATTGCCGCCGACGATGCCGTAGTCCGGGACGTCGGAGGTCACCACGGAACCGGCGCCGACGATGGCGCCGTGGCCGATGCGCACGCC
>NZ_BDBL01000053.1 GCF_001612965.1 Nocardia kruczakiae NBRC 101016
GGCCTTACCGGCACCGCACCGGCGGTCAGCGGGCGGGGTGATTGCGAATTTCCGCGACGTAGGCGCGGGAGACGGTGCAGGTCAGCAGGTCCAGCATGTCGACCAGGAAGCTGCGATCGGCCACCGGATCGGTGGTTCCGGTGCCGCCGGCCGGGTCGATGCGGTTCAGGGTCAATTTCACCCCGTCGTGAATCGCGTGCTGCACCATATCGATCGGAATTCCGTCACGCGCCCACACCGCCGCGGCGTATTCCAGTCGCCGCAGCGCGCGCGTCGCCCCGGTGGGCGCGTCACCGAGCAGGATGAGCGCCAGTTCGAATCCCATCCGCATGACTATCGCGGGATCGGAATGCGTTGCACTCCTGGCATTTCCGGAATCGAATCCATCGCCCTCCGCGGATTCCGCATCCCAGGAGTCGTAGGCCGGCATCGCGCTCCTTCCGTGCGCCCGATCCCCATCGCACTGACGAAGGTATCGGTGACGCGCGGCGATTACGAGCAGTCGGCGCGGGTTGGCCCAAACATCCGAACCACAGGGGTCCGACGTTGTGAGATTTCCCAATAATCGGTCGAATTCGGGCGTTGCGTCCGCAATTCGGACGAGGTCGTCCGGCATTCGGGAATCGGCGGATATTCCGGCGAATCCGTTCGTCACGGTGGCTCCGGCCGCATTCGACTGGCGCCGAAACCGTGATAGCCTGAATGTGATACATGCTAGCGTGATTATCACGCGAAGGAAAGCGATTGGGGCGGAAGAGATTTCGTCGGGCGTATGATCATCACGCAGCAGTGCCTCGTTTCGTCGACCTCCCGGGCCGCGCGCCGCGCCGATACGCTGGCACCCATGGGAGCCCGATTACGTACCGCGCGAAAATTGCTGCTGGGCCGCGAGATCGACCACATGATCAGCGCGGCGGGGGTGAATCAGGCGGAGGCCGCCCGGATCATCGACACCAGCCAGAGCCGGATCGCGATGTTGATCAACGGCGCCAGCTCGATCACCGTCGGCGATCTCGAACGGCTCGCGGTCGCACTGGGTTTCACCGACCCCGGTTATCTGGAAAGCCTCGAGGCATTACGCCGGGACAACCACAAACGCGGCTTCTGGAACACCGGTCATCGCCGCGCCTATCTCGAGGAATTACGTCTGCTGGTGGATCTCGAGGCGCATGCCAGCCTGCTGCGGGTCACCGAGGCCGAGATCGTGCCCGGACTGATCCAATGCGAGTCCTATATCCGAGCCCTGCACGAACCCCCGCACGACGCGCAACCGGCGTCCACCGATCCCTGTGCGGTCACCGTGGAGGATTCGGTACGCGCGCGGCTGGCTCGCCAGGAAGTCCTCACCGGCCCCGATGCACCGCGATTCCACGCCGTGCTCTCGGAATCGTGCCTGCGCCGCGAATACGGCGGCCGCGCGGTGATGGCCGACCAACTGGAATACCTGCTCGAACTGTCGCATCGGCCCAACATCATCCTGCAGGTGCTGCCGTTCACCGTTGCCACCCGGGGCGCGGGAATGGAGGACCGCTTCACGCTGGTGCGGGTTCCCTCCCCCGGCGCGGCGGGCGACCTGGACATGGCGATCGTGGAGAGCCAGGGCGACATTCGCTATATCGACGACAAACCCGCGGTACGCGCCCGGGAGACCGTCTGGGACCGATTATCCGCGGCCGCAGCGGATCCCGATCGGTCGCGCGCGTTCATCGACCGGATCGCGCGTTCGTTCCGACGCGAGAGCGTCACCGGGACGTGACCCACCGTCCGTAATCTGCAAAGCCTAAGGAGTGCCGGGCAGCTATGAGCGACAACGACTTTCCCTCACGCGATATCGACACCAGCCGGCCCTCGGCGGCGCGGATGTACCACTACTACCTGTCCGGCCAGGCGCTGTTCGACGTCGACAAGGTCTTCGGTGAGCGGGTGTTCGCGGTGTTCCCGCACGCCGGCGCCTGGGCGCGGCACAATCGCGAATTCCTGCGCCGCGCGGTCGATTTCATGGCATCACGCGGGATCCGGCAGTTCCTCGACATCGGCGCGGGGCTCCCGACGGCGGACAACACCCATGAGATCGCACGGGCGCACGAGCCGCGGACCCGGGTGGTGTACGTCGACAACAACACCGAGGCGGTGGCGCGCTGGCTCGACCTGCTGCGCGGCACCGACGCCCTCGCCACCACCGCGGTCCTCGATGCCGATCTGCGATGTCCCGACGACATTTTCGACCATCCCGAAACCCGGCGCCTGATCGATCCGGATCAGCCGCTCGGACTGCTCATCGTCGATGTGTGGCCGTTCGTACCCGACAGCGACCGCCCGTACCGGCTCATGGCCCAGCTGCGTGATCGCCTCCCGCGCGGCAGCTGCGTGGCGATGAGCCATGCCGGCCTCGACGACGCGCCCGAGGATGTCAAGCGCGGAATGGCCGCCGCTGCGGAGCTCTACAAGCAGACCTCGGATCCGTTGACGCTGCGCCGCCGTGACGATTTCGCCGCCTTCTACGACGGCCTCGAACTCCTGAACCCCGGGATCGTGCACGCCCCGGATTGGCGACCCTCCGCACCGGTGGACATGGAGGATCCGGCACGGCCGTGTAATTTCGCGGCCGTCGGCTACAAGCCTTAGCCGGCACGGTCGGCGCGGCGGTCCGCGCATCGGTGCGCCGGCAGCTTTACTCCGTAGAAAGGGCATCCGATGACGCGGCCACCGACCTTCACCGTAGGCGAATTCCGAAAAGCCTCAGCCAGTTCCCCGCACCAGAACTGCGTGCGCGTCGCACGCAAACACGGATGGACCGCCGTCTGGGACGACAAGCGCGCAACCGCCGCCACCACCGCCGGCACGGCCGTTATCGGCACCGAGATACTGCTGCTGCGCGACGAACAGTTCGACAGCTACCAGGCCGGTATCCGCGCCGGGCGCACCGAGCGATTACCGATCACGCAGTTCCGGCGCCCCGACGGACGCTATGTGCTGCGTGCCGAAACCGACCGTCCCACAGCGGATGTGGAGCTGATCTTCGATCGAGCCGAGCTCGACGCCTTCCACCACGGTGTGCGGACCCACGAATTCGATCTGCACAGATTCACCGCACCGGCATTCGACGACACCGAATGCGATACTCGCGCAACGGGTCTCACGGATCGAATACCGGCCTAGCGGTTCACACGTTCCGGTGCCCGCCCATGCGGGCACCGCCACTCTCGAAAACCTCCGCGTCGCAAGGTATCCGGTTCAGTTCGAGCCGGCGGCGTCGTCCAGGTGCACCCGTACCCGGACCCGGCCCTTGTCGTCGCGCGTGGCCACGGCGCGACCACGGCGGTCGCCACCGTCCAGGTGCAGCGTGATGGGGCCGCCCTCGCCGGTGAAGTTGCGCCACCAGCTCTTGCGATCGGGCATCGCGACACCGATGACGATCGAATCGCCGGAACGCCGGTAGTTCACCGGTGTGCTGAACGTCTTACCGGACTTGCGCCCGACATAGCTGATCTCGACGAATCCCTTCCGCATCAGCGGGCCGAGAATCGGCGCCTCCGTCAGCGTGAGTACCACCGAATTGAAGCCGCGCACGGCCGATTTCACGTCCACCTGTTGCCTCCTGCCTGGCCCGACCGAGAGTTTTCACTCTACCGGCGGCCGGTGACATCGCCGGGCGGGCGAGGCCGTTCACCCCAGGCCCGGCCCGGAGCGGATCTCGGCCCCGAGCGGATGCCCGGCACGCCCCGGGGGCCGGCCGTATCCCCGGCACCCGGCCGCGCCGCGGCCTCCCGCGGCGGCGTCGATGACGCGGTCGGTCAATCGCTGCTGTCCGCGCACGGGCGGCTCCTCCACCGGTTCCGGCAGGGCCACCGCCAGACCGGCGCCGATTCCGAGCGCCGGCCCCGCGACCGCGCCCGGTGCGAACGCGGCGACCACCGCAGCGCGCCACGCGGGCCACGGGGAATTCGCGCGCAGCATCGCCCACCAGACACCGATGCCGTCGGCGGCCGCGTCACAGAGACGTAGGTGCGGTGCGGCGGCGTAACCGGCGGCAAGGATCAGGGCCGCACCGGCGGCACAGTCGAGCAGGTAGTGGTTCGCGGTCCCCATCACCACGAGTGTGATCAGAATCGGATAGCCGGCCCCGGCCCACCGGGTGAGCGGAGTGCGGCCGAAGCGGTACAGCATCAGCCCACACCACAGCGCCCAGCCGACGTGCAGACTCGGCATCGCCGCGAAATCGTTGGTGAGCGAATCCAACCCGCGCGGTGTGCTGGCATCGCCCTGCCACCAGCCCACCGAGGCGTGCAGGGCCATCACATCGATGAAGCCGTGGGAGTCCTCCAGCAGGCGCGGCGGCGCGGTGGGCAATGCGACGAAACCGAGCAGGCCCGCGACCGTCGCGATGCCCAGTTGGGTGCGGGCCACCCGGTACTGCTCGCGATGCGCCCACCACATCCAGACCAGGATCGCGGGAGTCACGACGTAGTGCAGCGTGGCGTAGGCGAAGTCGGCCGGTATCGCGATCCAGGAATGGCCGGCGAAGATCCGGTTCAGCCACAGTTCCGGGTCCAGCCGCAGCCGGTCCTCGATGCGCAGCAGCGCGTGCGCGTCGCGGCGGGCGTGATCGAGACCGCTGCCGACCAGCAGCCGGGCCCCGTCGTAGGCGAAATACACCACGACGACCAGCACCACTTCCCGCAACCAGCCCCCGGCTCGCGCCGGAACCTGCGCGAACGGACCCGAGATGGTTGTTACAGCCACGACCCGACCTCCACGACGAGGGCTGACGTACAACGTACGGTACGTCGTACGTGCATACTACAATGGCGTCGAGACCGGATTTCATCCCGACCGGAGACGTTGCCGTGACATCTGAGCCCGCCCGACGAACCCGCACCGGGGGCGGCCGACGCCGAGTACCGCGCCATACGCTGAGCGCCGAGGCGATCGTGGACGCCGCGCTGCGCATGCTCGACGACACCGACTGCGAGGGCATCTCCATGCGCGCCCTCGCCGCCGAACTGGGCGTCGGCACGATGACGCTCTACACCTACTTCCGCAGCAAGGACGAACTGCTGCAGGCCGCACGCGACCAGGTGCTCGACAGCTTCCATCCCCCCGCCGTCTCCGGTGACTGGGCCGAGCGCGTGCGGGCGTGCTGCCAGGCGCTGTACCGGCTGCTCGTGGAACGTCCGGCGGTGCTTCGGGTACTCGCGGTGAAACCCGACGGCGACGGCGATTTCGCCGATACCGCCACGGCCGCACTGGAATTGGTGCTCTCCCAGTTACGGGCCGCCGGGCTGGGCCGGCAGGAGACCGCGCGCGGTTACGTGGTGCTGTTGCAGTACACCTTCGGATCGGCGCTGCGCCACGTGTTCGCTCCGGCGCGGCGCAACGGCGAGAACATCCCCAGCCGCCTGCAGATGCTGGATCCGGTCGCCCATCCGACGATCGCCGATCTGATGCCGGAGCTGGTGATCACGCACGGCGGCGGCGAGGAGCAATATCTGTACGGCCTGGACCTCATCCTCGACGGGTTGCGCAAGGCCGCCGCGGCGGCCCGCTAGCCCTCGGTCATCGATCCCGGATTTGTAGGATTGCCGGAAAGTAGCAGGAGCTGCTTCGGCAATCGGGAGGCTCGATGATCGACCGGAACCGCACGGCGACACCGGTGCGCGGCCGCTGGGGAATGCTGGCGGTGCTGTGCGCGAGCCTGCTCCTCGTCGCGATGGACGCCACCGTGCTCAACGTCGCGCTGCCCTCGCTGATCGAGGATCTGCAGCCGGGCGCGGTCGCCCAGTTGTGGATCGTCGACATCTACGGTCTGGTCCTGGGTGGCCTGCTCATCACCTTCGGCGCGATCGGCGACCGGATCGGCCGCAAGCGGCTGTTCTTGACCGGATTCGCGCTGTTCGGCGTCGCTTCGGTGGTCGCGGCCACCGCTCAGGTCACCGCTCAGCTCATCGGCGGGCGGGTGCTGCTGGCGGTGGGTGGCGCGATGGTGATGCCCTCGACGCTCTCGCTGATCCGCAACATCTTCGACGATCCGCACGAGCGAACCCGGGCCATCGCGATCTGGGCGGCCATCGCCGGGGTCGGCGCGGCAGTGGGACCGATCGTGGGTGGCGTCCTGGTCGAACATTTCGGCTGGGCCGCGGCGTTCTGGATCAATGTGCCGGTGGTGGTGCTCACGCTGGTGGCCGGCCTCGGTTTGCTGCCCGAATACCGAGCGCCGTCGACCAGCCCGTTCGACTGGCCGAGTGTGCCGCTGTCGGTGCTCGGCATCGTCGGATTCGTCTGGGGCGTCAAACATCTCGCGCGCGGTGAGGACATCGTGGTGAACGTGTGCGTCCTGCTGGCCGGGCTCGCCATGCTGTTCTGGTTCGCGCGGCGGCAACTGCGGCTGACCGATCCGCTGCTCGACATCCGGTTGTTCCGCCGCCCGGTCTTCCTCGCCGCGGCCCTGGCGACACTGATGGCGATGATCGCGATCGGCGCCGCCCTGTTCCTGATCTCGTTGTGGCTGCAGTACATTCACGGCTACTCCCCCGCCGAGGCCGGTATCCGTACGGCGCCCGCCGCGGCCGCGACCCTGATCGGCTCGCTGACCACACCGGCGCTGCTGCGCCGGACCGGGGTACGCGGGGTGATGGTGACGAGCCTGCTCATCCTCGCCGCCGGGTTCGCGGTGCTGGCGATCTCGCCCGAGCCCACCAGCTACGCCGTGGTGGCGCTGGTGCTGGTCTGCCTGGGCATCGGCGACGGAATCGCGGTCACCGCCGCCGCGGCGGTTCTGGTTTCCTCGGTGCCGGCCGAACGCGCCGGGCAGGGCGGCGCGGTCGAGGAGACCAGCTACGAATTGGGCAACGGTCTGGGGGTGGCGCTGCTCGGCAGTGTGCACGGCGCGCTGTTCACTCACTACATGAGCGACGTCCCGCTGGCCGGGGCTCAGGGCGAGACGGCTCGTGAATCGGCCGGCGGCGCGATCGCGGTGGCCGGCGACATCGGCGGCGAATTAGGGGCGCGAGTGCACGAGATGGCCTCGGCGGCATTCGATTCCGCGCTCACGATCACCTCGTACGCGGCCGCGGTGGTGGTGGCGGCGGTCGCGGTCCTCACCGCGATCCTGATCCCGCGGCACACCAGCGTGACACCGCGGCACTGACACACGAGGCGCGGTCAGCCGCGCTTGCGACGATGACGGCGATGGGTGGTGTCGCAGAGCGGGTAGATTCCGGAGCGGCGGCAGGTGCACACCGCGACCACGAACCGATCGCAGCGCACCACGCGGCCGTCGTCGGTCACCAGCTCCACCGGCCCCTCGACGAGTGCCGGACCGTCCTTGGTCAGCGTGACCCGGGTGCGGCGGGCCGCGCCGGGCGTGGGGTCGTCATTCTCGATCGGCACGGATCACCACCAGCTCCTCTTGCCGCGCCCCGGGTTCGATGAGGCGCTGTTGCTCCAGCCAGTCCGCGCGCCGGCTCAGCACGGGCCCGAATTCGCACGTTTCGCGGACGACGATCGCGGCCTTGAGCCCACCGTCGCGCAGCTGGCGCACCGTCAGATCCGGATCGCACAGCGACGAGTGCACGATCAGCGCGATCCCCTTGGTCCGCAACAGCTCCGGCATCAACCGGCACAGCGGATCGAGCAGTGCCCGGCCGCGCGGTCCACCCTCCCAGGCGCGGGCGCGCCCGCGGGCGGGAATCTCTGCGGGCCCCGGCACATACGGCGGGTTCGCCAGCACCGCGTCGAAAGTGCGCCGATGAAGAACCCGGCCGAAATCGCCGTGCAGCAGCTCGAGCGGCACCCCGTGCAGCCTGCTGTTGAGCCACGCCGAGGCCAGCGCGCGGCGCGAGATGTCCACCGCGGTGACCGCGGACGCCCCGGACCGTCCCGCCTCGATGGCAACGGCACCGGTGCCGGTACACACGTCCACCACCTGGGCCCCCTCCGGGATGGCGGCGGCCCCCAGCGCTCTGATCAGCAGCCCGGTATCGGCTGTCGGGGCGTAGACACCCGGTGCGCGGAACAGTTTCATGATCGCCGAATACCCGCCTTCCGATGATCAACCCGCGCGATCTCGCGGGATCGCGTCCGGGTCGCGCAGTGAGCTGTTCCCCGCCGACCAGCTGTCGAGCATGTGCCGGTCGATGGCGTTCTCCAGCAAGGTCGTCGCCTGGATGCCGAAAACCATCGGTGCGATCAGCTCGGGCTCGCGGGTCGAGAGATCTCCGATGACGTCGCGGCGCATCACCTGTTCGTGCACCGCGTCGGCCTCGACATGTTCGGCGTAGAAGCGCACGCACGCCGGATGCGCGTCCAACCGCCGCAGCGTGTCGACCATCCGGCGCGAAGCGGGGGGCGAGCTGATCTCCACGCTCGCGAAATGGCCGACCAACTCGCCCCGGAACTGCCGGTGCAGGCCGAACAGCGACATCATGTTCACCAGCGCCAGCATCGGCGCGGGGACGGCGTCGAGGTAGTGCAGGTAGGTATCGTCGAGGCCGGCACCGGCCAGCAGATCGGCGAACAACTGCGCGTGGACGTTCTCACCGCGACCGGCGCCGAACTCGTCGTATTCGACCGCGACCAGCGCGGCCTTCGCCTGACCGCGCAGACGGGGGATCACCCACGCGTAGGGGTCGGCCTCCTTGTGGTGATAGATCGAGCGGTGCGCGAAGTATTCGCACACCTGCCACCACTGGCCCTGTTCGTGCAGGAAATGCCCGACGCCCGCGCCCTCGACCGGCTCGACGAGCAGATCGTCGAGTTCGCCGTCGAGGTCGTCGCCGCCGGGCACGTCGCGGCGCATCGCGGCCAGGAACCGGTCCTCGAGGTGGGCGCGCATCCGCAGCAACTTCGGGTCCCATTCCCACCGGGGGTCGACGGAATCGAAACCGCGGTAGTGCAATTCGTAGCACAGGTGCAACGCCAGCTGCAGGTCCTCACCGTACGGATCGGTGTTCGCGGTGTCGAAATCGACATGGCAGGCGGTGCCGCCGAGCAGGGCGCAGATACCTGCGGAGAGTTCGCCGCGCGGCTGCGGTAACGGCGGCGCGCCGGTATTCGCCGTCACCGGCGCCGGGGTGGGCCGATGCCGGGACGCCGAGAGAGGGCGGTGGCCGGATGTTCGGCGCACGCCGGGGTGCGGAATCTCCATAGGCGCCGCATACCCGGTGCCTGCAGCCTCAATCGGCGGTCCGCACCGGTTCGATCGGCGGCGCCGGCCGGCCAGGTTCGACCGCGGATCGGCGGGTATGCGCGAATCAGAGCATCCTGTCGCCCGTCGAAAGGAGCACACTGTGAACGACCCGACCGGTTCCCGAGCTCCCGGGGACGACCTCACCGCCATCGCGATCAGTTGCACGTTGAAGAAGTCACCGGATCGATCGAGCAGCGAGCTGATCGCCGAGCAGGTCCTGCGCGAACTGTCGAACCACGGCGTCACCGGCAAGACCGTGCGTGCCGTCGACCTCGACATCCGCCCCGGTATCACCGCGGACGAAGGCGACGGCGATCAGTGGCCACAGCTGCGCGAGCAGATCAGCACCGCCGATATCGTGCTGATCGCCACGCCCACCTGGCTGGGCCATATGTCCTCGGTCGCTCAGCGCGTACTGGAACGCCTCGACGCCGAACTCTCGGTCACCGACGACGAGAACCGGCCCGCCATGGTGGGCAAGGTGGGCATCGCCGCCGTGGTCGGCAACGAGGACGGCGCACACAAGATCTGCGCCGATACGTTCCAGGCGCTCAACGACATCGGCTTCACCGTGCCGGCCCAGGGCTGCACGTACTGGAACGGCGAGGCGATGAGCGGCGTCGACTATCTGGACCTGGACAACACTCCCGAGGCCGTCGCGACGACCACCGCGGCCATGGCGCGCAATGCCGCGCATCTGGCGCGGACCCTGAAGGCGGCGCCCTACCCGGCCTACCCGTCGTCGTAGCGCGGCGGCCACCGCGCGGCCGATCATCATCCGTTCGAGGAGTCGATATGTACACCGACAACGCCGGACCGCGACTGGGTGCCGGCGAGCCTCCGATTCCGGAACCGGTTCCGCCGCAGCCGGTTCCGGATCCCACGCCCGAGCATCCGATTCCGGCCCCGGACCCGGATCCGCGCCCGCCGATTCCGGAACCCGATCCCGTGCCGGGCCGCCCGCCCGAACCGGGCCGGCCGATTCCGGGGCCCAGCCCCGACCCCGTTCCCGGTCATCCGCCGCCCGATCCCGGTCGGCCGGTCCCGCCGGAACCGATCCCCGAGCCGCCTCCGGATCCCGGGCGGCCCATCCCCGGGCCCGCGCCCGATCCCGGCCCGGACGTACCCGGCCGCGACCCGCGGCCCCCGGTTCCGCAGGCCGGTGTTTCGCCCGCTGCCGGCCGGGCACCCGCCGGACATGACATCCGATGAGCAGACCCCTGGAACGCATCCGCAGGTCACCGCCGAGGATCTGCGGATGCTGCTGGACGCGGGCAGCCCCGGTACCCGCCTGGTGTTGTCGGAGGGCCGGGTAAGGCTGGCCACCGACAGCGGCGAGGACGGACTGGAGCTGATCCGGCGTCCCGAACTGGCCGACCGCATCGGCGACCACCCCGATCAGCACGAACTGGCCGAACAGGCCGAACTACTCAACACGCTGATTCGCCTGCAGGGCGCCTGAACGCCCGCGAGCCCGAGAAGGAGACGAGATGAGCCGACCCGACCGAGAGCCCGCCGTCCTGGTGGTGACCTCGCAGACCGGTGTGGAACGCGACGAGCTGCTGGAACCACTGAAGCAGTTGCGCGACAACGGTATTCGCGTCACCCATGCTGCCCCGTCCACCGATGCGGTGCAGACCTTCGTCCACGACACCGAGGCCGACACCACCGTCGACCCCGATACCGATCTGGCCTCGGTGTCGGTGAGCGATTTCGACGCGCTGGTGGTGCCCGGCGGCACCGTCAACGCCGACAAGTTGCGCACCACGAAGGAGGCCGTCGACCTGGCGCGCGGATTCGCCGACGCCGGAAAGACGATCGCCGCGATCTGCCACGGCCCCTGGCTGCTGGTAGAGGCCGACTTGGTCCGCGGCAAGACCATGACCTCGTATCCGTCGCTGCAGACCGATGTGCGCAACGCGGGCGCGCAGTGGGTCGACGAGCAGGTGGTCCGGACGCAGGACGGCTGGACGCTGATCACCTCCCGCAATCCGCGCGATCTGGACGCGTTCTGTTCGGCGATCGAGACCGAAGTGGGCGCGAAGTGACGAGAGGACGGTGAAGGCGCGGTCATGGTGAAGGCTCCGGGCGCAGCGGAATTCGTGCCGGACACCACCGATCTCGAGCGACTGCGCGAGGCCGCCTGCGGATGTCACGGCTGCGATCTGTACAAGCATGCGAACCGGACCGTCTTCGGGGAGGGCCCGCCGCACGCTCCGATGGTGATGATCGGCGAGCAACCCGGCGACCGCGAGGATCTGGCCGGACATCCGTTCGTCGGCCCCGCCGGAGCGCTGCTGAACCGCGCCCTCGCCGATGCCGGAATCGACCGCGACGCCGTCTATCTCACCAACGCGGTGAAACATTTCAAATTCACCGAGCGCGGTAAGCGCCGCATCCATCAGAAACCCGGGCGCACCGAGATCGTCGCGTGTACGCCCTGGCTGACCGCCGAACTCGACGCGATCCGTCCACAGCTGGTGGTCTGCCTGGGTGCGGTGGCGGCGCAGGCCGTCTTCGGCCCCGAGTTCCGGATCACCCGCGACCGCGGGCGGCTGATCCCGCACGACGATCTCCGGGCGCTGGCCACCATCCATCCGGCCGCCGCGCTACGCGCTCCCGATCGTGCCGAGGCCTACGACGGTCTGGTCGCCGACCTCACCGAGGCGGCCACCGCACTGTGACACGAGACGGCCGCCGCCGGTTGCCCGGCGGCGGCCGTTGCTGCTGGAGTGGAGCAGTCGGAGTGCGTCAGCTCAGCTTCAAGGAGCGGCCGATGATCTCCTTCATGATCTCCGTGGTGCCGCCGTAGATGGTCTGCACGCGTGCGTCCATGTACGCCTTGGCGATCGGGTATTCGCGCATGTAGCCGTAACCACCGTGCAACTGAAGGCATTTGGTGATGAGGTCGAGCTGTTCCTCGGTGCTCCACCACTTGGCCATCGCGGCATCCTCGGCCGAGAGGGTGCCGGCGTTGAGGGCCTCGATGAAGCGGTCGACCAGCACGCGCACCGCGGTGGTCTTGGTGGCCAGCTCAGCCAGGACGAACCGCGTGTTCTGCTGGGCGCCGATCGGTTTGCCGAAGGCCTTGCGGTCGCGCACGTACTGGATGGTGGTCTCCAGGCAGCCTTCCATCGCGGCGGCGGCCATCACGGCGATCGACATCCGCTCCTGCGGCAGGTTCTGCATCAGGTGGATGAAGCCCATGCCCTCGGTGCCGAGCAGGTTCTTGGCGGGAACCCGCACGTCGGTGAAGCTGAGCTCCGCGGTGTCCTGCGCCTTGAGCCCGATCTTGTCCAGGTTGCGGCCGCGCTCGAAGCCGGGCATGCCGCGCTCGACGACGAGCAGCGAGAAGCCCATCGCCCCCTTCTCGGGATCGGTCTGCGCGACCACGATCACGATGTCGGAGTTGATGCCGTTGGTGATGAAAGTCTTGGCGCCGTTGAGGACCCAGTCGTCGCCGTCGCGGACCGCGCGGGTCTTGATGCCCTGCAGATCCGAACCGGTGCCCGGCTCGGTCATGGCGATGGCGGTGATGATCTCACCGGAACAGAACCCGGGCAGCCAGCGCTGCTTCTGCTCGTCGTTGGCCAGCTCCAGCAGATACGGCGCGATCACGTCGTTGTGCAGCGAGAAGCCCAGCCCCGAGTACTGGCCCTTGGTGGTCTCCTCGGTGATCACCGCGTTGTAGCGGAAATCCTTGACCCCGCCGCCGCCGAACTCCTCGGGCACCGCCATGCCGAGGAACCCCTGCTTACCGGCCTCCAGCCACAGCTGCCGATCCACGACCCCGGACTGCTCCCACTCGGCATGGTGCGGCGCGACATGCTGATCCAGAAATTTACGGTAGGACTCCCGGAACAGATCGTGTTCGGGTTCGAAAAGGGTGCGCTCCACGCCAACCTCCTAGTGACCACATCGGCAATCGCCTGCCCCCTACGGTACCCGGAAGGGGAATCGCGGTTCACTTCAGATCCGAAAAAAGTCGCTTACCTGTGCGAAAAGCTTCGGAGGGTGGTCTCTGCGCACCCTGAACGCGGGTAAACCTCTAGAGCCCCACGGCACCGCGTACCCGGCCCCAGAGCGTGCGGCCGCGGTCACGGTCGCGCTCGGCCAGCAGGGCGGTGATCTCCTCCTCCAGCGCCTTGTGCACCACCTGCTGCAATTCCTCGGCGGCGGCGTCCAGATCGGTGGCGTCCTGCCACGGCGTGGTCTCGATGGGCGTACCGATCGAGTAGTAGAACCGTTCGGGCCGCGGCACGACGGTGGGGCCGATGCCGCGCATGAGCGGCGGGGTGAGGTTGGCGCGGATGCCGAGCGCCTCGACGGTCCAGCGCAGCGGGCTCATCACCGGATGGTCGCCGTCGAAGACCACGTCGAACACATCGTCGGCGCCGATCATCGCGGTCGGCAGGATCGGCGCGCCGGCCTCGATCGCCATCCGCGCGAAGCCGGTGCGCCCCTCCCACTTCAGGTGGTACTTCTCGCCCTTGCGGCGCATCGCCTCGCGGCCACCGCCCGGAAAGACGATGACCGCCTCACCGTTGTCGAGCAGGGTGCGGCAGTTGTCGCGCGAGCCGCGCACGCTGCCGATCCGGTGCACGAGTTCGCGCACCGGCGGTACCCGCATCAGCACGTTCTCCGCCAGGCCGCGCACCACCCGGCCGGTGCGGTGGTAGATCTCGTGCACCAGCAGCGGCGCGTCCACACCGCCGAGCAGCGTGTGGTTGCCGACGAGCATGACCGGACCCGTCTCGGGAATGTTGTCCAAGCCGTGAAAGACCGGACTGTTCCACAGCCGCACCGGCGTCGACAACGCGTCGAAAATCCGAAGATCGATGGCGGGCACCGTCATTCGCAACGGCGCGCCGTCACTGAGCTGCCGTACGGACTCCGCCGGCGAGCGCTCGGCGACGGAGTCGTCGGGCATGACATCGACAGGCGTGGACTCGGTCCCGGACATTTGCACCCTCCCTGCAGCCGTTCGGTGAAAGACGCGATTCTACCGAAAACGACTGTGGCACACAGACTACGAAAGCTTCAGTGCGGAGGCCCCGCTGCTTCCGCACTGCCGATGGTGCCCGCGTGCGCATACTGCGACAGGGTCGGCGCGAGCGCCCGGGGAACCCGGGCCCGCACCCGCGTACCACCCTCCTCGTGCGAGGAGCTGATGATGCGGCCGTCGGAGTGGATGCGCGCGAGCAGATCACCACGAGTGTACGGGAGCAGCACACTCACCTCGACATCGAGCCCGCCGAGGATCTCGCCCAGCCGTTCGCGCAACTGGTCGATTCCGCGTCCGGTGCGGGCCGAGACGAACACCGCCCCGGGCAACTGGGCCCGCAGATGCGCCAGCTGCGTCGCGTCCAGCGCGTCGATCTTGTTCACCACCAGCAACTCCGGCGGCCCGGATCCCTCGCCCTGCTCACGCAGCACATCGGTGATCACCTCACGCACGGCCTTGATCTGCTGATCGGGCAGC
Source organism: Nocardia kruczakiae NBRC 101016 (assembly GCF_001612965.1). GTDB lineage: Bacteria > Actinomycetota > Actinomycetes > Mycobacteriales > Mycobacteriaceae > Nocardia > Nocardia kruczakiae. Next base: position 14,670 of record NZ_BDBL01000053.1, read on the forward strand.
GCGTCGGAACCGTCGACCACGTGCAGCAGCAGATCGGCGCCGGTGACCTCCTCGAGTGTGGAGCGGAACGCCTCCACCAGCTGAGTCGGCAGATGCCGGACGAATCCGACGGTGTCGGTGAAGACGACCTCGCGGCCGTCGTCGAGCGCCGCCCGCCGGGTGGTGGGATCCAAGGTGGCGAACAGGGCGTCCTGCACCAGGATGCCCGCACCGGTCAGGGCGTTCATCAGGCTGGATTTTCCGGCGTTGGTGTAGCCGACGATCGCGACCGCCGGAATGCCGCTGGAGGTGCGCCGCGACCGTTTGGTGTCGCGTGCGGTCTTCATCTCCTTGATCTCGCGGCGCAGTTTGGCCATGCGCTCGCGGATCCGGCGGCGATCGGTTTCGATCTTGGTCTCACCGGGGCCACGGGTACCCACACCACCGCCCGCACCACCGGCCCGGCCACCGGCCTGCCGCGACATCGACTCACCCCAGCCGCGCAGTCGCGGCAGCATGTACTCCATCTGTGCCAGCGACACCTGCGCCTTGCCCTCGCGGGAGGTGGCGTGCTGGGCGAAGATGTCGAGAATCAGCGCGGTGCGGTCGATGACCTTCACCTTGACGACCTTCTCCAACGCGTTCAGCTGCGCGGGGGTCAGCTCACCGTCGCAGATCACCGTATCCGCGCCGGTCTCGAGCACCACCGAGCGCAGTTCGTCGGCCTTACCCGAGCCGATGTAGGTGGCCGGATCGGGCTTGTCGCGGCGCTGGATCAGCGCGTCGAGCACCTGGGAGCCGGCGGTTTCGGCGAGCGCGGCCAGTTCGGCCATGCTGGCGTCGGCCTGCGCGGCGCTGCCCTCGGTCCAGACGCCGACCAGCACGACCCGCTCGAGTCGCAGCTGCCGGTACTCGACCTCGGTGATGTCGGTGAGCTCGGTCGAGAGCCCGGCGACACGACGCAACGCGCTGCGTTCGTCGAGTTGCAGCTCACCGACCGTGGGCTCGGTCGCCCAGCCGTTGCCGGAATAACCGCCGCCCTCGGTTTCGTCGGCGTCGTAATCGGTCACGCCGGTATCGGCGTCGTCATCGCCGATGCTGTAGTCCTGGTCCGCGTAGCCGTCCGTGTCCGAGTCGAGTTGCTCGAGCGGGGTGAACTCGTACGTTTGTGATTTCCTCATACACCTCCATGGTCCCACGCCACAACCACCCGGCGCACTCGGATATTTCCGGCCCCCGCCGGGAACGGCCCGGTACGGCGCAGTTCACCCGGATTCAGGCGCCGGCCCACCATTCGCCGGCGAGATGTCCGGAACCGACCAGCACCGAGGGGCCACGCAACCACGCCTGCCCGTGATCGATGCCGACGGTGACCGCGCCGCCGGGTACCCGGACCCGCACCTGCGCGGACTCCGTCGCCGGGTCGATGCCCGCACGCGTGAGCGCGGCGGCCGCCGCGGCGACCGTGCCGGTGCCACAGGAGCGGGTTTCACCGACACCCCGTTCGTAGACCCGCATATCCACCGCGCCGTCCTCGCCGAGCGCGGTCAGGATCTCCACGTTCACGCCCTGCGGGAACAGCTCCGGATCGAATCCGGGTGGCACGGTGAGGTCGAGTGCGGCAAGACCGTCGGCGGTGAGCCCGGGATCGACACAGGCCAGATGCGGATTGCCGACGTCGACCCCGACCCCGGGCAGCGCGCTGCCGGCGACGGTGGCAGTGGAATCGCCGAGCATCCGCACCCGGCCCATCCCGACGGTCACCTCGCCGAGTACCTCGTCGAAGGAGTGCACGACCACCGACCGCGCACCCGCACGGGTTCCGACCACGAATTCGGTCTCCTGCTGCAAGCCGGTGGCGAGCAGATAGTGGGCGAAGACGCGGACGCCGTTGCCGCACATCTCCGCGATCGATCCGTCGGCGTTGCGGTAGTCCATGAACCAGTCCGCCGCGGCCACACCGTCGGGCAGTCCGGCCAGCTCGCCCCGCTCCACCAGCGCCCCCGCGCGGGCGACGCGCAGCACACCGTCGGCGCCGATACCCTGGCGCCGGTCACACAGCACGGCGACGGTCTCGGGCGCCAGGCGCAGGCGCGCGTCGGAGTCCGGCAGCACCACGAAATCGTTCTGGGTCCCGTGGCCCTTGCTGAACTCGATATCGGCCGCGCCGGACACCCGCTGCTGCTCGCTCATCGACGTCGATCCTCCACCTGTCCCGCACTATTCGCCGGCCGCGCCGGCGTTCACCTTCGATACCGACACCCGGCGCTGCCGGGATATTTCGTACAGCACGACCGATACGGCGCAGGGGGTGACCGGCATTGCACCCGCCGGAATCCGCACCATCTCGTCGCATGCGTCGCGCCACCGCGCGTCGAGCTCGCCATCGTCGGCGAACACCATGATCGTCGCATCCGCGAAGGTGTGCGCATCGACCGGCCGCTCGCCGGGTCCGGTCCCGACACCGACCAGCCGGGCCGGGGCTTTCGCGCCCGCCCGCAATTCGGCGACGGCCGCCGGCCCGGACACGCGCACCACCGGCACCGCGAACAGCGCACCGGCCGAGGCGCGGACACACCGCGGGTCGTATTCGTCCGCGCCCGATCCGCTGATCACGACCGCGGCGGCACCGAAGGCGTGCGCGGTGCGGAGCACGCTGCCCAGCCGCAGCGCGGAGGACGGACGATCGATCACGACCACCGGATGTGCCGGATCGAGGCGGATCTGCGACGGGTCCCGCCCGCGGGTGTGCGCCAGGGCCACCAGTTCCGGTGTGCCGGTATCGGGTTCGGCGAGTTCGTCGAGGGCGTCGCCCACCAGTCCGATCGCCGGCACCGCGTCGTTGTCGAGTATCTCGCGCGCCCACGGCGGCAGCGGAGCCCCGAGGCGGTACAGCACCGCTTCCAGGGGCCAGTTGTTCGCGACTGCCGCGGTAATCGGTTCCCGGCCGTGCACGAGAAAGCGGCCGTCGCTACGGCGCCGGGCACGGTTGCCGAGATAGGCGCGCCACTCCCCCACGGAGGCGTTGCGGGTGGTCGATGGGCGGGTCACTGCCGAATCGATTCCTGTTCGTCGAGCACATGGGCCAGTACCGAATCCGCCAGCCGCGGATCGGCGCCGTCGACCCAGTGCACGCGCGGGTCGCGGCGGAACCACGAGCGTTGCCGGCGCACGTAACGGCGGGTGCCGATCAGCGTGCGCTCACGCGCATGACTCAGGTCGTATTCGTTGTCGAGATGGGCCAGGACTTGTGCGTATCCGATCGCCCGGCGTGCGGTCAGGCCCGAGCGCAGGCCGCGGCCGATCAGTGCTCGCACCTCGTCGACGAGACCCTGCGCGAACATGGTCTCGGTGCGCGTCTCGATGCGCGCGTCGAGTTCGGCGGTCTCGCGGTCGACGCCGATGATCGTCGTGTTCCAGCGCGGCGTGCCGCGTTGCGGCTGCGAGGCCGCGAAGGGGCGGCCGGTGAGTTCGACCACCTCGAGCGCGCGCACGATCCGCCGCCCGTCGGTGGGCAGAATGGTCTGCGCCGCAACGGGATCGGCGGCCCGCAAGGCGGCGTGGACGGCCGCGACCCCCTCGCGTTCGAGAACCCCCTCCCACTTCTCGCGGACGCGGATGTCGGTGGCCGGGAACTCCCACTCGTCGAGCAGCGCCTGCACGTACATCATCGAACCGCCCACGATGACCGGCACGCGGCCGCGCGCGAGGATGTCCTCGACATCGGCGGAGGCCGCGGCCTGATAAGCGGCGACGGTGGCCGTTTCGGTCACCTCCAGCACGTCGAGCTGGTGGTGCGGGATGCCGCGGCGCTGCTGCGGCGGCAGTTTGGCGGTGCCGATATCCATGCCGCGATACAGCTGCATCGCGTCGATGTTGACGATCTCACCGTCCAGGCGAGTCGCCAATTCCAGCGCCAGATCGGACTTTCCGGTCGCGGTCGGGCCGATGACGGCGATGGGCGCCCTCATCGCGCACCCGCCGGATACCAGACCGACGCGTGATATCCGACACCGAAAGGCGCTGCGCGATACAGGGTTTCGACCTTCGGGTCGGCGGTGTCGATGCCGAACAGACCGGCCAGCACCTGAAAGCCGGGACGGCCGGCCACCTCGAGGTCGGCGCACAGCCGCGGGTCCAGCGCGCCGAGTGCCGCGCGGTCACCGGCGTCGAGAGCGTCGTCGATCCGCCGTTGTTCGCCCTCGGCCCGGGGATCGAGATATCCGGGTGAGATGGTCGACAAAGTCGCGGCGCCGTCGGCCACGACCAGCACGCCGTGTGGACGAGGGTCGGCGTCCAGCTCGCCGCGCAGCCGGGATCCCAGGTCCACACAGTGCGACGGGTCGGCGCCGGGGTCGACCGGCTGGGCCCGCGCCTCGATGTCGTCGCCGTCCTCGGCCGCGATCCGGCCACGCAGCCAGGCGCCCACCAGCAGTGCGGTCGGCCAGTCGAGTCGCGGCTCACCGCCGGGTTCGGTCGCCGACAAGGTGACCCGGACGTCGGCGCCGAAGCCGCGCAAACTACCCACACCGACCGGCGGCTCGGTCCCCGCGCCCACGATGGTCCAGTGCCGGGCCTGCCGGGCCAGCATCCGCCCGGCCGTCAGCACGGCCTCGCGCAGCGGCGGCACCTGCGCGGCCGGATGGGTGGAGTCGGTCAGCGGCGTCGCACCGCCCAGTTCGGGAATCAGCACGAGCGGCGAGGGAATCAACGCGGCGACACGAAACACTCGTCAACGGTAGCGGCCGCCGGGAAAACGGCGGCCGAGGCCGTCGCTCACCACGGGTGAGCGTGTTCCCACCACTCTCAACCGTCACTCGCTGCACGCCACCGTTCGCAAGAGAGGGCAATTCTGTCTATTGGCTGGTTGAATGGGATCTGCTAGGGCGTAACCAGGCAGCCGTGACGCGCGGCAGGGATGAGGAGCGATGACCGACAACAGCGGAACCGAGAAGGCAGTGCATCCGGAAACCGGCGCGGCGCAGCAGTCCAGCAATCCCGCCGCGAAGCGTCCGACTCCGGCCGATGCCGCCCCGAAACCCGGTGCGGCACCACGCCCCGGAGTACCCAAGCCGGGGGCGCCCAAACCCCCCTCGGCGCAGCGGACCGAACCGGGAGCCAAACCCGCGGCGACGCACCACGTCAAACCGGCTCCCGTCCCGGGGCCCGCCCACGAGCATCCGCATCCGGTGGTCGTGCCGACCGTCAGCGATCCCAGTGAGTGGGGCCGGGTCGACGACGACGGCACCGCCTGGGTCAAGACCGCCGGCGGCGAACGCGTCGTCGGTTCGTGGCAGGCCGGTGACGCCGCCGAGGGGCTGGCGCATTTCGGTCGTCGCTTCGACGATCTGGCCACCGAGGTCGCACTGCTCGAGGCTCGCCTCGCGGCCGGCACGGACGCCCGCAAGACCAAGGCCGCGGCCGTCGCGCTCGCCGACTCCCTGCCCACCGCGGCGGTGATCGGTGACGTGGACGGTCTGGCCCAGCGCCTGCAGGCGATCATCGAACATTCCGACGAGGCGGCCGCCCACGCCAAGGAGGAGAAGGAACGCACCCGGCACGAGCACACCGAGCGCAAGGAGGCGCTGTGTGCGGAGGCCGAGCAGATCGCCGCCGAATCCACCCAGTGGAAGGCGGCCGGTGACCGGCTGCGGGAAATCCTCGAGGAGTGGAAGTCCATCCGCGGGGTGGACCGCAAGGTCGACGATGCGCTGTGGCGGCGCTTCTCCAAGGCGCGCGAGGCGTTCAACCGCCGCCGGGGCGCGCACTTCGCCGAACTCGATCGCGAACGCGCCGCCGCGAAGGCTCGCAAAGAGGAGCTGTGCGCGCGCGCCGAGGAGCTGTCCGATTCCACCGATTGGGTGGGCACCGCCGCGGTCTTCCGCGATCTGCTGACCGAATGGAAGGCGGCCGGGCGCGCGCCCCGCGAGGCCGACGAGCAGTTGTGGCGGCGGTTCAAGAGCGCCCAGGACGTGTTCTTCGCCGCGCGCAATGCCGCCGCGTCCGAACGCGATGCCGAATTCGGGCAGAACGCGGAGGCCAAGGAAGAACTGCTGCGCCACTACGAGGACCGCATCCCCGAGCACATCGAACCCGATTCCGCCACACTGGATTCCGCCCGTGTGGCCCTGCGCGAACTGCAGGAGCGGTGGGATGCGATCGGCAAGGTGCCGCGCGAGCGCATGCACGAACTCGAGGGCAAACTGCGGGCGCTGGAGAAGCGGGTGCGCGAGGCGGTGGACGCCCAGTGGCGGCGCACCGATCCGGAGGCGATGGCGCGCGCGGCACAGTTCCGCGAGCGGGTCGCCCAATTCGAGGAACAGGCAGCCAAGGCCGAGGCCGCGGGCCGCCCGCGCGATGCCGAGAAGGCGCTCGAACAGGCCAAGCAGTGGCGGGAATGGGCCGATGCCGCCGAGGGCGCGGTCAGCCGGCGCTGAGACGTTCGTCGACGGCCGGCGGTGCCGAGTTCGCCGCCGGCCGGTGTGAGCCGCCCCTGCCCGCAGCGATCCGGACGAGGAGCCGACCATGGATGTCCGCGAGATCAATCGAGGCGTCATCGAGCAGTTCCGGGCCGGGGGCCCGATCGAGGGGATGCACCGGGAGCGTCTGGTGCTGCTCACCACCACCGGCCGCCGGTCCGGGACGCCGCACACCACGCCGATGATGTTCCATCCCGACGGCGACCGGCTGCTCGTCGTCGCCTCGAATGTGGGCGCCCCGCAGCATCCGGACTGGTATCTGAATCTCGTCGCCGATCCGGCCGTGACGGTCGAGGTCGACCGGGAGACCTATCCGGCCACCGCCGTACCGTTGCAGGGCGCCGACTACGACCGGGCGTGGACCGAGCTCACCACGTTGTATCCGTTCTTCGCCGAACACGCGAAGAAGACCGCGCGCACCATCCCCGTGGTGGCGCTGCGCCGCTGAAAACGACGCTCCCGCCCGCCGGTCCGGCTACTTGTCGTCGCCGAACAGCCGGCGCCGGTCCTGCTCTTCCTTTTCGGCGGCCGCGATGCGCCGGCGCTCCTCGGCCTCGAGCTGGAGCGCGGTCCGGCTCCACACCACGCGGATCCAGTGGAAGGTCAGCACGACGATCGCGATCGTGGCCAGGATCAGTCCGATGCCGGGTCCGGCACCGTGGTAGTTGCCGAGGCCGGGGGTCTGGCGGTGCCAGATCGAGAGCACTCCGAACACACTGCCCACCGCGGATCCGGCGACCGCCACCCACGCCAGTGCCCAGCGGCGGGTGACCAGCGCGAGCGACGAGAACCCGATCCCGAAGATCACCACGAACCATTCGAAGACCCGCGACGGCAGCCCGATGTGCTCGTCCTGCGCGTGGGCGTCGAAGGCCAGCACGTCGAGGCCGCGGGCGGCGCCGGCGTGCGGCAGGATCAGCGACAACAGCAGCACGAAGACCGCGATCGCGACCACCATGGCGCGCGTCCCGGGGTCGATCTCGCCGGCGATCTTGCGTTCGACGGCCTCGAGATCGCCGCGGAACTGCTCGAAGACCTTCGACTCTGCGGGGTTCATGCTCTCCTCATTCGGCTCGGTCGCAGGATTCGGCTCGGTCGCATCGTTCGGCTCCGGCGGCCGGTGCGGGTGCCGCGGCGCGGGCGAGGCATCGCCGGAGCGCTCCGGCGTGCCATCGCGATCGGCATCCTCGTCCCCGCGTTCGGCCATGTCAGACCCCACACCCGGTGTCACAACCGGCGGCCGCCGGCAGCGGTTCCGGCGCGCCGATCCGCGGCAGTCCGAGCCCCACTCCGATCGGTGCGGTCTTGGGCAGCACACCGCGTTCGTGCGCGTCGCCGGCGCGGGTGCGGCGGTGGCTGTGGATCGGGCCGTCGGCGATGAGGTGGTGCGGCGCCGCCGCGGTGATGTCGACGGTGACGATATCGCCGGGCCGGATCGCCTCCTCGCCGGGCCGGAAGTGCACCAGGCGGCCGTCGCGAGCTCGGCCGCTCATCCGCGCGGTGGCCGCGTTCTTCTTGCCGGCGCCCTCGGCAACGAGCAGTTCGACCTCGGTGCCGATCAGCGCGCGATTGGCTTCCAGGGAAATCTGTTCCTGCAGTTCGATCAACCGGTCGTAGCGCTCCTGGACCACCGCCTTGGGCACCTGATCGGCCATCGTGGCCGCGGGCGTGCCGGGACGGATCGAATACTGGAAGGTGAAGGCGCTGGTGAAGCGGGCCTGCCGGACCACATCCAGGGTCTCCTGGAAATCCTCCTCGGTTTCCCCGGGGAAGCCGACGATGATGTCGGTGGTGATCGCGGCATGCGGCATCGCGGCGCGTACCTTCTCGATGATGCCGAGGTAGCGGTCCTTGCGGTAGGACCGGCGCATCGCCTTGAGCACCCGGTCCGAACCCGATTGCAGCGGCATGTGCAGCTGCGGGCACACGTTCGGGGTCTGTGCCATCGCCTCGATGACGTCGTCGGTGAATTCCGCCGGATGCGGCGAGGTGAAGCGCACCCGCTCGAGCCCGTCGATGCTGCCGCAGGCGCGCAGCAGTTTCGCGAAGGCGCCGCGGTCCCGGTGCTCGGGCGCGAAATCGGCCGGATGTCCGTGCGGCAGTGCGGGTTCGGCGAAGTTCACACCGTAGGAGTTGACGTTCTGCCCGAGCAGCGTCACCTCGAGCACTCCCTGATCCACCAGCGCCTGCACCTCGGCCAGCACATCGCCGGGCCGCCGGTCGACCTCCTTGCCGCGCAGCGAGGGCACGATGCAGAACGTGCAGGTGTTGTTGCAGCCCACCGAGATCGACACCCAGCCGGCGTAGGCGGATTCACGGCGAGCGGGCAGCGTGGACGGGAACGCCTCCAGCGATTCCAGGATTTCGACCTGCGCCTGCTCGTTGTGCCGGGCGCGTTCGAGCAGCACCGGCAGCGATCCGATGTTGTGGGTGCCGAAGACGACGTCGACCCAGGGCGCCTTGCGCACGACGGTGTCGCGATCCTTCTGCGCGAGGCAGCCGCCGACCGCGATCTGCATACCGGGCCGCTCGGCCTTGATCGGCGCCAGATGTCCGAGCGTTCCGTACAGTTTGTTGTCGGCGTTCTCCCGCACCGCGCAGGTGTTGAACACCACCAGATCGGCGGTCTGCCCGCTCGTGGCCTTGGTGTATCCGGCGTCCTCGAGCAGGCCCGACAGCCGTTCGGAGTCGTGCACGTTCATCTGGCAGCCGTAGGTGCGCACCTCGTAGGTCCGCGGCGACTGCGGATCGGTGGCCGAACCGGGGGCGCGTCCCGCAGCCGAATGCGCTGCAACCTGCATGGACGAATTCACGGGTCCAGGGTAGACGCTGTGCGAAATCACACGCCCACCCCGGTCGCCACGATCGGGGAGCTGGTGACGCCGGTCACGTGGCCGGGCGCCCAGGTCACCACCGGGTTAAGCGCAGGCGGCGACGGCGCGACGCACGCGCCAAAAGTGCGCATTTCGCGCAGGACCGCTCTAGGGTCGACTGTCATGACCGATGCTGCCGACGCAACACCCGGCACCGCCAGCGCTGGGAACACCTCCGACCAGGGCGCTGCCGAGGCGTCCGCGGGCACCGCAACCGTTCCGCCGATGATCTCGATGTGCAACGTGGACAAGCACTTCGGTGATCTGCATGTGCTGCGTGATGTGAATCTGGAAGTGCCGCGCGGACAGGTGGTGATCGTGCTCGGCCCGTCCGGGTCCGGCAAATCCACGTTGTGCCGCACCGTCAATCGGCTCGAGCCGATCGATTCCGGCACCATCGCCGTCGACGGCGTCGAGTTACCCGCCGAGGGTCGCGCATTGGCGAAGTTGCGCGCCGACGTGGGGATGGTGTTCCAGTCGTTCAATCTGTTCGCGCACAAGACGATTCTGGACAACGTGATGCTCGGCCCGGTCAAGGTGCGCCGCATCGACAAGAAGCAGGCCCGCGCGCGGGCGCTGGAACTGCTCGATCGGGTCGGCATCGCCGATCAGGCCGACAAGTATCCGGCGCAGCTGTCGGGTGGTCAGCAGCAGCGCGTGGCCATCGCCCGGGCATTGGCGATGAATCCGAAGGTGATGCTGTTCGACGAACCCACCTCCGCCCTGGATCCGGAAATGGTCAACGAGGTGCTGGAGGTGATGGTCGCCTTGGCCAAGGAGGGCATGACGATGCTGGTGGTCACGCACGAGATGGGATTCGCCCGCCGCGCCGGAGATCGGGTGCTGTTCATGGCCGACGGCCGTATCGTCGAGGACGCGGCGCCCGAAACCTTCTTCACCGCACCCGCTTCCGAGCGGGCCAAGGATTTCTTGGGCAAAATTTTGAGCCATTGATCGCTGTTCACGACCGCGGCGGGAGCGATGACCGCTCCCGGCACCGCGGAGGACCCTTCACACTTCACGAGAGAGAAGGCATTCGATGAGGATCACCCGAGCGCTGCGGTTCGGCATCGGCGCGCTGGCCATCGCGGTCGTCGCGACCGGATGCGGCGGCGGCAGCAACAAAACCGCCACCGAACACGCGTCGGAAGGCAAACTCACCATCGGCATCAAATTCGATCAGCCGGGTCTGGGCCTGCGCAATCGGGACGGGTCGTTCTCCGGATTCGACGTGGACGTGGCGACCTACGTCGCCGGAAAACTCGGCGTGAGCCCGGACAAGATCACCTTCAAGGAGGCGCCGTCCGCGCAACGTGAGACGCTGATCCAGAACGGGCAGGTGGATTATGTGGTCGCCACCTATTCGATCACCGATCAGCGCAAGCAGAAGGTCGACTTCGCCGGGCCGTATTACGTTGCGGGCCAATCCTTGCTGGTGCGCGCCGACAACACCGCTATCACGGGTCCGGAATCGCTGAAGGGCGGCAAGAAACTCTGCTCGGTGAAGGGATCGACGCCGGCGCAGAACATTCAGAAGAATTTCGCCAACGATGTGCAGCTGCAGGAATACGACACCTATTCGCTGTGTGTGGAGGCGTTGAAATCCGGGGCGGTCGACGCGGTGACCACCGACAACATCATTCTGGCCGGTTACGCCGCGCAGTCGCCGGGCCAGGTGAAGGTGGTCGGGCAGCCGTTCACGACCGAGAACTACGGCATCGGCCTGAAGAAGGGCGACAAGGACTCTCGCGACAAGATCAACGATGCGATCGAATCGATGATCAACGACGGCTCCTGGAAAGCGTCGCTGGAGAAGAACTTCGGCAACACCTTCCCGATCCCGTCGCCGCCGCAGGTCGACCGGTACTGAATCGGCCCGGGTTCCGGCCGCGCCGCAACCCTGTCCGGCACAGCGAAGTAGGAGGGCGCGTCCACCGTGTTCGACTTGATCTCCCGATACGACAATCAGCTGTGGGACGCCTTCTGGGTGACCATCGAACTGACCGCGTTCTCCGCGATCGGGGCGCTGATCCTCGGCACCCTGGTGGCGGCGATGCGGGTGTCGCCGATTCCGGTGGCGCGGTGGATCGGGACGGCGTATGTGACCATTTTCCGCAATACCCCGCTCACCCTCATCCTGGTGTTCTGTTCACTCGGCCTCTACACCACCCTCGGCATCAAACTCGCCAGTGAGAGTTCGGGACTGGATTTCCTGCCCACCAACAACTTTCGCTTCGCCGTCCTCGGTTTGAGTGTGTACACGGCGTCGTTCGTCTGTGAATCGCTGCGCGCGGGAATCAACACCGTGCCGCTGGGGCAGTCCGAGGCGGGACGGTCGCTGGGCCTGACCTTCGGCCAGAATCTGCGACATGTGGTGTTGCCGCAGGCTTTTCGGTCGGTGATCGCGCCGCTGGGCAGCGTACTGATCGCCTTGACGAAGAATTCCACCATCGCCTCGGCGATCGGCGTGGCCGAGGCGGCGGCGCTGATGGCATCCATGAACGAGACAGAGGCCGACATTCTCGCCATCGGCGCGATCTTCGCCCTCGGTTTCGTCATTCTCACCCTGCCCACCGGATTGCTGTTCGGCTGGCTGGCCAAGCGATTCGAGGTGAAGCGATGAGCGCGAACGCCTCGGTCCTCTACGACGTCCCCGGCCCGAAGGCACGCCGGCGGCATGGGATGTATTCGGTGCTGGTGCTGGCGGCCCTGGTGGTGCTCGGCTGGCTGGTGTGGCGGGCGTTCGACGAGAAGGGCCAGCTCACCGCCGAAAAGTGGAAGCCTTTCGTGCAGCCGGAAGTCTGGCAGACCTATATCCTGCCCGGCCTGCGCGGCACCGTGGTCGCGGCCGCGCTGGCGATCGTGTTCGCGATGGCGATCGGCGTGATCTTCGGCTTGCTGCGCCTGTCCGACCATCGCGTCGTGCGGTGGGTGGCGGGGGCGATCGTCGAGGTGGCCCGGGCCGTCCCGGTGCTGATTCTGATGATCTTCCTCTACAACTGGTTCGCCAAGGACAATCTGTTCGCCTCCGACCAGCTGGCGCTGGCGGCCGTGGTGATCGCGCTGACCGTGTACAACGGGTCGGTGATCGCCGAGATCGTGCGCTCGGGCATTCGGTCGCTGCCGCGCGGGCAGACCGAGGCGGCGCAGGCCCTGGGATTGCGCAAGGGTCAGATGGTGCGGGTGATCCTGCTGCCGCAGGCGGTGACGGCGATGCTGCCGGCGCTGATCTCGCAGATGGTCGTGGCGCTCAAGGACACCGCGCTCGGCTACCAGATCACCTATCAGGAGATCGTGCGCCAGGGGCAGCAGCTGGGTGCTGCCGAACAGAACACCGTGCCGGCGCTGATCGTGGTGGCCGTCATCATGATCGCCCTGAACTGGGCGCTGACCTTCCTCGCCACCAGGGTGGAGCAGCGGCTGCGGTCGCGCCGCCGGGGTCGGACAGTGCTGGGTGTGGATTCGGTGCTCACCGACGCCGCGCCGGGCGTGGATCTGTCGCTGAGGCGGACCACCTCGCCGTAACCGGACAGTTCGGCGATTGCGCTCGCACCGAGCGCAACCCTCGCACCCGCCGGCTCGATGGCTGATCCTGGTCACGCACCACCCCGGTCGCCAAGCCACGCCACTCGCGGCGACCGGGGATGGGTGTCCAATCGGCCGCGGCGGTCTTCCCGCGGACTATCGGGCCAAGAAATGCCAGCCGAGCCATGCCCACAGGATCACCGCGACGATGCGGGCGGTTCGGGTCCGGGTCAGATAGCGCACGGTGTCGCCGAGGCCGGCGAACGACACGCGGCGCACACGGGCCGTTATCGCCGTACCGGTCACGATGACGGCCAGGACCGCAAACCCCGTGATCACCACTGCACGATCAGTCATTTCCGCACCAGCCACCATCCCGCGCCCAACCAGATCAGCCAACCGATGAAGCGTCCCGGCCCACCCTCCAGCGCAGGGCTGAGCAGTGTCGACAGGCTCGGATGGGAAGCGTCCGGCACAAGCAGTGCGGGCTGGGACAGCCAGGCGTACAGCTCCCACGCCAGGACGGCCGCCAGCAGGATCGACCACACCACGACTGCGCGCCGGATCGGCGGCGTGAACGAAATATGCCGTCTCCCACGATGAACAGCGCGGACGGCGACGACGACGGCGACAGCGGCGACCAACACCGTCGCGGCAACGCTGAACGGACGGGTGAACGACCCCGCCACCGCCACCCCCACCCAGACGGCCGCCGGACCGACGCATCGCCATCCATTGCCACGCACGTCGGTGGTCATCAGCGCAGCATAGGACCTGAGCCGGAGACCGGTCGAGTAACGCGGGCCGAATCACCGACGCGCCGTGCACGATGCCGACCTCGCCGCAGCAGTCGCCGCTGGCGCGTGCATGGATCTCGGATCCGGCCCGGCCCGGCCGCCGGAACGACCTCGATCCCTGGCCGAGTGCCGTCGGCGTCTTCGGCATGAGCGCGGGGTGCGGGCGGAATCTTGGCATCGTCGGCGCGCCGCGGCTTCGAGGCCGGCGCAGTGAGGGAGCACGCGACCCTCGCCGTCGTCTTTCGGATCGACGGAAATTGGGCGCGCAGGAGACGTCGCCGCGCACCGTCGTGTTGAAGCTCGTTCCGGCACGTCCGACCTGTCGTGCTGTGCCATCGGCTCGCCAACAAGTCGATGGGCGGGCGGCAGCGGCAGGATCACCCTGCTCGGGCGCGCGGGGGGGCGACTTCGCACCGTTCACTGCGAGCGAGGGGCGGGCTGCGAGATTCAGTCGGGCGGGTAGCCGTGTGCGAGCTCGGCGCGGACCGCGGCGTAGGCGGTCGACTGGCGAAATCCCTGGCGGGCGAGCATGCCGACGAGCCGGTTGACCACCTTGTCCTCGGACAGACTTCGCGGCATCGTGCGCAGTTTGCGGCGGACCAGTTCCGCGGCTCGCTCCGCCTCATTGTCGTCGGAATCCGCCGCTACCGTCTCCGCGTCGGCACCGTCCTCGGCGAGGACTGCTTTCTCGGTCCGGTTCGGATGTGCCGCACAAGGCTTCGCGGTCGCGGCAATTTCGTCCTTCACCACGGCATAGGCCATGGACTGCGGGAAACCGCGGCGGGCGAGCATGCCGACCAGGCGCGCCATGACCTTGTCCTGCGGGATGGCACGGGACAGCGATGCGAGCTTTTTCCGTACCAGCTGGGCGGCCTGCTCGGCGTCGTCGGGCTCGAACTTCCGCGATGCCGAGCCGGTCGTGGCGAGGCCGGCACCTTTCCAGACTCGCTCCTTCGGCGAATGTTGTTCCGCTACAAGGGGAACGGAACCGTCGGCCGGTTCGTCGCCCGCGACGTGATCTGTGTGGTCGGAACGGTCGAGCTCGCAGCTCGAGGTGGCGGCTGCGGCGAGCTCGTCTTTGACCACGGCGTAGGCCATGGACTGGTTGTAGCCACGGCGGGCGAGCATGCCGACCAGCCGGTTGGTCGTTTTGTCGGTGGGGAGGTCCGCCGGCAGGGTGGTGAGTTTGCGGCGGACCAGTTCGGCGGCGCGAGCGCTTTCGTCGGCGGGAGTAATGGCGGCCAGCGCGGGCCCGGCATCGGCGTCGGACACGCCTTTGCGTCGAAGTTCTTGCGCGAGAACCTTTTTCCCCTTGCCGGAGAAGGTGTGGCGGGAGTGCACCCACTGTTCGGCGAAGGCGGCATCGTCGATCAGCCCGACCTCGGCGAGGCGGTTCAGTGCCCGTTCGGCGACCTCGGGCGCGAACCCTTTGGCTGCCAGTTTGTCCGCCAGTTCGGCGCGGCTGCGCGCGCGATCGGTGAGCAGGCGCAGGCAGAGGTCCTTGGCCTGCGCCTCGGTCCCCGCCTTCGGCGCAGCGGACTGCGCGGCGCCGGAACGCTTCCCGCCGTCGGTATCGGATCGACGCCGCGAACCCCGGCGCCCTCCCCCGTCGCCGCCGGCTCCGCGTGACCGTCTTCTCGAGCCGCGGTCGTCCACCCCGGCATCCGATCGCGGATGCGACACGGCGCTGTCGTCCGGAACGAACGAGCCGCTGTCGCCGCCCTTCGGCTGTCCCTCCGCCCGATGGGCACGGCCGGGCCGACGATCCCCGTCGGCACGCTCGCCCCGCCCCCGCTGCAGCGCGTCGACCTCTGTCTGCAGTGCGCGAATTCGATTGCGCGCCTGGAAGTCCCGTGTCGCAGAGCCATCACCCGGACGACCCGAGATTGCGTTTTCGACACTCGACCGCATCCGCCCCTCGACCTCGGAGCCGACCCGGTCCGCGAGCCCACCGCGAGGCCGAGCGTCGGGCTCGGAACCGGACCGCACCTCCGACTCCAGGCGGGGCGGAAGCTCGGGCTCGAACACCGGCCGATCTGCGGGTCCGGATGCCGTGTCATCGGCCGAATCATGCTGGGGCACCGGCCCGTCATCGGAACGCCATACACCGGCGGGCGAATCCTCTGCGCCAGGCTTCGATCGTCGGCGACGGGGCGAACCACCCTGTCGGCGAACGGGTTTCGACCACGACTCCTCGTCCGGGTCGCCGGTGCGCCGGGAGCGGGATTCGATTTCTTCCAGTTGCCGCCGCAGGCGTTCGACGGCGTCGAGCCGAGAGGCGCCAGGGTCCGGGAGGGGTGTGGACCCCGGCGCTTCCCGGTGCGGCATCGGTTAGAAGTCGACGGGCGCCTCGGCACCCGCGTCTGCGGTGACGTCGGCACCGATGCCGAGCTTCTCCTTGATCTTCTTCTCGATCTCGTCGCGCACGTCGGTGTTCTCCAGCAGGAACTTGCGGGCGTTCTCCTTGCCCTGGCCGAGCTGATCGCCCTCGTAGGTGTACCAGGAGCCGGACTTGCGGATGAAGCCCTGATCGACACCCATATCGATGATCGAGCCCTCCTTGGAGATGCCGTGACCGTAGAGGATGTCGAATTCGGCCTGCTTGAACGGCGGCGACACCTTGTTCTTGACGACCTTGACACGGGTGCGGTTACCCACCGCGTCGCTGCCGTCCTTCAGCGTCTCGATGCGGCGCACATCCAGACGCACCGAGGCGTAGAACTTCAATGCCTTACCACCCGTGGTGGTTTCGGGCGAGCCGAACATCACGCCGATCTTCTCGCGCAGCTGGTTGATGAAGATGGCGGTGGTTCCGGAGTTGTTGAGCGCACTGGTCATCTTGCGCAACGCCTGGCTCATCAGACGGGCCTGCAGACCGACGTGGCTGTCGCCCATCTCGCCCTCGATTTCCGCGCGCGGCACCAGCGCCGCGACGGAGTCGATGACGATGATGTCCAGCGCGCCGGAGCGCACCAGCATGTCGGCGATCTCCAGCGCCTGCTCACCGGTGTCGGGCTGCGACACCAGCAGGGCGTCGGTGTCGACGCCGAGCTTGCGGGCATATTCCGGATCCAGCGCGTGCTCGGCGTCGATGAAGGCCGCGAGTCCGCCGTTGGCCTGCGCGTTGGCGATGGCGTGCAGGGCGACCGTGGTCTTACCGGAGGATTCCGGACCGTAGATCTCCACGACGCGGCCACGCGGCAGACCGCCGATGCCCAGCGCCACGTCCAGTGCGATCGAACCCGTCGGAATGACCGAGATGGGCTGATGCGCCTCCTCGCCCAGGCGCATGATCGCGCCCTTACCGAAACTCTTCTCGACCTGCGCCAGAGCGAGCTCGAGCGCCTTGTCACGGTCGTAGGCCTGTGGTGCCATCGTCTGTTCCCCTTCTGACGGGTAAGTCTCGTTGTGTGGTTGGCCCCCACGGTAGAGGGCGGCACCGACAAGTTCTGATGGCAAGCTTAGACGAACACGTGTTCGAGGCAAGCGACGCGCCCGCCGACACGCACGGCGCCCGTACAGCCGCACCCCGTCCCCGGCAATCGCCGCGCTATCCGGCCGGTCACGCGGCCCCGATCCGGCGGTGCCCCGTCATCGAGTCGCCGTCGGCACCACCGCGATCCGGTCGGTCTGCATCAGCGCCTGCGCCTGTTTCAGCATCCGCAGTGTCGGCGTCACCTCCACGTCGACGATCCCGTCCAGAGCCCCCAGCCGCTCGGTGAGGTAGCGGTACAGGTGCGAGCTGTCGCGGCAGACGATGGAGACGACCAGATTGGTGGGCCCGGTGGTGGCCGCCACGAACGCCGTCTCCGGATGGGTGGCGATCGCCCGGCCGATGGCGTCGAGCTCGGCAGGATGCGTCCGCACCCACAGCGACGCCCGCACGGCGTACCCCATGCGCTCGATGGCGAAATCGAGATCGAAATACAGCACGCCGGCCGCCGTCAGCTCGGACATCCGCCGCGCGACCCGGGTTGGGCTCCAGCCGGTTTCGGCCGCCAGCCGGGCATAGGAGGCGCGCCCGTCGCGGGCCAGCAGGGCGAGCATCGCCTCGTCGGCCGCGGACAGCTCCATCGGCGAGTCGGGTCCGCGCTGATCGTTCATCGCGGGCCTCGGTCCCAGCTGCCGCAACTGTTCCGCGGTCAGCAGCCTGCTGTACCGTGGCCACTCCTCCGCCAGCGGGAATCGGTGGATGATCTCGTAGGCCATCAATCCGGTGACCTGACTGGCTCGCGGAAGGACGTTGAGCAGCAACGCGTCTCGTTGTTCGATCGAGCGCGGGCGGCTCACGCAGGTGACCTCCGAACCGGTCGACAGCAGCGCCACCCAGCTCACGTCCGGCAGCCGCGCCAGCGATTCGGCGAGCCGCCACGCCTTGTCCGGGGTCGACCGCACCCGCAGCATCCAGCGCGTATTCCCCAGCGGCATGGCGTTGACCTGGCCGGAGACGTGCAGGATGCCGCGTTGGCGCATCGACCGGAAGCGGCGGGCCACGGTCTGTTCGGAGACACCGAGGATCGCGCCCAGCGTGGCGAACGGGATGCGGGCATCGGTGACCAAGCCGTGCACGATCTGCTTGTCGAGCGGATCGAGAACGGAGGATTCGAGTTCGTCTTCGGGGTTCACAGGCGGAATCTCCGATTGATGGCCGGGTAGCTGGATGAATATTCCAGCATCTCGCACGCTTGGCGTCGATATCGTTCGCCCTACCCGGAGGTCGCCATGCGGAAATGGCTCCCCTTGTTCGCGGCGTGCCTCGGCACGCTGATGCTGCTCATCGACGTCACCATCGTCAACGTCGCACTTCCCGACATCGCCGCCGATCTCGGCACCGGACTGTCGAGCCTGCAGTGGGTCGTCGACGGCTATGCGCTGGGCCTGGCCGCACTGCTGCTGGTTCTGGGTTCGTTCGCCGATCGGTTCGGCGCCAAACCCACCTATCTCGCGGGCCTCGTGGTTTTCGCCGCCGCCTCACTGGCGTGCGGACTGGCCCAGTCCTCGGCCCTGCTGGTGGCCGCGCGGGCCGTGCAGGGCATAGGCGGTGCGGCCATGTTCGCGACCACGCTGTCGCTGCTGCACGCCACCTACACCGGCCGTGATCGCGGCACCGCCTTCGGCGCCTGGGGTGCGGTCGCGGGGGCGGCCGCCGGCATCGGTGTGGTGCTCGGCGGGGTGCTGACCGACCTGCTGTCGTGGCGTTGGATCTTCCTGGTGAACCTGCCGATCGCGGCCGTCACCATCGCGCTGTCGCTGTACGCCTTCGGCCCCTCGCCACGCCGCCCCGGCCGTGGCGTGGACCTCGCCGGAATGGCCGCCTTCGCCGTCGCGGCCACCGCGCTGACCTACGGCATCATCCGGGGCGGGGAGGACGGGTGGGGCGACGGCGCGGCAGTCGCCACGCTGATCCTCGGCGCGATCGCGGTCGGCTGCTTCCTCCTCGTCGAATCACGCAGCGCCACACCGATGTTCCCGCTCGCACTGTTGCGCAACCGGGAGTTCGCGGCCACCCTCGTCGCTGCGGCGGGCTTCAATTTCGCCGCCTTCGCGAGCAGCCCCCTCATCTCCCTGTGGCTGCAGCAGCCGTTGCAGCTCAGCCCGCTGCGCGCCGGACTGTCCATGCTGCCGATGGCGGCGACGGCGTTCGTGGTCTCCGGCGCGTTCGGGCGGTGGCTGCACGACGTGGCGCCCCGCTGGACCATCGGCGGCGGATTGGTGATCACCGGTATCGGGGCGGGCCTGCTGGGCGTGATCGACACCGGATCGACCTGGAGTGCACTACTTTTCGGTTACGTGGTGATCGGCATCGGCATCGGCGTGCTCGCGCCGCCGCTGGTGGCGGTCGCGATGGCCGCGGTGCCCCCGCAGCAGAGCGGCACCGCCGCCGGGGCGGTCAACACCGCACGTCAACTGGGCCTCGCCCTCGGGGTCGCGGTACTCGGCACGGTATTCCGCAGCGCGGCCGGCGAGGGCCGGATCACGGTGTCGCGGTTCGTGTCCGGGCTCGACGCCGCCGTCGCGGTGGCGGCGGGGGTGGGCATCGTTCTCGGCCTCGTCGCCTTCGCCCTGTTCCGTCCTCGTACCCGGAGCGCCGGGACAGCGGAGCCGGCCGCCGCCGAGATTCCGGTCGGCTGAACCGGCGCCGCGGCACAGTGCCGATTCCCTGGAGAGGGTGCGGTCACCCTTCGGGCCCGAGCCCCGCCGGCAGTCGCGGCGGGGTTCCCTGAGTCCAGGTGATGCGCAGCGACGACGCCCGGATCCGCCAGCCGTCGGGCGTCCGGGCCAATTCGGTGTCGGCATGCCCGGCGGAGATGAAGACCGCCTCGGAACCGTCGGCGAGGACATGAGTGCTCAGCTGAGCGCCGCGCGCGGTGGCGCGGTCGCCGTCGAGTTCGATCACCGCGTTGGTGCCCAGATGGACGGTCCGGTCGAACAGCGCCATTCCGCGCCGGATATGCGCGAGTACGGCGTCGCGGCCGCGGACGGTGCCGATCGGCATTTCCGCGGTCGCGTCCTCGGTGTAGTAGGTCCGCGCCCACCGATCGTCGAATACGCCGTCGTCGAGTGACCGCAGATAGCGGTCCAGCAGGTCGGTTATCTCGGACCGGTCCAGTAGTTCCCGAATCCGGTTCTCGGTGATCTCGGTATCCATGCGACAAGCCTGCAACCTCGACCGAACTCGAGGTCAAGATCGCTGTGACGCAGCCGACGGCCGCCGCTCACCAGCGGCTCTTCGGTATGTCGAATTCGGCGCACAGGGCACGCCAGACCTCGCGGGGGTCGATACCGTCCTCGATCGCCTGGGAGCCGGTACGGCCGTTCATCGAGGGCAGGACATGATCAGCCAGCAGCAGGTCGCCGCGGGCGACGCCGAATTCGGTATGCAAGAGTTCCTGAAATTCAGTCAACCGCACCGTGCCGAGGGTACCGGTCGCCCGCGAACCGCCGGCGGTGGCGCGGTCAGCTCGCGCGCGCCCGGTCCAGTGTGCGATGACAGATGTCGATCGGATCGGCGACCTCGGAGGCGGTGGCCGCGGCCGCCGCGGCGGCCTTGCGATAGGACTCGTCGCCGAGGACGGTATGCACCGCCGCGCGCAGCGATTCGGGCGTGAACGGCCGCACCAGCAGCGAACTTCCTTGGCGGACCGCACGATTGGCGAGTTCCCACTGATCACCACCACCGGGCACGGTGACGATCGGCACGCCGGCGAGCAGAGTTTTGGCCAGCAACCCGTGCCCTCCGCCGCCGACCACCACGGCGGCATGTCGCAACAGCTCGTCCTGCCGGCCCAGCCCGGCCGTCGCCCACGGCGGAAGGTCCGCCGGCGGCGTATCGAGCATCGAGATCGCCACGCGCACCTCGCTGTCCGCGAGCGCCTCCAGCGCACCGGTCGCCAGATCACCGAATCCGGTCCGGGCCGTGGACGGCGCGACCACGACCAGCGGCCGGTCACCGGGTGGCGGCGCCAGCGCCTCCGACGTCGGCTCCCACAGCAGAGGCCCCACCACATGCGCGTCCTGCGGCCAATCCGGCCGCTCGACCTCCAGAGCGGGCAGTGTGGCGATCAACCGGGCATCCGGGCCGGGATCCAGCTCCGGCAGCCCCACGCTCGCTCGTGCCGCACCCCGCTGGCGATCGCCGCGGGTGATCGCGCGCGCGGTCAGCCCGCGCAGCACCGTATCGCGCATCCGCCCACGCAGGCCCTCGCCCGGCGCGAGCCCACTACCGATGGGCGGCAACGCTTTCGACGGCAGATACAGCGGATGCGGCGACAGCTCGACCCACGGCACCCCCAGCCGCTCGGCGGCCATCCCGCCGCCGGCGGTGAGCACATCCGAGACCACCAGCTCCGGCAGCATCGCACTGAGGTCGGGCAGGATCTCCGAGGAGATGTGGGCCGCTCGGTCATGGATGCGCGCACCCGCATCGGCGTCGTCGTCCTGCGGGCGCGGCGCCAAACCCTTCAACCGCCGCACCGCGATCCCCGCCTCGCGCGCCGCATCGAACCAGCGCGGACTGGTGAACAACACAGGATCATCGCCCGCCTGGAGAAACCGCAGACACAGCGCGATCGCCGGAAACGCATGACCCGGATCCGGACCCGCGACGACAGCCACTCGCATGCGCCCCACCATGCCATACCCCGCCACCACCCGATGCCGGGCGGGCACAGCTACCCGACGGTCATGAACGCCGCCGGAACCGATCGTGGCCGCTCACAGTACCGGCGGTCAGTCGGCGAAGTGGTACAGCTCGAACCCGACCGCCCGCTCGGCAGCGAAACCGGCGTGCGGTCCCGTGGCCCGATCCACGATGGCGCGAGCCCGATCCGCCACCGGCTCGTCACTGAGCGCGCTCAGGTAGCGGCTGTGCTGCATCAGCGAATCCACCGCGGCCCGAACGGTATCGGTGACGTCCACCGCATGCGTCACCACCGGACCCACCACCGCGGCCCAGCGCGGCGTCCAGATCGGCAATTCGGCCAGCTCCGGAAAGATCCATTCGTTGCCCGCATCCGAGATAGCGTCCAGCGCACTGCGCCCCACCGCGCGATGATCGGCGCTGTTCGCATAGCCGGGCGCCCACGTATCGCCGAAATTGAACAACACCACCATCTCCGGACGATGCCGTCGGATCGCGGCGGCCAGATCGCGGCGCAAACCGAGCCCACCCTCGACCCGCCCGTCCGGATAGCCCAGGAACTCCACCTCCTCGACGCCGACCGCACGCGCCGAGGCGATCTCCTCCTGCTGCCGCAACGGGCCGCACTCGGCCGGTGGCAGGCCCGCGATGCCGGCCTCACCGCTGGTGGCCAGCAGATACCGGATGTCCTTACCCTGTTTCGTCCAGCGAGCCACCGCGGCCGCGGCACCGTACTCGATATCGTCGGGATGGGCGACGATCACCAGACCGCGCTGCCAATCCTCGGGTAGATGGGCTGTAATTTTGGCCTCCGCTTCGCTCCGGCGGGTTCTCGGCCCTGTGCCTCGATTTTTCCCTCCTCCGCTCGGTCGCTGCGCTCCCTCGCTCCGTCGGTCCAAAATCGAGGCGGCCGAGAACCATGAAAGTTCACCGCTTGCGAAACGCTAACACAGCAAGTCTTCTCGGCTTCGTAGTCGTGAAACAGCAACGGGCCGTTCGGCTTTCGTACCGAACGGCCCGGGTGTGGCTCGCTACAGTTTGGTGACCGTCGACTTGTTCGAGCCGGAGACGGCCTTGTACAGCAGGTACAGGCCGAAGACCACGACGCTGATCATCAGGATCGGGAACAGCGCCTTGACCAGCGCGCCGATCACGATCAGCGCCAGCCACACGAGCGCGACGACGCCCAGAATCTTCCAGAACATGTCCATTCCTCCCGAAGGTTTCCGAACCGCCGTCAGCGCGATCCGACTCCTCCATACTGTCAACTCGGCGCCGGAAAATCACCAGGTCACGACCGATATCCGGGAAATCTCAGGGTGAACCCCTAGCCGGATCACCCGCGAGGATCGGTCCGCGAACCGGGATATCGCCCCCGTGCGGCCGTAAAGGTACGGATGCCGCCGCCGCGTTCAGCGCCGGTCGGCGAGGTCGGTGAGTGCCTGGGCCCAGCCGTCCAGACGGTCGGCCGCCTCGCGCACGGTGAACATGGCCCAGCCGAAGTCGTCCGCCGGTGTCGCCGCTGTGCTCGCTCCGGCCGCCAGCATCTCACCGGCGGCGGCGACGAGCTGCTCGTATTCGGTCACTCCGGCGTCCAGCCGATCGACCATCGCGCCCGATTGGTGCCGCAACCGCGCCCCGGCATGTGAGGTCGCGACCACCTCGAGCGCCTTCTCCATGGCCACGATGTCCCCGGCGAGAGCGTGCAGGGCGGCGGCCCCGGATGCCGCGGTTGCCACGGTGTCGGCGAAATCGTCGGCCGGCACTCGTCCGCTCGCCTCGATCTGACGGCCGAGGGCGTAAAAAGCTCGTTCCGCCCGGACCAGCCGGGCGATGGGCGCCCGCGCCGCGGACTGCACCGCGGGCAGCCGACGCGGGACGAACGCCGCGGGCGGCAAGGGGTTTCGACGTAACTCGAGGTATCGGCGGGTACTCACCGCCGCGCCCGTCACCAGCGCGGCCGCACCGCCACCGACCACGACAACCGCCCACACGGGGGCCGAGATGGCGACCAGTCCGGCCGTTCCCAGCGCGGTCACGCCCGAGGCCGCACTCCAGCGGAGGCTGCGCCGCCGCACCCGCCGTCGGCGGCGAAGTTCCCGCTCCCGCGGGTCGGCCCACTTCCGGACCGCGTGCAAGGCGAATTCCCCGGCGTCGCGCAATGCGCCCGGAACCCGCCTGGCGCGTGCCAGCTGATCGTCCTCGGTCGGGGTGTGGGTCGAAGAATTCCGAAACGCGCTCGGGCTGTCCGTCTCCGATGCGGGAGCGAATGTCGGTCGGCCGGACGGGACCGTACCGGAAACACGATGCCGCTCAATGGATTCGGCGATCGACTGCCACGCGGCAGCGTCGCCGACGGGTGGCGAGGCCGAGGGTGGCGTCCGCGTCGTATCGGCCGACGGTGCGGCGGAGGCGGGCGGCGCGGACGCGGCGCTGCGAGCAGATCGGGACCAGGGCCGCGCACGAGTCGACGCGGGCTCGTTACCTGCCCGCGTTCGCCCCATCTGCCCAGCCTTCCGATCGACCCGCGACGCGCTTACTGCTGCGCGGCCTGGCCCTTGTTCACCTGCGGCTGAGCCGGGTTGGGGATCGACTGACCGGCGGAGTCACCCGACGGCAGCGCGTCGCCACGCATGGAGGCACGGATCTGCTCGAGGCGGTTGTGGCCGGCCATCTGCACGCTGGCCTGCTGCACCTCCATCATGCGGCCCTGCACGGTGTTCTGCGCGAGCTCGGCGGCGCCCAGCGCGTTGGCGTAACGACGCTCGATCTTCTCGCGCACCGCGTCCAGGCTGGGGGTGCTGCCGGGGGCGGACAGCGTCGAATCCATCTGCTGCAGCGAGGCGGAGACCTGCTCCTGCATCTTGGCCTGCTCGAGCTGGCTGAGCAGCTTGGTGCGCTCGGCGACCTTCTGCTGCAGCAGCATGGCGTTCTGCTCGACCGCCTTCTTGGCCTGGGCGGCGGCCTGCAGCGACTGGTCGTGCAGCACCTTCAGGTCCTCGACGGACTGTTCGGCGGTGACCAGCTGGGCGGCGAACGCCTCGGCGGCGTTGGTGTACTGGATCGCCTTGTCGGTGTCGCCGGCGGCGTTGGCCTGGTCGGCCAGCTGCACGGCCTGGCGGGCATTGGCGTTGAGCTTCTCGACCTCGTCGAGCTGACGGTTGAGCTTCATCTCCAGCTGGCGCTGGTTACCGATCACCGACGCCGCCTGCTGCGACAGGGCCTGGTGCTGACGCTGGGCTTCCTCGATAGCCTGCTGAATCTGCACCTTCGGATCCGCATGCTCCTCGATCTTCGAATCGAAGAGGGCCATCAGGTACTTCCAGGCCTTCACGAACGGATTAGCCATCGATTGATCCCGCCTCCATCTGACTACGCCGCGCCCCAGCACGGCGGCGGTGCGCGACCGTCACGCACCCCTGTGTCCCTATCCTCCACGGCGTCGGATCCGGGCTGCCGAACCGCCCGTAACCGACGCTTACAGAGAATCTATCGGTTTCCGCTCCGTCGTACAGCCTTGCCGGCGCCGATCCGGCGCCGGCAGTCGTGATCGCCGGGTCGCGGCGAGTCACTTCGCTTGCACCAAGACCAGTTTCTCGGCCTTCGGGGCCGGAATCACGATCCGGGTGTCTCCGGCGATCCCGGCGCGCGCCGACACGCTCGCCGCGGGTGCTGCGGCGGCCGTCTCCGGCGCGGGTGCCGGGGCGTCGGCATCGGCCATCGTGGCGCTCACGTCGACCAGCACCTGCGACAGCGGCACGTCCAGCGCCTGGCAGATCGCGGCCAGCAGTTCGCTCGAGGCCTCTTTCCGGCCGCGTTCCACCTCGGACAGATAGCCCAGGCTCACGCGTGCCGACGTCGACACCTCGCGCAGGGTCCGGTTCTGGGCGATCCGAGCGCGCCGCAGACTCTCGCCGATGGCCTCTCGAAGCAGCGTCATCTCGTTCTCCTCACGTTCTCGCCTCACCGGGCCGAGCGCGACCGCCGTCGAGCGTGACGCACCCCTCCGTCTACAGTGCCAACGTCGCATGCCACCCCGTTGGTTCCCGCCCGCGGGAACCGATCGGCATCCATCGGGCAGTCGTCGTCAGCCGGTGGTGTCCGGGTCGCCGCCACCGACGCGGCGCAGCAGCTCCGCGACGGCCGTACGCACCGCGTTCATCCTGATCGTCCACCGGTCTCCCGCGAGCTGCAACCGCATCACCTCGGTCCCTCCGGGACCGCTCAGCCCCAGGAAGACGGTGCCGACCGGGCAGCCGTTCTGCGAGTCCGGCCCGGCGACACCGGTGAGCCCGATTCCCCAGTCGGCCCCGCACTCCGTGCGCGCGCCGACGGCGAGCTGTTCGGCGGTCCCCGCCGCGACCGGCCCGTCGGCGGCCAGGGTGTGTTCGCTCACGCCGGCCAGGCGGTGTTTGAGGTCGGTGGCGTAGACGATCAGCCCGCCGCGCAACACCAGGCTGGCTCCCGGCACCCCGGCGATCGTGGCCGCGAGCAAACCTGCGGTCAAAGATTCGGCGGTGGCCACGGTCTGTCCGATGCGGGTCAGCGTCGCCACCAGCTCGACGGCCTCGGGCGCAGCGGTCAGCGGATCGGCGGCGGCCACATCGGTGCCCAGCGCGGTCACCGCCGCTCGACCGGCCGCGCCCACAATCGGGCCGCCTGCACCACGTAATCCAGTCCGGTCACCACGGTCAGCACCACCGCCACATACATCAGCGCCATGCCCGCGCTCGCCCACGCGTCGGCGAGGGGCAGCAGCAGGACGCCGATCGCCACCGACTGCACCAGGGTCTTGGCCTTACCGCCGCGGCCGGCGGGAATCACGCCGCGGCGCACCACGGCCAGCCGCAGCAACGTCACGCCGATCTCGCGGGCACAGATCACGACGGTGATCCACCACGGCAGATCGCCCAGTGCCGACAACCCGATCAGGGCCGCGCCGATCAACGCCTTGTCGGCGATCGGATCCGCCAATTTGCCGAAGTCGGTGACCAGTCCGTACTTGCGCGCGAGTTGGCCGTCGATGCGGTCGGTGACCGCCGCGATGCCGAACAGGGCGGCCGCGGCGATCCGCCATCCGGTGTCGTGGCCGTCCCCGGCGAACAATGCCAGCAGGAAGATCGGCACGATCAGGATGCGCAGAACCGTGAGGATGTTGGCGATGTTCATCAGCGGCACCGCGGAGGGCTCGACCGTCCGGTTGGGTTGCGGCGGAACGAGATTCGCCCGCGCTCTGCCGGCCTCGGCCCAGGTCCGGTCCATATCGTCGCTCTGCACGCTCACCGGCACCCCCGGCCGGAACGCACGCAGCCGCGGCCCCCGGCGAATCGAGGCAAGCGGGCGGACGAGATGTGCGGCACTCCACCAGACTATCGGTTAACGACCCGACTACTGTGCACCCCATGACCACGCGGGCACATCAGAGTGATTCGATCGGCGCCACGGACCCCGGCACCGTGCGAGTCCGACGTGCCCGCACCTCGGATGTGCCCGCCATCAAAAACCTCGTCGACGTCTACGCCGGCCGCATCCTGCTGGAGAAGAATCTCGTCACGCTCTACGAGTCCGTGCAGGAATTCTGGGTGGCCGAGGTCGACGAGAGCCTCGTCGGATGTGGCGCATTACACGTGCTGTGGGCCGATCTGGGCGAAGTGCGCACCGTGGCGGTCCACCCCGACGCCAAGGGCCGCGGCGTCGGGCGCCTGATCGTGGATCAGCTGATCGCGACCGCCCGCGAACTCCAGCTGCAGCGACTGTTCGTGCTGACTTTCGAGGTGGAGTTCTTCTCCCGGCACGGGTTCGCCGAGATCGACGGCACGCCCGTCACCGCCGAGGTCTTCGCGGAGATGTGCCGCTCCTACGACACCGGCGTGGCCGAATTCCTCGACCTCAGCTACGTCAAGCCGAACACCCTCGGCAATACTCGAATGCTGTTGACCCTCTGACCCTTTCGGGAGCGCCCGTGCCGATCTTCGCCGTCCACTACACCTATTCCGACGCCACCGTCGCCGGGCGCGACGAGCATCGGCCCCGGCATCGGGAATGGCTGTCGAATCTGGTCGACCAGGGTGTGGTGCTCACGACCGGGCCGTATGCCGACGGATCCGGCGCGCTGCTGGTGTTCCGCGCCGAGGATGCCGCGGCATTGGACGAACTGCTCGCCGCCGATCCGTTCGCGCGGGAGGGGCTCATCGACGCGAAGCGATTCCTGGAATGGACCCCGGTGATGGGCGCCTTCTCCGCACAGCCGGCGCCGAACCCCTAGGCAGGGGCGGCGAACGCCCGCTACGATGCTCGGCATAGTCAACCAGTTGCATATGCGAGGTGGCGATGCAGGCATTCCGACAGGCCGTGGAGGCACGTGACAGCGCGGCGATCGAGGCGTTGCTCGCCGAGAACGTCGTGTTCACGAGTCCGGTGGCGTTCAAGCCCTATCCCGGCCGGGCCATCACCGCGGCGATTCTGCGCGGTGTCCTGCGGGTGTTCGAGGATTTCCGCTACGTCCGCGAGATCACCGACGCCGGCGGGCACGACTCGACGCTGATCTTCGAGGCGACGGTCGACGGGAAGCGCGTGACCGGCGCCGACTTCATCCACACCGACGAGGCCGGCCGGATCGACGATCTGATGGTGATGGTGCGCCCGCTCTCGGCGGCCAATGCCCTGGCCGCGGCGATGGGTGCGCAGTTCGAGCGCATCCAGGCCGAGGCGGCCGAGCAGATCGAGCGGGAGAACGCGCCGCTGTAGGCCACGCCGTCGCGTCCGGCGATCTACCGTGAACCGGTGCGTTTGGATCGGAATACCGCGCTCGCGCGAGCACGCGCGGCTCGCGTGGCCCGGCTGGGTACGACCGACCCGACGGGGCGGCCTCATCTGGTGCCCGTGACCTTCGCGCTCTCGCCCTCGGGCCGGATCCTGGTGACCGCGGTCGATCAGAAACCGAAATCGACGACCGACCTGCGGCGGTTGCGCAATATCGCGGCCGAGAACCGGGTCTCGGTGCTGGCCGACGACTACGACGAGGACTGGACCCGGCTGTGGTGGGTCCGGCTCGACGGCACCGCCGCCGTCGCCACCACCGACACCGAGCGTGCCGAGGCGATCGCCTGGCTCACCGCGAAATACCCGCAGTACCGGGACAACGCCCCGCGCGGACCGGTCATCCGGGTCGAGATCCGGACCGTCACCGGCTGGGCATACACCGGGTAAGACCTACGCCGGAAACCTAGGCGTCGATCGCATCCGGTTCGGCCGCTTCCTCCGCCTCACCCCCACCGCGGATCGAATACAGCAGTCCGTCCAGCTCATCGGGTTTGACGAGCACGTCGCGCGCCTTGGAGCCCTCGCTCGGGCCGACCACGCCGCGGGTCTCCATCAGATCCATCAGGCGGCCCGCCTTGGCGAATCCGACGCGCAGTTTGCGCTGCAGCATCGAGGTGGACCCGAACTGCGAGGTGACGACCAGTTCGACGGCCTGCAGGAAGACGTCGAGGTCGTCGCCGATATCCGGGTCGACGTCCTTCTTCTCCCCGGCCTTCGCCGTGGTGACGCCTTCCTGGTACTCGGGTTCGGCCTGATTCTTGGCGAAGTCGACGACGGCCTGGATCTCCTCGTCGGAGATGAACGCGCCCTGCAACCGGGTCGGCTTGGACGCGCCCATCGGCAGGAACAGACCGTCGCCCATACCGATCAGCTTCTCCGCTCCCGGCTGGTCCAGGATGACGCGGGAGTCGGTGAGCGAGGACGTCGCGAACGCCAGCCGGGAAGGGACGTTGGTCTTGATCAGACCGGTCACCACGTCCACCGAGGGCCGCTGGGTCGCCAGCACCAGATGGATACCGGCCGCGCGCGCCTTCTGGGTGATGCGCACGATCGCGTCCTCGACATCGCGCGGCGCTGTCATCATCAGGTCGGCCAGCTCGTCGACGATCGCGAGGATGTAGGGGTAGGGCCGGTACACGCGCTCGCTGCCCAGAGGCGTGGTGATCTGGCCCGATTTCACCTTCTTGTTGAAATCGTCGATGTGGCGGACCTTGCTGGCCTGCATGTCCTGATATCGCTGTTCCATCTCCTCCACCAGCCAGGCCAGGGCGGCGGCGGCCTTCTTCGGCTGGGTGATGATGGGCGTGATCAGATGCGGAATGCCCTCGTACGGCGTGAGTTCCACCATCTTCGGGTCGATCAGGATCATCCGCACCTCGTCCGGGGTGGCGCGGCCCAGCAGCGAGACCAGCATCGAGTTGACGAAACTCGACTTACCCGAACCGGTGGATCCGGCGACCAGCAGATGCGGCATCTTCGCCAGATTCGCGGAGACGAATTCGCCCTCGATGTTCTTCCCGAGTCCGATCACCAACGGATGGTGGTCGTTTCGCGTGGAGGGCGCCTTGAGCACATCCGCCAGGCGGACCAGTTCGCGGTCGGCGTTGGGCACCTCGATACCGACCGCCGACTTGCCCGGAATCGGTGCGAGCAAACGCACATTCTCGGTGGCCACGGCATAGGCGATATTGCGGGCCAGGGCGGTGATCTTCTCGACCTTCACACCGGGCCCGAGTTCGACCTCGTATCGGGTGACCGTCGGACCGCGGACGAAACCGGTGACCGCCGCGTCGATCTTGAACTGCACCAGCACCTCGGTGATCGCCTCGATCATCGATTCGTTGGCGGCGCTGCGCTTCTTCGGCGGATCACCGTCGGTCAGCAGCGTCAGCGGCGGCAGCTGATAGTCGCCGTCGACCTCGCGATCGGTGACGAATTCCAGCTGCTGCGCGGGCGGCGGCTCGGGTGTCTGATCGACGACCTTGGGTGCCTTGCGCGTCTTGGGTTTGGCTGCGGGAGGCGGTGTTTCGTCCGCCTCGGCGATATCCTTCGCATCGCGCAGCGGCGGTTCGCCGAGGACCTCGGTGACCGCGTCGGCGCCGCCGAATTCGTCGGCCGGGTAGTTCTCCTCCGGGGTGCGGCCGCGCCGCGACGAACGGCTCTTGTGCACCGGAAAACCGTCGGCGTCATAGTTTTCCGGGTCGTAGAGCCCGTATTGCCCGTCGTCGTCGGCGAATTCGGCATCGGGCAGGCCGAACAGTTCCCGCAACCGATGCGGAACCTCACGCACCGTCGTACCGGTCACCAGCAGCAGTCCGAAGAGCATGGCCAGCAACAGCAGCGGCACCGCCAGCCACGCGGTGAGCCCGTTGCGCAGCGGCCCGCCCAGCACGTAGCCGACGAAACCCGCGGCATGGGCGCGCCCGTGCGCGTCGGCCGGCGCGCCCGCGAAGATATGCCAGATTCCCAGCGCCGGCAGACCCACCAGCAACCCGCCGAGGACCAGCCGGGGCCGGATCTCGGGCCGCGGTTCGGTGCGCATCAGCACCACCGCGATACCGGAGGCCACGAAAGGCAGTACGGCCGCGGCGGATCCGGCGATCGCCCGCACCGCGGTGTCGACCCAGTGCCCCACCGGGCCGCCCGCCGACAACCAGACCGCTGCCGCGATGACGACACTGAAAGCGACCAGCGCCAACGCGATTCCGTCGCGGCGGTGACCGTGTTCGATCTCCCCCGCGCGGCTGATGGTGCGCGTGGTGGCGCCGAATCCGCGCGCCAGCACCGACCAGCCGTTGCCGATACCGCGTCCGATCACCGCCAGCGGTGCGGTCTGCGGTGACCGCCGCACCGGCCGGCGGGTCGCGGTGGTGCGGCCGCGCGGCGCCGATCGGGCGCGCGAGCCTCCCGAGCGAGTCCGCGCCGGAGCCCGCCCCCGGGTGGATCCCGCCCGCGAACTCGACGTCGTGGTGCCGCGGGACTTACCTGCCATGACCTCAGGCTAGCCGCAACAGCCCCATCGGGACCATCCGCAACACCCATCCCAGCCACATCATTGCCGACCTCACAACGCCGTCAACGGCCGGAAACGCCGCGCGCGAGGGCCTCAGACGCTGCGATCGGAGGCGAAGACCGCGGCCACATCGTCGACGCCGCCGGCGGCATCGACACGGACCTCGTTGCGGCCGAACGCGTGAAGCAGCAGTTCGGAGGGCTGCCCGGTGAGCACCACCGCATCGCCGCCGACGTTGTGCGCCGTCACGCGTTCACCCTCCGGCGTCGCCAGCACGACGGTGACCGGCGATTTGCGATACGCCATCCGCGCCATCCGCCGCGTCGCCGACCACAACTTGCGCTCGTCCTCGGGCGGCAACGGGCGCGGTTTCCATTCGGGGTGGGCGCGGCGCACGTCCTCGTGGTGGACGAACATCTCGGTCAGGTTGACCACCGCGTCGACCGGCTTCAGGGGCGACCACCACGGCGGCCCGGTGCGGATCTGCTCCAGCAGCTCGGTGAACGGCTTCTCGGACACCTTCGCCTGCACCGAATCCAGGTACCCCGCAAGGGGTTTCAGCAAGATCCCCGGTGCGGCGGCGGGATGGCGCTCCCGCACCACCAGATGCGCGGCCAGGTCGTGCACCGTCCAGGTGCCGCACAGGGTCGGGGCATCGGGACCGACCGCCGTCATGGTCGACACCAGGGCCCGGCGTTCCCGTTGAGCCATACTCATGGGCCGAGCGTAATGGGTCGGAGCCCGGAGGCGGTAGCGGAGCACGGCCCCGCGGACGCCCCCGGCAGGCTCAGACGCCGAGGACGGTCGGCACGATCATCGGGCGACGGCGATAGGTGTCGGCGACCCAGCGGCCCACCACGCGCCGCACGCCCTGCGCGATGCGGTGCGTATCGGTGACGCCTTCGCCGGCCAGCCGGAGCAGTTCCGCCTCGACGACCTCCTGGGCACCCAGCAGCGCAGTCGGATCGTCGGAGAAACCGCGACCGCTGACCTCGGGCGCGCTCACCGCCTTACCCGTGGTCTCGTCGACGGCCACGGTGATCGCGATGAAACCGCCCTCACCGAGCACCAGGCGATCCGACAGCGTCGATTCACCGACGTCGCCGACCGACAATCCGTCGACGTACACCTGCCCGACCGGGTAGCGGCCCACGATCGAGGCGATGCCGTCGACCAGGTCGACCACCACACCGTCCTCGGCGAGCATGACCCGCTCCTCGGGCACGCCGGTCGCCACCGCGAGCGCGCCGTTGGCCCGCAGATGCCGCCACTCCCCGTGCACCGGCATGGCGTTGGTGGGGCGGACCGCGTTGTACAGATACAGCAACTCGCCGGCCGACGCGTGCCCGGAGACGTGCACCTTCGCGCTCTGCTGGGTCACCACGGTGGCGCCCAGCCGGGCCAGGCCGTTGACCACCGCGAACACCGCGTTCTCGTTGCCCGGGATCAGCGAGGAGGCCAGCACCACGAGATCGTCGGCGCGAATGTTGATCTGACGATGGTCGCCGCGCGCCATGCGTGACAGTGCCGAGAGCGGTTCACCCTGCGAGCCGGTCGAGATCAGCACCAGTTTGTGCACGGGCAGATTCGCGGCCTGATCCAGATCGACCACGATGCCCTCGGGAATGTTCAGATACCCGAGATCCTGCGCGATCTGCATATTGCGGACCATCGAACGCCCGACGAAGCACACCCGGCGGTTGTAGCGCTGGGCCACATCGACGACCTGCTGGATGCGATGGACGTGGCTGGCGAACGAGGCGACGATGACGCGGCCCTTGGCCTTGCCGATCACACTGTCGAGGACCGGGCCGATCTCGCGTTCCGGGGTGACGAAGCCGGGCACCTCGGCATTGGTCGAATCGACCAGGAAAAGGTCCACACCCTCGTCGCCGAGGCGGGAGAACCCGGCCAGGTCGGTGAGGCGGCCGTCGAGCGGCAGTTGATCGAGTTTGATGTCACCGGTATGCAGGGCCAGTCCGGCCGGCGTGCGCACCGCGACCGCGATCGCGTCGGGAATGGAGTGGTTGACCGCGAAGTACTCGCAGTCGAACGGGCCGTGGGTGGTCCGCTGGCCCTCGGTGACCTCGATCAGCTTGGGCTGCAAGCGATGTTCGCGGCATTTCGCGGCGACCAGCGCGAGGGTGAATTTCGAACCCACGACCGGGATGTCGGGACGCAGCCGCAGCAGGAACGGCACCGCGCCGATGTGGTCCTCGTGACCGTGGGTCAGCACCACGGCGGCGACCTCGTCGATCCGATCCTCGATGGGCCGGAAGTCGGGCAGGATCAGGTCGACGCCGGGCTGCTGGTCCTCGGGGAACAGCACACCGCAGTCGACGATCAGCATCGCGCCGCCGTATTCGAACACGGTCATATTGCGGCCGATTTCGCCGATGCCGCCGAGCGCGTAGACGCGCAGGCCCTGCTTCGGCAGCTTGGGCGGCAGGCCGGTCGGCAATCCCGTCGAAACAGGTTGTGGTGCGGACTGTTCCGCACGCCCACGACTGCCCGACTGGCGGCCACGGCCGGAACGGCGGGAACGGCCCCGGTCGCCGGCCTGTTCGCCACGGGGGGCAGCAGCCGATTCGCCACGCTGGGCGGCGGGAGCCGATTCGCGTGGCGCGGGAGCCGATTCGCGT
>NZ_BDBL01000054.1 GCF_001612965.1 Nocardia kruczakiae NBRC 101016
GCCCAGCACGGCCCCGCCGGCGGCGCACCGGGACAGGGCCGGACGAGCGGTTCCGGCGGACCGGGGCAAGGCCCGGCGGGCGGACCCGGTCAGGGTCAGCAGAGTCCCGCAGGCGGACCGGGAAAGCAGGGGCCGGCCGGCGGCCCCGGCGGACCGGGGCAAGGCCCGGGCGGCCCGGGACAGCGAGCCGGAGCCGGTCCGAACGGACCGGCTCAGCAGGGACCTGCCGGTGGCCCCGGCACGCAGGGCCGTGGACAGGGTCCCCAGCGCCCCGGCGGACCGAACCCGCAGGGTCCGGGTTCGCAGGGTCCGGGGGCACAGGGGCCAGGCCTACAGGGTTCGGCCGCGCAAGGCCCGGCCGCACAAGGCCCAGGCACACAGGGTCCGAAGGGTCCCGGCGCCCAAGGCCCGGGCGGGCACGGACCGCAGGGGCAGGGTTCGTCGGGACCTCAGGGTCCGGGTGGGCACGGTCCGGGTGGGCACGGCCCAGGAGCGCCCGGACAGCGTCCGGGTGGGCCGGGGCTGCCGGGAGCAGCCGCAGCGCTCGGCGCGCAGGGCCTGAAAGGGCCTGCGGCGCACGGTGATCAATCACCGCGTCCCGGCGGCGCGCCGTCACCTGCCGATACCAAGATGACCGCGCCGGCACTGTCCGCACAGCCGGGCGGACCGCAGTCGGCCCCACCGCGCCCGATGGCACAACCGCAGCGGGTGCCGGCGGCGGAACCGGATGCGGCGCCGGGGCAGACTGCGCGCAGCAAGCGCTGGCTGTTGCTCGCCGGCGGTGCGGTCGTGGTGGTCATCGTCGCGATCGTGGCGGTGGTCGCATTGACCACCGGCGGTTCCGACAATTCACCGGAGGCACAGGTCAAGGGCGCGGTCAACAGTTACACGAACGCACTGGCATCCGGGGACCTGAGCCGGCTGCAGTCCGCGACGTGCGGCAAACTGCACGACTTCTACCAGAACATCGCACCCGATCAGTACGCCGGCGTGCACAAGCTGGCGGTGGATCAGAAGAAGATCCCGAAGGTCGCGGGCGTGGACGGCGTTCAGATCACCGGGGACAAGGCCGTCGCTCAGGTCGACGTCTACACCGATGCCGATCCGAGCCGCTCGACCGCCCGTACCTTCGATCTGCAGCAGACCGATGGTGGCTGGAAGGTGTGCGATCCCGCCGGCGCCGCGCAGTAGCCGCGCCGGAGTCGATGATGTGCATCACCCCGGCGTCACGTCGCGCCGGTTGCCGGCGATGCACATCACAGACACCTGGTCAGCGGTCCGGTACGCCGATAGCATGGCCCGGATTGTCACGCCGCCGACCCTCCACTGATCCGTTCCGGGGTGGTCGACCGGTGCTGTCGTTTACGCAGTAAGAATCGAGCAGGGAGCAAGGGACATGCCGGAGCTGGCACCCGACGCGCCGGCATCCACGGCACTGGCCGGTCGGCACTACCGGATTCGGGACCGCTACGAGGTGGGCAGGGAGAAGGTCCGCGAATTCGCGCGGGCCGTGCAGAATCATCACCCCGCCCACCACTTCGAGGCCGATGCCGCCAAGCTCGGCTGGGATGCCGTCGTGGCGCCGCCGACCTTCGCCTCGGTGCTCGGCATGGCGACCACGCAGGCCCTGCTCGACAGCGTGCTCAGCGAATACGACCTGTCGCAGATCCTGCAGACCGACCAGGTGTTCCACATCCACCGCCCGATCCTGGCCGGCGATGTCCTGCGCAGCGAGGCGGAGATCGAATCGATCCGCCGTTTGCGCGGAAACGATTTCATCACCGTGAAGGCCACCGTTCTCGATGCCGAGGACACCGTCGTCCAGGTGGGTATCACCACCATCGTGGCGCGCTTGGGCGCCGAGGTCGACGCCGATATCGTGCGACTGGTCGACGGTGTGGTCATGCATCGCAGGGAGGTCGGCGCGACCACCCCCGACGTGCTGATCCCGATCGGCGCCGAGGAGGCCACCCCCGAACCCTCGCGCGCCGACTCGCGCAGAGATGTCACCGTCGACACCCAGCCGAATTTCGACGATCTCGCGGTCGGTGATCGGTTACCCACGGCGACGATGCGCCTCACCCGCGGCGATCTGGTCAACTACGCCGGTGTGGCGGGTGACCCCAACCCGATCCACTTCAGCGATCGCGCCGCCGAACTGGCCGGCCTGCCCACCGTGGTCGCGCACGGCATGCTCACCATGGGTCTGGGTGCGCACTATCTGACCTCGTGGCTCGGGGATCCGGGAGCGATCGAAAGCTACAGCGTGCGCTTCTCCGGATACGTTCCGGTGGAACGGTTTTCGCCGGCCACGATCGAATTCTCCGCCAGGATCAAGTCCCTGGACCCGGAGCGCCGGGTCGCGACGATTCTGCTGAGCGCGACCTCCGCGGGCAAGAAGCTGTTCGGCCGCGCGCTGGCCGAGGTCCAGTTGTCCTGAGCAGTGATCCCGTGCGTCAGTCCAGCCGGGCGTGCATCAGGTAGACGTTGTAGTCGCTCCAGGTGCTGATGGTGAAGTAGAGATCCGACGACGTCGACCACGGATGGATGAATCCGCCGTAGAGTTCGGGATATTCGGCCGAGACGGGCACCAGCGTCGAACTCGGCGACCACACCCCCTGCGGTGCGTTCGATTCCCGCACGACGACCGCCGCCTTCGCGGTGTCGAGATAGCTCATCTGCCAGACACCGCGAGCGCTGTCGTAGCGCACCGACAGTTCGCCGACCGGCCCGTCGACGATCGGTGTGGCGGACGCGGCGCCCCCGACCGGAGTCCAGTTTCCGTCGCGCCAGTACTGATAGGCGGAGGTGTCGAGCACCTCATCCTTGGGCACCCTGGCGAGGCCGACCGCGCCGAGCCGCGTATTCGGTGTGCCGAACAGGTAGACGTAGTCGCCCTGCGGCACCATCGCCGACACCTGGAAATTCGCGAGCCCGAAGATGTTGTCCCAGTGCGCGTGCGGATCCTTGGTCCAGGTCTGCCCGTGGTCGTCGGAGTACGCGATGCCGCCGTAGTTGGTGTAGAAGGTGCCGGGCAGGCTGTTCCAGGTCCGAATCGACATGTAGCTCATGAACTGCCGGGTGTCGTCGGCCGAACCTCGGTGTGGCAGCGCGAAACCAGAGGTCGGGATCGTGGTGATCTCGATATTGTCCTGCTTGCGACTGGCCAGCACCTCGGCGGCGTGACAGCGGTCGTCGGCGACCATGCGGTCGATGATCATGCCCTTGTCCAGGTCGCGATTCGTGCTGAACGCGAGCAGATTGCTGCGCCAGTCCTCACCCATCCCGCCCGGCGGATGGAAGTCGTGACCGACGGTGTCACCGAAGGCCGTCGCGATCTCCCCCGGCCCGCTCTCCCACATGATGCCCAGGTCGGTGCCGGCGACCTGCCAGCGCTTGTCGGTGCGGTTCACCGAATTCACGCCGGTCTCCTTGGCCACCTCACGAACTCGGCTCACCTTCGGCGCCGGCCGCGCGGCCACTACCGGGCCCGGTTCGGTCGCAGGTGCGGCTCGCGGCGGCGCGGGCGGCTCGGGTTCGGGCGAGGGACCGGGCGGCAGCGCGAAATAGAACGGCTTCGGCTTCAGTAGCAGTTCCGGCACGCCGAGCCGGTTCAGCAGGCCGGGCGGGGGCGGCGGACCATCGGTGAGGTCCGGGCACGGGCTGACGCACGGATCGGCCGGCAGGTCCACGTTCGTGCGCTTCGCAATCGCGGGCGGCGGAGCTTGATCGACGGTCACCACCGGATACGGAATCGGCACCTCGAGCTTCTTCGGCACCACCGGCTCGTGCACGGGGACGGGGTCGGTGGCACACGGCCCGGCTCCGGGAACCGTTGCCGCGGTAGCCGTCCCGGGTTCGGCGACGGCAGATCCGGGCAGCCCGACCAGCAGTCCGGCGCCCAGCAGCACCACTGCGACCGAAGCCGGTACGCGCACACGCATCCGCAACCCCTCGCCGATCGAACGATTTCCCCTACCCGCGACCTCGTTGCGCGGACAGCACCCGCGCCGACCCTACCCGGGTGATGTCGCGCCACGGTGGTTATCGCGCACCGGCGGTGTGTTCGGCGCCGCCTATTCGGTCTCGGCCTCGAAACTCAGCACCGTCGAACCGATCCGGATGAGTTCCCCGCCGAACAGCATGGTGCCGCTGTCGACGACCTCGTCGTCGACGTAGATGCCGTTTGCCGAGGCCAGATCCTTGATCAGCATCCCGGCCCGGCTGGGCAGGACATGCGCGTGATAGCGGCTGACCTTCGGATCGTCGAGGATCAGATCGTTGTCGGTCATGCGGCCGATCTTCAAGCCGCCCTTGGCGATCGGCACCACCCGGCCGTCCGGCAGCCGCAGCCGTCCGGCGCGGGCGCTGCGCGGGGTTTCGGTGACGGTTTCGGTCATCGCCTTGGCCATCCGCTCGACCTGGGCGATGGCCATCGTGTTGAGCGGTTCCTGGCGCAGGACGCGCTTCTCCAGTTCGGCCAGCGCCGGCCCCGGATCGATGCCGAGTTCGTCGGCGAGTACCGCGCGCACCCGGCGGCAGGCCTCCAGCGCGTCGGCCTGGCGGCCGGACAGGTACAGCGCGGTGATGAGCTGGACCCACAGCGGTTCCCGCATCGGATGCTCGTTCGTCATCGCCACCAGTTCGCCGACCACCGACGAGGCTCGACCACAAGCGATTTCGGCATCGATGCGCGCGGAGGCGACGAGCAGGCGCTCTTCGTCCATCGCGGTGGCGAAGGTGTCGGCGAAGCGGGTGCCGGACAGATCGTCGAGGGCCTTGCCGCTCCACTGTTCCAGTGCCGCACCGTACAACCGCGACGCGCCCTCGTGGTCGCCCGCCGCGGCGGCCTCGATCGCGGCCTTGTGGGCGGCCTCGAATCGGCCCAGATCGCATTCGTCGTCGGTGATCTCGAGTCGATAGCCGGAGGATTCGGTGCGCAGCACCGCGGCCGAGTCGACTCCCGAATTACGCAGCGCCTTACGGATATTGGAGACGAACACCTGCAGGCTCGCCTGATAGGAGTCCGGCGGTTCCTCGTTCCAGACGATATCGGCCAACGCCTGCGACGAGACCGCACGCCGCCGGTTGACCGCCAGGGCGGCCAGCAGCGCCCGCGGTTTGGGTCCGCCCACCGCAACGGCGGCGCCACCGACCGAGAGCTGCACGGGCCCGAGTACGCGCACGTCGAGACCGGTGGGCGAAACAGGTTGGGGGCCGGTCGGATCGCTCACCAGTCTCGTTCCTCGCGTCGGCCGAATGCCCGGCACAGTGCCCATCTGCTCACGGAGATGATCATCCCGTGCCGCCGGCGAATGAGACAACCCGTCCCCACAGCGGCCGCGAATGCCGAGGGTGCGCCGCCCACCGGGCGACGCACCCTCGTTCCGCTTCCGGAACTACTACTTCGCGCTGACCGACTTACCGGCCGAACGCAGGTCGTTGCAGGCTTCGATGACCCGCTCGGCCATCGAGGTCTCGGCCTTCTTCAGGTAGCTGCGCGGGTCGTAGGTCTTCTTGTTGCCGACCTCACCGTCGATCTTCAGCACACCGTCGTAATTGCTGAACATGTGCGCCGCGATCGGACGGGTGAAGGCGTACTGGGTGTCGGTGTCGACGTTCATCTTCACCACGCCGTACTTCAGCGAGTCGTCGATCTCCGACTTCAGCGAACCCGAGCCGCCGTGGAAGACGAAGTCGAACGGCTTGGCGCCCTCGCCCAGGCCGAGCTTGGCCGCGGCCACACGCTGCCCCTCGGCCAGCACCTCGGGCTTGAGCACGACGTTGCCCGGCTTGTAGACGCCGTGCACATTGCCGAAGGTGGCGGCGAGCAGGTACTTGCCGTTCTCACCGGCGCCCAGGGCGTCGATGGTCTTGGCGAAATCCTCCGACGAGGTGTAGAGCTTCTCGTTGATCTCGGCCTCGACACCGTCCTCTTCGCCGCCGACCACGCCGATCTCGACCTCGAGAATGATGTTCGCCGCGGCCGACTGCTTCAGCAGTTCCTTGGCGATCTCGAGGTTCTCGTCGATCGGGATGGCCGAGCCGTCCCACATGTGGGACTGGAACAGCGGGTTCTGCCCGGCCTTCACCCGCTCCTGCGAGATGGCCAGCAGCGGACGCACGAAACCGTCCAGCTTGTCCTTGGGGCAGTGGTCGGTGTGCAGCGCGATCGTCACGTCGTACTTGGCTGCCACCACATGAGCGAACTCCGCCAGCGCGACCGCACCGGTGACCATGTCCTTCACACCCTGGCCGGAACCGAATTCGGCCCCGCCGGTGGAGAACTGGATGATGCCGTCACTGCCGGCCTCGGCGAACCCGCGGATGGCCGCGTTGATGGTCTCCGAGGAGGTGCAGTTGATCGCGGGGAAGGCGAAGGAGTTCTCTTTGGCCCGACCGAGCATCTCGGCGTAGACCTCCGGAGTCGCGATGGGCACTGAGTGACCTCCGTATGTGTGCTGCGAACAACAATTCTGTCAGCCAATACCCTAAGTTCATGGCCCGTTGTCGCGAAAGGCGGGATGGGGTCGGGCGCGCTTGCGGCGGACTTGCCGGGCCGGGCGCGCATCCGCGTCGACCGCCGGGAGCGGTCCGAAACTCGGTTGACCGAAATTCGCCAACGCCTGAGAGGTTCCCGTGAGGTTCGGTGAGATCGCACGGTGACCGGTACTGTGGGGCCCGTGACCACGCTGGCCATCACGAATACCCTCGCCGACGGATTCTCCGTCCACAAGCTGCTCGACCCCATGTATCTGCTGACCGATACCTGGATGTCGAATGCGGTGCTGCCGGCCATTCTGGTCATCGTCTTCATCGAGACAGGGCTGCTGTTCCCGATCCTGCCGGGCGATTCGCTGCTGTTCACCGGCGGTCTGCTCGCGGCGGTCGAACATCCGCCGGTATCGATCTGGGTGCTCGTCCCGGCCGTGGCGCTGACCGCGATCGCCGGCGACCAGTGCGCCTATTGGATCGGCCGTGCCATCGGGCCCGCGCTGTTCCACAAGGAGGACGGGCGCTTCTTCAAACAGCGCTACATCACCGAGACACACGCGTTCTTCGAGAAGTACGGCCCGAAGACCATCATCCTGGCCCGATTCGTGCCGATCGTGCGCACCTTCATGCCGGTGCTCGCGGGCGTGTCGAAAATGGATTACCGCAAATTCCTCACCTTCGACATCATCGGTGGCATTCTGTGGGCCGGCGGCATCACGGTCCTCGGGTACTTCCTGGGGAACGTCGGGTTCATTCGCGATCACGTCGAGGCCATCTTCCTGCTGATCGTGTTCGTCTCGATCCTGCCCGCCATCATCTCCGTGGCGAAGAAGCTGCGTAACCACGAGCCGGTGCTCGAGATCG
This sequence comes from Nocardia kruczakiae NBRC 101016, assembly GCF_001612965.1. Lineage (GTDB taxonomy): Bacteria > Actinomycetota > Actinomycetes > Mycobacteriales > Mycobacteriaceae > Nocardia > Nocardia kruczakiae. The sequence continues at coordinate 7,360 of NZ_BDBL01000054.1, forward strand.
AGGAGCCCACGATGTCCGTACCGACGAACGAACCCACGCACTGACACCATTGCCTGCCACGCCGTTACCCCTTGCACTGGGCGGATTCGATCCGCTGCAGTCCGCCGGGCCGGCACTCGTCTGGACCGTCGTCCTGGTCTTCGTCTTCCTCGAGTGCGCGGTGATCATCGGCCTGTTCCTGCCCGGCGATTCGATGCTGCTGACCGCTGGCATCATCTTCGCCTCCCACGAGACGGGGCATACGCAGGTATGGGCGTTGGTGGTGGCGACCATGCTGGCGGCCATCGCCGGTAATCAGGTGGGGTATGTGATCGGGACGCGCACCGGCCACCGCCTGATAGCCCGCAAGAACGGCAAATACGTCAACGCCGAGAATCTGGCCCGGGTATCGGATCTGCTGCATCGGCACGGGTTCGCGGCAGTGCTCATCGCGCGCTGGATTCCGTGGGTGCGCACGCTGTGCCCGCTGGTCGCCGGTGCGGCCGGAATGGACCATCGCCGCTACACCGTGGCCAGTTCGATCGGCGCGGTGATCTGGGCACCGATTCTGCTGCTGCTCGGCTACTACACCGGCGGCTACCTGAACAAGGTGTCCTGGCTGATGCCGACCGTGAGCGGCTCGCTGGTCGTGGTGCTGATCATCGGCACGGTGATCGGGCTGCGGCAGTACCGGGCGGAGATGTCGCGGCCCGCCGAGGACTTCGATGTGGACCTCGAGGCCGAGAACGGCCGGCCCTTCGACGCCCAGCGCTTCGACGCTTTCGATTCGGATGCCCTGGACACGCTGCCGCTCGAGATCCGGGCCGCCGACTACCCGGACACCGTGCCGCTGCGCACCGTCCGCCCCGAGCGCACAGCCGCCGCGGGGCCCGCGCGCATCGTGTGGACCGATCCCCGGCACTGATCGGCCGGACGGGTGGCGTCAGAGTCCGGCGGCCGTCACCACCTGCGCGGCCTCCATCAGCATCCAGCCCGACAGCTGCACCGACAGATCTCGTTCCGGTGTCCGCGACGAGACGACCGAACCTCCCGAGGTCGACCGTCCCGCGCCGGCGATGCCGCCCGGCAGCCGTGCCGGTTCGTTCCAGTCGTGGCCGAACAGCGGATCGCCCTCGACCTCGAGCCGGCGGTCCCAGGCCGCGCGGGCCGACGCCTTCACGATCGCGGCCGCCGAGCGACGGACCGATCGTTGCGCAATCTCTTCCCCGGGCAGCATGATCGCCACCAGAGCGAGATACCGGGCCAGAATCCCGTTGAACAGACCGCCGTCGCCTCCGCCCCCGCCGGTGACGACATTCCGTTCCGTCATGTGGTCCTCGACCGCGCGGAGCAGTAGCTGCACACGTTCCAGGTGACGAGCGTCTCCGGTCCGGACGGCCAGTTCGGTTTCCAGTCCGAGGACCACGCCCTGGCAGTAGCTGAACGTCGGCCGTTCGATCCGACCCGAGGGCAGGTGGATTCCGTCGAGGATCAATCCCGTTTCCGGATCGCGCAGCGTGGCATCGATCCAATCGGCGATCTGCGCGGCGCGCTCGTGATGCCCGAGGCGCGCGAGGGCGATGGCGGCCGGGCCGTTGGCGGGTGCGTTGAAATAGTCGGCGCCTTTACGCCACGGCACCGCACCGATCTCCGGCTGCCACCCCGACATGAGCTGCTGCTCCAGTGCGATCAGCCCGCCGCGCACCTCGGTGAGGCCCCGCATGCGTTCGGCCCGCTCCGCAGCGATGGCCAGCCACGCCATATCGTCGTAGTAGTTGTTGGTCCAGCCGGTGATGTTGCGCAGCCGGAGCGCATGCGCGACGGCGGCGATGCGCGCGGTGCGGGCCGGGGTGGGCTCTCGGTTGGCGGCATCGACCGCACAGTCGATCAGATGGGCCTGCCACCAGTAGTTCCAGCTGACAAACAGCCGCTCCCCCCGGGTGGCGGGCCAGCCGACCACGCCCAGCTCGGCCCCCGGCAGCAGCCACAGCCGCCGCAGATGCCGGGACACGATCGCCGATTCGGCCGCATCGGCTCGCTGTGCCCAGATCTCGGCGCCCGGCTCGGCAGCGGAATCGACTCGTGCGCGCCCCCGCCGCAGATGCGGACGCGGTTGCACGTCGTCGCTCCGCGAGTTCATGGGTACATCGTGCCAGTCCGAGCCCCGATTTCGCGCCCGATTTGTTACCCGATCGACTCGTGTCCGCGACGTGCCGGGCCGGCCCGGCAGCCGCGGCGCGTCAGCCCGGTTCCGCGGCATCGGCCGCGCGATCCAAACGTGCTGCGAGAGCGCGGGATCGGTCGCGGAACGCGGGCGGCTCCTCGATCACGAAATCGGCGTCGAGGAAGGCGAGATTGAGCACCAGCCATTCGAACGAATCCACCCACGTGGTGATCCGGCAGCGCTGCGGTCCGCGCGACTCGATATCGCAGTCCTGGAATTTCAGGATGTCGGCGACCGCCGCGGCGGGAGCGGCGACCGTGACGACCGCGCGATGGCGACCGGCGGTGAGCTCGCGCCGCAGATAGCCCGCGGCCGTCTCGGCCGGTAGTGGTCGCGGCTCGAAAGTCGTTCCGGTGGCGGCGATATCGGCCATGCGATCCAGGCGGAAGGTGCGCCAATCCCCGCGGTCGCGGTCCCAGGCCAGCAGATACCAGCGCAGATGCTGATACACCTGCCGATACGGTTCGACCCGGCGGCGGGCAACGGCGCCGGTGCGGGTGCGGTAGTCGAAGACGAGCTGTTCGTGGTCGGCCGCGGCCTTGGCCACGAGCGCCAGCAGCGCCGTATCGATCGCGGGCGCGGTCACTGCCGCCGTCTCCACCGTCGCCCGCACCGCGTTCGCCCGGCCCCGCAACCGCTTCGGCAGCAACTGGTCGATCTTGCCGAAGGCGCGCAGGGCGGCGGCGCCGATATCCGATGGGCGCTGGGGTTCCGGCTGGCGCTGGGGTTCCGGCTGGGGCTGGGGTTCCGGCTGGGGCTGGGGTTCCGGCTGGGGCTGGGGTTCCGGCTGGGGCTGGGGTTCCGACGTCGCCGCGAGCATGCCGAGGGCGACCACCGTGGCGATCGCCTCGTCGTCGTCGAAGACCAGCGGCGGGAGGATGCGGCCGGCGGTGAGCTGGTAGAAGCCGCCGGGGCCGGGCTGGGTGGTGACCGGATAGCCGTATTCGCGCAGCCGCTCGACATCGCGGCGGACCGTGCGCGGACTGGTCTCCAGGCGGGCGGCCAGCTCAACGCCGGTATAGCGGCGGCCGGTCTGCAGATAGGCGAGCAGATCGAGCAGGCGGCGAGTGGCGCTCATGACTCCATCCTCCGCGAATTGCGGTCATAAATTGTCCGCATCTGTCCCTAGCGTCGAGATATGACTTCGATCCGCATTCGCGCAGCGCGCACCAACAACCTGAAAAGTGTGGATATCGACGTGCCGAGGGGCCGGCTGGTGGTGTTCGCCGGGGTGTCCGGTTCGGGCAAGTCATCGCTGGTTTTCGACACCATCGCGGCCGAGGCGGGGTATCAGGTGAACGAGACCTATCCGCCGTTCGTGCGCAATCGGCTGCCGCGCTGGACGCGCCCCGAGGTGGACCTGATCGCCGGGCTCTCGCCGGTGGTGGTGATCGATCAGAAGCGGCTCGGCGGCAACGCCCGTTCGACGGTCGGCACCATCACCGACGCGTACACCTATCTGCGCCTGTTGTTTTCGCGTATCGGGCAGCCGTACGTCGGGGAATCCAATCACTTCTCGTTCAACGATCCGGCCGGAATGTGCCCGGCCTGTTCCGGTCTCGGCGAAACCCTCGTTCCCGATATGGAGCAGGTGCTCGACCCGGATCTCTCGCTGGAACAGGGTGCGATCCGGTTGCCCGGCTTCGCCGCCGGTCAGTACTGGTACCGCCGCTACGCCGAACTCGGTGCCTTCGATCCGACGGCGCCGCTGCGCGACTGGACACCCGCCGAACGCGAAGCACTGCTGCACGGCGGACCGGCCACCGCCGCGCTGCGGCCACGCCCGCCGAAGGACTACGAAGGGGTGATCGAACTGTTCGAGCGGGTGTATCTGCACACCTCCGACAACCTGTCGGAACGTAAACAGGCTGTGCTGCAACGATTCACCCGCTCGGGCCCGTGTCCGGAATGCGACGGGCAACGGTTGAATCCGGCGGCCCGCTCGGCGCGGGTACTCGACCGCACCATCGTCGAGATGAGCCGGATGGAGATCGGTGAACTCGCCGAGCTGATCACCGAGGTGCGCGCCCCCGAGACGGTGCCGGTGGTGTCCGCGCTACACGAACGGCTGAGCGCCCTCGCACACATCGGGCTCGGCTATCTGTCGCTGTCGCGTCCGACGACGACGCTGTCCGGCGGAGAATCCCAGCGCATCAAGACCGTTCGACATCTCGGCAGCAGCCTCACCGAAATGCTGTACGTCTTCGACGAACCCACGGTCGGATTGCATCCGCACGACGTACGGCCGATGACCGAACTGCTGAAATCGTTGCGGGACAAGGGCAACAGCGTCCTGGTGGTCGAACACGATCCGGATGTGATGCGGGTGGCCGATCATATCGTCGAGGTCGGTCCGGGGGCCGGAGCGGACGGCGGCCGGATCGTGTTCACCGGCACCTTCGACCGGTTGGCGACCGCGGACACGCCTACCGGGCAGGCGTTGCGGGCCCGGCGCACCGGCCGCACGCCGAGGGTGCCGACCGGAAAGTTGCGCGTGGACAACGCGACTCGCAACAATCTGCGCGACCTCTCGGTCGATATCGCGACCGGTGTGCTGACCGTCCTCACCGGCGTCGCGGGTTCGGGTAAGTCGAGTCTGGCCGCGGAACTGGTGCAGCGGCATCCGGCGACCGTGGTCGACCAGCGTCCGGTGGGCACCAATCGGAGGTCCACACCGCTCACCTACGCCGGGATCGCCGGCGCGGTGCGCACCCTGTTCGCGAAACACAACGGGGTGAGCGCCGCGCTGTTCAGTGCGAACTCCGAGGGCGGCTGCCCAGTGTGCCAGGGCGCCGGCGTGATCTACACCGATCTGGCGTTCATGGACGGTCAGGAAACGGTGTGCTCGGCGTGCGGCGGTCGCCGGTTCACCGATCGGGTGCTGGGTTACACCGTCGACGGCCTGACCATCGCCGATATCGACGACCTGACCGTCGCGGAGGCTATCCGGCGGCTACCCGCGGTCGCGCGCGGGCTGCGGCATCTCGATGAGGTCGGACTCGGTTATCTGCGGCTCGGGCAGTCGCTGACCACGCTGTCCGGCGGGGAATGCCAGCGGCTGAAGATCGCCAAGGAACTCGCGCGCGGTGACCGGCACACCCTCTACGTCCTCGACGAGCCGACGACCGGACTGCATCTGCGCGATATCGATACGCTGATCCAGCTGTTCGACCATCTGATCGACCGGGGCAACACCGTGGTCGTCATCGAACACAACCTCGACGTCGTCCGCGCGGCCGATCGGGTGATCGACCTCGGACCGGGGCCCGGCCGGCACGGCGGCCGGATCGTCTTCCAGGGAACCCCGGACGATCTGCTGCGCTGCCGCGAATCCGCGACCGCCGCGGCGCTGCGTGAATCGCGATGATCACCAGGAGCGTTCGAGGTCGGCGTGCTGGGTTATCCACGCGTGCATGGCGATTCCGGCGGCGACACCCGCGTTGATACTGCGGGTCGAGCCGAACTGCGCTATCGACACCGTCATGACCGCGGCCCGTTTGGCGGCCTCGGTGACGCCCGGTCCCTCCTGACCGAACAGGAGCAGGCAATCACGCGGCAGCGCAGCCGTTTCCAGCGGCACCGATCCGGGCACGTTGTCGACGGCCACCACGGTGAGATGCGCACGCTCGGCGAACTCCAGCAGTTCGGCGATATCGCTGTGATGCACGATGTGCTGGTACCGGTCGGTCACCATCGCGCCGCGGCGATTCCAGCGGCGGCGCCCGACGATGTGCACCGCCGCGGCGGCGAAGGCGTTCGCGGTGCGCACCACCGTGCCGATATTGGCGTCGTGGCCGAAATTCTCGATCGCGATGTGGAACGGATGGCGACGGGTGTCGATATCGGCGACAATCGCCTCCCGCGACCAGTACCGGTAGGCGTCGACGACGTTGCGGCGGTCGCCGTGCGCGAGCAGTTCCGGATCGAGGCGCGGATCGCCGGGCGGCTCGGTGCCGAATTCGTCGCGCCACGGGCCGACGCCGTGCGGATGTTCACCCCACTCGGTCGGGCCCGGCACGTCGCCGTCCGATGGATCGGGCAGCGGCTGGAGCGGGTGATTCACGCCGGTCATCGTAGCCGCGCCCGGTACCGTCGGATCCGATGGTGGTGCTGTCCACACCGTCGATCCGCCGGTCTGCTCCCTCGTCCCGCGGATCGTCGCCGACCAGCATGGAAGCTATGACCGAGACACTCGCCGAACCGACGCTCGTCCTCGACCGCCCGGACTCGCGCCCGACCGCCGGGTCGGTGCTGCGGGCGATCCTGCGCGCCCCGTTCGAGGCGCGGACCTGGAAAGAGCTGGCCTACCTGGTCGTCGCCGCGATCCTGGGCTGCCTGGTGCTGGTCTATCTGTTCGCCGGCTACGGCGTGGGGCTCTACAGTTCGATCCTGATCATCGGCGTTCCGCTGCTGGCCGGCGTGCTGCTGGCCGGCCGGATCTGGGGACGGATCTACCGCGCGGTGGGTGCGACGCTACTGAGCGCCGATCTGCCGGCGCCGCCGGACTTCACCGCCCGGCCCGGATTGGTGGGCTGGTTCCGCAGTGTTTTCACCGATCGCACCGCGTGGCGGGCGCTGGTCTTCCTGGTCGCCGAGGCGGTTCTCGGTGTGTTCGTCGGATATGTGGTGCTGACCGTTATCGCGGTGACGGTCTTCACCGCGATCTCCCCCGTCCCGTGGGCCGTCTTCCACCCGGTCAATGTGGATCCGCAAGGGCGCGAACATCATTCACTCGCGCAATTCGGCGACTACTACGTCGAGACCTGGCCGCGGGTGCTCGGTCTGGCGGCGCTGGGGATCATCGGCTGCTTCCTGCTGCCGTGGCTCGTGCGCGCGGTGTGCTGGGCGCATCGCGGACTGATGCTGACGCTGCTGACACCGACCGCCCGCGATCGGCGGATGGTCGAACTGCAGGAGAGCCGGCGCGTCGCGGTCGAGGATTCCGCGGCGACGCTGCGCCGGCTGGAACGCGATCTGCACGACGGCACCCAGGCGCGGCTGGTGAGCATCGCGATGACGCTGGGTCGCGCCGAGGAACGGCTCGCCGCCGGCGCCGATCCGGCCGCGCTCATCGCCGATGCCCGCGCGAGCTCGAAGGATGCCATCGCCGAACTGCGGGAACTGGTGCGCGGCATTCATCCCCCAGCGCTCGAACTGGGACTGGAACCGGCGCTGGAGACACTCACCGCGCGGTGTGCGATACCGGTCGAACTGCGTGTCCACCTGCCGCAGCGCCCCAGTCCGGCGATCGAGGCGATCGCGTACTTCTCGGTCGCGGAACTGCTCACCAATGTGGTGAAACATTCGGGGGCGAGCGCGGCGTGGGTGTCCGTCGCGCCGTCGGGGGCGGACACGATGATGGTGAGTGTGCGCGACAACGGTCACGGCGGGGTGCGCCGGCCCGGTTCGGTCGACCCGGAATCCGAGGCCGATGCCGACGCCCCGACCGAGCGGCTGGTCGGCGGCGGGCTGTCCGGTCTCGCCGCGCGGGCGCGGGCCGTCGACGGCGATCTGAGCGTCGACAGCCCGGTCGGCGGGCCCACGAACATCACCGTCACCCTGCCGATCGCGGGGCCGCAATGAGTACGGCCGAGGCCGCGACCGGTCGTGACGCCGGGGCGCTGCGCATCGTGATCGCCGAGGACAGCGCGATCCTGCGGGACGGTCTGGCCGGGCTGCTCACCGATCGCGGGCACGAGATCGTGGCCATGGTCGGCGACGCGATCCGGCTGAGCGAGATCGTGGCCGAGACCCGCCCCGACGTCGCCGTGGTCGACGTGCGGATGCCGCCCTCGTTCACCGACGAAGGTCTGCTCGCCGCCATCGAACTGCGCCGGAAATTCCCCGGCACCGGTGTCCTCGTCTTCTCGCAGTGGGTCGAAACCCGTTACGCCACCGAACTTCTCGCCGGCGGCGCGGGCGGTGTCGGCTACCTCCTCAAGGACCGGGTGGCCGACGTCCGCGAATTCGTCGACGCCCTGCGGCGGGTCGCCACCGGCGGCACCGCCCTCGACCCCGAGGTGGTGAGCCAGCTGTTCGGCGCTGCCCGGCAACAGGATTCGCTCGCCCGCCTCACCCCTCGCGAACGCGAAGTCCTGGAACTGATGGCCCAGGGCCTCACCAACGCCTCCATCGCCACCGCCCTCACCGTGACCGAACGCGCGGTGGAAAAACACATCGGCAACATCTTCCTGAAGTTGGATCTGCCCCCGTCGGACACCCACCACCGCCGGGTGATGGCCGTGCTGCGCCTGCGCGGATAGCGTGGCGGCCGTTCCGTCGTGAGAAAGTGGCAACGCCAGCCACCACACCGGGAGGTCGTAGCTGACCGGATCCACTTCCGGATAGTCGCGACCGATGACGGGCCGTACTTGCGGCGGGGCCGCAGGCGCGAACTCACGCGATGGCTGGGGGACCGTTGCGGCCGGTTGGCCGAAACGTGTCTGTCCGTTATGCGCTATCCGGGTCGGGTGGGAGGGGTGGGGCCTATTCTTGAGGTATCCGCGGGGTGGTGGAGGCGGTTATGGACCACGTACGCATTCTTCGGACCGTGCTCGGGGTGACGGTCGGGTATGTGATTGTGCTCGGGCTGTGGTTGGGGTGGGTGCATCAGCACACGCCGCCGGGGACCGAGCCGTATCAGATCATGGCGTTGGTGGGGGCGTTCGGATCGTGCGTGGGGATCGGGATGCTGCTGGCGCAGCGGCCGACGCGGTCGGATCGACGGTTGTTGCGGCACGGACTGGAGGGGTGGGCGACCATCGAGCGGGTGCATCCGCTGCAGTACACCGATCACCACACGGAACTGACCGAACTCGATCTGGAGCTGACGGTTCCGGGGTCGGAAACCTATCGGGGCACGGTCGTTTTCGACGTCGCGCCGATCGACCGGCCGAGAATGCATGTGGGCGAGACGATTTCGATCAGGGTGGATCCGGCCGACCGTGATCGGATCATGCTATGCCTGTGAGCCGCCCACGCGGCGTGCAATGGCGGTGTGGCTCAGTCGAAGTCGGTCGGCGCGGTCAGCAGATACTGGGCGCCGGCATAGGTCGCGAGGATGACGGCTTCGCTCGCGCGGCGCGAGCGGGACGTGCGCGCGAACAGGCGACGCAGCACGATCAGGCCGTCGGAGAGCGTGAACAACAAGGCGCCCAGGGCGAGGCGACTGCGCGGATCAAGTGCCGGAACCACTGTTCCGGCAACGACTTTCGCACCGGGAGCCAATGCCGGGTCGGAGGCGAGAGTCGCCGCCGTGCCCAGCGTCGCACCGTAGGCGGTCAGCGGCGCGGCGATCCGAGGCGCACGCGCCCGCAACAGAGTGGCAGCGCCGAGCCACGCGAACACCCGCGGCGCCGCGACCATCGGATGCGGCCGCGCACCGCGTCGCCACCAGAGCGCCGAATATCCGCACTGCATGACCGCGAAGGCGGATGCGCCCGCGACCAGACGGCGGTCGTCGTCGGGATCGATCAGGAGTATGTCGCCGACGGTGGCCGCCGCCAGGGATCCGAGCAGCAGCGCCCGGTCGGAGTCCGCCTCGGCGCTCGTCCCGCTCGCGGCGCGCCCCGCGTGCACCGCATCGGCCGCCAGCAGGGGCATGAGCAGCGGTTTCGTCGCCCACTGCCACCGATCCCGCCCGGTGGCCGCACCGAGCACGGTGATCACGGCGGCACCGACATAGGCCGCACGAAACGGTCGCGCCATTCGGAATCCGTCCTTCTCACTCGTCCGCGACGGCTGGAGACCGGGTCGCGACCGGCCTGCTCAGAAGCTGGGTTCGATCAGAAGCTGGGTTCGATCGGCTTGGGCGGGAGGGTGACCACCTGCCCGGCGTAGCTGAGCCCGGCGCCGAAGCCGAGCAGCAGGGCCAGTTGCCCGCCCTTGGCCTTGCCGGTCACCAGCATTTCCTCCATGGCGAGGGGGATGGACGCGGCGGAGGTGTTACCGGTGTTCTCGATGTCGTTGGCCATCGGGATGTCGTCGGCGAGGCCGAGGTTCTTCTTCATCAGCTCGTTGATGCGGGCATTAGCCTGATGCGGCACGAAGACCTCGATATCCTCCTTGGCCACGCCCGACACCTCCAGCGCGGTCGACAGGGCGCGGGGCAGAGTGACCGCGGCCCAACGGAACACTCGCGGCCCCTCCATCCGCAGCGCCATCCGGCCCACCGGCTCCACCTCGGGGTCGGTGCCCTGCAGTCGCTCGGCTCGGTCCATGTAGTCGAAGAAGTTGACGTCCTGGGAGATCGCCTCGGCACTCTCTCCGTCGCTGCCCCATACCGTCGGGGAGATGCCGTTGACCTCGCTGGGGCCGACCACGACGGCGCCGGCGCCGTCACCGAAGATCATGGCGGTGCCGCGGTCGGTCGGGTCGAGGCCGACCGTCATCGTTTCCGCGCCGATGACCAGCACGTATTCGGCGGAACCGGCCCGGATCAGGTCGGCCGCCACACCGAGGGCGTAGCCGAAGCCGCCGCAGCCGGAGGTGAGGTCGAAGGCCGGGATGCCGTTCATCCCCAGATCGAAGGCCACCGAGGGGGCGCCGTGCGGGGTGAGCTTGAGCCAGCTGGAGGTGGCGAGGATCAGCGCGCTGATCTTGGTACGGTCGATACCGCTGTTGGTGATCGCCCGCTCACCGGCGGCCGCCGACATGGAGCGCAGGGTCTCGTCACCGCTGATCCAGCGACGATTGCGGATGCCGGTCCGCTCGAAGATCCACTCCGGGGTGGAATCGAGAACCTCGCAGACGTCGGCGTTGCTGACGATACGTTTCGGCCGGTATGCCCCGATGCCGAGCATCGCAACGTTCTTGCGACCCTCGTTCACTGCAATGCTCACCACAGGAGACTCACTCGACCCTTCACACTGTCGGACACAAGACCAGCGTCCAGGCTAACCCAGGCCCGAATGTCACCCCAGAGCCAGATCCTTCAGGCCCAGAATGGAGCGGTACTCCAGTCCCTCCGCGGCAATCACCTGGTCGGCGCCGGTCTCGCGATCGACCACGGTGGCGACGCCGACCACGGTCGCACCCGCCTCGCGCAGCGCCCGGACCGCGGTCAGCGGCGAATTGCCGGTGGTCGTGGTGTCCTCGACGACCAGCACCCGCTTACCGGAGATCTCCGGCCCCTCGATCTGCCGCTGCATGCCGTGTGTCTTGGCGGCCTTGCGCACCACGAACGCGTTCAGCGGGCGGCCGGGTGCGTGCAGCATCGCCAGCGCCACCGGATCCGCGCCCATGGTGAGCCCGCCGACGGCGTCGAATTCCCAGTCCGACACCAACTCTCGCAGCAGAGTGCCGATCAGCGGCGCCGCCTGATGATGCAGGGTCGCCCGGCGCAGATCGACATAGTAGTCGGCCTCCTTACCGGAGGACAGGGTCACCCGGCCGTAGACGACGGCGAGCTCCCGGACCAGCTCGGCCAATCTGTCGCGGTCGGTGGTGGATTCGATCATGTGGGTTTATGTCCTTCCCCGTGCGTTGAACATGCCTCGGTTGAGCCGGGTCACCAGAGTCCGCGGGATCAGCCCGGCGACGGTGGTGAGCGCCTTGTACTGCACCCCGGGCACGCTGATCACCCGGTCCTTCTCCAGATCCTGCAGCGAACCGGACACCACCTGCTCGACGTCGAGCCACAGGGGTTTCGGTAGCGACGACATCTCGATTCCGGCGCGCTCGTGAAATTCCGTGTGCACGAATCCCGGGCACAGCGCCTGCACCCGGACCCCGGTCCCGGCCAGTCCGCCGGCCAGACCCTCGGTCAAGGATATGACGTAGGCCTTGGAGGCCGAATAGGTCGAGCCGCGGCCCGGTACCAGCCCGGCCACACTGGCGACATTGACCACCGACCCCTTGGCGGCGGCGATCATCGGCGGCAGTGCGGCACGCGTCAATTGCAGCACTGCGGTGACATTGACATCCAGTTGGGCCTGCAATTCCCGCGGTTCCACGGTCCAGAACTCACCCGAGATACCGAAGCCGGCATTGTTGACCAGGAAGTCCACGCCCGCACCGAGCCGCTCGGCCACGGTCTCGCGGTCGTGCGGCCGGGCCAGATCCGCGGCCAGGATCTCGCTGCGGGTATCGAAGCGGTGCTGCAGTTCCGCGGCGAGGGCGGTCAGGCGTTGCTCGTCGCGCGCCACCAGCACCAGGTCGTAGCCGAGGGAGGCCAGCCGGGTGGCGTAGCCCTGGCCGATACCGGAGGTCGGTCCGGTCACCAGGGCGACCGGACGGGTGGCGCCGGGGAGGCGGGCGGCCCCCGAGTCTGCGGGGCTATCGGTCATGGGTCGTCAACCACCTAGTGTCGGGCGGATAATCCCGGCGCCCGGACATCGGTTCGTGAACCGGACCGGTCACCGCGGTGCGGGGCCCTGATAGGGACGGAACCCCGGATGGAACGGACCGCCCGGACGCTGCGGCGGCTCGTCCTCGGCGTGCGGTTCGTCGAAATCCTCTGCGGCCGAATCGGTTTCCTCGTCCTCAAGGAATTCCTCGGCGGGCGGCCAGTTGCGGCGGACCCGGTTGCGGGGATCCGGCACGACCGCGAGCGCCGGGCGGCGCGGAGGCTGCTGCTCGGCCTCGCCCGCGAGATCGCCGACCGGCGGGGCGATCACGCCGCCCTCGCGATCCATCGCATCGGATGCCGGACGCTCGCCGGAGTCGCGCGTATCGCCGGGCCGGGGACCGGCCGGCGCGTCGGTGCCGCCGCGCCGGGTGTCCGCGCGGTCGATGCCGTCCACGTCGTCGTGTGCGAAACGGCCCTGGCCGCCGCGTGCTTCGGCGTCCCGAGGCCGCGGTGCGCGCTCGTCGCGGAAATCCTGATCGTCACCGAACCGGTCGTCACCGATCCGGTCTCCTCGACCGCGCTCGTCCTCGAACCGGCCCTCGAATTCGTCGTCGAAGCGCTCGAACCGGTCGCCGCGGCGATCGTCGTAGTCGTCGAAGTCGTCGCCGCGGGCCGGGACGATCGCCTCGTCGCGGTAGCGGTCGCCGTACCCCCGATCCGCTTCGCCCGGTTCGTCGGAGGCCTTCGGACGCGGACGACCGAGATCGTGCTGATCGGATTCCAGGCGGCCGCGGTCGCCACCGGCCACCGGCGGCAGCACATGCAGCAGACCCGAGAGCCGCAGCACGGAGTCGATCGCGGCTTCCCAATCCTTGGCCACGGTGCCGACCGGCAGCATGCCCAGCGTCCAGTTGCCCTCACTCCACAACTGCTGCACGGTCGTCGGCAGCGTCTCGATGAAGTGGACCATCCGCTGGTCGACGGCGTGGCGAGCGACGTCCGGATTGGTCGCGAAGACCACGCGGTCGCCGATCGCGCCGAGCAGTTCCAGGTCGGCGTCCTTGGGCGGGGAGGCGGTTTTGAGGCGCAGGTCGATATCGATGTCCGAGCCGATCTGGCGGCGCACGGCGACCAGCGTCGCGGCATCCTCCAGATCGAACAGAACGAACTTCTCGCCCTTGCGATTACCGGAAACCACATCGATCGCGGACAGATACCCCAGTTTGGCCATCGCGCCCCGCCGCCATGTCGATGCCAGCGAAGGTTCGACCGAAACGTAGGTGTATCCCTGGGATTTGGCCCAGACCTGCCGTACGTGTCCGGTCCGCTGCCGCTGCACGCGATCGAAATACAGCAATACGATCGCACCCACCAGTGCGATCGCCGCGAGGCCGAACCAGATTGCTGCTGTCATCGCACCCGAGTCTAGTGGGTTCGGGTGCGATTGCTCGCGCCCGTTCGTCCCGCGGTTCGCGCCCGCGGTCCGACGTCACACGCTCGATCGGCCGCGCCACACTCACCGCGCCGGTGCGGTTGCCGAAAACCGTTGTGGGGCGGAGTCGGCCGCCGCGGGGAGGAAGGTACGCAGCAGCGCGGCGACCACGGTGGGGTGGGTCACCGGCGGCGTGTGCGAGACACCGTCCAGCAATTCCAGCGGCTCCGCGGCCGGTAGCGCGGCGGCGAGGGCGGCGCCGGCCGCAGCCGGAATCGGCAGGTCGGCGGCGCCGTGGACGACCAGCGCCGGGACGGTGATTTCGGCGAGCCGGTCGGCGATTGCGTCTGCGCCCATCAGCACACCGACGGCGCGAGCCAGCCGATCGGCAGGCTGCCGTTGTAACCGCGACAACCAGTGGCCGACCGCCTCGGTCTCACCCAGCAGCAGATCGAGGACGGCGCCGCCGGTCGCCGCGACCGCACCGGCGGCGAACCCGTCCCGGATTCGAGCCATTTGTTCCAGCGCCGGGCCCGGGAACGGATCCGCGGCGGTATCGATGAGCGTCAAGCTCCGGATACGTCCGGGGTCGAGCAGAGCGGCCCGCAGCGCGGTGAATCCGCCCTGCGAATGGCCGACGACATGAGCGGACGGCACGTCGAGCGCGTCGAGAATGCTGAGGCCATCGCGCGCGGCGTCCCAATACGTGAAGGGCAGACCGTCGTCCTCGGTGTCGCCGTGCAGGCGGAAATCGAAGCGAATGCAGCGGTAGCCGGCGAGGCCGGAGACGACGCCCTCCCACATGGTCGCGTCCATGAGGTTGCCGTGCAGGAAGAGAACGGCGGGGCCGGTGCCGCCGGAGTCGCGGAGATGGAAGCGTTGGCCGCGAGTAGCGAGGGTTTTCATCATGCTCCTATGTGGTCGGATATCTCCATCCCACTCCGCGCATGACGAGCCGACGAGGTAGTTTTACGACCGGTTATGGTCGAAACAGGTCAACACGTCCTCGGCGTCGGCTATGCGCCCACCGCCGCGGGCCGTGCGGTCGAGCTGCGGCGCCTCCCGGAGACGGACGTTTTCCGAGGTGCGGTGCGGCGCCGGCCGGTCCGCCCGGATTTCCACGTCGTCGGTGTGATCACCGGTGGCGGAGGCCGGCATGCCGTCGACTTCCGCCCGGAAGATCTGACCGCGGGCACGGTGTTCTGGTTGCGGCCCGGACAGGTGCACCGAGTGTTCGACGCCGACCGGCTGCACGGAACGGCGATCCTGTTCACCCCGGACATACTCGCCTCCGGCACTCGGGTCGCCACGTTCGCCGACGATGCGGTCCGGCCGAGCCGATGGGGGGTGGATCCGCGGGATCCGCTGGTCACGACCGCACTGCGGCATCTGGAATTGGTGCTCGGCGTACCGTCGTGCGCTCGCGATATCGCCGACGCGCTCCGCTTGGCGCTCACCCCGCTCGTCGCCGCGGCCCCGGGCGCCGCACCGGACGCCGGGCCGGTGCCGGCGGTCTTCGCGCGTTTCGCGGCCGTGGTCGAAGCCGAATTTTCCCGGCGCCATCGGGTCGGCGACTACGAGCAGGCGGTGCACGCCGGGACCAAGACCATCGATCGGTCGGTGCGCCGGGCCAGGGGGATCAGCGCGAAGCGGTATCTCGACGAACGACTGGCGCTGGAAGCCCGCCGCCGCCTGGCCACCACCGACGTCACCGTCGCGGCGCTGGCGCGCGAACTCGGTTTCTCCGAAGCCACCAACTTCGTGAAGTTCTACCGACGCATGACCGGCGCCACCCCCGCCGCCATGCGGCAGTGATGGCGCAACCCGCCGCAGCAGACCGGATCAGCGCGGCAGCTGGGTGCTGATGATGATCTTCGCCTTGATGGACCCGTCGGGGTTCTTGTCTCCCTGCACGACCACCATGTCGCCCTGTTTCAGATCGGACACCTTCCCGGTGCCCATCGAGATGACCTGGGTGTCCGCATCGGTGTGCACGGTGACCGCGTTGCCCAGCAGCGACTGCAGCATGATGGTCGTCCCGTCGTTGCTGTTCACGGTACCCATGGTCGCGCCGAGGCCGTCGATATCGCCGAGCCCCGGGAGCTGCGGGAGGCTGGGTTGCGCGCCGCCGGACGGGTTGGGCGGCACCACGGGGACGCGCGTCGGCGCGGGCCGGCCGGTGGCGGCCGCATCGGAGGACGAGGAGTCGTTGCCGGCGAGCAGCAGTCCGGCGGCGATCCCGCCCAGGACCACCAGGACGAAGACGGCCGCGGTCAGCGCGATCCACAGCCCGGTGCGGCTGCGGCGCGGTGGTTCGACGGGCAGCCCGGTCGGCCCGACCGCTCCCTGCGGGGCGGCGGTGCCGGGAGCGCCGGAACCGTAAGGGGGGTATTCGCCGGGTTCGCTGTACCCGGATTCGTACGCGCCCCATTGGCCGTCGTAGGGCGGAAGTTCGCGGGTCGCGTTCGGCCCGGGTGATTGTTCGAAGTACTGGCCCTGATATTCCGGGTGGGACGGGAATTCGTAGGGCGCGGTGTGTTCGTAGGGGCCGGGATGTCCGTAGGGACGAGTGCTCTCGTACGGCTCGGGGCTCTGACCGTACGCCTCCGAGTATTCCGTCGTGTGTGACGCGCCGTCGTCCGGATGCCGGCCCGATGCGCCGAGCTTCTCGGTCGGCGTATCGGGCGAATCCGGACGCTGCGCCCACGGGTCGCTCGGATTCGTCATGCCAACCAGGGTAGGTGCAGATCGGCGTTGCTTCAGCGAAGTGCGCCAACCGGTGGATGGGGGCGGGCGCGACCGGGCCGATACGCCGAGGGCGCGGTGTGCGATCCACTCACACACCGCGCCCCGGAGTCGAGCCCCGAATCGGGCCCGGTCGTCACCGGCCGACGATCAGCCCGTCGCCGTCGGGCGCGACGTTGACCTTCACCAGATCGCCGTCGGTGACCTCACCGGCCAGCAGTTCCTTGGCCAGCGAATCGCCGATGGCCTGCTGGATCAGCCGCCGCAGCGGCCGGGCGCCGTAGACCGGGTCGTAGCCGCGCACGGCCAGCCAGAACCGCGCCGAATCGCTGACGTCCAGCTTCAGCCGCCGCTGCGAGAGCCGCTTCTGCAGTTGCGCCAGCTGGATGTCGACGATGTGCTCGAGCTGTTCCTCGTCGAGCGCGGAGAACATCACCACATCGTCGAGGCGGTTGAGGAATTCCGGCTTGAACGCCGAGCGCACGGCGTTCATCACGAACTCCTTCTCGCCGCCGGCACCCAGGTTGGAGGTGAGGATGAGGATGGTGTTGCGGAAGTCCACCGTGCGGCCCTGACCGTCGGTGAGCCGTCCTTCGTCCAATACCTGCAGCAGGATGTCGAAGACGTCGGGGTGCGCCTTCTCGATCTCGTCGAACAGCACCACCGTGTACGGCCGTCGCCGGACCGCCTCGGTGAGCTGGCCGCCCTGGTCGTAACCGACGTATCCGGGCGGGGCGCCGACGAGGCGAGCCACCGAGTGCTTCTCGGAGTACTCGCTCATATCGATGCGGGTCATCGCCCGTTCGTCGTCGAACAGGAAGTCGGCCAGAGCCTTGGCCAGCTCTGTCTTACCGACACCGGTCGGTCCGACGAACATGAACGAACCCGTCGGCCGGTTCGGGTCGGCGACCCCGGCCCGGGCGCGGCGCACCGCATCGGAGACGGCGGTGACGGCCTCGGCCTGTCCGACGACCCGATGGCCGAGTTCCTCTTCCATCCGCAGCAGCTTCTGGGTTTCGCCCTCGAGCATGCGGCCGACCGGGATGCCGGTCCACGAGGAGACCACTTCGGCGATGTCGTCCGGTCCGACCTCCTCCTTGAGCATCACCTCGTCCTCGAGGCTGCCGCTGCCTGCCTTGCCGGCATTCTTCTCGGCTTCGGCGAGCTGCTTCTCGAGCTGCGGGATGCGGCCGTAGCGCAGTTCGGCGGCCTTGCCGAGATCGCCGTCGCGTTCGGCGCGCTCGGATTCACCGCGCAGCGCCTCCAGCTGTTCCTTGATCGTGCGGACCGAGTCGATGGCCTGCTTCTCGTTCTGCCAGCGCGCCATCAGCTGGTTCAGCTTCTCGCGGTCGTCGGCCAGCTCCTGGCGCAACTTGTCGAGTCGCTGCTTGGACGCCTCGTCGGTTTCCTTGGCGAGGGCGACCTCCTCGATCTCGAGGCGGCGCACCGCCCGTTCGACCTCGTCGATCTCGACGGGCCGCGAGTCGATCTCCATGCGCAGCCGGGAAGCCGACTCGTCGACCAGGTCGATGGCCTTGTCGGGCAGGAAGCGGGAGGTGATGTAGCGATCGCTGAGGGTCGCGGCGGCCACCAGCGCGGAGTCGGTGATCCGCACACCGTGGTGCACCTCGTAGCGTTCCTTGAGTCCGCGCAGGATGCCGATGGTGTCCTCCACCGACGGCTCGCCGACCAGCACCTGCTGGAACCGCCGCTCCAGGGCGGCGTCCTTCTCGATGTGCTGACGGTATTCGTCGAGCGTGGTCGCACCGACCAGACGGAGTTCACCGCGCGCCAGCATGGGTTTGATCATGTTGCCGGCGTCCATGGCCGATTCGCCGGTCGCGCCGGCGCCGACGATGGTGTGCAGTTCGTCGATGAACGTAATGATCTGTCCGGCACTGGATTTGATCTCCTCCAGCACCGCCTTGAGCCGTTCTTCGAACTCACCGCGATATTTCGCGCCGGCCACCATCGCGCCGAGGTCGAGCGAGACCAGTGTCTTCCCGCGCAGCGACTCCGGAACGTCGCCGGCGATGATGCGCTGGGCCAGCCCCTCGACGATGGCGGTCTTACCGACACCGGGTTCGCCGATGAGCACCGGGTTGTTCTTGGTACGCCGGCTCAGCACCTGCACCACGCGCCGGATCTCGGTGTCGCGGCCGATGACCGGATCGAGTTTGCCCTCGCGGGCGGCGGCGGTCAGATCGGTGGAGTACTTCTCCAGCGCCTGATAGGTGCCCTCGGGGTCCGCACTGGTCACGCGGGTGTTGCCACGTACCGCGGTGAACGCCTCGCGCAGCGCGTCGGCGGTGGCGCCGTACTTCAGCAGCAGCTGCGAGACGTCGGAATCGCCCTCGGCCAGCCCCACGACGACGTGCTCGGTGGAGACGTACTCGTCACCGAGTTCGGTGGCGAGGCGCTGACCGGCGGTGATCGCGGCGAGCGCTTCCCGGCCGAGCTGCGGCTGAGTGGTCGCGCCGGTCGCGCGGGGCAGCCGGTCGACGATGTCCTGTGCCTCGCGCCGCACGGTTGCCGGGTCGACCGCGACAGCCTTGAGCAGGGGGGCGGCGATGCCGTCGGTTTGATCCAGCAGCGCCACCAGCAAGTGAGCCGGACGAATCTCCGGATTTCCGGCGGCCGAGGCCGCCTGCAGGGCCGCCGTCAGGGCAGCCTGAGTCTTGGTGGTGGGGTTGAACGAGTCCACGATCACCTTCCTACGGTCGTCTCGCGTGGTTGTCGGTCAGGTCCGCGCGGGCCGCACGAACTCTTCTGGACAGTTCAACGCGGTAGGAGTTGAGTCTGTTCCGCTCAAGTTTGACATATTCTCCGAACCTGCGGCCAATCGTTTCACCCTCGGCGGATCTGGGTAAAGTGATCCGCTCATCACCGTACGACCACGGTTTTTTCGGGGATACTGGTCCGCGGAGGCCGACGACACGGCAGTTGTGGTCGGACACATTGAAGGAAAGGAAGCTCGACGTCGTGGATGCGCGTTCGGCAGCGCTGGTCCGCGCCAACTTCCGATCGATCGTCGAGGCGCCGCAAGGGCCCGAACGACTGATCGGCGCGTTTT
This sequence comes from Nocardia kruczakiae NBRC 101016, assembly GCF_001612965.1. Taxonomy (GTDB): domain Bacteria; phylum Actinomycetota; class Actinomycetes; order Mycobacteriales; family Mycobacteriaceae; genus Nocardia; species Nocardia kruczakiae. Next base: position 27,101 of record NZ_BDBL01000054.1, read on the forward strand.
ACAGGCATCTGTTCGCGGAGGCTCCCGGCCTGCGCGACTTGTTCCCGCACACGATGGATATGCAGCCCAAGCGGGTGTGTACCGCCATCCAGTTCGTGCTGGATCATCTGGAGAACTGGGATCGCGCCCAGGGGTTCCTGGAACAGTTGGCTCTCGACCACCGCAAATACGGTGTCGAGGCGGCACATTACGATGCCGCCGGACGCGCGTTGCTCGCCGCCTTCGTCACCTACAACGGCCCGCTCTGGACGCACGATCTGGAAGACGGCTGGCGCGATATCGCGATCCTCATCTCGGCCTCGATGGCCATCGGCGCCAATTCCGACACCTCGCGACCGTATTGGGAAGCGACGGTGGTCGGCCATCGGCGCGTACTCGACGACCTGGCTATCGTGCGCCTGCAGTCCGACGAGCCGATCCCCTATCAGGCCGGCCAGTACGTGCCGGTGTCGATCCCGCAGCGGCCGAAGATGTGGCGGTATCTGTCCCCGGCCATTCCCACGAACCCGTACGGCGAGATCGAATTCCACGTCCGCAAGGTCCGCACCGGATGGGTCAGTCCCGCGATCGTCGGTGAAACCGAGGTCGGCGACACCTGGTTGATCGCCGGACCGCTGGGTGGCCTGCACATCGACACCGAATCACAGCGCGATGTGCTGATGATCGGCTCCGGCACCGGAATCGCGCCGCTGCGTGCTCAATTGATCGAGATGGGCCGGCGCGGCGTCAACCCGCGCGTGCACTTCTTCATCGGCGGCCGCTATCCGTGCGATCTCTACGACGTGGAGAACATGTGGCAGCTGTCGCTGAGCAATCCGTGGCTGACGGTGGTGCCGGTCTGTGAGAGCGATACGAATCCGTGGTGGCATCCGCATCCGCCCGCCGATCCGCCCTACGGCATGCATCGGCGGCTGATCGGGAATCTGGGCGCGGTCGTGGCCAGCTTCGGTTCATGGTCGGATCGCCAGATCCAGATCGCCGGATCGGCGCGGATGATCGCCGATACCAAGCGGGCGCTGCTGGCGGTCGGCACCCCCGAACACATCATCGCCGCCGATCCGGTGTGAGGGGCAATCGGTAGGCAACCGGGCCTCCGCGGCGTACCTTGGTGGGCGGGTCCGCACGCACGGGACCGGGCCCGGCACAAGACTTTTCGGACGCGGCAGATATCCCGCGGATCACAGGAGGAACGGTGACGTTGGGGCCGGATGAGACCGGAGAGATTCGGCTGGACGCGCCGACGGAATGGTCGTCGACCGTCGTCGGACACCATCGGCTGCGCCACGATCTCGCGGTGGTCCGGTTGATCGGCGAATTCGTCCCGTTCGAACCGGGCCAGTCGGTCGAGGTCCAGATTCCACAGCATCCGGGTATGCGACGCCGGTTGTCGCCCGCACTGCCGCCCTCCCTCGACGGCAAACTGGAATTCCACGTCCGCACCGTCCCGGGCGGATGGTGCAGCGGATCGATCGTCACCGAAACGGCCCCCGGCGACGAGTGGCGGATCAGTGCCCCGGCGGGGTGGCTGAGCGTCGATCCCGGCACCACCGACCTCGTGATGATCGCCGGCGGAACGGGTTTGGCGCCGATGCGCTCACTGCTGCTGGATCTGTCCCGTCGCCCGCAGCCGCCGCGCACGCATCTGTTCATCGGCGGACGCAGCCCGCGCGACCTCTACGCCTCCGACATGCTCTACCTGCTCGCCGGCGAGATGCCCTGGCTGACGGTGATCCCGGTGGTCGAGAAGGCCGAGGATCCGAATTGGGTCGACCAGTGGTACGAGAGTTGCCGCGTGGATGTCGGATTCGATGTCGACGAGATGCTCGAGGGCACGCTGGCCGATGTGGTGGGCGATATGGGCCCGCTGCTGCACCACCAGGTCCTGGTGTGCGGCTCACCCGGAATGACCCAGGCCACGCTGGAAGTGCTGGTCAATACGGGCACGCCGGCGGAGGCGATTCGCTTCGACGGGCTCTGACCCGCCCCGGGACCCGCTTCGGCCTGGCGTCTAGAGCAGCGGATCGTGGCGGATGTTCTCGGTGGGCGTGCCCGCCGCCATCAACCGGAATTTGGTGGTCTGCACCGTACTCGGAGATCCGACGATCTGGACATCGCAGTCCGACCAATCGCCGCCGCGAGCCACGACGGCTCCGATCTGTCCCGTTTCACGCGGCGCTATGCCCGGAAGATCGGGTTCGACACGCTCGGGATGGTAGTACCACCAGGGGTTGTCGTCGCTTTCGGTGACCGGAACGACGGTGAGCCACTTGTTCGCGACGGCCAGTTCGCTCAGCGTCGGCAGATCGTAGAGATCGCACGGATGGTGTCCGCCGACGAACAGATGAACCTTCGGATTGGATCTACGTCGGGACATCGCCAGCAATTGCGCACGCAGCGGCGCGATTCCGGTGCCGCAGCCGACCATCAGCATCTTGCGACGCGTATTGCGCGGCACCCCGAGCCCGCCCAGCGGCGCCCCGAGCAGCCACTGATCGCCGATCGCGGTGTGCCCGACCATCGCCGGACTCACCCAGCCGCCGCTGACGCTGCGAATATGGAATTCGATCTCACCCTCGGGATTCGCCGGAATCGCCGGGGACAGGTATCGCCACATCCGCGGGCGGGCCGGAATCTGCACGCTCACATATTGTCCGGCCGCATAGGACATGGGCTGGTCGAGCCGCAGCCGCACGACGACCAGATTGCACAGCACCTCGCGATGTTCGACGACGGTTCCGGTCCATACCGGCGGCGTCGTCTCCAGTTCGGCGGCGCCGATCATCGTCTCGGTCATCAGCCCGAGGCCGGCGTCCCAGGCCTGCTCCACCTCGTCGGTCCACAATTCGGTCCCGGCATGGGCGCGTAAGGCGCTTTTGAGCGAATTGCCCACGGCGGCATAATGTTCGGCGACCACGCCGTATTTGCGATGGTCGCGACCGAGCTGGGCCAGGAAGGGCAGTAGCTGCTCGGGCTCCTCCAGCCGGTCCACGGCATAGCCGATGGCCTTGACCAGCCGGTCGCGCTGCACCTCCAGGGCGGCGGGGAAGAAGTCCCGGAGCTGCGGATATTCGGTGAAGAGCAGGGCGTAGAAGGAGCGGGCGAGCTGTTCGGGGCCGCCGTCCTCCGCGGCCACCGCCTTGAACGTCGTTCTGATCAACGCGACGGTCCGCGAATCCATCTGTCCACAACCCCATTTCGCACGTCGAACACGGGCCGGCCCGGTGAGCGCGGTGCTGCCGGACACGCGGCGCAGCCGATGGAGACCGAGTGTAGGCGAGGTTTGCCAGGCGCGGGACGCACTGATGGAACAACAGGGAGGTAATTCGGCCGAACCAAGGTCCGCGGGTGTGTAGGCCCCTGGAAACCGACTCAAAGACCGTGACACGCCATGTATTTCGGCCTGTTCGGGAGTGGTTGTGCATGACCCGATACGCGATTTTCAGATTTGCCGGTCGCATGCTGGGCAATCGTCCGGCATCCAGATACGCGAACAGCGCCCCCGATCGGGGGCGCTGTCGCACAGTGTGTTCGACGCCGGCCGAACCCGCTTACCGCCGTTTGTTGCGCGGCTGCCACACCACCAGTGCGGTACTGCGTTGCGGTGGAGCGAGATCGGGCCGGTGCCCGGCGCGCAGGCGGTCGACCTCGGCGGTCAATTCACCCACCCGCTGCTGCAGCGCCTCGACCTGATTGGTGAGTTCGATGATCCGCTTGATCCCGGCCAGGTTGACGCCCTCGTCCTGGGACAGGCGCTGCACCTCGCGGAGCAGTTCCACATCCCGTGACGAATAACGCCGGCCGCCGCCGGAAGTGCGTTGCGGCGTAACCAATCCCAGCCTGTCGTAGGTCCGCAGCGTCTGCGCGTGCATTCCCGCCAGCTGAGCCGCCACCGAGATCATGAAGTACTCGGTGCCGGTTGCCCGATTCTTCGGATCACCGTTCATTTACGCACCTGCCCAACCTGCGCGCGGGTCGAACCCGCCGGCCTTCTCCGCCTCCGCGTAACGCCGTAGCGCTTCGGAGGCTTCGTCGTCCAGCTTCTGCGGTACCGCGACCTTCACCGTGACCAGCAGGTCACCGGCGCCGCCGCCGCGCTTGGGCACACCGCGCCCGCGCACCCGCAGCGTCCGGCCGTCGGCGGTGCCGGGTGGCACCTTCACTCCGACTCTGCCTTCCAGTGTAGGCACGGAAACCGTTGTACCCAACACCAATTCGCTGTAGCTGACCGGCAGCACCAGGGTCAGGTCGTCGCCGTTGCGGCCGAAGACCTTGTCCTGGCTGACGTGCACGGTGACGAACAGGTCACCCGCCGGCGCGCCGCGCAGGCCCGCCTCGCCCTGACCGGCCAGCCGGATCCGCTGCCCGTCGCGCACCCCGGGCGGGATGCGCACCGTGATGGTGCGGGTCCGGTTCTGGATACCGGTGCCGTGACAGTCGGTGCAGGGATCGTCGATGATCGAGCCCGTTCCACGGCAGTCGTCGCAGGGTTCGCTGAACCCGAACGCGCCCTGGTTGCGGCTGATCACGCCGGACCCGTTGCAGTGCGGGCACACTCGCGGGCTGGTGCCCGGCTTGGCGCCGCTGCCGTGACAGGTCGTACACGGCGACGGACTGGTCATCCGCAGCGGAACGGTCACGCCCTGGGCCGCTTCACGGAACCCGAGAGTCGTCTCGGTCTCCACATCGCTGCCCCGTCGCGGGCGCGACGTGGTCCGTGTGCCGCCGCGGTTGAACAGGCCGCCCAGGATATCCCCCAGACCACCGTCACCCGCGCCGGCGGCCGCACCCCCGAAGATGTCACCCAGGTTGAATTCGTTGGAGAAGCCGCCACCGCCGGTGTAGCCGCCACCCGGTGCGTAGCCGCCGCGGCCGAAACCGCCGCTGGCGAACAACCGCCGGGCCTCGTCGTACTCCTTGCGCTTCTCCGGATCGGACAGCACGGCGTGCGCCTCGCTGACCGCCTTGAAGCGCTCCTCGGCCTTGGTATCTCCCGGATTCTTGTCCGGATGCAGATCCCGGGCCAGTTTCCGGTAGGCCTTCTTGATCTCGTCCTGGGTCGCGCCGGAGGAAATACCCAGCTCTTTGTAGAAGTCCTTTTCCAGCCACTCCCGATTCACCGGGCATCTCCTCCTTCCGTCACGTTGCGCGACTGTGTGTTACTCGGCACCGTCGGCATCTCGGCCGGCATTCGCAGTGTCCGACGAGTCGGACAGATCCGCTACCCCATCGGTGACTCCGACCAGCGCATGGCGCAGGACGCGGTCGCCGAAGCGGTAACCCTTACGCATGACCACCCCGATCACCGGGTTGTGTCCCTCACCCTCGTGCTGCACGGCCTCGTGGAGGGTCGGGTCGAAAGGTTCACCCTCGGCACCGAATTCCTCGAGGCCCTGCTTCTGCAGCGCATCGGCGAGCTTGTCCGCGACCGACTTCAGCGGTCCGGACTCGAGATCGCCGTGGGCACGGGCACGATCCAGATCGTCGAGCACACCGAGCAATTCGGTGACCACCGCGGCCTTGGCCGAATCGATGGCGGCCTTGCGGTCGCGATCGACACGGCGGCGATAGTTCGCGTACTCCGCGGTCAGCCGCTGCAGATCGGCAGTGCGCTCCGACAATTCGGCGCTGATGCTGTCGGCGAGGGCGTCACCCTCGGCGGCGGGGGCCGCGGCGGAATTCGCCGCGGCCTCGCTCACATCACCCTGCGGAGCGGACGGTTTCCCGTCCTGGTCGATCTTCCGGTTGTCGACGATGGTGACCGGCTCCTCTTTCGGGTTCTGTTCCGTCACTTCTTCTCCGGCTCTTCCACGACCTCTGCGTCGACCACGGTGTCGTCACCGGCGGACGCGTTGCCCGCGCCGTCGGCGGCGGCGCCACCCTCGGCGGCCGAAGCCTCGTAGATCGCCTGGCCCAGGGCCTGCGATTCGGTGGCCAGCTTCTCCACCGCGGACTTCACCGCGGCGATGTCACTGCCCTGCAAGGCCTGCTTGGCCTCGGCGATGGCCGCTTCGACCTTCTCCTTGGTCTCGGCCGGCACCTTGTCGGAGTTGTCCGCGATGAACTTCTCGGTCTGGTGAACCAGCGACTCCGCCTGGTTGCGGGTCTCCGCCTCCTCGCGACGCGACTTGTCCTCGGCCGCGTGCGCCTCGGCGTCCTTGATCATCCGGTCGATCTCCTCCTTGGACAGACCGGAGCCGTCCTGGATCTTGATCGTGTTCTCCTTGCCGGTGCCCTTGTCCTTCGCGGTGACGTGAACGATGCCGTTGGCGTCGATGTCGAAGGTGACCTCGATCTGCGGCACGCCGCGCGGGGCCGGCGGGATGCCGGTCAGCTCGAAGGAGCCGAGCAGCTTGTTGTGCGACGCGATTTCGCGCTCACCCTGGAAGACCTGGATCTGCACGGACGGCTGGTTGTCGTCGGCCGTGGTGAAGGTCTCCGACCGCTTGGTCGGGATGGTGGTGTTGCGCTCGATGAGCTTGGTCATCACGCCACCCTTGGTCTCGATACCCAGCGACAGCGGGGTCACATCGAGCAGCAGGACGTCCTTGACCTCACCCTTGAGCACACCGGCCTGCAGGGCGGCGCCGACGGCGACGACCTCGTCCGGGTTCACGCCCTTGTTGGGCTCCTTGCCGCCGGTCAGTTCCTTGACCAGCTCGGAGACCGCGGGCATACGGGTGGAGCCACCGACGAGCACGACGTGGTCGATGTCCTTGACCGAGATACCGGCGTCCTTGATCACCGACTGGAACGGCGCGCGGGTGCGGTCCAGCAGATCGGAGGTGATCTTCTGGAACTCGGCGCGAGTCAGCTGCTCGTCGAGGAACAGCGGGTTCTTCTCCGCGTCCACGGTGATGTAGGGCAGGTTGATCGAGGTGCTCTGCGAGGAGCTCAGCTCGATCTTCGCCTTCTCGGCGGCCTCACGCAGACGCTGCAGGGCCATCTTGTCCTTGGTCAGGTCGATGCCCGAGCTGGCCTTGAACTTGTCGACCAGCCAGGTGACGATCCGGTTGTCCCAGTCGTCGCCACCGAGGTGGTTGTCACCGGAGGTGGCACGAACCTCGACGACGCCCTCGCCGATTTCCAGCAGCGAGACGTCGAAGGTGCCGCCACCGAGGTCGAAGACCAGGATGGTCTGCTCTTTGTCGCCCTTGTCCAGGCCGTACGCCAGCGCGGCGGCGGTCGGCTCGTTGACGATGCGCAGGACGTTCAGACCCGCGATCTGGCCGGCCTCCTTGGTGGCCTGGCGCTGCGCGTCCTCGAAGTAGGCGGGCACGGTGATCACCGCGTCGGTGATCTCCTCGCCCAGGTAGGACTCGGCGTCGCGCTTGAGCTTCATGAGGGTACGGGCGCTGATCTCCTGCGCCGTGTACTTCTTGTCGTCGATCTCCACGGTCCAGTCCTCGCCCATGTGGCGCTTGACGGACTTGATGGTGCGATCGACGTTGGTCACCGCCTGGTTCTTGGCCGGCTGCCCGACCAGAACCTCTCCGTTCTTGGCGAACGCGACGACCGACGGGGTGGTGCGCGAACCTTCCGAGTTGGCGACGACGACCGGCTCACCGCCTTCGAGAACAGCGATGACCGAGTTCGTGGTCCCGAGGTCGATACCGACCGCACGAGCCATAGTGGTTCCTCCTAGGTGATGTAACTGTGTGTGGTGCAGGGCGGCCCTGCGCGCGGCACTTGTTCGTGCCGGTCGGACCTCGCCCCTGACACCGCACGGAGCACGGTCCTCAGCAACACTGAGCGTGGTCGGCTCAATCCTGCCCCCGGATCCCGCCGGAGTCAACCAGAGACTTGAGCCGCTTGCACTCAACCTTGCGTCGAACAGCTCAACGAGCGGGGCAGACGGTTCATTCCCGCCGGGGCGAAGAAATTTTCCGCCCCGGCGGCGATCACCCGGCCGGGTATCGCGATACGCGGATGACCAGGTATTTCGATCTCTGCGAGCTCAGCCGGCGGCGGCGAGCACCTGATCGGCGAGATCCTTGTCGAGACTCACCCGGACCAGGGCGGCGGCCAGTTCCGCGTCGTGACCGGAACGGCCCAGGCGATCGAGCCGCTGCGGATCGGTCGACAGATGCAGGAGATCGGCGCCCTTGCGGGCCCGGTCGTCGAAATGCGGGCGCACCCAGGTCCACACGTCCTGCACCTCACGCAGGAAGATCTCGGCGCCGGTCGGGCCGATGCCCTTGAACTGCTGCAGTAGTTCGGCCAGCCGATCCGGGTCGCGGTCCGCTTCGTCGGCCAGTTTCCGCAGATCGCCGTGGTAGCGGTCGAGCAGGATCGTGGCGTTCTCACCGAGCCGGGTCGCGGTCGATTCGTCGTAGCGGCGGTAGTGGCCGCGTCCCAGCGCGTCGACGAGGTCCTGCCATTCGGCCTCGGCGACGCGCTGCGGGGTGCGGTAGCCGCTCGATCTCAGTTCGCGCGCGGCGGCGACGGCGATATCGGCGGTGATCCGCGCGCTCATCAGTTGAGCCAGCACCAGGAGCTGGAACAGCGGAGCCGGTTTGTCGGCGAGGGAGATTCCCGCCTCCGCCGCATAGGTGGTCCCCGCTCGGTCGAGCAGTTCCCGGGCGATCCGATCCTCGTTCCCGCTCATCTGCGACACCCCACTTTCGTCGACCTGGCGATTCACTTCCCGGCTAACCCGGGACGCGCGGGTGAAACCCGCCGGGGAGGACGGGGTCGGCGTTCACTGCCTCACTGCTGGGATTTGTAGACCACCAGCGGTTCGCCGGACGGCGCGACCACCAGGTGCCCACTGCGGGCGCCTTCGGTGAAGATCGTGACGGTCGGCGGGTGGTCGGGTGCGGAGCTGTCGCGACCGATGATCAGATGGCTGACCTTCGTCTGCGGAGATCCGACGGTTTGCGGAGCGCCGGCCAGCAGTGCCGCCAACTTCGGCACATCGATCGTGCCGAGGTCGATCGGCGCGAGTTTCGGATCACGGCTGCTGGTCGTCCAGGTGTCGAATTCGCCCTTGTAGGAGGCTCTTTCGGTGGTCGACGGATCCCCCGGGCGGGGCCGCTCGATCGAGGCGTGCTCCGGCATCAGCGTCACGTCGTCGGCAAGCAGATCGCCGTAGTGCCGGCGGTAATCGGAGAGGAACGCTTCGATGCCGGCGGCGGTGGTCATATCCGGCGGGGTGTGGTCGGCGAGCGGGCCGTCGTCGCTGCTCACCCAGCCGCAGAACATTCCGATCAGTGCCGCGGCCGCCACGGCACCACCGGCCACTATCCAGCGCCTGGACCGGCGTCGCCGCGCCGGGCGCACGACCGGGGCGTCGACCAGATTGGCCGGAATCTGCAGATCGCCGATCACCTTCTCCACATCGGCGAAGGTGCGGGCGCTCATCGCCGCGGCGGTGCGCCGCTGGTGATCGCCATCGGAGAGCTGGCCGTCGTCGCGGGCGGCGTCCAGCAGTGCGCAGGCGTCGACGCGATCCGAATCACGTACGCGCAGAGTACTGTTCGCGGCGCCGGAGGACGCGCCGGTACGGCGGGATGTGTCGAAAGTTCCCATCGGCGGCACCTATGTGTGGAATGGATAGACGCGAATCGGATCGCCTGCGGGCGTGGCCTCCAGGTACGCGTTCTCGTTGAACGAATTGCCGACGTAGATGCTGATCGTCGGCACCTTGCTGATGGTGTCGATGCCCATGCCGATATGACTCACGGCGCCGCCGGGGACCTTCAGCAGCGGCACCGCCCGCGCGATCAGGTCACCGAGCGCGGACGTGTTCACCGCGGCGAGGTCGAAGATCGGCTTGTCGGCCGAACGGGTGGTGACGGCGGTCGACGGCATGAACCCACCCCGGTAGAGATAGTCGGCCACTCGATTCGGCTGGCCCGCCGAGGTGCGGTCGACCGAAGCATGATCCGGGAAGAGCGACAGATCATCGACGGTGGTGTCCCCGAATTTCGCGCGATAGTCGGCGCGGAACTTCTCGAAGCCGGCCACCGTGGTGAGGTCGGGCGTCTCGATCACCATGGGCCGCACCACCTGCGGCGCCGCCGCGGCCACCGGCTCAGGCGCGGGCGCGACCCGATGCGTCAGCAGATATCCACCCACCGCCGCGGCCGTCACGACCACCGCCACCGCGCCCGCGAACCACGCGGTCCGGCTCCGTATCCCCGCCCGCGGATCGATCGGCGCCTCGGCGGGGCGTTGCAGGTCCGCGGTCAATTCGGCCAGGTCGCCGAGGGTTTCGGCGGCCGCGGTCAGATCGGTGAGGGTCTGGTGTTCCGCCGCCGAGAGCTGGCCGTCGGCCAGGGCGGTGTCGAGGGCTCGGCAGGTTTCGGCCCGGTCGGCGTCGCGGGCCCGGATGTGCGCCGGATAGCGGCCCGTCCGCCGGGGCGGACCCGGCGGCTGCTTCCATTGCGCACCGCCCGCGGGCGGTTGCAGATCGTCGACCAGATTCCGCAGTTCGCCGACGGTCTTCGCGGTGGCCGCACGATCGGACCGGTCGTGATATTCGTCGGCGCCCAGTTGGCCCTCGTCGAACGCGGCATCGAGCAGGGTGCGCGCTTGAACTCTGTCCATATCGCGGGCCCGCATACTGCCGGGTGCGGGCATACCCGGCATTCCGGACCCAGAAGAGCTCACCACTGGATGGTAGCGACTCGACCTCCGCATCTCGGCGTGTCGGAGCGCGACCGGGGCGACCCCCGACCTCTGGGGTCTTTCCGGTCCCTGGGGTGTTCCTCCGCAATCCCGCTGAATCGGCACATCCCGCGCGGTACCGTGCGGATATGAAGGCCGTGGTGTGTTCGGAAGGCAAGCTGGACGTCGCGGATATCCCGGCGCCGAAACCGGGGCCCGGCCAGCTGGTGATCGCGGTGTCGCGATGCGGGATCTGCGGATCCGATCTGCACGCTCGTCTGCACTGTGACGAACTGGCCGAGCTCGCGGCCGTCACCGGTTATCCGAACTTCATGCGCTCCCATCAGCGTGTGGTGCTCGGCCACGAATTCGTCGGGGAGATCGTCGAATACGGCCCCGGCTGCCGCAAACGCTGGCAGCCGGGCACCCGTGTGGTGGCACTGCCGATCGTGCGCAACGGGCGCACACCCGAACTCACCGGGCTGTCGGAGCAGGCGCCCGGCGGCTACGCCGAACAGGTCGTGGTGCAGGAGTCCATGACGTTTCCCGTGCCCAACGGGCTGGCCACCGACCATGCGGCGCTGACCGAGCCGATGGCCGTCGCCTGGCACGCGGTGCGCAAGGGGCGAGTCGGTCGCAACCAGCCCGCGTTCGTGGTCGGGTGTGGGCCGATCGGCCTCGCGGTCATCAGCATGCTGCGCGCCGCCGGCGTGAAAAATATTGTCGCCAGCGATTTTTCACCGCGTCGGCGCGAACTGGCGCGCCGGTGCGGTGCGAACGTGGTGGTGGATCCGAATCTGGAATCGCCGTGGACGGCCAACCCCGCGAAGGGCCGCATCTCCGGCGTCACCGATATCCTCAATCTGGGTTTCGACACCATGACGCGACTGCGCAGCATCCCGAAACTGCCCTGGTGGTATCTGTTCCGCCTCGCGCACAGCCTGGACGCGGCGCCGGGCGGGCCGGTGGTGTTCGAATGCGTGGGCGTGCCGGGCATCATCGACCAATTGCTCACCGACGCACCGCCTTTGACCCGCATCGTGGTCGTCGGGGTGTGCATGGAAACCGACCGTTTCCGGCCCGCGATGGCGATCAACAAGGAGATCGAACTGCGCTTCGCCTTCGGCTACGACCCGGGCGAATTCCGCGACACCCTGCACATGATCGCCGACGGGAAGGTCGACCCGGCCCCGCTCATCACCGGAACGGTGGGGTTGGCGGGTGTCGACAATGCCTTCACCGCTCTGGGCAGTCCCGACCAGCACGCGAAAATCCTTGTGGACCCGTCGAGTTCACTGATCGACGTGTGATCGTTCAGCGGTCGAGCAAGGGGAACCGCCCGGAGTCCAGCAGGGTCGCTATCGCCTCCAGCCGGGCCGGCGGCAGCGCGTAATCCGGATGGGCCCGCAGGATCGAGGCGGCATCGTGCAGGCCGGCCATCTGCGCTTCGGCATCGGCCGCGCTGCGACCGCCGGGCGTCACCGGGTGACCCCCGAGGCCTGGCCTGCCGGGCCGCACCCGGCCCTGATCGACGGCGGTCCGCACGCGGCGTGAACATCGGCACGGGGCTGCCGGATTCGCCACCCCGCAGGTGGAGTCGAGGAAGTTGCCGAGCCGAGTTCTCGCCCGCTCCAATCGTTTCCGGTATGCGGGGGCGCCGATACCGAGAATCCACGCGGCCTCGGCCGAGGACAGTTCGAAGACATCGGCGAGGACGAACGCGACCCGCTCGTCACGAGCGAGACATTGCAGCATCGCCTGGCTGCAGACGAGCCGGACCTCCCGGGTGAGCACCGTTGCCTCGGGGCCCCGGTAGTCCTGTTCGGCCAGACCCTCCAGCAGATTGGCGCCGAAGCCGTCCAGATCCAGATGGGCCGATTCCTGCGGGCTGCGGCGGCGCTGATTCAGCAGATAGTTGACGCCGATGCGGTAGGCCCAGGTCGTCAGCTTCGCCTCGCCGCGCCAGCTCGCGAGATTGCCGACGGCGCGCAGCAGGATCTCCTGGACCGCGTCCTCGGCGTCGGACGGATTGCCGGTCATCCGTAATGCCAAGCGGTACAGAGGATCCTGCAACAGCCGCACCACCTCGGTGACGGCGGTGCGGTCACCGGCCACGGCGCGATCGACCAGGGCGGTCTCGGCCACCCGCTCGTCGGCGTCGTCAACGCTCATCGACCTATCGTGCGGTGCCGCGGACGGCACCGCAACGGCGCAGGTCATTGCCGTGTCGTCCGGACCTCGATCCGGGGTTCGGTGAGCCGCGAGTCGCGGAGCCAGGTCGCGACGGCCGCTCCGATCGCATCGGGACGGTCCTCGGGTGCGTGGTGTCCGGCCGCACCGATTCCGATGACCTCGACCGCGGCGAAGGTCTGCCGCGCCCATTCCACCGCGTCCGACGATCCGAGGCCGACGCCGGCATCCACAGCCATCACCAGCTTGGGAATATCCGGTGTGGAGGCCATCCAGCGGCCGTAGTTCTCCATGACGGCGGCGATGTCGGCGGGCTCCCCATCGAACGGAATCTCCCTCGGCCACACCAACATCGGCCGCCGCGACTCGGGCGTCGGATAGGGCGCGCGATACACGTCCAGGTCGGCCGGAGTCAGGCTGCGGGCGCCGAACGGGAGATTGAATTCGATGAACATGTTGTCGCGCAGGATCATCTGCTCGCCCTCCGGTGACCGGAACCGCCGGAACAGCTCCGCGCCCTGTTCGGGCATCTCGGCCCAGCGCAGCGGGCGTAGGAACGTCTCGAGTACGGCGACGCCGCGCACCCGGTCGGCATGCCGCGCGGCCCAGTCCATCCCCAGCGCACCACCCCAGTCGTGGCCCACCAGCACGACCTCCTCCAGTTCCAGGGCATCGAACCAGGCGTCGAGGTAGCGGGCGTGATCGGCGAATCGGTAGGCGATGTCGGGCTTGCCCGACTCACCCATCCCGATCAGATCCGGCGCCAGCACCCGGGTCAGCGGGTCGACGTGCGGAATCACATTGCGCCACAGATACGACGAGGTCGGGTTGCCGTGCAGGAAGACCACCGGAACCGGTCCGGTGCCGCTCTCGCGGTAGTTGACGAAGGAATCGAGAGTCACGACGGTCGGCATGATGTGTCCTCGGATCGTTGCCCGGCCGATTTTTCGGCCCTTACATCCGGTTTCGACACAGGACGGACGAGATTGTGACAGGCATCCACTGTGATGCGGGACACATCAAGGTAGATAGGGATCAGCGGGCGCGCGGCGGGCGCACCCGGCCCATCGGCGTGGTTTCCGGTTCCCGCAACTGGTCCACGATTCCCTCCGCACTCCGTGCCGCGGTCAGACAGGCCTCGGTGGTGAATCGGTCGGCCAGCGGATGGCGTGCCCGGCCACGCCACTTCCGCACCGCCGCCACCGCGTGCGCCTGCACTTCGCCGCCCGGAGCGTCCGGCGGCAGCCCCAGGCGCAGGTGCGGTGCCACCCCGGAACCGCCGATCAACCGGTACAGCTCGGTGACATCGTCCGCGGGCAGCGGCAATTCGTCGGTGCGCAACCGTCCGAGCAGACGCAGCTCGGCGAATCCGTGCACATCCGCCAACAGGCTGTTGATATGGGGCAGCAGGTCGTCGGCGCGCGTGCCCGGATGGGCGGCCACGATGCGCGACACCGCCGTCAACGCCGAATGTGCCTTCAGCTGATCGGCTCGCTGGGCGAACTGCACATCCAGCACCGTGCGCAGTTCGTCCACACCGCTGCGCTCGGCGAGTTCCCGTGCCAGCGTGGCGGAATCGCGCACACCCAGGCGGATCAGCGTCACCGCCATGCGAATGCCGAACAGGCCGAACCGGGCCGCGAGGTGCGCCCGCAGATCCGCCGGCACCGGTAGCGGCAACTCCGGGTGGGCGAATCGGTCCGCGGACAGCAGCGCGATGCTCAGATCGTCCACCGAGATCCGCGCCAGCGCCTCGAAGGCGTCGAATTCGCGCTGCCGCAGCGTCGCGCCGGCGAAGGCGAGCAGACCGGCGACCGGAATGACCGCCTGGCACAACCCGGTTCGTTCCAGTTCGGTGGCGAACCGGGCTGAGACCTCGCGCGCCGAATGCAGGGCATCGATGCGGCCGGCGCCGATCTCGTCGGCCCGGGAGACCACCCCGATCACGCCGAGCGGGCCCGAAACACCCTGCCGGGCAGTACCTCCGGCGCCGATGCGCTCCAGGAATCCGATATCGGAGGCGTCCAGCCGGCGCAGCAGATAGACGACCGCGTCGGCCTCGGGCACGGTCACCGCCGCATCCTCGTCGGGCGTCAGCAGGCGCGAGGTGCGCAGCGACACCTCCCGCGACAGCGACGACGTCCCCGGGGTGTCGATGATGGTGGTGCGGGCCAGGGTGGCGGCCGGCCACTGCACATCCAGATGGTCCACCTCGTGCGCCCCGGCGGCGCTCCAGCGCAGCGCCGACAGATCGAAACTCAATCCGTGCGCTCCGGGCAGGCCGTCGGCGCCGGGGGTGCGCCGCACCACCACATCGGCGCTCGCGCCGTCGGCGGCCAGGGCGCTCACCCGCGGCGCCGGGCCGTGGCGATACCAGGTCACCATACGGGTGCATTCGGTGGCATCGGTCGGCGCGATGTCCTGCCCGACCAGCGCATTGAGCAAGGTCGATTTACCCGCCTTGAGCTGCCCCGCCAGCGCGACCCGCAGCGGTTGGTCGAGACGGCGCGCACAGTCACCGAGCATCGCGGCGGGGCGCGAACGCGGCGCGTAGGCCTGGCGGGCGGCCGAAACCAACCGGCGCGCCTCCCCCACGATGCCCGGCGTCTGGTCGCTGACCTGGTAACTCACGCGTCGACCGTACCCGAGCAGTCTGGGAATCCCGGTGCCGTGGGGTTACGACTGCGCCCCGCGCGCATGACGTCCGGACGCACCCGCGGGCGGCAGCATCACATCGGCGTGACGTCGCAGTTCGGCTACCACGCGCAATTGCCGCTCGAGTTCCGCGCACCGCTCGGCGCGCTGGGCATTGGCCACTCCGGCGGCGTCCTGCGCGGCCTGCAGCGAATCGTTGATCGAGCGCAGGCTCCGGTCGGCGATGCCGGTGAAATGATCGCGCAGAATGCGATGGATGCGATGCAGCCGGTCGCGCGACTCCTTACCCGCCTCGAAACTCACATCGTCGAGGTAGCGGCGCACCGCCATCTTCGCCTCGCCGCGTTTGCGGGCCAGCCGCTCCCGCTTGTCGTCACGAAACGCCTTGCCGCCCAACAGCACACCCGCGCCCAGTGAGACCGGATTGATCAGGGCCAGGCCGGCGACCGTACTGGCCAGACCGATCATCACCATGCCGCCGTAGGAACCACGCATACCGACGAGCAGTTTGTGGCCGATGCCGAGATCCGGCTCGAGATCGGCCAGCGTCACGGCCGCCACCCGCGATTCCTCCAGCTCCGAACCCGACCGCACCGCGGGCAGATCCACCGCGCCGAACTCCAGGAAGTGCTCGGCCACCCGCTCGGCCAAGTGGATGGCGCGATGATGCGTCCACAGCAGATTGTCGCCGATGGCGGTGTCGGTCGTCTGCATCAGCCACTGTTCCAGTTGGTCCCACAGCCTCCCGGGGTCGTTCTCGTCGACCCACTCCTCGGCGGTTCTGCCGATGGCGCGCAACCGATCTCGCAGATCATGGTCGATATCGCCGGCCAGATCGGTGATGCCGTCGGCCAGCGTCTGCTGCCAGGTGGCGGTCCGGCGATGCAGCTCCTCGGCCTGCGCCTTGGCGGTGCGCAGTTCGCGAATGGCCGCCGCACCGCGTTCGGGGTCGCGCAGGGCGACGAGCTCGCTGCTCAGTGCCAACGCGAGATGCTCTGCGGCAGAGGAGATATCGAGTGCCACCGCGCGCTGCGCCGCCGCCTGATCCCGGGCGACCACCTGTTCCCGCAGGAAATCGAACAGCACACCGAAGCCGGATTCCCGGCCCAGCTGCTGGTCCTGCAGCCGCATGGCGTGACTGCGCAGCAGGGCCGACACCGGAATGATCGGCAGGACCAGGCGATTACGTTCCAGATGCGCCTGATCGGCCTGTAAGACCTGACGCCAATGCGGATACAGGTCGATCTTGCTGAGTATCAGGGCAACGGCGGGGCACAATTCGCGCACCTGCCGCAGGAAGTCGACCTCCGGTTCGGTCAGTTCGGTGGAGGCATCCGAGAGCACCAGCACCGCGTCGGCAGCCGGGGCCAGGGCGAGAACCGCCGCGGCCGTGGCTGTCGCGTGACCGCCGACCGGCGGCGTATCGATGACGACGATCCCGTCGGCCAGCAGCGGATTCGGCAGCTCGATCTCCACCCGCGCCACCCGGCCGTGCGGAGACTGCGGCGTGACGGTGTGAATATCGCTGAGCGGCACCGATATCCGCCGACTGTCCCGCTCGTCACCGGACGGCGTGGTGATGACGATCTCGGCCCGGGCCTGCGGGCCGTGGGCGAGCACGATCGGCACCCCGGTGGTCGCGTCGTCACCGACCGGGCTGATGTCGAGATTCAGCAGCGCGTTGACGAACTGACTCTTGCCCTGGTTGCCCAGCCCCACCACCACGATGCGGCGGCGGGGGTCGCGGATCCGGCCGGCCAGCACCTCCAGCCGGCCGACCAGATCGTCGCGATCGGCGGTGCGCGCGGCGGTGATGGTTTCGGCGAGAATCCGCGACAGCGGTGAGGCAGGCACCTCCGGGGCGGTGTTCGCCGCGACCACACTGCTCATTTTCGTTGCACCCCAACCTGTTCGGTACTTGTTCCGGTATTTCGCCGCTACCCTCAGTGCAGCAGTCCGCCGGTGATGTCACCGGAGGCGTGCGTATCGGTGACGGTCGAGGCATGGCCGGACGCATCGCCGAACAGGCTCGAATCGGTGTGACCGCCGGTGTCGAGCCCGCCGGACAGCGAGCTGTTACCGCCCGCCGCCAGGGTGGTGTCGATGCCGCTGTGCGCGGTTCCGCCGAGGGCGCTGTCCACACCGCCGCCGATCCCCGAGGTGCCGACGCCGGAGATATCGGTCCCGACACCACTACCGAACGCGTGCGACACATCGACACCGGACCAGGTGCCCGCGGCCGTACCGGAGAGCGCCGAGGAAGTATCCGTACCGGCGTGCAGCCCCGAGTCGACCGAGCCCGTCAGACCCGAACTCGCATCGGCACCCGCGTGCAATCCCGAATCCGCCGCGCCCGACAGCGAGCTCGACAAACCGCCCGTACCGTGCAGACCGGACTCCGCTGTGCCGGACAACGAGGTGCCCAGGTCACCTGCACTGTGCACACCCGACGCCGCGGTACCGGACAACGACGTACCCAGGTCACCTGCACTGTGGACAGCCCCCGCACCCGCGCCGGACAGCGAGGTACCCAGGTCGCCCGCACTGTGCACGGCCGATGCGCCGGCTCCGGAGAGCGAGGTCGCCAAGTCGCCGGCCGTGTGCACTCCCGCATCGGCCGATCCGGACAGCGAGGTTCCCAGCCCGGTCGCGCCGTTCACACCGGAGGTCGCCGCACCCGACAGCGAGGACGACAGATCCCCGGCCGCATGCGCACCCGAAGCCGCCGCCCCGGACAGATCGGCGCCGCTGTGTACCGCGCCGCCGAGACCACCCGACAACCCGGTCTCCAGCCCGGTAGCGCCTTGCGCCCCCGAGGCCACCGCCCCACCGAGCCCAGCTCCGATGCTCGTAGCACCCCCGAGCCCCACGGCAGCGTTCGCCGCACCACCCAGCGCACCACCGAGCCCGGCACCGGCGTTGGCCGCACCACCCAAGGCACCACCC
>NZ_BDBL01000055.1 GCF_001612965.1 Nocardia kruczakiae NBRC 101016
CATTCGCAGCACCACCCAGCCCTGCACCGGCATTCGCAGCACCACCCAAGGCACCACCGAGACCTGCACCAGCATTCGCAACACCGCTCAGACCCGCACCAGCATTCGCAGCACCGCCCAGCGACTCACCCAGTCCCGCAGCCACATTCGCCGCCCCACCGAGCGCACCACCGAGTCCCGCGCCCGCATTCGCGGCACCCCCGAGTTCTCCACCGAGTCCGGCACCCGCCTCGGTCGCACCCCCGAGCGCACCCCCGAGGTCTGCTCCGGCCTGCGTCACACCGCCGAGAGCACCACCCAGATCGCCACCCAAGTGAACCGCGTCTCCGAGCGAACCCTCCAGTCCCGCACCGGCATTCGAAGTCCCGCCCAGCGCACCACCGAGTCCCGCCCCCGCGTTGGCGGCACCGCCCAAGGCACCACCGAGGCCCGCGCCGGCCTCCGCCACACCACCCAGGGCACCACCGAGACCGGCACCGGCCTCCGCCGCACCTCCCAGCGCACCACCGAGTCCGGCGCCGGCCTCCGCCGCACCACCCAGGGCACCACCGAGACCAGCACCCGCGTCGGCCGCGCCGCCGAGAGCGCCACCGAGACCCGCACCCGCGCCCGCCGCTGCCGCGCCGCCCAAGGCGCCACCGAGACCGGCACCGGCCTCCGCCGCACCGCCCAGCGCTCCTCCGAGATCAGCTCCGGCGTTTGCGGCACCACCCAGCGCACCACCAAGACCCGCACCCGCGTTGGCCGCGCTACCCAGGGCACCGCCCAGTTCCGAACCCACGCCGGTCGCCGCGCCCGCAGCGCCGGACAGGCCCGCGCCCAGGTCGCCGGCCGCGTTCAGGGCGCCCCCCAGGGCACCGCCGAGACCCGCTCCGGCTTCCGCCGCGCCCCCCAGGGCACCACCGAGACCCGCTCCGGCTGCTGCCGCGCCACCCAGGGCACCACCGAGGCCCGCGCCGGCTTCCGCCGCGCCGCCGAGCGCACCGCCGAGGCCTGCGCCCAGTCCGGTTTCGAGTCCGGTGCCGAGTTCCCCGCCGGCGTTCAGTGCGCCGCCGAGGGCTCCTCCGAGGGCTGCGCCCAGGCCGGCGCCGGCTTCGGCTGCGCCGCCGAGTGCTCCGTTGAGTTCGGTTCCCAGGCCTGCGCCGGCTTCGGCCGCACCGCTCAACGCTCCGCCGAGCCCGGCGCCGAGTCCCGCGGTGGCTTCGGTCAATCCTGTTGCGGCGGAGGAGATTCCGACCTGGATGCCGGTTCCGATCTGTGCAGAGAGATCGGTGCCGACCTGCGCGACTGTGTCGGCGGCGCCTTCGATTCCGGCGGAGAGGCCGAGATCGGTGCCGGCGGTGCCGGTGCCGGAGACCGCGCCACCGAGGCCGACCGCGACCCCGGTCAAGGCACCCAGTCCGGCGGTCAGCCCGGCCGCGGCGCCCGCACCGAGCGATGCGGCCGCGCCCAGGCCGGCGGACAGCCCCGCCCCCAGGTCGGCGCCGAGTCCCGCGCCGAGACCGAGGCCCGCGCCGGCCTCGATTCCGGTTTCTCCGCCGAGCGC
>NZ_BDBL01000056.1 GCF_001612965.1 Nocardia kruczakiae NBRC 101016
GCGCCGTCGCGATCACCGGCGATGCCGAGCTCGGCGCCCGCGTCCTCGACTCGATCAATTTGGTCTGAGCGGCCGATGTGTGTCCGCCGATCGGCCCGGCGTGGGCGTACAGTTGGGCTTCGACAAGATCGGCCCCGGCCCCTGTGGTCCGGCGGGCCGATTCTCGATCGGCAAGAGGGGATTCGAGTGGACAGGCCAGCGTGGGCGCCCGAGGGCGTGGATATGCAGCGGCCCAGCCCGGCCCGGATGTACGACGCGCTGCTCGGAGGTTCCCACAATTTCGAAGTGGACCGGTGGGCCGCGGCGGAGGGGCGCAAGCTGGTGCCGGATCTGCCGCGGCTGGCGCTGAGCAACCGCGCTTTCCTGCGCCGAGCGGTCCGATTCATGATCGACTCCGGGATCCGGCAGTTCCTCGACGTCGGATCGGGTATTCCCACTGCCGGGAACGTGCATGAGGTCGCGCAGGACATCGATCCCTCGATCCGGGTTCTCTACGTCGACATCGACCCGGTCGCGGTCACCCATTCGGCCACCATCCTGCGCGGCAACGACCGCGCGGGCGCCATCGAGGCGGATCTGCGCAAGCCGGAGGAACTGCTCACCCGTGCTCGTAAGACCGGCCTGATCGACTTCGATCGACCCGTCGGTCTGCTGCTGGTCGCCGTGCTGCATCTTCTGCAGGACGAGGAACGTCCGCGCGAGCAGGTCGCCGCGTTGCGGGCCGCCGTGGCGCCGGGCAGCTATATCGCGATCTCGCATCTGTCCTCGGCACACCGGCCGGAGGCGGCCGCCCGGATTCACGAGGAATCGACCAGCGGCGTCGGAATCCGTTTTCGCGACCGCGCATCCATCGTCGATATGTTCACCGGCTGGGAACCGGTCGAACCGGGCATCGTCGAACTACCGCTGTGGCGCCCGGAATCCGAGCGTGACCTGCACGAAGCGCCGGGACGCTCGCTCGGTTTGGGCGGCGTGGGGCACAAGGTGTGACGGCGTCCACGGGATAGGCAGGGGTTGCAGGGTGGGTTCGCAGGAGTTGGCGGCGCGGTGGGCCGACGCACTCGACGGAGTGGTCGCGCCGACGCTGACGCGAACCGAGATCGAGGCCCTGCTCACCGGCCTGTGTGAGGAACTGCTCGGCGCACTGCGCGGCACCGTCGGCCTCGATGCGGCCCGGCTGGCCGCCTCGTCGCTGGTCGCCGCGAATTATCGCGACGATGCCGCGGTGAGCCGATCGGTCGCGGTGATCTGCCGCGATATGGTCGCCGAAATCTGCCCGAACCCCGGCGACCCTGGCTACGAGACCGTGCGCGACCGCGCCGTCACCGTGGCCGGAGAATTCGCCGCCGGATTCACCGCGGCACTGCGCGGCGCCGCCCTGGCCGAGCAGGAGACCACGCTGAGCGCCGCCCTGGCCGCGGTCCGGGAGGAACAGGCGCGGCGGCAGCTGTCCGAGGCCCGGTTCGGTGCCATCTTCGCCGGCGCCTCGGTGGGAATCGGCACCATCGACGCCGAGACCGGCAGGGTCCGCGACGTGAACGCCGCCTTCGCCGAGATGCTCGGGGTGCCGATCGACCTGATCATCGGCCGGTCGGTGGCCGCGGTGCTCGGCGAGGACAACATCGGTGAGGCCTACACCCAGTTCCAGCAGTTGCTGACCGGCGTCCTGGACCGGTTCCGGATGGAGACCTCGCTCACCCGGCCCGACGGCCACCACTCCGATATCGACCTGTCCATGTCGGTGGTGCGGGACGCGCGCGGCAACGCGCGCTTCCTCATCGGGGTGGCCGTCGACATCACCGAACGCAAGGCGCTGGCCGACCGGCTCTGGTACGAGGCCCATCATGACGACCTGACCGGGCTCGCCAACCGGCTGCTGTTCTTCGACCGGCTCACGCGGGCCGAGCCGCCCATCGGCCTGTGCTATCTCGACCTGGACGGGTTCAAGGAGATCAACGACGATTACGGCCACACCATCGGGGATCGCGTGCTGCGCACGGTCGCCGAGCGGCTGGGAGCGGCCACCGAGCCCGACGGCCTGGCCGCACGGATCGGCGGCGACGAGTTCATCGTGCTGATCGAGCAGTGCGAGGACGAGGCGCGACTGGTCGACATGTCGGCCCGGCTGCTGGCGGCGCTCGGCGAACCGGTGGAGGTGGCCGGCGGATCGATCACGGTGGGCGCGTCGATCGGAACCGCGCTGGTCACCCGGCAACCCGAGGCGGTCGACGATCTCATGCATGCCGTCGACACCGCGATGTACCGCAACAAGAGTGCGCGGCAGCGCCCCGGCAGCCGGTCACGCCTGCCTCAGTGAGCGGACAGCGTCGAGTGGGCTCGATCCGCGAGTTCGTACCGGTCTCGCTCGTCGCCGTACGCGGCGAGGAAACCGGAGCAGTCGGGGCATTCGGCGAGGATCGGATGCCGGCAGTCGAGGATATGGGCGAGGAAGCGATCGGTGGCCTCGAACAGGTCGATACGGCGGCGCAACTGGGCCCGCTCGTCGGTGATCAGGGCGCGCCGCTCGTCGCGCCCGGAGAGACCGAGCTCCCGGATCCGGCGCAGCGACAACCCGGTGCGCTGCAGGGTGCGGATCAGCCGCGCCCGGTCGAGCGTCTGCTCGTCGTAGGCGCGATGCCCGGAGGGACTGCGGGCCGGATGCAGCAGCCCGACCGATTCCCAATGGCGCAGCACATGCGCCTCGACGCCGACCGCCACGGCGGCGTCGCCGATCTTCAGTCCCTCGTCCATCGCCGGCCCCTTTACTTCATGTCGACCTTAAGTTTTATCGTGCCACAACACGTGGCGACGATCCCGTCGTTCGCGGCCCACCCACAGAACGGACGAATGACATGCCGGATCCGGCGAAGACCCCGAGTGTGCTCGAATGCTGCACTGTCGCAGTGGGTTCCGTGCGCGGCCTGATGCTGCCCCGCCGGCTCGATCGGCGTTTCCTGGCCTCGATCCCCGACGCCGGGCTGCCCGAACCCCGGGGCACCGTCTCGGTGCGCGCGCTACCGCAGGCGCCGCGGTCGGTGCCGACGGCGGCGGTCGTGGAGGGAACGTTCACCCCGCGCCGGATCGACAACGCGCTGACCGCCTTCGTCGTCGAACATCCGCAGGCCCGGTTCGTGGTCGATCCGGGCGTCTGTCTGGACGCCGAGCGGCGTGCGATCGCGCAGCTCCCCGCAGTCCTGCGGGTCGCGGTGCGGCCACCGGCCGCCACCGTGGCGACCGTCGACTCGCTGCGTGAGCACGATCCCCGGCCGCTGGATTTCGCCCTGCCCACGCACGCGCATTGGGACCATGTGTGCGGTCTGCTGGATCTGCCCGGACTGCCGGTGCACATGCATCGCGTCGAGCAGCAGTGGATCACGACCGGTCCGGTCGCGCCGGTCGGCGGCGTTCGCGATGCGCTGCGGGAGCGGCCGGTGGTCGAATACGACCTCGACGGACCGCCGGTGCTGACGTTCACCGCGAGCCACGATCTGTTCGGTGACGGGTCCGTGGTGCTGGTGGATCTGGCCGGGCACACCCCCGGCAGTATCGGCGTGCTCGCCCACACCCGGCGCGGCTGGGTACTGCTCGCCGGTGATGCCGCCTGGCATCATCTGCAGATCGACAAGGTCCGCCAGAAGGCAAGCTACCCGGGCGGTTTCGCCGATGACGATCGCGATCTGACCTTCCGCACCCTGCACCGGCTGCACCTGGCGCGCACGACGGTGACGGTGGTGCCGACTCACGACCACGCGGCCGCCCAGCGGTTGCGGGCCGAGGAGGTGGGCGCGGCGAACGACAGCTGACGTCGCGGCGTGCGGCCTTCGCTGCGGCCGCTCGCGGGAGATTCGGCACCTTCGAGCGGTCCAGCGAGCCCCGGCTGGCTATGGACCGGCGGGCCACTCGCTCGCGACCATGGCCTCATGACCTCCTCGGCGTATGTTCCCGCTCTGGCCGGCCACGAATTCGCGGTCGACACCACCTATCTCGACACCGCCTCGTACGGCATTCCGCCGGCCCGCGCCTTCACCGCGGTGCGGGCGGTCCTCGACGGGTGGGCGAGCGGACATCGCGCACCCTCACGCTACGACGATCGGGTGGATCTGCTGCGCGCCGCCTATGCCCGCCTCCTCGACGGCGCGACGGCAGCCGATGTGGCGATCGGCAATTCGGCCGCCGCCCTCATCGGACCGGCCGCGGCGGCACTGGCTCCCGGCTCCGAAGTACTGGTCGCCGCAGGCGATTTCGCGTCCGTGCCCAATCCGTTCCGCTACCGCGGGGATCTGCGGGTGCGCACGGTGGAACTGGAGCGACTCGCCGAGGAGGTACGGCCGGACACCGCGCTGGTGGCGTGCAGTCTCGTCCAGTCCGCCGACGGCCGGACGGTCGACGCGGCGCGGTTGCGCGCGGCCACCACGGCGCACGACGCGCTGCTGCTGTTCGACGTCTCGCAGGCCGCGGGCTGGTTGCCGCTGCGATTCGCCGATGCCGACATCTGGGTGTGCGCGAGTTTCAAATGGCTGCTCGGCGCCCGCAGCGTCGGGCTGCTGGCGATCCGGCCGGAGATCGCCGACCGGGTCCGCCCGCAGGCGCCGGGCTGGTACGCGGCCGCCGACCGCTGGGCGGAAATGTATGCGCCGCAACGGCTTGCCGACACCGCGCGGCGGTTCGACGCCACACCCGATTGGCTCGGTGTGGTGGGTGCGCTGGCCGGGGCGGAGCTGCTGGAGGAGTTGACCGTTCCGGCGATTCAGGCCCACGATCTGGCGCTGGCCGACCGCTTCCGCGCCGGCCTGGACGACCTCGGCTTCACACCCGTTCCCGGACGAGCGCCGATCGTGTCGATTCCGGGCGCCGCGGCCGCCGCGGACGTCCTGGCCGAGGCCGCGGTGGTGACCACGGCCCGAGCGGGTGCGCTGCGGGTGTCGTTCCACGTCCACAACGACTCCGACGATGTCGACCGCGCTCTGAAAGCCTTGGGCGACAGTCGAAGTTGATCGGCCGGGGGGTCAGAAGGTTCGGCGCAGGCGTCCCGGTGGCTGCCGTGATTCGGCACGCACGCGATCGCGCAATCCGCCCGGAATGCGATGGATGATCGCCGAGCGGTCCGCGGCCGCGAGTTTGCGGCGAATGGTCGCGACCTGGGCGTCGACCGTGCGGACCGACGTCCCGCGGCGCACGGCGACCGCACTGTTGGTCCACCCGGCGGCCACCAGAATCGCGATCTCGCGTTCGGCGGGTGAAAGTTCCTGCCACCGGGCGTCGTCCGGACCGTCCTCGGCGTCCTCGACGATCTCCAGCCGTCCGAGGAAATACCGCTGCAGTTCGTTGTCCTGCGGCCGCATCCGCCCACCGCGACGCACCGCGGCGGCGTAGCGCTGGGCGCCCAGCACCGCGGTCGCGGCCGTACGCGCGGCCAGCGATCCCTCCGCCACCAGCGGCACCCGGTCCGAGGCGATCCCCATCGAACGATGCAACGCGGCGGTACCGCCCTGCAGGTAGGCGATCTCCCGCGCGGCGGCGGCGAGTTCGCCCGGACGCGCGCCGGATTCGATACGCCGCGACAGGATCGTGGCCAGCGCGACGGTGCAGAAATGGATGATCCAGCCCGCGGTCCAGGTATCCCCGCGATCGAGATGCGCGGCCACCGCCGCCCGGCCCCGGCGCACGGCGTCCGCGGGGTCGCCGTGACGGATGGTGGCGACCAGTTCCGCGAACTCGGCCCAGGACACGGCCCACGGCGCATCGGTTTTCGCCGCGTCGTGCAGATGGCGGCGCACCACCCGCCCGGCGACCTCCGGGGTCGCCAGGCTGGCGGCCGCGAGCACGGTGAACAGATCGCTGCGCTGGGTGCCGCCGCGATCTCCGACGGCCGCGAACTTCCGGCGGGCGCGCGACAATACCTCGATCGCGCGCAGGTCCAGGCGAACCAGGAACAGTTCCAGCCCCCAGGTGAATTCGACCTGGGCGGGCAGGCCGATGTCGTCGGCGGTGTGCTCGCGCCACTCCCCGCGCAGCACCGGATCGGTGAGACATTCGGCGGCACATTCGTCGAGGAGCCGGGAGGTGTAGTCGAACCGGCCCTGCCACACCGCGATCCAGCCGATCAGGGCCTTGGCCGAGATCCGCAGCGACGACAACGCCGGATCGTCGCCGATCGCCGCGAGGGCGCGCTCCGTGAGCCCGGTGACCGCGCGGTTGGTGCCGGTGAGAAACGGCACCCGCAACGCCATCACCACGGTGGCGATCTCGAGTCCGATCACGGCCTCGCCCGGATCGGCGAGGCTGGTCTCCACCGCGAGCAGCACGTCGTTCCAGGCCGCACGGACCCAGTCGATCCACTCCATCTCGTCCGGGCCGTACCACATCGCTTGTCCGGCAACGACTTTGTCGCGGAAATAGCGGCGATGGCGGGCAGGCACGCCCAACGGTGCGGCCGAACCGTCCGGCCGCTCCTGCAGCCGGGCGCGGGCGAACGTCCGCACGCTCTCGGGCAGGAAATAGCGCACCGAGGTGGCCGTCATGCGGGTCGACACGAGCGACCGTTCGACCAGTCGCTCCAGCGTGGCGGCGATGACCGGCTCGGGCAACGCCTCGTCGGCGCAGACCTGCGCCACCGCGCTGTATTCGATTCCGCCGCTGCGGGTTTCCTCGTCGCCGGGGTCGAATCCGGCGGCGAAGACCGACATCCGGTCCAGCAGCAGGCGTTCGGCGTCGGTGCACAGCCCGTAGGACCAGGCGATCACGTCGCCGACGTTGCGATGACGCTCGTCGGCGCCGGCCCGCACGCCCGACGACCAGCGCATCCACGCGTCGGAGTCGGTGCCGGTGAGATCGCGCAACACCTCGGCGACCGGACGGTAGCGCAGCCGGGCCGCGGCGAGCCGGATGAACAGCGGATTGTTGTCCACGTGCCGGCAGATCCGGGCGGCCAGTTCCAGAGTGGCGGGCTCCGCGCCGATCGGCCGGCCGGTCAGTTCCGCGCGCCGCCGGAACAGTTCCAGCGCATGGTCGTTGGTGAGTGGCGGCACCGGCACCAGCCGCTCGTCGGTCCAGCCGATCGGTTCCCGGCTGGTGGCCACGACGGTGACGTCCGGATTCACACTCAGCAACTCGACGATCAGCCGCGCCACCGGATGCAGGACGTGTTCACAGTTGTCGAGAACCAGGATGGTGCGAGCGGGGCCGAGCGAGGCGAAGGCGTCGAGCAGGCAGTCCTCGGCGCTGCGGCCGGTGGGATCGGTCGGTGCGACGGTTCGCACGATCTCCTCGGCGACCGCCTCGACATCGGCGCCGGTTTCCAGCCGCGCCAGCCGCACCCACAACACCTGATCGCGACCGGGTCGCTGGGACCTGCGCAACGCCTCGGTGGCCAGCGTCGTCTTACCGATCCCACCCGGCCCGAGCAGAGTGATCAACCGGGGCCCACCAGGGTCGAGCAGTTCGGCAATGCTGCGCAGTTCCGCGGTCCGGCCGACGAATTGGGATATCCACGGTGTGGTCACGACCGCGCCGTCTCGCGCCGGGCTCGCGCCTCGGATCGCATCCGCTCCCGGGCCTCGGCGGGCAGATGCCGGGCGATCTGGCCGCGAGAGGTGATCTGTAACTTCTGCCGGACCATCGCCACCTGCGCATCGACCGTGCGCACCGAACTGTGGCGGCGCACGGCGATGGCGCTGTTGGGCCAGCCCGCGGCCGCCAGCACCGCCACCTCACGTTCCGCCCGCGACAGGCTCTCCCAGCGATCCGATTCGGGCCGCGGCGCCGCCACCGCGGCCACCGGCGGTTGTGCCGTGGCGACACACGGCTGCTGCGGCAGCGCCGACCCCTCGGCGCGGCGCACCTCGAGCCGGCGCAGCTGCAGATGCCGGGCCGCGAGCCGATTGGCCTCGACCGGATCACGCCGATGCAGTTCGGCGCGCGCGACGAGACGCACACATTCGGTGAGATACCACCGCGCCGAGGTGGCCGTCAGCCGCACGATCACCAGCGAACGTTCCACCAGCCGATCCAGTGCCGATTCGATCGACGCGGCCGGCAACGCGTCGTCGGCGCAGAGCGCCACGATCGCCTCCCGATCGGCTCCGCCACCCGCGGAACCGCCCGGAAACACAGACATGCGTTGCAGCAGAAGAGATTCCGTCGGCGTACAGCGACTGGTGGACCACGCGATGTTGGCGCCGATATCGCGGTGGCGCGCTTCGACCCCCACCCGGGCACTGTCGGACCACTGCAGACGGCGGTCGTAGGCATCGCCGCTCACCTCGTGCAAGACGGTGGTGGGCGGATTGTGCCGCAATCTGATCGCGGCGAGCCGCAGGCCGAACGGATTGTGGCTCATATGGGCACAGATCCGCCGGAGGATATCGTCGTCCGCACCGCCCGCGGGGCGGCCGGTGAGCTCCATACGAATGCGCAACAGCCGCAATGCCTGTGCGGGATCGAGCGACGGCACCGGAACGAGTTGTTCGTCGATCCAGCCGATCGGCTCGCGACTGGTGGCGACGACGGTCAGGGCGGGGTCGGCTTCGAGCAGGTCCGCGAGCTCGGTCGCGAGGGCGGTCACGAGGCGATCGCAGCTGTCGAGGACCAGGACGTGCGGGGCGCCGTCCGGCCGGGGCGCGAAATCGCGGAGTTCGGCAATCGCCGTCTCGGCGTCCAGTTCCGCCAGCGCCAGCCAGCGCGTGGGTAGTTCGACATCGCGGCGCAGCGTTTCGATGGCCAGCCTGGTCTTGCCGATGCCGCCGGGACCGGTCAGGGTGATCAGCCGCGCGCCGCGGGCGATCAGCGCCGCTATCCGCTCCCGCTGCGCGGACCTGCCCACGAACTCACTGCTGGTGGCGGGCAGTACACCGATACGCGATCGCTGGAACATAGTAGGAACAAGTTAGCCCACCGCGCCCCCGTCGCGTGTCCGGATTCGATACCGCGATCTGCGGCTACCCCATTCGGGCGACCGGCGTGGCCTGCTGATAATGCATCTGCACGACCGCACTGTCGAAGGTCATGATGTCCACCAGCTGCAGTCCCGCCGTGTCCAGTGGTTTCGGGAACAGCGGCACGCCCCCGCCGAGCAGCAGCGGATGCACGAACAGCCGGTATTCGTCGACGAGATCGTGTTCGAGGAAGTACGAGGCGGTCTGGGCGCCGCCGAAGACCACGACGGGTCCGGTGGAGGCCGCCCGCAGCGCGCCGATCTCGGCGATCGGATCGGCACCGACCACTCGGGTGTTCCAGCCCGGATCACGCAGCGTGTGGGAGAACACGAGTTTCGGCGTCCGCTTCCAGCACCGCGCGAATTCGACGTAGAACGGCGAGATGGCCGGATCGGCATCGGCATAAGGCCAGAACGCGGCCATGATCTCGAATGTCTTGCGCCCGTACACGAATACCTCGGCCGCCCGCAGTTCGTCCAGGAAGGACTCACACAGCTCTTCGTCCACTACCGGCCAGTGAATTTCCTGGTCGGGCCCCTCCGCGTATCCGTCGAGCGACATCTGCATCCACAGTGTCACGCCTGCCATCGCTCACCCATCTGCCGTTACCTGCCGACGAGTGATTGTTCCCCCGGGTGGGGGCGGCGCGCATCGGTAATGTTCGGGCGCACCTACTTAAGTAGGTCGCGCCCGATACCCGGAGTTGCGGATCAGAGCAGTTCGCCGTCGCGGCACAGACTCGACGAGCGCCAGGTCGGCGCCGGACCCTGGCCCTCGAAACGCCACTGGGAGATCGGCCCGGCCGCGCGCCAGTAGAGACCGCCCGAGGCCGGAACCGCCTCGTACACATCCTCGGTTCCCGCGATCAGCTGATCGCCCACGCAGTAGTCGTTGTAGGAGGTGCCCGGCTGGCGCGCGCCAGGACTGAAGCGGCCGGCCGGATTACCGAGCGCGCCCGGATTGGCCACGGTGTCGGCGCGGTGGGACGGACCGTCCGCATTCCATCGGGCGGCGCCGAAAAGGTCACTGCGGCAACTGAATGCCCAGCCGCCGGCATGCACCTGGGCCCCGGGGGCGAAGGCGGCGCCGGCCCACAGACAGTACGAACCGGGTGCCTGCGCCGCGGCCGGACCGGCGGACAGACCCACGACCGCCGCGCCCGCGACGGTCGCGGCCAGCAGCAGGGATCGGGCGGTGCGGGCAAAGGTCGCTGCGGTCATCGGTGTGTCTCCGTTCAATCGTGCACTTCCGACGCTGATGGTCGGAAGTATCGGCCACACCGATAATGTACCGTTGAACAACGGCACGTTATATCGTGAAAACTTCCCAGGGTTGGGGGGGAAAGATTGTCGCGACGAACGCTCAGGAGTCGGCGAGCGCTTCGTTCAGCGCGGTGTCCTGGTCGAGGTACCGGGCCACGAAACGGCCGATCAATTCGGCGCCCGCCTGCGCCGGGACGGTCCGGATCACCTCCGAGCTCGCGGCCAGCCCGGCCACATCCGCGGGTGCGCCCGCGGAGTCCTGGAAGCCGGCCCACACCGTGCGCTGGAACAGGTCCGCGAAGCGACGCGCGATCCGGTCGCATTCGGTCGCCAGCCGCTCGAACTCGGCGATGATCTCCGGCTCCGGCACGCCCGCGGCGGCCAGCCGGTCGGCGGCCTGCAGCAGCACCGGATCGGCGGCGCGGTAGGTGCTGGCGTCGACCGGTTCGTAGAGGCCGAGCGCCACGACCCGGGCCAGCCCGTTGGGTACTTCGTGTAACCGCTGCGCCAGATCGGTCGCGGCGATCGACGCACCGGCGGGCGTTTCGGCGCCCGACGACACATCAGGCTCCGCGACGCCGAGGATGTCGCCGAGATCGTCACCACGGTCCCAGGCGTTGAGCAGTTCCTTGATGCCGTTGAGCTTGATGCCGCGGTCGAGCAACCGGCTGATGGTCCGCACCCGGTTGAGGTGTTCGGCGCTGTAGAAGCCGGTACGACCCTTGACCTGCGGCGGCGGCAGCACACCGCGCTCGTGGTACACCCGCAGGCTGCGCACGGTGGTCCCCGCCTCACGCGCGAGCTCGTCGATGGTGTACTCGGTCCGGGTCGTCATACATCAAGGAAACCACACCGAAACATGCGCGGATCGAAAGCGTGCGGCGGCATGCCGGTTCCCATCTTTGGCGGTTCGATTGCGATCCGCGGGCGTAGCCGACCTATTCTGCTGTGCATGGACGATATGGCGGACGCGCGCCCCAGCGCCGCCGAGCGGGAGCGCGCACTGCAGGAATTGTCACAGCAATTGGGCGCCGGCAGATTGACCCTGCCCGAATTCGACGAGCGCACCGCACTGGCCACCCGGGCCGATACCCGCGTCGAGCTGGCGGCGCTGTTCACCGATCTGCCCGTCGTGACCCCCGATCCGCCCGCCGCACCCGCGCCCGCCAATCCGCTCCCCTCCCTGGCCGTTCTGGCCGGTGCCATCACGGTCTTCGCGGTGGTGTCGGCGTGGGCGGCCGGAAATTGGCTGTGGCTGTTGCTGATCGCCGCGGCGCCGGTGGCCGTCGTGCTCTGGCGCGTGCGCGGAGTCGCCTGAGCCGGTTCACCATCGGGTGCGCGGACGCACCTGATTGGCCAGATCGACGAGCCGGTAGCGATGCAGCCGGCCCGGCGCCGTGCGGGCGAGCGCGCGCAGGGAGGTCTCGAGCCCCAGCTGCAAACCGGATTCGGTGAGTGCGAAGCCGAGCAGGGTCGCGTCGGACCGGCGCGGCTGCCCGCCCGCGCGCAGCCATTCCAGTGCCGCGCCCACCACGACGACCTGCAACTGCAGTGCCCGCGGCTCTTCCGGCAGGGCCTCCAAGCGCAGAGCGGCCGCGGCGAGATCCTCCTCGGTCACCTCCGCCACCGGCCGGGACACGAGCAGCAGTCCACCGGTCATATGAGCCAGCGCGTAGTGCCGGGAGGTCACCGGCACCCGGTCCAGGACCGCGACGGCGTCGAGCAGTTCGCCGTCGGCGGCCAGTCGCCGCGCCAGTCCGAACGCGGCGCTGACCACGCCGTGATTGGTGCGCCAGACGGTGCGGTAGAAGTCGACCGCGGCGCGGTGCCAGCGATCCGGATCGGCCGGCAGTTCGAGGTGTTGCAGGACCAGTTCGGCGGTGGCCGCCAGCGCGAGGGCCGGGGCGATCTCCCCGGGCAGCATGGCGTGCGCGGTGTCGAACTGGGTGTAGGCGTGCTCGAAGGCGCCGTCGAGCAGATCGGCGATACCGCGGTACCAGGTCAGCCGCCAGTCGGTGTCGTAGTCGATCATCAACTCCCGCAACAGGGCTCGCGCCGGCTCCACCTCCCCCAGATCCAGATGGGCGCGCACCGCGGTGAGGGCGCCCTCGAGTTCGAAGGAGCCGGTGTCCGCGAGGACGCCGGAGGCGATCCGATCCCGGATGCGCCGCAACGTATCCAGCGCGTGCCGCGGATCTCCGTGCAACAGCGTCGACATCAGTTCGGCACTGGGATCGGTGCTGTCCATCAGCGGAACCGGCAGGGCGGCCACCACCGCGCGCGCATCGAGGGTCGGCATCCGGTGGCGGCCGTCGACGATGCCGTCGGTCTGGCCGATCAAGGTCTCGATGCCGAAATCGCCACGCATGGAACCGAATTCGACCGATGCCTGGGGATGCTCCCGATCGGTGTCGGTGGCCAGCACCATCCGGAGCACGCCGGTGAGCTGGCAGTACATCGAATAGGTGGAGGGGAACCGGCGGGCCGGGTCGGGATCGGTGGCGCGGCACAGCAGCCGATACAGCGACGGATAGCGAACCAGCAGCGGATGTGCCTGCGGCTCCGGCATTTCCGGTAGCTGATGGCCGCGCTCGTCGCGGGGCAACTGCATCACCAGTGCCGCCAGGGTGCGGCCGACGGTGTAGATGTCGGAGGCGACGGTGGGCCCGGTCTCGGTGATCTCGGGCGCCTGGAAACCCGGTGTGCCGTAGATACTTCCGAACGACTCCATGGCCGCCACCGCGCCGAGGTCGATCAGTTTGACCTCGTCCTCGCTGACCATGATGTTGTCGGGTTTGAGATCGTTGTAGGACAACCCGAACGAATGCAGGTAGTCCAGTGCCGGCAGCACCTCCATCACGTACGCGATCGCCTCGGCCACCGGAATACGCTGCGGCGCACGCTGATCGAGTACGCGCTTGAGCGACTGACCGCCGACGTACTCCATCACGATGTAGCCGTCGGCGACATCACGGCCCGGGCCGCGGTGTTTGACGAAGTTGTAGATCTTCACGATGCCGGGATAGGCGACCTCCGACAGGAACTGCCGCTCCGCCAGCGCGACCACGTGCGCCTCGAAATCCTGCGGATTCTGCAGGCCCTTCAGTACCACCCAGCGATCGCTGACATTGCGGTCGACGGCGAGGTAGATCCAGCCCAGACCGCCGTGCGCCAGACAGCCCTGCACCTCGTACTGTCCGGCGACGACCTCACCCGGTTGCAGAATCGGCCGGAAGCTGTAGGGCGAACCGCATTTTCCGCAGTCCCCCGCCACCTGCCCGGGCCCCGCGTCGCCCGCGCGCCCGACCGGCGAGTTGCATTTCCAGCAGAATCGCTTCTCCTCGGGCACTTCCGGGTCGTCCAGTACCGCCGCGCGCGGATCCACCGAGACCACCCGCGGCATCTCCACCAGGCCGGCGCCCAACCGGCGTGGACTCGGCCGCGAGCGCGCGCTGCGCCCGGACCCGGCCTCGGAGCCGAGCGTATCGACCTCGACTTCCGCGGTCACCGGCCCGGAGGGCGGATCGGACGCGAAACCCGTTGCCACACCGCCATTTCCGACAGCGTCGCCCAGCAGGTGCCGCCCGGACGGTTCGCCCGGAGATTCCACCGCGAGGCGCAGTCGTTGCGAGGGTTCTCCCCCACCGTTGCGCCGCGTCGCCCACGGATGCGCATCCGGTCCGCGCACCTCACTGCGGCGGATGCGGCGATTCGCCCACGGATGCGGAAGGGGCGTATCGGGTCGCTCCGGCATGAGAAACCTCCCGAGGCCGCTGATGAACCGGGGCCTCATTCTCGTTCCCCGGCCACGGTACCGCGCCCCCGAGCTTCCCAACGCCGGGAACAGCTCCGCCCCGGTGGTACCGGGGCGGAGGGTGCGACTACTTCTCGGCGTCGGGCGCTGATCCCGGCTCCCCGGATTCGGCTGCCGACTCGGCCGCCTCGTTCTGTAGCGGACGTTCCGCCAGCACCGGGAACTGGCCGGTGTAGCCGAGGCGTTCGGTGGCCATCGCCAGCACCTTGCGGCGGGCCAGGAACCAGCCCGCGACCAGCGCCGGCAACATGACGCACACCATGGCCAGCACGGCGAAGCGCTGCACGTCGTCGTCACTGGCGGCCATCAGGACCACCACCGCCGCCAGGAACACCAGGGTCGCGATGCTGGTGTACGGGGCGCCGATCAGCCGGAACGACGGACGCTCCGCCTTGCCGATGCGCGACCAGCGCCACAACTGCAACTGGCACAGGATGATCGCCGTCCACGCGAAGATCGTGCCCAGCGCCGACATGTTCAACACGATTTCGAACGCCTTGTCCGGCACCATCGCGTTGAGTCCCACACCGATCAGCGCGATGCAGCCGGTGGCGAGGATTCCGACGTACGGCACACCGGAACTCGACATGCGTGAGGCCAGCTTGGGCGCGCTGCCGTTCATCGCCATCGAGCGCAGAATCCGGCCCGTGGAGTACAGCCCGGCGTTCAGGCTGGAGAACGCGGCGGTCAGCACGACCAGGTTCATGATGGATCCGGCGCCGTTCACCCCGAGTTTGGAGAAGAAGGTTACGAACGGGCTCTCACCGGCGTGGAAGTCGGTGTAGGGCAACAGCAGTCCGAGCAGGACGAGCGAACCGACGTAGAACAGCGCGATCCGGGCGATCACCGAATTGATCGCGCGCGGCATGATTTTCTCGGGGTTCTCGGCCTCACCCGCGGCGGTGCCGATCAATTCGACTGCCGCGTAGGCGAAGACGACGCCCGTGGTGACGGTGACGAGCGGCAGGAGTCCGGTCGGGAACAGACCGCCGTGCGCGGAGAGCAGGCTCGGACCGGTGGTCTGGCCGTCCAGCTCGAAGCGGCCACCGAGGATGATCACACCCACGATCAGGAAGGCGACCAGCGCGATCACCTTGATCAACGCCGCCCAGAACTCGAGCTCACCGAACCAGCGCACCGAGATCAGGTTGATACTCACCACGATCGCCAGCGCGACCAACGCGATGAGCCACTGCGGAATGCTGCGGGTCCCTCCCCAGTAGTGGACATATGTCGCGATCGCGGTGATGTCTACGATCCCGGTCATACACCAGTGGAAGAAGTACATCCAGCCGACGCCGAAAGCCAGTTTCTCGCCGTAGAACTCGCGCGCGTAGGAGACGAACGATCCCGAGGAGGGGCGATGCAGCACCAGCTCGCCGAGCGCTCGCAGGATGAAGAAGACGAAGATTCCACAGACGGCGTAGACGAGGAAAAGGCCCGGGCCCGCGTCGTGCAGGCGGCCGGCCGCGCCGAGGAACAGGCCGGTGCCGATGGCACCGCCGATGGCGATCATCTGCAGCTGGCGGGGGCGCAGCGATTTGTGATAGCCCGCATCCTCGGCATGCAGCGCGTCCGCGGGCGCCGTCGCCTCCGAGGGAGGTCGAACAGTTGTCATGGGGGAGGACCTTTCACGTGACGGCGATCATATCTATGGGCAATGTACCGTCATTCAACGGCACGTTCAATACGTGGGATAGGTTGTAACACAACGGAAATCCCGCCGCCGAGGTCGGCGGTAGACCATACCGATAGGTATCGGTACGCTGGATAACGACAACGGCCGAGAAAGGGCGAGGATATGGCCTGGTTCGAGCGGGAATTCATCGCCGTCCCGGACGGCCGCAAGGACCAGCTGGTCTACAAATGGCCCGATCTGAACATCCGGCGCTACAGCCGGACGATCGTCAACGCCGATCAGATCGCACTGTTCGTCAAGTCCGGCCGGGTCGTCGCGACGATGGGACCGGGCCGCCATCGCGTCGACGCCGACGAACTGCCGGTGCTGGGCGCACTGGTGGACTCGGTCACCGGCAACAACTTCTACCGCGCGGAGCTGTATTTCGTCTCCACCCGCGAATTCGCCGGCGTCAGATTCGGCGGCCGGCTCGACGACATCGTGGACCCGGCCAGCGAGCAGATCGTGACGCTGCGGGTCTTCGGCGAATTCGCCTTGGCCGTGCGCGATCCCGCGCAACTGATCACCTCCCTCGTCGGCACCACCGATCTCACCGATCCTGCCGGAATTCAGGCCTGGTGCGCGGATTTGCTGCTCAAGTCGATGAAGATGACCGTGTCGCACGGCATCTCGCAGGGCGACTGGCAGGTGCTCGGCCTCTCGGCGCAACTGCAGTCGATCGAGTCGGCGGTGGTGCGTCAGACCAATCTCACGCTGTACGAGTACGGAATGCGGATCTCGCGCATGGGGAATTTCGACATCACCCTGGCACCCGAGGACGCCGAGCGACTCAAACGACTCGCCAAGGATGTCACCTACATCCGGCTCGCCGGCGATTTCCAGCGTTACGCCGCGGGGGAAATGGCCCTGGGCGCGGGACAGGGTCTGGCGCATTCACACGGCGGCGGTGGCGAAGGTGGATTCCTCGGCGCCGCACTGGGTCTCAACGCGATAGCGGGCATGGGACAGTCGTCGACGGTGCCGTGGGCCGCGCAGCAAACCCCGCCTCCGCCCGCGCCGCCGTTCGGTCAGCCGGCGGGCCGGCCGGCCCTGCAACCGCCACCGGACTCGAAGACCTCGGCCTCACTGCCGCCGACCCCTACCGCCGAACCCGGCGCATCCGCGACGCCCGGCTCCCCCTCGGGCGTCGGATCGGGGCCTTCGTCCACAGCGCCACAGCCCGTGGACGACGCCACCGCCTCGGACCACGTGACCTGCGCATCCTGCGCTACCGACAATCCCCGCGCCGCACGATTCTGTATGCACTGCGGGACACGGTTGGCCGCTCCCCCACGCCACTGCACCGAATGCGGCACCGAACTCCCTCCCACCGCCCGTTTCTGCGGCGCCTGCGGAACCCCCGCATAACGACGCCGCCCACCCGGATTCGGGTGGGCGGCGTCGGCACAGATTTCCGGAGCGGGTTCGGGTGTGCCGGTCCCAGTCGGCGCACCCGAACCCACCGGCAGGTCAGCTGGGCACCGTCGCCGTCGTTTCGGCGCTGCCGACCATGCTGCGGACCTGGCGTGCGGCCACCGACAGGGTCGCCAGGTCGTGGGCTTCGGAGGTGAAGATCTCCCCGAGTGCCGCGCGGGCACGGCTGAGGCGGGAACGGTTGGTCGATTCCCAGTAGGCGATCTTCTCCTCGGGGGTGTCGACCGGTTCCGTGGTGGTCAGCACGTCGGCGGTGAGCGAGCGCAGCGAATCGTAGAGATCCTCGCGAACCGCCAAGCGCGCCAACGTCTGCCAGCGATCGCCACGGTCGAGTCCGGCCACCGCGGACAGCAGCCGCTGGATGTCGAAATGGGCGTCCAGCGCGTAGTAGAGCGCGGCCACCTCGTCGGCATCGCGTTCGCAGATGTCGGCGATATCGAGCACGTCCAGCAGCGGGAACCGATGGATCAGCAGGAACACCTCCTCCGCCAACTCCCGCGGGGCGCCGTGACCGATCGGTCCGCCGGAGCGCGACATCAGATCGTCGGCGAGCGCACCGGGCCGCCAAGCAGGCACCCGCGCCGCCAGCGCGCGCACCCCGTCGCGGTAGCGCGCGATACCGGCGCCGACCGCGATCGGCTGCGGCCGGTTGGTCAGCAGCCAGCGCGCCGCCCGGTCCAGGGTGCGTTTGGTCTCCATCTCCAGCTCGTTGCGCGCCGCCGCCGGCATCGGCGTGGTGCGGATGCGCTCCCACAGTGCGCGCAGATCGAAGATCTCCACGGCCGCGGTGAAGGCGCGTACCGCGTCGTCGGTGGTGGCGCCGGCCTCCTCGGCGAGCCGGAAGGCGTAGGTGATGCCGCCGTAGTCGACCATATCGTTGACCACCATGGTGGCCAGGATCTCCCGGCGCAGCGGATGGCGGCCGATCGCGGCGCCGAAGCGTTCCCGCAGCGGTGTCGGGAAGTAGCCGGGCAGCAGGGCCTCGAACGCACTGCTGTCCAGCAGATCACCGCTGAGCAGATCCGACTTGAGCGAAAGCTTCACGTGCGCGAGCAGATTGGCGAGTTCCGGTGAGGTCAGCCCGGCGCCGGCCGCGGCGCGCCGGTCCAGTTCGGCATCCGAGGGCAATGCCTCGAGCTGCCGATCCACGCCGCGCCGCGTCTCCAGCTCCGCGATCAGCCGCCGGTGCACCCCCACCATGGCCGCCGCGTTCGACCGCGACAGACCCATCCGGAAGTTCTGGGAGATGTTGTCGCGCAACACCAGTGCCGAGACCTCGTCGGTCATCTCGGCCAGCAGGGCGTTACGGTCCGACTCCGCCAGATCGCCGGCGGAAATCGCCGCTCCCAGCAGCACTTTGATGTTCACCTCGTGGTCGGAGCAGTCCACGCCGGCGGAGTTGTCCAGGGCGTCGGTATTCATCCGGCCGCCGAGTTTGCAGAACTCGATGCGCCCGAGCGCGGTGGCGCCCAGATTGCCACCTTCACCGATCACCTTGACCCGCAACAGATCCGCGTCGACCCGTACCGCGTCGTTGGATTTGTCGCCCACGTCGGCGTGCGATTCGGTACTGGCCTTGATGTAGGTGCCGATTCCGCCGTTCCACAGCAGATCGACCGGCGCCAGCAGGATCGCCCGGATCATCTCCGGCGGGGACAGCGTGCTCACGCCCGGATCCAGATCCAGCGCGGCGCGGATCTGCGGCGTGATCGCGATGGCCTTGGCGGAGCGATCGAAGACGCCGCCGCCCTCGCTGATCAGCGACGTGTCGTAATCCGCCCACGACGACCGCGCCAACCCGAACAACCGCTTCCGCTCCGCGAACGACACCCCCGCCACCGGATCCGGATCGATGAAAATATGGCGATGATCGAACGCCGCCACCAACCGGATGTGCTCCGACAACAACATCCCGTTACCGAACACATCCCCCGACATATCCCCGACACCCACCACCGTGAACTCCTCACGCTGGGTATCGATGTTCATCTCCGCGAAATGCCGCTTGACACTCTCCCACGCACCCTTCGCGGTAATCCCCATCGCCTTGTGGTCATACCCCGCCGAACCACCCGACGCGAACGCATCCCCCAACCAGAAGTCGTACTGCTGCGCGACCTCGTTGGCGATATCGGAGAACGTGGCGGTGCCCTTGTCGGCGGCCACCACGAGATAGGTGTCGTCACCGTCGCGGCGCACCACCCGCTGCGGCGGGATGACCTCACCACCGGCGTGGTCGACATTGTCGGTGAGGTCGAGTAGTCCCGAGATGAAGGTGCGGTAGCAGGCGATGCCCTCGGCCTGCATGGCCTGGCGGTCGGTCGCAGCGTCACCGGTCGCGGCCGGCGGGCGTTTCACCACGAATCCGCCCTTCGCGCCCACGGGCACGATCACCGCGTTCTTCACCGCCTGCGCCTTCACCAGACCCAGAATCTCGGTCCGGAAATCCTCCAGGCGATCCGACCAGCGCAGCCCGCCGCGCGCCACCGCACCGAAACGCAAATGCACGCCCTCGACCCGCGGTGAATACACGAAGATCTCGAATTGCGGCCGCGGACGGGGCAATTCGGCGATGGCGTGCGGGTCGAATTTGAACGACAGATGTCCGGGCGGATTTCCGTCCTCGTCGCGGCGGAAATAGTTGGTGCGCAGGGTCGCTGTGATCAGCCCGAGAATCGCCCGCAGAATCCGGTCGGTGTCGAGGCTCACCACGGCATCGATTTCGTCCTGCAGCCGCGACGAGATGGCCGCGGCCCGCGCGGTCGCGACCGGCCCGAGGTGTTCGGGATCGAAATAGGCGGCGAACAATTCGGTGAAGGCGCGCGCGGTGCTCGGCTGCGCCAGCAGCACGCGGGTGATGTTGGCGAACGTGTAGGCGAATCCCGCCTGCTGCAGATATTTCGCATAGGCGCGCAGCATCGCGATCTGGCGCCAGTGCAATCCGGCCCGCAGGACGAGTTCGTTGAGTCCGTCGACCTCGCCGTCGCCGAACCACATCGCCGACACGGCCTCCGGCAGGCGTTTGCGAATACTGGTGTCCGGCAGGGATTCCAGCGCCACGGCGCGGTCCAGATCGGCCTCCGGATCGCCCTCGCCGCTGCCGCGCAGCGTATTCGGCGCGACCCGCAGGCCGAAGTCGTAGATCCACCGGGTGCTGTCACCGGGCAGTTCGAGCCGGTAGGGCTTTTCCTCCACGACCTCGATGCCGAGGCTGTGCAGCAGCGGCAGCACGCGGCTCAGCGACACCTCGGTCCCGGCGACGTAGAGCGTGAAGCGCCACTCGCCCGAGGGGGCGCCGGCGGTGCGGTAGAGATCGGTATCGATCTGCCCGTCGGCCAGGCGCTGCAGCCGGCACAGGTCGTCGAGCGCCCGCGCGGGCTCGTATTCCTGCTGATAGGTCGCCGGAAACGCGGTCGCGTAGTCCTGGACGACCGGCGCGGCGATCTCGGCGAGGCCCGCGGCCTCGCTGACCAGCCGGTCGCTCCAGCTGCGGGTGGTCGCGAACAGCAGGTCCTGGATGCGTTCGCGGTTGGATTCGGTGATATCCGCCGGTTCGGCGTCGGCTCCGCGGTGCACCGTGAAATAGACGACGGCGAGTTCGGATTCGGTGACGCGCGCCGAGTAGGCGATCTGCTCGGCATCGAATTCGCGGCGCAGGATCTCGTGCATCCGCACCCGCACCTCGGTCGAGTAGCGGTCGCGCGGCAGGTACACCAGGCAGTACACGGCGTTGCTGCCCACATCGCGGCGCAGGAACAGCCGGATCTGGCGCCGCAGTCCGAGATTCATGACCGCGGAGACGGTTTCGAAGAGGCGGCGCGCGTCGGTGGAGAACAGTTCGACGCGCGGGAAGGTCTGCAACATCTCCAGCAGCGCCTGGCCGGAGAACGAATTCAGTGCCAGGCCCGCCCATTCGATGACCTGGTGGACGCGGCGGGAGATCACCGGGATGTCGAGGATGTTCTCGTGGAAGCCGCTGACGGTGAAGGTGCCCACGAAAACGTGTTCGCCCACCACCTGACCGGCGACCGAGGGCGTGGTCTCGGCCGCGTAGTCGGCGACGCTGACCACGTACACATCCGGCGAGCCCGGCAGCAGCGAGTCCAGGGAACCGTTGGACAGCCGCAGGATCTGCTCGGAACCGGTCGCGGGAGCGCCCACGTCCACACCCGAACCGTTGCGCAGCACGCCGAGTCCGGTGCCCGAAACCTGTTGCGGCTCCGGACCGTCGGCGCCGGGGTGAACCCGATAGTAGCCGTATCCCAGCAGGGTGAAGTGCCCGGAGGTGAGCCAGCGCAGCAACTGCGCGCATTCGGCCGCCTCGGTCGCGGACGGTTGCGGTACGGAATCCAGCCGCGCGGCCAGCGTTCCCATCGTGCGGGTCATCGCCTCGGTGTCGTGGGCGACCTGACGGATCTCACCGAGCAGGGGTGGCAGCGCCCGCTCGATCCGGTCCAGCACCGCGTCGGAATCCCCGGCACCCAGCTGCACATGGATCCACGACTCGGTGACGACGTTGCCGCTGCCCTCCGATCGGCTCGCCGAATTCGCCTGCGCCACATCGAATCCCTCGCTGGGCGCGATCGCCCGCAACCGGCCGCGCCGATCCCGCAGGACGTCGAAGACCGGATGCACCACCTCGGTCACGGTGGCGCCCAGGCGCTGCAGCGCCGCGGTGAGCGAATCCACCAGCAGCGGCATATCGTCGTTGACGATCTGCAGCGCCGGCCCCAGATCGCTGCCGTCTCCGGCGCGATACAGCCTGGTCACCGCGGTTCCCGGCCGCCGCCCCGCGGCCAGCTCCAGATGATGCCGGAAGATCTGCTCGGCACGGTCGGTGATCGTCGGCGCCGCGGCTCCCGGCTGAATCCAGCGGAAGTACACCGCCTCCAGATCGGTCGGATCATCACGGAATCGCTTCCATGAAATCGTCTGCTGGGTTGTTGCCACCATCGACCCGTGCCTTCCCGCGATCGGAATCGGTACCGCAGTATTGCGGACTGTCTGTAACGTGCCGTTAAATAACGGCACGTTCTTCAGTGTAACAAGGATTGCGCGCCGCTACCCGGTTTCTCAGCGAACCAAACCGGATCGGAACAGAAATGTCTGCGCGCCTGCACGATTCGCGAACGTCGCCGTCTCGATGCGCAGACCGGTGCGGGTATCTGCATACCACACCGTTGCCGAAGGACCGATGGCGACGAACACCGTGCCGTCGGCGATGACGGTGCCGCCGGCCACGCGCCAGCCGTTGACCACCGCGGTCAGATTCTGCGGTGGATCGGCACGCACGG
The DNA here is from genome assembly GCF_001612965.1 of Nocardia kruczakiae NBRC 101016. GTDB lineage: Bacteria > Actinomycetota > Actinomycetes > Mycobacteriales > Mycobacteriaceae > Nocardia > Nocardia kruczakiae. Next base: position 22,416 of record NZ_BDBL01000056.1, read on the forward strand.
TGAAGGTCAGTTGCCGGCCGTCGGTGATACCGCCGGACAACAACGGGTGATCGGCCGCGATCACACAGTTGTCCACCGCGGGTCCGCTGTCGACATGCCGGCACGAGGAAGCGGCCCGAACCAGATCGGGCAGCGCCTCGACGGGGGTGAGCTGCCCGATCATCGGCGGTGCGTTCACCGCACAGGAACGGATGACCACGACGGCCACCACCAGCAGCGCGGCGATCGCGGCGATCGCGACCTTCCAGCTGACCTCCGGCGCGGCGATTGCGGCAGCGCCCTTTTCGGCCTCCGCGGCCGCTTTGGTCGCGCCCTCACCCACCTTCGCCACCTCGGCGCCCACCTTCTCCGCCGCACCCGCGGTGCGGGCGACCAGGCGCCCGGCTTCCAATGCGGTGTGCGCGGCGTCCGCCAGCAGCGGGTGACCGGTGGCACCGCCGTCGACACGGGGTTCGGGACCGAGCGGCAACGGGGCTCCGCAATGGCCGCAACGAGTTTCGTCTCCGCCATTGCGATGGGAGCAGTACTGGCAGATCGAATGCGGAGGTTTCAATGTCCCGTGATCACAATCGAGGAGATGGCGGTGGTGTTGATCGAGGGCTCGCCCTTGGACTGCTGAATCGTCAAGGTGATCTTCGAGGCGCTGACCGCGGGAGACATCTTGGTGACCACGAGACTGCGCTGATCCAGCGTCTGCTGCGTATAGCGCGTCGCGGTCGGATCGTCGAACAGATACGACACCCGGCTCACCGTGCGGTACTTGTTCCACTGGTCCGCACCGTCGCTGCCGACACTGTCCCAGCCGGGGACGATCCCGATGGAGTCCACCTGGTATTTCTTGCCGAGGTCGATCGTCATGACCTGCCCGTCGATCTTGAACGCCCGCACACAGGACCACGCCTTGCCCGGTTCACCGGAAAAGGCGTCCATCGCGTCCGTACTGCCGGCCGGGCAGCGCGCCTGCGCGGATCGGACCTTGATGGGGGCGCTGTTCGACTCCGAGGGGGCCGATTCAGGGCCCGCGCCCGGCTTCGACGACGTGGGTGCGGCGGCCACCGGAGTGACCACGGCCAGCTGATCGGGGTTGCTCTTCTTACCGCCCGTGGTGACCAGCACCAGCACGAGCACGAGGGCCAACACCGCGGCGACGGCCAGGGCGACCTTCGGTTTGCGCAGCTGGGCCAGCACTACCTGCGGAAATTGCGGCCCATCGGCCGAGGTGCGGCCGGCCGCCTTCTCCGGGGCTTCGGGGGCGGCGCCGGCCCGCTGTTCGGATTCCTCCGCCGCCGCGCCGAGCCGGGCCGAACGCTCGGAGAAATCCGAGGTGAATTCGAGTTGGCTGGACCCGGCGGGCGATTCCCCGCTGAGCAGCGCCATGATCCGGTCACTGGCCTTCGGCCCGGAACTCACCTTGCGCACCGACGGTACCGAATCGGAATCCGCGACGGAGTCAACGACATTCGGGTGTTCGGTAGCCGACGGACCGGCGGCCGGGCCATCGTCGGCGGTGAATTCGGGCGATCCGAAGGACGGGTCGGAGAGCAGCGTGTCCAGGACCGCGCCGCGATGGCGAAGGAAGAGATCTCCCTGGTCCTCGGCGGGCATATCCCGGATGGTAGCGACAATCACATCCGGGCCTCATCGGCACTATTCCCGCTGGGGAGAACAGTTTTCGCCGATTCAGTCCGGACGTTCGGTGACGAAGTACTCCGGCGGCACATCGAAGACCCGGGCCAGCGCGATGATCAGATCCAACCGCGGGATCGCTTCCCCGTGCACCAGCCGGTACAGCCCCGACTGCGACACCGGCACATCCGGGTACGCCAGTTCCAGGTGCTGCGCCAGCGAATACAGCGTCAGCGACCTGGTCGAGCCGTCCTCGGTCGACACCACGGATTCCGCGATCAGCTCCGACAGGCGGCGGGAGAAGATCGCCGCCGCGCTCTGCCGGGGTGTTAGCGAGTCGTCGCCGTCCGGAGGCTGAATATCACCATCGGTCTGGGAGTCCGCCACCACATTGATCAACATTACCGTCCCGATTCGTCAGTCGGCACCAGGACCACCTACCTGCGGGGCCGTGATCGCCGGTCTATCGCCTGCCGCCGCCGGGGGCGCCGGATTGTCGTAATAGCGGGTCTCGCCGCGCGGCTCGATCAGATCCACTCGCACCGTGCGCATCGGAATGCTGACATCCACCGACGTCGCGGTGACCTGGTTGATCGCCAGATCCACGGATCGGCGGCGCGAGGTCCCCGGATCGTTGATGGTCACCGTGGTCTGTGCCGTCGAGGCGCGCGGCGACATCTGGTCGAACACCGCGATGGTGGCCGGGCTGCCGGCGGCCCCGGCCTCCGCGTCGGCGAGTCCGGATTCGGGTGCCAGCCGCAGCGAGGAGGGGTCACCGACCGCGGAAACCAGCTGCGACCAGCGGTGCGGCCGGGCCGAATGCACCTCGACGTCGGCGCCGACCACCATCGCGCGCAGCACGATCTGCTGGGCCACCGGCAGATCGGCGTGCACGTCGATGGTGCGCCGGCGCGGGTTGTAGCGCGCCGGATCGAACAGCGGCAGGGCGAGCGCGTGCTGCGGCCGGCCGCTGATCGATCCCAGGATCTGCCCGTTGGGGCCGATGGTGATCGGCAGTTCCGCGAGCAGCTCCGCGGAGGCCACGTCGTTGCCGGTGTCGTCGGGCGGCAAGGCGGAGACCGGGGTTCCGGTCGGCAGCGTCGCGAGCAGCGCCGTCGACTGCCGTCCACCGAGCCGCCGCAGATAGTCGACCGGCGCCGAGGTGACCGGCGGGCCCACATAGCGCACGATGCCGCGCGGTCCGAGCGCGCCGCCGGCCAGGCTGACCACGAGAGTGGTCCGGCCGCGATTCCAGTTCCAGCAGTCGTCGAGGCCCGCACCGTGCAGCCGGGTCCAGTCGATGGAGAAACTGGTCACGCAGCGCCCGGAGGCCGGTGATTCCAGCTGCCCCCAGCGCTCCCGCAACTCCGCCGGTTCGACCCCGGCGTGCAGCAGCCGGGTCGCCTCCCGCAACGCGTCCGCGGGCAGGGCGTGTGCCGAGATACCCCGCTCGCGCAGCCGGGACGCGATCCGATGTGCCGCGGTGGCAAGGGCTTTCGGGCCGGTGACCTCGGCCGGTCCGCGGCGGGCCAGCGCGGTGAGATTGCGCTGCTGATCCAGGCGCAGCACCAGCCAGGTCATCCGCTCCCCCACCACCGGATGGGTTCCGATCAGCTGGTCGTAGAGCATGCTGTAGCTGGTGGCCGGACGGACTCGCTGGCCGGTGGTCACGATGTCGATGTCGACGGCGATCCCGTACTGGTCCAGCATCGAGACCAGCGTGTCGATCGGTACGACGTCCTCGGTGTAGAGCGTCTCCTCACCGATCACGGTGGGGAGATCCAGGTCGGGCGCCAGCTGGATCATCGCGACCAGCGTCGACTCGTCGGTGTGGATACCGCACACTCCGGCGGCGACCTCCACGTCGTGGATCTCGCGCGGCCGGGCCCGCTCCCGGGCCCGCGCCGCCATACCGGCCCGGTACGCGCACCAGTCCAGGAACCAGCGCACCGCGGTACGCCCGTCGACGCGGACCAGTACCGCGGTCGCCATCGCCACCACCACCAGGGGGGCTACCCACAGCGGCGCGCGCCCCCACAAACCGACCAGCACGAAACTGGCGGCGATCGAAGCCGTCACGATCGGCCCGCCCTCCGGACTACCGATTCGGATGTTCGCCACGCTCAACGGCGTCTCCCGATCACCGTGCCGGCGTAGCTCGCTCCCACCCCGGCCACGACCGCGGCCAGGATGACGATGCCGGCCACGATCGCCGGACGGCGGTCGGCCGCGCGCGCGGGCGGCGGCACGATGAGTTCGGTGGAGCGGAACAGGCCCGCCGGCTGTCGCGGTGCGGTCCGAAGACTCAGTGCCGCAAGCGGATCGATCATGCCCGCACCGACCGAGTTGTCGATGCCGCGAGCGGGTGCGTGCGCACTGGCCTGCAGACGGGCGGCGATCTCCTGCGGCGTCTCGTTCGGGTAGCGCGAACGCAGCAGCGCCGCCACGCCGCTCACATAGGCCGCCGCGAAGGAGGCGCCGCCGACGGCGACCAGTTTGTCGGGCGCGCCGACGCCGTTGATCAGGCCACCGCCGCCCGGACCGAGCGATTCGATTCCGGTGCCGGGCGCGGCAATCGAAACCCACGGTCCGGCAAGCGAATCCGCCATCGGGGTGCCGGTGGCGGTGGTGAATCCGACGGTCAGCACATCCGGGCCGAACCATCCGGGTGACGAAATCGTCTGCACCGCACCCCAATTCCGGGAATCGCGCGGGCGACTCGGATCGATCGGCGGATTCTGCTGACATCCCGAGCTACCGGTGTTGCCGGCCCCGGCCACGATGAGCGCGCCGCGCACGTGTACGGCGAATCCGATGGCCGCCGAGAGCATCGACTGGTCGAGTTTCGAATCCGCGGGCACACAGATCGGCAGCGACACCGTGATCACCCCGGCGCCGAGGTTCGCCGCGTGGGTGATGGCACGGGCCATATTGCGCAACTCGCGGGCCGGCGCCGCGGTGGCCTCGTCCCCCTGCGGCTGTTCCGGACTGAAGGCGCCCGACCGGTAGCGGATCGACACCAGCCTGGCGTCCGGTGCGACACCGCTGAACCCGTCGGCGGAATCCGAAGTGGCGCCGATGATTCCGGCGACCAGCGTGCCGTGCGCATCGCAGTCCGACAGCCCGTCGCCCCCGGCGGCCACATAGTCGCCACCACCGGTGAGATTGGGCAGCCGCGGGTTGGGGCCGACGCCGGTATCGACGATCGCGACGGTCACCCCGCCACCGCGGCTCAGGGCCCGCGCCTGGCGCAGATCCAGCGCCTGTTCGGGCGGCGGCGTCTGCTTCACGTCGCTGTTGGGCAGCAGGCCGACGGCCAGGCAGCCCTTGTCCTGTTTGGTCGGCACCTCGGGACCGGGCGGACCGTCGGGCGGCGCCGCGCCGACCACCACGTCCGGCGGGTCCAACGCGGCGGCCGGACCGGCGCCCAGCAGGAGGAGCACCGCGACCAGCGCCGTGCTCGCGGATCGGATCGGACGCATCAGATCTCTCGCATGGCGGTGTAGATGCCCATGATCCAGAACGCGATCACCGGGACGATCACGATCAGGGCGTACTCGATCAGATCGATGACGCGGCGGGTCACCGGCGACAGCCGCGTACCCGGAAGCCGAAGCGCCGCAACGCAGGCCGCCACCGCCGCGGCCACCGCGACGAGCACGACCACCAGCCGGGCGCCCGGGGTGTGGTAGGCACCGACCAGGACGAATCCGAGACCGGTCAGGGTGATGGCGGCGGCCGAGACCAGTGCGAGGGCCTGCACGCGATCCGGGAACCAGCGCGAGCGCAGCACCAGAATCCCGGCGACCGCCACGGCCAGCACGATTTCGCGGATCCCGCCCGGGCTCGCCGCGGCGGTGACGACCGTCGACACCGACAGCAGTACCGCGACCGCCGCCATCAGTCCCCGCAGGCTCGTCACGGCCAGCCGGGCGCGGGCTTCGATCCCGGAGTGGGCCCGGCGCCGATCGCGCTCGTCCTGCTCCTCGAGTTCGGGATCGGCCTCACGGGCGGCCTCGGCGTCGAAGATGTCGGTCAAGGTCGACGGCGCCACCTCACTGCCCGGATCGGGCAGATCCGGCGGGCGGATGCGCGCGATCACGACCGCCAGCCGGGGCGCGGCCGTCAACACGATCAGGCCCGCGAAGACGAGACCGGCGGTGACCTGCCGCAGCGCGATATCGAGATAGGTGGCCGGGACCGCGGCCGCGGTGATCACCACGCCCAGCACGGTGACCGACATCAGTGTGGCGATCCCGAACCGGGTCACGCGCATCATGGTCGCCGCCGATACCGCGGCCACCACGGCCCCCGCGGCGATATTGGCCGCGGCGAACGCGCCCGGCTCGCCGTAGGCGGGCGGCACCAGCATCGCCCCGCCGGCGGACAGCAGCGGCACGGCAGACAACGCCAGGCCCAGCGAAATGCCCGGCGCCACCCGCCGCCCGCGCACGACCAGCGCCGCCACCCAGTACGCCACGCCGAGCAGCAGTGCGGGCAGCCCGCACCACCACACCGAACCGGTCTCGGTCCACGACCAGGCCAGCATTCCGGCCGCGGCGACCGCACCCACGCCCAGCGCACTGACACCCACGATCGCGATGGTGCCGCGGTCGAATTCGGCGAATTCGCGTTCGTTGATCATCGCCAGGGCGTCGGTGATGTCCTCGACGACCGGGGTGAACATCTCCGCCGACTCCACCGCGGTGAGCATGAGCACGGTGCCGTCGACCACGTCGTGATCGGCGAGGCTGCGCCACCGGGGAATCGGCGGCTCGCCGGGCCGGGCCAGACTCCACTGGCCGCTGGGCGGAGTGAAATCCACGTTCTCGTCGTCGATCGCGCGCGACAGGACGCCGAGCAGATCGTCGATGAAGGTCTCGATGGTGAATTTGGTCGGCACCACCACATCGACCTGGTAAGTGGCGACCATGATCGCGATCCGGGCCCGCGCCACCTCGGCCGTGGGCGCCGCCGCCGCGGGGGCGGTCGCGTAGGCAGCGGTCATCGCCACCCTCCGCGATCGCCGCCGGCCATCGGCGAACCCGGGAAGCCGTCGGCCAGCGCGGCGGCGAGTTCCTCGAACGCCAGGCCCGTGTCCTCGTCGAGCAAGCGAAGGTCGATCTCGCCGCCCTCGGACAGATGCGCGTCGTAGGGCAGTTCGAAGGTGGGCCGCTGCGCGGTGGCGAAGAGCTTCTCGATCTGGTCGACCTCGACGGTCGGCTTCACCGGATGATGGTGGACGATCGCGACGATCGATTTGGCGATCAAATGTTGCATCCCATGCGAATTCAGCCAGTTGAGGGTGGCGACCGCGCCCTTCACCCCGCCCACGGTCGCGGGCGTCACGACCAGCACCGCGTCACTGGTGTTCAGAACGCTCCCGGTGGCCGAATCCAGTACTCCGGTACCGCAATCCACGAGCATCAGGTTGTAGTGGCGGCGCAGGATCTCGACGGCGGCGGAGTATTCGCCACCCGAGAGCGCCTCGACCGACTCGGTATTCCACGGCGAGGCCACGACGGCCAGATCGGCGTCGTTGATCGAGGTGAACGAGTGCACCGCCGAGAACGCCTCGAGATTCGGCGAGCGAACCAGATCCCGGAGCGTCAGACCGTAGGGATGCGGCCGGGTCCGGGTCGGCAGATCGCCGAAATCGGGATTCGCGTCGATCGCCACCACCCGGTCCGGGCGCAGGCGGGCGAAGGTGGAGCCGAGCGCCGCGGTCACCGTGGTGCGCCCGACGCCGCCCTTCACACTGATCACCGCGATCTGGTAGGTGCTGTTGAGCTGACGGCGGATACGCCCGCGACGATCCTGCTTCCGTTGTTCGGACGGCGACAGGCCGAGATTGAAACCGACCTTGTTCAGCGCGCCACGCACGCCGCTGGTGGACTTCAGCTGGGCGCGATGGGCCGCGGCGATATCGGCCAGCAGCTCCGCGGAAGTCAGTGCGGCGGGCAGGATCTCGACGCGCTCGGAACTCTGCACCCCTCGCTCGACGCGGTCCGGGACCCGGGCGGCGGCCGGTGATGTCCCGGAGTAGGAGGCGGGCGCGGCGGTCTGCGGCGAGGTCGCGGCCTGCTGCCACGTCGCCGGCGCGGCCTGGGTTGCGGAATGCCAGCTGGCAGCGGATGTTTCGGCTGGTGGGGCCGTACGGGAGCTCGGGGCGTCGGCGGTGGGTGTGGGCGGTTCGGCACCGGCGCGCATTCCGGCCGACTGCGCCGGCCCGGGCTGTACCGAACCCGGCTGCGCCGCTCCCGATGGCGCGGCGCCCGATGGAGTCACTCCTTGGTGCGTGGATCCCGGGTGCACCGTACTCGGAGCCACCGGCCCCGTCTGCGCCGGTCCCGTCGCTGCCGAGCCGGACTGCGCGGATCCGGTTACCGCCGAACCCGGCTGCACGGATTCCGGTGGTACCGAACCCGGCTGCGCGAAACCGGTTGCCGCCGAACTTGTCTGACCGGGACCCGCTGGCACCGCGCCCGGCTGCGGTGCGCCGGTGGCTCCGGAGCCGACAGCCGCCGATCCGGTCGGCGCCGCACCCGGTCCTACCGGGGGCGCGGCGGGGCGTGCGGGGTCGGCGGGCATCGTATTGCCGGCCGGTTCACTCGACGGCTGCATTGCGGCGCCCGCGGCGGAACCGGCCGGCGCGGGCGCATTTGCGGCCATCGAGGTCGAGGCCGGTGACGTCGAGGCCGGTGACGTCGAAGCCCCGGAGTCACCGGTGGGCGCCGGGCCCGGCTGATCGGGCACCGCCGCGAAGAAGGCGTCGTAACCGCCCCGAGCCCGGACGGCCTCGGCCGCATGCCCATTCGTACTCGGTGCTCGGTTCATGTCCCTCATCCTCTCCAAAAACGCCCGGCCGGCACTCTCATTCGGCGCGACTGGTTTCGAACCAGCTGCGGCCGGGTAGAAGGTCGACCAGTGCCGCGACGCCGGCGTGCAGCGCCGCGTCGTCCCCGGGCGCGTACGTCGCCCGAATCCGCCCGTCCAGCGCCATACTCGGAGTCACGACGATCCGGCCCGACACGGTGTCGAGCACGGTCATACAGACCTCGGGTCGCGGCGTCGTACCGTCGTGGTGCTCGGTGACGACGATCTCCGCGCGCCGCACGATCTCGTTCATCACCCGGGCGAGCAGGCTCGCCGTCCGCGATTCGGCGCCGAGTTCGACCAGTGCCCGGCGTCGTTCGGCCGGCTCGGCCGGAACCTCGGTGAAGTCCTCGGCCCACGCCGACAGCGGCGTGAACTCCAGGGCGTCGGCCGGTCCCAACGCCGCCGACAACGCGCCGGTCAGCGCGTCCAGGCGGCGCTCGCCCGCGGGTACCGACTGGATGACGACGTGGTCGTCGGACCGCACCGCGAGCACCTGGGTCTCACCGGAACGAACCAGCGACAGCCGCAGCATATCCTTCGGGCCGCCGTCCAGGCCGGTATCGATGATCCGGGCGACCAATTCCACATCCGGCCGGTACAGGCATCGCAGCCAATGCTCGATGGTCGGGTGCACCCGGCCATCGATCACCATCCCGGCCTCGATCAGCTGATCGGTGACCACGGCATGCACCCGGTCCCGATCCTCGACCCGGTAGATGTTGGGCATCAGTGCCAGCACCGGAGGATAGGAGTCGATGCCGACCAGATGCCGAAGCACCAGGGCGGCATCGACATTCAGATCGATCGCTACCGGATCCTCGATCGCATCATCCACGCATGCTCGCGGCACTGGCCTTGTCGGCAGTCTGGACCATACCCTGGCTACCGGCGGCGAAGTGGATCTGCGTGTTCAGCTTGACCAGGTTCGCCTGGTGGGCCGCCAGCAACTTGTTCAGATTCCCCGAGACCTCCTGGTATGCCTCCGAGGTAGCACCGCCGAGGAGGCTCGCCAGCGTCTGCTGCAGGTTTCGCAGGTGGTTGACATTGTCCTCCATCGCCTGACCGAGTCCCTTGAGCGTTGTGTGGTGCTCATCGACGTGGGCGAAGTTGAAGTACATATTTCCGGCCATGATTCATCGAACCTTTCGTATTGTCGAAGAATGAGATCTGCTGGGCACCAGGGGTTTACGTGAGCGAGGTCAGGGAGATCTTTCCGGACGAGGCCGGGCCGGAACCATCGGTGGCGTTGAGAACGCCGTCGCTGCCGTCGTGGGCCATGACCTTCTGCGCGGCGTCGAGGTCGTCGTAGTCGACCTGGCCACCGCGCTTCTGGATCTGGGTCTGGATCCGATCCAGTTCCCGCCAGAGGTTCGTCCCGCTGGTGTGCAGATCGGCGAGGGTGCTGTCGATCGCCGTACCGGTGTGCTGACTGCGCACCGCGGTGTTCAATCCGTGCCGAGTCGCATCCAACGTCCGGAGCTGATTCTCCAGCTCACCGGCCGCCAGGGCGGTCTTGGTGGCGGCGGTGTTCCAGTCGTCCGATGTACCCTGCATCACATTGGGATTGGTCATTTCTCATTCCTTTCGAGGTTCGATTCACAGTCGGCTCCGCACCTGGCGGAGACGTTGAGGGGAGGCCCGTCGGCTCCCGGCGTACTAGTCGCGGCTCCGGTATTCACCGGGGACATCCATCGAGACCGGAACCGGCTCGTCCTCGACGCGTTCGAGTACACCGAAGGCGGGCACCAGTTCGGGTACGGCGTCGATCGCGTGGTCGTCGTCGGCGTATTCGATGACCCCGACCACGGGCGCCTGCTCGAGCACCGGCACCTCGTCGTGCTCACCGGGTACGAAGACCTTCGAGGGCTTCTTCTCGTCGTCGCGACGCCGGCGCATCCGCGCTTTGGGCGCCACGGCTCCCCGCGGGACGTTCCGCGGCGGCACCGGCCCGGTGGACGGTTCGGTGGGCAGCGCGCCGAATGCCCGCGCGCCCATCGGGTTCCAGTTGGCCGGCATCCGGAATCCGGCGCCGGAGGCGGGCACGGCACCCAGCCCACTGCGGGCCATCGAGAACGTGACCGCGCTGCCCACACCACCGTTGAGCCCCATGAGGGTGGTCGAATACGGTGACGTTCCGTAGAAGCCGTGCTGTTCCTGGGTCAGATAGTTACCGTCGCCGCCGGAGTTACCCAGCGAATCGGTCATCGACGACATGGCGTCGTTGACGTCGGAGACCGCGTTCTCGGCCTCGGTCCCGCCCGGTGGGGTCTGGGTGGGATCGACGCCGGTATCGGCCGGGTCGGTGGAGCCGCCACCGGGTGACGTCGGGTCGTGGCCGCCACCCATGTCTCCCGACCCGTCGCCGGGACCGCTGCCCGGGCCGTCGCCGGGACCGCTCGGCCCGCCTCCGGGACCGCTCGGCCCGGTGTGGCCTGCGGGACCGCCACCCGGGGTCTGCGGCGGATCGAAATACGTCGTGCCGGAAGGCCCGCCGAATTCACCACCGTCGCCGGCGATCGTGGGCGCCACCGTCGGCGGCGGCAGCGCGCCGATCAGGCCGCTCGAGATCCCCTGGTAGGTGTACATGGTTTCGGCGGCCCGCTCCCACATGAAGGCATAGGCCAGCTCGTTCGCCGCGATGAGCGGTTCCGTGGCGCCCATCGACACACTGCTCGTCGCCGCCAGTGCGACGCTCATGGCCCGGTTGGCGAGGATCATCGGCAACGGCGGCATCGCCAGGCGCGCACCGTGATTGGCGGCCGCGGCGGCGCCCACGATCATCGAGGTCTGCTTGGCGACGACCGCCTGTTGCCGATACCACTCGGTGTGCCGGCTGAACGCGGTGTGCGCCTTGGTGCCGGCCTCGCCTTCCCAGGCGACCTGCATGACACCGTTGGAGCCCTCGAAGCCGGTCGCCGCCGCCATCAAGGCTTCCGAGACCGCCTCGTACGCGATCGAGGTCGCCTCCATGGGCTCGGGCCCCGGCCCCGCGAACAACCGGGCGGAGTTCACTTCCGGTGGGAGCGCGGCGAAGTCGAACCCCTCGATAAAACTGACGGCGGCACCGGCCATGCCGGCCAGCGAGGCCGCGGCCTCCGCACTTGCCTTCACATCACCGGCGACCTGGCCGAGTCCGGCGGCCGCGCCGGTCACTGCGTCCATCGCGAACTCCCGAAGGGTGGGTCAGATGTAGACGATGCCGGGCTCGGCCGACTTGACCCGGGCCCCGCCCGCCGAATCGCCGAATTCGTATCTGTGGATCGACTCGGGCAGTTTTCCGTTGCCCTCGTGGAACTTCGAGATGCCGTTGTCGGTGATGTTGTAGTAGCCGGACTTGTAGCTCTTGAAGGCCGCCGACAGGCCGACGCTGACCGGGTCCGCACCGGCCGGGATCGGTTCACTGGCCACCGATGCCAGGCGCATGAGTTCGGCCAACGTCGAGGCGGTCGCGGTATTGGTGGTGTACACAGCCGCGATGACTTCCGGACTGAACTGGAGATACATGGAGGTCTCCTAACGAGTGCCGCCGACTCTGGTGTGAGCGGTTACAGAAAGAACGCTATGGCATTCCCGCCCTTGGGAATGTTGTGCGGGATAGGCCACATCTTCCGGTCTATTCCGGCCGTGGCACCCATGCGGCCTGGACCAGATCCCGGCGCGACTGCAGCGGCTCGACGAAGATGCCCCGGCCCACCGGTTGTTTGGTCGCCTTCACATCACCGATCAGCATGCCGTCGAGTTTCGAACCGTCCATGATGAATCCGGAGCTGTTCAGATTCTTGATCTGGCCGAGAACGTTGTCGTACAGGGCCATATCGGCCTGTGCGATATTGCGCGCGACGATGAGATGGAATCCGGTGTCGCGGCCGTCGACGATGAGGTCCTTCAACGGATCCAGCGGATTGAGCCCGCCGCGCGCCGAGACCATGTGATAGTCGTCGACCACCACGAAAACCTCGGGGCCGTTCCACCACGAACGTTCCCGCAACTGCTGGGGAGTGACGTTGTCCGGTGGGCGCCGGGCACGCATCGTCTGAGCGAAGCCGGGCAGGCTGTCGATGAGATCGCGCTCGCTGGTCAGATAACCGATCAGCTGCTCGTCCGGAATCGCCTCCATATGCTGGCGCCGGTAATCGACCAGAACCACCACCGCCTGGGCGGGGGTGAACTGGGTTCGAATCGATTCCAGCAGCGCGGCCAGTACCGTCGACTTGCCGCAGCCCGGCGAGCCGATGACAGCGAAATGGGTGGAAGTCCCGAAATCGACTGTGGCGGGGCTCAGATCGGATTCCCGGACCCCGAACGGCAGCTGCAGTCGTTGCGCGAGGGTCTGCGGCGCCTGCCGCCCCGTGACGATCTCGGCCATGGTGATCTGGGCCGGCAGCAACTTGACCGCGGGCGCGCGGCGGCCCTCGAACCGCCGCTCCAATTCCGCGATCGCCGCGCTCATACCCTGCGCCGCGGTTTCCGCGTCGCCGGAACCGTCGATGCGGGGCAGTGCGGTCAGCATGTGCAGGCCGTCGGCCGAAATGCCGCGGCCGGGACGGTCGGGCGGAATGGAGGCGACCACCGCGCGGTGATTGTTGAAGACGGTGTCGGTGAGATCGCCGAGCCGCAATTCCAGCCGGGTCTGCAGCAGATCTTTGACATTCGGCCGGATGGCCGCCCATCGCGAACTGCTGACCACCAGATGGATTCCGTAGTTGAGGCCTTGCAGCGCAATGGTTTCCATCACGGGCAGATATTCGTCGAAATACGGCCCGTTGACCGAGAATCCGATATCCCACCCGTCGATGACGAAGAAGACGTCACCGTGGGCGTCACCGCGCGCGGTCAACTCCGCCGATTCCGCCGGGGACTGACGCCGGCGGCGGAATTCACGCATGCTGTCGATTCCCAGCTCGCTGAACAACGTCTGCCGGTGCGCGATCAGATTGGTGATCAACGCGAAGGTTCGCCGGATCCGGTCCCCTTCCCGCGCCGAGGCCACCGATCCCACATGCGGCACCCCGCGCAGACCGGACAGACCGCCGGAGAAGTCCAGGCAGTAGAACTGCACCTGTTCGGGGCTGTGGGTCAGCGCGGTCGCGATCACCAGGGTTTGCAGCGCGGTCGATTTGCCCGACTGCGGTCCACCGACCACGGCGAGGTGACCGCCCGCGGCCGACAGGTCCACCGTCCACACGTCCTGACGCTGCTGACGCGGCTTGTCCACGATCGCCAGCGGAATCTGCAGTTGCCCGGGCTGAACGGCGGTCACCAGGCGTTCCAGGGTCGGCGGCACCCCCAGCGGCGGCAACCACATCTTGTGTGCGGGACGCCCGTGCCCGGCCAGCTGCGCGAGCACGGTCTCCATCAGCGTCACCGCGTCGTTCTCGTCCTCGGATTCGGGCAGGACGAGCCGCGGCTCCACGACCGGTTCCGGGCGGGCGGCCACGACATGGGCGGTGGTGAACCGTTGCGGCGGTTTGTATCCGCCGCCGGGGCGCCGAGCCCGCTGCGCATCGGCCGGGGAGGCCGCCTGCGCGGGGGGGATATAGGGCGAGCCCACATACGCGGCCTGGAAACGCTGCAGATCGCCCGCGCCGACCCGCAGATATCCCGAACCCGGCTTCTTGGGCAGGTGGTAGGCGTCGGCGGTGCCGATGGCGTCGCGGGAATCGCTGGTCTGGTTGGTGCGCAACGCGATTCGGTAGGACAAATGGGCCTCGAGCTCACCCATCCGGTTGGCGGGCACCTTCTGCGAGGCGAGCAGCAGATGGATGCGCAGCGAGCGGCCCAGCCGGCCGATGGCGACGAACAGTTTCGCGAAGTTCGGATGCTGTTCGAGCAGTTCGGCGAACTCGTCGAGGATGATCAGCAGGGTGGGCAGCGGCGCCAGTTGCGCGCCCTGTTCGCGCGCACGCTCGTAGTCGGCGACGTTGGCGAAGTTGCCCGCGTCGCGCAGGACTCGCTGCCGGCGCGCCATCTCGCCGTTGATCACGTCCTCCATACGGGTGACGAGATCGGCTTCTTCCTCCATGTTGGTGACGACCGCCGTCACGTGGTGCAGGCGGTCGAAGCCGAGGAAGGTCGCACCACCCTTGAAGTCGACCAGCAGCAGGTTCAGCACATCCGGTGAGTGGGTCGCGACGGCCGAAAGCACCAGGGTCCGAAGGAATTCCGATTTTCCGGAGCCGGTGGCGCCGATGCACATGCCGTGCGGGCCCATGCCCTCCTCGGCCGATTCCTTGATGTCGAGGTAGACCACCTGTCCGGCGGGGTCGTGGCCGAACGGGATGTTGAGCCGGGCCCGGTCGATGTCGCGGCGGCGCGGCCACTGCCGGTCCGCGCGGATCGCACCGGGATCGACGACCCCGACCATCTCCTCCCACGACGTCCCGGTCCCGGCCTGTTCGGCGACCACCGCCTCCACCACCGTGGACAGCCGGAACGGTGACAGGCCGCGGGCCAGGGCCGTCATCGCCGGGACCGAGATGGTGTCGGCGACACCCACCCGGCGCAGCCCGCGCGCGGTCACCTCGTGCAGTTCGCGATCCTGGGAGACGGTGAATTTCAGTGCGCGCGGCAGACTCTGCTCGGTGCTGCCCAAGCGCACCCAGGTGCAGCCGTCCACGCCCGAGACGTCGCGTTCGCTGGCCGGGCCGCTGATGTCGACGAGCAGGATGTAGTGCGTGCGATCCAGGGTGGGTTGACTGTTGGCCGAGAAGGGGCCGCGGTTGAGTCCGGCGAGGACCTTCGACCGCAGTTCGGCGACCGTGCGATAGACCATCCGGCTGGAGCCGATGGCATCGGTCTCACTCGGATGCTGGGTGTGCGGAAGCCATTTGAGCCAGGCCCACTGCGGGGCGTCGGGATCGGCCAGCACGGCGGCGATGGCCACCTGGTCCGGCCCGTGCAGCACCGCGATCTCCGCGATCATCGCGCGCACGAGCCCGGCCACCGCGTCCTGATCGCCGTCGAATCCCACCTGCGGCGCCGAGAGCAGATTGATCGCGACCGGCATACCGCCCACGGTCGAGTACGCCTTGGCGAACCGCGTGACCTCGACGACGCCGACGGGATCGAGATCGGAGGTCGGGGCGGCCTCGGGCACGATCACCCGGACCTGATTCGCGATGCGCCCCCGGCCGATTCGCACCCGCAGGAACTGCGGGCTGGCCACCTGCACCTCCCACATCCGCTTACCGCCGACCAGGCGGGCGATCTCCGCCGGGCCGGGGTGGGTGTGGCGCAGATAGGTGTAGAGCTCGGCTTCGGCGGTGTGTACCGTCTTGCGGTTCTCGCCGATCGACCGCAGATAATCCTTGCGTTCCTCGTTGAGCGAGGCGGCGCCGCCGGAACCGTTGCCGCCCATGCCGCCACCGATCATGCCGAACATCGACACCAGCATCATGACGGGGAAGAACATCATCATCGGGTTGACGGCTCCGCCACCGCTGCGGAACATCATCACCATCATCCCGCCCATACCGGCGACCATGACGACCGGCATGATCATCCGAATCCGGGACGGCGGAACAGGTTTGGGCAATTCGGTGGGCGGCTGCAACCGCAACTCCGTGACCGCCGGCGCCTTCGGCCCGCGTTCGGCGCGGGCCGGGCGGACGAAGCGGCGTGTGCTGGTCATGGACCCCCACCTTCCGACTGCTGGGGCAGACCGACCGCGGACTTGTCGGACGGAATTCCGTCGTGCTGGACGCGGGCGTCGCGCTGGGACAGAACCGGGCCGACCGCGAACAGCGACACCACACTCCACGGTGCGGGCAGTGGCGCCCGCAGGCCGAGCGCGGCCAGGGTCTGATCGCCGATGGCGCCCGGAGCCACATCGATGCCGTAGCGCACGCCGCTGTCGGAGATCCAGTACAGCGACTCCCGCAGCGGCGAGGCCGGATCGGCGCCGGTGACCTGGACGAACCGGCCCGTGCCGCCGGGCAGATACGCGGTGTCGGCGGTGGCCCCGTGCGAAGCCGGCGCGGTGACCAGGCCGACGATCCGGCTCTGCTGTTCGGCGGTCAGCGGGAGCCGTCGCCCGTACAGCACTCGGGTGCTCGCATTCGGATCACGGCCACCGCGCGACCAGTGATAGCAGGTCACGCCGTAGCGGTTCGCGTCGACGACCTGGACGGCGCGCGCCGGGTAATCCTCTGTGCCGGGCCAGGTTCCGGGTCGCAGATTCGCGGCGACCACGTCCGGGCCGACCGCCATGGTGGTGGCCGTGCCGTGCGAATCGGCGTTGCGGACGACGGCCGCCAGCACCGCGCTGATCTGCACCAGGCCCGACTGCGAGGCCAGATAGTAGGACGAGGGGCGGTCGGGGCTCGACACGCTCAGCACCGATCCGACGGGAACCGACAGGCCCGACGAGAGCGTGGTGACCCCGCCCGCGCCGGGTACGTCGGGCACTCGCAGCGGAGGCATCTCGGGTATCGCCTCGATCAGCCCGCGCGAGGCCTGCGGAATCGGCATGGTGGCGTCGATACCGAGGGCCAGGGTGACCGCGGAGTCGCGCAGATCGATCGCCGCGCGCACCACCCCCTTGTCGCGGTCGTCGTAGACCAGCCAGGTGATCGAACCGTTGCGCAGCAGTCGCGCCTGATCACCGGACAGTGCGTGGGTGGTCTCCTCGTCCACGGTCAGCGGGCCGCCGATGGCGGTGGTGACCACCGCGGAACCGGCGGTCGTGGGCAGGCCGGTGGTCCGGTCGATCGGCGCGTCCGCGCCGGTGCGGGTGGTGTCGCACACCGTCCACGAGGAGTCGGTGTCGGTGCTGCCGACGATGCTGTCGGGAGCGCCCGGAATTCCCACCCACGGGCCGCGCGGATACTTGTCCAGCTCCTGCTGGGAGACCGGCACGGGGTTGGCCGCCTTACCGCTGATCAGCCGCGCCGAGGTCAGATTCAGCGCCGGATGCAGCCGCCCGCCGACCTTGACGTAGAGCGCGCCGGTGTTCTTGTCGGCGACGATGTCGGCATTGCCGACCTGTTTGGCGGGCTTGAAGAACGCCATCACCGCGGCGCCGGCGACGACGACACAGGCCAGCGCGATTCCGATCGAGAGCGCGGTGGATCGGCCGCGCTGCGGATCGTCGATCATGGAGACCTCGCGCCGCACCAGCGCGTGCTCGATCCGGCGCAGCAGGAACCGCCACCCCGATATCTGGTGCTTGGTCACCACCCGGAATCGCGCCATGGCGTCAGCTGGTCGCGGCCGGCGCCAAACCCGACAGCGCGGCGGCGATGTCGAAGGCGTCGATCGTCATCAATTCCTCGTTGGTGAGTGCGGCGATATCGACGTTCTCGCGGGTGAAGCGGTAGTCGCGTTCGGCCTCGGCGGCCTCGACGACATTGCGGATGAACCGGCCGTTGCCGGCCAGATCGATCAACCGGCGTCCGTTCTTGGTCTGCGAGGCGAGCTGATCGCAGCGTTCCCGCAGCACCTCGCGCGCCTGTTCGGACAGCAGCGAATCCTTCTTGCGCGCAATGTGATCGGCGATCTGGACCAGTTCGTCGCCACCGTAGCTGGAGAAGCGGATGCGTTTGGTGAAGCGCGAGGCGAGACCGTCGTTGGAGGCCAGGAACCGGTCGATCTGATCCTCGTATCCGGCGATCACCACCACCAGCTTGTCGCGATCGTTCTCCATCCGCGCCAGCAGGGTGTCGACGGCTTCCTTACCGAAGGCGTCACCGCCGGACAGGCCCTCCTGGATCAGGGTGTAGGCCTCGTCGATGAACAGCACACCGCCGAGCGCGGAATCGATCAGGGCGTTGGTCTTGGGTGCGGTATGGCCGAGGTGGGTGCCGACCATGTCGTTGCGCGACACCTCGATCACTTCCGGATTCTCGACCACGCCCAGGCCCGCGAAGATCTTCGCGATGACGCGGGCGATCGTCGTCTTACCGGTACCGGGCGGTCCGGAGAAGATCAGGTGCTGCGATTTGGATTCCACCGCCAGCCCGCGCTTGGCCCGGACCTGATCCATCAGCACGCCGGACTTGAGCCGGTCGACCTGTTCCTTGACCGAATCCATGCCGATCTGGGCCTGCAGCAGGTCCGAGGCCTCCGACAGCAGCGCTTCGCGTTCCTGTTTCGCCGACGCCGCCGCCGCTTCGGCGGGATCGTCGCCGGTGGTGGGATCCCACAGGTCGGTGCGCGAGGCGAGCAGATCCGGAGTGGTCACCTCCAGCCGGTAGGTCTTGTCGCGAACCGCGCGCTGCCACTCCTCGCGCTCGGACCACAGCCCGGATCCCTGCAGCCCCTTGAGAATTCGATCGGCATTCTCGTGATCGCCGTTGTGCCGGTACAGCATTCCCAGCAGGAAGTGCGCATCGGCCCAGATATAGGAGAGGTTGCCCGAGGAGCTGTCCTCCACGATGCGTTGCGCGCGCGGCATCGCCTCGCCGAGACGGCCCAGATGCGCCAGCGCCTGCGCCGCCATCAACTCGGCCGCGATGTCGAGCAGGCCGTCCTCGATGACCGGTTTGGCGGTGCGGGCGGCCAGCACGTCGGACCAGCGCTTGGTCCGGAAGAACAGCGACATCCGCACGAAGTCGGCGACGTCGTCGCTGGGCACCTGATCGAGTATGGCGGCCGCTTCCTGCCATTCCCCGCCGTCGGCATAGGAGCACGCCTGCGCGATCGCGATCTGATCGCGGTCGGCCATCGCCACTCGCAGGCCGTACATGCCGATTTCGACCTGACACCACAGCGACCGGTCGACCAGACCGGCGCGCTGTTGATCCCGATAGAGGTTGTGGACCGATCGATAGGCGCCGTAGATCACCTCGGAGGTGATGTCGCCGGCCATGGCGCGACCCATCCAGGCGTCGCACATATCCGGATCCAGATCGGTCGCGGCGCGAAAGGCCGCCATCGCTTGTTGTTCGTTGCGCACGCCCCCGGCGACCAATCCCAGAGATTGAACACCCGTATAGAACGCGTCCTCGGCCGCTGACACCTGGACATCCCTTTCGACGCTCTCGCCTGCCCGAACCATAGACAGTCCCCGACCCGGGCGAAGATCGCCATTTCCCAGCCATGGGAATATGCGGAATCGCACGCTCGGATGCCCGGCCCACCAGGGCGCGACCTGCGTGAACAGGGAACGGCCACTAACCAACACGGTGGGCCGCTATTGAATGTACCGTTATTCGACGGTATGGTTATTCGTGTGGATCGGCAGTCCTCATCCTGACGATCCGCGCTTCGGAACGAGTGCTCGCACACCGCGATCCGGCCACGGGCACTCGTTCCGAATCAGCACACGACACAGACCATCACATCACCCGCACCACGACGGCCTCACTGGGCATGCGCGACCATTTGACCGTCGAGCCCGAATAGGGCGCCTCGATGACCATGCCGTTGCCCGCGGCCAGCTGCACGTGTTCGGGTCCGCGCGCGCTGAACGACCCGGCCGGGAAGACCAGATCCCCCGGCCGCACATCCTGCGGCGGAATACGCACGCCACTGTAGATCTGCTCGTAGGTGGTGCGCGGCAGGACGACCTTGCCATCGGTCGCCTCGGCGATCGCGTACTGGGTGAGCCCGGAACAGTCGAATCCGCCCCCGCTCGGACCCCCGGCCCCACCGCCGCCCCACACGTAGGGAAGACCCAGATACGCGCTCGCCGCACTCACCGCCTTACCGCCCGCCGTACCGTCCGACGGGACCGGCCGGTGCATCGCCGGCAATGCCCGGGCCGTCCGCGCCACCGACGTGGTCCGCGGCCGCGGCCGGCGCGGGCGGCGCCGGCCCGGATTCGAGGTGAGCCGCCCCCGAACGGTTTTCGGCGTCGCGGGCGGCACGATCTGCGCCGCGTGCCGATGCGCCTCGGCGAGGTCGGTGTCGACCTGGCGGGCCGCATTCGTCACCGCGGTGTGTGCGGCGTCGAGCAGAGCCGGGCCGCTGAAGCGGGTGTCGCCCACGGCCGCGATGGCACGCAGCCGCGTCTGCAGATCGGCGATCTGACCGTTGACCACACTGCGGCCCTTGATCGTTCCGTCGCCGGCAGCGGTGACCGCCTTGTGCACCACCGCATCTCGTTCGGCATGCGCCCCGGCGACCGAGGCGTGCATCCCGGCGGTTTCGTGATAGCCCGCCATCAACGCCCCGGTACGCAGGTCGATGGCGGAATTCGACGGGGCCGCCGAGGACGGCGCCGCCTGCACGGCGGGACTGCCGGTACCGTAGAGCTTCAGCAGGGAATTCAGGACGCTGTCGAGTCCGACGGTCAGTTGTGGCGACATTCGACCGCCTCGCCATCGCTGCGCATCGAACGCCTCCCGATTCGGCCCGGCTGCCCCAGGACCAGCGAAACTCGCGGAACTTCGCGTACCCGAAGTCGTCCACGACTATGCGGCACCGTCGCCGCGATGCGGAAACCGCATGACTTCCCATTTGCGGGAAGGGCCGACAATGAGGACGAACTCGAGGGAGGCGGTGCAGCGGCATGCCGGAGAACACGGCTGGAACCGAAACTATCGGCCTGCCGAAGCTGTTGCAGGACGGCGTCACACCCGCGACCGGACTGCCCGTGGCGGGCAGTAACGGCGTCACCGGCTCCGGCCCGCTGGGGGCGAATGCCTTTGCCGGGCCGCAGTTTCCGGCCGGCGGACCGCAGACCGACACGCGCGTGATCAATGCCCCGCAGACGCCCGGCGCGGGACCGCCGGCCACACCCGGATCCGCCGGCCCACCACCCGGCGGCCCGCACGAGCCGGGCGGGCCCACCAAACCGGGGCCGGGCAAACCGGGACCGACCAAGCCCGACCCCACCAAACCGGACCCCACCAAGCCCGACCCCACCAAGCCCGACCCGACGAAACCCGACCCCACCAAACCGGACCCGACCAAACCGGCGCCCACCACTCCCCCGCCGGCCAATCCGGAGAAGCACTACTGGACCGTCGAACTCGACCCGCCCCCGGGTGCGAAACCGGCGGTCAAAGCCATTGTCGCCCTGGCCCGTACGGCGATCCAGACCGCGGTCGACCTGCTCGGTCGCGGCATGCCCGTGCCACCGCCGGAGGTGGCCAGTCTGCTGAAGCCGGTGGTGTTCACCAATCTGGGGAAGAGTGACACCACCGTCGGCTACCGGCAGGCCATGGCCGCGGTGAACGCGCGGCAGACCTCACTGCTCGAATACGACCAGCAGATCGCGCGAACCTCGGTCCTGGTGGCCGCCAGCAAGGACGAGACACTCGCCAGTATCAAGAACATCGTCGCCGAACTGCAGGCCGTGGTGAAGGCGGTGCCCGCGAAGGCGACCACCGCCCAGCAGGCCGCCCTCATGCAACAGATCAGCGCGGCGGTGGCACAGGTCTACCGCCTCGTCGACGCGGTCTACGCCGACAATCAGTCCCGGGCGGGCACCAGCAGCGGCTCGGGGTCCGGTTCCGGCACCGGCAGCAGTTCTTCCAGCGGTTCCGCCTCGGGTGGTAGCTCGGCGTCGGGCGGGGGTGGCGGTCTCGGGGACATCCTCGGCCAACTGCTGCCCATGGCCGCGATGATCCTCCCGATGGGAGCGATGGTGGCGGCGCCGCTGGTCACCCAGGCGATGCAGAAGAACCAGAAAGACAAAGAGGCCGAACTCCATTCGAACGGCGAGGTCACCCCCGGCACCGGTGCGGCACCGGCGGCCACGGACCCGAACGCGGCCGTGCCGAACGCCGCCGGACCGGCCGCCGCTCCCGCTGCCGTGGCACCCAACGGCGCGCCGACCGCTCTCGCCCCAGGCGCCGCGGCGCCGGGCACCGCCGCGCCCACTCAGCTGGCGGGCCCCACCGGCCAGACTCCCGGTACCCCGCCGCCGATCACGGCCCCGGCCACCGGTGCGTCGGCCAAGGATCGGACGAAACCACCGACCGCCGCGCCCGATCCGAATGCCGCGACACCGCAGGAGCCGGAGAACGCGAGCGAAGTCGCGCCGTAACGCGCGATCGGGCCGGGCGAGTTACCCGAGCGGTGCCGGTGGACGAGCGAAACGTCCACCGGCACCGCCTTTTTCAGGGGCGTCCGGTCACATCGGGTGCGGCTGTGTCCGGAGCCGAGACCGCACCGGGCGGCGGTCCGCCCGCCGTCGGCGGTGCCGATATCGTGGAAGGCGCGACCTGGGCGGCGGGGGCGGCGACCGGACCGCTCGACGCGGCCGCGGGGCGCGAAACCCGCTCGTCCACACCGGTGGACACCGCGGCCGGGGCGGGGACGAAGCGCGGATGCTTCACGATCTGCTCGTGGGCATAGACCGCGTCGCGCAACTGCTGGCGCGAGGCCTCGCCGGCCAGCAGCAGAACCAGTTCGTTGCAGCGACGTTCGAACACGAGGGCGCGCAACGCCGCGGCCTCGTCGTCGACCCGCAATTCGCCGACGTCGACCCGTCCGACGTCGACCCGGTGCGGCAGCATGGCCGCGGTGAGCAGATCGTCGGCATCGCGTAGTTCTTCCCACCACGAGGCCGGGATCGGGCGGCCGGACCCGAGCGCGGACAGGATCCGGTCCCGGATGCCGCGCGACTGCGCCGCGTCGGGCCCGCCGGGAGCGCTGCCGGCGACCAACCGGTGGGCCTCGGCGGCCAGTTCCTCACAGTGCGCGCGGATCTGCGCATCCGGAACGGCCGCAACGTGTTCCAGGGCCTCGACGGATCCGGCGAGGGCCAGCCGGTCGGCGGTGTCGGGGGTGAACACACGCAAATCGACGTCGTAGGAGGGGCCGACCAGATCCTGCATGGCCACACTCGGGAACCGCTGCCGCAGTCCGTGGTCGATCGATCCGGACGAGACCAGCGCGGTCAGCTCCGCACCGGCCTTGCGGCCCCAGGCCAGACCGAATTCCGCCAGCACCCGCGCCGGATCCGAGACGCCTTCCCACGGCGATGCGGGGTCGCCGGAACCGTCGGCGAGCACGTCGTCCCAGATCCACGGTGAGGACACCTCGCGCGGCAGATACAGCCCGGCCGGGAACCAGCCGCGGCCCTCGTTGGAGGTGATGAACACGCCGGCGCCGGCGGGGCCTCGCAGGACCGCCACGGCCCAGTGCAGGCCCAGCACGGACGAATCCACCGCCGCCAGCACCGCACCCAGCAGGGTGCGGGCGATCAGCAGATCGTTGTCCACGGCGTCGCCGACAACGTAGGCAGGTTCGGCCTCGGCGTCCTTGGCCTTGGCGACGGCGGCCGCGAACGGGGTCGGCACCGGAACCGGCGGCAGATCCCCGGCGGCGGTGGTGCCGTTCGGTCCCTGCCCGCGCTCGTCGGGCCCGAAACCGGACGGCGGGCCGGCCGGACCACCCGGAGGTACCACACCGGACGGCGGGGTGGTGCCCAGCGGACCGGACGGACCCCCGGCGGGGCCACCGCCCG
>NZ_BDBL01000057.1 GCF_001612965.1 Nocardia kruczakiae NBRC 101016
GGGCAGCACCGTCGCGCCGTAGCCGATCCAGACGTCGTTGCCGACCAGCGTGTCGCCGCGGTTGGGCAGCTCCATGAGGAGATCGACGTGCCGCGACCACGCGCCACCCATGGTGGGGAAAGGAAAGGTCGAGGGCCCGTCCATGCGATGGTTGGCGCCGTTCATGATGAACCGCACGCCGGTGGCCAGAGCGCAGAACTTGCCGATGATCAGCTTCTCCGGACCGTAGTGGTACAGGACGTTGCGGGTTTCGAACGTGGTGGGGTCATCCGGATCGTCGTAGTAGGAGTATTCGCCGACCTCGATCAGCGGCGAGGTGACGAGGGGTTTCAGCAGGACGACTCGCGGCTGTCCCGGCATCGGATGCAGCGTGGTGGGGTCCGTGACGGGGAGTTGGTCGGGCATGCGGAATCCGTTCTGTGAGTTGGTGATCGAAGGTGGTGGTCGATGATCGAAAATCAGGCCGAGGCCGGTGTGCGCATATCGAGCCGGGCGCCACGCCAGCGGTCTCGGAGCCGGCGATCGTGGCTGACCACGACCAGCGCACCTCGATAGTCGGCCAGGGCGGCTTCCAGCTCTTCGACGAGTCCGGGCGAGAGGTGGTTGGTGGGCTCGTCCAGGAGCAGTAGCTCCGATGGTTCGCTGACCAGTCGTGCCAGTTCGAGCCGCTGCCGCTGCCCGGTGGACAGATTCTCCACCCGGTTCGTGAGCTGGGCGCGGGTGAACAGGCCCAGTGACAACAGCCGTTCGGTGTGATCGCCGGGCGGCCCCGAACGGCCCTGAGCGAAGGCAGACAGCAAGGTCTGACCGGGCACCGGGGGACGCGGTTCTTGAGCGAGATAACCGACTCGGCCGCGCCGGATCACGATGCCGCAGTCGGGCGTGAGCTCACCGGTCAGTACCCGTAACAGGGTGGACTTGCCAGCGCCGTTCGGGCCGGTGATCAGCAGCCGTTCTCCCGCGGACACCCGCACACTCGCGGGTTCGAGCCTGCCGTGCACCGCGACATCGGTAGCATCCAGGACGATCCCCTGCGCGCGTCCTGCCGGGGGAACCGCCCTGAACCGCAACGGTTCCGGGGGCGGCGGTACCGGGTCGGCCAGTAGCCGCCGCAGGCGTTCCTCGGCATTGCGGACCCGGCCCGCGAGCGACTGCTGCACCCGGCCGCCCGCCCGGTCGTAGGCCATCTTGTTGTTGTCGGTCATCGGGCGCCCCGGTGCGACCCGCCGTGCCGTGGTGGCGACGGTTTCCCGCAGTTGGCCGGCCTCGTTCTCCCAGCGCAGATGGGCCTGTACCCAGCGTTGCCGCGTCGCCTCGCGTTCGGCGAGGTAGCCGCGGTATCCGTTGCCGTGGCGCACGACGCATCGGCGATCGGAATCCACTTCGAGCAGCGTGGTTGCTACCCGCTCCAGGAAGGTGCGGTCGTGGGAGACGGTGACCGTGGTACCGCGCCGAGTCCGCAGATGCTCCTCCAACCAGGTCAGCGCCTCGTCGTCGAGGTGGTTGGTCGGCTCGTCCAGCAGTAGCACCTCGGGCGCCGCGGCGAGCAGGGCTGCCATACGCAGGCGGACCTGCTCCCCGCCGGACAGTCCGCCGACCACTCGATCGCGCCGAACCACTCCCAGCCCGAGTCCGTGCAGGGCTCGCTCCACCCGGGCATCGGCGTCGTAACCGCCGCGCAGCTCGAAAATCGTTGCCAGTTCGGCATATTCGGACAGGCAGGACTCGTCGCTGGTGGACATCCGCTCTTCGAGACAGCGCATTCGATCTTCGATCCGGCGCAGCTCGTGCAACGATCGGTCGATGATGTGCTGGACGCTCAGGTGCGCGGGGAGTTGCTCGTCCTGAGCGAGGTAGCCGATGCCACCCTCGGCGTGTACGACGATCTCGCCCTGATCGGGCTGCTCGCATCCGGCGAACAGACGCAGCAGCGTGCTCTTACCGGACCCGTTCTCCCCGATGATCCCGGTGCGTTCACCCGCGCCGAGCGAACAGGTGACCGCATCGAGAACCGTGCGGCCGTTGAAGGACTTGCTGACCGCGAGCGCGGTGATTTGAGTGGGCACGAACTACCTCCGAAGCATTCGGCGACGACACGGTCAGGGGCGACCGCTGAGCCTGGTGAACGCTTCGAATGAGCATTGGCGACCTCACTAGTGCGACGGATGTTGCGTTAGGATTGCACATGATGTTCCGCTGAGCAACCGGAGAGTCTTATGGCCCCCGTCACAGAGGCCGCCGTCGCGCCGCGTTCACGCCCCGGCGGCCGTACAGCCCGCATTCGCGCTCAGGTCCTCGCGGCCGTTGAGGCGGAACTGACCGAAAACGGCTACGACGCACTGACCGTCGATACGGTCGCTGCCCGCGCGGGCGTGCACCGCACTACCGTGTATCGCCGCTGGCGCGATGTGGGTGGCCTGATCGCCGATGTGTTCGCCGCCGCAAGCGATCTGGATTGGCATCCGCCCGACACCGGTTCGCTGTGCGGTGATCTCGCGGAGTTGAACCGCGAGATCCAGGAGTCGTTCACCGAGGAATCGTCGATCGCGATGGCGCTGATCGCGGTATCTTTCCGCTCGGAGGACGCGGCGCGAGCACTGCGGCAACTGTGGGAGGACCGCTACACGCAGTGCGAGATCGTCGCGGAGCGTGCGATCGAGCGCGGTGAGATCCCGGCCGAAACCGATACGCGCGCACTGCTTGTCGCGGCTACCGCGCCGGTGTATCACCAGCTGGTGTTGTTGCGCACTCCGGCCGACGCAGGTTTTCCGGAGCGTGCGGCCGCGGCGGCGATGCTGGCCGCGCAGGCCGGTGCTTTCGAATCGTTCGTGTCCTCGTAGTCAACACA
This sequence comes from Nocardia kruczakiae NBRC 101016, assembly GCF_001612965.1. Taxonomy (GTDB): domain Bacteria; phylum Actinomycetota; class Actinomycetes; order Mycobacteriales; family Mycobacteriaceae; genus Nocardia; species Nocardia kruczakiae. Next base: position 2,849 of record NZ_BDBL01000057.1, read on the forward strand.
CCTTGGGCGATGGTCTGATGGTCGGCGTGTTCGCGCCCGGTTCGGGCGACGAGGTCAGGTGTCGTCTGCTGGTAGTGGGAGCACCGTGTTGCCGGTCTGGGGCCACCGACGGCAGGCCATGCGCCGAGAGAACGCATTTCAGATCCGCCACGCGGACCGACAGCGGCGAGCGCAGCTCTCGCTCTGATTGATGTCAGCCGCCGAAATACCCACAGCCAAGAGGAGTCTCGCGTTCGGACACCGCGGCAGCCGCAGGCCGACTTTGTCGCGGTGTGCCAATCGGCCGCGGGGGACACCGAAGACCCGATAGACTCGGACCGGCGTTGGGGCGAGATCTTCACTGGTCCAATGGATCTCGGGCTCGCAGCATCGACGCACGAGCTCCTCTCGTCAGAGTCGCCACCCGGGGCGATTCGTTTGGCGCTGTGGCCGGGCGAGTCGCATGGAGGAAACATGAACGCTGACGAAGCCACGTTCTATCGAGACCGCGACTACTCGGGGCAGACGCAGACCTTCAAGGTCGGCGAGGTGGTGCCCAACGGATTCCGGTCCTTCCGCCTCGGAGGCATGGCGAAGGTATGGCGGCTCAACCTGGTGGCGGGGTGGAACTCGTGGAAGGTGGATTGCCCCAACCTTTCCGATTATCCCGACGCGGTCATCCGCGTAGTTGACCGTCGCACCGAGGGCATCAGTGTGCGCCTGCGGGACGACACAGGCGCCGCGGAAGGACGCTACAGTCTGAAGGTCGTTTCCTACGAGGTCGGTGAAGTAACGACACTCTCGGGCGATTCCGTGTTCAGATTGGTCGGTTCCATGCCCTATGACGGGCCGCCGGTGACGACAGCGTTCTACATCCGCGACGAGCAGACCTTCGAGTATCTGGCGATTGGGGCGATCCACTTCGTCTGGAATCCCGCAACCAAGGCTGTCGACATCGCCGATCAGGCCAACCTCCCCGGCAACGTGGCCTGCGAACGGTACCGCGAGGAGCTGTTCGACTTCCGCCTGACATCGTCCACCCGGTAGCCGGTGGTGCTCACCGTCGAGTAATCCTCGGAACAACCTCGATAATCTCCTCACGCACCGATACCCGGTGGTCTGCCGCCGGGTATCGGTGCGGCAACAACGCAGGAGTCGGCCGAATGCGGGGTAACCAGCCGCTGCGCGGGCGTTCTGCGCAACAATTCCCACCACGGCTGACCTTGCGATTGCACCACACAAGGCAACTGGTTCAGGTCCGCGAGGAGTTCGGCCGCGGCGCATTCGCGCGGTCGGCACGAGTCACCGCCGACGTTTTGATGCACGTCGATCCGGCCATGCCCCAACCCCACTACATGGCCCGAGGCCGCGCCCACAGAGCAGCTGCGGATGCGCTGGACCGAGCCGTCAGCGGACAGTTCTGACGCACCAGGGCAGCCAGCGGATGCGCCATGACCGCCGCAACCACGTATTCTCTACCCCGGTCTGAACACCCCCATGGGAAGCGAGCACCACACCGTGTCGATCACTGCTGACAGAGCCGCTCTCACCGACCCTGCCCGGCTAGCTGCGGTACGCCGTTACGAGATCCTCGACGCTCCAACCGACGGCCAGTTCGACACCATCGCGGCGACCGCCGCAGCGGTGTGCGGCACCCCGATCGCCACGGTCAGCATCGTCGACGCCGACCGGGTCTGGTTCGCTGCGGTCAAGGGGCTGGATGGTGTGGCGCAGGTCGGCACGGAACCGGGACTGTGCGCGTCGGCGTTCTGCGCCGAGGGCACGTACGTGGTCAACGACGCGGTCACGGATCCGCGCACCCTCGATCATCCGTTGGTACGTGGTGAGCTGGGGCTGCGGTTCTACGCCGCCGCCCCGATCGTCACCGCCGACGGGCACCACCTCGGCACCGTTACCGCAATCGACGCCATGCCTCGGGAGTTGAGCGAGGTGCAGAGGACCGTGCTCGGCTATCTCGCCGACCAGGTCGCGCAGCACCTGGAGCTGCGTCTGGCCACCATCAAGGCGGTACGCGCCGAACGCCGGTTGCGCGACGATGCCGAGCAACGCGCCGCTGCCGCCGCCGAGCTCGCCGCCCAGATGCGAGCCGCGGCTGCCGTACAGGCCACCACGCCGCCCCCTGAGCACTGCCAGCTCGGCGGCACTGCCGGGTGCACCGCGCCGGCCGAGCTGAAGGTCGCCGATTCCTGGGGCGACTCGGCCTGGGGCTGCATCCCCCACGTCGAAGAGGCCATCCTCAACGTCCGTTCGGTGTTCATCGCCAGCGAGGAACTCGGTGGCCTGGCCGCCTACCTCAACCGCTGACCGTCACCACGAACCACCCTCCGGCCCGGGGGGCCGTAGTATCGGCCGAATTTCGGGCGGATATGGCGTAGCTGGTCAGTGGGTGCGGGACGCGCCGGGGCCGGTGAGGTCGCCAAGTTCACGCATGGCCCACTATGGAAATCAACGAAACGCAAAGGCTGACAGGTTTTGCGGCGTGGCGCGGTGACGATGGCCGAGGCGGAGGCGATGCGTTCCCGGCCGTCGGTCACCCGCGATCTCGGCGATACGTTGTTGCTGCGGCTGTGTATGAGGCCGCTGGGTGAGGCGGCCGAAGACCTGTTCGCGCCGATGTTCAAGCAATATGCCTCGTTGCTGCAGCGCGATCGCGATGCCACCGCCGGTGTCGCTGAACCGGTGACATCTGTGTTGATGGCACTGGCGGGCGAGAAGACGGGAAGCGCCCACACGGACGAGAGCACTTCGGCAGCGTTGCACATGCTGCGGGCCCGGACACGACGACCGCGGTTACGCGTTGAACGTGCATGCTCGGGTGATCACGGCGCGGGTGCGTGACGGGCCTACCCACGCCGCCTTCGGCGCCGAAATGCTGGGCGGAGTCGACCTGCGCGCCGACGACGAGCGCACCGCCGAGGTGGCTGCGATCGAACGGGCCTCCCTGCTGGCCCGGCAATGGGAAACGATCGATCCGCCAGAACCAGTCTCGAACACGACATTCGCGGCATCGCCGAAAGCGTGTACTAGCCAATCAGCGGCACCCGGCCCGCATAATCGACGACTGTGGCACATCGAGGACGACCTGACAATCCGCGCCTGGGGGCACATGGTCGCGGGCACGTCTTCGTCGACGACATAAGCATCGCCGAGCGCCCACACTCGAAGCCCGCGCCCGCGGCACCTAGTGACCACCCCGCATCCTGCTGACTTACCGCACCCGGCTCTCGTGAACGTCGCGGACCGGCTGCGTCGATCGAGTAAGAATCGAGGCAGCCACCGGTGTGCATGAAGTCGCTGTGTCCCGCCACCGGCACCGAACTCGGAATCGAGGTACGCGACGACGATCCAGCGGTCACCCATGCAGTAGAGAGCACGTCCGAAGTCTGCGCTACGCCTCGGCCAACCAACTCGCCTGCCGCCATACTCATTCGCATGGGCTGTCTCCCGAGGCAGGCGCCTCCCCTAGCTGACCGCCGCTTCTGTCCATCCGATCGCATGAGGTAAGAACCGGCCGCGACGCGTAGTCAACGATTGAGCCAGTGAAGTCGGAGGCATCGCGGCCTGTGCAGAGGACCGGCGACGGCGTGAGGGGCGTTTGGTGACCCGGCCTGAACAGACACTGCTCGCAGTTGTGATGTAGCACGGCGAATACGCTGGTACGGAAGGGGTCGGGCAACGAGTAGCTACTGTGGCCGGTATGGAGGTCGTCGTCGATCTGTGGGATCACACGCTGTGGGCGGACGGCGAGGTACGGGCCGACGGGAAGGTCCTGATGGTCGCCGCGGTCGGGGTGAGCGGGACGCGTTGTGTCGGTGCGCCGTGGCTGCGTTGTACCGACGGGACCAGCTACACGATGCCGATCTGCTTCCATGACTGGGTCATCTCGGTCATCGCCGCGGAAACCGAGCGACAGCAGCGCGGAACGACGATGTTCCCGATGACGGTGCGACTGACGGCTACGACAGCGGTCGCCTCGAGTCTGTCCCCCATACCGAACAACTGAACGCGCGCGGCGAAGCCCGGGCCGTGCTCGCCACCCCTCACGGTTGCCCCCCACCAGCAACCCGGCTCACACGGGTTTCAGAGACGGTCGAGGTGCCCGCTTCACCAGTCCGCTCCGGGATGGGTTGTTGCCGGGGCGATCCCGACTGATTCCAGCGCTTTTTCGACGCGTGCAACTCGATCGGCGGTCATTCGTATACGAGCATCATGGGTAGGTCGTGCGAGCCTGTTCATCAACTCCTCCACCGACACCACGTATCGTCGCTCCGGCGCCGGCACGACCGCGCGCACGCTGTCATTGGTCAGACAGACCAGCGCGCGGATGTATACGTCCTCCCCCACCGCGCGCAACAGGCGCGCGAGGGCTGCGCTTTTATGCGCGGTCACCTGCAGTGGGTCGGCATGCTCGATCACGTCACCAGCCTCGGTGGTCTGCGCCCAGGTGCCGCCACGCACCTCGATGCCGCCACGCCAGGATTTCAGCTCAACCACGTAAAGGCCGTTCGGCGCGGAGATCAGCAAATCTACCTCGTACATGACGCCCTGCGCGGTGGCGAAGCTGAAGTTCGACCACGCCCGCCAAGGATCGACATCGGGCAGCGCCCGGCGGAGACGCGCCAGACCGGACCGCTCGTGCGGGAAGACCGATTCATTGATCGCCGTCCAGCGCGAGTGACCGTTCGGCCTGCGCGCTGGAACCATCGACGGATGCGGCGCCTGATTGTTGAGATCGCCCACGGTATCGCTCTTCCTCTGCCCGACAACGTTTCCCACTTCTACCTGTCGTAGTCCGATCTCCGTCGCAAAACCGCGTCCGCCGAGTCGAACTCGCCTGGAGGCAACCACAGCTGCTCGGCGAGATCGGTTCCGCCGATCCGGGCCATGACAACCGAGCCGATCCACACATCGGCGGCGAAAACACATTTTTGACATCATGTGTTTCCAACTACGGAGACGATGCGGTAAAACTATTGGCGCAGACCTTCTTTCAACCGTCGAGCTGCGGCAGTGGCCGGTGGCTGGAGGCAGGAACGCGGCAGCGGGCCAGTGTGCGGTCTGCTCGCCAGGTCGGGGCACACAGACGCGAACCATGCACGTGGTCGCGCCGCGCAGATCTGGAGAACAGATGTTCACGATGGAAACCGCCACCAAATACGTCACCAGCCTCGTCGAATCCACCGGCGCCGCACAAGCCACCGACTTCGACATCCCCGCCATCGTGGACACCCTGCACCGCCTGGTCGAGGACTGGGACTTCGACATCATCGACCAGCGCACCTTCTGGGGCGTAGTCGCCAGCCACATCCTGTCGCCGAGCACCGACACCGCGACTCACACCGGTTCCCCTGTTGCGTCGCTCGCCGTCGTGAAGGATCCGGTGCCCCTTACCCAGTGACCCAGCGCGAGAGGGCCTCCGCGATATTTCGCACCGCGCCCGCCACGGGCCGCCGTTGCCGACAGGGCCCGGATCGGTGATTCGCCGGTCCTGAGGGGCAGGACCAGATCGTCGGTAGCGGCGCGTTATCGGAACCCCAGCGCCGCAACCGTTTTCGGCCGTTGCCGTTGCCCGTAGCGGTACGGTCACAATGTCACCATCGGCGGCGGTATCCGTGATGTACTGCTGCCCGGGCTTGCAGGCGGCCGCCGAGGTCGCCGCACCTTTGTATGAGATCTCCTGCCGCGATCTCTTCGCCATGGCGGCGACTGCGGTTGCTCTATCCGTTGCGCGGCGACCCCGGTGTAGGCAATCATGGACAGGCGGTGGTGTTTGCCGGTCATCGAAGTGGACCATCGCGATTCTCCGATTCATGAAGACCCGAGTACTGCTCGTCCTGCAAGCTCTGCGTTTGCCATGGTCGTCCACAACTCCGGGAGGTTTGTCATGAGCGATGCGATCGACCGATTCGCCGACCTGTCCAAGGTCAGCATGTGTTACCGCGACGAGGGTGACCCGGCGGGGGATCCGCTGTTGCTGATCATGGGTCTGAACTCTCAGTTGATTCATTGGCCCCAGGAAATCGTCGACAACCTCGGTGCACGCGGTTACCGCGTGATCCGCCCGGACAACCGCGACAGCGGTCTCACCGAGTGGACGGTCACGCCGGGCCCGTACTTCTTGCAAGCGATCGCGAGCGACACCGTCGAACTGCTCGATCACCTCGGGATCGAGAAGGCGCACGTCGTCGGCGCTTCGCTCGGCGGAATGGTCGCCCAGCTCCTCGCGATCCAGCACCCCGCCCGGGTACGGTCGTTGTGCTCGATCATGAGCACGCCACACGCCAGTATCGGGGCCCCCGGCAACGAGGTGCGCGAGGAGATGATCAAACCGCTTCCCTCCGACCGCGAGGCAGCGATCGAGCAGATCGCCGCCCTGTATGCCCTCATCGGCTCGAAAACCTACGCCGACACCGAACGCGAGCGCCGCCACACCATCGCGACCCTGGCATACGACCGTGCACGCGGTCGCCACCCCGACGGGCCATTCCGCCAAATGTCGGCGGCCCTGATGGCCCCCGACCGCACCGAGAGCCTCCGCAGGCTCCAGGTGCCGACCCTGGTCATTCACGGCGCCGAGGATTCGCTCATCACGATCGCCGGCGGCGAAGCGACCCATGCGGCGGTCCCCGGATCGACCTATCTGCCGTTCGCGGCGATGGGCCACGACCTGCCCGCCCCGCTGCTCGACGACATCGTGACAGCCATCGACGCCAACGCCGCCCGCCGCCCCGCGGTCGTGTAGACCACGTCGCTGCCACAAAGACCTTCCCGAACGACTTTGAAAATACTGCCCTTCGGGATGGTCGGCGGAGCGCGAGTCATGGGGCACGATCCTGCGGCGGCGACACTGCGTGAAGGTGCCGCCCACAGGCCAGGTCCTCGATGTCGAGTGTGGCTGAATGACATCGGTGGACGCGCGGCAACGGCGAAGACACAGCGGAAGTGGTAGCGTGGCCCGCGATTTCCCGGCTGGACACGGTGCCGGCGTGAGATGACCAGTGGCAGGGCTCCCTCGCCGGCACCGGGCCTTCCGGTCCCTCGATTCCCCGGCTCAATGAGGAAGTCGAAGGCACAACAAGCCGGTTGGGCTACCGGCCCGCGGAAACCCGTGGCACACACCAAAACATCGGCGAGATCGCCGCCCCGACAGCGTGTGATGTTGTGGCGCTCCGCAATTTAGCGCATCCCCCCGGGCGAGCAAACCCACATCCGGCAACTTCACAGCCACGAAACCGACGGCCCTGCTGACCGTTTCGCGACGACGAGCCGATGGCAGCATGCCACGGTCAGTACGACAGTCCCGGCGGACCAATCCGCCGAGGCCCTCGTCGCTCTTCGCTGTCAACGGCCGCGGGTGTTGACGGACCGCGAAGGCGCGGGATTTTTCTGCCGTCAGCCGGGTAGTGCGTCGGTAGGTCACCGCATCCGCCCGGGTGTATGCGGAGATCGAGAGCGCGCCGGTTCAACTGGGCAGCCGGCGCGCTCGCTCGCACCTACGGGCAAGCCAGTCGCGCGGCGAACCGGCCGCGCGGGAGAGGAACCGAAAACTCCCCTGCCCGCCGCAGTGTCCGCGGACTTCGCCGCCGCGGTCGACCGCCCACCAACGTCCATTACGGACTACGCGATAACGAAATCCGACTGCACGGTATTTCAGCCCCGCCGCGCCCGACAAAGAGTGGATTCCGGATAATTCACTCGTGCACAGACACAGCCTCGACAGCGGCGAGAATCCCGCACCACAACGACCGGCTGCCGCCGACGCCACGCCGGCGGTGGGCTCGTTTCGGTTCTGGTTCGCCACACGCCGCTGGGAATGGTCGGAGGAGGTGTACCAGATGCATGGCTACACCCCCGGCTCCGTGGTGCCGACCACCGAGCTGCTGCTGTCACACAAACACCCCGACGACCGCGACGACGTCGCGCAACGCATCGCCCGCTCACTCGACCTCGGAGAATCGTTTTCCAGCCGGCACCGCTTCATCGACACCGCCGGCGAGGTCCACCAGGTGATGGTGGTGGCCGACCGCCTCCTCGATGACACCGGAACCGTCGTCGGCACGGCGGGGTTCTACATCGACCTGACCGACACACTCGCCGAAAACCAGCGCGACACCCTCTCGACCACGCTGCCCGGCGTCATCGAACACCGCGCCGTCATCGAACAGGCCAAAGGCGTGCTGATGCGCATGTACCGCATCAACGCCGACCAGGCCTTCAAAGTCCTGACCTGGCGCTCCCAGGAAACCAACACCAAAATCCGCGACCTGGCCGCCCAACTCATCGCCGAACTGCCCACCCTGCCCCAAGCAAGCCCGCAAACGGTCAATGAATTCGACCACCTGCTACTCACCGCCCACTCCCGCATCCCACGCTGACGACGGACAACTCGCAGCCCCTGTCACGCGCAATCACCACTGTCGGCGCCGCCGACGTCCCGCACCCTGGACCATTCCCCGCGCTCACCACCGCTTCCTTCCCGTGATCTGGAACTTCCAGCGCAGATCCGGGGTGAAAAGCTGCACCGATCCCGCGATGACGGTAGGTTTGCGACCGGGAGCTGAGGTCTGCGCCACATGCATCCCCTCTGTGCCCCAGCTTCCTCAATCGCCGGATATGTGGTGTTCGGCTCCCGTGTCTGCGGACCGTCACCCGAGCGGCTCCGCCCTCGCCCAGCCCCTCCATCCCGGGCGAGGTCCGACACCGACTCGGGGTGCCGTTAACGATCGTGTCACCTGGTACATGAACGCTCCTGAAACCCCGCCGAGAGGGGTTGGCGCGGTGTAGTTTTCGCGCGTAATGAGGGAGCTTGACCAGGATGAGCTGATCGACCGGTGGACTCTGATCGGCAAGGAGCCGGAGTTGGTTGCCACGAAGCGGGGTGCAGCGAAAATCGGGTTTGCGCTGATGCTGCGGTTCTACACCGAGAAGGGCCGGTTCCCGCGCGGCCGGTCGGAGATCCACGATGACGCGGTCGAGTACGTGGCCCGGCAGATCGGAGTCGACCGGACCGAGATCGCGTTCTACGACTTACCGGCCGCACAAGCAAGGCTCACCGAGCCCAGATCCGCCAGACGCTGGGCTTTCGTGAGTGCAGCGTCGCCGACGCCGAGGCTTTGACCAGGTGGCTGGTGGACAACATCACGCAGGCTCAGCGGGGTGTCGATGCGGTTCGTGACCATGTGTTGGCGCGATGCCGGGAGGAGAAGATCGAGCCGCCGACTGGTGGCAGGGTGGACCGGATCGTCCGTTCGGCGTTGAGTCTCGGCGAGGAGCTGATGTTCGAGCGGGTCAGTTCCCGGCTGACGGGCGAGGCGGCTGATCGGATGTTCGCGTTCATTACGAGGCACTGCGCAAACCGTTGGACGGGTCGGAGTTCATCGCGGCGATGCGTGGAGATGCGCGCCGAACTCGACGCCCTGCATCTCGCGTTGCCCGAGCGCGACTGGTTGGAGATCAAGGAACGAAAATCTGGCGCGATCAAGCTGACGCCGGTGCCCAAGCAGCCCGAGCCGACGAACCTGCGCAAGATGAAGAGGGCGATCCGCACCAGGTGGGGGCAGGTGCCGTTGATCGACATCGTCAAGGAAACCGTGCTGCGCACCGGCTGCCTGAGATCGGTCACCTCCGTCGCGGACCGGGGCGTCATGCCCGAAGACGTCCTTGCCGAACGGCTCCTTCTGGGGCTCTACGCTTACGGCACCAACACCGAAATCCGATCGGTCGCCGGTGGCGACCACGGCCACAGCGAAGAGGACATCCGTTACGTGCGACGCCGGTACCTGACGCCGGAGTCGGCGCACCGGATCGCCATCGAGATCGCCAACGCGACCTTCCGGGTCCGGCGCGCGAGCGTGTGGGGCGAGGGGCTCTACCGCGCGGTGGCCAGCGACTCGGCGCATTTCCGGTCGTGGGACCAAAACATCTTCACCGAGTGGCACTCCCGCTACGGCGGGCGCGGCGTGCTGATCTACTGGAGCGTGGAGAAGGGCTCGGTGGTCATCCACTCCCAGCGAATCAACTGCTCCGCCAGCGAAGTTCACGCGATGGTGGAGGGCGCGGTCCGCCACGGCACGGAGATGAAGGTCGAAGCCAATTATGTGGACACTCACGGCCAGTCCGAGATCGGGTTCGGAATCACGAAACTTCTCGGGTTCGACCTGTTGCCGCGGATCAAGCGGATCAACAAGTGCAAGCTGTACCGGCCTGCGGCCGGTGAGTCCGGGCTGTGGCCAGGTCTCGGGCCGGCGATGACGCGCCCGATTCGGTGGGAGTTGATCGCGCAGCAGTACGACCAGATGGTGAAGTACGCGACGGCGATCCGCACCGGCACCGCGTCGACGGAGGCGATCTTGCGGCGGTTCGTGAAGGCCAACGCGGCCCACCCGACGTATCAGGCGATGATCGAGCTGGGCCGGGCGCAGAAGACGATCTTTCTGTGCCGGTACCTGCGCAGTCGAGAACTTCAGCGGGAGATCGAGGAAGGGCTCAACGTCATCGAGTCCTGGAACCGGGCCAACAGCGTCATCTACTACGGCAAGACCGGCGAATTGTCGTCCAACCGCGTCGACGAGCAGGAGCTGAGCGTGCAGTGCCTGCGGATCGTGCAGGCATCCCTCGTCTATATCAACACCCTGATGATCCAAGGTCTCATTGACGACCCTGACACCGGGGACGTCCTCGTCACCGCCGCCGACAAGCGTGGGGTGACCCCGCTGTTCTGGGAGCACGTCCTGCCTTACGGAGAGGTCAAGCTCAATATGAGCAGCCGCCTCACCCTCGGCGAAGGGGTGTAGACCGGGCCGCCGAGGGTGAGTGCCTGATCGGAGCAAGGCGCAGCTTGTTTTCGGGTTCTGTTGTGCTGCTGTTGTGTTCGTGTCAACGGAATTCTGTGCGTAGGCCTTGGGATCGGACTTGGCTGGCGGGTGGGGAGGTGGTGATGGTGGCTGCTGTGCGTAGGTGGTGATCGAACCAGTCGATGGCTATGGACATGGCTTGGCCGAGGCCGGGCTCGATGGTGAGGCCGCGTTCGTCGTAGGGCAGTATCTCGAGCTGTTTGGGTTGGTGGGCAGCGGCGAAGGCGGTGAGGACTTCATCGATGTCATGGGTGAGGTCTGCACTTCCGGTGACCATCAGCAGCGGCCGTGGCGCCACTCGGGTCAGGAAGACTTCCGGCGTCCAGGCGAGGATGTGGGCCAGGGATTCCACCTGCACCTCGTCGTCGAAACTGGGAAATGCTTCTTTGGCCAGGGTCAGGTAGTCGACGATGTGGGGATCGCCGGTACCGAGCAGCGGGATGCGCATTCCGGTGCCGGTTCCAAAGCGTTGTTGCTGGTCGCGGTCGATCGTGTCGAGCAGGGCTTGACACCAGCGCGGCCGCGGGCCTTCTCCAAGGCTCGCCAGCCGTTGAACATGCTCGGGTTCTGGCAAGCGAGGCAGGCGATCCTGCGGTCGATCGCAGCTGCCTGGATGGCCACGGTCGCGCCGAGACTGTGGCCCCACACACCGATCCGCCGCGGGTCGATGTCAGGACGTGTTTCCAGATAGGACACAGCGTTGCGGACGTCGTCGACGTAACGGTCGGGAAAGACCTGGCCCCAGGGTGTGCCTTCGCTGGATCCGATGGTGCGGTAGTCGACGGCCAGTACGGCATATCCGGCCCGGACCAGATAGTTCGCATGAGGTGCCAGTGCCTCCTTGACCATGTGCACGCTGTGACCCATGACGACCGCGGGAAGGGGGGATGGATCCTCGGTCTCGTCCGGCAGATAGAGGTCGCCGGCGCATCGGACCTGGTCACTGCGGAACATGACGTGCTCGACAGTCATGTCATTCGCCTTTCACCGTGGTGGGGTGTGTGTTGATGGTGGGTGGGGTCCAGTCCCACAGGTGGGCGGACTTGCGGGCGCCGATACCGCTGCCGGCCAGGCTGGTCAGCCTGGTCATGAGGCTGTAGGTGAACGGGTTGGTGGACAGGCTGATTCGCGGGTCCTGGCGGGCCATGCGCTCCACCCGTTGGCTGCGGGGCCGGCGCAGCCGGTCGTAGCCAGCCAGGGCATTGGGGATTTCGGTGTCGCGTGATAGTTGCGCGGCGAGCACGCACGCGTCCTCGAACGCCTGACAAGCACCTTGAGCCAGGAACGGAGTCATCGCGTGCGCGGCGTCGCCGAGCAGCACGACCCGGCGATCGGTGTACGACTCGAGCGGCTCGAGGTCGTAAATATCGTGGCGCAGAAGCGATTCCGGCGGTGTCGCGGCGAGCATGGCGGGGATTGGGTCGTGCCAGTCGCCGACGCGGCGGCCGATCTCGGTGAGATCGTCGTCGTATCGAATGCCGGGCTGGTCGCAGCGGATGGCGAGGAACCAGAACACGCGCTGCCCGGCCAGCGGGTGTGCCCCGAACCGTGCGCCGCGACCCCAGGTCTGGAATCCGTCGACCGGCCACACCACGCCGGGCATGGTGACCCCCCGCCAGCACAGAATGCGCTGAAACACCGGTTCGGGCGCTTTCGGGAAGACGGACCGCCGGATCGTGCTGCGGATACCGTCGGCTCCCACGACCACATCGGCGGTGGCTCTCCGCGATCCTTCCGCAGTGCGGTAGGTGACGGTGGCCTCGCTGTCGGATTGCTCGACGCCGATGACTTCCGCGGCGGGGACTACGCATTCGGCCGGAAGGTTCGCATGCAGTACACCGTGGAGATCGGCGCGGTGGTTGGCCACCAGTGCTGTATCACGGCCTGGACGGAATCGCATGAGATAGCGGCCGTCGGGGGTGCGCAGCGTCGCACCGGCCTGTGTCGGAACCGACACAGCACGGAATTCTTCGCCTATCCCCAGCGCATCCGCGGCGCGGACGGCGTTGGGTGCGAACGACCAGCCAGCCCCGACCTCGCCGATATCGGCACGTCGCTCCAGTACCGTGACCGACCATCCGGCCCGCCGCAGCCCGATCGCCGCGGCGAGCCCGCCGATCCCGCCACCAACTACTATCGCGGCCCGGCCGCGCACTACAGATTCGGTCATCGCTTGCTGTCCTTTCCGAAAGGCAGAGGTTCGTCGGTGAGTCGCTTGGCCATCCAGTCGTAAACGTCGTGCGCGGCCCGTAGCCGCCGGGACCGGGCCGACTCTGTTCCCGACAGGTCGATTCCCGTGGCGATGACATCACGGAACGCGGCCAGGGAGGCCACCCGGCGGCGCACCACGGTTTCCCACGCGTCGTCGTCCATCCGGTAATAGTTCGTGCGCTCACCCGGTCTCGAGCGGCGCCGTATGAAACCCGCATCGGTCAGCACTCGCATGTTGGTCGCCAGCGACGCCCGGCTCGCACTGATCACCCCGCAGATCTGCTCGGCGGACTGCTCCGCCGGATCGCAGATCATCAACCAGCCCAGGATCCGGCCCGCGATCGGCGGCACCCCGTACTCCGCCGTGCAGAACATCGCCACCTGCTCGACCCACTCCAGTAGCCGTTCGTTGTCGGCACCCGGTTCGCTCATCGCCTCCGACCCTCTTACATGTCTAGTAGTTTCAGTTTTTACTGAAACTACTAGGATAGTACAGCGTCGTACTGTTTGTTCGAAAGCGTCAGGTCTTCTCGATCGAGGAATATCCGGTCAACTCGAACGATCGTCTATCGCACCCGGCTGCGGTGATCGTGCGCCGACGATGCGCGGAACCCCGCCGGATACGTGTGGGCCTTGGCCGCTGTCCGTCACGACCGTGATTGGGAGAGGCTCTACCGCGTTCGTCGCGACCGCGGGGACCGACACACCGCGGCACTGCGCAGACTGTTCAACGTCATGCTCGGCAAACTCCACCACTGCCTCAAGACGGGCAGGGCCTACGACCCCGCACATGCATTCGGCGCGGCACAGAACTCAGCTGCCGCTTGACATCTTGTGTTGGTGAGATGTCTCGACGTAGGCGAACAGTGCGTTCTCGATACCGTTTCGCTTCATTTGGAGCTCGTAGGGGTTAGGGGAATCGAACCCCTAACCCTGCCTCACAAAAAATCGAGCTAAGGCTGCGGATACAACGTCTCCGCTGGTAGCAACAGGAACTTCACGAGACTTCGCGCAATTTCCGGCGCAAACGATACCTGTTCCCTGCTGACGCCGTAAACACTTCATCCCTGCTACTGACGGCGTTAGCAGACCAATCGACAACATTCACGGGTCCAGGAGGGCATCGCGTTCGAGCAGGCCGACGCTCGACGCGCGTACTTCACAGATTCATACAGATAGCAAGTACACCCCTCTACGAAGGTCGTGTGATGTGCGCCATATTCGTGTGGCAGATGAGGAGGTACATGCCCGATGGGTGACACAACTGTGCGTTTTACCTATCGACAGGCGCCGGGGGGAGGTGTTCGATGGATGCAACCATCTCGACACCGGCTACGAGCAGAGACGTTGTTGCGCACCCGCGATCATCCCGGCGCAGCGGCGGTCGGAGGGAATCGGAACCTCATGAGCGTCGATATATCTTGTCCCTCTTGCGGTTACGACGATTGCGTGCAGAGTGTTCCTGCGATCCGCGCTTCGGGGACCTCGACGGTCTATGGCACCGACTCTTACTCCGGTGTCGGTGTGAGTTCGCTGGGTCTGGTGCCGGTCATGGGCTCCTCGCTCATGGAGCGGACGCAATCCAGTTATCTCGCACAATCACTCGCGCCGGAGCCTGGATTCCGGGGCGCTGGCCGCCTCACAACCCTCGCAGTGGTGCTGAGCTTGCCTGCAGTTGGGTATTTCGCCGCTGGAGCCGTGCTGATTAGCCGTCCACAGCCCGACGTCTCGGCTGCTTCGATTGTGATGGGGACTTTTGGTTTTGCGCTTTTCTTTGCGCTTCCGTCCTTGCTGATTCTGTGGTTCGCGTTCCGGAGGCTGCGACGGTCGGCCCGGATTCGCCGTGGTGCGCCTGCGGCTTATGCGGTGTGGCGTGCCGGGGTGTACTGCCATCGATGCGGCATATGCTTTTGGCCCTTCGCACCGACCGCCGGGATTCCGGTGCGGCATCCGGTGCCCCCGGGCGGTTTTCAGGGGATCGTCTGGAACGCCGGGGGTTATCTCAACGACGCGTGATCTCCACTGACACAGGAGTCGCAGGCCACTAACGTCGCCAGGCCGAGCTTGCCGGCGGGCCGTCGGCTCGCCGGTCCGGAGGGTCCGGGGGTCCGGGAACATCCACGAGAAAAGTCACGCTATGCAGTTACCGCAGATAGTGATACACCATCTGCGATAACTCGAACGGCGACCAGGCGGTTGTCCGGACCGGCGGGGGTCAACTCCGGGAACTATCTGCGGTAGTGGTCCGGACCGGGCTCTGCCGGACAGGAAGACCAGGCCAAATTCGCTCCGGGATGCCGGAGGACTACTGGACGATTGCGTACCTCATGACGGAGTCGACCACTTCGTTTTGGCCAGGCGCAAATTTGATGAGTTCTACGGTGAGCTCGATCTTTTGGCCTTCCCGGTAGGCATCCTCTAGAAAAAGGCCGCCCTCCACGGCGTCGCCGACTCGCGCAAACGACTCCACTGAGACCGTTGTCGTGCCGGGTTCACCGTCACAGACTACGTGCACCCATCCCCGACGCACCTCGCCGGCGAGGTCACCGTTCTCGGCCATGACCTCCAGTCGATTCGCCTGACCGGGATCACAGGCGTAGGTGATCTCGACATTCAGTGGCGACGCCGGATCACCGGGTGTCGCTATGCGTGCCGGCCCGACCGACAGCCTCGTATCAGCGGCGGCGGGCCCGGCCGCAGCGAGCATCAGGGCGCCGGTCAACGCCACGGTCGAAGCGAAAAATGTTCCACGAACCATAATCTCGAGCCCTTCGGTAGGGGTAGGCGCTGGGACAGATCCTTCGAGCGGACAGCAGCCTAGCCCACACCACACACCAGTTATGCATAGTTCCTATGAATGGCGGCATGGTGACGGTCGACTAAACCACCCCTACCTGGGCGCTCCCGAATCAATCACATCGACATGAAATCGCCAGTTCAGCAATAGGATCCCGCCCATCTGCTTAGCGCGACTTTTCTTCCGGATGAGCCTCAACTCCCGGTCCGCTCGGCGGGCTATTGCCCGGATGCCGGTTTCGGCGATTGCTCTGCCGATTCCGCAGACCGCTGCGGCTCGTTGAGTCTCTGCTCGCTCTGACGATGTGCCGTCTGCACACCGGGTTCACGCTCTGCCCGCCCGGCGGCCAGTAGTTGGCGAGCGCCTTTGAGGCTGATTTCGAGCAGTTCGGCGATGTCGTCGGTGCTACATCCCTGCTCGTTCATGCGCGCCACAGCCGCCGCTTGCCTGTCGTGGTGTACCGCGATTTCAGTTGCGGCGGCTTGTTCGAGGTGGCCGATCTTGTCGCGTAACGCACGGACGCGGCGGTCGCGGCGTTGTTCAATCATCGAAATCGCCTGCCACGCAGTCCAATACTCCCGCACCGCGTCGCTGACATTCTGTTCGCGCCGACGTTCGACCGTGCGGTGGCGATCCAATACTTCCCGCGAATGACGTAGTTGGCCAGCGAGTTTCCCGGCGTCTCGTCCGCGTTCGCTCCTGCTCGCCTGGGGGTCGTTCATGTCCGTGATCTCCCGAATTCTGGGGGTGAGATCAACCCGCGCCTCGCGGTTCAACGATACGCCCAACCATCCAGCGCTCCCGAATCCGCCACAACACGGTCAGAGGGAGCGACGTCTGCCGTCAACTCGCGGTCATGTCTCGCCTCCCCTTTCTCTACTGCCCATTGCTGTCGAAAGGAGTCCCCCGTGACCGAAAGCCAGCTCGTCGAAGTTGCTGATATCGCATCGGTGGTGTCTCGGTGTCTGTCCGACCTGGAGCCGGTGTTCGAGCAGATCGACTGGGCGGAAGACGAAATCGCCCGCGCGCAACGCCGCCATCCGCGCCACCGCAACACCCTCTATCACTCGTTCGGGCTGCTGATGCCGACCCATGAGCGGATGCGCCAGGAATTCGTCTACCGGTCGCACTGCCGCGAACTGCTCGACCGCGTCGCCGCGGGCCTGTCCCCGGTTCCGGGGACCGCCGCCGAGGTCGCGCTCACGGTCATGGCGGCCAGCCAGAAAGTCCCGCTCAACACCGCCGCGTTCGGCCTGTACACGCGGATGTGGATCCGGGCCGGATTCCCCCCTTTGGAATCGGCGACCGATTCGCACGAGCACTACGAAGCGATCGCCAAGTCCCGCATCGATGATCTCGAAGCCCAGACACGCACGCGGCTCTCGGTGGCCGACCGCGTCCTGCGATCTATCGAATGTCCGGGCCGCCACCACGGCCAACCCGCCGACGACTGCGAATACGCGCGTTCACGCTTGGCTGCCTGAGCGGAAAACCTAGACCTCGCGTCCTCTCGCCCTGACGCAGCGGCTCGGGCACACGCGAGTCTCCGCTTCTACCGAGCGCTCACCTCGGTTCTTGTTTGCCCTGTTTCTGTCCGTTTTCCGCGCCGGTCGACTCCCCTTGTCGGCCGGCGCTTTTCTGTTGTGGAGGGTGTGTGCGTTCATGACCGATCCGATCCTGGGTCCACCGTGCGCGGTCTGCGACGGCGCGGCAGCCGATACGGAGCTGTGCATCGCGAATCCCGCTGTGTGCGACTCGTGTTGGCAACAGCTACCCCGCTGCGCCTACTGCCGGACCCCCTCCTTGCGGTTGACACGCACTGCCGACGAGGCCGAGTTGTGCGCGCACTGCCTGACCGGGTGGGCCAGGTGTGTGTCGTGCCAGGAGTTGACCGGACCCCAGTTGCGCACCGATACCGACGACCCGGTGTGCCCGCGGTGCGCGAGTGTGTTGTTCGCCGCGTGTTTCAGCTGCGGCCGGTTCAGTGCCGAGAGCCGCTACATCTCCGGAGGGCACCGCGCCTGCCCCCGCTGCGCCACTCGATTCCGCGCCTGCCCAGATTGCGGCACCCTCGTCCAACCCGGACACCGATGCGACGGGTGCGCCACCCGCGGGAAGGTGTGGAACTACACCTACCGCCCCGACCCCCGCTTCCACGGCACCGGACCCCTGTATCTGGGGCTCGAACTGGAAATCATCGTCCCCGAACACCGCTTCGACACCTGCGCCACCCTGGCCACCGACCACCTCGCCGGCCTCGGGTACCTGAAGCGTGATTCGTCGATCAGGCCGTCCGGGTTCGAGCTCGTCACTCACCCCCTTTCCTACCGGTATGCGATCGAGTCGTTTCCCTGGCCGCTGCTCGACCAATTGCACCGGCTGGGGTGTGAGGCCGACGCGTCGGTAGGGCTGCACGTGCACGCCAGCCGGGCCGGGTTCGACAGCCCGGCGCATGTGTATCGGTGGCTGAAACTGTTGTACCGCAACGAGGAAGCGGCCACACGGTTGGCGCGCCGCCGCACGCATTACGCGCAGTTCGATAGCGCCGCCCGAGCACGTGCCCGTGACACGGCCAAGGGTCCACAGCACGCGCTGGGACTGGAGCGATATCAAGCGATCAACCCGCTGCCACCCAACACCCTCGAGGTGCGGGTGTTCGCCAGCTCGCTGGATGTGCAGCAGGTGCAGGCCGCGCTCGCGTTCACCGCCGCCTCCATCGACTACACCCGCGGCCTGCGGATCGCCGACATCCGCGCCGGCGCCTGGGACTGGGCCCGCTTCGCCACCTGGGTCACCACCCGCCCCGACTACCAGCCACTGGCTCAGGAGATGGAGGCCCTGCAATGTGCCTGCTGACCTACTACCCCGCCGGCGCCCCGATCGACACCGGCGCGCTGCGGTTCGGCGCCGATGCGAACCCCGACGGTCACGGCTTCGCCATCGTCACCAGCGGCCGCATCATCACCGGGAACGGTATGAACCCCGACACCGTGATCGGCACCTTCGCCCGCACCCGCGCCGACCATCCCCACGGCCCGGCGTTGTTCCACTCCCGCTACGCCACCCGCGGCGCGATCGACCTGTCCAACTGCCACCCCTTTCACCTCGGCGGTGATGCGCGAACGGTGTTGGCGCACAACGGCACTCTGCCCAAACGGGTCCATCCGCGCGCGTATGACCGGCGCTCGGATACCCGGATCGCGGCCGAGGACTACCTACCGACTCAACCGTTCGGGCCTATCGACACCGTCGCCGGTGCACGGGGGCTGTTGGGCTGGCTGGGGACGAGCAAGCTCGTGATCTTGACCGTCGACCCCGCCTACGCCCACACCGCCTACGTGTTCGGGGAACGAGCGGGGCAGTGGGTGGGCGGGATCTGGTATTCCAACCGCTCCTACTGCCGCCCGAGCAGCGGTGGCCGGCCCGGCGCCGGACGGTGTGCGGGTACTGCCTGGACCGCGATCTCGAACGCACCAGCCGCTACTGCCGCACCTGCGGCTGGTGCTTCGGCTGCCAATCCGCCCTGTTCTCCTGCACCTGCGAGTCCGCCCCCACTCGCCGAACACCGACTCGGTTCCCAGCATCCAGCTGACTCACAGCTCATCGCTGCTTCGAACTGCTTCTCACCGCATCACTCCTGCGCCCCGCTTCGTGCCGCTGCCCGGCTCGCAGCGGGGCGTCGTCGTTTGTCCCCCATCTTTTGGAAGGACGTGAATCCTGCATGCCCGCATCCACGCTCACCGATCGGCGGTGTGACGACTGTTCACACCCGATCAGCGACAACACGACCATCGCCACCGTCGACGGTGATCATCTGTGCCGCGCGTGCGCCGACCAGCTCGACACCTGCGACAGCTGTGCCACCCCCGCCCGGGAGCGACGCTCCACCGTGCACGACACCGAGCTGTGCAGCGAATGCTCGACCGGCTGGCGCCGGTGCCGCGATTGCGACCGCTTCGACAGCGAACTGGTCACCGTGATCGGCCATGGCGAGGTCTGCGACGACTGCGCCGACAGCTACGCCGTCTGCGACGACTGCGACTCGCGCGCGGACGAGCGCAACGAGACCGAATCCGGGGCCTATGTATGCCAACGGTGCGAGGACGCCGACTACCGCTGCTGCGGCGGCTGCGACATCCTCATCCGCTGCTGGGAGGACTACTGCGACACCTGCGCCAACCAACATCCCGACCATCGCGGCGTCCACGGCTACGGCTACAAACCCGAGCCCGACTTCCATGGCACCGGGCCGCTGTATCTCGGACTGGAACTCGAAATCAAAACCCCCCGAGACGTTTTCGATGAAGCCGTCGAGCTCGCCATCGACCAGCTCGGCGACATCGGCTATCTAAAGGAGGATGGAAGTATCCAGCCGTGCGGATACGAGCTTGTGACGCATCCGATGTCGTATGAGTTTGCGCACCAAGGGTTTCCGTGGTCGCTGCTGCGCCGGTTGCGGATGCTGGGAGCCTACACCGACACTAGCGTCGGCATCCATGTGCACGTGTCCCGCGCCGGATTCTCCTCACCCGCGCACGCCTACCGTTGGTTGAAGTTCGTCTACCGCAACGAGTTCCACGTCAAATTGTTGGCTCGCCGCGACCCCGAGCAGTGGGCTGTGTTCGACCCCGGTGCCCGCGCCAACGCCGCCGCCCACGCCAAGGGTGAGACAGGAGGCGCGTTCCGGTACCGGGCGATCAATGTCTGCCCCGAGGACACGTTCGAACTGCGGGTGTTCGCCAGCTCTCTTGACGCGCGGGAGGTGCAGGCCGCCCTCGCCTTCGCCGACGCCTCCGTCGAATACACCCGCACCCTCTCAGCCGCGGATATCGCTCGCCGCCGTGGCTGGGAATGGGCGGCGTTCACAGCGTGGCTGGCCGCCCGACCTGAATACCGCTGCCTGACCGACGAATTGGAGGCCCTCGCGTGTGCATCCTGACCTTCTACAAACCCGGCCAGGACCCCGACCTCGACGCCCTGCACGGCGGAGCCCTGGCCAACCCGCACGGCCACGGCTACGCCATCCACACCGGCAAGGCCATCCTCGTCGGCCACGGCATGAACAGCGACGACGTGATCGCCGAGTTCGCCGAACAACGCGCCAAGCATCCCGGCGGTCCGGCGTTGTTCCACTCCCGCTACGCCACCCACGGCGACCGAGACACCAGCAACTGCCACCCCTTCACCGTCGGCGGCGACCCGCGAACCGTCCTCGCCCACAACGGGGTCTTACCCCCCAACGTGCACCCGGCGGCCGACGACGCCCGCTCGGATACCCGGATCGCGGCCGAGGACTTCCTGCCCACCAAACCGTTCGGGTCGCTGGACAGCTGGGCAGGGCGAGACCGGTTCGAACATTGGCTCACCGGCAACAAGGTCGTCATCTTGACCACCGATCCCTCCTACAAACACCCCGCCTACGTGTTCGGGGAACGCCACGGGCACTGGGTCGGGGGCACCTGGTACTCCAACGACAGCTACCTGATACGCGAATGGGCCAGCGCCGACACCGACTACATCGGATTCTGCGAACACTGCGGCGCATTCGAAGACGACCCCTTCGGCCCGCACTGCGGATGGTGCGGATACTGCGCCGACTGCGCGCACCCGTTCCCCCGCTGCGCCTGCCCGCAATTCGACGGCGCCGACCGCTACGCCGACCTGCTCGGCCTGCCAACCCACTGACCAGCCGACCACCAATCACCGGGCCCGGCCCCGCCACCGCTTCGCTGCCGTGCCCGTACTCGCTGTGCAAGGAGTTCTTCCCGTGAGCGAATCCACCTTCAAACCGTTGAGCCGCGACGAGACCGTCGCCCTCTTGGTCGAGGCCCTCGGCCCCTACATCGCCTCGACACGGCATGCGCTCGGTATCGCCCACACCATGGCCACCGTCGTCGGCGGCGAACCCCTGACTCTGCTCAACCACGCCATCGCCGACTACCGCACCCACGAACGGCTCATCCGCGTCACATATCGCGCACTACGCAGCCCGGCAAGCGCCCACGAGTAGAAGGCGTTCCCGGACTCCCCCGCGACCGGACTCGCGACCGAACGTCACAGCTCACAGCAGTAACCCGAGAGAAACGACGGTGCTCGCGACGACCGGACCGGCTCACCACAGCACTGCCCCCGTTGCTTTTCCCCTTTCGATCCGAATGGAGGTACCCGATGCCCGACACTCCCGGCGGCGCCATCCCGAGCCCGGTTCCGGTTCCGCAGCGTCTGGCCGAGGCGCCGGTCTCGGCGGGCATGGTCGTCCCCTACATCACGATGACCCACCGCGACCCCGCCAAGCCGGTGTGGGGCGCGGTGAATCCCGCCCGGCTGCAACAGATCTGGCAGCACAGCCTGTGTCAGGTGTGTGGTCAGCGCCTCGACGGCCCGTGGGTGGTGGTCTACATCAGGCCGCAGGACTACCTGCGCGGCATCGGCCCAGAACCCGCTCTGCACCCCGAGTGCGGCCTCTATTCGACACGAACCTGCCCCATGCTGGCCCGACACACCGATCACTACAACCGGCATCCGAACCGGCGCCCGTGCGGCGACCCGGAGTGCACCTGCCGACTGTGGGCGCCACCGACTCCCCAGCCCGGCGAAGGCCGGCGTGAAGGCCAACCGGCCGAGGCCTGGTACGAGGCATGGATCGCGATCGAGGACTACACCCTGATCCGGGCACCCGGCAGCGAACACAGCATGGAGATGTTCGGTGTCGAACTGCGCCCCGCCTCGCGGCTGCGCAAACTCCGCAAAATCCGCGACGCCGCACCCAACGACACCGGTGATCAGCCCCTGGATCTGCTGGCCGCGATCACCGCCACCCACACCCTGTTCACCGGAGACGTTGAATGATGGCCGATACGGACAAGTTGCTCACCCGCATCGGAGCGTTGATGCGCCAGGCCGAGGGCACCGACAACCCGCACGAAGCCGAGGCCTTCCTCGCCCGCGCCCAGCAATTGGCGACCCAGCATTCCATCGACCTGGCCGTGGCCCGCGCCGCCGCCGACCGCGGCCGTGCCCGCCCGATGCCGGGCATGCGGCGCATCGAGATCGGCGCCAAACACACCAAGGGGCTGGCCACGTATGTGCAGTTGTTCGTGGCCATCGCCCGCGCCAACGACGTGCGCGTCGACGCCGCCCACAACTCGACCTGGGTGATCGCCTTCGGGCTCGGCGCCGACATCGACACCACCCAGCTGCTCTACACCCACCTGCTCGCCCAAATGGTGCGCGGCTCACGCGCCTACCTGCACTCCGCGGCTCACCAACGCCACCCCGTCGCCGGTGTCACCGCGCGCCTGGCCTACCAGCGCGCCTTCGCCGCCCGCGTCGGACAACGCCTGCGCGCCGCCCGCGACCAGGCGCGCGCCGACGCCCTCGACACCAGCGCAGCGGCCGCGCCGGGCACTGCGCTGGCGTTGCGGGACAAAGACATCGAGTTGCGCGACTACTACACCGCCCACTCCACCGCGAAAGGCACCTGGCCCGGTCACCGACGAACCACCGGCCACGCGCCCGCCGCCGCCGAGGCCGGTGACCGCGACGGGCAACGCGCCCGCCTGCACCGTCTCGGCGAGATCGACGGACCGCGAAAAGGTTTACCGGCGTGACCGCACGACCACGTGATAGCCAGCGACGCAAGGTCTACGACGCCGAGCACAGGCTGCGTGCCCTGTTCGATCTCGCCGACCGCACTCCCGGACGCACCGTCGAACTGTTCGGCTCTCAGATCTGTGTACCGGTCGAAAGACGCATGGGCACAGTCTCATCGGTGTCCGCGTACCTCGCAGCCGTGATGGCGCTGCCCTCGATCCGTGCCCGGTACCCGCGGGCCGCCGCGCCAGTGCGGGTACGGGCGCGGCGCGGCAGCCGTTATGCGCACTACGAGCCCGCCACCGCCACGATCGCGGTCCCGCTGCGCGAACACGCGGTGCGAGAACTACTGGTACTGCACGAACTGGCCCACCACCTGCAACCACGCCCCACTGCCGGGCACGGGCCCGAGTTCTGCCGCGTGCTCTGCGATGTGCTCGACACCGTCGTCGGCACGGAAGCCGGATGGCTGATGCGCACCCTGCTCCACGACACCGGAGCCCACCTCACCTAGCACGCACACCACCGACTCCCCACCCTGCGACCACGACACGAACAGTCGTGGTCGGAGTCCGCTCACCACTGCCGCAGCCGAACGGTGAGGTCTAGACTTCGCGATGGGATCGGGGGGATCGAGGGGATACACAGGTGGCTCGCACCATCCCCTACCCCGATGAGCCCCGTCATCATCACGGTGCGTTTACACACCGTTGCAGGGCGAAGGGTGCGAGAACGGGCCCAGTCCAACCCCTCCGGACACGCCCGTTCTTCTCCCACGCGACCCGCGCCCCGAGGCGGCGGACTCAATCGGCTGGTAGTGGCCAGTTTTCGCCTGCGCCATCCACTGCGAACACCGATGCGCTGTCCCGGTGTCATGCACCATCGTGGCAGAGGGCTCGTCCGGCTTTCCGGCACACCCGCTTGCTTCGGCGCTGCGTGGTCGCCGCCCCCGCTGCGCTGATCGACTCCCCCAATTCTTCTCTCAGGAGATTGCCGTGTCCGCTTCCGCCCCTGCCTGCGACGAACGCTTCGCGCCGTTGAGCGCGCAGCGGCGGTTTGCGTGGGCCGTCGCTGCTCGCGCCGCGTTGACCAATTCCCTTACCGTGTCGGCACTTCTGGCTGACATCGACGTCGAGCAGGTCGCCGAACGGTTGTGCACCGCTCCCGAGCTGTTCCAGATTCCACCCGCGGTGCGGGAGCCGTGGCCGATCACGATCGCGCGGCCGCGGTCGAGGCGCTGCTTCTGACTCCCGAGGACCTTGATTGGCCGACGGCCGCGGTCGCCGACCTCGAACGCGCGGACATCGCTGCCCCGGTCGCCTTGTGGGGCGCGGCCCCGCACGCACTCACCGTCTCCGTTGATCGCCCCGTGGCAGTGACGGGGCGCGGGCGGCCTCCGACTACGGCATCCACGTCGCCCACCATATGGCGACCTACTTTGCCGAGCGCGGCTGGTGTGTCCTCAGTGGCGCCGGGTACGGCATCGACACCGCCGCCCACCAGGCCGCGCTGCTGTCGTCGGCGCCGACAATCGCGGTCGTAGCCACAGGAATCGACCGCGCCTACCCGACCGGAAACACACCGCTGTTCGATCAGCTCGCCGAAGGCGGGCTGATCGTTTCCGAGTATCCGCCCGGCTCCCCGCCGACCAAATCCCGTTTCTCCGAACGTAATCGACTCGTCGCGGCCCTCTCGACAGGCCTGGCGATCTGTGAGGCCGGTGCCGGCTCGAGCACCCTCGACACCGCGTCGTAGGCGCGACGATTGCACCGCCGCATCGCCGCGGTCCGTGGACCGATCTACTCGGCCACCTCCACCGGATGCCACCACTTGCTGCGCGAGCACACCGCGCACCTGGCCGCCAGCGGAAGCGACGCGCTCGACATCGTCACCGACCTCGGCGCGGGACCGGCCTCGTGACCGCCACCAGCACCTGCGACCTGCTGGACCGAACCATCGTCGCCGCACACTTACCACCAGCGATCACCGAACGCGTGGTTGTGCCGGTGAATTCCGGCGTCGTTTGTCGGCGAATCTCGACGTCACGTGGGAGCAGGCCTCAGCGATCGTGACGGTCGAAAAAGACGTCACCGGCAGGGTGGGGTGGTTGCTGTCTGCTGGTCTCCGATGGGTCGGCCGGTGTGCTGGGGGCGTGGTTCGTGGCGACCCAGGTGTGCGCGGACGGGACTTGGAGTTGTCCGCCGCCCGAAAAGGAGTGGAGCCGACCCACGACAGCGCGGTTGGATGACTACCTGCGGCTGGATGACTACCTGCGGCGGGCCGCCGCGCGGCCCGCGAACACCGATGAGTGAGGAGTAGACGATGCCGAAAGCCACACTGCGAGGCGTGACTCTGGACTGCGCCGATCCCCGGGCTCTTGCCCGGTTTTACCAAGAGCTGACAGGCATGCAGCTCGGCTACGACGCTGACGAATTCGTGGCTCTGACCGATGGTTCGGGTTGCGACCTGGGCTTCCAACGGGTCACCGGATACAGGGCCCCATCGTGGCCCGGTCAGGACGCACCGCAGCAGTTGCACCTAGACCTCAGGGTCGAGGACCTCGACGCGGCGGAGAGGTTTGCGTTGGGGTTCGGCGCGGTCAGGGCGAACCACCAGCCGGGCGGCGACCAATGGCGGGTGCTGCTGGATCCGGCCGGTCACCCGTTCTGTCTGGTCGTCGGCTGACAGCCGGAGGATCCTGCCACCACACCCCGCAGCGTGAGCCAAACCACTCCGTACTTGGCCTGCAATACCCTGCCCGTGATCCCTGCTCAGACATCACGCCGGATCGCGGTATACAGCTCGGACTATTGACCGACGGGCATCGGCGACTTCACTTGCACGGTCCAGGATGAAGCACACGCATCCTTGCAGCGCCACCACGATCACGACGTCAGAATTCGCCGACACGAACATCTCCCGATCTCCAGCGACGCTGACATCCACCGATCGGTGACGTCATAAATCACCGATAGAACCAAATGCGCCTGCTGTGGCAGTCCAAACCCATCAGCGAGATAGCGGATCGGATCCGACGCGTACACACCGGTTTCCTTACCCGTTCCGATCTCGGCGACTTCGCACGCCGCGACGTCGATCGCCTCAATGAACTCACCACTCTGGGCCGGAATGTCGTGGCGGGCAGCGCGTACGGCGTCGCCGCGATCGCACACAAAGTCGCGCTAGCTGCTCACGGCCATCCGGTCGCGGTTCTCGCGGCCGGGATCGACGTCGCTCACCCGCCCGGACATTCCGGGCTACTCGCCACCATCGCCACCAGCGGACTGTTGGTATCCGAATACCCGCCGGGTACGTCGGTGACCCGGGCGCGTCGCCGCGCCCAGTCTCGCCTGTTGGCCGCGCTGTCGCGGGCGGTGCTGATCATCGAGTCCACACCAGGCGGTGAACCCGCCACGATCGCGGCGCACGCTGTGCGCCATCGGGTTCCGGTGTTCGCGGTGCCAGGGCCGGTGACCAGTGCGACCACCGCGCTGCCGCACGAGTTGATCGCCACCGGCCGCGCGCGCCTGATCACCAGCGGCCACGACATCCACCACTTCATGAGCTGACCGCGACGCGCCGACCTTGCTGCCCGCGACCCAGTCAGCTGTGTCGGCCGTCTCCGATTCGTTGTCCAGTGAAGGGATTGTTCATGATTCAGCCGACGACCCTACGCATGTCCGCCCCGGGTGAATTCATCGCCGCCGTGCCGGCCCTGCTTGGCTTCTACCCCGTCGATTCATTGGTCGTGGCGCTCCTCGAACGCCGCCCTCCCGCCGACGAGGTCTGCGTCAAAGTCGTCGCCCGCCACGACCTCCACATCGGCGACAGCCGGCTCGACGCCGTCGTGACGCAACTGGCCGACGTCGCTGCGAACGAAAACGCTTCGGCAGTATTGGTTCTCGTCGTCGACAGCACCGCGCAACCAGCGTCCACGCCCCCTGGCAGGCACACCCACACCCTCGAGGTCCTCGACCGAGCCCTCACCACACGCGGTGTTGTTCTCTCCTCGGCGTGGGCGACGCGCGTGATCGAAGCAGGCGCGCCGTGGTGGAGCCTGCCCGGTGCCACCGAGTCCGGCGTCGTGCCCGACCCCGACACGACCACGCTTGCCGCCACGTTCGTCGCCGCGGGACATCCGATGCGCCGGTCACGCGAGGAACTGACCCGCCTGATCGAGCCCGACCCGGCGCTGGCCGACCGGGTCCGCGCACTGCTGCCCGCCGACACCGGCATCCGCACACAGTGCGAGCCCAGCGAGATCACCGCCACCGTCGCGACGGTGGTCGAGCACGTCGACTCACTCGCGGCGGGTTCGACGCTGACTCCGGTGGATATGGCCGCGCTCGCGGTGGCGTTACGCACAGCCGCCGTGCGCCATTGCATGCTCGGGCTGGCCGGCACTGCCCGTGTCGACGCGGCTGAACGGTTGTGGGCGCTGCTCACCCGCAGCCTGCCCGATCCCGAACGCGCCCATGCTGCGGCGCTGCTGGCGTTCTCGGCCTATCACCGGGGCGATGGAGCGCTGGCCTCGATCGCGCTGGACGCAGCCCTGGACTCCGACCCACAGCATCGGTTCGCCCGGTCCCTCGACACCACACTGCGAGACGGCACACCCCCACCCCGACTCGGTGCTGTCGTCACCTACGCACACGACATCGCCGACGCACTCGGCATCGATGTGCACCGCTGACCAAGGTCGCCTCTTTTCTCGTCTCCTCGTTTCGTTCCCGATCAGAAAGGTCAGTTCATGCCGTCCGCGAACTCTGTCCCGACCCTGTCCCGCGCGGAATTCGATCACCTCGAACACCGCGGCGCCGCGGGCACCACCGTCGTCCTCGCCGAGATGGATTCCGCTGTCGCCGACCGCTGGCGCGGCGAGACACCGGGTGGCGCGGTCGTCACTGGGCCTATCTCGACGACGAGCACGGTGTGCTGCGCCTGCACCCGATCAACGTCACCCGCACTTCGAGTCAGGCAGCCGCCTGACCCACCTCTGTTCCGGTTCACCGTCCAGATCGGCGCGGTCCCACCGCTATTCATATCGGTGGGGCCCGCGCCGTTCGTCATCTCATAGGAGGTCTCCTTTGAGCCCCACCACTCTCACCGTCGTGCCCGACATCGAACCCGCCGCCGCCTCGCCCACCCCCCTCGGTGATGCCACCGGTGCGGAATCCGCCACCAGTGCCGAGCCCGCCGAGAATGAGCGCGACCCGCACCCCGCCGGCGGGGCCGAGCTGGAGGTTCCGCCGAATGCGACCGCGGCGTATATGGATCCGCGGGAGTTGGTGATCGCGGAGAATGTGCGCACCGGCTTCAACGTCGCCGAGCATCCGAAACAAGCCGACTCGATCCGGGAGTTCGGTGTCGGCGCCCCGGTGCTGGCCGAACGCGAACCCGACGGGTCGGTGCACGTGCTCGACGGTCAGGTGCGGGTGTTGATCGCCCAAGCCGTCGGCCTTACCCGGGTTCCGGTGTGGATCACCGACGCACCCACCGACGTCGATGTGAAGCAGCGTCGTATCGATCGCACGATGGCGCAGATCAATCTCAACGAGCGTCGGATCCCGTTGACCCAGGCCGACTACGCCGCCGGGGTCGCGCTCATGCTCGATCTGGGTGCCTCCCCGACACGGGTGGCGAAAGGACTGCAACAGACCAAACGCGCCGAGGTCCGCAAGCTCGCCGCGGTCGGCCGTTCGGCGACCGGACGCGAGCTGGCCGATGCCGGCCAGTACAGTCTCGACCAGCTCGCCGTCATCGCCGACTACGACAACATCGGCGACACCGACGCCGTCGAAAAGCTGACGACGACCTCCCGCTACAACTTCAGCTACACGGCCAAGGCCATCGCCGCCGATCGCGACGAAACCCGCCGCCGCCTCCACGCCTCACTCCCCTACGCCGCCTACGGATTCGGGATCCTCACCGACGAACCCGGCCCCGACGACGCCTACCTGCCCGCCACCGAACTCACCCGCGCCGACGGCGAACCGGTCACCGATGACGACGTGTACGCCGATCCGGCGCGGTGGGTGGTGTGGGTCGATGTCGAGGAAAACGGGGAGCTGGTCGATACCGCCACCGGCGCGCTCGTCGATCCCGACACCGTCGACTGGGACACCCAGTACGACCCCGGCACCGAACCCGGCGAGGGGTTGCGCCGCGCGGACGGGCTCGCCTGGCGTGATCGCTGGATCCCGGCCTATCACCTGCCCGCCGACCAGCTCGACACCACCGGACTACAGCGGCCTGTTCCGCCGGCCGCTGACCCCCACGAGGCTCTGGCCGCCGCCGAACACGCTGCGGCGGTGCGGGAAGAAGCACGGTTGGCGCGCCGCCGGGTGCGGGAGCTGAACAAGCGTGGTGTTGCGGCGGCTGAGCGGCGCGAGGAATTCCTGTCGAAGTATGTCCAGCGGAGCAAGCCGCCGGTGCAGGCCGCGCATTTCGTGGCCGAGTACCTGGCGCGGAATCTGGCGCCGGGGGCGTTGCAGTTGGTGACCAAGCTGCTCGGCATCGGCTGGTCGACCGAGGAGTTGGTGAAGGTGATCGGTGCCGCCTCGACCAACCAGGCCTGGGTGCTCGCACTGGGCACGGTGCTGGCCAACCAGGAAGTCACCCTGGACAAGAGCCTGTGGCGAACACGATCGGAGACAACTAGCCGGTATCTGCACCTGCTCGCCGACATCGCCACCCCCGACGACGATTTCGCGTTGGTCGACGTCGAACAGGCCGCCGCCGGCGACATCGACTACCACGACATCCCCATCGACAAATAACTACCCCTGCTTCGCCCCGGGCCCTGCTATGCCCCGGCAGGGCCGGTCCTGCATTCCATCCGATCTGTTGCCGATGATTGAGGAGGACGTCCATGGCCGGTGACACGGTCTTGACCGTCATAGGAAACCTGACCGACTCGCCGGAGCTGCGGTTCACTCCGGCCGGCGCGGCGGTCGCGAACTTCACCGTCGCTTCCACACCGCGGTATTTCGACCGCACCGCCGGTGAGTGGAAAGACGGCGATCCGTTGTTCCTGCGCTGCAATCTGTGGCGGCAGGCAGCGGAGAACCTCGCCGAATCCCTCTCGCGGGGAGCGCGTGTCATCGTCACGGGCAGACTCAAGCAGCGCTCGTTCACCACCCGGGAGGGCGACAAACGCACCGTCGTCGAACTCGACGTCGACGAGATCGGTCCCTCGCTGCGCTACGCCACCGCGACCGTCACCCGAATCTCCGCCGGCACATCCGGCGGGCCACGCACCGACCGCGCCGTGACCGCGCACCGCGACGGGTTCGGCGGCCCCGCCGCGGACACCAGCACAGGATTCGACCAGCCTGTGACTTCCCCGTCCGGTGGTGAGGATCCGTGGCGGGAGCCGGTGATGGCTGGGGCCGCCGCAGGTTTCGGAGACGACGCGCCGCCGTTCTGAGCTCATCACCTCGCTCCACCCTGCTCGTGCCGACTCACCGCGTCCGGAATCCTCCCCTGGTTCTGGGCGGGGTGAGTTGCGTTTCGGGGCGGGCGCCTGGCCGGTCGCGGCGACCAGCCGTCCGAGGGCTACCGGGGCGGGCGGCGCCGCGCGTGACGGCCCGCGCCCGCGCCCACGAATTCCCCTGCGCGCCGACCCTAATCTCCATCACCGGTTTCGGTGGTGTGCGCGGGAATTCGTGCGCGCACGCCCCGGCGCGTTCCGCCCCTGCCCCGCACGTCGCCTCCCGCCCCGGTGCTTGCGCCCTCGGCTGGTCACCACGACCAGCCCGACACCCGCGTGTTCCATCGGGGCCGTGAGGGCCCTGGCGGGTGCTCGCACATCACCCGATCGACGACAGGACGAACTCGTGACCGAAACCAGCACCTTCCTCGATGCCATCGCCCACCTCGACTACAGCATCACCAGCGACCGCCGCGCCGCGCGCCGGACCTTCACCACCGCACTCACCCACGCCACCCCCGTCGAGCGGGAAGTGCTCGACGCCATGGTCGACACCTTCACCCTCTACCCGTTCCACACCGCGCTGCTGCGCTTGGAAGCCGCGTTCCGCTGCGACGAACCGAAGCGGGATCTGCTGGCGCGGTTGCTGCCTGACAGCGACCCCGGCCTCTACGTGCGCGAGCACCAGGAGCGGATCGCGATCCTGGAACAGCGCGCTAGCGCCAACGGCAGTAGCGTCGAGGAGGAAGCCTTCCGCGACTACGCCCCACTCACTGCCGCCGAGACCGCGCCGACCTCGATCCGGTTGTGGCGCAACCCGCCCGCCCGCGTCTACCTCGCACCCTCACGGGCGACCGACAAGCCCCGCATGACGCCCGAACAGATCACCGCCCGTGTCCGCGCGCGCGGCAAGCGCCGACCCGCGCCCATCGAGCCCGACGTGGTCACCGGCTACATCGCCGAGGACCTGCACCGCGACACCATGGCCCGCGAGATCGCCCGCACTCGCGCCACCGAGCAACGGTTCCGCGAGCGCGGCCTGCTCGCCGAACCCACACCCTCTCCGTCGCTGCGGGTGCAGGGCGCGCAGCCGCGTAGCGACGAGGATGTACAGGCGCGGTGGGACCTCGAGTTCGTGCACCACGTCGCCGAACAGCACACCCACGACGCCGCGACCGCCGAACCCAGCCGCCGCGTCTCCCACGACAACGCGCTCGCCTACGCCGACGCTCGCACCGGTGTCCGCGGAGACCTGCGGCCGCAGTTGCCGTTCCACGGCGACAGCGTCGACTACACCCGCGAAGCCATGACCTCGATCTCGGGGTGGCGCTGCGTCGCCTGCTTCATCGAACGCTCCACCCGCGACCAGCGTCCCATCCACTCCGTCGCTGGACGGCGGCGTAGCGACGACGGGCTGTGCGACTCCTGCCGCAGCGACGACCGCACCCCGCGCCTGCCCGAACTCCCCACCGGATTCACAGCCACAGACCTCGCCCGCACCTACTGCCATTTCCTGACCACCACCTACCCGGGTGCCGCGCCCGCCCTGCTGGCCGAGACACGCCGCCGCGCGCCGCGCTGGCTGACCGCCATCATCGACGAGCACCTTCCCCAGCCCGAACACATCGAGCAGACCCCCGACTCGCAGACCGCCGCCGAAACCCGTACGGCACAGGCGACTCCCGCGACGCGGCGCCGTCGCGGCCCGGTGGCCGGTGCCGGGCAACGCCAGGCCCGCTGCGAAGGGTGCACCCGCATCCGCGCCATCCACGACGACGGGTTCTGCACCGAATGCCGCGTCTGGCTCGGCCTCGTCACCCCACCCACACGCCAGACCGTCGCCGCCTAAACGCGCGAGTCTCGATCCCCGGTCCGTCGCGGTGACACCCCTCCCGCGACGGACCGGCCACCACTCATCCTCTCCTAAGGAGTTCTCGTGCACGACCTGCTCATCTTCCTCGTCGGACTGCTCATCGGCCTCGCGCTCTCCGGCCACCCGCTCATGACCGTCCCCGACACCCACACGCCGCGCGACGACAAGCGTCCGCGCGACTGACCCGGCCCGCCGCGCGACCGCGGCGCTGTCGCGCTCGCTGCGACAGCGCGGGGCCTGCGACAACCCGCAGGCCCCAGCACCACTGTCCACATTCACTCTCACCCACACACCTCTACACTCACTCACCCACCTATTCCACTCACACCCATAACCCCCATAATCCCCATCTCCCCATAACCCCTCACCCCCATTTACTCACCCACCGCAAACCTCTTGCATCGCGGAAGATAAGAATTTCCTTACAACCTGGCGAAATGCGCACTTTTGATACAAACTACCTCCCTTCGACCTCTGGAAATTACTGGCACATTGAGCTTGTGATGGATATGTGACGGCGACACTGCACAAAATTCTCGCCGGAGACAGCTACCGCTATTATCTGCGTCAAGTCGCTGCTGCCGACTCGACCGACCGCGGGCCGGGAACTTTGGCCGACTATTACTCCTCTCATGGTGAGCAGCCCGGCACGTGGTGGGGCAATGGACTGGCCGCCCTGGACCTGTCATCCGGCGACGAGGTCACCGAAGAGCAGATGAAAGCGCTGTTCGGTCAGGGCCGGCACCCCGACGCCGAAGCGATCGCCGCGCGCATCATCGCTACCCAAATCGCCTCGGGGGCCACCGCCGAAGAAGCGAAAGCAACAGCCGAGCGCGCTACGCGTTTGGGCAACCCGTATCGAACTTTTTCCGGGGAAAACGAGTTCCGGAAACGGTGCGCGGAGGCATTCGCCGCGCACAATATCGATGCCGGTGTCGATCCTCGGGCGGCGATTCCGGATGAGGTTCGGGCCCGGTTACGCACTGAAGTGGCGACCGCGATGTTCGCCGAAACCTATGAGCGGCTGCCGTTGGATGATCGTGAGTTGTCGGGGTTCGTCGCGAAGATCTCGCGCCCGAAATCGGCGGCGGTCGCCGGTTTCGATATCACTTTCTCTCCGGTCAAGAGCGTGTCGGCGTTGTGGGCGATCGCCCCGAAACCGGTCGCCGACCGGATCGCCGCCGCCCACGACGCCGCTGTGAACGACGCGCTCGACTGGCTGCAGAAGCACGGGATCTTCACTCGCGCGGGCCGCAACGGGGTACGCCAACTCGACGTCGACGGCATCATCGCCGCACGGTTCATCCATCGCGAATCACGGTGCGGGGACCCGGATCTGCACACCCACGTCGTCATCGCCAACCGGGTCCGCGGCAGCGATGGCCGCTGGCGCACCCTCGACGCGGCGGTGATCTACCAGTACATGGTCACCGTCAGCGAGATCTACAACACTCGCCTCGAACACCACCTGCACGCCGATATCGGTGTCGAGTTCACCGAACGTCCCGGCACCGACCCGAACAAACGCCCCATCCGCGAAATCGCCGGCATCCCGATAGCGTTGATCCGACACTGGTCACGCCGCGACACCACGATCCGCCACCGCCTGGGTGAACTGACAGTCGACTTCCACCAACAACTCGGACGTGAACCCACCTCGACGGAAATGTGGCACCTCGCCCAAGTCGCGACCCTGCAAACCCGGCCAGCCAAACACCTGTCCCGATCCTGGGCCCAGCAACGCCGCGACTGGCATGCCGACGCCGCCACCATCCTCAGCGGGCACAACCACCTCCACCACCTCCTCGCCACTACCCTGAACCGGCCATCACACCCGCGGCCGAGCCCCGACCAGGCCGCCGTTACCGATATCGCTCGCACGGTCGTGCAGGTGGTATCGACGCAACGTTCGGTCTGGAACTACCACCACGTCCGCGCCGAAACCGAACGCCGCATCCGCGCGGTCACCAACCGCGACAACTGGGCTTCGGTCGCCGACGCCGTTGTCGCCGAAGCGCTCTCGCCCCGGCATTCACTCGCACGCACCGACCCCGACATCGCTGCCGAGCCCGCCCTGGCCACGGTGCCCGAACCGTTCCAGCGTCGCGACGGCGCCAGCGTCTACACACGCTCCGGCACACAGGACTTCACTTCCGCGCGCCAACTCGATCTCGAACACCGCCTCGCCGAACTCTCGGTGCAACCCGGCGCACGCACGATCGACGAGAGGTTCGTGACCGCCGCCATCACCGCCTACAACGCCGATCCGGCGAACCACGGCAAGAAACTCAACGCCGGCCAAACCGCCATGGTCACCCACTTCGCCACCTCCCCCGCCCGCATCGCCGTCGCCTCCGCACCCGCGGGCACCGGGAAAACCACCGCCATGCGGGTGCTCGTCGACGCCTGGCGCGTGTCCGGCGGAACAGTTCTCGGCCTCGCACCCGAGGCCGCCCCCGCCGCGATCCTCGCCGAAGCCACCCGCGCACGCGTGGAAACCGTCGACCGACTCCTGCACATCCTCGACCGACACCGGCCACACCACGACACCGACGAGGTGCGGACGACCCACGATTTCCCAGCCTCCGTACCGATGTGGGTCCACCAAATAGACGAGCAGACGCTCGTCATCGTCGACGAACACGTCAAACTGTCGGATCGAAAACGGCTGCAGCTGTTCGAATTCCTCACCGCCCGTGGCGCCACCGTCCGCGGCGTCGGCGATGACAAACAACTGCCCGCCATCGACGCCGGCGGCGTCGGAATCGACACCACCCACAGCCCCGACACGATCACCCTGACGCACGTGGTCCGCTTCGCCGACACCGCCGAAGCCACCGCCGGACTCCAACTCCGCGAGGCAGATCCTGCCGGGTTCGGCTACTACCTCGACAACCAGCGCATCCATTCCGGCAGCGCCGCCACCATCGCCGACAAAGCATACGGCGCATGGTTCGCCGACCACCACGCCGGACGCGAAGCCATCATGCTCGCCCCGACCCACGACATCGTCACCGATCTCAACCGCCGCGCCCGCGCGGATCGCCTCGCCCAAGCCCCCGAAACCCCCTCTGCGGCGACGGCATTGGGCGACGGATTGACCGCCTCCGTCGGCGACATCATCTGCACTCGGCGCAACAACCGCCACGTGCGACTCGGTGACACCGACTGGGTGCGCAACGGTTACCGATGGCGCATCGACACCGTCCACCCCGACGGCAGCCTCACCGTCACCCACTTACACCCCGGCGCAAAACCCGGCGCCGCCACCGTTCTGCCACCCGAATACGTCGGCCTCCACGTCCGGCTGGGCTATGCGATGACCATCGATTCCGCGCAAGGAACCACCGCCGACACCTGCCACACCGTGCTCACCGGCAGCGAATCCCGCAACCAGCTCTACGTCGCGATCACCCGCGGCATCCACGCCAACCACCTCTACGTCCCCACCACCATCGACGCCAGCGAACTGTCGTTCTGGACCGAACCCGCCATCCTTCCCCAAACGGCAGTCGAAGTCCTCCAACACATCCTGGCCCGCGAGACCACCCACACCAGCGCCCACACCGCACTACGCGACGCCCTCGACCCCCATCGGAGGCTCGGTCGCGCCGTCGACGTCTACCTCGACGCGATCGGCGTCGCCACCGAACACATTATCGGCGCCGACGCCCTCACCCGCCTCGACCACGACGCCGAAACACTGCTGCCCGGCCTCACCAACGCACCCGCCTACCCCGTCCTCCGCCAACACCTGGCCACCCTCGCCCTCACCGGCCAAGACCCCGCCACCGCCCTACGCGAAGCCATCGACGAACGCGAACTCGACACGGCCAAAGACCCAGCAGCCGTGTTGGACTGGCGACTCGACCCCAGCGGCGCACACTCCACCGGTACCGGCCCCCTGCCCTGGCTACACGGACTCCCCCCTCAGCTCGCCGACGTGACGATCACGGCTCAGCTCCGCGCACGGCGCCGCATCGTGGTCGACCTCGCCACCCAGATCACCACCGATGCCCGCGAATGGACCGCGGCCACCGCGCCGGTGTGGGCGCGGCCCCTTCTCGGCAACCCGGAACTCATCGCCCAACTCGCGGTGTGGCGCGCCGCCAAGCACATCCCCGACACCGACCTACGCCCCACCGGCCCCACCCGCTTCCGCACCCGCGAACGCGACCACCAGACACAACTCGCCACCCGCGTCACCGACACCCTCGGCGACCTCCACACCGCCACCCACACCTGGCAACCACTCGCCAAACGCCTCGACACCCGCATCACCAGCGACCCCTGGTGGCCCGTACTCGCCAACCACCTCGACACCGCAGCCGCAGCCGGACTCGACACCGACACACTGCTCACCAACGCCGCCAACCAGCGGCCGCTGCCCGACGACATGCCCGCGGCCGCCCTCTGGGCCCGCCTACGTCTGGACCCCTCCGCCCTCGCCACACCCACCGGACAACCCTTACGCCCCGAGTGGACCCCACACCTGCACGACGTCGTGGGCCGCGCGATCGCCGAACACGTCATCGACGCCCCGGCATGGCCACGCCTGGTCGCCGCTATCGACAACGCCACCGCCGACTGGACACCACACGACCTACTCGCCACCGCATACGAATTGCTCCTCGCCGCCACCGACGACACCACGGCACCACCGCGCGCCGATCAACTCGCCACCGCCCTGGCCTGGCGCATCGAAATACTCACCCACCCGACACCCGCCAGCGGAAACCCCCACACCTCAAACGAAAACGAGAACCGCATGCCCTCACCTGACCCCGGCCACCGCGATTCACACCTGGACAACCACACAGCGCGTCCCGCGCCGACCGACATTGTTCACACCATCGGTGAACTGGTCTCCACCGGCCGCGTGGATGAAGCCCGACAAGCCTTCACTCGCCTCACCACCGACTTCGACGACACCGAACGCGACATCCTCCGACGCGTCATCACCACCCTGATCACCCGCGCCTATCCCACCGCGGTAGCGCGCCTACGCTGGGCCGCCGACCGCTACCCCGACCACCGCGCCCTCATCCTCGCCGCCATCCCCACCACCAACCCCCACCTCCACCGACCCGCCAACAACACCGAACCCGGACGCGACCCGCGCACCGCAGCACGCGATCACACCGAACGAATCGACCCCGCCCACCGACGCCCGAGCCGCCCCGACCGAGGCCGCGCATCCTTCGACACCTACAACCACTCCTTCGCCGACATCGACACCGACCCCACCCACATGCCTGTCCCCGAAGGCACCGGCACCACCCGACATCAGCCCACCCGCGAAGCCCCAGAACGCGCCGACACCCTCAGCTTCCTCGCCGGCGCCGACCACACCATCGACTACGACCGCTACGCCGTCCCCGACCACCACCACCTCCCCTGCCTGGCATGCGGACTCGAACGCGCCCGCACCGACACCCAACCCGACCACTGCGACGACGGCCTCTGCACCACGTGCCGCGACGACAACCAACCCGGCATCCCCGACCACACCCCCGCCGACCACACCACCGCCCGCTGCACATTCATCACCAACCACCACCCGCCCGCCGCAGCACTGGGCTTTCTGCGAAAAGACTGGCGCCACACCCGAAACCCCGACGAGCGCGCCACCATCGAAACGTTCGCAGACATGCTGCTCGCAGCCGACACTCCACACAACGAGAGCTCAGTACCCGATATCCACTTCGACGGCGGATTCGACCCGTCCAACCCCACACACATGCTCACCGACACCGAACTCACCCAGGCCATCGGCACACTCGAACGGCGTGTTCAACTCGCCGACAACGAAGCGATCATGTACGGGCCAGCACCCGGCACCACCAACACACCGACCGCCATCGATACCGAATGGCTGGAACAAGAACTCACCGACCTACACGCAGAACTCACACGCCGATCCGGCCTCACAGTCGAACAAGCCGGCGCCGAAGAAACACGACGCGCCCATGACACCCACCACTCCAAAAATTGGTCGAGATCCGAACAACCCAGCCTCGGCACCCGCGCCGCCGCCGAAGCTGACGGCCCCCAGCTCTAGCAGTACCCGACCCACCTCGAACGTTTCAGTGCGGCCGACTATCGAAGCGGTCTGAGCTTCAGAGCCCCGACTCGTCACGACTGCCGCAGCATTCGGGCGACGGCCAATGCAAATTATGAAACCAGATCGACTCG
>NZ_BDBL01000058.1 GCF_001612965.1 Nocardia kruczakiae NBRC 101016
CCACCTCGTTCACCGTCGACTCCGCCACCCAGATCACCGCCGTCGCACCCGCGGGAACAGCGGGGACCGTGCAGATCACCGCCACGACCGCAGGCGGAACCAGCAACGGCGTCGCCTACACCTACATCGCGGTACCGACGTTGATCGTGGCGGTACCCAACGTAGGGCCGGTGACCGGCGGAACCACGGTGGTATTGACCGGGACGGATCTGTCGGGGGCGACCGCGGTGAGCTTCGGTGGCACACCGGCCACCTCGTTCACCGTCGACTCCGCCACCCAGATCACCGCCGTAGCCCCGGCAGGGACGGCCGGGACCGTGCAGATCACGACCACAACCGCGGGCGGTACCAGTAACGGCGTCGCCTACACGTATGTCGCCCTGCCCACCCTGGCCGTGGCGGTACCCAACGTCGGCCCGGTCACCGGCGGAACCACCGTCGTGCTCACCGGGACGGATCTGACCGGTGCAACCGGGGTGAGCTTCGGTGGCACACCAGCCACCTCGTTCACCGTCGACTCCGCCACCCAGATCACCGCCGTCGCACCGGCGGGAACAGCCGGGACCGTGCAGATCACGACCACAACCGCGGGAGGCACCAGTAACGGCATCGCCTACACCTACATCGCCCTACCGACCCTGGTCGCGGCGGTACCCAACGTCGGCCCGGCCGCCGGTGGAACCACTGTCGTTCTCGCGGGAACGGATCTGACCGGCACGACCGCAGTGGATTTCGGTGGCACACCGGCCACCTCGTTCACCGTCGACTCCGCCATTCAGATCACCGCCGTCGCACCCGCGGGAACGACGGGGACCGTGCAGATCACCGCCACGACCCCGGGAGGGACCAGCAACGGCATCGCCTACATCTACCTCTGACAGCGAGGGCGGCAGAGCCGTCGGCGGGCAGCGCCTGCCGGCGGCCTTGCCGCGTCGCGCCCCGGCCGAGCCGCCGGTATTCCGCCGATTCCTGTGCGAAAAGCCTCAGGCGTGGCAGCCCACTGCATCGTTCAACCGGCTTAGTGTCGAGTTATGACCGACGACCAGACGCAGTACCGCATCGAACACGACACCATGGGCGAGGTCCGCGTTCCGGTGAACGCGTTGTGGCGGGCGCAGACGCAGCGGGCGGTGGAGAACTTCCCGATCAGCGGCCGCGGCCTCGAACGCGCTCAGATCCGCGCCCTCGGCCTGCTCAAGGCCGCGTGTGCGGCGGTGAACCGGGATCTGGGGCTGCTCGACGGTGTGAAGGCCGAGGCGATCATCGCCGCCGCGAACGAGATCGCCGAGGGCCGCCACGACGACCAGTTCCCCATCGACGTCTTCCAGACCGGCTCCGGCACGAGCTCGAATATGAACGCCAACGAGGTGATCGCGAGCCTGGCCGCCGCCCGGGGCGTCACCGTGCACCCGAACGACGACGTGAACATGTCCCAGTCGTCCAACGACACCTTCCCCACCGCGACGCATCTGGCCGCCACCGAGGCCGTGGTGAAGGAGCTGCTGCCGGCGCTGGATCATCTGCGGCTGCGGCTGCTGGACAAGGCCACCGAATGGCGGACGGTGGTGAAGTCCGGCCGCACCCACCTGATGGACGCCGTCCCGGTGACCCTCGGCCAGGAGTTCAGCGGCTACACCCGGCAGGTCGAGGCAGGTACGGAACGCCTGGTCGCCGCGCTGCCGCGGCTGGGTGAGCTGCCCATCGGCGGCACCGCGGTCGGCACCGGACTCAACGCGCCCACCGGCTTCGGCGCGAAAGTCGTTGCGGAACTGCGCAAGACGACCGGATTGGACGAATTGGCCGAGGCTCGCAACCATTTCGAGGCCCAGGCCGCGCGCGACGGCTTGGTCGAGATCTCCGGTTCGCTGCGGACCATCGCCATCAGCCTCACCAAGATCGCCAACGATATTCGCTGGATGGGTTCGGGACCGCTCACCGGGCTCGCGGAGATCCAGCTGCCGGATCTGCAGCCGGGCTCCTCGATCATGCCCGGCAAGGTGAATCCCGTTCTCCCGGAAGCGGTGACGCAGGTCGCCGCCCAGGTGATCGGCAACGATGCCGCGGTGGCGTGGGGCGGCGGCAACGGCGCCTTCGAACTGAACGTCTACATCCCGATGATGGCCCGCAACGTCCTCGAATCGATTCGATTGCTGGCCAATGTGTCTCGCCTCTTCGCCGACAAGTGCGTCGCCGGCCTCACCGCCGATATCGAACGGCTGCGCCGGCTCGCGGAGTCCTCGCCGTCGATCGTCACCCCGCTGAACTCGGCCATCGGCTACGAGGAAGCGGCCGCTGTGGCGAAACAGGCACTGCGCGAGAACAAGACGATTCGGGAGACGGTCGTCGACCGCGGCTTGATCGGCGAGAAGCTGTCGGAGGAAGAGCTGGATCGCCGGTTGGACGTGCTGTCGATGACGAAGGTCGAGGACCAGGACTGATCGCACGATCTCCGGATCCGGCCACCGCGACTCGCCGGCAGGCCGGATCCGGACTCGAGGCTCAGGCCGCCACCAGCGCCGGATAGTCACGCAGATCGATGTCGTTGGCGGCGTTGTCGCTGTATTTCAGCATCAGGTCGAACATCCGCGAGCCGAGGAACCAGTTGCGCATCCGGATACCGCGGGCGGTGCGCGGGGCGAGGAAGCGGCCCGCGTTGCTGTTGCCCGCGATCTTGGCGTAGCGCTTCATCAGGTCGTTGTATCGGGCGAAGGCGGCCGTATGGTCGCCGTCGGCCAGCGCCAGCTCGCCCGCCAGCACGTAGGCGCCGACCACGGCCAGCCCGGTTCCGAAGCCGCCCAGGGTATTTCCGTAGGCGGAGTCACCGACCAGCGCGACCCGGCCCTTGGTGTAGCCCTTCTTCATCCCCACCTGGCCCAGCGAATCCAGGTAGAACGAGTCGAGTCCGGACAGTTCGGCCATCATGGCGGGCACCGGCCCGCCGGCACCGGCGAAGGCTTCGGCCAGGACGCGGCGCTGCGCCGCCTCGTCGTGCCGGTCGTAGGTGAGTGCTCGGGCGGCGAACATGTACATGTGCGCGGCCTTGTTCCCGCCGCGGACCGCGAGCCGTCCGGGTTCGTTGTAGGCCTCGGACCGGTTACGCTGCCGCGGCCCGTTCGGGTCGTGCCCCCAGCCGGCCGCACCCGCGGTGCAGTAGTAGTAGCCCAGATGTTTGACGTAGTCGGCCTCGGGGCCGAAGGCCAGCGCGCGCACCCGGGAGTGGATGCCGTCACAACCGACCACCAGATCGAAGGTCCGCGCGGGGGCGTTCTCGAATTCGACCTCGACGCCGGCGGCGGTCTCACGCAGCGCGGTGACGGAGTCGCCGAACACGTATTCACAGCTGTGCGCGGTGCGCTCGTAGAAGATCTCGGCCAGGTCGCCGCGCAGGATCTCCACATCACCGCCGGTGAAATCGCCTGATATGACGGCCAATTCACCGCCCTCGGCGTCGGTGAGGATCATATCGGTCTTGCCGGTCTGCCGGCGGTGGATCTCCTCCCACACGCCCATCCGCTCGAGCACCG
The DNA here is from genome assembly GCF_001612965.1 of Nocardia kruczakiae NBRC 101016. Lineage (GTDB taxonomy): Bacteria > Actinomycetota > Actinomycetes > Mycobacteriales > Mycobacteriaceae > Nocardia > Nocardia kruczakiae. The sequence goes on from NZ_BDBL01000058.1 coordinate 3,525, forward strand.
TGCGGTGGGTCTCCCCCTTGAAGTCGACGGCTTGGCCGCCGGCCCGCAATTCGGGCGCCCGCTCGACGACGGTGACGGCGAAGCCGTAGCGCTGCAGCCAGTAGGCCAGCGCCGGGCCGGCGATGCTCGCACCGGAGATGAGAACTGTCGTATTCCGCATGATGACCCCTCGATCAGTAACTGTGTCTGCCGGACGCTAATTAGCGTATGCTGGACGCAGTTTCCCGTCAAGCCGGAATTCGGAGAGGATGGCGTCATGACCGGACCGACTGCCCACGAACTGCTGTGGGGGAATTCGCAGCGCCCCCGGCGCGGCCCCAAGCCGTCGCTGACGCTGGAACGCATCGTCACCGAGGCCATCGCCCTGGCCGATGCCGACGGGATAGCCGCCGTGTCGATGCAGCGGCTGGCCGAGCGGCTGGGCTGCGCCAAGATGGCGCTGTATCGCTACGTACCGGGAAAGGCCGAGCTCACAGCGTTGATGCTGGACTACGGGATGGGGCAGCCGCCGCAGGTAACGGTCGCCGATTCGGATCCCGAACCCTGGCGCGAAGCGCTACGGCAGTGGGCGCACACGTTGTACGAACGCTATCGAGATCATCCGTGGACGGTCGATCTCACCATCGGTCCGCGGCCGATGGGCCCGAACGAATTGGGCTGGATGGAGGCACTATTGGCGCCGCTGGCCGGCACCGGCCTCCGCGGTTCCGAGCGCCTCGACACCGTGGTGCTGCTCAACGGCCACCTCCGCAGCCTCGTCCAGCAGACGACCGGAAGAGGCCCCGAACAGGCCGAGAGCGAAATAGCCCGCCAGGTCGGCGAGGTCCTGGCCGCCCACGCCGACCGCTATCCCGAGGTCGTGGCGGCCTTCTCCGACACGTCCGGGGACGATCGCAACGCGGCCCTGAGCTACGGCATCGAGCGCATTCTCGACGGTGTGGCCGCCCTGATCGCCCGGCGGCGGGACTGAAACGCGTCGAGCACCCGACGACGAGCCGAAACGACCGCGATCATCCCCCGTCCGCGCCCCCGCACGCCTACAGTCGGACTATGGCCGAATTACCGGAGCTACAACAGAACGCCGTGACCACGGTGCGCGAGTTCTTCGCCGCGATGGAAATGAGCGCGGTGAACGAGGCGCTGGATCTGCTGGATCCCGACATCGTCTGGAAGAACACGTCGCTGCCCGATATCCGCGGCATCCATCGTGTCGGCGCGGTGCTGCGCGGGCTGAGTCGCGACGCGTTCGGTTTCCGCGCCGATATGCACCACATCGCCGCGGAAACCGATGGCGCCCCCGCGGTCGAAGGTGAAACGGTCCTGACCGAACGCACCGACTACCTGCGCATGGGCCCGCTGGAAATCGGGTTCTGGGTCTGCGGCACGTTCGAACTCGTCGACGGCCGCATCACCCTGTGGCACGACCACTTCAGCTGGGAGAACTTCCTGCGCGGCACGGCGGCGGGGATCTGGAACCTGGTCCGCCGGCGCTGATCACGCGCAGCCGAGCAGCGCCCGGCGCTGCCGGTCGTGGTGCGCGCACCCGCACACCACGACCGTCGCGACCTCAGCCGCGCAGGTGGTCGATCTCTGCCCGCGCCGCCTCACCGGCGGTGCCGAAGTCGGTGCGCGAGAAGATGTTCCAGCGTTCCAGCAGGGGCGTGAAGACGAGTTCTCCGGTGCGCTCCGGTTCGTAGATGCCGGCCTCGGCCAGGACCTCGGTGCTGTTGCGGCCGTCGCGCAGGGTGAGTTCGGGAACCCGGAACTCGGCGATCCGATCGGCGATCGCCCGCATGGCCTGATCCGGCACCTGCTCCAGGGCCGCGGCGACCAGATTGCCGAAGAACAACGACTGCAACTCGTCGTCGAGCGCGATCCGGTCCGCGATCGCGGTCACCATCGAATTCTCCTGCAGCGCGGCGATATTGCGATGCCGCACCGCGGAGGCGGACTCCTCGAAGGCACACAGTGCCAGCACATCCAGCAGGTGCAGCGGCGGCCGGCGGAAGCCGGTGGTCATATGCTCCATCCGCGCACGCTCGAGTTCCACCGGATCCACCGCCCGCGTCACCATCAGATAGTTGCGGATGAGGATTTCGTGGCGGTTCTCCTCGGCCGTCCAGCGGCCGACCCAGCGCCACCACGGACCCGTCCGCAGGTGCTTGCCGAGCTCGCGATGGTAGGACGGCAAATTGTCGGCGATCAGCACGCTCACCGTGAGCGCAACCGTGGCAACCTCACCCAGGGCGGCCTGTTCCGGCTCCCAGTCGACGCCGCCGAGGAAGCCGAAATTGCGTCCGTCACTGAAAGGCACGTACTCGTGCGGCTGCCAGACCTGCGCCAGCTCGGTGTGGCGCCGGAGATTGTCTTCCACCGCATCCGCGAGCGATTCCAGCAGCTCACGATCGGTCAACTGAGTTTGCACCACGACAAGGTACCGACTGTTCGGGCCGAGCGGGGGAATTACGCGCGGACGCCGTGCGATACACAGCGGCGCGGCCGCGAGACCGTGAGGATGTCTCGGCGCCGCGCCGCGCGCGTCGTCCTACTTGGTGGTCACCGTCGTCTGCCGGTCGGCGGAATTCCAGGTGATCGTGCCGCCGGTGAAGTCGCTCTCCTTACCGGCCGGGTTGTCCTTCTCGTCGCTGGTCGGATAGCCGAGCTTGCCGTTCACGCCGCCGTTGCCCTCCCAGGCGGTGCGGATATCGCCCCACACCACGTGGGCGTCGGTCTGCTGGCTCCAGCAGATCGCACCGCCGGTGAACTCCTGACAGGAACCGCCGTTGGGGCCCTCGACCGAGGCGCCGGTGGGCTCACCGAGCGGGCTCTGCACCGCGCCCATCTCGGTGTACTTGGTGAGGATGTGGCCGGAGACCGCGATCTCCTGACCGTTCTGGGTCGCGATCTTGGTTTCCGAGGCCGCGGGATTGCCCGGCGACGTCTCGCCCGGCGACGTGGTTCCCGGAGCCATCGTGCCGGTGGTTTCCGTGGCCATCGCACCGGTGGTCTCGGTCATGCCGGCGTGGGTGGTGGTCCCCGAGCTGCTGTTGTCGTTGTCGTCGTTGCTGCAGGCGGCGGTGAACAGCAGCGCCGTCCCGGCGAAGGCCATCACGACGGCGGCGGAACGTCGAGCGAAGTGGTGCATGTTCATCCTCTCGGAAGGTGCGGCCGGCAGCGCCGCGGCTGCGGCACCACCCACCAACAGGCCAGCGCCCGGCAATGGTCCGGCGAACCTATCTGAAACACCGACAACCACGTCGAGCAGGGTTCTTGCGGAAATATACCCACCACCGTGTGAGATGAACCATATTCCGAATGTTTGCTGGGACACACCTTTTGCCGCCGAGGCGGTAGCGGAACATGTCCGCTACCGCCTCGGGGTTTCGCTCGGCCGGCCGCCTCAGGCGTTCGGTCCGTACTCCTCCAGCATCTCGGTGACCAGCGCGGCGATCGGCGAGCGCTCGCTGCGGGTCAGGGTGACGTGGGCGAAAAGCGGGTGGCCCTTGAGCTTTTCGATGACCGCCGCGACACCGTCGTGGCGGCCGACCCGCAGGTTGTCGCGCTGGGCGACGTCGTGGGTGAGCACCACCCGCGACCCGCTGCCCAGCCGGCTGAGCACCGTGAGCAGCACATTGCGTTCCAGCGACTGCGCCTCGTCCACGATCACGAACGAATCGTGCAGCGACCGGCCGCGAATGTGGGTGAGCGGCAGGACCTCCAGCATGCCGCGGGAGAGCACCTCCTCCATCACCTCCGGGCTCGCCAGGCCGTCGAGAGTGTCGAAGACCGCCTGGGCCCACGGGCCCATCTTCTCGCTCTCACTGCCCGGCAGATAACCCAGCTCCTGGCCGCCCACCGCGTACAGCGGCCGGAAGACCACCACCTTGCGCTGAGAACGCCGTTCCAGCACCGCTTCCAGGCCCGCGGTGAGCGCCAGCGCCGACTTGCCGGTGCCGGCCTTACCTCCCAGCGAGACGATGCCCACACTCTCGTCCAGCAGCAGATCGAGGGCGATGCGCTGTTCGGCCGAGCGGCCGTGCAGCCCGAAGGCCTCCCGATCGCCGCGGACCAGCTGCACCCGCTTGTCCGCGGTCACCCGCGCCAGCGCGCTGCCGTTGGCGCCGAGTAGCCGAATCCCGGTGTGGCAGGGCAGGTCCCGGGCCTCGTCCAGATCGATGACCGAATCGGCGTAGAGCCGGTCGACGCAGTCGGCGCCGACCTCGAGTTCGGCCATCCCGGTCCAGCCGGAGATCACCACGTCCTGGGCGTGGTATTCCTCGGCGGGCAGGCCCACCGCGCCCGCCTTCACCCGCAGCGGAATGTCCTTGGACACCAGCACTACTCGCTGTCCCTCGGCGGCGAGGTTGAGCGCACAGGCGAGGATGCGGGAATCGTTGGTATCGGTGCGGAACCCGACCGGAAGCACCTCCGGGTCGGTGTGATTCAACTCCACCTGCAGCGTGCCGCCCTCGGTCCCGATCGGGACGCGTAGGTCCAACCGGCCGAATTCCAAACGCAGGTCGTCGAGATTGCGCAGGGCTTCGCGAGCGAACCAGCCGAGTTCGTGATGGTGCCGTTTGGCCTCCAGTTCGCTGATGACCACCAGCGGTAACACCACGTGATGTTCACCGAAACGCGTCATGGCCCAGGGGTCGGACAACAACACGGAGGTGTCGATCACGAAGGATTTGCGGGGCGAGGTGCCGGCTCCCTTTCCGGAGCCTCCGCTCTTGTCGGAGCGGGCTTTCGAGGGAGCGATGACGGAGCGTGCATCAGTCACGGTGGGCTCCTTTGTTGTCCGTGCCATACCCGCACGGACGTTCTCGCTGGGCCGGTCCGCCCTGGGGTCACACGACCCGAGGGCCGGGTACCGGCCCTCTCGTACTGAGTTGCTCAGCCACGATCAGAACCTCCCGGACGAGCCACAACGACGCGGCTCGCACTTCGACGGTACTGCGATTTCGCGATTCCGGCTGCCGAGATGACGAGCGTGTCGATGAATAGGTAGTGAACGCCAACCGGTAGCTATCGGTCAGCTACGGAGTTGCCCGGCCACTCGGCGGAACCCGCTAGAGTCGCTACATGAGCGATGTGGCAGAGCTGGAGAAGCTGTCGTCGAAGGAACTGCACGACCGCGCGGTCAAGTACGCCGTCCGGCACGGCGACGTCAAGTTCCTGTGGCGGCTGCTGGAGCAGATTCCGGCGGCGGAGGCCGCCACCGGAAACATCGGCGAGAGCGAGGCGGACATCAAATACGTGCTGCCGATGCTCGACGACTACGTGCACTCCGGTGAGGGCAAGATCGCCGAGGCGTTGCGGCCGTTGTACATCGAATACCTGAGCACCCGCGACTGACGGCTCCCAGACCTTCCGGCGCACGCCACGGGCACCCGCGCCGCGCCGTCGCGAGGCGAAAGGCACACGCGCACAGGGCGACTCACAGATCGACCCCGGCGGCCTGGCCGGCTGCCGGGGTCGATCGCGCTGCGATCCGGCTCAGCCGAGCAGCTTCCAGTCCTCGAGGCCGTCGTAGAGCGGGAAGTCCTGGGCCAGCTTGGACACTCGCGCGCGCAACGCCGCGAGGTCGGCGTTGCCCGCCAGCGCGGTGGCGATGATGTCGGACACCTCGGCGAATTCGGTGTCGCCGAAGCCGCGGGTGGCCAGCGCGGCGGTGCCGATGCGCAGACCGGAGGTGACCATCGGCGGACGCGGGTCGAACGGAACGGCGTTGCGGTTCACCGTGATTCCGACCTCGTGCAGCAGATCCTCACCCTGCTGGCCGTCCATCTGCGAGTTGCGCAGATCCACGAGCACCAGGTGCACATCGGTGCCGCCGGTCAGCACGGTGACGCCGTTACCGGCGACATCGGCGGCCGTCAGGCGCTCGGCCAGGATCTTGGCACCGGACAGGGTGCGCTCCTGACGCTGCTTGAACTCCTCGGTGCCGGCGATCTTGAAGGCGGCGGCCTTCGCGGCGATCACGTGCATGAGCGGACCGCCCTGCTGGCCCGGGAACACGGCGCTGTTGAGCTTCTTCGCGTATTCCTGCTTGGCCAGGATCAGACCCGAACGCGGACCGCCGAGGGTCTTGTGCACGGTCGAGGACACGACATCGGCGTGCGGCACCGGCGAGGGGTGCAGACCGGCGGCGACCAGACCGGCGAAATGCGCCATGTCGACCCAGAGGTAGGCGCCCACCTCGTCGGCGATCTCGCGGAACGCCGCGAAGTCCAGGTGGCGCGGGTAGGCCGACCAGCCGGCCACGATCACCTTCGGCCGGACCTCGCGCGCCTGCTTGCGCAGCTCGTCCATGTCGACGCGGTGGTCTTCCTTGCTCACCCCGTAGGCGTGCACCTCGTAGAGCTTGCCGGAGAAGTTGAGCCGCATGCCGTGGGTGAGGTGACCGCCGTGCGCCAGATCCAGGCCGAGCAGCTTCTCGCCCGGATTCATCAGCGACATCAGCACCGCGGCGTTGGCCTGCGCGCCCGAATGCGGCTGCACGTTCGCGAATTCGGCGCCGAACAACTCCTTGACCCGCTCGCGCGCGAGGTTCTCCACCACGTCGACGTGCTCACAACCGCCGTAGTAGCGGCGACCGGGATAACCCTCGGCGTATTTGTTGGTCAGCACGCTGCCCTGCGCCTGCAGCACCGCGCGCGGCACGAAGTTCTCGGAGGCGATCATCTCGAGGGTGTCGCGCTCACGGGCGAGTTCGCCCGCCATCGCGGCGGCGAGCTCGGGATCGAGATCGGCGAGCGACTGGGTGTTGACAGAGGGGGCGGTCGTCTGGGTCACGCGCACAGTCTAGGTGGTGGCCCCCGGCCGCTCCGTCGTGGCCCGCAAGCACACCGGACGCGGCGGCCTCGATACCCGCCGACACGTCATAGCGACTGCACACCGGCGGTTGCGCCCCCATAATCCGGGGCTGCCCGCTTCGTAAAAAAGGCGTAACATTCGCCGGGCTGTCGACGACTGTGACAGCGTCATCGACTCATTCGATCAATCAGGGGTTCACATGCTGTTTTTCACCGCGGGTACCGGTAACTCGATTCAGGACATGCTTTTCGCGATCCTGAAGTCCGCCTGCACCATCTCCTCCGGCGGCAACGCCGGTTGTGCCGGCTGGGGCGCGTAGTAACGCCGATACCCTTCGGCCGGATTCGCGAGTCGGGGCGCGGATCCGGTCGGTACTCGGAATCGGAATTCCGGCGAATAGATCGATAGCCCTGAATCGGATAGTGCGATGCCGATCACTGTCGCTATTGTCTGCGCAGCGCCGCCGGGGTCAGCGGCTCGTCCAGCAGCCGGCCGAAGCGCGCCACCCGATCGTCGGCGTCGGCCGCGCGGTCCAGCCATCCGCCCAGCAGGCGATACCCCTCCACGTAGGTGCTGATGTAGGCCCGCCACAGCGGCGAGGACAGAAAGCGCAGGGACTGCCGCGCGCGTTCCGGGGTGGTCAGACTCCAGCGCTGCAGGAATTCGGCGACCTCGTCGGCGCTGCGACCGCGATCGTGCAGCAATAGCGCGGCATCCTGGCGAACCGCGAGCAGTTTCGCCGAGGCATTCGAGAGCCGTTGTGCGCGTTCGCCGTCGAATCGCAGACCGAGGTCGGCATAGATTTCCTGCGCCCAGATTCCCCAGTCCGGCCCGACAATAGATTTCAGTGCCAGATCCGCCAGCCCCTCGGCCATCAGGCATTGCGGCGTGTTCACCACGAACAGCGTCTGTTCGTCCTGCCCCGCCGCGACCAGCCCCGCCTCTTTGCGGCAGTGTTCGGTGTGGTGGCCCGGATACGCCTCGTGCGCGATCAGGGCCGGCAGCTGCGCCATATGTTGTTTGAGATCGGAATTGATCGCGACCCGCGACCGGAAATTACCGAGGTAGTAATTGAATCCCGACCACGGTTTGTCACCGACGATCTCATATTCGACCTGCTCGTGATCCGGCAGCGGATACCGTTCGCGCACCAGCTCGCGCAATGCGCCCGAGAACGCCTGCACACATTCGGTGAGGCGGTGCGGCGGAATCTCGTCGGCACGCCGATGCGCGGTCATCCGGTCCAGCAGCGGGCCCTCACCGGCCAGCACCTCGTCGAGTTGCCGATGCGCGTCCCGGTAGTCCTCGACGTCACCGAGTTCGATGTCGACGTCGAAATAGGACCGCACCTCGTCGATGAAGGAGATGTCGTCGCCGGCGAACTTGCGTCCCGAGCACTCCAGCGCCCGCAGGTGCGCCTCCAGGAATTCGGTGCGCTGCTCGTTCAGCCCGGCCTCGGGCAGTTCCTTGCGCAGGGCCGCCGCCCGGTCCGCCAGCTCACGCGGCTGCGGCGCGGGCGCCGACTCCACGGCCCGGCGCAGCGCGGGATCGCCGGTGTAGGCGTCGACGAAGCCGGGTTCCAAGCGATCGAATGCCAGTCCCAGGCGCAGATATTCGGTGACGAGCGGATGCGCGTGCATGACATCCGACGATAGCCGCTTCCCTCTTCCCGGCCTCGTCGGCGACCGAAATCCGGCGGTGGAGAGAGAAATGTCACCGGGGGTTACCGGCGAGTAATAACACCCCGCGTTCGGCGCGGTGCCCACCCCGAGGAGAATTCGCCTATGCGAGGACTGTCGAGCGCATTTCGCCGCGCCGGGCACGGCACAGGTTCATCGGTGACGTCGTTGCGGGCGGTGGCACGCCCGCCCGGCGCGGGGTCTCCGGACCGGGAGTGTGCGTAGGTGGGCCGGATGAGCGAGCCGAGTCCGTATGTCGAATTCGATCGCAAACAATGGCGCACCCTGCGTAAATCGACTCCCCTGATCCTCACCGAGGAAGAACTGATCGGCCTGCGTGGTCTCGGCGAGCAGATCGATCTCGAAGAAGTCGCCGAGGTCTATCTGCCGCTGGCCCGGTTGATCCATCTCCAGGTCGCCGCCCGCCAGCGCCTGTTCGCAGCCACCGCGACCTTCCTGGGCGAAACCCACCCCGACCATCAGGTGCCGTTCGTCATCGGCATCGCGGGCAGCGTGGCGGTCGGTAAATCGACCACCGCCCGCGTCTTGCAGGCACTGCTCGCACGCTGGGATCACCACCCGCGCGTCGACCTGGTGACCACCGACGGATTCCTCTATCCCACAGTCGAGCTCACCCGGCGCGGCATCATGCATCGCAAGGGTTTTCCGGAGAGCTACAACCGCCGCAAGCTGCTGCGTTTCGTCACCGAGGTGAAATCCGGTGCGCCCGAGGTGTGCGCGCCGATGTATTCGCATATCGCCTACGACATCCTGCCGGACCAGTTCCACTGCGTGCGCCAGCCCGACATCCTCATCATGGAGGGGCTCAACGTCCTGCAGACCGGGCCGCGACTGATGGTCTCGGACCTGTTCGACTTCTCGATCTACGTCGACGCGCGCATCGAGAACATCGAGCGGTGGTACGTGGATCGTTTTCTCTCCCTGCGGAAAACGGCGTTCGCGGACCCGCAGTCGCATTTCCACCACTACGCGAAATTCAGCGATTCCGAGGCCACCATCGCCGCCCAGGAGATCTGGAACGCCACCAACCGGCCGAATCTGGTGGAGAACATCCTGCCGACCCGGCCGCGCGCAACCCTGGTGCTGCGCAAGGACTCCGACCACAGCATCAACCGAATCCGGCTGCGCAAACTCTGATCCGGCTCGCTTGCGATTCGGTTCGAAATCAGGCCGGCCAGGCCGCGTCGAGCCGGGCGGCGACATCGATATCGCGCACGGCCGCGATATGCGGTTTGCGGATCTCGTCGGCCACATAGCGGGCGACGAACCGGCGGATCTCGTGATCGACACTGGCCAGCACCCGCAGCAGCTGGCCGCGCCGGGTCGCGGTGGCCACATCGATCCGCACATCGCCGGGACGCGGTTCGGCGATGTCGATGATGATCCGCAGCGGCGCCGCGGTACGAACCGTCAGGTGGACGTGGACGAAGCCGGTGACATCGAAGCGGTGGCGATCGACGGCGAGATCCAGCAGCAGCCCGATATCGAGCGGGATGGCGAGCTCGAAACCGACGACCTCGCCGACCGAGCGTTCCAGTACCGGATCACCGAGCTGCACCTGCGCCGAGGCCTTCGCCAGATGCGCCGGGCCGACCCCGATCGGGCCGAAATCGAATGCGCTGCCCGCCAATTGGGCGAAAACAGTGGCAATCCGCTGTTCCGAGGCGGCATAGGCCACGAATCGCCGGCCGAATTCGGCATAGGTGACGTAGGGCAGCGGCGTTCCGGCCACCTCCGTCGTACCGCCCGGTCCACCCCGCATCTCGCTCATGTTCGCGACGGTACGCGAGCGCGACGCCGGATCGGGGGATGATCTTGCAATGCAATACATCCTGCGCCGGGCCGTTATCTGCGGCCCGCCGGCTCACACTCCGTAACGGCGATGGCGTGCGGCGTAGTCGCGCAGTGCGCGCAGGAAGTCGACGCGGCGGAACTCCGGCCAGTAGGCCTCGGTGAACCAGATCTCGGAGTAGGCGCTCTGCCACAGCAGGAAACCCGAGAGCCGCTGCTCCCCCGAGGTGCGGATGACCAGATCCGGATCGGGCTGGCCCGAGGTGTAGAGATGCTGGCCGATGGCGTTGACCGTGATCGACTGCACCAGGTCCTCACCGGTCTCCCCGGCCGCGATCTCCTGCCGGACCAGCGAGCGCACCGCGTCGGCGATCTCCTGCCGGCCGCCGTAGCCGATGGCCACGTTCACGTGCACACCCCCGCGACCGTGCGTTTCGTCGGCCGCCTTCTCCATGCGGCGCGCGACGTCCTCGGGCAGGCCCTTCAGCGACCCGACGATGCGCACACCCCAGTTGTTCTCCGGCGCGGACAGTTCCTCGACCACATCGGTGATCACCTCGAACAGGGTTTCCAGTTCGTCGGCCGAGCGGCTGAGATTCTCGGTCGAGAGCAGATACACCGTCACCATCTCGATGCCCTCGGCCTGGCACCAGCCGACCAGTTCGGCGATCTTCAGCGCACCGACCCGGTGGCCGTGGGTGACGTCGGTGAAGCCGTTCTCCCGCGCCCAGCGGCGATTTCCGTCACAGACGACCGCGACGTGACGCGGATGCTGTTTGCCTGCCAGCTGTTTCGACAGCTGCGCCTCGTAGATGCGATAGGGCAGGTTGCGCACCTTACCGCTGAGCACCCGACTAGCAAGCTTCACGGCTGCCAACCTTATCCACCTCTCGCGTGCCGCCCGAGTTCTCCGCCAATTTCTGCTGCGCAGGGATGGCAGCGGACACCACGAATCAGTTCCCCGGTTCCGATCGACCCTATCGCGGCGGTGTCCGGCACGCGGACCCTACTGCCGGTACAGTGACGGGAGAACTAACCTACGCAACCGTAGGTTACTCAGGAGGGAACCAGTGACCGAATCGGTGAGCTCGGCAAATCCGGTCTCCGGGGAGGTGTCCGCGCTCGAGCATCTGGCCGAGGAGGGGCTGCGCACCCTGGCCGTCAAACCGCGGATGCGCGGCTGGATCCATACCTACGCGGTCGGCGTCGCGGCGGTGGCCGTGGCCGTGCTGGTCGCGGCCGCGGCGACGGTGTCCGCCACCGCGGGCTGGTCGACGCTGGTCTACGGCGTGACCGTCTGCGGCATCTTCGGCATCAGCGCGATCTACCACCGGGTGACCTGGCAGTCCACACGCACCCGGACCCGCATGAAGCGCGCCGACCATTCGATGATCTTCCTGTTCATCGCCGGCAGCTACACCCCGTTCGCCCTGCTGGGACTGCCCGGCCGCACCGGGATCACCCTGCTGAGCGTGGTCTGGGCCGGCGCCGTGGCCGGGATGGCGCTGAAAGTGCTGTGGCCGACCGCGCCGCGCTGGGTCGGGGTGCCGCTGTACCTGCTGCTGGGCTGGGCCATCGTGCCGGTCGCGGCGACACTGACCCACAACGTGGGCGTCACGCCGATGGTGCTGCTGTTGATCGGCGGCATCGCCTACAGCGTCGGGGCGATCCTGTACGCCGTCAAATGGCCGAATCCGTGGCCGGAAGTCTTCGGGCACCACGAATTCTTCCATGCGGCAACGGTTCTCGCGGCCCTGTGCCATTACGTCGCGATCTGGTTGGTCGTATTCTCGTAGGGCAAGATCACCGGTAACCTGCCACGGCCACATGCGCGGGTTCTATGCTCGTTCGTGCTGTACGTCCGAAACCGGTAACACCGAACCACACCACTGCCAGGGGCTATGACCAGTCGACTCGTGCTCTGGGCCCTGCGTGCGCGCTGGGGCCTTTCGACGGTGGTGATGGTCTGCAACCTCGGCGGCCTCGCCGTCATCGTCGTCGAATTGTGGCTGAGCGGATTTCTCGGCAACCTCGGCGAGGACTGGCTCGGCGCGCTCGCCCAGACCGCGATCTATCCGGTGATCGGCGCACTGGCCGGCATCGTGCTGGCGGTGCGCGACCGGGTGTACTACTTCAGCTGGATCGACCAGACCCGCCGGCCCACCCGGCCCGAAGCCGAGCGGCTGCTGAAACTGCCCATCGCGATCACCGTCCGGGCGCTGGCCATCTGGATACCGGGCGTCGCGATCGCCACGGCGCTGTTCGCCCAGGTGGTGCCCACTCGGGCCCTGTGGGCGATCGGCGCGATGTTCTTCCTGGGCGGGCTGGAATCGGCGGGCTTCACGTTCCTGGTGGTGGACCGGCTCATCCGGCCGACGATTCCGGTGATCGCGCGGGTGCTCGGCGGTACCTCGCACTGGAGTGCCACCGTGCTCAACCGGCTGGTCATCTCCTGGGCGGTGGCCGGGGCGATGCCGCTGCTGATGTTGATCACGGTCCTCGGCGATCCGGTGGCCGACGCCACCGACCGGGTACGGACCGCGCTGTACATGTCGCTCGTCGGCCTGCTGGTCGGGGCGCTGACCACCGCCACCCTGGCCCGATCGGTGGCGGCGCCGCTGGGGACGCTGCGGCGCGCGCTGGACCGGATCGCGCGCGGCGAACTCTCCGCGCGCGTGCCGATCACCAGCGCCAGTGAGATCGGGCGCCTGGAACTGTCGGTGAACGAGCTGGCCGAGAATCTGTCCGAACGCGAACGCATGCGCGACGTCTTCGGCCGCCACGTGGGCAACGAGGTGGCCGAACGCGCGCTGGCCGGCGGCGTCGACCTGACCGGCGACGTGCGGGTGGTAACCGCGCTGTTCGTCGATGTGACCGGGTCGGTGGAGATGTCCACCGAACTCGCGCCGCGGGAATTCGTCGACCAGCTGAACCGGCTGCTGGCCGTGGTCGTCTCGGCGACCGAGGACAACGGCGGGCTGGTCAACAAATTCGAGGGCGACGCCGCACTGTGCATCTTCGGCGCGCCGATCGCCCTGGGCGACAACGCCACTCCCGCCCTGCGCGCCGCGCGGCGCATCCGCGACGAGGTGGCCCTCGGCGGCGAATTCGATATCGGCATCGGCGTGGCGCGCGGCAGCGTCTTCGCCGGAGACGTGGGTACCGACACCCGGCTGGAATTCACCGTGATCGGCGATGCGGTCAACGAGGCTTCCCGGCTCACCACCGAGGCCAAGGAGGTCCCCCGCCGGATCCTGGCCAGCCAGGCCGTGATCGACGCCGCGACCGAATCCGAACGGTCGCGCTGGGTGCTCTACGACAAGATCCAGCTGCGGGGCCGGCGGGAGCCGACGGCGTGCTGGACCGATAGGAAGCCGGTCGGATTGGGCGCGAACGCTCCGGTCGAGGAGTGAGGGCGGCTCTCGGCAGCGACCATCGCGGTGTCAGGGGCCGACGAGCGCGGAGCGCACCTCTCGCGGTTCGGATACCGGTAGATCGCACACGCTCCCGCGGCAGACATAGGCCGCAGGTGCGCCGCCCCGAGCGGGACGGTCCGCCAGCAATGGGACCGAATCGGATTGCCCTGCAACGACCACCGCGCCGCCGGGGGCGAAACGGCGTGCGGTGCGCAGCAATTCGGCCGTCGCAGCGGTGTCGGACGATTGCGAGATCGCGATCTGGATCGGCCCGGCCAGCGCCGCCTCGGCGACGCTGAGCCACTGCCCGCCGGAGCGTGGCGCGCGCGCCAGGACTATGGCACCGGCATTCAGGGTGGCATCGGCCAGCGCGCGGTAGCGGGCCGCGCGGTCCGGGGCGCTCAGGGCAGAGGCGGTGAGCAGGGTTTCGGCGAAGGTGGACGCCCCGGCCGGGGTCGCCCCGTCGAGCGGATCGCGCGGCCGGGCGACGAGTTGCTCGGCATCGGCGGCCGTGTCGAACCAATTACCGGGTTGCGCCGGATCCTCGAAAAGGGTTGCGGCGGTATCGATCAGCTGCTGCGCGCGTTCGAGCCAGGACAGTTCGCCGGTGGCCTGGTGCAGGGCCAGCAGTCCGGTCGCCAGCCACGCGTAGTCCTCGAGCACACCGGGCGCGCTACCGGCCGCGCCGCCCAGTGAGGCGCGCACCAGACGGCCGTCGACGAGATGCCGGTCCAGCAGGTACCGCGCGCATCGGACCGCGGCGTCGATCCATTCCGGCCGGTCGTGGGCGGCACCGGCCTCGGCGAGGGCGGTGATCGCGATACCGTTCCAGGCGGTGACCACCTTGTCGTCGCGCTCGGGTTGCGGCCGCCGGTCCCGTACCGCGCGCAGCCGCTGCCGGATGTCGTCGAAGCGGCGGGCGTCGGCGGGGTCGTCCCCCGGACCGATGCCGGGGTCGGTGTATCGGGTGAGCACGGAGGTGCCGTGTTCGAACGTGCCCTCGGCCGTCACACCGAATTTCGCTGCGGCCCAAGGACCGTCCTCAGGCCCCAGTGCGTCCGTGAGCTGCTGCGGCGTCCACACGTAGGTGGCGCCTTCGATACCGGGCGCACCCGGCTCCACGTGGGTGTCGGCGTCGAAGGCCGAGGCGAACCCGCCCTCGGCGGTCAGCAGATCGGTAAGCAGGAAGGCCGCGGTTTCCTCGGTGATCCGTTGCGGCAATGGGTCACCCGAGTCCGGAGCGCCGCTCGCCTCCAGCCGCGCCAGATGCGCGTACGCACGCAGCAACTGGGCATTGTCGTAGAGCATCTTCTCGAAATGCGGCACCACCCAAGCGGCGTCGACCGAGTAGCGGGCGAAGCCGCCGCGCAGCTGATCGTAGATACCGCCGCGGGCCATGGCCGCGCAGGTCGCCGAAACCGCCTGTCGCGCAGCATCTTCCCCGGTGCGCTCGTAATGGCGCAACAGACCCTCCAGCAGCGCCGACGGCGGGAACTTCGGCGCCCCACCGAATCCGGCATAGCGCTCGTCGACATCGCGCAGCACCGCGGCGACCGCGTGCGCGAGCAGCTCGGGAGTGACGGTCAGCTCACTCGCGGGCAGTCCGGCACCCTGGTCCCGCAGCGCCTGCGCCACCTGACCGGCGGCCTGGTCGACCTCGTCGCGGCGATTGGTCCAGGTGTCGGCGACCGCGGTCAGCAACTGAGTGAACGACGGCATACCGCCGCGCGGCGACTTCGGGTAGTAGGTGCCGCAGTAGAACGGCTCCCCGGCCGGCGTGAGGAAACACGTCATAGGCCAGCCGCCCTGCCCGGTCATCGCGACGGTCGCGGACATGTACACCGCGTCGATATCGGGCCGTTCCTCACGATCGACCTTCACACAGACGAAATGCGCGTTCATCAGCTCGGCGGTGCCCGGATCGGAGAACGATTCATGCGCCATCACATGACACCAGTGACACGAGGCGTAACCGACGGACAGCAGAATTGGGATATCCCGCGCTCGCGCCTCCGCCAGCGCCCCCTCCCCCCACTCCCACCAGTCGACGGGGTTGTCCGCGTGCTGGCGAAGGTAGGGAGAAGTGGCGCTACCTAACCGGTTCATACGTTCACCCTACGACCCTTCCGCCCCGGGAGCCGGGTGATGAGCTCGCCAGGAGCAACGCACGGTCGTGCGCGACGGAATGATCACTCCATCAGCTCGAATGCCACCGATAATCCGCTGGGATCGACGGGTGAAAATCGTGGTAGCCGGCTTTGCCGAGCACGGAGGCACCGCACGACATCGGCCCTTGCACGATTTCCTGCACAGAAGGTGACAGGCGCAGCGACCAAATCAAACGATTACCACCCGCAGGGTCCTGGGCGGCGTAAATTGCATCACCCGTGAAACTCCCGTGCTGTCCGCCATAGCGATAGCGAGTGTCATTCGGGTGATAGTGATAGACGCCCGGCACAGCTCCGGGATTTGCCACAACCTGCGGCGCTGATACGAGAACCGCTGCGGCGCAAGCGAATAGCGCCGCCAATGCGAAGCTTATTCTATATGCCGTCGCACGGATACAGCTCGACATTCGTAGTCCCCCTGAGGAATATTCTCGATCTCGACATCGACCTGATCGCCCTCCCGCAGTGCGAGAACATCTTCCTGGTCCACAGTTGACAAGTGGAACCACGCGAGTGAGCCGTCCGGTCGAGTCAGCACTCCGGTGCCGTTACGAACGTTCCAGCGGTAGACCGTGGCACGTTCCACAAGCTGCCTCCCCTTCGTCGCACCGTACGAGTGATCCCGATCATCACACGTCTGAGCACTGCCGTGCAATCGAATTGCGGACAAACGACACCAGCGGCCGGAAGCATAGGCTCCCAGGAAACGACGGGTTTCCGCTCTCCGGCATCTGGCGTCAGTGATGCGGGAAGCCAAGGTCTGGGTCGCTCTTCCGGGTGATCGAGCCGTCTCCGTTCTCGGAGTGCAACACGTCACCGATCATCTTCAGGCCGAGCACCCTGGCCTGCTCACTTACCGCACACCATAAGGCGTGGTACTCGGGCAGGATCGAATGAACCCGAGCCAACGACAATCCGTCCGGGAATGCGACGCCACAGGGCTCACGCCACAGGGCGTTCACTCGGTGGAACCGCGCCATGTCTAGACGCTCGCGATCGCGTAACAGCCGATCCAAGTCCGCCGTAGGCTTGACCCAGATAATTCGCCTGCCGCGCACCCTGTTCCTTCTCTCGCTCAACGCGATTCAGAATTCCCTGCACCGAGTTGTCCCGCGCAATGTCTTTGGCGACCCGCTCGGGCCAGACCACCGCGAGCACAATCACAGCGAGCGGAATACCAATGGCTGCAACGAATCCCCACCCCTCGGCGGTCACTGCCGCGCGCTATCCGGGACAAGACGCTTCGCTTCGATCAGACGCTGCTTCGCCTGCTGCTTGACCGGACAAACACATAGTGCACAGTCGATATGCACCTGCATGATGATGTGCGCGTAGCCGATCGTCATCACCGGCACGCGATCGTGATTCATCACCCCGTACATTGCTGAATCCCCTACTCCCCTGGTCCTTGAAACCGTCCGGCTCAGATCACCAGTCGCAACCGGCTCGCGGTAGCGATACCGTGGTGACAAAGCGCGCATCCGTGATCTGTCACCAGCGGGGATGAGATGACCAGTGCACGATTGCCAGATATGAACGCGAACCGAGTCGGGCGAGCGGTGCGCCGCTACCGCCTTATGCGGAGACAGATCCAACGCGAGCTGGCTGCGGCGCTGTTCTGCGATCATTCGTGGATCGCTTCCATCGAGGCAGGCCGGCGCTGGCCCGGCAATCGTGCATGGGCCGAGCAAGCTGACTTGGCGCTCGATGCACACGGCGAAGTGGTCACGGCTTGGAACGCCGACCAGATCGAACGGGCCCGAGCGGCCGACACGATGAGGATGCTCGAGGATGCTCGGCGCGGGTCAGAAGCGCTGCTGGTCGCGCCGGACGGAGCCTCCCTCGATGACATCGGCCAGCGCATCGTGGATATCGCTACACAGGCACGCTTGGAGTCCTACGACCGCACCCTCGATCGCGCCCTTGCGTTGCGGGCCGAGTTGACGCGACGGCTGCGAGTGGGGGCGTACAGCCCGAACACGATTCGCGACCTCTACGTAGCGCTTGGGCGCGTGTGCGGTGTGCTGGCATATCTGACCCTCGACCTCGGACAGCACTCCCATGCCAAGCTCCACGCCGAAGCGGCCTTCCAGCTCGGTGACCGAGCCAACCACGACCAACTCCGCGCGTGGTCACGGGGAACCCAGGCGCTCGCGCACCGCTTTACGCGTGATTTCGAATTGGCCCGCGACGCCGCGGAGTACGGCTTGCGCTATGTCAGCGCGTCGACCGGCACCAGTGAGCCACGGCTGCTGTGCAGCCTGGCAGCATCGTTAGCCAACCTCGGCGATTCAGAGCGGGCCGCAGAATTGCTCGTACAAGCCGACCGGGCGCGCGATCACGGGGCCAACAGCGATGAGATACCAGGTCTCTTCACTTTCACGCCTGCGAAACAGATTTACTATCACGGGTTTTCGCTCATGTGGGCCGACGATGCCAAGACCTTGAAGCGTTCGGTCAAAGCATCGGAAGAAGCCCTGCGCGCGTGGAAAAATCAGCGTTCACCCGGTGACGAGATGCTGACAACGATTTATCTCGCCATGTCCAGCGCCCGACTGGGCGACCTCGACGCCAGCTTGGCCGCAGTTGCGCCGGTTCTGGAACAGCCGATCGAGCATCATTTTTCATGGGTCCGGAAGCGGCTCAACCAACTGGATGCGCTTCTGGCGAAACACTTTCCGGACTCACAGGCGGCAGCCGAGGAGCGCGAGCTGCTATGCGCGTACGTACACGCTGCATGAGGCGCCGAGCACATGTCCACCGGATTGCGATTGCCATCCATCACCGTTCGGTGCCCAGGCCTCGAGATGAATCCCGACCCACCGGCCCTCGGCATCCTACTTCACCGCGAGATCGCACAACCCGATGACGAGTTCATCCAGCTGCCGTGCACACTCACTGCCGTACTCCTCGCTCAGCCACAGGGGTTGGAAACCGTCCCCGAGTATTGCCACGCGTCTCTCCGACAACCACCCAGCCACCGTTTACCTTCTTCTCGAGCTGCACGAATACCTCCAGGGAGTCGATGGCGGCGGTACAGGAGATTCGCCCTTTGCCCACGATCCAGCCGGGCGAACCCTTCGAGTGGTGTGGATTATTCGCCTCCACATGGCAGGCGGCGTCTCCCGGCGCCGCACTGGCGGAGGTCGGCGAGAGTCCCGGCGCAGCCAGAGCCGCCGCGACCAGACCTACAACGAAGTGACTTTTCTGCTCTTCATTGAAGCCCCCCCATTGATCATTCCTGCAGCGGCGGAATCATTTCCGACCCGCACACCTACGTAGACGCGCCACAGAGTCCTCCGGTTCCATCCGACTCGCCACCTGCTGTTGTGATCGAGTCGTATCCCGCGCCGTGGGGTGTAGTCCATGGCTGCGGGCACTGAGCAGCCCACTACGCCGCGAGATCCGCACCTTGCGTGACATCAGTATGACCGGACTCACCGGCGGGAGTGCGAGATAACATCACTGCCACACAACATGTTTGGAGACGCACAGTGCCTATCGAGCACGAGGCCAAGATTCTCGGGATAGATCCTCGGACCGCCGAACGTCGCATCCTCGACAAAGGGGGAAGCAAGCTCGGCGAACGGTTCATGCGGCGCTACGTTTACGACATCACCCCCGGCGATGAATCCAAGTGGATCAGACTGCGCGACAACGGAAACGGCATCACGCTCGCCATTAAGCAGATCACCGACGATTCCATCGACGGCACTCATGAGGTAGAGGTGACAGTCAGTGACTTCACCGCCACCAACGAACTGCTGAAGCTGATGGGCTTCGTGCCCAAGTCGTACCAAGAGACCAAGCGCGCGAGCTTCACTCTCGAAGGCGCCCAGCTCGAAATAGATACGTGGCCCCTGATTCCTCCGTATCTGGAGATCGAAGCAGCGACGACGGAGGACGTGATCCGTATCGCCGAACTGCTCGGCTACGCGGAGGCCGACCTCACCGGCGAGAACACGATCAAGATCTACGCCCGCCACGGAATCGACCTGAATACGATTCCCGAACTTCGCTTCTGAATGACCCTCCGGTCCGCACCACTACTCGGGCGGGGGTAGCAGCGGTCCGAGGGGCCCCAGGTCGATGTTGAGGTCTTCCGGGGTGAGGCCGAAGTGTTCGCGCAATTCCTCCATGCGTTGTTCGAGCAGCATCAGGGTGGTTCCGATGCGTTCGACCTGGGTGTCGGTGAGGTCGCCGGCGTCGACACGGCGCAGTGCTTGGCGCTCCATCAGTTGGCGCAGCAGCTCCACCAGGGTGAGGACGAGGGTGACCAGGCCGCGCTCCACCGATTCCGGATCGGTGTCGATACGCGGTGGGATACCGCTGAATTCAGTCATCGCCGTGCTTGTCGGGTGACTCGGGCAGGGCCGGCGGGAACAGCGTGCTGATCGAGGAGATGAGGGCGCGCAGCGAGATCTGCACCAGATCCACATCGGCGATGGCGAGTTTGATGTCGCCGGTGATGATCACACCGCCGGCCAACACCCGGTCCAGGAGGTCGACCAGCGCGACACGTCGCTCGGTGTCGACGGTGCGATCGGGCGGTGACGTGCCGGCGCGCGTCATGTCGACTCTCGTCATGACGGCTCGCGCTGCACGCCCGCGAACGAATACGGGGGCCACGGACCGGTGAGCTCTAATCTGATGCCGGGGAACTCGGCGCCGAGCGCCGTCACGGTCGCGGTGAAGTCCTCGGTCCGGTCGTCGTCGACGAGGTAGGTGCCGTTGAGCACCATCCAGTCGCGTCGGCCGCTCACCGCCGGATCGGTCAGCGGCTGACATCGTCCGGCCGCGGCCCGGCGCAGCAGCCGCTCGTGCACCTGTGCGGCCCGCTCGGCCGCATCGCGTTCGACGGTCTCCTGCGCGGACAATTGCGCGCGCCGCCGGGCCAGATACGCCGCGCCCGGCGTCATCGTGCCGGCTTCGGCCTTCGCCTCGGCGACAGCGGCGGTGAGGGTGGCGCGGTCACCGTACGCGCGCACTCCCCACTCGGTGCGTCCGCTCACCAGTTCCAGCGCAGCGACGAAATCCGCTCGCCGTTCGTCGAGCGACTCCCGCACCCGGTCGTCGTCGCGGAAGACAGTCGCCAGCCGCAACGGAACGGCCTGGCCCCGACCTACGACCGCCGAGACCACCGCGTCGTGGGCCCGTGCCGTCGCCTCCAGCCAGTCCAGATCCTCGAAGTTCCGGCGCAGCGGCTCCTCGCCGAACACGTCCAGCGGCACGGAGCCGACGAAGGCGGTGAGATTGCCGGAGACGATCGTCCGCACCGGCTCCCCGGCGACTCCGGTCGGCGCGGCGGTCTCCGCCTCCTCGTCGCTGTGGGGCGTAACCGCGTACAGCCAGACCAGGCAACGACCTGTCACGATCGCTCTTTCCTCGACTCGCGCCCACGCTCGATGGGTTGCCGGCGTTCGTTCGCCGCCTCCAGTTGGGCGATCCGCTCGCGCAGTTCCCGGTTCTCGATTTCCAGGTCGCTGTCCTGCTTCTCCAGCGTGCGAGCCTTGCTGCTGAGCCAGGGATCGGTCTCCCACCAGTCGATGCCCACCGCCTTGGCCGTCTCCAGAGACGCGACCACCAACCGCAACTTGATGGTGAGCAGTTCGATGTCGAGAAGATTGACCTGGATATCGCCCGCGATCACCAAGCCCTTGTCGAGGACTCGCTCCAGGATGTCGGCGAGATTGGTGGAGTGCCCGCCCCCACCCCCGCCCCCGTAGGGCTGGGGCGCGTACGAGTCTCCTCCGACCACCGTCATTGCTGTCCCCTCGTGCCGATGTCGGTGCTACCCCGGATGTAGCGCTTGGTTCTGCGATAGGCCAGCAGGTTCTCGTCGAAATCGATCTCGACCTGATAGAGCGCCATGATGTCGGCCGAGGAGGGGATGCGGCGATCCTCGAGCACCTCGATCTCCACCAGCCAGCCGTCGTCGGTCGGCTCCACGCTCGTCACGCCCTGGAGGGGGTTCGACGTCAGTTCCGCGAGGCATTCGACCGCCACTCCCGCGGCCTGCGCCGCGGTCAGGGGCGGTTGTTCGTCCGATGCCTGAGCATCGTCGTGAATGGTGTCGCGGGCCACGGGAGTCACTTCTTCCGGTCGGACCTACCTCGGACCGGTCATCCGATTCAGGATCTCTTGTTGCGCTTGCGCGGCCTCCTCCGCGGATATCTCGCCGACGGCCGCGGCACGGTCGATGTCCTCGAGCTCGCGCCGCAACCGCACGGGATCGTGCATCTGCTGTTCGACCTGCTCCTGGATCAATTCACTCAGCCAGATCACGCCACGAACCGGCGCGGCGGGGAGCAGGAGTATCGATGAGATCAGACCCATGCCTCACCCCTCCGGTGCTCGCTTCGTCACGAAGTCGTAGGCCGCCATCGGTCCGAGCAGACTCAACTCGACCCGGCCGTCCCATTCCGACATGAGCCGGCGCAGCAACTCCTCCAGTTCGTCCTGCCGGGCCGTTTCGACCAGCGCCGCGAGGTGAACGGCATCCTCTTCGTGGGTGGGGTCTCGCTGGTTGACCATCGCCCCGAGTTTCTCGAGTTCGGAAGCCACTGTGCGGGTGTCCTCGGCTCGCTTCGTCTCGATGGCCTGATTGATCATCTCGCCCAGCATGATTCGCTCGTTGCGGGTCGCATCCTCCGATTTCCCGCGGATCTCGTCTCGCAGGCGGGCGGCGTCGGCATTCTCGTCGAGCAGTTCGCGCAGGATCGCATCCTCGACGTAACGCCCTCTGACGACGAACTGCACCCGTCCCTCGAGTTCCACCAGTGCCGCGTGGAATTCGTCTTCGTTCGCCTCGAGCAGTTCATTTTCCACCGCATCGGTGTCGGTCATGACCGCGCCGAACCGCAACGGCAGCACGGGGGCCACTGCCGCGGACCCGTCGAGAAGTTTCTCGTGGGCGGTGAGGTCCTGGGGTGTGCCCAGGGGCCGATCGGAGGCGAGCGGACTGACCAGCGCGGCGATGTCGCCGTGCCGCACGACCGTGACTTCGCCCGGCGGATCGCCGACTCCGGTGGCGTGGGGCTGCGGCTCCACGTCGGCGGGCACGATGCCGTAGACGTATACGGCTGTTGCCTCGGCAGCCATCACCGCTCCTCCCGCTTGGAGGGGCGGTGCACCGTCTGCCGCTTGTCCTGCACATCGCCGAGGAAGTCCGCGACCTTCTTGCCCGCCGCGTCGAGTGCGCCCTTCGTCTTGTGCTCCGCCGCGCCCTCGGTGACGTCGCCGACGATGTCGGTGATCCCCTTCGGCTCACTGGTCGAGATCTCGAGCCGGTTCACCGCGTCGGCGAACCGCAGATATGTGTCGACACTGGCGACCACGACGCGCGCG
Source organism: Nocardia kruczakiae NBRC 101016 (assembly GCF_001612965.1). Classification (GTDB taxonomy): domain Bacteria; phylum Actinomycetota; class Actinomycetes; order Mycobacteriales; family Mycobacteriaceae; genus Nocardia; species Nocardia kruczakiae. Next base: position 26,763 of record NZ_BDBL01000058.1, read on the forward strand.
TCGATCGTCACCAATTCGATGCCCACCAGCGACACCCGGGCGAACGCGTCGATCACCAGGCCTTTGTCGAGGATGGTGTCGATTACATCGGCCAGGCTGGACGAGTTCGGCCGGGCCATGGTGCCGGCTCCGCCTCCGCCCCCGCCTCCCGCGGGTTCGATCGTCATCTTCTTGCTCCTCCGCTCACACGTGGGCGGCGAGTGACCGAGCTCTTGCGGGCGGCCGTTCGGCGGCGAGGTGGCTCGGGTTCTTCCTCCTCGTCGGAATCGCGCTGATCCTCGTCCTGCTCGTCGTCCTCGTCTTCCTCGTCTTCTTCTGCCTCATCCGGTTCTTCGTCGTCGAACGCTTCCTCGTCGGCGCTGTCCTCGTCGGCTTCTTCCTCGTCGGCTTCTTCCTCGCCGTGGTCTTCCTCGGCGCGGTCTTCCTCCGCGGCGTTCTCTTCCTCTTCGCGCTGGCGCGCCGTCTCGTCGTCTTCCACGACCTCGCCGTCGCGGATTTCGCCGTGCCAGCCGACGATGTCGTCACCGTGCAGGACCGCATCGGTCATGACATGGCGCTGAAAGTGCTTGAGCTCCAACCGGCATCGGCGACCCGCGGCACGCCACATATTGGCGGTCTTCTCGAACACGCCCTGCGGGTGGTACTCGAGCACCACCAGAATCCGCGTGAGGTTCGGAGTGATTTCGTAGAAGCCGACGGCACCGTCGATATAACCCTTGGCGCCCTTGGAACGCCACACGATCCGCTCGAACGGAATCTGTTCGATGATCGTGGATTCCCACGTTCGCCTCGACCAGAACACCTTGCCGGTCCAGCTGAGCTTCTCGTCGGAGACCTGCTCTACCTGCTCGAGCTTCTTGGTGAATTTCGGGAAGTCGGCGAATTGCGTCCACTGGTCGTAGGCCAGATCGATCGGCACACCGACGTCGATCTCCTCGACGATATTGGTCAGCTTCAGCTTCTTTCCGCCGCCACCTTTGCCGCCGCCCCCGGTCAGCGAATTCTTGACCGATTCGAACGTCTGCCCGGCCGAGTGCTTGAGTTTGCTCATACCTCCGCTCATGACGGCCTTCAGCGGCGATGCGCCGCCGGCCAGCTTGTCCACACCGGTCACCGCCCCGATCAGATTTCCTTCGCCACCCGCATAGTCGTTCAACCGGCCGGCCGTTTTCGAGACCCGGTTCGAAAGCCCTTCCACCGCGCGTTCGGCCAGCGTCCCCGCGAGGTTCTGCACCGACTGCTGGAGCGGGCCGGCCGCCTGAGCCGTTTTCGCCATCGCACTCACCTCCTCGTGCGACGCACAGGTGGTTCGTCGGAATCGGAGCGGCTACGGCGTCGGCTGACCGAAACAGGTTTGCGTCCCGCGGATTTGCGAGCCGTAGTCCCGGAGGTCGTCTTCCGCGCGCGCTTGGTTGCGGGCTTGCGTGCCCGCGGGGCGGCCGGCTTCCGGTCTTCTTCTTCCTCCTCCTCGCCGGAATCGACGTCCTCGAGATCGTCGTCGGAGGACGCCGCGCCCGCGTCCCGGGCGGCCTCGTCCTCGTCGTCCGCCTCCGCTTCCGATTCCGATGCTCGGTCGCGGTCCTTGTCCGACAACAGGGAGTCGCCCGACAGCAGGGAGGAACCCTGCTGCAGCCTGCTGTTCAGCGACTCGAGCTGGTTGCTCGCGGCGGTCACCGCGGCGGATCGAGCCGCGCCCAGCAATTCGTCGCGGACGGTGTCGGTGAGTTGGGTCAGGTCCGCCGACGATTTGAGCAGCGCCGTCCCCCGCTCGAGCAACTCACCAGGAATATCGGACGACCGTTTCGCCATCATCGCCCCCGCCACCCCCAGCGCGAACCGCATCTTGCGTGTTCGGCCCAGCAAATAACCTATGCCCACCCCTACCGCAATGCTTGTGCCACCTTTCATGGCCTTCTCCTCGTTTGCTCGACACGCCTGCACGGCCGCACTGCCGCGGGATGGGTCGAGCGATGAGACCCCGATGTTTGGAGTAAGCCACGTCACAGATGGCCTTGTATCAGCGTATACCCAGCTATCTCCACTGTGGGCCATTAGTCGGAGGGACTTCCGGCATATCGATCAGTGCAGTCGCCGGGTACGCCGGCGTGGGCGCAGCACTCGCACCGCCCGGCGCCAACCGCGCGGTGTGGCGACGAATCGCACCGGCCCGTCGAATCGGTCCGTCGGGTCGAAACCGGACGCAGGGCCACCGGCCCGGCGGGCGGCCTTGTAGCGAGCCAATCCCTCCTGGAACGCGACCGGGTCGCCGCCGACGTCGGGGTGCTGGGTGCGCACGAACCGGCGGTAGGCCGCGCGGTCGGCGGCCGACCAACCGGCGCGCGCCGTCGGCGTCCGCGCTTCCCGGATCGGTTCGGGATCTCTGCTCGCCATCCCCTCCAGTATCACCACACCCATCGCGCCGAAACCGTGACCGTACACACTGTCCGAAATGGGTACTCGGTGGCAATGGACGACAGCGCGCAGATTCGACCGGTACCGATGCGGCGGCGGCCCTGGTTCGCGGATCTGGAAGAAGCCGAACGACGTGGCGCCCACGGCAATGCCGGGCTCGGCTATTTCGACTGTGATTGCGAGATCTGCCACCGGCGGTTCCGGCCGGCCGCGGTCTGAAAGCAACTCGCGCCGTTGATCTTTCGTCGTCCGTAGCCGAATCGAACTCGAACGCGGGCAGCTGCGTTCTTTCAGGCGCCGATACCCCCGGCCAGCACAGGCCAGGAATCGTGCAGATCGGCCTCGAACAGCCCCCACGTGTGGGAACCTTCGGGCCGGTCCACGTACACCGCCGGAATGCCGAGTTGTCCGAGCCGACCGGCGAAGGCACCGGTGCACGCACTCGCGACTGCCTCCACCGGTGGGAACGGCAACCCCCGGTCGACACCGCCCGGAATGCCGGACGCCGCCGACAGATATATGGCCTTCCCGGCCAGCGCACCGGCCCGCGCGAGCGCGTCGTGCGCGGGCCATGCCTCGGTGCCCGGCAGGCCCCACATATTGCCCGGATTACCGCCGCCCCGCACCACCTGTGCACTCACCATCGCGATCCCGGCCGGATCGTTCGACCACGGACACCCGCTGTAGGAGGCCACCGCGCCGAAGCGCTCCGGCGCCTGGATCGCGAGGTCCACCGCCGACGCCGCGCTCATCGACACCCCGGCGATCGCATTGCGGCCGGTGGTTCCCAGCTGGGCGTCGACGACGTCGGGCAGTTCCTGGGTGAGGTAGCTCTGCCAGCGATTGCGTCCCATCACGGGATCGTCGGAGATCCAGTCGGTGTACATACTGTTGGGTCCGCCGACCGGCATCACCACATTGACATGCTTGTCGGCGAAGAACGCCCGCACATCGGTGTCGTCCCACCAGGAGATGTTGTCGACACCGCCACCGATGCCGGTGAGCAGATAGAGCGTGGGCGCCGGTCCGCCGCCGGCCGCGCGGATCACCCGATTCGTGATCACCCGGTCCATCGATGGCGAATACACATTCATCTCGACCGCCGCCGGCCCCAGCGGATGTTCGTCCACCACATGCGCCGCCGGGGCCGCCGCGGCCGAACCCGCCGCGAAAGCGCCCCCGGCGACGACCGCACACACCATTACGAGAACTCGCGTGATTACCGTCACGACAAGGGACTACCCCATCATGATCATCGCGATGCGGCCGAACCCGTGACCGGCCGTGAGCGGCCGGTCACGGGCATGACATCAGCCGAGACGCGCCTCGATCGCCTCGATGATCCGCGGCCGCAGCTCCCGGGCGCTGATCACCGCGTCCACCGAGCCGACCTCGACGGCGCGGTGGATGTTGTGCACCCGGTCGAACTCGGCGGCGACCTCACCCAGCTTCTCGGCGCGCACCTGCGAGCGGACCTCGTCGAGTTCGGCGGACAGCTCCGCACGCTCGGTACCCGACGCGTTCGCGACCCGCGACTCCAGTTCGCGCACCCGCGAATCCGAGGCGGTGCGGGTGTTGACGTCCCCGGCGAACACCACGGCCGCGGCCGGGGCGCCACCGAGCACCGAGGCGAACGAACCCTCGAGCGCGAGCACGGTCATATTCGGGTTCAGCGCCTTCGAGAACACCACGAACGCACCGCCGTGGTAGCGCGAGATCACGCAGAACACGATGGGCCCGCGGAAGTTCACGATCGCGCGGCCGATTTCGGCACCGTATTCGAGCTGCAGTTTGCGCATCGACTCCGGCGAGCCGTCGAAACCGGACAGATTCGCCAGCACCACCAGCGGGCGGTTACCGCTGGCCGCGTTGATCGCGCGAGCCGCCTTCTTCGACGACCGCGGGAACAGCGTGCCCGCGGTGTAGGTGTCGGGTCCGTCGGTGGACGGGAAGCCGCGCCGCGGCACTCCCCGCGATTCGATGCCCAGCAGGCAGACCGGAATACCACCCAGATGCGCGTCCTGGACGACGGCGGTCTCCGCGTCGGCCATACCCGCCCAGCGCTCCAGCACGGCGTGGTCCTGATCCGCCAGCGCCCGCATCACGGTGCGAATATCGAAGGGCTTCTTGCGATCCGGATTCGCGGTCGCGGAGAAGATCTCCCCGACGGTCGTGAAATCGCTGTCGGGCACGGTGTGCGGGAAGGTGCACACATCGCGGTCGATCGGGTCGGTGGTCTGCGCGCGGCGCGGGCCCTGCTCCCCGGGGGCGATGTAGGTGTGGTCGTAGTGCGACATCAGCACATCGCGAGCGCCGGCCAGATTCGGCGCCCAGTACTGCGCCTGACCGTTCGGCCCCATCACGCGGTCGTAGCCGCCGATGCCGAAGTTGTCCTCGGCCGACACACCACCGGAGAAGTCCAGCGCCTGCTTACCGGTCAGCACCATCGCCGAATCCGGGGTCATCACCAGGATGCCCTTGGTGTGCATGAGCATCGTCGCCTCGGCGTTCCAGTACGGCTGCGCGCCGACGTTGATACCGGAGACCACGATGTTGATCTCGCCGCCGTCCTGGGTGAATTCGACGATGCGCTTGAGCGCCGCCGCCACCCAGTCCATGTTCTCCGTACCGGACTTCATCGAAATCCGGGCGCCGGAGGACAGCGCGTACCACTCCAGCGGCACCTGCATCTGCTCGGCCAGATCCAGCGCGGCGATCACCCGGCGGCATTCCGGCTCCGACAGCGCGCCCAGCGACTTGGTCGGATCGCCGAGCAGCACCACACGGGTGATGCCGTCCGGATGCCGGTCGGTCGGCGTGGTCACCACACCGGCGACCATCGCCGCGGTGTTGCGGCCCTTGGGCCGGTCGACCGGGACGAGGGCGTGTTCGGCGTCGAGGTCGTATTCGGCGAAAGTGCCGAGCAGACCGGTCAATTCGTACGGATAGACGGTGCCGCGACTGGCTGCCCGCAGGACCTTCTGGCGGTACTCGTCGAGCGGTTCGACCGGATCGTCGGTGCGCTCGCCGACGGTCACCTCGGTGCCGCCGGTGGCATCGAACCGGATGCGCACGACGATCTTGACCAGCTCACCGGTCTGCGCGTCGGGCTGACGGGCGATGAGCAGGATCTCCTCCAGCCCGGCGCCCGCGGTGGCCGGTTCCACGCGACCGACGATGGTGTCCAGTTCGGCCCGGGACACATCCAGCGGCGGCCAGATGTAGAGCACGATCCGGTTGGTGTGGAAGCGCTTGGCCGAGGGCCGCCGCGACTGTGCCCGGCGGATCGAGTCGACGCAGGTCGCGACCGTGCTCTCGGCGGTCGGCAGCGACAGCAGCCGGCCCTCGTGATCGCGCAGCGCGGTCAGGTCGCGGACCTGCGCGAAGGCGACCAGCCGCTCGTCGGCGGGGTTCTCCTTCGCCACACCACGGAACAGGTAGACCTCCTCGTCGGAGGACGGCAGCCGGGTGAGATCGAATTTGCGCAGCCGGCGCATCTGCATCCGCTCGGCGATGTAGGGGTGCAGGCCGCGGATCAACCGCTCCTCGGCCAGACCGGTCGCCGACGGGCGGAAGGTGAAGTGGTGGTGCATCACCGCGCCGTTGCTGCCCGCGACGGTGGCCGTGATCCGATTCACCTGGTTGGGCAGCGACCGGGCGCCGAGCACTTCCTGCAGGGCGGCGGCCATCGCGTCGAAGTCCTCCGGCTGGTTCTCCCAGCCGAGGTAGATATCGGCCTCGATGGACGCGGCGCCACCGGCCAGTTCGGTGAGCCCGCTCAGTACCGTGTCGAGCGCGTCGAAACTGACGGCCGCGGAGACCAGATTCACACCGCGGCGTTCGGCGACCACGAAGGTGCAGCCGTCCACGTTCTGGGTGCGAACGTCGGTGAGGCCCTTGTTGCCGTAGTACCGCCGGGTCAGCACCTCGAGCATGACGGTGTTGTCCGGATTGCCCCGCACCAGCCGCTGGGCCAGCAATCGCACCAGCGGTTCGGTGCTGCGCACCATTTCGGCGATGCGATCGGTCCGGTCGGCGGCATCCGGATGCGCGTCCAGATGGCTCAGATGCTTGCGAACCGTGGTGTACACGCGAGCGCGGTTGCGGCGCAGCAGCGGCTGGCCGTACCAGGCGTAGACCACGCCACGGGTGATGTCGGCGATCACCGGGAAGCGCACCTGGGTGGCGGCCACCAGCCGCTCCAACGCCAGGCCCACCGGTTCCCGCAGCACCCGATCCGGCACCGGCTCGCCCAGCCATTCGCGCAGCAGGGTGGTGACGACGGTGACCGTGTCCGACGGACGCTGCTGGGCGAGGAAGATCCGGAAGACCGCGGCCTCGAGTTCCGGGGTGCGTTCCAGGTCGGTGACGCCGTAGTGCGCCAGCGCCTTCGACAGCTTGGCCCGGTAGGACTCCGGCAGTCCGGCCCGCTCGACGTCGAGGCTCTGCAGATAGGTGTGGAAGTACTCGCGGGCGCTGTGGACGTGGCCGTGGCCGGCGTCCTCACCCCAGAACTGGCTCAGCTCGGCGAGATCGGTGAAGACCTCGATCAGGTCCAGTTCCTCGGCGAGCGGGCGGCGGTTGTCCGCGATCGCGGCGCGGCGCGCGGCCATGTAGTCCGCCAGGACACGTCCGCCGTCGTGCGGGTCGACGTCGAAACCGAGCAGCAGCCCGCGCAGATCCTCCTGGCCGCGAACCGTGCGCTCCTGCGCCAGCACCTCGGTGGGCGCGGCGGGCAGGTCCAGCTCGACCGATTCGGCCGCGGCGGATTCGTCGGCCTGGTCGTCGTCGGCGATCGGTTCCAGCCGCAGCAGCGGCGCACCGGCCTCGACCTGCGAGCCGACCGAGACGCCGCATTCCTTGAGGCGCGCCTTGAACGGCGAGCGCAGCACGGTCTCCATCTTCATGGACTCGAGGACCAGGACGGGCGCACCCGCCTCGACCTCGTCGCCGACCTCGAGCGGCTTGGCGACGACCAGCGCGGGCGCCGGCGAGCGCACCACACCGCCCTCGTCACGGCTCACCCGATGCGTCACGCCGTCGACATCCACCACGTGGGTCGGGCCGTGCGTGCCCGTGACCAGCCGATACCGGGTGCCGTTGACCACGATCTGACCGGTGTGCCGGTCAAAACGCTCCAGATCGACGTCCGCGGTGACGACCTCACCGGCCGCCTCGATGCCGATCCGGAATCGGTGCGCACCGACGCGGGCGACCCGCAGGCGGTAGCTCGCGCCACGCAGCTTCAGATCCAGCGGACGGCCGCTCTCGTGTTGCACCTGCGGGCGGCCACCGGCGGCGGTGGACAGCAGCCGATGCCGCTCGGCCCGCTCCTCTTCCTCGTAGGCGTCGATGGCCGCGGCGGCCAGAGCGACCGCGGTGTGCCGCTGGGCCACCAGCCGGCCCTCGCCGCGCACGCGATCGATCCAGCCGGTGTCGGCACTGGCGTCGATGACCTCGGGCTGGTCGAGCAGGTCCAGGACGAAACTCTTGTTGGTCGCGCCGCCCTCGATGATCACGCGGGTCTCGCCGACCGCGCGGCGCAGCCGGCCCAGGGCCTCCTCGCGATCTCGGCCGTAGGCGATGATCTTGGCGATCATCGAGTCGAAGTCGGCGGGGATGGTGTCGCCCTCGCTGACACCGGTGTCGACGCGGATACCCGGTCCGGCCGGCAGATCCAGCAGGGCGATGCGGCCCGGCGCCGGAGCGAAGTCGCGGTCGGGATCCTCGGCGTTGAGGCGGGCCTCGATGGCGTGCCCGCGTTCGGCCGGGGGCTCACCCTCGAGCCGTCCGCCGGAGGCCACGTGCAGCTGCGCCCGGACCAGATCGAACCCGGTGGTGTACTCGGTGATCGGGTGCTCGACCTGCAGGCGGGTGTTGACCTCCAGGAAGGCGAACAGCTCGTCGCCGGGGTGGTAGAGGAATTCGACGGTTGCCGCACCGCGGTAACCGACCGCCACCGCGAGCCGCTCGGCCGAGGCCTTCAGCTCGGCGACCTGCTCGGGCCGCAGCACCGGCGAGGCGGACTCCTCGATGACCTTCTGATTGCGCCGCTGCACCGAGCAGTCGCGCACGCCCAGCGCCCACGCGGTGCCCTGCCCGTCGGCGATCACCTGAACCTCGACGTGGCGAGCACCGGTGACCAGCCGCTCCAGGAAGACGACACCGCTACCGAAGGCGCGGGCCGCTTCCTGGCTGGTGCGCTCGTAGGCGTCGACGAGTTCGGCTTCGTTGGTGATGACGCGGATACCGCGACCACCACCACCGGCGGTCGCCTTCAGCATCAGCGGATAGCCGATGTCACCGGCGGCCGCGATCGCGGCGTCCAGCGTCTCGACCGCGCCGCGGCTCCAGGGCGCCACCGGCACCCCGACCTCCTCGGCGATCAGCTTCGCGCCGATCTTGTCGCCGAGTTTGCGCATGGCGTCCGGGCTCGGACCGATGAAGGTGATGCCGATCTGCTCGCACAGTTCCGCGAAGGCGGGATCCTCGGCGACGAAACCCCAGCCGACCCAGGCGGCGTCGGCCTTGGTCGTCACCAGCGCCTTTTCCAGTGCCTTCAGATCCAGGTAGGGGCGGGCGGAGGCCGGTCCGAGGTCGTAGGCGATATCGGCCTCGCGCACGAACGTCGCGTTCCGGTCGACATCGGTGTACAGAGCGACGGTTTCGATCTGTCGCGCGGTCGCCGCGGCCAAATCTCGGACGGCGTGGATGAGGCGCATTGCGGCCTCACCCCGGTTCACGATGGCGATGCGGCTGAACACTCGCCGACTCCTTTCCACAGCGTAGGCCCGGTGCATGGGCAGAATTCGAGGTATCGCGGCTCCGCGTAGTGTGCACCTTTTATTCCACGAATGTGTACGCCGTGCAGGGTTACCCGCACGTATCGTGTGGGATCCCATAGGAGCGGTCCGGCCGATTCCCGCCGAAGCGCGGTAACGAGACATGCGCGACAGATGGCCGGATCGTATGACCCGGACAACATCGAAGCAGATCAGAGCATCAATCGAGGGCGCTGCCCGAAACCGTCGCCGCACCCGGATTGCGATTGGGCGGCGAATCGGCGACGACGCGGCGAATCAGCGGATTCAGGAAGCCTTACCGGAGGCCGGCGGCGGGGTGGACGGTCCCGAATCGCCGTCGGCCGCATCGCCACCTTCTCCGGCGACACCGGGTTCGGTGCCCTCGTCGGCCGCCTGGTCCGGTTCCGGATGTTCGCGGGAGAAATCGGCGGGCAGCCTCTTGATGTGCTTGTTCATCGAGCGGATCAACAGCACGGTGCCGGCCAGCAGCACGAGGATGATCACCAGACCCAGCGGCGAGGCCTTGCCGAATTCCGGACCGGTCGGGTTCGTGGTGGTGTTCTGAGCCAGCAGCGCGGTCTGCGCGAAGAACGTCGACATCATCGAACCGTGCCCTCGACAGCCCGGTCGGCGACCGTATCGTCGGCGGCCGGATCTTCCGCGGCCAGATCTACCGAGGCCGGATCGTCGGCGTCCCGGATTCCGGCGAACAGGTCGGTCTCCGGGATCGCGGTGCGGACCCGGGTTCTGGCCAGTTCGAATTCCTCCGTCGGCCACAACCGCTGCTGCATCTCCAGCGGGATGGCGAAGAACATGCCGTTGGGGTCGATCTGCGTGGCATGGGCGCGCAGGGCCTCGTCACGCTGCGGGAAGTATTTGCCGCAGTCGATCTGGGTGGTGACCCGCGACATCACATCGCCGTGCTCCTGAGCGGCCTTGCGGATGCGTTCCATCCAGTCGCGCATCGGGAACGGCTCATCGATCCGGTCGTACTCGTCGGCGAAGGTCTCGAGGCGCTGCAGGCTGAAGCCGTGGTTGTAGTAGAGCTTCAGCGGCGTCCACGGTTCGCCCGCGTCGGGGAAGCGCTCGGGGTCGCCGGCCGCCTCGAAGGCCGCCATCGACACCTTGTGGCACATGATGTGATCCGGATGCGGATAGCCACCGTTCTCGTCGTAGGTGGTCATCACGTGCGGCCTGAATTCGCGCACCACCCGCACCAGGGCCTCGGTGGCCTCCTCGAGCGGCACCAGCGCGAAGCTGCCCTCGGGCACCGGCGGCAGCGGATCCCCTTCGGGCAGACCGGAATCCACGAATCCGAGCCAGCGGTGCCGCACACCCAGCGCCTTCGCCGCGGCCGCCATCTCCTCGCGGCGGACGTCGTCGATGCGGTCGAGAATGCCCGGCACGTCCATCGCCGGGTTGAGGATGGAGCCGCGCTCACCGCCGGTCAAGCTCACGACCAGCACGTCCGTACCCTCCGCGGCGTATTTCGCGGTGGTGGCGGCGCCCTTGCTCGACTCGTCGTCGGGGTGGGCGTGCACCGCCATGAGGCGCAGCGGCCGATCGAAGCTGCCGCTCACTTCTCGTTCACCTCGTTGCTCACCGTTTCACCTCATAGCCGTCCGCCGTGCCCGAGCGGCACGCGGGTGTCCGAACTGCATTCCCTATAGTTCCATCCGACGGTCTTTTGTTCCGACCTACCCCCTGATCGACCACGGGAGCAACCACATCATGAGCGAGGCGGCACCGCAGTCCGACCGGACCGATCCGGACGGGCGCACCGCCGACGCCGCCACCGGGGCGACGGGAGCTGGCAGCGATCGGGTGTCGAATCGTTACGGAACCGGTCCCGCGCGCAACCGCCGCTGGGTTCCGATCGCACTCGGCATCGTGGTGGTGATACTCGGGCTGATCGTCGCCTATGTGGGTTATCGGCAGTACGGCCCCAAGGATATCGAGCCCGATCAACTCGGCTACGACGTCGTCGACGATTCCACGCTGACCGTGCACTTCAAGCTGACCCGCAAGAACCCGGAACAACCGGTGGTATGCCTGGTACGGGGCATGGACTCCGAGGGGAGCGAGATCGGCCGCCGCGAGGTGCTGATCCCGGGCTCGGACAGCGGAACCGTCGAACTCACCACCACGGTGCGGACCACCGCGCGGCCCGCCAACGGCAATATCTACGGGTGCAGCGATCAGGTTCCGGCCTATCTGAAGGCCGGCTGACACCCCCACATTCAAGCCTTCTACCTGCACATATCCAATACGTGCTAGAATGGCGCGAACACGGTTCCGAACGCTCGGAGCCGTGTTTGCTGCATTGACGGCCAGCGCTGCCGGGTCCCGGGCACACAATGCCCGCGGCACCGTCGGGGTTCGAGGAACATCCCCCCGGATCGCTCTAGCCGTCGACTGTTGCTGTGCGCGGACACCTGCTCGCGCATGTGCGACGGGTATCACGGACCCCGGCACGCCGGGAACAACTACTAGGGAGTGATCGAGATGACTGAGACGCAAGTGACCTGGCTGACACCGGAGTCGCATGAGAGGCTCAAGAGCGAACTCGACGCGCTCATTGCCAACCGTCCGGTCATCGCGGCCGAGATCAACGAACGCCGCGAAGAAGGCGACCTCAAGGAGAACGGCGGCTACCACGCCGCGCGCGAGGAGCAGGGTCAGCAGGAGGCCCGCATCCGTCAGCTGCAAGAGCTGCTGAACAACGCCAAGGTCGGCGTCGCGCCGACCAAATCCGGTGTGGCGCTGCCCGGCTCGGTGGTCAAGGTCTACTACGACGGCGACGAGACCGATACCGAAACCTTCCTGATCGCGACCCGCGAAGAGGGCCTGGGCCAATCGGACCTGGAGACCTACTCGCCGAGTTCCCCGCTCGGTGGCGCGCTGATCGACGCGAAGGTCGGCGAGACGCGCGAATACCGCCTGCCCAACGGCAACATGATGAAGGTGACCCTGGTGAGCGCGGAGCCGTACCACAGCTGACGCGGGAAGGTGTCGTCGATGGACGCGAGCAGCATCGGTGAGCCCGCCGTGGTTGCGCTGCGCGCGTTCCTCGGCAGATCCGGCCGGGTGGGCAGCAGCCCGGCCGAACACCTGACATAGCTCCACCGACGCGAACGGCCGCACCGAATTCGGTGCGGCCGTTCGTGTTTCAGTGTGCTCGAGCCGGTTCCGCCGGGTCAGCCCAGCGCCCGCTCCACGTCGGCGAGCAGATCGCCGATGTCCTCGATACCGACCGACAGCCGCACGAGGTCCGCGGGCACCTCCAGTTCCGAGCCCTCGGTCGAGGCATGGGTCATCGCACCGGGATGTTCGATCAGCGATTCCACTCCACCGAGCGATTCGGCGAGCGTGAAGATCTTCGTCCGCGCGCAGAAGTCGAGCGCGGCCTGCTTACCGCCGTGCAGCCGGACCGAGATCATGCCGCCGAAACGACGCATCTGCTTCTGCGCCACCGGATTTCCGGGGTGTTCCGGCAGACCGGGATAGATCACCTGGGAAATGGCCGAGTGGTCGGCGAGGAATGCGGCGAGGGTCTCGGCGTTGTCGCAATGCCGATCCATCCGCAGCGCGAGGGTTTTGATGCCGCGCAGAGTGAGGAAGGCGTCGGTGGGTCCGGGGACCGCGCCGGCGCCGTTCTGCAGGAAGGCGAAGGCCGCGTCGAGTTCGGCGTCGTCGGTGATCAGCGCGCCGCCGACCACATCCGAGTGCCCGCCCAGATATTTGGTGGTCGAATGCAGCACGATATCGGCGCCGAGCAGCAGCGGCTGCTGCAGGTACGGCGAGGCGAAGGTGTTGTCCACCACCAGTTTCGCGCCACCGCCGTGCGCGACATCGGCCAGCGCCGCGATATCGCCGACGTTGAGCAGCGGATTGGTCGGCGTCTCCAGCCACACCAGTTTGGTGTTGGGACGCAGGGCCTCTGCGACCGCGTCCGGATCCGACACCGGTGCCACCGAGTATTCGATACCCCACTGCGTGAACACCTTGTCGATGAGCCGGAACGTCCCGCCGTAGGCGTCGTTCGGAATCACCAGGTGATCACCCGGGCGCAGCGTCGCCCGCAGCACACAGTCGGTGGCCGCCATCCCCGAGGAGAATGCCCGCCCGTAACTCCCGGATTCCAGCGCGGCCAGATTCGCTTCCAGCGCAGCGCGGGTCGGGTTACCGGTGCGGGCGTACTCGTAGCCGCCACGCATCCCGCCCACGCCGTCCTGGGCGAAGGTCGAACTCGCGTAGATCGGCACGTTCACCGCACCGGTCTGCGGGTCGGGATCGAATCCGGCGTGCACGGCTCGTGTGGAGAACCCCAGCTGATCGTCGGTCATGCGGACCAGCCTAGATCCGCGCCGTCGCGGCGCTCGAGCCGGGAACCCCCGGCCGTGGATCGATGTGAGCGGGGTCATGCCCGCCCGGCACGAACATCTCCGGCTCAGTACGCGGAGTCGACGTTGTCCATGGAGCCGTAGCGGTGCGCTGCGTAGTTGCAGGCGGCCACGATGTTGGCGACCGGGTCCCAGATGTCCCAGGAGGTGCCGTCGACGTGGTACGCCGCGAAGGTCGGGTCGATGACCTGCAGCAGACCCTTGGACGGGATGCCCATGGCGGCATTGGAGTCGTACAGGTTGATGGCCTGGGTGTTACCGGAGGACTCCCGCATGATGTTGCGGTAGATGCCGTCGTAGCTGCCCGGGATACCGTGCGCGGCCATGATGTCGAGAGCGTTGTGGATCCACCCGTCCAAGTTGTCCGGGTAGACCGGCGCCGGCGGGGGCGGCGGGGGCAGCACCGGCGCGGGTGCCGGAGCGGGAGCCGGCATCGGGGCCGGGAT
>NZ_BDBL01000059.1 GCF_001612965.1 Nocardia kruczakiae NBRC 101016
AAGCCACGGCGGCGGCGGTGAACGGGCGAAGACTCGCAAATCGCTTGACCAGCGGTTCGGAGGTTGGCTCATCGCCGGTGATTCCGCGACGTTCTGTCGACGTTCTGTAGGTACACAGGAATCGGTGATCGCGGGTTGATCTAATCGATTCCGCCGTATCGAACATCCCGTTGAACTGCGAGTTTGCTGTTACTCGAAGTGGAGTGGAACGGGGCGAACGAGAAACTGACCCGGTCTACCAACACATCGACCGCATCTGGAAGGACTGGCGAGCTACCGCGACCTCGACTACTGAAGGTCGAGCCGTCCGACTCCTAGGGTTGGTCGAGGTCTTGGTCTTCGTTAGCGGATCAGGAGGGGAGCGAGGGCCCACGTGCCGAAGGCGTGGCTGATGGTGAGGACGATCTGGTCGGGCGCGGCGCCGTCTTCGAGATAGGTCTGGAGATTGATCAGGTTATCGGCGGAGTGCACGTGAGCGAAGTCCGCGACGTTATCGGCATAACAGAGGTTATGGTCGAGGCCGGCCGACAAGGTCATGAATCGCAGCGCTTCGGTGTTGATGTTATTGGTGATGACCTGCCGGATCTCGTCGCGGTCGACGTTCGTACGTAGTAACACGTCATCGATAAGGCCGAGCAGGGTGCGGCGGGTGAGCGCAGCGATGGCGTCGGGGTTGGTGGCGGCGCGGATGAGCTGGTTGGTGGCGGTGGCGGTGGTGAGGATTTCGATGCGGGCGGGTTCGGTGGTGACGAGGCAGGATGCGGCGCCGTCGCTGACGACGGAGTTGACTTGGCGGAGCAGGCGTTGCTCGGGTGTGGTGCAGGCGTCGCTGGTTACCAGCAGGACGGTGCGGGCTTCGCCCGAGGCGACGAGGGTGCGGGCGAGATGCAGGGCAGTGCCGAAGTTGGCGCATTCGGCGGCCGAGACCCCGATCGGGGTGGCACGGGCGAGGCCGAAACGCTCGCTCAGCTGCAGGAGCTCGGTGTTTTCGATTTGGCCGAACCCGATGGTGGAGGAGGCGAGCATCAAGATGTCGATCCCGGACGCCGGCATCCGCGATTGCTCGAGTGTTCCGGCGATGCAGGCTGCGGCCATGTTGATGGGTGAGTCGCGAGCGTGACGGTAGGTGGCGAGTCCGACCTCGTGCAGGGCGTCGACCAATCCTGGCTCGGCGGAGATGGGTTCTATTGTTGTGATCGGTCGGGGGTCGCCGGTGATGTGGGCGATTCCGGTCATGAAAACGCGCATGTGTTCCGCCTCGGAAACTGTTGTGGCACAGGCTGTTACTTGCAGCCCGCGTTGGCGTTGCTGATGGCGTAGGCGACGAGGATGGCGTGTGGGTTGTGGAACTCGCTGATCTGCAGCGAGATTGCGGCCGTGTCGGTAGATCCGTTGTGCCGCAGGAGGATCGGTTTGCCGGACTGGCGGCCGTAGCTGACGGTGGTGGGGAGTGTGGTCCAGAGTTCGGCGAACTGGGGGTTGGGGGCCAGGGTGTTCAGCAGGGCGCGAGCATGATGACTGTCGCGGTAGGGGCCGATGGCCGCGCGGAGCGCGGCGACCACGTGAGGTGCTTCGTCGTGCCAGTCGACGACCAGGTCGCGTGCTCGGGGCTGGAAGAACCACAGGGCGATGTTGTTGCCGGCCCGGCGAAGGCCGGGCAGTGCGTCATGTAGGCGGTCGCTGGCGGCGAGAACGGTCGACAGGGGAGTGGTGTAGGCGCAGAGGATGCGCGCGGAATCCAGATGGGCGAGATGGGCGTTGACTTCCGGTGTCGAGATCTGGCGCCGTAGCTCGTCGTCGGCCGGAAGCCGCCGGGGCGGGTTCCACAAGTCGTAGGTGTGGCGACGTTGAGCGGGATCGAGGTCGTAGCCTTGCACGATGCTGGCCAGGGTGTCGATGCTGGGGACGGACCGGCCGTGTTCGATCTTGAACAGGTAGGCTGTGCTGATCCGGGCGCGAGCAGCGGCGATCTCGCGTGACCAGCCTCGCTCTTGGCGTAGCTGATCCAACCAGATGTGCAGGTTCGGCATGTCCACCTGTGCGGCTGCGCGGGCGCGTCGGGTACGTCTGGGGGGGTGCCTGCCGTCTGTGTGGCCGCGTACTCGGTTCACCCGCCTGTCTCCGTCTCTCCCCGACGCCGTCTCGACCGGATCTGAAATATGAATATTCATAGAGTTCGCGCACATTCGACCGTAACCGATCACCGGTGTTTCAACGCCGCTCGTTGGTGTCGGTGCGGTGGCGAGCGCTGAATTCTGCCCATGACATGGGCGGTTCTTTGGCGGTGAGTAATTCGGCGCGGTCGCGTAGCATGCATTCGGTGCGCAGCTGCACGGCGAATTGCCGAACAAATGCCGCCAATTCGAGGTCGTCGGCGGTCTCGGCGTAGGTCTGGATGAGGTTCGCGGCGTCGCTGACCTGCGACGCGACCCGGTAGCCGCGGTCGAGGTCGGATGACAACAACTCCCGGCGCTCTGGACTCATCATTCAATTCCCTCCCGCATTGCGCCGTGGGCGCTTTCTAACCAAATGTGTTGCACGACGGCATGCCTCGACGATGTGGCAGCCGAAACGCATATACCCCTGTGTATTCATGACCGGAGTCACACCGGATTGTGTGGTTGCGGCCTGTATGCGCTTGCGATCTAGCCCTAGCATTGTGGGCACAGTGCAGGGGGTCAACGGTTGCAGCGGCCACAACTTGTGGCCGGTTGCTCCACACGATCGACGGGGAGGTAAGACCGTGACGGTACCGGCGAGGTTCGGAAACCTGGGAGCGTTCGTCGAAAAGCGCAGGAAGCAGCTGGATTTGGATCGAGCCGAGCTGGGCCGGCGGGTCGGGCTGGCAGCGGGAACGATCAAGGCGATAGAGCGCGATGAGCGTCGGCTCGTCGACGACAACCTCCGAAAAGTGCTGGGAGCGCTTGAAATTCAGGAGAACAACGTCCGGCTTCTGGTTTCGGCGAAGGAGGGGCGGCTTCGGTCCGACGACAGTGCACCCTGTGACCTGGAGCTTCGCGCTATCGAGGCGGTCACGGTGCCGGTGTTCATCCTCAATACCGTCATGGGCCGCATTGTGGCCGCCAACCAGGCGTGTGAGTCGCTGATGCATCTGCGCGCCGGGGTGAGCATCTACGAGTGGCTGGTCGCCGACCCGTGGACGCGGCAGCTGCTCGGGCAGGGCTGGCGCACGATCGCGCACGGCCTGATCTGGGGTGCCGCGCCGCTGATAGAGTACGTGATGCCCGAATGCGAGCGGGAGCGTCTGCTCGAGGTCTGCGACCGGGTGCCGGAATGGGAAGCGTTGTGGACCACACGCCCCGCCAACGCTGACTTGATCTACGGCGCGCGCATGACCAACCCGGGCACGGGAAACACCCTCGACTATGCGTTCACCGCTTCCGAGTTGCGGTTTCCGCCCCGGGTCGGGTGGTGGCAGGGCCAGCTCACCCCCGCGGGGCCAGAGTTGGCGCCGGTGAGTACGTGAACGTGGCCCGGGAGGGAACAGGCGGATGCCTGGCGGTCTTCCCTCCGGGCCACGCTCGCCTGTGGCGCACACGCCATCGCGGGGGTCTGTGGCGGCGCCGGGGCTGCGGCGCGGGCGGCGACGTAGGCCGCTGCAATCGCGTGGTGGCGGTGTGTTCGATGGCGGCGGCGATGTCGGCCGCGGTGAGAAACCATGTTCGCCTGGCCCAATGTCCCGGCAGCGCGCCTGCTTTCAGCTGCCGCCAATACCATGCTTCGGACTTGTGCAGAGCGCGAGCGCCGACAGAGACCGGGTAGGTCGGCTCGTGCGGGGCCGCCACCGCATCCGCGGCGTCCTCAAAATCCGTGGTGTCTGGGGGCTCGTCAGTCGGCACACCGGCACCTTCCGCATGCTATGAAACAGGCTGCACCCCAACGCCATCCGCGCTCTGATGCTCGCCAGTGCGGGATCGATACGCCAAGAACAAGCGAACCCCGGGTTCCTCGACAAGCTCGGTGACCTGCACGGTTACCAGGTCATCCCGGTCGCCCCAGCGGCGCGGAGACGGACCCACGTCGTAGGCGACCTCGACACCGCTACGCCACAGCCCAGCGAATCGGGCACTGCCGGCGAGTCGTCGAAGAAACCGGGCTCCCTCCGGCGCATCGCGGAAGCGGCCCAATGCTGCACGCAGAGTCGCTACGAAGAACTGGGCGTCCTCCTCGGGGCCCTGGCGACACGATTCGTCAGCCGAGGAGAAGCGCCAGATGGCGAGGTTGTTCTCGGCTAGGTCCAGGCCGGGAAACAGCCTCTGGAACTGCTGGTTGGCTGCCACGACATTCCACAGGGGATCGCAGAAGCCACAGGCAATCGCCCGGGCGTCCCATGTCGCCAACTCCCCTTGGCGACCAGGAGTCGCTATACGCTCACGCATCTCGTCCAATGGAGCCAGGACTGCGGCGGGTTCCCACAAGTCGATGGTGTGGCGACGCTGGGTGGGTGAGAGTTCATAACCGGTGATGATCTTGTCGAGTGTGTCCCGGCGCGGAGTCGCCGAACCAACCTCGACCGACTTGAGATAGGTGGCACTGACGTGTGTGTATTGGCCGGCCAGATCGCGGGTCAGGTCGCGGTGTTCGCGCATCACCCGTAGCCAGGGCCCGAGGGTGGGAATTCGAACCGGCACATCACCGGCCAAACGGGGCACATCCGGTGGCTGTCGAGCGTCAGGTGAATCGGGTGTGGTGGTGGTCATGAAACCCCCTCGAACGAAGACACTTTCGTGCCGGCGAATGCAGGAATTGGTGAAATACTTTCTCCCCCGAGCGCTTTCGTTCTACCAGAATCCCTCGATGGCAGCAACAAATAACCAGCGGTCTTGCTCGCGAAGAGGCACGCTCGAGGCCGATCAACGGCGGTGTTCACGACGTGGTGCTCACCAATCGGCGATGGGCGGGAAAAATTTCGAGGGATACTGGGAGTATCAATTTTCGCCGCTGTCGCAGGTAAATCCACCTCTTTGTGGGGATGGCGCGGATATATATAAAAACTCCATCCCTTCAACGCCTGGTGAATCACAATTTTCCGCGTTTTGATGGTAGGGCAACTGCTCCTGCTTCGAAGGGAAATTGATTGTGGATCCGATGGTCGTTCTTTCCTGGATCGATACCGGCTCTGCGGCAGTCTCGAACGGACTGACGATCGCCGCCCAGGTGCTCTCGCTCGTTCTTCCGTTCCTCTGAGCTGCTGAAACGCCGGATCAGCGCCCCGGTTCAGTCGGCGTTGACGACGCCGGGGCGCTGATCCCCGAAACGCCACATCATTCATTCATTCCTTCCTTTTCCCTCCCTCCGTTCGAAGGGTTTATTCGGCATGCCGAAAACAGGATTCAGAAACGCCAAGAGAAGAACCGCGGCACCCTACAAAGGGCCGGATCGGTCACAGACAGGGAAGTCCCGACCTGCGTCGCTCATGGTTGCCGGTGCTGTCCCGCTGTTGATCGCACTCGCGTGCGCCGGCCCGGCGGGTGCATCTACGGCTTCGATCGCTGACCAGCCTGGCGTTACCAGCCCTTCCCAGCCCGGCACCGCGACACCGCCGCCCCCACCTGTACCGCCGCCGCCTGCGCCGGAACCTCAATCGGAACCGGCGCCCGAGCCGCAGCCGGTGTATGTCGAGCAGCCACCCGAGGTCCGCAACGGGTCCACCCCGCGCCCCGAACCCGCCGACGACCCGGCCCCGCCGGTGCAGGTGCAAGACCTGCATCTGCCCGAGCCGGTGGCGCCCGTCGCGCCGATTCAGCCGCCGGACAACACGATTCGTATCGGTCAATGGCAGGCCCCGGCACCGGATTGGCTTCCACCCCAAGTACGTGACTGCATCAACAACACCGCAGCCGGTGCGGAAGCGCAGGTCGCCACCGCTCTGGATTCGATCGGTATCCCGGCAGGGCGCTCGGACCGGGTCAGCGGCGCAACTCTCGCCGGCGCCGGGATCGGCGGTGCGGCCGGCGCGGTCGCGGCCGGCGCACCGGTCGCCGCCGCGGGTGCGGTCGTGGGCGGGCTGATCGGTGGCACCATCGGCGGCATCGCCGGTGCCGCAGTAGGAACCGTGGTGCCGGTCCCGGTCGTGGGCACCGTTACCTCCGGCGTCGCGGGAACGGCGATCGGTGCCGCGGCCGGTGCGGTAGCGGGGGCGGCCATCGCTGGCATCCCCGCAGCGGTGGCCGGAGCATTGGCCGGCGGCACCGTCGGAGCCGGTTTCGGCGCCGGGGTCGGGGTGGGCCAGCCGTGACCACCACAACCCGTACCCTGACAACCCTGGCCGCGATCGCTGTCAGCACAGCATGCGCCGCGACGGTGACCGGCCTAGCTTCTGCCGCGGGGGCGGTGCCGATCGGTCCCGGCTGCCCGGCCCTCTATGTGATCGGGATCCAGGGCACCGGCCAATCGACTCCGGACCCGAGCGCGGACACCGGAGTGGTCGGGGCGCTGCTCGGCCAGGTGCAGGCAGCGGTCCCGAATCTGGTGCAGCACAGCACAGTTCCGTACCCAGCGGGCTTCGGCGGCATCGTTCCCGGCGGCGGACCGGAACCGTACGCAGAGTCGGCCAGCGAAGCGCTCGACGGCATCAACGCTGCCGCCACCGACATCGTCGCCGCCTGCCCCGACACCTTGCTGGCCGGTGTGGCGTATTCGCAAGGTGCGCAGGCGATGGCGCAATTCGCCCAGCAGGTCGGTGCGGGCAACGGGCCCGTCGCGCCGGACAAGATCGCCGGGATCGCGCTCTACGCCAACCCCGACCGCCTCCCGAACTCCCCGGTCATTCCCGGCCGGCCCGGACAAACGGTGCCAGACCCCGCACCGGGTACACCGGGCGCCGCAGTCGCAGCAGTGCAGATCCTCAACCCGCCCGCGGCCGGTAGCGGCATCGCCACCGACGGCAACGGCTACGGCGCGCTGACCGGTCGTGTCGCTGATATTTGCACCGATGGCGACCTGGCGTGCTCGGCGCCCGACCACGCGGCCCTGCTAAGCGTCGCCGCGGAAATCGCCGCCCAAGCCGACCTGCACGACCCCATCGCTGCCCTGATGACGATCAACGGACTGTTCTCGACGGCGATGGGGCGAGCATGGACCACGGTGCTCGCCGAGGACTTCCACACCGACCCCGGCAACGCCGACTACCTACCGGGAAAACCGTTGGCGCAAAGACTCATCGACGCCGCCGACCCCCGAACCCCCGCACCGGGCACGGATCAGGTTCAGGCAGCCGCCCAGCGATGGGATCAGATCACCGCGGCAGCGGCGGCGAACCCGCTCGGCATCGTGCCGAAGCTGGCCGGCCAAGTCGCCGCCGCCTGGGGCCAGCTGGTGGCAGACAACGCCGATCTGATCAACCCGGCGGTGTGGCTGCACTACGGCGACACCGTCGCCCGCCACAACGGCTACCTCGCCAGCGGCGAACTCGGCTCCGGCGTCGCCTGGATGACCGCACTCGCCCACGACGCCGCAGGACACCAGTCATGAACGACACCGGCACCGACTTCTACACCCCGCCCACCCGCCACGGCTCCATCGAGCCCGGCCGTATCCTGCGCATACGCCCCACCGACACACCCGCGTTAACCGGGGCAGGCGCCGCGTGGCAGCTGCTCTACACCTCCACCGACACCCACGGCGAACTCACCACGGCCTCCGGCATCGTGATCGCCCCCGACACCGATCCCGAACTCGGACCAGGTCCGATCCTGCTGTATTGCCCCGCTTTCCACGGACTCGGCGGACCCTGTGCGCCGTCGCGGCTGCTGGCCATCGGCGCCGAACCCGACACCGCACCGATCACCGCGGCGCTGGAACGCGGCTGGTTCGTCGCTGTCCCTGACGGGGAAAACCTCGGCATCATCGGCCAAGGCCCGCACACCTTCCTCGCCGCCCGCGCCGCAGCGCACCACGCCCTCGACCTCGCCCGCGCCACCGCCACGATCCAGGAACTGAACACGCAAGGCTCGCCGGTAGTGGCGTGGGGGTATGCCGACGGCGCCCGTGCGGTCACCGTCGCGGCGCAGCTGCACCGCTCCTACGCACCAGAGGTGGACCTGCGCGGGATTGCGGCCGGTGCGGCCATCACCGTTCCCGGCGCGCTGGCGGCGACGCTGAACACCAGTCCGTTTTCCGCGCTCGTGCTGGCCGGGCTCATCGGCTTGTCGCGCGCCTACCACCATCTGCCCCTGCGGCACGTGCTCTCGGCCGACGGCCGACAGGTTATCGCCGAAGCCGAAACCCGCAGTGCCCCGATGCTGCTCGCGCAGTATCGGCGTCCGATCGAGCATTGGTGCGATCGCGCGCAGCCGTGGACCGATCCCATGTGGCATTACGTCCTGGCCCGCGAAACCATCCCCGTCGACCAGGTACCGGGCGTGCCGGTGCACCTCTACCACGGTGCTCGCGACGCGCTGGTGCCGATCGGACAGAGCACCCGTCTGCTGTCGGCCTACCGCGAGGGCGGGGTCGAGGTGAGTTGGCGCAACTACGACCGCGGCCACCTCGACACCGCCCGCGACGCCATCACCGAAACCGTCGCCCACCTGGCCGACTACCTCAGCCGACCTAGCGAGGGGTGAAAAGCAATGCGGTGCAGCAGTACTCGGCACTTCCGAAGAGTCGACTGCAAGAACCTGGTTCGGCGGGTGTGCGTGACAGCGGTGGGGGTCTCGTTGATCGCTGGTGGCGGCGTCCAGGTAGCGACGGCTGATCCGGAGGTGCCGATCGGGGACCGGTGCCCGGTGTTGTTTGTCTTCGGTGTCCAGGGGCCGGGCGAGTCGGCGACCGACACCGCACCGACTCTGGATACCGGCGCTCTCGGCCAACTGTTCACACCCCTGGAGGCGCGAGCCGGGGACCTGATCCAGCGTCTCTACATTCCCTACGGAACCAGCGAGACCGGCGAGCCCGAGCCCTACGGCCTGGCCACCACCAGCGCCGCGCAGCGGCTCGAATCCGAGGCCAGCGACGTCGTACATCGTTGCCCGACAACGAAGATCGCGGCGGTCGGCTACGGGCAGGGCGCGGCTGCCGTCGCCGATGTCGCCCACCGCGTCGGCGACAACACCGCCACCGTGGAAGCCGATTCCATCGCCGGGATCGCGCTGCTGGCCAACCCGGCGCGAGCTGGCAGCGACGTTTTTCCCGGCAGCCCGGAACAGACGACCCCCGCACCAGCACCCGGCACCACCGGAGCAGCGGTCGCGTCTATCCACTTCGCCAACACATCGCGCAACGGCACCGGCATCAGCGCCAACGGTAGCGAGGACGTCGGATTCGGGGCATTGGCCGGTCGAGTCGCCGACCTCTGCGTGCCAGGTGATCTGGCGTGCGATGCCCCCGCCGGTTCGCCACTGACGCAGACGGTGAAAAACATTGCCGCTCAATCCAACCTCGGTGATCCGGTCGCCGCCATCTCGACCATTGCTCAGGCGCTGGCGGCTACGACCTGGAAAACGGCAATCGGCGTTGTCACCGACGACATCGCCGGCAACAGCCTGGACGAGCTGAGCTACCAACCCGCCAAACCCCTGGGGCAACGCTTGGCGGAGGCGTCGGACCCGAGCACCCCGATGCCCGGCCCCGACGACGCGCTGGCCGCGTTGTTCCGGATCGGCACGATCGGACTCAACACCGTGGTCTCGGTGGCGCAGAAGATATTCATCCCGGCCACGATCGCCGAGCTGGCCACTATCGGGCTGGCCAACCCCGCCGCCGCGCTCGGGATCCTCGGCGCGAAACTCGCCGGCGCTGTCGCCGACCTGATTCCACCGCACACCGCGCTGAGCTGGGTGAACCAGGCATTCGACGCCATCACCTCCACCGTCACCGACGACAACCAGCTCTACCAGCTGGCCACCTACACCCAATACAGCGACACCGCAGGCCACCACGCCGCCTACACCAGCACCCCCGCCACCCCGACCGGAACACCAGCCCTCGCCGCGGTCGCCGACTGGTTCACCGCCCTGGCCCACGACCTCGCCGCCACCCACCCCACCACCGAAACACCACTACCGGCCACCACCACAACGGAGCCCACCTCCCCGGCGACGTCCGGCTCCGTCCCTGAGCGGACCGGCACGGCAACCCCTCCCCCTGCCGTGCCGAGTCCTTGAACCCCTTCGGCGGAGACGGTTTCTCTGCGCCAGAGAGATCAGTTCGTTCCTCGCGGGCCGACTCCGCCGAAGGGCCCATCCATTCACCCATCCACGTCGAGGAGGTGAACCACCATGCCACACAACATATCCACGAACACCACGCACCGTGCAGGCGACGAATGGCGCTGGCTCGAAGCCGACCCCTCAGCAGAGCAGCAAGCTGAGCCCGCGCAACTGGATCCAGATGGTTACGACATCCATCGCACCCCCCAGGTGGCGGGACCGGAGCCTCCGCGATTGGGTCTGCCGTCCGCGCGGATGTGGATAGTTGTCGGGGCGGCGGTGACTGTGGCCGCCGTAGCCGTACTGATCGGCGCACTGACGGTCGCAAACTCCGGTGGAAACACCGTAGTTCCGACACGGACCGCGGCCCCGCCCTCGAGCAACGCCGCAGCTGATGGCGGGGCGTGCGCAGGACTCACCGGCGCCACGGTCACCGATCAAGACGGTGACCCACGGACGGTCGCCGGGGTAGTGGCCTTCTTCGATAACGCCTACTACCGGCTCCGAAGCGCGGACGCCGCCTTACGGGTCGTGGCACCGGAGGCCGGTGTGGCCGCTGATGCGCTCGCCGCCGGGATCGCCTCGATCCCAGCAGGCAGCACCTATTGCGTGGCGATCACGCCGATCGCCGCGGGTAGCGCGAACGTCCATCTAGTCGAGCAACATCCCGACCGTAGCCGCACCGACTACCTGCAAGTGATCAACACCCGCCCCGACGGTGCCGGCCTGCGGATCACCAACATCCAAAAGCAGGCCGGACCATGACCGCCGCCGTCGCCGCACACGCCGAGGACACGGCCACCGACGGACGACTCGACCCGACCACTGTCGCAGGACCGGAACCGGAACGTCGCGCGCCGGTGAGAAATTCAGCGTTGCCGGTCACCGGCCCGTACCCTCCGCTGTTCGCGGTGCTCGGCGCCCACGGCGGTGCCGGCACCTCAACGCTGGCTCGCTGGTGGGCGCACGCCGCCGACACCGGGCTCGCATGGCCGGCCGCCACTGTGACAACCCAGCGAGTAGTGGTCGCGGCCCGCGACTGCCTGCCCGGCCTGGTCGCAGCCGCAGACCGGCTGCGCGAATGGCACGCCGGCCTCACGCCACCTGGGGTGATCGTGGTCGGGCTGGTGTTGGTGCCGCCGCGGCCCGGTCGTGTCCCGCTGGCGGTGCGCCGCTATCGGAGCACTGTCGGCGCCCTGGTCGGGGGCGCGATGTGGTCGGTCCAGTGGTACGACGAACTGCTCACCCACGAACTCGACGACCTCGCGTCCTACACGCCGAATGATCCGCCGCCACCGCGGCGCGCCCACCTGGGTGATGCGGTCCCCCTCGGCGTCTACCGGACCGGGGCCGCGATCACCGCTCTCATCGGCGCCACTCGGCCGATCCAAGCCGATTCCACACCTAGGAGATCGTCATGACCTTGATCGTCGTCGACAGTATCGCTGTTCTAGCCCAACAGATTCCGATCACGCCACAACCGCCTCCGGGCTCGGAGGGGCTGACCAAGGTCGTGAACTGGCTCGCCTGGGCAGTCATGCTCGCAGGAATCGCAGCACTCATCTACGCCGGCGGCAAATTCGGGTGGGAACGCTGGCACGGCGGCGCCGTGGAAAGCCCCAAGATCGTGCTCGGCGCCCTCGTCGGCGGGATCATCGCCACCAGCGCCGGATCCATCATGACCCAAATCGTCGCCAAATAACCGACGCGCCAGCGAGTTTCGATGCACCGCACCTTCGTGACCGACACCGCGGAACGGTCGGACTCCAACCATCTCAACAAGTACTCGAGTCTGAAACAAAGGAATTCACACCTATGCCAGTCGCCGACACCTCCCCATTGGCCATGACCACCAGCGACGGGCTCACTTTGGCCGGGGATCGTTGTGGGCCAACGTTCGCGGCAGCGACCGTTGTCTATGTGCACGGGTTGCTGTGCGACGGCAGCTGGTGGCAACCGCTGACCAAGCAGGTCCACGATCGCCTCGACGGCCAGATCGCTCAAATCGTCTGGGACCAACGCGGACACGGCCGCTCGGGACGCCCCCACCGCAGCGTCGAAACCACCCTCGAGCATTTGGCCGACGATCTCGACGCCGTGCTCACCCAGGCAACCGGGTCGGTGGTGCTGGTCACGCACTCGGCGGGGTCCATGGTCGCTGCGGCCTACGCGCAGCGCTACCCGGCGCGCGCGGCCGCCCTGTCCGGGTTGGTG
Source organism: Nocardia kruczakiae NBRC 101016 (assembly GCF_001612965.1). Taxonomy (GTDB): domain Bacteria; phylum Actinomycetota; class Actinomycetes; order Mycobacteriales; family Mycobacteriaceae; genus Nocardia; species Nocardia kruczakiae. The sequence goes on from NZ_BDBL01000059.1 coordinate 12,387, forward strand.
CTGTTCAACGCCACCGGCGAATTCCCCGAATTCCCCGCCCTGCCGAGGCATTTCACGGCTGCTGCGGCGCGGATCAAGATGCTTCGCCACGGCAGGCTCGACCTTGTCGCGGCCGCGGCCGCGTCGGTGGCCGAACGACGATTCCGTCGCACGGCGCGCCGGCTGGGATCCAAGGCTCCGCTGGCCACCGGCTCCCGTCCGGGTGATCCGCGGGTGCTGACCGACCTCATGCACGCCTACCGCCACTTCTACCTCGACCCCGACATCGCCGCCGGGTTGCGGTCGGTGCCGTCGTTCGTGGTCACCGGCGACCGCGACCGCGTCGTCCCAGCCGCCCAATCGACCCGGTTCGCCGAGAAGATCTGGGCCGACCAGCAGGTCGTGTCCGGCGCCGGGCACTCCCTGCCACGCAGCGACCCGGACACGGCCGCCGAGGCGATCGTCGCGGCCCTCGATGTCGCCTACCACGCCGATGTCGACGAGCTCTTGCTCGACCAGGACAGCGAGCTGGCCGCCGACACCGACGGTGCGCCATGAGCGCCAGCACCCGTCTGGACCCGAAAGTTCTCGCCCCGCTGACCCAGCTGCTGGGATGGCTGGCCTGGCTGGTGCTGCTGCTGGCGATCGCCCGCACCATCTGGATCGGCTGGCAGCTGGCATGGCGGCTGCACCGCGAGGAAGCGATCGAAGGACTCGCCGGCGCCCTGCTCGCCGCCGTCCTCGTCGGCTCCGCCAGCGGCATCGCCGCCGCCCTGTTCCCCACCCACTGAACTTCGAACCCCTTGGGAGACACCAGTGAATCCACACACCACCCACCACGCCGGCCTCACCGCACTGATCGGGCTGCTCGGCATCGCCACCCTCACCAGCTGCACCGGCCCCGGCGACCACACCCACCCGCCGACGACGTCATCACTGCCAGCGGACATCCACGCCGCACTCATCAACACCACAACCGCCGTCTACCAGGGCATCTCGCTCCCAATGGCCGACCAAGGCCCCCACACCGTGACCGGCGCGGTCGCCGCAGGATTCACACACACCCCCGCCGGGGCGGCGCTGGCCGCCATCCATGCGCTCGTCCGGATCTCCGTGGCGCCCGACGATCAATGGGCCCTCGTCGGTCAACAAATGCTCGCCGCCGGCGCGGAGCGCGATGACTGGGCCGTTGCGCGGGCCCAGATGTCGATCACCACACCGGTCACCGGCACGCCACCGAAGATCCTCGGCTACCGCATCACCGGATACACCCCAGACCGCGCCGACACCGCGATCTACACCCAGCAATCCGACACGTCGCTGACGTGCAACACCGCCACCGTCATCTGGCAGGCCGGCGACTGGAAACTTCTGCTCCCCGACGGGAACCACCCCGCACTGGTCACCGCACTCAACGCGCTGCCCAGCGACACGATCCTGCTCCCGATCCGATGAACACCGCCACCACGACCCCACCGCATAGGCGCCACCGCTGGCTCGGCCTCGCGATAGCTCTGGCCGTCCCGCTGAGCGGATGCGGTACCGACGTACCTCAACCCCTATCCGCTGATCCATCCGCAACGACCCCTACCACCGCCGCGCGGCCCTCGTCCACTGTGTCGCCGGCCCAGCCGCCGACCACAGACCTGTTCGGAAACCGTCTCGACGTCGTCGGCGACGAAGGACGTGCCCTTAACCAAGACCCGTCCACCCGCTCCAACCCGTCGTCGGGTGACTACCTCACTGCGGCCCCAGCACGGATGACGTGGCAACGCGGGTGGGGTGGTGCCGCGTTGCCAGCGTCCGGGAGTGACGGCCCTGCCGTCATCGACCACGGGATCGCGTCAGGATTCGCCGACACCCCGCAAGGTGCGGCACTCGCGGCCTGCGACGCGCTCGCCCGCACCCTCGCCGCGCCAGAAGGTGTGTGGCAGAACGTTGTTCGTGCTCGATCAGTCGGTGACACCGACGCGTTCATCGCCAGGGTGACGCGCAGCCGCACCCGCACACCTGATGCCGCCCGCTATCTCACCGTCCCCGACGGCATCCGCGTCCGCGAGGGCTACCGTCCGGATTTTGCGGTCGTCGACATCGCCACCCGAACCCGCGACGGATACACCTACATGTCCTTGCCGATGACCTACGGCGGCGACTGGCGAGTGCGCCTGCCCGACGACATCGAAACACTCTGGCACCCCGGCGATCCCATCTCTAGCCTCGCCGGCTTCGGGGAGTGGAGGACCATCACATGACGACATCTATCGCCACTGGGATACACGCTCAGTTGCCGGACATCGTGTGCGACCTGCCCACCGGACCTGGCGCGGTGTGCGCGTTGAAACAACTCGGCGGCAAAGCCGCCAACTCCGCCGCGAACTCCGCATTCGACAGCTTGGTCGACTCTTTGGTCAACGGCATGACATCCGGAATCCGATTCGTGATGACGTGGTGGGTCAACCTACCCTCTCCGCAGCTAGCGGCGTCCACCGGGGAGCCGGGCCCTGCCTTGGCGGCCATCCGCGGGTATACCAGCGGTTTGCAGGTGCTGCTGATGATCGCGGGGATCTTGTTCGCCGCCGCTCGGCTGGCGATGGCCAAACGTGGTGGTGTCGCGGGGGAGGCGCAGGAAAGCTTCCTCATGTTCGCGCGGGCGGTGTTCGCCTCGATGATGTTCTCCGCGTTGATCACTACCGGCACGAAAGCTGGAGATGCGTTCAGTGACTGGGTGATCAACGACGCTACTGGCGGCGACCTGCACGGCGCGGTCGAGCGGTTGGTCGACAACAACCTGCGCGATCACAGCAACCTCGGCTCCGGCGTCCTGCTCGTGCTGGCCATCCTCGGCCTGATCAGCATGCTCGTTCAACTCGCGATGCTCGTCATCCGCCAAGCCGTCCTCATCCTGGTGGTCGCCGCGATCCCGCTGGCAGCGGCCGCCGCCGGAACCGGACCAGGATCGCAGGCCTACAAGCGGATGCTGTCGTGGTCGCTGGCGTTCGTGCTGTGGAAACCGGTCGGTGCCCTCGTCTACGCGATCGCCTTCACCGCAGCAGGGACGAAAATCACTGGTCAGCAACAAGATCCGCAACTGGTGTTGCTCGGAATGATCCTGTTGTTGTCGGTGACGATCGTGCTGCCGGCCTTGATGCGGCTGGTCGCGCCCGCGGTGGCCACCCTCGGCGGCGGGGGAGGGGCAGGCGTCGCGCTCGCCGGCGGCGCCCTCGGCATCGCCATGGGTGCAGCCGGAGGTGACCGTTCCGCGGCCCGCAAGATGACCGAAGGCGAAAACGCCACCGCCAGCGGAGCCGGAGGCGGTAGTCCCCACCCGCCCCCGAGTGGCCCATCGGGCGGGGCAGGAGGTGGCCGTCCTCTCTCGGGTGGCACCGGTGGTGGTGGAGCTTCGCCCGGCGGCGGGGCCTCATCCGGAGGGGCCGCACCGGCGGGAGCCGGGGGCCGGTCGGCGGGCCCCGCGGAACAAGCCGGTGGCAGTTCGGGTGCGGCGGGCGGCGCGGGCGCGGGCGTCGCTGGAGCGGCTGTCATGGGTGCGCAGTTGGCTGGTCAGGGGGTGCAGTCGGCGAGTTCGGCGGTCGGATCCCAAGCCGGTGACAGCTGGGATATCGATGCGCCCGGTCCGTTGGAGGTGCGGCGATGACCAGTCCCCGCATGTACGGCAGATGGGAGAAACCGCGCTCGGCTGGGTTCTTCGGCATGACGTGGGGAGTGAGCATGCTCGCGCTGGCCCTGCTGATCACCGTGATGGCCACCTTCATGATCACCCGATCCATCCCGACAACGCTGATCGTGCTTGCTTGCGCCGCAATGGTTTTCACGCCGCTTGTCATCACCGTCGATGGCCGGTCCGGGTGGGAGACGGCGGTCTTGCGTGTCCAGTTCGCGGCGGCGAAAGCGCGGGGTGAACTGCTGTATCGGTCTGGCCGGTTTTCCCGGATCCCAGGTGTGGCGAGATTGCCTGGCCTGCTGGCTGATTCACGTCTGGCCGAGTGGGAGACACCGGGCGGGAAGCGGTTCGCGATTATCCATATTCGTCGCACCGATCACTGCACGGTGGTGCTGCGGGTGCTACCGCGCGGCAAGGAACTGGTCGACCAAGCCCAAATCGATGCCTGGGTCGGCGAGTACGGGCATTTCCTGGCCTCGCAGTCACGCGGCGGTGAGGTCGTCGCGGTCACCTCGGTGCTCGAGACTGTCGCCGAAACACATCTCAAGCAACGCCGCGAAGTCGCACGCCTGGTCCGGCCGCATGCGCCGCAGTTCGCGGCCGCGGTGATGCGTGAGGCCGCCGCCGATATCGGCGGAGTGGGCGTGCGGACAGAAGGCCGCATCGCCATCACCTACCGCGCCATCGGCACCTCCCGCAAAACCCGGCAGGATCTGCCTGAGCAGGCCCGCGAGATCGGGCAACGGCTGCAAGGGGTGCTGTCTCAGCTGGCCCGAGCGGGGCTGCCGGCCACGCCGCTGCAGGCGTGGGAGGTGCTGGGGCTGGTGCGGTCTCGCTACGACCTGGCCGCCCAGCGCGATATCGAAGCGGCCGGCCCGGCGATCACCGATACACAGTCGTGGGATTCGGTTGGCCCGATCGCGCACGAGGACCACTGGGACCATCTGGTGCACGACGGAGCCCGCTCCATCACGTGGGAAATGGACGCCCCGCCGCGGGGCGCGGTGCTGGAAACCGGTCTGGAGGAGTTGCTGCGCCCGCGCGCGGATGTGCCACGCAAACGGGTCGCGATTGTGTACCGCCTACATTCGGCGGCCGAGGCCACCGACATCGTCGACTCCGACTTCCGCGACGCGCTGGCCGCCGAGCAGACCGAACGCGGGATCGCGTCGGCCGCCGCCTCCATCCGCGTCGACAACACGCGCGCCGCCCGTCAGGAACAAGCCCGCGGCGCCGGTCTCACCCGATTCGGGGTCCTGGTCACCGTCACCGACGTCCTGGACGCCGACGTGCCGGGCATCGAAGCCTCCGTGCGGACGATGACCGCGGCGTCGCGGCTGCGGGTGCGCCGCTGCTACGGCTCCCAAGCCGCTGCATTCGCCGCATCCCTGGGGATCGGGCTGATCCTGCCCGAACACCTCTCAATCTCGAAGCGGTTCAACGCATGAACATCCATAACGAGACCCGGAAGGCCCGCCGACCGCGAACGACGACCGTCGCGGGGATCCGCGTATTGACATCCCCGGCCCGCGCAGCGGCCGAAACGGCCGCCGCCGGTCGTGGTCTGGCCGCCGTGCGTGCTCGCTGGGCGCTGTCGAGCGACGATCATCGCCGCGTCACTGCCGCACGACGGGTGGAGGATTCGGTTCGCGACGGATTCGCGGTGCCCGCAGCGGGTTTGACCGACCGCGGGTACCGCGGCATCGGCGGAGGTCGCGCGACGGTGGTGCCGGCGACACCGGAATGGCGGGCGACCACAGTGCAGGTGGCCGGATTGTGGCCCTTCGCGGTCGGCGCGACCGCCCCAGTGGTGGGTTGCCCTGTCGGCTCGCATTACGTCACCGGCGCGCCGGTGCATTTCGACCCGATGTCGTGGTTCGCGCGCGGGTTCATCACCGCGCCGATCGTGTTCGTGTTGGCGCTCAACGGTTTCGGCAAATCGTCATTGATCCGGCGCCTGGCGACCGGGGCGGTCGCGGCCGGGGAAACAGTGCTGTGCATGGGCGACACCAAACCCGACTACCGCGATCTGGTCGAAGCCTTGGATGGACAGGTCGTCGACCTCGGCTACGGGCACGGCAGCATCAACCCCCTGGCAGTCGGCGCCCTCGGCACCATCATCGACCACCTCGCGGATCCGGATCAGCGTCGCCAGGTCGCCGCGCGGGTGGAAGCCGGGCAGGTCAACATCGTCGCAGGACTGATCGAGCTGGTCCGCGGCTCCCGCGTCGCCGACTACGAAGAAACACTCATCGCCGCTGGGTTGCGCGAACTCTACAGCCCTGCAGGCGGTTTCACTCCCCAGCGGCCGCCGCGGCTGTCGAATCTGCTGGCCACGATCTCCGGCGGCGCGGACCGGCTGCGGCAGTTCGCCGAGGAAGACGACGACGTCGCGTTCCGGGCAGCGACCAAAGTGCTGCGCCGCTCGCTGCGCGCGGTGATCGAGGGCCCGTGGGGCCAGATATTCGACCGTCAGACCAGCACACCCCTAGATCTGAACAGCCCGGCCGTGTGCATCGATGTGTCTCGCATCCCCGAAGGTGACACGAAACTGCTGGCGGCGGTGTTGATGGTGTGCTGGAGCGAAGGGTTCGGCGCGGTCGCCGCCGCCCACGCTCTCGCCGACGCCGGCCTCGCGCCGCCTCGCACGTTCGAGGTCGTCATGGACGAAATTTGGCGGGTGCTGGGCGCGGGGGAGTTCATGGTCGACCGCGTCGACGCCCTGACCCGGTTGAACCGGCCGCTGGGCACCGGGCTGATCATGTGCAGTCACACCATCAAAGACCTCGCCGCCTTCGACTCGCCGGCCGCGCAAGCCAAAGCCCTCGGCTTCTTCGAACGCGCCCGCGCCAAAATCATCGGCCCCGTCGGACCGGAAGAGATCGAACGCCTCCGCGCTGCGGTATCCATCACCGATACAGAGAAGCTGCTGGTCACCTCCTGGGCCGCGCCCCGGCCACCGACCGACGACCATCTCGACGACACCGGCGTGCGCGAAACTCCGCCCGGCACAGGGTGTTTTCTGCTCAAAACCGGTGAAGCCGACGCTCCTGGTGTTCCGTTCCGAATGACGTTCACCCCGACCGAGCGGGCCCGCGACATCCACAACACCAACCGCCGCTTCTCCCACCTGACTGGAGAACACCACGACGGCCCGCGGCCCTCGTTCGCGGCTGAGGCCGTCGAGGTGGGGGAGGACGGCGATGAGTGATGTCGTCTGCCAGAACCATCCTTACAGGCATCGTGGCGCTGCCCATCGCGTTGATCGTGTTCCTGGCGGTGCTCGTCGGGATCCAGCCCGCGGACACGTGTGCGACCCAGGTGCTCGCGGGAGGAGTCGAGGGCCCGACCGGGCGGTCGCTGGCTGGGTTGAACGAGCGCCAGTTGGAGTTGGCGCGCAACGGTGTCGCGATCGGCAAACAACGCCGGGCCACGGAGTCGGTGATCATTGCCGAACTCGCGGCGATGATCACCGAATCGACGTTGCGCAACCTGGCGAACTCCAACGTTCCGGAATCGCTGAGTTTCCCCAACGACGGCGTCGGCGCCGACCACGACTCCGTAGGTCCGCACCAGATGCGGGTCAGCGTCTGGGGACGCGTCGGCATCGCCACCCTGATGAACGCGGCCCATCAGATCAACTGGTTCTACGACCAAGCCGCCACCATCACCGGCGCCACATCGATGTCCTCAGCAGAACTAGCCCAAGCAGTCGAGATGTCCGCACCGAACGCCTATGCGGCACAACTGGAGCTGGCCCGACGCCTCTACGCGATGTTCGCCGACATCGACCCATCGTCCCTACCCGCCACCATGCCGGGACAGCCAGTCACAGGCTGCGGGCCCGGGCCGGGGGCGTCCGGCGGACCGGTGAAGGCCAGTGGTTTCGGACAAGCAGTCGTGGCCGCCGCGCAGCGGTGGATCGGCACCCCGTACGTCTGGGGCGGAGGAGACATCAGCGGCCCGACTGGTGGCGGGTTCGACTGCTCCGGCCTGACCCTGTACGCGGTCTACCAGGCCTCGGGAGGCCGAATCCGGTTGCCGCACTACACCCAAGCACAACAAGACGACCCCGCCGCGCAGACTGTGCCGTTCGACCAACGCCAACCTGGCGATCTGATCTTCTTCACCGCTCCCGGCGACAGCGATTCCCACCATGTCGCCGTATACGCCGGCCGCGACGCAGACGGCACCGACCTGGTCGTCCACGCCCCCCAAACCGGCCAAACCGTCACCACCGCACCCCTGGCCCGAGTCGCCGGAACCGACCACCTCGACGTCCGCCGCTACAGCACCCCACCACCACTACCCCGAAACCCCGCAGCGGAGGAGGGAAAACCACTGTGACAAAAGACCATTCGGAGCGCCAACGTCATTCTCGACCCGTCCGTGGACGTTCCACTCCTCCGTCATCGAAGCGTCGCAACACCGCTACCGATACCGCTACCACTGGCGCGGTCGGTAACGGTCGCTCCACTCACGAGCAACGCCTCGCAGCACGGGCGTCGTCGGGGCCGCATCTTCTGGCCTGGGTCGCCGCGACGCGGCATACCTTCACCATCTGCGACCCCAACGGACACACCGTGGCCCACGATCGCTTCCACCGAGACCTGATCATCGACAGCGACGACGCCGCGACTGAAACGGCAGTGCTGCAAGCGATCTGGCTCGCGGGACACGGGAAAGAACTGTGGGGTGCCGACATGGCGACCCTGCGCATCGTCACAACCCGCTTCGTCGCGGACCCAGGCGCACTGCACGGTGCGGCGTTGACCAGCGGCCTGGTGCTCGACCTGGTCGTCGACGCCACCACCAACCCGGCTACCGGCCATCAGCTCGGCGTCTGGGTCGACTGGCGCCGCGTCGACCTCACCTGTCTGATCCAACACCCGAGGAACCAGCAATGAAGTCACGCCCCATCGCAATCATGCTCACCATCATGGCCGGAACATGCCTGCTCACGGCGTGCACCGAACACCCATCACGCGGCCGACCGCCGGATAGAGATCCCTGCGCCCGCAGCAGATTCGAGCCACCCTTCACCGCAGTCGACCCATGCTCGGCCGAATCGGTCACGTCGGCAGCGCTGGAGACGATGTTCACCTACCGGCCTGCCGAGGGGCTCGAGCCACGGCGCGCGTTCGAAGCCGCGACGCCGCTGCTGGATCCCGAATTCGCACGCAGCGGTGCACCCGCGGCGACCGCATTGGCGCCGGTCACGCCCGACATGTGGGGCCGGTGGCGAGACCAGCACATCACCGTCACCGCGACTGCCCACGCCACGGCCGATGATCACCCCGCCGACACCGCGTCGCGGGCGGCGCGTGTGGTGACCGTGAGCATGCAACCCAGCGACAGCACACCCGCGCTGAAGCTGGTGGTGTTCGCTGTCGCGCACCGCGCGCAGACCGGCGATGGCGCGCGATGGCTGCTGTCGAACGTGCAGGTCGCGTCGTGACCAGCGCCAACGGTGACCCAGTCGACGAGGGCGGGCAAGCGGTCAAAGCCGGGTTCGTGCAAGCGATGCAATCCGCGGCTATGACGATGAACCTGCTGCAGCGCCGCGGCAGCGAATCGCGCTCGCGGCAAGAGTTCGCCCAACGCCAAGACGACCGGATCGCCGATCAGCAGCGCAAGACCGACGTCCACGCCGCACAAATCCAGGGTTATATCAATCGGGCTCAGCATGGTCGCCTCGAGCACTGGGCCGATATGGCGATCAAGGCCGGCCGCTACCGCGAGCACCTGCTCGAGATGCAAGTAAAAAACGCCCGCCTGCAACACGATCAGGACAGAGCAGACCGCGCCAAAGACAGCGACAAAGCCACCGAGGAACGCCGCGACAAGGTCCACGGGCTGCAAGTGCGGGCCCTGCGCGGCGAGTACAACCGCAAAGACGCGATCCACACCCAGCAGCTACGCCGCTACGACCAACAGATCACGCAAGACCGGCGGCTCCACGATCTGAAGGTCGAATACCAGAAGCTGCTGATCGAGGCCCGCAAACGTGCGCTCGGGCTCACCGAAACACTCACCGACACCGACCCCGGCGCCGCCCGCGCTCACGCCGCCAGCGCGGGCTGGGCGGCGGCCGAGGCCACCGCGGACCTGTCCGACGAACACCGCGGCGCCGCCGACGCGTGGGCCGAACGTTACGGCAAGGACACCGGCAACGACCCCCGTGCCACCCTGGCCGCTGCCCGAGCCGATGCCGCCGCCCCCGACGACGCGGCCGATGAACTCCACACCCAGATGAACGCGCTCGCTGCCGAGTACACCCTCACCAGCTACGGCGACGCGCAGGTCCGCGATTTCGGTGCGGCCACGTCGAGCCGGCCGGATGCCGGTTCCGGCGAAGACCTCGAAGTGCTCGACGGACAGGCCATCTCCGTCGCTGTCGAGACCACCGGTGTCACGAGTGACATCGACATGGCGGTCGATTTCACCCCGCCGGCTCTCCCGCCGGTAGAAGCGCTCGACGCGGTGCCCTCGCCGGGGATCGAACCATGATGGCGCGCACCAAGTCTCGCTCAATCCCCCCGACGGCACCTCTCATGCCCGATCGGTGGCAGATGAAGGTGCTCGCGGGGGTACATGCACACGCGTCGGCGGCGCGGGAGATGGCCGCCGCGGCGCGGGCCGGGCGAGAGGCGACCGGTGAGCTTCCGCCCCCGTCGTGGTCGCGGGCTTTCCGCACCGAGGTCCTGCTCGGGCAAGAGCTCGAGAAAGCGGGCTTGGCCGCGGGGGTGCCGCGGGAATGGCTGAACCAGGTCCGTACCCGCGCCCATCTGGGCCAGCCGTGGCGACGCGACCTGCACTGGCGCATCCCGAGACCGGTGGACCGGACTCGGCTGCTGGTCGGGCTGGCCGGTGAGGCACACCGGATTCAGGACCTCGCCGCGGTCTCGGTCGCCTACGAGCATCGCGGTGCGCACGCCGAACCCGGCACCGCGACCTGGGTGATGCGCAACCTGCGCAGATCCCGTACCCGCCTGGTCCAACTCGCACGCCTGCTCGCCGTGACCGACGAGGAAGCCCAGCAACTGTGGGACTCGCCGCAACACTGGGCCGCCGCCGCTGAGGGGGCCCGGGCCGCCGGTGTCGACGAACTCGACACTCGCTGGCGCGCCCACGCCCACAGCGATCAGACCAGCATCGTCTTGCAGGCCCGCGCACTCACCAAATCCGGCATCACCGCGCCCACCGCCGCCGCACTGCCACCGCCTGACCAGATTCTCGAGCTCCTTCGACAAGAGCTCGAACACAACAGTGTTCCCGTGGCGCAGGGTGCGGCCCGGCATCTGGAAGCGGAGGTGGTCGAGCCGGCCGGGCACGGCATCGATATCGCGGTCGCCGCGACCGGAAGAGGCAGCGGCGGCGATGGCGGCCTGGTGCACGATCTTCCGCTGGCGATACCGCGCCAACCCAGCTTCGGAGTCGGGGTCGAGCCATGACCGGGACAGAGCTCGCTGTCGGTGCGGGTGGTCGGCGTCCGGTGGCGCCGAATGCCGCACAGAAGGCACTGCTGCGGAGCTTGTGCGCGGTGTCAGCGCAGACGCGGGCGCAGCTCGATACCGCGCGCACCGACTGGGAGACAGGGGTTTTGGCGGAACCCTCCTGGTTCGCGCGCCTGGATGCCCTGATGAAGCGCAGCGCGGCATTGGCCGAGCTGGGCCACGCCGGTGGAATCCCGCAACGGTGGATCGATGTTGCCCGCCAACAGGGCGAGCGCGGCACAGGGTGGCGGACCCCGCAACGATGGCCCGTCCCGCAACCTGTGCAGCGGGCCCGCCTCATCGACGACCTCGCCGCCGAAGCCCGCGACCTCAGTGACGTCATCGCCGTCCACGCTGCCTACCGCGGCCGTGCCCGTATCGACGAACCGGACTCTCTGCGCACACGCATCGAAGCCTGCGCAGCTGTGCGTCACGAGCGCTTGACCTCGATCGCGGCGCTCTTGGATCTGATCGGCCCCGAACGTGACCGGATCAGGCCGGCGCCGGATCCGATCTGGGCCCGCGCTTTGGCGGCCACGGTGCGAGAGCGCGACCCCCACCTGCTGGCACAGCAATGGCGCGCCCACGCCGAACACGAGCCCGCATCGGTGGCTGCCTACCGGCTACTGACCGACCACGGCGATATCGACTTCACCGGTGACCACGCGATCACACCGCTGCCCGCAGCGATGGTCGAACACATCACGGCCGCTCTGCGGCTCCCGCCCGGCCTCGCCGGTCACGGCCTGGATCTCGGTGCAGCGACGGACAACGCGGTGACCGCCGCGTTAGGCGAACCCCGATGCCTCGAATTCCCCGCGCTAACTGCCGGCGATGAGCAGCACGTCGGCGGAGCACCAGCACGCACACATCGCCACAACGGCCCGAGTCCATGACCGCGCGAGGCGCAGGCCCTCGAGCCGCTGACTATCCGGCGGCGGAGCAACAAGCCCGAGCCAGGAGGCAAGGATGACGATTCCCGAACCGGTACCCGATCCAGCCACCATCTCAGCGCAGACGTCGACCCTTGCGCAGGGAACCGACCGCGTCCAGAATCCAAACGCCGCCCAAGCGGCGCTGTTGCGACGGCTGCGTGACGTCTCCGACGGGCTGCACAGGATGCAGGGAACAGGCGGTCTCGCAGGCGAATTCGGTCACTTTCCGTCCGAACTGTGGCACGACTACCTCAACGACATGCACGACCGTGCCGAGGCACTCACTGCCCTCGGGCGCGCCGGCGGCATCCCTGAACAATGGCTCGACTACGCCCGTGGGCATACCGCTAGCGCGCAGGTGCCCGACCGCTGGCCGGGCACTGATGCGCGGGCGCGCGCCGAGCTGATCGCCGCAGTGGGCGGGCAGGCTCGGGAGCTGGGGCACATCGCGGCGGTGCATGCCGCCTATCGGTCGCGGATCGCCGCTGAACCCGACCGAGCCCAGGACGCTTTCGCTGAAATGCTGGCCCAGCGATGGGACCGGATCGGCACGGTGGCGGCTCTGCTGAAACCTGTCGGCGCGGAACGCGAAGAGATTTGGCCCGACGCCGAGAGTCCCGCATGGCTCGCGTCTTTCGCCCAGCCAGTACGCGACATCGGGACTGCCGAGTTGGCGCGGCGATGGCACACCCACCTGTCGGCTCCCGACGCCGCCGTGGCCACGCATGCGGCGCTGGCCGACTACGGCGACTTGGCCTGGGACCCCGACCGCGAACTGGTGCCACCACCGCAATCGCTCATCGCCCAAATCAGCGCCGTCCTGCATCCCGGCCGCAGCGTCGACAAGGCGGTCGGTGGTGGCGCCGCGATCGACGCCGATATCGCCGCTGCACTCCCCGCTGAGCCCCGCGAATTTCTGCCGGAGATCCCCGCACCGGACCCGAACCAAGATGTCGGCCTCGCGCTCGATACCGGACCCGAACCGTGACGGCAACCCATTCAGCCGAAAACAGCAGCAACGCATATCAATCCGCATCCAGGAGATCGCACATGAACGAACCACAATCACCGCCCGTGCAGCGAAGACCGGTGTGGCAGCAAAGACTGCTCGACCGGATCCAGGACTTGTCCGACGACCGCGGCCGGCTCCTGCGCGAGGGCTACGACACTCCGCCAGGGGCGGGGGAGTCGGCCATGCTGGCATGGCGCACTCAGCTACTGCAGCTGGCAGCCGACCGCAGCGAGATCGAAGCCCGCGCGCACGCGATCGGCATCCCGCCCGCCGACATCGCCGCCGCCCGAGCAGCCGGAAGCCGCGGACGCCGAGCCGACCTCAACCCCGAGCCCGGCGCCGATGCGGAGCGCGAGCACGTGATGGACTGGGTGGCCAGCGACGTATGGCAGATCCAGCACATGGCCGCGATCGACGTCACCCACCGGATGCGGGCGGTCACCGACGCACCCCGATTCGAGCCCGAACCGTGGATGGTCGCTCAGTTCGAGCGCAACCTGAGCGCGTTGTGGATCCGGGCCGGCAACGTCGCCGACGCGATCGGCCTCACCGTCGCCGAATCCGCCGGAATGTGGGCCCGGACCAGCAGTGACTGGCAGCGAATCCTCGACGCCACGACACATACCTACGACAACGAAGCAATCGGGGAACGCTGGCGCGTCTACGCCCGCCCCGGCATCGAAACCAGCGTCGTGCGCGATGCCATGGCCATCACCCTGCGCCTGGACGTCGCCCTGTCCGAGCAACGCGTGCGCATCCCCACACCGCACGCCATGAAAACCGCTGCCGCAGAAGCATTCCTGTCCCGCCCCTCCGCCTCATCCGTCGCCGATCCCATCACCGACGCGATCGACCGTGCCCTTCCCGAGGCCGACCACAACCGATGGGACACACCCACACCCACAACCACCGGCACACCACAGCACCCCGGGCCCGATTTCGACCGGGGGGCCCAGTTATGAGCCACGCCTGCCCACACGCACCCGACTCGCAGCAGGTTGACCACCAGGAGAGATGCCGACCATGACCAAACCTGACCCCGCAGTATCGATCGAACAGTGGCAGGCGAAGTTGCTGGCCCGCATCGACCGCCTCGCGCGCGAGCACGCGACGGTGCAGGCACGAGGCTTCGGCGGCTACGCCGGCACCGACGGCACGCCCGAACAAGAGTGGCGCTCGCACCTGGACGCGTTGGAAGCCGAACGCGAAACCACCGAACAACTGGCCATCGAACTCGGCATCCCAACCCAATGGGTCGAACACGCCCGCATCAACGGAGTCGGAGCAGCCGAACTACGCTCTCCCGCACCGGAAATCGTGAACGCAGTCGTCGATCCGGCCACCCAGGCCGACTCGTCCGAGGCTTCCTCGGCGTCGAAGCAGCTGTTCATCGACATGGCTGTCGTCGATGTGTGGCATGTGCACCGCATGGCGTTGCTGTCAGCGGCCCGCGATGCCCGCCTCAGTGCTGGCCGTTTGGGCTTGGGCGCCGATCCGGTCGCCGACATGCAGTTCCACCGCAACATGACATTGCATCATCAGCGCGCGGCGGGACTGTCCGACGCCGCGCAATTGTCGGCGCCCGAGGTCGCAGCACTGTGGGACAGCCCACAAGTCCGCACGGCGCGCCGACAAGCCGCGCAGCAGATCAACCGGTGGGACGACCTGCACCTGGAATTCGAGTGGCGCCGCTACACCCAACCGGTCACCGACCCCGCTTTGCCGCCCTACATCCCCACGCACCCGGCCACCGGAGCCCCCACCAGCCGGGCACAGGCACCACCCCCGGCGCCTGAGGAATTGATCGCTCGCGCCGCCGCCGCGCTCGGTATCGACCCCGAACGCACCGACCGGATCCCGATCCACCACGCAACAGCCATCGATATCGCTCTGCCCGCGGCCACCGACCGCGACTGGCAACCCGGCCCCGCCCCAACAGCGCCACCAGCCGCAACGGGACCGGACCTCGGACCCGAACCCTGACCACCCCAACCACTTTCCCGGTGACGCCGCTGGCGCCGCGCAGCACCGGTTCAACCCGCCACCGCGAGGGACATCCCGTCACGCCACGACCGGCACTCGGTCGCGGCCCGCTTCACCAGAAGGCGGAACACGATGTCCGACAACACATTCCCACCATCACATACACCCGACCCCAGCGCCGCAGACACCGCCGCGGCCCCGGGAAATTCCGGCGCACCAGCGGCTCCGATGCCGCACACAGCGTTTCGATCCCGCGCCATAGCCAGCCCGCTGGCGGTCCGATTCGGTCCCGACGACCCCGACGCCGTGCATGCCATCGCGCTACGTGCGGTGCAGGACTCGATGAAGCGCTACATCGACTGGCAACACCAACAGCCCTCGGACGGCATTGCTGCCGGTCCCGGCGAGTGGCGAGTGACCGCGATCAACGGCATCGAAGACGACCTGCGCCGCGCCTACCTCGACGCAGTCCAAGCCGGCGTGCCGATCAGTCAGATCGACACGGCCCACGATCTCGGACGAGCCGGTGTCGGGTGGGACCAGCAACCCGCCCATCGGTTGCTGGGACGGCTCGAACACCTCGCCCACGCACTCACCCTCGCCGAAGCACACAGAGGCACCGACCGCACCCGGATACGCGACCTCGAACACGAGCTCGACCGAGCCCACACCCGCAATACCGATCTGACCGAAGACCTGGCCCACGCCCGCAACACCATCGCCAATCAGACCGAAGAACTGGTCGACGCCGAATGGCAGACCGGACACCGCCACCACAACGTCGAACCCGGACCGCAGTCCGTCCGCGCGCACGCCCGCATGAACGCCGAACTGGCGCTGGCCAACGAGATCGACGCCCTGCAACGCGGATCGGCAACCGATACCAGCGGTGGGATCGGTACAGCGATCGACACCGCACTGCCCGGCCATCCCGGCAACTGGCCCCACACCACCGACCCCGACACCGGGCCAACGCCCGCCACGTCGGATCACGGGCCGGAGGTAGAGCCGTGACCACTCTGGACGAGCCGCTGGGTTTCACCAACCCGGACTACTACCGCGACGCCGCCTCGCAGACCGAGCGGCAGCTGCGCGCCGATTTCGCGCGCTATTACCAGCTGCGCGAGATCGCGCCGTCCGCCATTTCAGCTGAGGCTCGCGCCGAATTCAACGCTCGCGCCGACGAAGTGGCGAGCCGGTGGGCGCGCCATGAGTCCGAACACTGGCGCGGCACCTGGGCCGGATTACAGCGGGTCGTGGCCGGGTGGCGAACTCAACCGGAAATCGCGCGCCGCAACTTCGACCAGATCGCCCGCGCCCGCGCCTCCGGTGAGGTAGCGATCGACGACGACATCTGGCGCACCCTGCAACAAGCCCGCCTGATCACCGGGCACGGCCCCGCCACTATCACCGGCTCCGGCCAAGACGCCGCCCGCCGCTACCCCTACCTGCAACCCGACATGGGCGCCACCACCGCGCAGCCCCAGGCGGTACAGGGAATCGATCACCGCACTGCGGTAGAGCGCACGCTGGGTGCGCCGAGAAGCCCGGTTGTCGCGTTGCCGAGCCTCGCGCAGGTCGACGCGGTCATCGCCGACACCGATGCGCTGCTCGAAGCCGAGGAATCAGCAGCCGATCTCGATGATGGGCGCGAAGCGCGAAAACTGCTGCTGCCCCGAACAGTTCGTGAGGCACGAATCTCGGCCGACTACAGCCACACCGAGACCTGGGAACGCCGCCACGTCGAGGCTCTGCGAGAAGTCCAAGACCTCGCCGCCGAGCACAGCAACGTCGCCGATCACCTCGACGGCACCGACGATCAAGCCCGCATCGCACGCCTCGACCGGCTACGGGCAGGGCTGAGCGCCGCGCGACGCGACGCCCTCGCCATCGGACTCACCGACGACCAGGTACACACCGCTTACACCACCGGCCGCGACGGAACCTACTGGGCCACACAACCATCCGATCCCCATTTGGGACGAATTGCCCAGCTGCTCGAACACCGCGACCTCGCCCACGCCGCCGCAGACTCCTACCGCAACCAACTCAGCGGAGCCACCGCGAGAGCCGCCGATCCTGGCCTACCATTCGCTCACAGTAGCTCGATCAAGGGTGCCGAAGCTCGAGAGCTGGCGGAGACCGGCGGCGGTGCGGGTGCGGCGATCACCGCTGCGGTCGAGACCGCGCTTCCCGACAACGACCTCGGCGAATGGTCGCCACCAGCCAACAGTTCGGTGTCGAAAGATGCCGTTTCCCAGATTGATCGGGAGGTGAGCTTGTGATGGCGCTCGGTAAGCGTCCTGCACAGGTGTTCACCGTGTTATCCCCAGCCTGGGCGGAGGCAGTGTGATGGCGCGGCAGACGCGGCGCCGCACGACCGGCGGGTTCGGTGAGGAAACCTGGCTGCTGCTCATCGCGCTCGGTCTCATCGCGCTGGCTCTGCTCACGTGGGCGGCGCTGTCGGTCGGAAGCTGGTGCGCCGGACTGCCCGTCACCACGCACCCGGTCGCGGCACTGCTGCAGGTGATGGCCGGCAGACATCGGTGGCCATGGCAGTCGAGCGTGGTCATGGCGATCGCGCTCGCAATCATCGGGGCGGTCACAGCGGTGTTTCGTAGGCGGTGGGAATCGGTGCGGGGCAGTGACATCGACCGTGCGGCACGCACGATGGTGTCCCCGCGCCAGATTTCGGCGGCGCGACAGCAGGACAACGCCAGCGCCGCCGAGCGGCTTCTCAAAGACGCGCCAGCCGACGTCCGGGCGCTGCCGGGGCCGCCGTTGGGGCGCACCGTCGTCGGGGGTGTCGAGTTGTTCGTGCCGGCCGAGATGGGCGTGTTCATCGCGGCCGGGCAGCGCACCGGCAAAACGATGGCGTGGGCGATCCCGGCCGTGCTGAGCGCGTGGGGGCCAGTGTTGGCGACCTCCAACAAACCAGACCTCTACCGGCACACCGCGTTCGGTCGTGAACAGCGTGGCCGCGTCTGGCTGTGCGACCTGCAAGCCGTCACCGGGCAGCCGGTGTGCGGGTTCTGGGTCGACCTGCTCGACCGCGTCCGAACGTTGGCTGCAGCACGAAAGTTGGCTTCGTTCTTCGTCTCCGGAGCGTCGGGGTCGGCGTCAGAACGCGCGAACGCCCGCGTCGACTCCTACTTCGACGGCGGCGCGCAAGAACTGTTGTCCTTGTATCTTCTCGCGGCCGCGTGCGTCGACGGTGACCTGCTCCACGTCGCCGAATGGCTGTCCAGCGATCAAGATCAAACCCCGATCCTGATCCTGCGCCACCACAATCACCGGCGCGCGGCGCAGCGCATCCTCGACGCGCAAGGGTTATACGCGCGCCAGCGGGATGGGTTGTACGACATGGCGCGCCGGTTTTTGAACGTGCTCTCCGATGAGGGCTACGCCACCATGATCACCCCACCCGCCCGCACCCACATCAGCGTCTACGAGACCAGCGAGGCGATCATCATCGACACCGCGCTCGGACCGGCGACACACAACCTGCCCGAATTCAAACCCGCCGAATTCGTCACCAGCAACGACGCCCTCTACGCACTGTCGATGACCGGACCCGACTCCGCCAGCGCCCTCACCGCCGCCCTCGTCGGTCAAATCCTGGAATCAGCGCTCAGGATCGCCCGTGCACGCCCCGACGGGCGCCTCGCCGTGCCGTTGCTGGCGGTGCTCGACGAAGCGGCCAACTGCGCACTCATCGACGACTTGCCCAGCTACTACACCTACGCCGCCGGATGCGGGGTCATCCTGCTGACCATCGTGCAGGTCCTCGAACAGGCTGAAGACCTATGGGGCGCCAACGGACTCACCGTCATCCGCGCCCAATCCATCGAGATCTACGGCGGCAACATCGCCACTCCCACCTACCTCGAGCAGTGGGCGCGTCTGGTCGACGACCACGACGTCGCCGACCACTCCCGCTCGACCGGCCCCGGTGGCACCAACCGCTCCACCAGCTGGCGCGCCGAACCCATCCTCAACGTCGCCAAACTCGCGCGCCTGCCCAAAGACCGCGCCCTGGTCCGCCTCCCCGGCCACGAACCGGTCCTGATCGAAAAACGATCTTGGTGGGACAACCCCGCCCTCGAACCACTCGTCACACAATCTCTGGCCCGCTTCACGCAACCACCTCCACCACAGGCGCGACCGGAAAACACCGGCGGCGCAGCAGGAGTCGAACTATGACCACCCCCGCAACACCCGCAGGTTCACGCCAGACGCGCAAACCCGCAGCACCGGCGTATCCGGACTTCGTCACCTTCGCCGAGCAATGGCTGTTCCCGTTCATCACCGTGCGCCTCGCCGAAGCCAACCGCGAACACACCTGGACCTGGTGCAGCCAATGGTGGCGCCACCGCCCAGTGAGCGTGCGCATCGCTCACCTGCACCGAGCCTTCGAAGCCATGCGCGCCGACAAAAACGCCGCCGGCCTGTCGACCTTCATACTCCACCACCTCGACCCCCACTTCCGCCTCATCCTCGACGCCGCCAACGGCCCCCTGCACCGCTGCACCCGCACCAAACACGTCGCGCTGCCGTCCCTTTCCTGCGAACCCGTACCGGCCGGATGGTTCAAACCCCCAGCCAGCCCCGACACCAAATCGGGCGACACCAAGCCTTACCGGTTCGGCCACTACGCCGATTTCGTGGCCCAATGGCTGCTGCCGGTCACCGCGGTCCGCATCGCAGCCAACCATCGCGAAGACCAATACACGTGGTGTCGAAGGTGGTGGGACCATCGCAGCGTCGCCGTCCGCTTCGCCGCACTGCATGTCGTGTTCGAAGCCGCCCGCGTCGCCGAGGACCGCTCTGCCATGTCGACACTGTTCGTCTCCCACACCGACCCGCACTTCCGATACATCCTCGACGCCGCGAACGGGCCCCTGCACCGCTGCACCCCCGACCAGCACACACCCGAAACCGGAATGCCCACAGCAGACGTCCCCACCAACTGGTTCGCCACACTCGACGACGTCATGCCTGTAGAAGAACTCGGATTCGGGCCCGACTTTCGTTACCGCAAAGAACCGTGATGAAACGGCGCTGCGGAAAATGCGCGCGCCGCTACAGAGCCAGTGGTTATTGCACGAGGTGGATGTGACATTTCTCGCTGAAGGTTGCTGGTCAAATTCTCTGATCACCATAATTCCTGCCTTATTTCCACCCACGGCGGCCGTCGTATCGGTGTCTCCTGTATCGGCGGCCGGATGTCCTGCATACGCGGCAACACCTCAGTGTTCGCGTCCTCGCTACACCAGGGTTCAGGGTCGGCCGCGGCCGGCTGTGGGCGCTCTGTCCACTCGTCTTCATCGAGGAAAGCTTCATCCTCGTGCCGACCTTGTACGAACTCGCGGTGGCCAGCCGTGTGAGTGTGGTTCCACCACCCCCCAACTCGGAAGCTCAGCACCGCCGCGAACATAACGGAGCTTGGCCAGAGAACCAAGAGGAGCAGCCCACCCACCTCAGTCAGCCTCGATGGCCAGCAGGTATGCCGCTTCCAGATGCACCAAGCACTCGTCGGGGTGATGGTGCCGATGGATGTGTCGCAGTTGCCAGGCCCGCTCCACGCTCAGCTCCATGAGGTACACCTGGCAGAGGAATTCGGCCAGCTTCCCATCCGCATGAACGAATGTCTTGTACGGCAGGGAGTCTCGGGACATCGTCACTCCCACAGTCCGCCGCATGGCAGCGATGGCAGTTCATCGGTCACGTTGTCATCGACGATGATTCGAAGCCCGAACTCCGAGTAGACGCCGCGCATTAGCTCGTCGGCCACGTTCTGCGCTTGTTCTGCCGACGCCCGGTAATCCAGCGTCAACGCGCCGGATTCGATGTGGATGTGGCGCGAATAGCCCATGTCCACTATCTCCGTTCCGTTGGGTGGCCAAAATTTCTGGTAACGAGGGTGAACGGTGATCGGCACAACAGCCATACGCGAGCCCATTGGTCGGTATACGCCGGGCGTATGGGCCAACGGATGGTCGGCGAATAGGGTCAGCCTGCTTCCGTCTTGTCATAAAACCGCAGGTCAAATACCATGGAAGGTGGATTTATTTTCATGACCGACACTGTTGCTCCGCAGACCACTAGGTCAAAACCCCAGCGTCACAAGGTGACAGGGGATGTGCACCTCGTATTGCGCCGAGGCAGCGAGGTCCTGTTCGGCCAGCGCCAGAACACCGGCTTCGAGGATGGAGCCTGGCATCTGCCAAGCGGACACCTCGAAGCCGACGAGTCTGTCATCGACGCACTGATCCGCGAGGCTGAGGAAGAAATCGGGGTCATCATCAAGTCTGAAGATGTCCACTTCGCACACATTATGCACAACTCTTCCTCCGGTGGCCGCATGGCATTTTTCTTCATCGTGCGGGCCTGGAAGGGTGATCCCGAGAATCGGGAACCAGAAAAGTGTACTGAGCTGCACTGGTTTTCGGCGGATGAGCTGCCAGACCACATGATCGACTACTGCCGTGAGGCGATGGAGCACATCGCCCACAGTCGGTCTTTTTCCGTCTACGGCTGGTAACGATGGGCAATCCGTCTGGGCCAGTGGTGTGCGTCAGCTACTTGGCACTCGCCGAACTCTGGTCCGTCCCCCAGTTCCCGCGTCCCAACCACGGGGCCGAAATCAGAAGTATCGAGTGGTCGGTGGCGGCTGACGGGCCGATGACAGCGGCGACGCTCGCCGCGATGGGAGCGCCAGTTCGCCTGATTGCCAACGACGTTGGCGCCGACGAGCACGGAAAGTTCGTTACGGGATGGCTTGGTGACCGCGACGTCCAGCCCGGCTACATCCTTCGTCCAACGGTCGCGACACCACGAATTGTGGTCACGGCCGACGACCAGCACACCCGGACGTGGTTTGCCCATCTGCCAGAGGTAGTGGCCAGTCTGGAGCGTGCCGACCTGGCGCCGATCGCTGAGGCGTCGTTCCTGTACCTGGATTGCTACGAGCTGATCGAGCCGACCGTAGTCCGTGTCATCGGGGCCGGCCGCACCGCCGAGGTGCCGATGCTGCTCAACCTGGGCGGCTCGAAACTTTCTGCGACCGTCAAACGGGCACTCGACGGGTACGGCAATCTCCTTGTCCAAACCAACGTCGATGACGACGACCGCGAACACGCCCCTGCGCTGGCGACGGCGCTCCTGAGCGAAACCGACGCGGCGTGGGTGATCGTGACGGCTGGTGCATCCGGCGCGGTAGCGGTAAGCCACTCGGAAGAAATTGCGGTACAGGCATTTCCGGTAGAGGTTCGCCATACACACTGTGCGGGTGCGGCCTTTTCAGCCGGGTTGCTCTACGGCCAGCGGGCAGGGTGGGCGATGGAACGAAGTATGGTTCTGGGATCGGCCAGCGGGGCACTGCGGTGTGCACGACACCACAGCGCCCCGCTGCCGAGCCTGGTCGAACTGCTGGCGATGCTCCCAAGGGAAGAACGTTCAGTAGCGAGTTGACCTGCCGCAGTGCGCCTCTGCACATCGCGTCGCCGATTCTTGTCGTCGAGCGGGCGTACAGTGGGCTCGTGCCCGTCGCGTGGGAGCCGTTTGCCCTGATGGGACGCATAAATTACTGGGTGCTATTTCGGTCGGAAGGACCAATGATGGCAACGGGTAAGAAGGCCGCCAGCGAGGCTGGCAAGGAGTTGGGCAACAAGAAGTCGACCAAGGCGGAGAAGAGCGTCGCGGCCAGCGATCTGGCTCAGGCCAAGAAAGGCAAGGGCAAGAAGAGCTAACTCCGAGCCGCATCGGCCCTCCTCGACCGCAGACGAGGAGGGCCGATGCCGTGCGGAGCGGGCTACAGCACATTCCACTCACTGAGCCACCCGGTCACTTCCGCGAACCGCGTTCGGCTCATCTGCTTGGCTCTAGCCTCCTGTTCTGACTCGTCTTCGGCCCCGAACTGCCACCACGCTTCATTCGTATGGCGATCCATCACCAGGAATTTGTCTTTCACTGCCGGCCCCCGGATTACCAGGCTCGCCGCGAACGGGTCTGCCACGACCGCATGCACCATCGAGTGGTGCAGGGCGTACGTGGTGCCGATAGGTTCTTCGCGGACGTGCAGCACCGGCAGCTTGGTCGGCTCCACCTGTTCGTCCAGCTCGGCGTTGCCGAACAGGTAGTGCCTATAGTGCCCGCGCAGAATTCTGCTGGCGTAGCTCCAACGGTGATTGTGCGGCCGGTCGAAATACCCCGGCAGGAAGACGTGCAGCCGCACCCGCACACCGGGATCGTCCTCGCTGGCAAGCACGATTTTGTCCAGGATGTCGTAGTGCTCACAAAGGTTCATCAGCTCGGGTCGGTTCGGCAGGTCGTTCAGCCGGCCGCGGACTATGCTTGGGTTCGCCGCCAGCCGATCCAGCGCTTCCCGGCACATCATCTCGACTTCGTCGATATCCTCCCAGTCGATCCAGCGCAGTGCTTCAACTACGTGGTCCATGTCGTCCATGAAGGTCACTCCTCAGGCTTTGCGCTGGATTTCCACAACCGGCAGACCGGCACGATGTCCTCGTAGGCGGCGCAGGACGATTCGCCCATGATGACCTCCTCGGCCGGGCATCCGCCCATGCAGCCGCTCGATTTGCAGCCACCGCAGGAACTTTCGTTCAGGACACTGGTGAACAAGTCGAACTCGTTGACACCGTGGTTGAGCTGCACCTGTCCGTCCGTCGTCTGCGCGAAGTGCAGATCGGTATCGAACAGGTACGAGCAGACGTAGCAGCGGCCGTCCGGGAAGATCGAAATCCGATCCAACGTCCGGCCGATACAGCCTTGATACCCCTCGGCGGCGTAGCGCTCCATCTGGTCACGCCGGGCGTACGTCGGCTGGTACCACACTCGCGTGTTGTATTGCGGCGCAACTTTATTCAGTCGGTCGCAGAAGACGACCCACTCCGGCGGCGTCATTGCCATCTCCGGGTTGCCGTGTCCGGTGCCGATAGTCGAGAAGACGTGGAATTTCACCAGGCTCACGCCGAGCACATCGGCAATGTCGAGTAGCTGCACGACGTCACGCTCGTTGGCCTTGTTAACTGTGCAGATTATCCGCACATCAAATCCGCGTTCGGCCAACTCGCGTGTGGTTTCCATGGCTTCATCGAAGGTGCCTGCACCACGCACGCCATCGTGCGTGGCCTGACTGCCACCATCCAGGCTGACCTGCACGTAGGCGAAGTCATCGGGGGCAAGCTGCCGGAAGCGTCGCAGCGCCGGTTTTTGAGCGTTCGTCGTGGTGATGACGTGCTCATAGCCCAATTTCTTGCTGAGCCGGATCGCTTCGCAGTAGTGCGGGTGGAGGGTCGGTTCGCCGCCGAGGATGGTCAGTTTGCTCCCGCCCAGCCGGCGCCAGGTGGTGAGCGTGTCCACGATCTTCGGCAGGGGCATCTTCAGCGCCCGATCCAGACGTTCACCCATATAGCAGTGCTCGCAGCGCAGTTGGCACGCTTCGGTGATGTACAGGTAGACGTTGCGGAAGCGGCCATACGGCACGCGGTCGATCTTCTGTGGCTCCGGGACGTTCGCGCCTCTCGGCATCCGGGCGTGGCCGTAGCCATTGCTCTTCGGTTTCAGCGACGGCATGGGCAGGTCGGTACTGGTCATGACACTGGGCTCCGTGAAATAAGCAGGGGCGCAAGCAGGTTGGCCGCGCTGTCAATGGTGTTGGTGGTGTCGAGCTGGGTAATAGTGAGGCCGGAGGAGGTGAAGCAATCCCGGATGCCTTCGGCCGCTTGGTGGTAGCGCTGGAGGCGGGCTTTGAACAGTCGCGGTGAATCTCCTCGCCGTGGATGCAGCAGGCCGCCGCACCGGGCGCAGGTCCAGGTGTCCTCGGTTGTCGGAATGGCAGGCAAGCGAGGGTCACGGATCGGATCGCGTTCGCACTGGTGACAGACTTTGCGACTGCGGGCCCGCTGTTTCAGCGTTCGAACGTCGGTCACGACTTCGATGGGCTCAATGTGAACCCGTGGGATAAGCGGCCAGACGGTGGCAAGTAGTTGGCCGACCTGTGAGCCGGAGCCGGGGAAATTGTCGAGCAGCACGGTGTGCACAGTGGGGTCGGCCTGGACGGTGGCGAAGTAGGACCGGAGTGCATCGGCGACCGTGAACTCATCAATCCAACCAAGCCGGGCGCTGTCGGTGGCGGTGGCGGCAAGAACCTCCTTCGGTACCTGTTCGCGAAGACGAAAAATTGTTCGGCCTGGCGATAAGCCGAGGTGAAGGGTGAGGGTGGTTTTTCCGGCGGCCGGTGGGCCGAATATGGGCACTACCAGACTCAATGGCATGGCCAAACCCCTTTCGATAGGACCGGGTGTGTCCGGTCCCAAGGGTCGGGTTCGGGCGGGAATGCCACCACGACCACGGCGAATCCGGGGTATACATAAAGCGTATATTCGGGCGGGGAATCCAGTGGTAGCGTCGTTTGACAAGGGCGAACGGGGGTGGCAAGGGCACCCCACGATCAACATCGGAGTGGCCCCATGACACGCGTACCCGATCAGCAACGCTACTGCGTCCGCTGCGGGAGTAGACTCAACAGCTACAACGACGAATCATTATGCAGCCCTTGCGCAGTCGGCGTTCGAAGCGAACTTCATCGGCCTCCAGCCGTGCCGCTTTCCTTCTGGCATACCGATCAGATGCGCGATGCACTCGCGACCTGGCACCTGGGACGCGTGATCTTCGCCTATCGCAATCACCCGTACCATCGGCAGCCCTTGCCACAGGAGCGGGTCGCGGACTGGCTCGGTATCACGCAAGCCCAGCTCAGCCGACTGGAGAAGGGGCCAGCGCCGGAACATCTTTCCAAGTTGCGGCGCTGGGCGCAGAGGCTGGCTATACCGCCCGAGCTGCTGTGGTTCAAGCTGCCGGGGGCCGAGGTCGCTACGCTCGAAGATGTGAAGCGCCAAGATTTTCTTCGTGCGGCCCTTGGCGTCACGGTGACAGGTGCCGCTGCGCCGCTGCTTGAACTGCTGAGCACACTCGAACCCACGCCAGTACCGTCCACTGTCGGCCTGACCGAGATCGAGCAGATACGGCAAACCGCCCGCGAGTTCAGCACCTGGGACCACACATACGGAGGTGGGCTGGTTCGCGAAGCTGTCGGGGCGCAACTCCGGTACGCGGTCAACTTGCTCAACGCCCGTTGCCCGGAAAAATACCGCTCTGAACTTCAGAGCGCGGTGGGGTTCCTCGGCCACACTGCGGCGTTCATGGCCTTCGACGCCTACGCGCACGCCGATGCTCGGAGCATGTTCCGGTTGGCGTGGACCTGCGCTGAAGAAGCCGGCGATTGGCACCTTCGTGGCAAGGTGCTCTCATCCATGGCCCGCCAAGCTATCTGGTGTGGCAGTGCCGATGACGGGCTGACATACATCGAACTTGCCATGGTGCGCTCTGATCGCCTGACCGCAACCGAGCGCGCCATGTTGCATTCGGCGAGGGCCCGGGCCCTCGCCAAGCTGCACCGGGTTGAGGAAGCAGTCCAGGCGGTTGGGCAAGCGGATGAGGAATTTTCTCACGCTTCGCCGCAGAACGATCCACCTTGGATGAGCTATTACGACGCGGCGCAGCACTCCGGCGACACCGGACACGCACTGTTCGATCTTGCCCTCGAGGGGCAATTTGTCACCGAGGCCCGCTCGCGGTTGGAGAGCGCAGTGCACGGCCACACCGAGGCCTACGTTCGGTCGAAGGCGAT
Source organism: Nocardia kruczakiae NBRC 101016 (assembly GCF_001612965.1). Classification (GTDB taxonomy): domain Bacteria; phylum Actinomycetota; class Actinomycetes; order Mycobacteriales; family Mycobacteriaceae; genus Nocardia; species Nocardia kruczakiae. The sequence continues at coordinate 39,184 of NZ_BDBL01000059.1, forward strand.
CTCCGGCATCAAACTCGCGTCGCTCACGATGGCGACAGGCGACCCAAGCGAGGCCGCCCAACTCGGAAGCGCCGCCCTCCTCGATGCCGGGCATATCCGATCACGCCGTGCCGCAGACGATCTGCGCGAGCTATCCAGATTTTCCGAACCACACAGCACCGCGACCGAAGTCGAGGAACTCCGCACCCGCATCGGTACAACCGTGGCCGCCGTATGACTGCCCACGCGGCCCCGGACGACGCACTCTGCGTCTTGAAAACTGCCTGTGCGCAGGTTGGATTCGATGCCATGGACTCGGAACTGCTGAATCGAAGCGAAAACGCGATCTACCGGCTCCCAGACAAGAAGGTCGCGCGGATCAGCCGACCCGGCCAGCACGCCGCCGCAGAGCGAGAAGTTCGCATCGCAAGGTGGCTGGAAGCTTCCGGCGTCTCTGCGGTCGAGGTTGCTGGCGACATTGTCCAGCCTGTCGAGGTCGACGGCCGATCGGTAACGTTTTGGAAAGAACTGCCGCCGCACCATCACGGCACACCCGCGCAGGTTGCCGCCGCACTCAAGCAGCTTCACGCACTGGCGCCGCCGACGGATTTCACGCTCGGGAAGGTCGAACCCTTCGTTCGACTAGAAGAGCGGATCACGGCGGCAACTGTCCTCAACAAGGATGATCGGCGGTGGATGGTTGGCCACCTCGCGGAGCTGCGCGAACGGTGGACCCAGCTACCGGAGGGCTTGCCGTGGTCCGTGATTCACGGTGACGCTTGGGTCGGTAACGTCGTGGCGACAGACGACGGGCGGGTGATCTTGCTTGACCTAGAGCGAACCGCGATCGGGCCCCCAGAGTGGGACTTGGTGCATACGGCGATCAAATGGTCGTCGTTCGGTTGGATCAGCGCAAAACAGTATGCCGAGTTCTGCGATGTCTATGGGTGTGACGTTACGAACTGGGCAGGGTTCGAGTTACTGCGGGACATTCGAGAATTCCGGATGACGACGATGGCTACCCAGTCTGCCGTCAATAATCCAGCGTGGCGAAAACAATCGGCACACAGACTCGCTTGCATTCAAGGTCATTTCGGCGCGCGCCCCTGGGAAGGATGGCGCGCGCTCGAATGACATTCGTAGGCTGGCAAGTTACTTCCT
>NZ_BDBL01000060.1 GCF_001612965.1 Nocardia kruczakiae NBRC 101016
GCGGCGTGCCGGGTGGAATCGGGCTGGGCATCGTATCCGGGAGCGGCGAACTCGGGCGACGAGCCGTATCCGCCCGGCGCTTCGAACGAGGCGGGCGGTAACCCGTTCGTCCCGTATCCCGGCGAGTCCCAGGAGTTCGGCGCGCTCGGCGCCTCCGGAGCGGCGGCCAGGGGATCGTAGAAACTGATCGGGCCGGACAGCGGTGATTCGGCTTCGTACCCGGGTACCGAGAGCTGGAAGTCGGGCATCGGTTCCGGATCCGGCTCGGCCTCCGGGGCGGCGTGCGAGGAGGAACCCTCCCGGACCGCCGGCAGATCTCCGGTCAGGTCGGTGACCGCGATACCGCGTCCGCCTCTGCGGCGCCGTCCGCCGCCCGACGCCGGAACTCCCTGGCCGTTGCGCGCCAGCAGTTCGGCGACCGACAGCTGGGTCGAATCCTCACTCATGCCGGCTCCTTTCCGATAGACCGCAGCCCGAATCGATCATCCCGATACGGCCTCGGTCGGGCCCGGCACTCCGATGGGCCGAGTACTACCCGGACCCGGGTCGGTACCCAGGTCGGTATCCAGTTTGCGCAGGATCAGTCCTTCGCGCAGCGCCCATGGGCAGATTTCGAGCGTATCGAGGGACAATGCCCGCATACTCGCCTCCGCCACGAGTGCGCCGGCCACCAATTGCTGGGACCGGTCGGAACTGACACCTTCCAATTCTGCGCGATCGGCGGCGGTCATCCGAGAAATGAATGCGATCAACTGCCGCAGACCGGAACTGGTGAGACTACGCCGCACGCGCGGTCCCGCGGCCGAAGGGGCGGCTCCGGTCAGCCGGGCCAGGGAGCGGAAGGTTTTCGAGGTTCCCACCGCCAGATCCGGGCGCCCGACCTCCAGCAGTTGTTTTGCCGGGATCACCAACTCGGCGTCGAGCCAGTCCCGCAGCACCGCCACCCGCCGCTTGCCGGGCGGATCGCCGTTCAGCCAGTCTCTGGTCAGCCGGCCCGCGCCCAGTTGCAGCGACAGCGCCGCATCGGGCGCCTCGTCGCAGCCGTTGCTCATCTCGAGCGATCCTCCGCCGATGTCGAGATTCAGAATGCGCCCCGCACTCCACCCGTACCAGCGCCGCACCGCCAGGAACGTCAGCCGGGCCTCGTCGACACCCGACAGCACCCGCAGATCGACACCGGCGCGCGCGCGGATCCGGTCCAGCACCTCGTCGGAATTGGCCGCCTCCCGCAGCGCCGAGGTCGCGAAGGGCATCAGTTCTACACAGCCGGAAGTCTTTGCGATACTGGCGAATTCGGTGATCGTCTTGGTGAGCTTGGCCGCGCCCTCGGGCGTGATGCAGCCCGCGTCGTCCATATTCTCCGACAGCCGCAGGGTGGCCTTCGTCGAGCTCATCGGCATCGGGTGCCCACCCCGATGCGCGTCCACCACGAGCAGGTGGACGGTATTACTTCCCACATCGAGAACACCGAGCCGCACATGAATACGGTACCGGGGTCGGTGCGAGCACCGGAGGACGAATCCGAACTCCCCCGGCCCACCAGCCCGGGAGTGGGGCTCGAGCGGGGAAGCTGTTAGCGTCTGGCGATGTGACCGCAGGAGCATCCGCGCCCACCCCTCTCACGCCGGACACGGCGCCGACCGGGCTGCGACCAGCTGCGAAGATCGATCCGGCACCGGAGGTCGATCTCGACTTCCCGCGGGAGTGGATCGAATTCGTCGATCCCGCAAATGCCGAGCATCTGATCGCGGCCGACCTCACCTGGCTGCTGTCGCGCTGGACCTGTGTCTTCGGCACGCCGGCCTGCCAGGGCATCATCGAGGGCCGCCCGGACGACGGCTGCTGTTCGCACGGCGCCTTCCTCAGCGACGACGACGATCGCAAGAAACTGGCCAAGGCCGTGAAGATGCTCACGCCGCAGGACTGGCAGCTGATGGACGAAGCGCGCGACCGCGACGGCAAGGTCCGCAAGAAGCTGTATCTGGAAGAGGACGAACTCGACGACGAGCCGGCCATCCGCACTCGCCGCTACGAGGGCGCCTGCATCTTCCTCAACCGTCCGGGCTTCGCCGGCGGAATCGGCTGCGCCCTGCACACGATGGCCCTGCGCAAGGGCATCGAGCCGCTGACGGTGAAACCCGAGGTGTGCTGGCAGCTGCCGATCCGCCGCACCCAGGACTGGGTCGACCGGCCCGACGGCGAACAGATCCTGCGCACCACCATCACCGAATACGACCGGCGCGGCTGGGGCCCGGGCGGTCTGGATCTGCACTGGTACTGCTCGGGTTCGCCCGACGCGCATGTCGGCAGCCGCCCGGTCTGGCAGTCCTACGCCCCCGAACTGATCGAATTGATCGGGCAGCCGGCCTACGACGAACTCGCCCGGCACTGTCGGCGGCGCGAAGGGCTGGGGCTGATCGCGGTGCATCCGGCCACGACCGCCGCCCGCGAGAAAGCGGAAACCGACCCGGCCGGGAATATCTGATCCGCCAACCCATTTCGTAGGAATATGGGTATTGCGCCGGGTACGCCGGCATCCGAGTCCTCCGTCGCCGAGACCGATTCCGCGGGATCCGTTCCCGGGGCGGCATCACGCCCCGGCGCACCTCGAATCCTGTTGATTTCCGGTAGTACCCGCCCGGGATCCACCAACACCGCCGCGTTGCGCACCTTCGCCGATATCGCCGCACCGGACTGCACCGCGGAATTGTTCACCGGATTGGTCGATATCCCGGCCTTCGTTCCGGGCGATCAACCCGCCCCGCCGGCGGTGCACGCATTGCGTGAGCGACTCGCGGCCGCCGACGCGGTGGTGTTCTGCGCGCCCGAATACGCCGGCTTCATTCCCGGCAGCCTGAAGAATCTGCTGGAGTGGACCGTCGGGGCCGCGGATCTGCACGAGAAACCGGTGGCCTGGATTTCGGTGGCGGCCCCCGGGCGCGGCGAAGGTGCGATCACATCGCTGCGCACGGTGCTCGGATATGTCGGCGCGGTGGAAATCGAATCCGCGTGCCGGCGAATAACGGTGCTGGGCAGCATGGTCGGCGCCGACGGAACGATCGCGGACGCCACGGTGCGACAGGCTCTCGCCGAATCCGTCGCCGCGATCGGCGCCTATCTCTCGGCCGCGGCCGAGCCCCGGGAATTGTGAAGTATCTCTGTACGGTCATCGCCTCGCCATGCGCGCTTCACATACCCGTGATAGGCATAAGCCATGATGAGGAAATTCTTGGCTACTGCAGCACTCGCCGCCGGTGCGGCCCTGACGCTGGCTCCCGCCGCGCACGCCGACCCCGCCACCGATCCGGCGCACTACTCGCTGCAGAACGACAACTTCGTCGTCTACAACGACCCGGCGGTGCTGTCCGCGAAGGAGAACGGCAAGCAGGTCATCGTGAGCCCCTACGGCACCTCGCGCCCGATCGCGTGCCACGACGACACCGCGCCGCTGGACGACTGCTGGCAGCGTGACGACTTCGGCTGGTTCCAGCTGCAGAAGCAGGAACTGCCGCAGATCGGCACCGCGTGGGTGCACGTCGTCTAACCGACGTCGATTCGGAAAAAGTCGATACGGGAAAGCCGCGAGACCCGTCGTGTCTCGCGGCTTTCTCGTATCCGGCGGAATCAGGCCTCGAGCTTGTACCCGAGCCCGCGCACGGTCACCAGATGTTCGGGCTTGGCCGGATCGGCCTCGATCTTCGACCGCAGCCGCTTGACGTGGACGTCCAGGGTCTTGGTGTCGCCGACGTAATCGGCGCCCCAGACGCGGTCGATCAGCTGGCCGCGGGTCAGCACCCGGCCGGAATTGCGCAGCAGGTATTCGAGCAGGTCGAATTCCTTCAGCGGCAGCGTCACCGACTTGCCGTTGACCTGCACGGTGTGGCGGTCCACATCCATGCGCACCGGGCCGGCCTCGAGCACGCCGCTCTCGCCGGACCCGTCCATCTCCTCGCCGGCGCCGCGGCGCAGCACCGCCCGAATGCGGGCGATCAGCTCCCGTGAGGAGTACGGCTTGGTGACGTAGTCGTCGGCGCCCAGTTCCAGGCCGACCACCTTGTCGATCTCGCTGTCGCGCGCGGTCACCATGATCACCGGCACACTGCTGCGGGTGCGCAGCTGCTTGCACACATCGGTGCCGCTCATGCCGGGGAGCATCAGATCCAGCAGCACGATATCGGCGCCGGAGCGGTCGAATTCCGACAGCGCGGATGGCCCGTCGCCGACGACCGTGACCTCGAAGCCCTCCTTGCGCAGCAGGAACGCGAGCGGATCGGCCAGCGACTCCTCGTCCTCGACGATCAACACACTGGTCATCGGGTTGCCTCCACACCGTTTTGTCCGGTCCGCCGGCGCGGACCGTCGTCGTTCTTGCCCACCCCGATTGCGGTGGGGCTCTTCTTCTCCGCCGGGGCGGCGGAATTCTGGTTGCCGGATTCGACCGCGGGAATACGCAGCGTGAACGTGGAACCGGTACCCAATTTGCTCCACAACGTGATTTCCCCATTGTGATTGGCGGCCACGTGCTTGACGATAGCCAGCCCGAGTCCGGTTCCGCCGGTGGCGCGCGAACGCGCCTTGTCCGCGCGGAAGAAGCGTTCGAAAACCCGTTCCTGGTCTTCCTTGGCGATGCCGATGCCGCGATCGGTGACCGCGATATTGACGTGGCCGTTGCGCAGCGAACGGCTCACCGACACGTGCGAACCCTTCGGCGAATAATTGATCGCATTCTCGACCAGATTAGACAGTGCCGTCACCAGCAGAGTTTCGTCGCCGAGTATTTCCAGTCCGCTGTTGGCGTCGGTGCTGACGGTGATTCCGGCGGCCTCGGCGGCGGTGCGGGACCGTTCGATCGCGGCATTGACCACGGTGTCGACGTCGACCGCCTCGAGCTGCGGCAGCTTCTCGGCCCCCTGCAGCCGCGACAGCGCGATCAGCTCGGTGACCATCTTGCCCATCCGGTTCGATTCGCTGACCAGTCGCTGTCCGAAATGCCGCACCGAATCCGGATCGTCGGCCGACTCCAGCATGGCCTCGGCGAGCAGACTCATCGCGCCGACCGGGGTCTTGAGCTCGTGGCTGACATTGGCGACGAAATCGCGGCGGGTGGCCTCCATACGGGCCTGTTCGGAATCGTCGTCGGCGAACAGCACGACGAAGTTGGAATCGCCGCGCGAGAGCGGACGGGCCACACCGCGCACGGCGATGCTGTTGCGGCCCGGCAGCGGATTCTTCAGCGTCTGGTCGAACTCGACGTCCTCGCCGGTCGCGATCACCTTCTCCACCGCCGCCCAGGCGCGTTCGTCCAGCAACCGGTTGCGGACCAGGCCCAGTTCCTCGGCGCGCGGGTTGACCAGCACCACGTCGCGATATTCGTCGACCACGGCGATGCCGCTCTCCGAGGCCAGCACGATCAGATCCAGCACCTGCGACATGGTCAGGCCGGATTCGGCCGCGCGGCGCTCGGCTTGCCGGGCGTTCATGTACGGGATGACCAGGCCACCGACGGCCAGACCGACTACGGCCGCGAGGACTGCAAGCAGCACGGCCTGGGGAACGCTCACATAGAGAATCGTACGGTCGCGGACACGTACTCCAAACCCGGGTTGACGAAGTTTCGCGCAGGTCACGGCTGATTCCGCGATCGTTGGCCGGGTGTTCACACAAAGTTGGCCGAGCCGCGGATCGGCCTCGACCGGCGGTTTTCGGCCGCATGACAATGGTCGCGCGGGCAGTTTGCCTTGCGGCACCGCACATCTGGAGGCCGCGCGAATCGCGCATGAACACCTCCGGCGTGTCGGTCGGCCCGCCTCGCTCGGCCTCGCGGCGTAAGCCGGTTGTGAGGTGCGCCTCAATTCCGCGCGGCAGGCACCTGCGGGAGACGCGCCGCGCGCACCGCGGAAAACGAAAAGTCCCGGGTACGTACGCCGTTGTACGTTCCCGGGACAGTCGGGGAGTCCCCTACCGGATCACCAGCCGGAGTCTCCCTCGAGCGGGATGTTCACGAAACTCGGGGCGTTCGGATCCAGTTGCAGATGCTCGGGTTTCAGGCCGGTGTCGGCGAGCATCGGCGCGATCGGCAGGCCCTTGGGGAAGTTGCCGGCGAACACGTCCACCCGCAGCCGGTGGCCCGGCGCGAGGACGGCCCGGGTGGCGGGCAGGGCGATATTCAGCTCGGTGACCTCACCGGGAACCGTGGGCCGGCGCTTGTCCAGCGAGGTGTAGGCCCGCGGATCGGTGTAGTCGCCGTTCTCGGAACGGGTGCTGTTCGCCTCGTCGACCTCACGCAGCGAGGCCATCAACTGTCCCGAGGACAGCACCGTCGACTGCCCGTCGGGCGCGACATCGTTGACCGTCACCGTCCAGTACCCGTCGGCGGCGTCCTGAACCGTGTTGAGCCGCACCGCGATCGGGCCCGAGATGGTGGTCTCGCCCGCGACCGGCGCACTGGTGAAGGTGAGCGCGTCGGTTTCCGCGATGCGTGAGTCCGCCGCGCAGCCGTTGATGATCGCGAGCACACCGGCGGTGGCCTGCGCGGCATCGTTGGAGCACACCGTGGTCAAACCGGGCGCCACCGTCAGACGCGTCGGCGCACCCGTGAATTCACCGGTCAGCGAGCCGTCGTAGACGCTGTTCGCGGTGCCACTGCGGTCAGCGGACAGGTACATGCGGCGGTACTTCGCCGCCTCCTCGGCCGGCGCCGACGGCCCGAAACCACCCTGGGTGACCCAGCCGCCGCCCTGTTCGCGCAGCGTCACCGGACCGTAGGTGTCGATGCCGTTGTCGATTCCCTTGAGCCACTTGTCGAACCACGCGCGCTGCAGGACGTCCAGCCGCGGCGGCAGGCCCGGTTTGCCGTACTCGTTGCCCGAGTTGAGGTGGTAGGTGTTGCCCATGAACAGCTGCTTCTGCCCGGGCGGCAGCGGGATCTGGTTGTAGATCTTGGATTCGGAGTAGGTGAACAGATCGTGCCAGCCGCCGGTGACGAAGGTCGGCACCTGGATCCGGCCCGGATCACCGATCCACGCCTGCCGTTGCGCGGACATGTCGTTCAACATGTCCTTCACCCGCGGATCGAGGGTGTTCATATCGGTGTTGGTGTAGGCGTTCAGCAGGACGTCCATATAGGTGTACGGGTCGCTGATCCGGTCGTTCAGCCAGGTGGTGTCGAATTTGCCGGTCACGATCGACTGCACGTCCGGAACCCATTTGAGGGTGTTGATCGCGGTGAGCCACAACGGAATGAAGTTGAAGCCGAAGCCGCCGCCGGGGGCGAGCACATCGTCGACCAGATCGCTGCCGGGCACCACCGGGAAGATCGCCTTCAGCGCGGGTGGCTGCTTCTCCGCGACCTGGACCTGATTGATGCCCGAATAGGAAATGCCGGTCATCCCGACCTTGCCGTCCGACCACGGTTGCCGCGACGCCCAGTCGATCACCTCGACGGTGTCCTGTTGCTCGCGCTGCCGCAACATATCCCATTCGCCCTGCGAGAAGCCGGTGCCGCGGACATCGACGACGACCTGGGTGTAGCCGCTCTTGATCAGCTGCCGGTCGACGGAGAAGTTGCGGAGCTCGCCGCCACCGAAGGCCTTGGTCAGATCGGTGACCCCGGACAGCGGGGTGCCGCTCATATCGATCTGGCGGAACAGTCCCAGCAGCGCGTCGGACAGACCCGGAACCGAGCCCGCGTGATCGGCCAGATTCGACACCAGCTTGGTGTAGGGCGTCATGTTCACGACGACCGGGGTACGGGTGTCGACCGGACGGCTGGCGGCGTCGGCGGGGCGGTACACATTGCCCTTCAGCACCGTGCCGTCGCTCATCGTGATCGGCACATCCCAGTCGATGTGGATGTTCGGATACTGCTGCGGGCCGTCCTCGGTGGCGGTCCACGCGGCGCCGGCGGCGCCACCGTCCGGGCCGGTCGCGACGGGTCCGGCCTGGGCCCCAGTGGCGAAGAACGGGATGGTCACCGTGGCGGCGACGGCGGCAACTGTGGCGCGTAACGCGTACTTCATCGAACGTGATCCGCCTCTCGAAATGGTCGAACGACCGAGAGTGTATCTACTGCGGAGTAAGTTGCAAACCAGCGGTTACAACTTCTGCACGAAAAGTTTCTCAACTTCTCAGCCTCTCATCCACGTCGATGACCAGCGGAAAGCCCGGCGCTTTACCTGCCGGAAGTTATCCACACCACTCCCTACCGGCACGGACGCTACTACCGGCGGGGCAAGTCGCGATGCGAACGGCCATATGGGCAATTCGATAGCTACGAATCGGCAGAAGAGATGCAGCTCACAGAATGCCGAGTATCGCATAGTCACAGGCGGCACCGGCGGAACTTCGACGTTCGGAAATCGTTCGCACGCAGCGCCTTCGAGAGATACGACGACGCGCCGCGGTCGATGACCACGGCGCGTCGGAAAGTGCGGAGAATCCGGTCTATTTACCGCCCTGGCTCGCGACCGCGGCCGCGCCCGCGGCTGCCGCCTCGGGGTCCAGATACTCGGCCGGACCGATCGGACGCAGATTTTCGTCCAGTTCGTAGCGCAGCGGAATACCCGTGGGAATGTTGAGGCCGGCGATATCCTCGTCGGAAATACCGTCCAGATGTTTCACCAGCGCGCGCAGCGAATTACCGTGCGCGGCAACCAGAACGGTCTTTCCGGCCACCAGTTCGCGGGAAATCGTGGACTCCCAATACGGGACCATGCGGGCGACGACGTCCTTCAGGCATTCGGTCGCCGGCACGTCGATACCGGCGTAGCGCGCGTCGCCGTTCTGGCTGTATTCGCTGTCGGCCTCGATCGGCGGGGGCGGGGTGTCGTAGCTGCGACGCCACATCATGAACTGGTCGTCGCCGTACCGATCGCGGATCTGGGCCTTGTTCTTCCCCTGCAGCGCGCCGTAGTGCCGCTCGTTGAGCCGCCAGTCCCGCACGACCGGAATCCAGTGCCGATCCGCGGCGTCCAGGGCGATATTCGCGGTGCTGATCGCGCGGCGCAGCAGCGAGGTGTAGACGATATCGGGCAGAATGCCGTGTTCGGCCAGCAGTTCACCGGCCCGCTTGCCCTCGGCGACACCCTTGTCGGTCAGGTGCACATCCACCCAGCCGGTGAACAGATTGAGAGCATTCCATTCGCTTTCGCCGTGGCGCAGCAACACGAGGGTGTACGTCATGCAGGTCATGCTAATAGTTGCTCGCGCCCGTCCTGTGTGCGCTCTCCCGGTGCGCGGAGTCGGCCGGACCGCCGAACAACGCCGCACACCCTCTCGAATCAGGCTGATTCGATTGATTCCCCGCCGGTGCGGCCGCCCCGACAATGACGGCTGACCGCCGGAACGCACGGCGATCAGCCGCGATGAGGGAGTCGGCCATGACTGAAACGGGCGCAGTGCTCGAACCGGGGGACTCGGGGGAACCCCACCCGCAAGCCTCGATCTTCCAACGGATCGGCGTCGACTGGTGGGCGGTGATCGTCGCGGGCGCGTTCGTGCTGCTCGCCGTCGCCGACGCCCTGCCGAAGATTCCGTGGTGATCGACATGGCTACCGAAACGACAACGGCGACAGAAGAATCGGTGAATCTGCGGGGCGCTCTGGCTTATCTGCCGGGCATCGCGCTGCTGGTGGCGGTCGGCTTGCTCGGCAAGTACACCCAGATCTGGGTGAACGACTTCGTCCACGCTCACCACTGGCGCTTCCCCGATATCGAATATGTCCTGTGGGCCATCGTCTTCGGGTTGATCATCGCCAATACCGTTGGGGTGCACCGGATTTTCAAGCCCGGTATCGGCACCTACGAATTCTGGCTGAAGGCCGGCATCGTGGCGCTGGGATCGCGTTTCGTCCTCGGGGACGTCGCGAAACTCGGTGGCACCAGCTTCGTGCTGATCCTCATCGATATGACGGTGGCGGGCGCGATCATTCTCACCGTGGCACGCCTGCTCGGCCTGTCCGGCAAGCTGGGATCGCTGCTGGCCGTGGGCACCTCGATCTGCGGCGTCTCGGCGATCGTGGCCGCGCGCGGAGCCATCAGGGCGCGCAATGCGGACGTCGGCTATGCCATCGCGGCGATCCTGACGCTGGGCGCGGTATCGCTGTTCACACTTCCCGCGATCGGCCACGGCCTGGGGCTGACCGATCACGAATTCGGCCTCTGGTCGGGTCTGGCCGTGGACAACACCGCCGAAACCACCGCGACCGGCTACGCCTACTCCGACGCCGCCGGCAAACTGGCGGTACTGGTGAAATCGACCCGCAACGCGCTCATCGGATTCGTGGTCCTGGGCTTCGGTCTGTACTGGGCCGCCCGCGGTGAGGCCGACACCATCGCGCCCGGTCTGCGCGCCAAAGCGGCCTTCGTGTGGGCGAAGTTCCCGAAGTTCGTCCTCGGCTTCCTGGCGGTTTCCGCGCTGGCGACCGCCCACTGGATCGACAAGGCGCAACTGGCCAACCTGGCCAACCTGTCGAAATGGGCCTTCCTGCTCACCTTCGCCGGTGTCGGTCTCAACACCGATTTCCGGGAACTGGGGCGCAGCGGATGGCGGCCCCTGGCGGTGGCGGTGGTCGGCCTGGTCGTGGTCGCGACGGTGTCGCTGGGGCTGGTGCTGTTCACCGTCCGGGTGTTGCACTGGGGCGTGGTCGACTGACACGCGGCCGGTAGCGGCCGACATTTCTACAAGACGCGCATCCGCGTCCTCCGGGACAGTCATGGCATCCGCCATCGTCCTCAGGAGGAAATATGGGAACTGCCGGCCGCGCGAAACGCGCGATGATGCTGCTGGTCACCGCGCTCACCGCCCTGCTCGTCGGGAATACCGCAGGGGTCGCGACGGCCGCGCCGGACGATTCCGTGGACCGGACGGTGCGGCTACCGGACGGCGATATCCACGTCGTCACCAGCGGGGCGCCGAGCGCACGGGCGGTGGTGCTGATCCACGGGACCGGCGGCTCGGTCTCGTGGTGGGATCCGGTCCTGCCCGCGCTGGCGGACTTCTACGTGGTGCGCGTCGACCTGCTCGGCCACGGCCGGTCGGCCAAACCGGACAGCGGTTACGGCATGGCCGAGCAGGGACATCGCGTCGGAGCGGTACTCGACCGCCTCGGCGTGCGGAGCGCGATCGTCGTCGGGCACTCCACCGGCGGATACGCGGCGACCGAACTGGCCGCCCAGCGCCGTGACGTGATCACCGCGATCGGACTGATCAGTACCGGGTCGCGCCTGGACGCCTTCACCGACAACGGCCCGCTCGGCAATCTGCTGTTCGTCCCGCAGATCGGGCAACCGCTGTGGCCCCTGCTCCCGGATGCCGCCATTCGATACGCCATGAGCAGCGCGTTCACTCGCGACGTCGCGATTCCGCAGCAGCTCGTGGACGACTTCCACGCCATGACCTACCGCAGTATCACCGCGACCTCCGACGCATCGGACGTCTATCTGCGGGAACGCCGGGAACCGGACCGCCTCACCGCTCTCGGGCTGCCGAGCCTGGTGCTCTACGGCTCCCGCGACCACCGCTGGCCGGCGGCATCGTTCCAGGACTACCGGAGCGTGCCGGGAGTGCGGATCGAATCGCTCGACTGCGGGCACAGCCCGATGATCGAGGAGCCCGGGCCCACCGGAGAACTCCTGCGCGACTTCGCCGACCAGCACTGACGCCACACGATCGGACGATTCGATGCGAATTCTCATTTCCGGCGCCAGTATCGCCGGTCCGGTGCTCGCGTATTGGCTCACTCGGCACGGTTACTCCGTCACCGTCGTCGAACGCGCGCCGGCACTGCGCAGCACCGGTGGTCATGCGGTCGACCTGTTCCGGCCCGCGATGGACATCTCGGAAAAGATGGGCGTCCTGCCGCGGATCACGGAGCGCGCCACCGGGACGAGCCGAATGGTTCTGCACCCCGAGGGCGGACGCCGGTCCGTGCGGGTCGAGCTCGCCACGATCTTCGGCGCCACGTCGGACCGGCACGCGGAAATCATGCGCGACGATCTGAGCGAGATCTATTACGACGCGACTCGAAACGACGTCGAATACGTCTTCGGAGATTCGGTCACCGCGATCTCGCCCGACGGTGAGGTGAGGTTCGAGCACGCCGCGCCGCGTCGCTTCGACCTGGTCGTCGGCGCGGACGGACTGCACTCCGCCGTACGCCGGCTGGTCTTCGGAGACGAGTCCGGCTTCAGCGCCTTCACGGGGGCCTACCTCGCAGTGCTGACGCTGCCCGAAACCTTCGGTGTGGATCGCGAACTCCACATTCATGTGGGTGTCGGCCGTACCGCCGGCATGTACGGCGAGCGCCACCGCGGCGAGGCGCGGGCACTGTTCCTGTTCCGCGGCGACCGCGAGCTCGCGTATCACCACCGCGATATCGCACACCAGAAAGAGCTGCTGCGCACCGCCTTTCGCGGCTTCGACAGCGAGGTCCAGGAGTGGCTGGCCGAACTCGACCGCACCCCGGCGTTCTATTTCGACTCGATCACCCAGCTGCGCATGGATACCTGGTCCCGCGGGCGAGTGACACTCGTCGGCGATGCCGGCTACTGCCCGGGCCCGGCCGTCGGCGGGAGCACCACGCTGGCCGTGATCGGAGCGTACGTTCTCGCCGGCGAGCTGGCACGGGCGGGCGGCGACCACGAACGCGCCTTCCCCGCGTACGAACGAGCGATGGCCGCGCATGTCCGCGGCAGCCACGCGGTCGCGGCGAGTGCGGCGAAGACATTGATCCCGACCTCACGGCTGGGGGTCACCGGCTTGGTGCAGGCCACGCGCCTGCTCTCGGTCCTGCCCGCGAGTGCGAGCCGCGCCTTTCTCCGCCTCACCACCACGAGCGCCCGCGTGTACAACTCCATGACCGTCGACGATTACGCGCCGACGATCGCCGACAGCAGTACCACCAGGGTCACCAGATAGGCGACACCACTCAGTTTGCCGATCCGGTCGACACGATCGACCGTGCGGGGGTCGGGATTGTTCTTGTCGAGAATCGGCACCAGAGGACCGTTGTCGCCGCCGTCCGCCACCGTCAGCGCGGTGACGATCAGGAAGAGGTCGGCGGCGGCGAACAGCGGCCACATCGTCGACGAGGCCAGGAATCCGGCGAAGATCAACGGGCCCAGCACAATCGCGGGTAGCAGCCCGGCGGTGAACACGACGCCGAGGATCAGGAACCATCCGGCCGACGTCCACCGCACCAGCGCCGCGCAGACGACGACGCCGATCTGAATCGTGCCCATCACCATGTGCATCCCCCTGAGGTACGACCTCTGCCATGATCGCGAATCGAGTGGACGCCGCCGATGTTATGTGGCTCACATCACAACGGTCCGAAGATGAGTCGTCTCGATCGGCGCCGTCCACACGATCATGAGCACACAGAGCACCACTGCGGTGAAGGGTCCCGCCTCCTACTTTCCGGCCATCGAGAAGAAGTACGGGCGACCCGTCGAGGACTGGTTCGAGATCATCCGTGGGTCGGAGCTGACCAAGCATATGGAGCTGGTCGCCTGGTTGAAGAGCGAGCACGGGTTGGGACACGGGCATGCGAACGCGCTTGTGGCGCATGTGCGCAGTATCGACAACGGATAGCAGCGCGGGCCGGGCGCGAGTGACATAGCGTCGTCGGCCCCGAACGGTCCTCACTCGCTCGCGAGAGCCGCCGCGCCCACCAGCGTGGCGCCATCCGTGATCGGGGATTTCAGGACCTGGAGTTCACGGATGAAGCCAAGGCCGGCATGTTTCGCCACCGCCGCCCGCAGCGGGTCCCACAGCGGGGCGCCCGATTCGGCGAAGCCGCCACCGATCACGACGCGGTCGATGTCGAGCATCGCGGCGGCGGACGAAATGGCTTGTCCCAGAGCGGTTCCCGCGCGGGCCAGCGCGGCCGCCGCGATGGCGTCGCCCGCTGCCGCCGCACGCGCCAGTTCCATACCGGTCGTACCCGTCCAGCCTTGTGCGCGCGCCCAGCGGACCGACGACATACCACTCGCGACCGCCTCCACACACCCGACACCGCCGCAGGCACATGGCACCTCCCAGCCGGGTACCACGATATGGCCGACGTGACCGGCGTTTCCGGTGCGGCCGGACACCACTCGGCCGTCGCTGATGATGCCGCCGCCGATGCCGGAGGAGACCGTCATCGCCAATCCCGAACGGACACCGCGTAACCCGCCGACCCGGTACTCCGCCAACGCCAACGCCGCACCGTCGATCGCGAATCGAATCTCGGCCCCGGGGAACAGTTCTCGCACGGCGGCGACGATCGGGAAACCGTCGCGCCATTCGGGAATGTTCAGCGGTGCGGTGCTGCCGGTACGGACATCCACCGGTCCGGCGGCGGCGATACCGACCACGGTCACCTCGAAATCCGCACCGCCACATGCCTCGTCGGCCGATGCGGCGCCGACCACCCGGCGCAGCAGCCCACGACAGGTCTCCCACACATCGCGCGCGGGGACGGCGACCTGGTGGATATGCCGTAGTGCGGCCGGCCGCGCGGCGGTGGACTCGTCGCCCGGCACCGCGCCGATCGGCGATACCGAGACAGCGGCCGCGAATTTGGTCGCGCCGATATCCACAGCCAGCACAGCCACTTCGCCACCGCCTCCTCAGCACATCACCCGATCGGATGCACGGTACCCGGCCGACGGCATCGGGCGGGGCGGACGGGCCTCAGGATTCCTCGGTGTCGACCAGATGCTCGAACGCGCGCAGATTCTTCAGCGATTCACCGCGCGACACACGCCATTTCCATTCGCGCCGAATGGATTCCGCGAAGCCGAGCTCCAGCAGCACATTGAAATCGCCGTCGACCGCCTCCAGGATCTGACCGAAGACGCGGTCCAGTTCGTCCGGGGTCACGGCATGGGTCGCGATGCGGCCGACCAGATAGATGTCGCCGACCCGGTCCAGGGTGTAGGCGACCCCGTAGAGGCGGCGGTTGCGGCGCAGCAGATACTTGTAGACGCCCTCGAAGTTCTCGTCGGGCTTGCGGCAGACGAAGCATTCGACGCGCACGCCGTGCTTGCCGACCGTCAGCATGACCGTCGTCTTCAGCTTGCGCTCACCGGGCAGCACCACGACGAAGGTGTCCCGGCCCTCGCGGGTGTAGTCGATCTCGCGCTCACGCACGGTGTCGTCGATCAGCTGCGCGGTCTGCGCGATGGTGTCACTCACCGGCGTACCACTCCCATCCGGCGCCGCCACAGCGCCCGCGACCTGGCTTGACTGCCCTCTGTCAGCAACGTACCCGGCATTCGCGAACGCACACCCCGATGTCCGGCCAGCGCCTCGCCGTAGCAGTCGAGCAAACCGTCGGCCGTATGTTCCCAGGAGAAGCCGGCCGCATGATCCACCGCGGCCGCGCCCATCCGCCGCAGCCGTTCCGGATCGTCGAGCAGTCCGCGCAGGGCCGCCGCCCACTCGTCGGCCTGGTGACCCGAGACCAACATGCCCGAAACACCGTCTCGCACAGCCGTACTCAACCCGCCGACGTCGGCGGCCAGCACCGGCGTGCCACTGGCCTGCGCCTCGATGGCGACCAGGCCGAACGACTCGTTGTAACTGGGCACCGCGACCATATCCGCGGCCCGGTACACCTGCACCAGACGATGCGGCGGCTGCGGCGGCAGGAACGTCACCCGATCCGAGATGCCGAGCGTGGCGGCCAACTCGATCAACGCGTCCGGACGATCCAGACCCGTCCCCGAGGGCCCGCCCACGATGAGCACCCGCAGCTTGCGCTCGGGTTCGGCGCGCAGCACCTCGGCCGCCGCGAACACGAGCACATCAGGAGCCTTGAGCGGCTGGATCCGGCCGACGAAGGCCACCACCTGCTCGTCCGGCTCGATACCGAATTCGGCGCGCGCGGCCGCCCGGTCACCGGGTCGATAGCGGGACAGATCCGCACCCGGCGGCACCACGTCGATGCGCTCGGATTCGGCACCGTACAGCTCGACGAGCTGGCGGGCCTCCTCCGCGGTATTGGCGACCAGCCGATCCGATTCGGCGATGATCTGCTTCTCGCCCACCACCCGCGACAGCGGTTCCGGGGAATCCCCCTCGGCCAGGAATGCGTTCTTCACCGCGGCCAGCGTGTGCGCGGTATGCACCAGCGGCACCCGCCACCGATCCCGGGCCAGCCAGCCCACCTGCCCCGACAACCAGTAGTGCGAATGAATCAGGTCGTAGTAGCCGGGCAGCTGCCGGGCCTCCTGACGCAACACCTCCGCCGCGAACGGACACAGCTGAGTCGGCAGATCGTGCTTGTCCAGCCCCTCGAACGGTCCCGCCACCACATGCCGCACCAGGACCCCCGGCGCGGCCTCGACCACCGGCTCGTCGTTGGACGACGTCGCCCGCGTGAAGATCTCCACCTCCACGCCGCGACGAGCCAGCTGGAGCGCCGACTGCAGCACGTAGACGTTCATCCCGCCCGCATCGCCGGTACCCGGCTGCGCGAGTGGAGAGGTGTGCACCGACAACACCGCGATCCGATGCGGACGTTGATCCGGGCGATAACTCACACACTCCAGTGTGCACGCCTCGGCCCGTCAACCGTTATGCGCGCAAGGCTCGAGTGAGCGTAGTCACACCCACCGCTGGGAGGTGGGTGTGCACAGTTTCACCCCAAGGTGCGAACGAATTCGGTCAGTTCATCGGCGAAGCGCTGGGGGTCCTCGACGAACAGGCCGTGCTGGGCGTCGTCCCAGAACGAGGTGCGCGCCTGCGGCGCGTGTTCGGCGATGTAGCGGCCGTTCTCGACCGGGACCACCGGATCGGCGGTGCCGTGCATGACGAAGACCGGTACGTCGAGGTTGCGCAAAGTCTCGGTGTTGTCGACGGTGCGGTAGAACAGCGCCTTGCGCACCCGCGGCGGAGTCGCGAGGCTGCCGCCGAACAGACGCTGGGCGTCCTCGCCCTTGTCCCGGCCGGGCCCGGTGTTGGCATTGCCGAAGGCGGCGAACCCACGCATCGCCCGCCCGGCGCTCTCCTCGAACACGTCCGGAATGGCCTTCTGCATCGCCGGCCCGGGTTGGGAACCCTCGACGCCCCGGCCGATACCGGCCTGCGATCCGCAGTACACCACCCCGGCCAGGGCGCCGGTGCCGTACGCGGTGAGATAGTCGCTGAGCACGATGCCGCCGTAGGACCAGCCCAGCAGCACCGCACCGGTCGTGATGTCCTCGGCGGCCAGCACCGCGGCGACGTCGGCCGCCCAGTTCTTCGGATCGTCGTAGCCGGCCTCGGGCGCACCGGAGTAGCCGTGTCCGCGCAGATCGACGGCGATCACCCGGAACGTCTCGGCCAGAATCTCCGCCGCACGACCCCAGCACCGCAACGTGCCGGCCCACCCGTGCAGCAACACCAGCGGCCGTCCCTGTTCGGGCCCGGAGACCTGATACACGATATTGGTTCCGTCCGCGCTGACCACTTCCCGAATCGCCATGCTCGCCAGGCTAACGGGCCGCAATTACGGCGATGCCCGCACGCTAGGCTCGGTTCCCATGAGCACCCGTCATGCCGTCGTCACCGGAGCGAGCTCGGGAATCGGTGAGGCCACCGCCCGCGAGCTCGCCAAACAGGGCTATCACGTCTACGTGGGAGCGCGCCGGATGGATCGGCTGCAGGCGCTGGCCGACGAAATCGGCGGTACCGCAATCGAATTGGATGTCACCGACGAATCGTCGGTGCGCCTGTTCACCGATGCGGTCGAACGCGCCGACGTGCTGGTCAACAACGCCGGCGGAGCCAAGGGGCTGGCGCCGGTCATCGAGGCCGATCTCGACGACTGGCGGTGGATGTGGGAGACCAACGTGCTGGGCACGCTGCGGGTGACCAAGGCGCTGCTGCCCAAACTGATCGACTCCGGTGACGGGCTGATCGTCACCGTCACCTCGGTCGCCGCCCTGCAGGCCTACGACAACGGCTCCGGCTACACCTCGGCCAAACACGCGCAGGCCGTCCTGCACCGCACGCTGCGCGGCGAACTGCTGGGCAAGCCGGTGCGGCTCACCGAAATAGCGCCGGGCGCGGTCGAAACCGAATTCTCCCTGGTCCGGTTCGGCGGCGACACCGAGCGCGCGGCCAAGGTCTACGAGGGCATCGACCCGCTGTTCGCCACCGACATCGCCGAAATCATCGGCTTCGTCGCGAGCCGCCCACCGCATGTCAACCTCGACACCATCGTGGTCAAGCCGCGCGACCAAGCCGACGCCGGCCGCTTCGCCCGCCGCAGCTGAGCCGGGGCGGTGGGGGTTCGCTAGCTCCCGCCGCGAACCGGTCCCGGCGCCACCGGGGTCGCCGACACCACCGGTGCGGGCTCGCCCTGGATCGCCGACATGGTCTTCCAGGTGTCCCAGTCGATGGTCCAGTCGTAGAGGTCGCCGTCGGCGGCGGACAGGGCGATCGATGTGCCGGTGACCTCGACCGGGTCGCCGTACATGGCCGTCGGGAAGTACTGCTGGGCGTCGCTGGTGCTCAGGTTGATGCAGCCGTTGGTGACGTTGGTATTGCCTTGCGCGGACGCCGATTCCGGGTTCGCGTGGATGAATTCGCCGTTGTTGGAGATGCGTACCGCCCAGCGTTCGCGAACGTTGGTGTAGAACGGCGGATTCGACATCAGGAAGTCCTCGTACTTCTCGGTTACCACGTGGATACCCGAACGCGTCACATTGCGCGCCTCGTTGCCCTCGCCGTAACTGCACGCGAAGTCGAACAGCGTGGACCCGTCGCGGATCACCTGCACCCGGTGGCTGGGTGCGTACCCCTTCACGATCTGGCTGCGGCCGATGGTGAACTGCGAGGACAGATCCGAGTTGCCGTAGGCGCCGCCGCCCAGGTCCAAGCCGTACAGCTTGGCCGCGAAGGCCACCGTCGTGCCGGGCGCCCAGTAGTTGCGCGGACGCCAGTGCGCGCGCGAGCCACCGTTCTCGTCCGGCAGCCAGGCCCAGCCGCCCTCGGCTGCCGGGGTGGTCGTGACGGTCAGCGCCTTCTCGACCGCTTCCTTGTTCTCGACGTGCTTCTTGAACTGCAGGATGATCGGCGCGGCGATGCCGACCTCCTGACCGTCGCCGATATTGATGGTGGCCGGCACGGTCTGCTTGGGGGCGAGGGTGGTGAATTTCGACTCGATCGACACGGGCTTGTTGTCGGTGCCGACCGCGGTGCCCGACCAGGTGTAGGCGACGCCGTAACCGAGCGGCTCGGTGACCTTGAAACTGCTCTTGTCGGGCGACAGAGTGCCGGTGACCTGCTTACCGTCCGGATTGGTCAGCGCGACCCGGTCGATGCGGCCGCTGGTGACCGTCACCGAGACGGGTGCGACCGGGTTCACGTCGGCGGCACCGCTGCCGGGCTCGAATGTCAGCTTCGCGACCGGGCCGGACTCCTTCGGCGCGGACGAACCGCTCCCGCCACTGCCCGAACATCCGGCCGCCAGCGCGGCCACCGCCAGCTGGCCGGCCCCGACCAGTACGGCCCGGCGGCCGGCAATTCCTCGAATGTTCACTTCCGCGAATTTACCGCCCCCCTCCGACAGCCCGGCCCGTTCGCGACGTGGCGCCCGCCACCCCTAGAGCTCGAGACCGACGGTCACCGGTTCGGGTTCCAGCCTGATTCCGAAGCGCTGTTCTACGCCCGCCCGCACGGTGCGCGCCAGGTCCACCAGGTCCGCGGCGCGGGCAGAACCCCTGTTGGTCAGGGCGAGCGTATGTTTCGTCGACAACCGGACGGGAGCCTCCGGACCTGGGAAGCCCTTACCGAAACCCGCCCGTTCGATCAGCCAGCCCGCGGAGAATTTCACCCCGCCCTCGGCGGGATAGGTCGGAATAGTGATATCTCCCACATGCGCCCGGATCGCGTCGAGGACGGCCGACATCCGATCCTGCGCCACGACGGGGTTGGTGAAGAACGAACCGGCACTCCAGGTGTCATGGTCGGCCGGATCGAGCACCATGCCCTTACCGGCCCGCAGGGCGAGCACGGCCTCGCGCACGGCCGCGGCGGGACGGGATTCGCCGTCGGCGGCGTCGAATGCGCGGGCCAGTTCGCCGTATCGCAGCGGGGCGCTGGCACCGTCCGGATTCACCGCGAACTCCACCGCCAGCACCACCGCGCGATCGGAATGCTTGAGCACGGAGGTGCGGTAACCGAAGCCGAGTTCCTGCGGTGCGGCCCAGCGGATTTCGCCGCTGACGCGATCCAGCAGCCGAATCCGGCGCAGCACCTGGGCCACCTCGACGCCGTAGGCGCCGACGTTCTGCACCGGCGTCGCGCCGGCCGAACCCGGAATTCCGGACAGGCACTCGAGTCCGCCGAATCCGGCCGCGACCGTCGCGGCGACCACACCGTCCCAGTCCGCGCCCGCCTCGGCCGTCACGCTGCCCGATCCGAGTTCGACGGCATCGGTGGCGATGCGGACGACCACGCCGGCGAACCCGCCGTCGGCGATCAGCAGATTGGAACCACCGGCCACCAGCAACACCGGCACGCCCGCGGCGTCCAGGGTGCGCACCGTCTCGACGAGTGCCTCCGTGGTGCGACATTCGGCGACCGTCGCGGGCCCGCCGACGCGCAGCGTGGTCAGCTGTGCCAGCGGCACCGATTCGCGCACCTGCGCGCCGGTCGCGCTCAGCAACTCACGCACGTTGTCGAATGCCACCACTCGAGATGTCTGCACATCGAAAGACGGTAGCGTGTCACACCATGGCGACACCCCTGGCGTACACAGCTCACTACGCGCACCCCGCCGCGGCGGTGCGTGCTGCGCTCGCCGACGAGCAGTACTGGAAGGACCGCATCGAGGAGGTCGGCGGGCCCGGTGCGCGGCTGGACTCCTTCTCGGCCGACGGTGATCGGCTCCGCGTGGAGATGGTGCAGACCATCCCCGCCTCCGAACTGCCCCCCGCCGTCACCTCGGTGCGCCCGGGCGATCTGATCATCCCGCGTACCGAGAACTACGAGGGCCTGTCCGGCGTTTTCGAAGCTCACGTCGAGGGTGCGCCCGCGAAGGTACGCGGCACGGTCACCCTGACCGGTTCCGATACCGCCTCCCAGGCCGTCGTCGACGGCTCGGTCGAGGTGACGATCCCGTTGTTCGGCAAGAAGATCGAGGCCGTGGTGGCCGAGAAACTGCTGGAACTGCTGGCCTCGGAGACCGACTTCACCAACACCTGGATCACCAACCACTGATCCGGGCGCGCGTCCGGGACCAGTACCCTGGTCCCCCATGGCCCGCCGACTGGACTATTCCGCTCGCTATCCGCTGCATACCACCGAAGAGGTGTACGCGGCGCTGTCCAACCGCGCCTACTGGGACGCGCGGATGGAGGAGATGCGCAAGCACTCGCCGAACGAGGTGGTCGACCTGCAGGCCGACGGAGACGGTATCGAACTCGAACTCCGGCACATCCTGCCGCGCGACATGCTGCCCGAGATCGCGCAGACCGTGATGCGCAAGGATCTCGTGATCACCCGCAAGGAGAGCTACGGACCGTTCGGCCCCGAGGTGGAGGGCGAGTTCAGCGCCTCGGTTCCGGCCGGTCCGGGCACGCTGACCGGCACCGTGCGGTTGTTTCCCACCGAGACCGGCTGCACCCTGCGCACCTCACCCGTGGCGAAGGTCTTCATTCCGATGCTGGGCCCCAAACTCGAGCAGATGATGCTGGTCAACCTCGTGGACCTGTTCCGCGCCGAAGCCGAATTCACCCAGCAGTGGCTGGAAGAGCAGCGCCCGACGGCCTGAGTCTCGTTGTTCCATCGCACGCCCGCGTCACCGCAATGAGATCGCAAGCCCGGACCGCGCCGGTGGGCGCCATCACGCGCGGAACCACCGGAATCAATCGGCTGCGCCGCAGCGACCGCTGGCTGATCCACGACCCGCTGGTGGCGCAGCGACTGCGGTCGGCCGCGGATCCGCTGGTGGTCGATCTGGGCTATGGGGCGAGTCCGGTGACCACGCTGGAGTTGGCCGCCCGGCTACGCCGGGTTCGCGGCGACCTGCGCGTGGTCGGTCTGGAGATCGATCCCACACGCGTCGTTCCCGATCGCGACGGCGTGCGCTTCGCCCGGGGTGGATTCGAACTCGCGGGTCTGCGACCGGTGCTGGTGCGGGCGTTCAACGTGCTGCGGCAATACGACGAGAGCGAGGTCGCGGGGGCGTGGGCGACCATACTCGGCGGAT
Organism: Nocardia kruczakiae NBRC 101016; assembly: GCF_001612965.1. Taxonomy (GTDB): domain Bacteria; phylum Actinomycetota; class Actinomycetes; order Mycobacteriales; family Mycobacteriaceae; genus Nocardia; species Nocardia kruczakiae. The sequence goes on from NZ_BDBL01000060.1 coordinate 22,188, forward strand.
CGGCGCCCGGGGGGCTCCTGCTCGAAGGCACCTGCGACGAACTGGGCCGCCGCTGCGCGTGGATTCTGCTCGACCGCGAGGGACCGATCTCGCTGACGCTGGCCTGGGATCCGTTCACCGTCGACAAACCCTCCGATATCGCCGAACGCCTGCCGAAGGCGTTGATCCACCGCAATATCCGCGGCGAACGCGTGCACACGCTGCTGACCGCGGCCGATCGAGCGTGGTCGCATGCCGCGCCGATGGCGGTGTACGGTCCGCGCGTGCGCTGGCGGGCGGCGGCCCAACTGTTGCGGGAGCAGGGTTTTCCGGTGCGGAACTATCGCCGCCGGATGCGTGACTGTGTGCTCTCGGTGCCGTGGGAGTGCGTACGACCCGGCTGAATCGGAAGGGCTTCAGGCGCGGTGCGCTCTATGCCGCGGCGAGGGCCCGGCGCACTCGCGCGGCCGCGTGCGGCGCCAAACTCGCACTCGCCGAAGCGATTTCGTGCGGAATGCAGCGATGGATGGCGACCGCGTCGGCGACCACCTCGTCCAGCGCCCCCTGACCGATCCCGGTCTCGGCGAGATCGAGTACGGTCCGCACTGGGGTGGTCACCAGGAACGCACCGGCCGACTCCACATCACCGCGGTGCAGATCGCGGCGCAGGACCACCAGCCGGGGCGCCGCGGGCGGGCGGCCCGCACTCGCGGACAGGTGCAGGAAGCGCGGGCGCAGCCGGCCCAGGCCGTGCAGTTCGGCGGCACTGTGGTGGGAGACGGCGGCGGCGCCGTCGAACCAGGCCGCCCACATGGCGTATTCGTCGAGCGGGCCGTCCGGCCAATCGGCCATCCGCAGGATGCCGAGGCCGACGCGGATCACCGAACCGTCGGAGAGGGCGCCGCGGATCCGGTGCTCGCATCCGGCCCGCAACACGATGCGCGTGGTGAAGTATCCGGCGTGCCGGTCGGCGAGCTGGCGCAGCACCCACCACCCTTGCTCGGTATCCCGGGGCGGGTCGGAATCCCCCGGTCGGCGCGCAGCCGCGGCATCCCCTGCATCGTGCGCGGACATGGGACCAGGTTACGCCGGACCGATGTGCCACATGTCACAATCGGCGTGCCCCTGCATGACAAGCCTCACAGGCTCCACAGAGCGGGCTCAGAAAGCTCGGGAAGAATCGGTTGGCATGACCACTCCGGACACCGCGGTACCCGCTCCCGCACCGGCGGGTGAACCCCGACGCCGCAACGGGCGGCGCATAGCACTGATCATCGGACTCGTCGTGCTGCTCGCATTGGTCGGCACCGCGGCGGGCGCCGAAACCTATCTGCGGCACAAGAATCAGCAGTGCATGGCCTCCCAGGTCGAGAAGGAGCTGGGGTCGAAGGTCGATGTGGGATTCGGGCCGAAGCCGTTGCTGCTCACCGCTGTCGACCACAAGGTCCAATACATCACCGTCGACAGCGACGATGCGAAGTTCGGCCCGGCCGTGGACATGAAGGTGCACGCCAAGCTCAACGACATCACCCTGCTCGACGGCGGGCGCGGCGGCGCGAAGGTCGGCAGCAGCTCCGCCGACGCGACCTGGAGCAACGAGGGCATCGCCCAGACTCTGACCGGACTCGTCTCCGGCGTGGAATCGGATCCGGCCGGCGGCACCCTGGACGTCAAGGTGCTCGGCGGGATCGCCGATCTGAAGGTTCAGCCGCACATCGTGAACGGCAAGATCGAGGTCAGCACGCAGTCGGCGTCACTGCTCGGGCTGGGACTGCCCACCGATCTGGTCGACAGCATCGTGCAGTCGATGACCCAGAGCCTGCAGAACTACCCGCTGGGTATGCAGCCGACCAGCGTGAAGGTCACCGACAACGGGATCTCGGTGTCGTTGCGCGGCGGCCCGACCACCCTGCAGGGCGGTGGCGACACCGAGATCCGCTGCTGATCGCGGGCCCTACTCCGGGAAACCGGCGAGGACGTCCGCCGAGGGGGACAACCCCAGCCGGGTCGCACCGGCGGCGATCAGCTCGGCGGCCGCGGCGGCGGTGCGAATGCCGCCGCTGGCCTTGATGCCGAGCCGCCCGCCCACGGTCTCGTGCATCAACCGCACGGCCCGCACCTCGGCTCCGCCCGCGGGGTGGAATCCGGTGGAGGTCTTCACGAAGTCGGCGCCGGCGCGTTCGGCGGCGCGGCACACCTCGACGATCGCCGCGTCGGACAGCGCGGCGGATTCCATGATCACCTTGAGCAGCGCCCGGTCCTCGACCGCCTCGCGCACGGTGACGATATCGGCGAGCACCGCGTTGTAGTCCCCCGCGACCGCCGCGCCGACGTCGATCACCATGTCGACCTCGGCCGCGCCCTGTTCTACCGCGAATCGAGCCTCGGTGCCCTTCACCAGGGAGTGGTGTTTACCCGAGGGGAAGCCCGCGACCGTGGCGACGGCCAGCCCGGGAGCGGTCACCGGCAGCATCGACGGCGACAGGCACACCGCGTAGACGCCCAGTGCGCGAGCCTCGGCGATGGTGTTCGCGACATCGGCGGCGGTCGCCTCGGGGGCCAGCAGCGTGTGATCGATCATCGCGGCGACCTGGGCACGGGTGTAGGCGGTGGGGGCGGTGTCGGACATGAGGACCAAGTCTGGCACAGCACGCGAATTCGATTACCCCGGACCGGCTTTGCGGCCCGCCGCCCGGGTGCCGTGATCGAACTGCGCGCGACCTGCGAGGATCGTGCGCATGAGTGGCACCGTGTCAGCCGATGATCGGCGTTTCGTCCTGAGCCTGGGCTGTCCCGACCGACCGGGCATCATCGCCCGCATCACCTCGTTCATCGCCGAATTCGGCGGGTCGATCGTGGAGGCCGGTTATCACTCCGATCCCGACACCGGCTGGTTCTTCACCCGCCAGGCCATCGCGGCCACGACGGTGCCGTTCGGCATCGACGAGTTGCGCGAGCGGTTCACCGTCGTAGCCGCCGAACTGGGCCCGCAGACCGACTGGCAACTGCTGGATTCCGGGCGTCGCCGCCGCGCCGTCCTGCTGGTCAGCCGCGACGGGCACTGCCTGCACGATCTGCTCGGGCGGGCCGCCAGCGGCGAGTTGCCCGCCACCATCGAAGCGGTGATCGGCAACCATCCGGATCTCGGCGAGATGACTCGCGCGCACGGTGTTCCGTTCCACCACGTGCCCTTTCCCGCCGATCCGGCCGAACGTGGCCCCGCCTTCGAGCAGGTACGCGAGCTCACCGACGCCCACGATCCGCACGCGGTGGTGCTGGCTCGGTTCATGCAGGTGCTGCCGGCCGACCTGTGCGAGCACTGGGCCGGGCGGGCGCTGAACATCCATCACAGCTTCCTGCCCTCGTTCGTGGGGGCGCGGCCGTACCATCAGGCCTTCGCGCGCGGCGTGAAGCTGATCGGGGCGACCTGTCATTACGTCACCGCCGATCTGGATGCGGGGCCGATCATCGAACAGGACGTCAGCCGCATCGACCATGCCGACACCGTGCGCGACATGGTCCGGCAGGGCCGCGACATCGAACGGGTGGTGCTGGCACGCGGACTGCGCTGGCATCTGGAGGGACGAGTGCTGGTGCACGGGCGGCGCACCGTCGTCTTTTCCTAGCGGGGCCTTCTCCTAGCGGGGCCTTCTCCCGGCGGGGCCTTCTCGTCACGCGGCGGGCCAAGACCGGGCGCCCTTGACCGGCCTTGGCGGACAACACGATTCAGCATCGTGTTGCCGTCCTCGCCGCGCGGAGCCGGCAGTGCGGCTCCACTACGACAGGTCTCGTGGCGACTTCCCGATCCGAACGTGGGTCACCAGGATGCACCCGCGCCGCGAGTACGTCCAGCCCCGGCGGGCCGTCGCGGGGCGCTCAGCCCGCCACCGCACGGCGGCCGAAGCGAGTGACCTCGATCAATCGGCGAAGTTCGGCGTTGAACTCCGCGCTCGCTTCGATATTCGCCAGATGTCCGGTGGCGAGGACCGAATAGCGATCCAGATTTCCCGCGGCGGCGAGTTCGTCGGCGATCTTGCGCGACATGCTCTCCGGCAGCAGATTGTCGTAGGCGCCGGCCATGACGCTGGTGGGGACGCACAGATTCGCTGCGGCGCCGTGGATTTCGAGTTCGATCAACGCCAGGGCGTATTTCGCCCGCACCAGCGGACGGCAGGAGCGCACGATCGAGAGGCCGAAATCCACCTGGTCCGCCGTGGCGTATCGGTTCATGATGCGCGCCTTGAAGATTCCGCGCACCGGGGCTCCGGCCGGGAACGGCACGGGCTGACCGAACAGGGCGCGTCCCAGCCAGTTGGGGGCGGGGACGATGTCGTTGAAGATGGGGAGCACTCGCGTTTCGGCGGCGATATCACCCGCCGTCGTGGTGAGCAGCAGGGCCGCGCTCGCGCGCTGCGCCACCTGCTCCGGGTGGAATTTGGCCCAGGCCTGAATCGTGATGCCGCCCATGCTGTGTCCCACCAGCACGGCCTTACGCCCCGCGGGCACCGCCGCGTCCAGGACGGCGCACAGATCGTCGGCGAGCTGTTCGGCGTCGAACCGGCCGGTTCCCAAGGTGCTGGCGCCGTGACCGCGCTGGTCGAACGCGATGACGCGGTGGTCGCGGGCGAAGGCGTTGATCTGCGGGTTCCAGTACTCGAGGCAACAGGACCAGCCGTGCACGAAGACGATCACATCGCCGTCGGCCGGGCCGTACGCGTGGACGCGCAGCCGGGCACCGTCGGTGGTCGTGACCGAGAGGACCTCGGGGTCGGGTGCGCAGTTCAACTCGGCCGTGCGGTAGGTCCGCGAACGCATCTTCGCGCGATATCCGCCGGTCAGCGCGCCGATGCCGGTCCGCAGATCGGCAACGTTCTCGGGCAGGTTCACCAGCATGAGCACTCCTTTGTGTCCTACCGCACGTTACCGCGCTAGCAACGGTGCTTGCTAGTGCAAGCAGCGAGGAATTTCCGGTTTCTCACTTTTGTCCGGCAAAGCCGCACCTCAGCGCTGCTCACACCCCCGCAGAGACCGAATACCCATTCCGCCCAACGGCATTCACATCCGCCGGCGCAACGTCCCACTACCCACATCTATCGCCCGGCGCTCCGGAAGTGCTACGCCGAAGTCGCCACGTGATTGCCGAACCAGCTAAGCGGTCGCCTCGCGCACGCGCCGCGCGACGTAGGTTTCGGCCAGCACCTCGGCGAGTTCGTCATTGAACGCCTCGTATGCCTCGAGGTTGCCCAGGTGGCCGGTCGGCAGTTCGACCAGCTTGCGGAACGCGCCGACCGAGCGCAGCTCCTCGGCCAGGCGCTCGGAGTGCACCGGCGGCGTCATATCGTCCGCGGAACCGGCGATCACCGTGGTCGGCACGGTCACGCAGCGGGTACAGCTCTGCAGGGCCAGCTCGGCCAGCAGCAAACCGAATCGCGAACGCACCATCGCCGGGCACGAGCGCACGATCGCCAGCGCGAAGTCGACCACCTCACCGGTCGACGCCAGACTCATGATCTGACGGCGGAAGATCCATTTCACCGGCCCGATCGGCGGGAACATCACCGGCAGGCCGAGTCCGAGGCGACCCACCGGAAACGGCAGCGCGAGCGGACCGCGGTTGAACCGCGGGACCACGGTGGTCTCGGCGATCAGATCGCCGGAGGCGGTATTGGCCAGCACCACCGCATCGGCCCGCGCGGCGACCTGACGCGGATACCGGCCGGCCCAGGCCTGAATGGTCATCCCGCCGAGGCTGTGCCCCACCAGGACCGCACGCTGACCGGGACGCAGGGTGGCATCCAGCACGGCCGCGAGATCGTCGGCCAGCAGGTCGGTGGACAGCGGCGCGATGCCGGATTCGCTCTCGCCGTGACCGCGCTGGTCGTAGGCGATCACGCGGTATTCGCCGGCGAAGGCGTTGATCTGGGGATTCCAGTATTCGATGCAGCAGGTCCAGCCGTGCGCCAGCACGATCGCCTCGCCGTCGGCGGGACCGTAGCTGTGCACGCGCAGCCGGGCGCCGTCGGAGGCGGTCACCGTGGTCACCTCACACGGCACCGCGGGCGAATTCAGTGCGGGCAGGTCGTAGGACCGGGTGCGCAGGGCGGCGCGATGGGCGGACAGCAGCCCGCGGAGACGCTCCGCGATCCCCGCCACCGTGCTGGGCAACGTTGCCTGCATGAGAACACTCCTTTGTGTGTTACTGATCGATACAGTAACCCGAAGGAGTGGGTGCTTGCTAGTGCAAGCGCGGGGATGGCGAGTTCACCAGCGCGGACCGCGCTGGATTTCGTCGACCTTCGGCCGCACATCGGCCAGATAGATGCCCGTGGCGATCACCGCGGCGATCCCCAGCAAGCCGACCGGCGTGCGGGCGAGCAGCAGGAAACCGAGGGCGACCGCGAGGATCGAGACCCAGATGGGTTTGGTGAGCTTGTCCACGGCCGTGAACGCGTCGGCACGCTGCCGAATCGCGTGCACCAGCGCGAAGATGGTCGCGGCCATCGCGGCAAGCCAGAGCAGCCACAGAATTGCACTAGTCAGCTGGTACACAGCACCCATGATAGAAGCAACGCCCGCATGCGGCAGTGCGCATGCGGGCGTTGCGGGATCCGGTACGACCCGGATCCGTGTGACGGTTCCGGATTACCCCTCGGCCGGTCTTCTCCTGCGGCCGAATTACTTCTTGGCCGGAGTGGTCTTCTTGGCGGCGGTGGTGGTGGCGGGCTTGGCCGGCGCCTTCTTGGCGGGGGCCTTCTTCGCCGGGGCCTTCTTCGCCGGGGCAGGCTCCTCGGCGGCTGCCTCGGTGGTCACCGCGACGACCTCGGCGTCGACGACCGCGGCGGCCTCGTCGGCCTCCTCGGCCGCTTTGCCCAGAAACCCACGGGCCTGATCGGACACCTTGCTCAGGACGTCCTCGGCGCGGGTGACGACATCGGTGTAGATGCCCTCGACCTTGTCGAAACGCTCGTCGAAGCCGGGGTTGGAACGCAGCCGGTCGACGGTCTCCTCACCGCGCACGGCCAGATCCGAGTACAGATCCACCAGCTGGCGGTAGTACTGGTCGACCAGCTTGCGCAGCTCCTCCGGGGTGAACTTCTCGCGCAGTTCGGCGAGGTCGTCCGGCAGCTCGGAGGGCAGTCCGGTCAGGCGGCCGCGCAGCGTCTCGATCTGGTCCTGCACATCGGCGGGCAGATTCGACAGGCGCTCGCGAGCCTCCTCGACGCGGGAGTTCACATCGACGGTGGCGGCGCGGTCGCGGACACGGTCGACGATGTCGTTGACCGCCGCGTAGAGCGCGTCACCGGCTCCGACGGTCGCGTAGATCGGCTTGGTGACAGTGACGTTGGGCTGGGTCATGGTTGTTCGTTCTCCTGGCGTGGCGAGATTTCGGTGGTACTGCCATCGGTGGCATGGTGCGGAACCTCGTTGTCCCTTGGGCTTTCGGGTGCACCGCCCCTCGGGCTCTCGGGCACACCGCCCCTGCTCCCCCCTGGAACGCCCCCCTCGGATTCCCCCTGAACGGATTCCGAGACGTTCCCTCCGTTGTCGTTCCCACCGTTTTCGCGGCGGAACGACTCGTAGATGTCCAGGAGCACCTGCTTCTGCCGCTCCGTGATGTCGGTATCGGCCAGCAGTGCGTCCCGCACCGGGCTGTGCTCCCTCTGTTCGAGGTAGCCGGCCCGGACGTACAAGACCTCCGAAGACACGCGCAGACCCTTGGCGATCTGCGTGAGTACCTCGGCGGACGGGTTGCGCAATCCGCGCTCGATCTGACTCAGGTACGGATTGCTCACCCCCGCCAGCTGTGCGAGCTGACGCAACGAGACCTGAGCGGCCTCCCGCTGCGCCCGGATGAAGCCTCCGATGTCGTGCGCCGCGTTGGCTACGCGACCCACCCGGTCTCCGGGAACCGCAGACGTCTCTGCGGTTTCCCCCGTGTTCCGATCAGAAACCTCTGGTTCCTGTGCCATCACACTGCTCACCTTCCGGCGGTTGTACGGTCGATTCTAAATGAGGGTGCTAACTCTTGCAAGCACCCCTGTTAGCACTATTTCGGCAAACTTCCGGCAGTGGTTGCCGGAAGGGTTGTCAGAAGCCCGGGAACAGTAAATGCGATACGGCGTAAATCGCCAGGCCGGCAAGTGATCCGACCACGGTGCCGTTGATCCGGATGAATTGCAGATCGCGCCCCGCCTGCAATTCGATCTTGCGACTCGCCTCATCGGCATCCCACCGGGCAACCGTGTCGCTGATCAGGGCCGCGATCTCGGAACCGTAGTTGGCGACGAGATATCTCACGCCCCGCTCAACCCAAGCGTCCACTTGTTTTGTCAGTTCGGGTTCGTCGACCAGACGCTGACCCAACTGCTGCACATTCTCCGAGATCTTGCGGCGCAAGGTGCTGCCCGGATCGTCGGCCGATTCCAGGATCATCCGTTTGGCCGCACGCCAGGTCGCGCGCGCCATTCCGGTAATTTCCTCGCGGCCCATGATCTCGGTCTTCACCCGCTCGGCCTTGGCGATCATCGCCTCGTCGTACTGCAGATCGCGGGCGAAATCCTCGAGAAATCGGTTCGCCGCCAGTCGCACCTCGTGATCGGGTTGCGAGCGAATCTTCCAGGTGAATTCCACCAATTCCCGGTAGATCTTCTCCGACAGCAGGATATTGGCGAATTTCGGCGCCCAGGACGGGGCATCGCGCATGACGATCCGGTCCAGGGTCTCCTGACTCGCCAGGGCCCACTGGTGCGCGCGCTCGGCCAGCAGATCCAGCAGCGGCTCCTGCCGGTTCTCGGCCAGCAGCTCGGCGAGTACCCGCCCGATCGGCGGCCCCCACTGCGGTTCGGCGATGCGCTTGACGATGGTCTGGTCGATCACCTGCTCGACATCGGAGTCGCGCAGCGCGCCGATCACCGCCCGCAGAATGGTCGAGGACTCCTCCGATACCCGCGCGGCGTGCCGGGGATCGGCCATCCACGTCCCCAGCCGCAACGAGATCTGCGCCGAGTTCACCTTCGTCGCCACGGTGTCGGGCGAGAGGAAATTGGTGCGGACGAAATCGCCCAGGCTGGTGCCGAGTTGATCTTTCTTCTTGCGGATGATGGCGGTGTGCGGAATGGGCAGGCCGAGCGGATGCCGGAACAACGCGGTAACCGCGAACCAGTCCGCCAGCGCGCCGACCATGCCGGCCTCCGAGGCCGCGCGCACGTAGCCGACCCAGCTGCCGCCGATATCGCGCGAACCGAGCCAGCAACAGACCAGATAGACGACCGTGGCCGCCGCCAGGAACCCGGTCGCGACCATCTTCATCTTGCGCAGATCGCGTTTCTTCCCGGATTCGTCCATCAGATCGGCGAACGACGACGGTGGTTCCGGCGCGCCCCGGCTCCCGGACCGTGTGGCATTTCCCACTCCCGCCCGGGTATCGGGATGCGCGTTCGCTTCCGCCAGGACGGGGGCGCTGCCGGCAGATTGCTCCATATCCCCATTCTGGCTGGAATATCGGCGCTGCCGACGTGCGCCCGCTCACCCCGCCTTCCTCGCCGCCCCGTCCGCACGGCGCGCGCCGGGGGGCGGGCCCGCTCGGCGAACCGGGAACATCACCTCGGCGAAGGACTTAAGCTGGTGGTGTCCATATCCCCGGATCCAGGAGTCCCCTCGAGCATGACCACACATCGTGCCGCGAGCGCTGCCGTCGACACCCCTGCGGTGCGCCCCGGCCGGGTGGACGGTCGCAAGCGGCGCTGGCATCAGCACAAGATCGACCGCCGAGAAGAACTCGTCGACGGCACCCTCGCCGCTATCCGCAACCGCGGCGGCGATGTGGGCATGGACGAGATCGCCGCGGAGATCGGCGTATCCAAAACCGTCCTGTACCGCTACTTCTCGGACAAGTCCGATCTGACCCGCGCCACCATGGAGCGGTTCATCGAGACCACGCTGATGCCGCGGATCTACGAGGCGATCAGCGACGACGCCGACGAATATCAGCTGGTCCGCAACACTCTGGCCGCCTATGTGCACACCGTCGAGGCCGATATCGACGTGTACCGCTTCATCATGGGCAACGGCTCCACCACCGACAAGTCCAGCCTCGCCGATTTCGAGAAGCTGTTCGCCGACGTGGTGTCGGTCGTGGTGCAGACCAAGGCCTTCGATCGCGGCGTCGACACCGAGGGTGTGCTGCTGTATTCCTACGTCATCGTCGGCGGTGTGCAGCTGGCCACCGACTGGTGGATCAGCAATCGCTCGATGTCGGCCGATCGCATGCTCGACCACCTGGCGATGATGGTGTGGAGTGCCATCGAGGGCATGGTCCGCGCGGGTGGTTCGCCGGAGAAGTTCAACGCCGTGCCGCACGAACTTCCCGAGGCCGACCTGGGCTGATTCGCCCGCGAAGGAATCCGTGCTCGCCGTCTCTGGGCCGACGGCTCACGCTTGGTTACGCTGAAGACCGGCCAGGCGGGGCATCAACGGAGGTCATCAATGGCGAAAGAGCTGCCGACGTCGCGGCTGGCGCGGGGGACGAAACTGGGCGTGGCCGTCGCCGGCAACGTCTTACGCGCGCAGAAGACCCGCCGTTCCATGCGCGGACGCTCCGAAGCGGTGCGCGAGCGGATGGCCGAGGAATCGATGATCCGCGCCACCGAGCAGATGGTCATGGTGCTGGGCACCATGAAGGGCGTGGCAATGAAGCTCGGCCAGATGCTCTCGGTGCTGGATCTGGATCTGGTTCCGCCGGAACATCGCGAGCGATTCCAGCGCCGGCTCGCCGTACTGCGCGACAGCGCGCCGAAGGTTTCCTTCGAGACCATGCGCGGGGTCATCGAGAAGGATTTCGGCCGCACCCTCGAGGAGTTGTTCGCCGAATTCGACGCCGAACCGATCGCGGCGGCCTCGATCGGCCAGGTCTATCGGGCGCGACTGCACGACGGTCGCGCGGTCGCGGTGAAGGTGCAGTATCCGGGCATCGATACCGCCGTACGCGCCGATCTGAAGAACCTCGCGATGTTCCGCCGCGTCCTGCAGTCGGCGATGCCGTGGGTGACGCCGGCGGTCCTCGACGAACTGCGCCTGAATCTCGAGAGCGAACTGGACTACGTGGCCGAGGCGCATACCCAGCGCGAGGTCGCGGAACTGTTCGCCGACCATCCGTTCATCGTGGTACCGGCCACCATGCCCGAACTGTCGAGTACGCACGTGCTGGTCAGCGAGTATTTTCCCGGTCGCGGTTTCGAGGAGATCCGCCGGTTGCCGGAAGCCGAACGCGACCGGGTCGGCGAGATCATCTACCGCTTCTACGTGGGCTCGCTGTTCACCTTCCACGAGTTCTGCGGTGACCCGCATCCGGGCAATCTGCTGCTCGGCGAGGACGGCCGGGTCGCCTTCCTGGATTTCGGGCTGTTCAACCGGATGGACCCCGAACACGTCCGATTCGAGGCCACCTGTATTCGCGCGGCGGCCGAGGAACGCGCGGAAGATCTGCGCCAGTTGATGATCGACCACGGCATCATCGATTCGCCGGAGGAGATCACCCCCGAGGACTGCCTGGAGTACGTGCTCGCGGCATGTGAGTGGGCGCTGATCGACCAGGATCTGACCATCACCCCCGAATTGGCCAGCGGCGCCTTCGTGCTGGCGGTCGATCCGCGCGCGAGTGAATACGCCGGGATGAAACAGCAGAATCTGCCGCCGGAGCATCTGTTCTCGCGGCGTGCGGATTTCCTGACGTTCGGGGTACTCGGCCAGTTGGAGGCGACCGCGAACTGGCATCGCATCGCCCGCGAGTGGCTCTACGGCGACGATCCGGTGACCGAACTCGGCGAACAGCACCACGCCTGGCTGGCCCGGCGCGGCCTGCCGCGCAAACCGGCGAAGCGCTCGGCGGCACGCAAGGCCGCCGGCGGAAAACGTACCAGCACAAAGTAATCGGCCACCACGAGAATGGGATGGGCATGACCGACAGGGAATTCGACCTCGTACTGTTCGGCGCGACGGGGTTCGTCGGCCGGCTGACCGCGCAGTATCTGGCCGAGGCCGCGCCCGAGAACGCGCGCATCGCCCTCGCGGGCCGCTCGCCGGAGAAGCTCACCGCGGTGCGCGACGAACTCGGCGGCGCCGCGGCGATCTGGCCGCTGCTGGTCGCCGATTCCTCCGACCAGGCGGCGCTGGACGCGCTGGCGGCCCGGACCAAGGTCGTGGTCACCACCGTGGGCCCGTACCTGCGCTACGGACTGCCGCTGGCGCAGGCCTGCGCGAACGCCGGCACCCACTACGCGGATCTGACCGGCGAGCCGTTGTTCATCCGCGAATGTATCGATCGGTTCGGTGAGCGGGCCGCCGAAACCGGCGCGAAGATCGTGAATTCCTGTGGGTACGACTCGATTCCGTCGGATCTGAGCGTGTATCGGCTCTTCCGGCGCTCCGTCGAGGACAACACCGGTGAACTCACCGACACCACGCTGGTGGCCTGGCTCAAGGGCGGCGCCAGCGGCGGCACCATCGATTCCGGGCGGGCGATGATGGAGGCCGTCGCCACCGATCCGGCCAAGGGTTCGGTGCTCTCGCACCCGTATTCGCTGAGCCCGGACAAATCGATGGAACCCGATGTGGGCCGGCAGTCCGACCAGGCTCTCTCGCGCGCCTCTGCCATCGACCCCAGCCTCGATGGCTGGGTCGCCACCTTCGTGATGGCCGCGCACAACACCAAGGTGGTGCGGCGCAGCAACGGCCTGCTGGGCTGGGTGTACGGCAAGAACTTCCGCTACCGCGAGGTGATGAGCGCCGGAAGCTCACCGGCGGCGCCGCTGGTCGCCGCCGGCATGGCCGGCGGCATCGTCGCCGGCATGACCGCCGGTGCGCTGCTCTCCCGCGTGTCGGCGGGGCGCCGGCTGCTGGACCGGATCCTGCCGAAGCCGGGGACCGGCCCCGGCGAGGACGCCCGCCGCAGCGGCTGGTTCACCATGAAGACCTTCGCCGACACCACCTCCGGCGCACGGTACGTCTGCACCTTCGCCGGGCAGGGCGATCCGGGCTATCAGGCCACCTCGGTGATGCTCGGCGAGGCCGGACTGTGCCTGGCCTTCGACGAACTACCGGAGCTGGCGGGCATCCTCACCCCCGCCTCCGCCATGGGCGATCCGCTCACCGATCGCCTGCGGCGGGCCGGGCTGACCATCGAGGTCGAGCGGGCCTGAACGACGGATTCGCTCGCGGCGCAGGCCCGTTCACAGGTCGTCCGGCAGTGAACGGGTCAGCCGCCACAGCGTGTGCACCGCCGCGCCGTCGAGCATGCCGACCTCGTCGAAATAGCGCAGCATCGGCTCGGACAGAAAGCTCATCGTCCGCCGGTACTGCGGTCCGGTGAAGGCCGCGGCGAATCCACGCCGCGGGTCGATGCCCACCGCGCGATAGACCTGCGGATTGACGAGCATCGGATACAGCACCAGCGCGAAGTAGGCCAGCAGGAGTTGATGCGGCAGCCGCTGCCACCGCGAGCGCCGGGCCATCCCGCGGGCCAGCGCATCGCGGGCGAAGCCGATGTGCCGCGCCTCCTCCAGCACGTGGATACGCATCAACTGCCGCACATGCGGCTGAATCCCGCTGTCCGCCATCGCTTCTCGCTGGCCGCGATCGAGAATCTCCTCGATCAGCAGCGTGCCGGCGTAGACCACCGGGCCGATCGGGAAGTGTTCGGCGACGCGCAACTGCATCCGGTTCAGCGCGACCGGCCGATACGGCGGTATTCCGGTCTTGTCGATGAGCCGCGCGAACATGATCGAGTGGCGCGCCTCCTCACTCAGTTCGGTGAGCGCGTACATGGCGTGCTGCGAGGTCGGATCGCGCGCGACGATGCGCAGCAGATATTTGCTGAGCAGCCCCTCGGCGACGATCCCGAACGACAGCAGGCTCACCAGTTCGTGTTTGCCGAGTTCGACGCGCTGCTCGGGACTGAGGCGATCCCACAGCGGGGTGCCGTAGAGGGAGATCCGGTGTTCGGGCAGCCAGGCCTTGTCCGGCTGCCACGGCTGCTCCCAGTCGATATCGATATCGGCGTCGTAGAAATGTTCCGCCGACGAGCGAAGCAGCCGCTGGGCCACGCGCTCGCGCCCGTCGGAACCGTCCCCCGCGAAATTCTCGATGTGCTGTGCCATCGGCTTCACCGTCCTGCCGCTGGACCGCGGCCCGAGCATTGTGCTCACGTCGGTGCGTTTGCCGACCGATGTGAGCGGTGGCACACTCGATATTACCTATTACTCATTGTCACGGCTATAGTGCGGGCACGGCGCTCTCGCGCAGCTCAGGAAGGTGATCATGCGGCAACCCGAACCGGATTACCAGGGGCCGGCCGTCGTCGTGCTCGGCGATCGGGAATTCGCCGTCCGGGTGCGGCTGCGCGGCCACCGCCAGCCGATCGACGGCATCTACCGCTGGTACGGACGGATCGATCCGGATGCCGAGCTGGATGCGGCGGCCGGCAACCGCAAACATCGCATCGAGTTCCGGACCCCGGAGGGCACCGCGGCGGCGATCCTGGGTGATCGCGACTTCTGGGGGCGACTGCGGCTGCTCGGACACAGCGCACCGCCGTATCGGATCTCGACAGTGGACGACCTCGACGCGAGGATGACCCGGTGAATCTCGCACGCCGCACCATGAACAACCCGGTCTTCGCCCTGCTCTACGAGCGGGCATGGCGGCCGACCAGTTTTCTGCTGGCCACCGGGCGGACCATGCACGCCGACCGCCGTGACGCGGTGCGCACCCTGCGCCTCGGCGCGGGCGACCGGGTGCTCGACATCGCCTGCGGGCCGGGCAATTTCACCCACTATCTGAGTGAGCACATCGGCGACGGCTATGCGGTGGGTATCGATTTCTCGGTGCCGATGCTGCGGCAGGCAGTGGCCGACAACTCCGGACCGCGAGCCGGCTACGTCCGCGGCGACGCCCGCCGGCTTCCGTTCCCCGACAACAGTTTCGACGCGGTCTGCTGTTTCGGTGCGCTGTATCTGATTCCGGATCCGCTGACCGCCGCCGCCGAGATGATCCGGGTGCTCGCGCCCGGCGGCCGCATCGCGATCAGCACCAGTCATCGCCCGCAGGGCTGGGTGGGGCAGGTGTCGAGCGCGGTCGGCGGCGCGGGCGGGCTGCGCGTATTCGACCTGGACACCTTCCCGAAGCTGTTCGCCGAGTATGGATTGGTGGATATCGAACAGGAAGTGCACGGACTGTTGCAGTACGTCAGCGCCCGGGCGGCCTACGCCGCCTGAAGCCGGCAGCTCCTCGGGACAGCCGGTACCCCGAAACAGCCGGTGCCTTGAAATATGTGGCGCCACAGTGATTTACACAGATATCCGGCTCATCGATGTGCGGATTCACAATGCGCCGCCGCGCGCCGGGCACCGGCCGCTCCGGTAAGCTCACCGAGGGAAACTCGCGGGGCGGAAGGGGATCATCACGGTGCCGATTCCGGAGACCGGTCAGCATTTGGCGCGCGAGTTGTACGCCGCGGCAACAGGTTCCGGAGCCGAGGTGTTCGAGATCGCCGAGGACACCGCCCGCAATCTCGCGGCGGCCTGCGACCGGCTCGTCGAGGATCTCCACGCCGCCCGCAGCGGCGGCGCGCTCCCGGCCGAGGTGCGCGGCTTCGGCGAACTCGCGTCCGGTCGCGCTCTGGCGCGCGGATTCTCCCGCAAGAGCGGCGAATACCTCGACACCGTCCTCTCGTTCCAGCAGACGGCGCTGCTGTTCAAGGCCGCCTATCTGGCCGCGGGGAAACATTTCGACGAGGCCGAGGCCGCCAACCGCGCCGCGCTGGCGCTGATCCGGCCCGAGCCGGGAGCCTGAGGTGGCCGACGCGTCGCGCTTCGATCCGCCCTTCGTCGCGGATCGGGAGGTCTACGGCTCCTACAGCCACCGGCAACTCTGGGAACTGGTGCACGAGGCACTGGACCCGGCCGCGCTGGGCGAGGCGGCGGCGGCCTGGCAGCGGCAGGCGGACGCCGTCGCCGCGGCGTTCCGGACCTTCGCCGACACCACACACGCCGAATTCGAGCGGTGGTCCGGGCAGGCGCGCGCGGCGGCCGAACCCGCGACGGCGGCATTCGTCGAACGGGGCGCCGCCGCCGCCGAGGTCTGCACCCGGCTGGGACACCTGCTGGAGGCCGATGCCGAAGCGGCGCAATCCATTCGAGACGCGTTACCCGCGCCGGCGACCTATGTCCCGCTGCCCGACCCGGTCGCCGAGGTGGTGCACGGCGGCGCCCGCCGGATGACACACGACATCGCGGCCGCCGCGGCCCTGGCCGACGCCCGCGACATCATGACCTTCCGCTACAACACCACCCTGGCCGCCTCCGGCGATCGGGTGCCGCGCTTCGTTCCCGCACCCCGGCCGGATTCGGGTGGGGGTCACCCGTAGTGAAGTGGGTGCTGACGCCGGACGAGTTCGCCCACGTCTGGGCCACCGAAACCGATCTCGACCGCCGCCCGTATCCGGTGAACATGATCCCGGAATCCACCGTGCGCACCGAATCCGAATATGCCGCACTGGGTTTGCGCACCCGCTACGCGCGCAACACCGATCCGGATCTCACCGCCGCACTGCTGCTGTGCACCCGGCCGGACGCCACCACGATCACCGTCTCCGGCCGGCGCTCCACACCGCCGGACGAGCCGGAACTGATCCTCGCCTTCGCCGCCGTCGTCCACCGGCACGCGGGATTGCTGATCGCGCGGCCCGACGCCGTCACGGTCACCGTCTGCCATGCGCGCGGGCTGGGCGAACGGCTGGTGGCCGCGATCGGCTCGGCGCCGGCGGGCCGATGCGGGCCGATGCGCGAACCGCAGCAGGCGGTGCTCGACACCGGAACCGACGCCCGGCCCGGCGGCGATATCGG
>NZ_BDBL01000061.1 GCF_001612965.1 Nocardia kruczakiae NBRC 101016
GCACCGCGGCGGCTCCCCCGCTGCGCCTCCCGCAGCGAGGCCGCGCTCGCCCGGGTGCCGCGCCTGGCGGCGGGCGCCGGTTCCGGCTCCGCGACGGCGATCGGTTCGATATCGGTCTCGGAGTCGTACTCGTCGCGGCGATACCGATGGCCGCTGCGGCCGGTCCGCTCGTACTCCGGTTCGGCGTAGTCGTCGGCGTAGTCCGAGTCGGCGTAGTCCGGGTCGGCGTAATCGGGATCCGCGTATCCGGGCTCGGCGAGCTCGTGGTCGTAGCGAGCGTCGTATCCCGCGGGGGGATCGGCGTAGTGCGCGGCCGGTTCGTCTTCGTCGATGTAGCGCGGGATGACGGCGGTGTCGTCGTCCTCGTAGTCGTCCCACTCGTCGGTGGCGCTACGGTGCGCACCGCCGCGCCGGTAGCGCCGCTGCTGCTCGTCGGCGCGCCGGCGCGAGCGTTCTCCGGCCCGGGACCAGCGGTCACTCATCCGACCACCTGGCCTCGTCTGCACCGGCCGAGTTCAACACCGCACTCCGTTCGTCCAACCACCCTTGCAGGATCGACACGGCAGCCGCCTGGTCGATGACCTGCCGCCGGCCGCGCGCGCGAACTCCACTGTCCCGCAATGCACGTGCAGCTGACACCGTAGTCAAACGTTCGTCGGAAAGTCGTATCGGCACACCAGGAATCATGTCCCGCAAACGTCGCGCGAACCGAGCGGCCAACTGTGCGGACGAGCCACTGGCCCCACGCAATGTGCGTGGCAGGCCGACGATTACCTCGACTGCCTCGTATTCCCGCACAATTTCGGCTACCCGGATCAGATCGGTTGCCGGACCTCGTTTTCCACCCTTGACGGTCGGGACCGTCTCCACCGGCGTCGCCAGGATCCCGTCCGGGTCACTGGCGGCCACTCCGATGCGCACGGTTCCCACGTCGATGCCGATCCGCCGGCCGCGACCGGGATCGGTTTGCGCGCTGGGGCGTTCGGCCGGGATGTCGTCAGGCCGGGCGGCCCCGGCTTCCGGAGCCGCCCCCGATCGGGACGGCTCCGGTTCCGAGGGCTCCGAATTCTCGGAATTGTCCATCAGGCCGCGATCTCGGCCACCCGTGCGCGCACGCCGGCCAGGCCGGCCTCGATACCGGACGGATCCGAGCCGGCGCCCTGTGCCATCTCCGGCTTACCGCCGCCGCGGCCCGCGATACTCGGACCGAAGCTGGCGACCAGATCGCCGGCCTTCACACCGAGTTCCTGGGCGGGCTTGTTCACCGCGACCACGAACGGGACCTTGCCGTCGGCGTTGCCGAGCAGCACGACCACCGCCGGTTCACTGCCGAATCGGCCGCGGATATCGGTGGCCAGGGTCCGCAGATCACCCGCGCCGACGCCCTTCGGCGCCGCGGCCGCGACCAGCAGCACCTTGCCGACCCGCTGGGCCTGCTCGACGTAGGTTCCGGCCTGCGACAGCACGGCGGCGGCCTTGGTGCGCTCGAGTTCCTTCTCGGCGACCTTCAGCCGCTCCACCAGTTGCTCGACCCGGGCCGGCACATCCTCGGAGGGCACCTTCAGCGAGGCGGCGACACCGGCCAGCAGCGCCCGCTCCTTGGCCAGATACTTGTAGGAATCCAGCCCGACGAACGCCTCCACGCGACGCACACCGGAACCGACCGACGATTCGCCGAGCAGTGTGATCGGCCCGATCTGCGACGAATGCTCGACGTGGGTGCCACCGCACAGTTCCATCGAGAACGGCCCGCCGATTTCGACGACCCGCACCTCGGACCCGTAGTTCTCACCGAACAGCGCCAGCGCGCCCATCGACTTCGCCTTGGGCAGATCGGTGACGAAGGTGTTCACCGGGAAGTCCGAGCCGACCGCGTCGTTGGACACGGCCTCGATATCGGCCTTCTGTGACTCCGAGAGCTGGCCCTGCCAGTTGAAGTCGAACCGCAGATATCCGGGCTTGTTCAGCGAACCGGCCTGAACGGCGTTGGGGCCCAGCACCTGCCGCAGCGCGGCATGCACCATGTGCGTCCCGGAGTGGCCCTGGGTGGCGCCGCGCCGCCACGCCGGATCGACCTGGGCGAGTACGGCATCGCCCTCGGTGATCTGCCCGCGCTCGACGGTGGTCTTGTGCACCCACAGCTTCTTGGCGATCTTCTGCACGTCGTTGACGCGCAGTTCCGTGCCCGAGGCGGTGAGGCTGCCGCGGTCGGCGATCTGACCACCGGATTCGGCATAGAGCGGACTGCGATCGAGGATGACCTCGACATCCTGCCCGGCGGTCGCGGTGGGGACCCGAACACCGTCGGCGATGAGGGCGAGAACCCGTGCCTCGGTGGCCAGTTCGTCGAATCCGGTGAATTCGGTGGCGCCCCGGTCGACCAGTTCCTTGTAGATCGACAGGTCGGCGTGGGCGTGTTTGCGCGCCTGCGCATCGTCCTTGGCGCGCTGCCGCTGCTCGGCCATCAGCGTGCGGAAGCCCGACTCGTCGACCTCGAGCCCGGCCTCGGCGGCCATCTCCAGGGTCAGATCGATCGGGAAACCGTAGGTGTCGTGCAGGGTGAACGCCTCACTGCCCGCGAGGGTGCGCCCGCCGGTGGCCTTCACCTCGGCGACCGCGTCGTCGAACAGTTTCGACCCGGTGCTCAGCGTCTTGAGGAAGGCGGTCTCCTCACCGACGGCGACGGTCTCGATGCGGGTGAAATCGGTGGCCAGTTCCGGGTACGAGGGCGACATGAGATCGCTGACGACCTTCATGAATTCGCCGATCACCGGCTTCTCGGCACCCAGCAACCGGGCCGAGCGCACGATCCGGCGCAGCAGCCGGCGCAGCACGTAGCCGCGGCCGTCGTTGCCAGGGTTGACGCCGTCGGCGATCAGCATCGCCGAGGTGCGGGCGTGGTCGGCGATGACGCGGAAGCGGACGTCGTCGGCGTGTTCGACGCCGTAGCTCTTACCGGTCAGCTCCTCGGCCTTGGAGATGATCGGGCGCAGCAGATCGGTTTCGTAGACGTTGTCCACGCCCTGCAGCAGCATCGCCACGCGTTCGATGCCCATACCGGTGTCGATGTTCTTCTTCGGCAGCGACCCCACCGGCGGATAGCCCAGCTTGGGGCTCTGCTCGCCGCGGATGTCCTGCATGAACACGAGATTCCAGATCTCGAGGTAGCGATCCTCGTCGGCGACCGGGCCGCCCTCGGCGCCGTATTCGGGTCCACGGTCGTAGTAGATCTCCGAGCACGGCCCGCCGGGACCGGGCACGCCCATATCCCAGTAGTTGTCCTTGCCGTCGCGGAACTGGATGCGCTCGGTCGGGATTCCGGCGACGCGATGCCAGATCTCGGCGGCCTCGGGATCGCTCTCGTAGGCGGTGACCCAGATCCGCTCCGGATCGAAGCCGAATCCGCCCTCCTCCTGAGACTTGCTGATCAGCTCCCAGGCGAAGGTGATGGCACCTTCCTTGAAGTAGTCACCGAAGGAGAAGTTGCCCGCCATCTGGAAGAAGGTGTTGTGGCGGGTGGTGACGCCGACCTCTTCGATATCGCCGGTGCGCACGCATTTCTGCACGCTGGTCGCGCGCGCGAACGGCGGCGCCTCCTGGCCCAGGAAATACGGCTTGAACTGCACCATGCCCGCATTGACGAACAGCAGGTTCGGGTCCGGCAGGATCAACGAGGCACTGGGTACCTCGGTGTGGCCGGCACGGACGAAGTGGTCCAGGAAACGCCGTCGGATCTCGTGGGTCTGCACGAATATCCAGCCTACCGGGCGCGGTCCAGCCGGTTTTCAGCGGTCGTGCGGCGCGCCCGCGTCTGCGCCCCTGCCTCAGCGCCCTCGGACGATCCGCCGCAACTTGGTGACCCGGGGCCCGATCTCGCGCTCGTAGCCGTGATCGGTCGCGGTGTAGTAGTCGGCGCCGACCAGTTCGTCGGGCGGATACTGCTGGGCGAGGATCCCGTCCGGATGGTCGTGCGGGTATTTGTAGCCCTGCGCATTGCCCAGCTTCGCCGCGCCCGCGTAATGCCCGTCGCGCAGGTGGGCCGGCACCGCACCGGCCTTACCGGCCGCGATATCGGACATGGCCGCGCCGATGGCCGCCGCGACCGCACCCGATTTGGGCGCGGTGGCCACGTGGATGGTGGCGTGCGCGAGCGCCAGCTGCGCCTCCGGCATCCCGACCAGCTGCACCACCTGCGCGGCGGCGACCGCGGTCTGCAGGGCGCTGGGATCGGCCATGCCGACGTCCTCGGACGCCTGGATCATCAATCGCCGCGCGATGAAGCGCGGATCCTCGCCCGCGCTGATCATCCGGGCCAGGTAGTGCAGCGCCGCGTCGACATCGGATCCCCGCAGCGATTTGATGAACGCGCTGATCACGTCGTAGTGCTGGTCGCCGGCGCGGTCGTAGCGCACGGCGGCCTTGTCGACGCTGGCCTCCACCAGATCCACGTCCACCGTGCCGTCGAGCGAGGATTCCGCCGAGGCCTCCAGGGCGGTCAGCGATCGACGCGCGTCGCCGCCGGCGATGCGGACGATGTGGTCGAGCGCCGCCTCGGTGACGGTGTAGTGCCCGGCCAAACCTCGCTCGTCGTCGATCGCACGACGCAGGACGGTGCGAATATCGTTGTCCGACAACGACTTCAACTGCAACACCAGCGACCGCGACAGCAGCGGCGACACCACCGAGAACGACGGGTTCTCCGTGGTCGCCCCGACCAGCAGCACCACCCGGTTCTCCACCGCGGCCAGCAGGGCGTCCTGCTGGGTTTTGGAGAACCGGTGCACCTCGTCGATGAACAGCACGGTCTGCTCCCCCGCGAGCAGCCGCCGCCGCGCCAGCTCGATGACCGCGCGCACCTCCTTGACGCCCGCCGACAACGCCGAGAGCGCCTCGAAACGACGGCCGGTCGCGGTCGAGATGAGCGCGGCCAGCGTCGTCTTGCCCGTCCCGGGCGGGCCGTAGAGCAGCACCGATGCCGCACCCGACCCCTCGATCAACCGGCGCAGCGGCGATCCGGGGCCGAGCAGATGCTGCTGGCCGACCACCTCGTCCAGGCTCGCGGGCCGCATCCGCACCGCCAGCGGCGACATCCGGCCCGCCGGTGGCAGTGCGGCGGCTGCCTCGGACACTTCCTCCACCTCCGGCGCCTCGAACAACCCTTCGCTCACGCCTCGACGGTACCGATGAGCACCGACATTCAGGGCGAGGTGGGGTCGGGCCGCAGGATCCGGGCGGCCTGCGCCTCGATCGACGCGCGCAGTTCGGCGTCGGTCAGCTCGCGCAGGCCCGCCGCGCTGCGCAGGAACGGCTCGAGCAGTTGCCAGCCCATGGCGAAGGCGGCCAGATGTGCCACCGCCAGTCCGGCGGCGCGGTCGCTGTCCATCTGCGGCCGGAGATTCTCGATGAGCATCGCCATCACCGGGAACTGTTCTTGCAGCTCACCGACCTGATAGCCATCGAGGATGCAGCGGGCCAGCACGGTCAGATGCCGGCGCAGCCGGGGATCGGTGGCGGTGAGCTGTCCGGCGGCGGCCAGTACGCCCGATTGTTCACCGAGATAGCTCAGCACGGCCCCGACGAGCTTGTCCTTCGCACCGAGATGCCGGAACACCAGGCCGTGGTTGACCCCCGCACGGTCGGCGATGTCGCGGATCGAGGTCGCCGCCGGGCCGCGTTCGGCGAACAGGTCGGCAGCGGCCTCGGTGACCGCCGCGACGACCGCGTCGCGACCGACCGGTCCGGTGCCGGAGTCGTGGCGACGCGGAGTCGATGGCGGGTTCTCGGACATCGGGCTACAGTAGCGAATACCGGTGTAGTCAATTGACTACAGTCGTCCGATCGCTCGAGGAACCGCCATGACGCAGACCACCACCGCGCAGACCGAACCGCGTACGCACTACCCCGTGAGCTCGTTTCCATTGCCGGGATTCCCGCTGATCGCGGGCCCGTTCACCCACCTGGTCGCCGAACGCGACCGCCTGTCCACGCTGCGCTGGCAGCATTTCGACGCCCGGCAGGTGGGCGTCACCCTCGGCGCGGAGATCAGCGGCGTGGATCTGACCCGCGAGCTGCCCGCGGAGGTGATCGCCGAACTGCGCCGGGCGCTGCACGAGTACAAGGTGCTGTTCTTCCGCGAGCAACCGCTGACGCCCGCCCGCCACGTCGCGTTCGCGGCGCGCTTCGGCACCCTCGAGGTGCATCCGTTCATCCCGTCCAACACCGAGCAGCCGGAACTGGTCCGATTCGAGAAGACGCCGGCCATGGCGGGCGTCGAGAACATCTGGCATCACGACGTGACCTGGCGGCCGCAGCCGTCGATGGGCGCGATCCTGCACGCCGTCGCCGTTCCCGAGATCGGCGGCGACACGCTGTTCTCGGATATGTACGCCGCCTACGAGGCCCTCGATGCCGAGACGCGGAACCGGATCGACGACCTCACCGCGACCCACGACTACACCCGCGCCTTCGGCCGCGGGCAGACCGCCGAGGCACAGGAGGCGATGCGCGCCCAGCATCCGCCGGTCAGCCACCCGGTGGTGTGCACGCACGAGGAGACCGGACGCCGGCACCTGTACGTCAACCGGATCTTCGTGGACCGGATCGACGGCATGGATCCCGAGGCGAGCCACGACCTGCTGGACCGGCTCTGCCGCCAGGCCGACTACCCCGAACATCAGGTGCGGCTGCACTGGGAGCCCGACACCGTCGCCTTCTGGGACAACCGGGCCGTGCAGCACTACGCCGCCAGCGACTACTGGCCGCAGACGCGAATCATGGAACGGGCCTCGATCGTCGGACCGCGACCGGCCCGCTGACTCACTTCTCCCAGAGTTCCTCGAGGGTGGCGGAGACATGCTCGGCGAAGTCGCCGAGTGTGTCGTCGCCGGTGCAGCGCGCATCCTCGGCCAACGCCGCCCAGCGGTTGATCAGCGCCGCCGAGCGCGGCACCGACAGGCCGTGTTCGCGGGCCGCGGCGATGCGGGTGTGATCGGCGGGCAGGAACCAGAAGGTCGTCAGCCACACCCAGATGAGCCGGGCCTCGAGGATGCGTTCGGCCAGCAGGTCGTCGTCGGCGAGCGCGGGCCACACGCCCACGACCTCCGAGCGCCAGGCCTCGACCATCTGATGCGCACGCTCGCGAGAGAGTTCGAAATCGCACAGGCAGCCCGGGAACGAGACCAGCGCATAGGCGATGTCGAGGGTGGCGTCGCGGAAACCACCCCATTCGTAGTCGAGGAACCGGGCACCCTCGTCGTTGAGGATCACATTGTCCGGACACAGGTCGGAGGGGCTGAACGCGCGGAAGCGGCCCGCGGAGAACAGGCGATTGCCCCGCACGATGCGTTCCGCGATCTCGCCCGGCACCTCGATGCCGACGTCGCGGGCCAGCATTCCGGGGACCTCGCCGATCGCGGCCTCGGCCTGCTGAGCGATGCCGTCGACCCGGTGCACGACCTCTACCCGCCGCAGTAGCGCCACGAAATCGGCCTCCCGGCCGACCGTGGCGGCGTGCATACGGCCCAGCGCCTGCGCGAACGCCATCTGGGCGTTGCGGGTGGCGGGTTCGGCGCCGGTCTGCAGCACCGAGGTGAGCGACATGTTCTCGCCCAGATCGCTGAGGATCAGCAGCCGATCCGGCAGGCTGTGTGCCAGCAGATAGGCGCCGGGACGGTGCTCGCTGCTGAGCGCGGTGGTGAACTGGTAGGACACCGCCTCCCGCAGGAACGCCGAATCGATGCTCGCGACCCCGGGCGCCAGCCCGCCGATCCGGCGCTCCTCTGCGGCGCCACGGACCTGCTTGACGATCAGGGTGCGAGGAAGTGAGAACGAGTTCTCCGCCACGCGTACGCGCAGCACCGTCGTCCTGCCACTGCCGCTGAGTTCGATCGGATCGCTCAGCTTCACCGCAGCACCCATGCGCTTCGTGAGCAACTGTTGTGCCGCGGACACGACTTCGGCGGCGCGTTCGGCCAATAGTGCGGTCATCGCCAACCAAGTTACTCGCTCCAGGTCACTTTCAGCGAGCGGATCGGCAACCTTTCGCGCGTCGTCGGCGTGTCCCCGCCGAGCGACTGCGACCGGACCGAGATGCTCATTACGCTCATCGTCGGCCGGGTCACGGATCCGGCCCGATGCCGCGGCCCGCCGCTTGACACGCCCGGCCGTGTCCGGTTGTGTCGAAATCTCAACTGCAGTGTGCCGCACCAGAACCCAGGTGATTCGAAAGGTCCGACGATGACCGACTCCCCGCAGTCCGCACCCCGCGACACCGGCGAAGGCGGTGAACGGCGACCGGAGAGCCGGCCCGGGCAGCATCCCACCGGGCCCGCACGACCCGGCGCCGGGCCAGGCGAACATTCCGCAACGCCGGGCCGGCCCGAAATGGCCGGAGCCGCGGGATATCCGCAGTTCGAGGGCTCCGGCGCACCGCAGTACGGCAGCCCACAGTACGGCGCTCCGGGCGAGCCGCCCCAGGGCACCCCGGGCGGGGTACCCCCGGTGGCGCCGCCACCCGGAGCGCACGGGCAGCCCGGCCCCACCTACGGCCCGCCCGGCAGCGTCCCGCCGGGTGCCTATCCGCCGCCCGCCGACCCGGCCTGGGGCGCACCGGATAACGGCATGCCGCCGCAGGGCCCGCCCGGGTACGGCCCGCCGCCGGGGTACGCCGGGGCGCCGGCGCTCAATATCGGCCGGGCGCTCAGCTTCGCGTGGGATCGCTTCCGCGCCAATCCGATTCCGTGGGTCGCGATCACGCTCGTCGGATTCGTCGCCTACCTGATGGTGACGGTGGTGGTGAACGTCACGCAGATGAACTCACTGATGCCGGTGGTGCTGATCGGGTTGCTCGCCGCGGTCGTGGTCTGGCTGCTGCAGGCGGCGATGATCCGCGGCGCGCTGTACGAAACCGACGGCACGCCACCGGATTTCGCGTCCTTCTTCAGCTTCGTCAACGCCGGTAACGTGCTGATCACCGCTCTGCTGGTCTTCGTGGCGGCCTGCGTCGGCGCGGTGTTGTGCATCGTGCCGGCACTCGTCGTGGGTTATCTGTGCATGTTCTCGCTGCACTACGTCATCGACCAGGATCTCGATCCGTTCAGCGCGATCAAATCCAGTGTGCAGCTGGTGGTCTCGAATTTCGTGCCGACGCTGCTGCTGGCCCTGACAGTCGCCGCGCTGACGATCGTCGCCACGGCGCTGTGCGGCATCGGCCTGCTGGTGGTGGGTCCGCTCACCGTCATCGCGGTCACCTACTCCTACCGGATGCTCACCGGCGGCCTGATCGCCTGAGCGGTCTCATTCGTCGCCGCCGAACCACCGGCGCGACAGGATGTTCCGTCGCTGCGGGCGTGGCGGGCCGAGCGCGTGCCCGTGATGGGGACGCAATTGCAGCACGATGATGCCCGCCACGACGATGCCGACCATGTTCACGCCCAGCTGGCCGATCGACTCGAATGCCTTGTGCCATTCGCCGACGGTGGCGGCGACGGCGGCGAAACCGGCCGCCGGAATCGTCGTCACCGAGATGAACACGCCGACCAGCGCCGCCGATTTCGCGGTCACCAGCGACATCATCCCCGCCGCACCCGCCAGCAGCGCCACCACCAGCGAGAACGGGCCCACCTCATAGATGAAGTCCACGTTGCGGATGGCGTGGATGCGGTCGACGGTGATCCAGCCGAACTGTTCCCACACCAGCGACGCCAGCGTCGCGATACCCATCGCCACCGGAAAGCCGATCAGCAGAGCCAGAATCGAGCGGCGGGCGAGGCGGAAGTCCCTGCGCACCACCGCGACCGCGACGGCGGCCAGCGGCCCGAACTCGGGTCCGACCACCATGGCGCCGACGACCGTCACCGGCGAATCGGTGGCCACACCGACGACGGCCAACAGGCATGCGATCGTGATGAAGGCCAGGAAGGTGGGGTTGAGCGTCGATTCCTCGTGGGTCTGGGCGAGCAACTCCTCCCAGACGATCGCATCCGACGGATCGCCCGGCGCCGCCTCGACCGCGCGGTCGGCCGGCGCCGACAGCACCGTTTCCACCGGCGAGAGCATGATGCCGCCGTAGTCGCCGATGCCCAGCCCACGCAGACCGGCCAGCACATCGTTGGCCGATTCGCGAGCGATATCGGCCTGGACGAGATCACCGGGCGGCTCGACCGAGGCGCCGCGCTGCACGGTGATGAGCGTGGCGCCGGGTTCGGCCCGCAGCGCGGTCACCGCGGCGTCGGTCGACTCCGGTGGGCAGACCGCCCGCAGGTGCAGCACCCCAGTCCCCTGTCCTCGGCACGATCGTCCGGCACCGGATGGCGCCGGACGATCTGCAGACTAACCGGTGCGCGGCCGCGAGCGCCCACAACCGCGGCGGCACATCCCGTTCGGGATCAGGCCTTCGGCTTGCCGTGCTCGTCGAGCACCACGTCGAGGCCGGCTTCCTTGCGCTGCTGCGCGGTGATGGGCGCCGGGGCCTCGGTCAGCGGGTCGACGCCGCCGCCGGACTTCGGGAACGCGATGACCTCGCGAATCGAATCCACTCCGGCCAGCAGCGCGGTGATGCGGTCCCAGCCGAAGGCGATTCCACCGTGCGGCGGCGCGCCGAAGGCGAAGGCGTCCAACAGGAATCCGAACTTCTCCTGCGCCTCGTCGTGGCTGATGCCCATCACCTTGAACACCCGCTCCTGCACGTCGCGGCGATGGATGCGGATACTGCCGCCGCCGATCTCGTTGCCGTTGCAGACGATGTCGTAGGCGTAGGCCAGCGCCGAGCCCGGATCGGTGTCGAAGGTGTCGATGGACTCCGGCTTCGGCGAGGTGAACGCGTGGTGCACCGCGGTCCAGGCCGAATGTCCGAGTGCCACATCGCCGCTCGCGGTGGCGTCGGCGGCCGGCTCGAACATCGGCGCGTCCACGATCCACACGAATGCCCAGGCGTCCTCGTCGATGAGTCCGCACTTGCGCGCGATCTCGCCACGCGCCGCGCCCAGCAGCGCGCGGCTCGACTTCGCCTCTCCGGCGCCGAAGAAGATGCAGTCGCCCGGCGCCGCGCCGACGTGCTTGGCCAGGCCCTCGCGTTCGGCGTCGGACAGGTTCTTGGCGACCGGGCCGCCGAGGGTGCCGTCCTCACCGATCAGAATGTAGGCCAGGCCCTTCGCCCCGCGCTGCTTGGCCCATTCCTGCCAGGCGTCGAGCTGGCGCCGCGGCTGGCTCGCTCCGCCCGGCATCACGACCGCGCCGACATACGGCGCTTGGAAGACCCGGAAGGAGGTGTCCTTGAAGTACTCGGCGCATTCGGTGATCTCGATGCCGAAGCGCAGATCGGGTTTGTCGCTGCCGTAGCGGCGCATCGCCTCCGCGTAGGTCATGTGCGGAATCGGCGTGGGGATCTCGTGGCCGACCAGCTTCCACAGCGCGACCAGGATGTCCTCGGCCAGCAGGATCACGTCCTCCTGGGTCACGAAGCTCATCTCCAGGTCGAGCTGGGTGAATTCGGGCTGGCGGTCGGCGCGGAAATCCTCGTCGCGGTAGCAGCGGGCGATCTGGTAGTACCGCTCCACCCCCGAGACCATCAGCAACTGCTTGAACAGCTGCGGGCTCTGCGGCAGGGCGTAGAACTTGCCGGGCTGCAGCCGGGCGGGCACCAGGAAGTCACGCGCGCCCTCGGGGGTGGACCGCGTCATCGTCGGGGTCTCGACCTCGACGAACGCATGCTGAGCCAGCACCTCGCGGGCCGCGGCGTTGACCTTCGACCGCAGCCGGATGGCATGCGCGGGGCCCTCGCGGCGCAGATCGAGGTAGCGGTACTTCAGGCGCGCCTCTTCGCCGGGCTGCTCGTCGAGTTGGAACGGCAGCGGCGCGGCCTCGTTGAGCACCACGAGTTCGGTGACGTTCACCTCGATCGCACCGGTGGGCAGGTTCGGGTTCTCGCTGCCGTCCGGACGTCCCTCGACCACACCGGTGACCTGCACGCAGTACTCCGCCCGCAGCTTGTGGGCCTGTTCGGCCGGCACACCCTCGCGGAAGACCACCTGCGCGACCCCCGACGCATCGCGCAGATCGATGAAGATCACGCCACCGTGGTCTCGCCGCCGGGCCACCCAGCCGGTGAGGGTGACGGTCAGACCGGCGTGCTCGCTTCGCAGCGAACCAGCCAAGTGGGTGCGCAGCACGGGAATCCTTTCGACGACACGGTGCACCTGGCACGGGATGACCTGGTGCGCCCCCATGGTAGTGAGGCGCGTCGGCCGGACGGAAACCGATATCCGACTCCCCGTGTCACTCGGAGGACACGACGCCACTCGTCCCCCGAGCCGCGGACGCTCATGCCAAGCTGTAGAGGTTGTTTCGGCTGACCGAGCGCCGAGCAGCCCACTCGATCCACAGGAGCAGCAACGATGACCTTCAACGAAGGTATGGATATCGATCCGGACCGGGTCTCCACCGGCGGTGGAATGGGCCCCAAGCTCGCCTTGGGCGGTGGCGGTGGCTTGATCGTGCTGATTCTCGCGGTGCTGTTCGGTGTGAATCCGGGCAATCTGCTCGGCAGCGGAACCTCGGGGACGCAGACCGGCGGCGTCGACACCTCCGTCTGCAAAACCAACGGTGATGCGAACCGCTACGCACAGT
The DNA here is from genome assembly GCF_001612965.1 of Nocardia kruczakiae NBRC 101016. GTDB lineage: Bacteria > Actinomycetota > Actinomycetes > Mycobacteriales > Mycobacteriaceae > Nocardia > Nocardia kruczakiae. The sequence goes on from NZ_BDBL01000061.1 coordinate 12,625, forward strand.
GCCGGGTGGTGCTGACCGCGCAGAGTCTCGACGGCGTCTGGGGCGGGGTCCTGCCGCGTCAGACCAGGGTGCAGTACACCAAACCCGGCGTGACGCTGTTCACCGGGTCGGTCGCCACCCGATGCGGCAACGCGACCAGCGCGGTCGGCCCGTTCTACTGTCCGGCGGACCGCAAGGCCTATTTCGATACCGGGTTCTTCCAGGAGCTGCGGGACAAGTTCGGGGCGGCGGGTGGTCCGCTGGCCGAGGAGTACGTGGTGGCGCACGAATTCGGCCATCACATCCAGAACCTGCTGGGCGACAGCGGCCGCGCGCAGCGCGATCCCAAGGGCCCCGATTCCGGATCGGTTCGCCTCGAATTGCAGGCCGACTGCTATGCGGGCCTGTGGGCGAGCTACGCGGACAAGACACCGGCCCCCGGCGGTTCACAGCCGCTGCTGAAGCCGTTGTCCGACAGCGACATTCAAGACGCGCTCTCGGCCGCGGCGGCGGTCGGCGACGACCGGATCCAGAAGGCCGCCACCGGACGGGTGAATCCGGAAGGGTGGACGCACGGTTCGTCGAACGAGCGGCAGAAGTGGTTCCTGACCGGCTACCGGAACGGCCAGGTCGCGGCATGTGACACCTTCTCGGCACCGGATCTGAACAATCCGCCGGCACTGCGCTGAGCGGGGGCGGGCGCGCATTCGAACGGGCGGGTCGGGCGGATGCCGGCAGCGGTGCGGGCACAATGATCGGCGAGACCGGGACGGGTGGAGGGCAGGAGTGAACGACATGCGGGTTATCGGTGGTGCGAGACGAACAGTGCCGGGTGTGCGGGCGGCGGTGGCGGTCTGCGCCGCGGCACTGACCGTGGTCGGCGGCGCGATGACGGCCGTGGCCGACGAACCGGCGGCCGGACTGTCGGTGGCGCTGACCACGATTCCGGGCGGGGAGCACGCCGGGGTGACGCCGGCACCGACGCTGCTCGTCTATTCGGACGGGCATGCGGTGAACAGCCCCGACGCCGCCGATCCGGACCGCCCCGCCGACAAGGCGCCGCGGCAGCGCAACGGACACGTCTCCCTCGACGCGGTCCATGCCGCCGCCGAGGAGGCGAAGAAACTGGCCGCCGCGGATCTGGGCATGCCCACCGACGGCAGCGGCGGGTCCACCCTGCTCGATTTCCTGGGCGCCACACCCGACCAGGACGTGCACCTGGTGGTGTACTCCCCCGGCGGCACCGACGGACTCACCGACGCCCAGAAGGCAGACCGCACCCGCTTCGCGGACCTGTGCAAGAAGTTGGTCGACGCGTTCGTCGCCGATCGCTGATCCCGGATCCTACGGCGCCCGATCGCGAACTCGCGATCGGGCGCCGAAAAGCTCAGGGGCGCAATCGTTGTGGGCCGCCGGTCCCTTCGATCAGCCGACGGTCCAGGTCTCGCGGCCGTTGAGCAGATCCTGCAGCGACTGCGGTCCGACCGGTGCGCGTTCGACCGCCACCGCGGTCTGCGCCCGGACGCCGTCGTCGTAGGTGGGACGGGTGACGTCGCGGAAGATGCCGATCGGGACGTGAGTCAGATCCTGGGAGGTCAACCGCGAGAGCGCATAGGCGTATTCGGACCGTTCGCACTGGGCGTCGTGCACCACGATTTCACTCTCGGCGACCTCCGACGAAGCGACCACCTCGAGCCCGAAACCGTTGCGCACCACCGCGAATTCGCCGTCCGCGCCGAAGCGGATCGGTTCCCCGTGCCGCAAGCGGATCAGGTGGGATTCGGCGTTGTCGCGGCGCAGCGCGTCGAAGGAGCCGTCGTTGAAGATCGGGCAGTCCTGCAGGATCTCCACGAACGAGGTGCCGCGGTGCTCGGCCGCGGCGCGCAGCACCTCGGTGAGACCGGCGCGGTCGGAGTCGAGGGCGCGCGCGGCGAAACTCGCCTCGGCTCCCAGCGCCACCGACAGCGTGTTGAACGGGTGGTCGATCGAGCCGAGCGGCGTCGACTTGGTCACCTTCCCCGGTTCGGAGGTCGGTGAGTACTGGCCCTTGGTCAGGCCGTAGATCCGGTTGTTGAACAGCAGGATCGTCATGTTCACGTTGCGGCGCAGCGCGTGGATCAGGTGATTGCCGCCGATCGAGAGGGCGTCACCGTCGCCGGTGACGACCCAGACCGACAGATCCGGCCTGGTCACCGCGAGTCCGGTGGCAATCGCCGGGGCACGGCCGTGAATGGAGTGGATACCGTAGGCGTCCAGGTAGTACGGGAACCGGCTGGAACATCCGATGCCGGAGACGAACATCAAATTCTCCCGCCGCAGGCCCAGCTCGGCGAGGAAACCGCGCACGGTCGCGAGAATGACGTAGTCACCGCATCCGGGACACCAGCGCACCTCCTGATCGGAGGTGAAGTCCTTCACCTTCTGCGGCCCGTCCGCACCGGGTACCCCGGAGACGCCGGTCAGGCCGAGATCGGCGCCGATGAGCGAGGTGTCGATGATGGTCATCGGTATCCCCCTGTCGTGCGATAGGTCGCCCGGGCCCGGGCATCGAAGGCCTTGTTCTGTTCCAGCTCGCCGATGGATCCGTCCAGTGCCGCGTCGATCACGCCGACCAGCTCCTGCGCGGAGAAGGCGGTCCCGGCCACCTTCGTCCACGGCTGCACGTCGACCAGGTATTTGCCGCGCAGCAGCAACGCCAGCTGGCCGCCGTTCATCTCCGGCACGACCACCCGGCGATAGCGGCGCAACACCTCGCCGGTATTGGCCGGTAGCGGGTTGAGGTGGCGCAGATGGGCTTGTGCGACCGGTACGCCGCGGCGGCGCGCCCGACGGCATGCCTCACCGATCGGGCCGTAGGAACTGCCCCAGCCGATCAGCAGCAGCTCGGCGGTGCCGTCGGGGTCGTCGACCTCGAGGTCGGGGACCGCGATGCCGTCGATCTTCGCCTGACGCAGGCGGACCATCAGTTCGTGGTTGGCCGGATCGTAGGAGATGTTGCCGCTGCCGTCGGCCTTCTCCAGGCCGCCGATCCGGTGAGCGCGACCGGCGGTTCCGGGCCTGGCCAGTGGCCTGGCGAGGGTTTCCGGGTCGCGCGCGTAGGGCTGGAACGGGTGCCCGCCCGCGGCGTCCTTTTCCGCCGGCGGTTCGAATGCGGGGTCGATCGGCTCGAGGTCGCCGACCCGTGGAATCGACCACGGCTCGGAGCCGTTGGCGATGGCACCGTCGGACAGCAGCAGAACCGGGGTGCGGTACGTGAGCGCGATCCGCGCCGCGTCCACCGCGGCCGCGAAACAGTCCGCCGGCGAGCGCGGCGCCACCACGGCGACGGGCGATTCGCCGTTGCGCCCGTACAGCGCCTGGAGCAGATCGGCCTGTTCGGTCTTGGTGGGCAGGCCGGTCGAGGGGCCGCCGCGCTGGACGTCGATGATCACCAGCGGCAGTTCCGTCATCACCGCCAAGCCGATGGTCTCGCTCTTGAGCGCCAGCCCGGGACCCGAGGTACTGGTCACGCCGAGCGCGCCACCGATCGAAGCACCCAGTGCCGCACCGATTCCCGCGATCTCGTCCTCGGCCTGGAAGGTGGTGACGCCGAAGTTCTTGTGTTTGCTGAGTTCGTGCAGGATGTCGGAGGCCGGAGTGATCGGATAAGTGCCCAGGAAGACCGGCAGCCCGGACAGTTGCCCGGCCGCGATCACACCGTAGGCGAGGGCGGTATTGCCGGTGATCTGCCGGTAGGTGCCGGGCGGCAACGCGGCGGGCGCGACTTCGTAGGTGGTGGCGAAGGTTTCGGTCGTTTCGCCGTAGTTCCAGCCGGCCCGGAACGCCAGCACGTTCGCCTCGCCGATTTCCGGTGTGGCGGCGAACTTCTCGCGCATGAAGGCCTCGGTACCGCCGAGCGGGCGGCCGTACATCCACGACAGCAGCCCCAGGGCGAACATGTTCTTCGCGCGCTGGCCGTCCTTCTTGCCGACCCCGGCCGGTTCGGTGGCGGTCAGTGTCAGCGACGTCATCGGCACCCGGTGCACCACGAAGTCGCCGAGACTGTCGTCGGTCAGCGGATCTCGTTCGTAGCCGACCTTCGCGAGGGTGCGTTTGGTGAATTCGTCGGTATTGACGATGACCGTCGCGCCTCGCGCCAGATCATCGATGTTCGCCTTGAGCGCGGCCGGATTCATGGCCACCAGCACGTCGGGCTGATCGCCGGCGGTGAGGATGTCGTAGTCGGCGATCTGGATCTGGAACGACGACACACCGGGGAGTGTGCCCTGGGGTGCGCGGATCTCGGCCGGAAAATTCGGCTGGGTGGCGAGGTCGTTGCCGAAGGCGGCCGCCTCGTGGGTGAATCGGTCTCCGGTCAGCTGCATACCGTCGCCGGAATCACCGGCGAAGCGGATGACGACCTTCTCCAATTTTTCGCTGCCGGTGGGGCTGTCAACGCCCTGATTCGACACCATGCGCCTGCATCACTTCCTCGTAGGGATGAGGTACCACACGCCAAGTTACTCCGCGGCTCGCCGGAGAATCCGTGGAACGAACAACCCGCCGAGCATGCGGTACAACGAATTTCGGCCGCGAGCGACCGGGCCCCCAGGGGCCGGTGGTCCGCCGGTATCCGGCGGAGCGATCAACCGAACAACGCCAACTGCGGGTCGGACCGTATTGCCTGCACGTCACCGTCCGGCTCGGAGGGGCCGGCGGCCCGGCCCCGCGCCGGTAGGTCCCGGTGCCGATCGAGCCGATACCGGGCCAGCAGCGGATCCACTCGCTGCCGTAACCACGCAGAGTACTCCGGTGTGACGTACGCCCCACGACCGTACAACTGCCGGTATCGCCGCAGCAGCGCCGGGTGATGTTCGGCCAGCCATTCCAGGAACCAGCCCCGGGTACTTCCGCGCAGATGCATGGGCAGCACGGTGGCCCGCGCCCCGCCGGACGCCGCGATCGCGCCGAGTAATCGATGTAGATGGTCGACGTCGTCGGTGAGATACGGGATGACGGGAGCCACCATCACGTTCACGTCGAATCCGGCCTCGGCCAGCGACCGCACCAGTTCCAGCCGCGCCCGGGGGCCGGGCGTACCCGGCTCGACCGCGCGATGCAGTTCCTCGTCGACCGTCGCGATCGACACCGCCAGACTCACCGGGACCACCCGGGCCGCTTCCACCAACAGTGGCAGGTCCCGCCGCAGCAGCGTGCCCTTGGTGAGGATGGAGAACGGCGTATCCGCGTCGGTGAGGGCGGCGATGATCCCCGGCATCAGGCGGTAACGCCCCTCGGCCCGCTGGTAGGGATCGGTGTTGGTGCCCAGCGCGACCGGGTCGCGCCGCCACGAGCGGCGGCGCAATTCCTGGCGCAGCACCGCGGCCACGTTCGTCTTCACCACGATCTGGGTGTCGAAATCACGCCCGGCATCCAGGTCCAGATATTCGTGGGTGGGGCGGGCGAAGCAGTACCTGCAGGCGTGTGAACAGCCGCGCATCGGATTGATCGTCCATTCGAACGGCACCGCCGAACGCTGCGGCACCTTGTTCAGCGCACTCTTGCACAGCACTTCATGGAAGGTGACGCCCTCGAAGTCCGGCGTCTGCACGCTGCGGACGAATCCGGCACGCTCCAGCCCTGGGAGCGCGCCGTCATCGGCTGCCGGGTTCTGGTTCTGCCATCGCACCCGTCCAGTCGAACACCCGTTCGATACGATGTCAAGGACAGCGCCACGCCCGCACCCCGTTCATGCCGCGGCGCCGTCCCGGAAGGACCGTCAGGCCATGCTGCTCGCGACCGTACGCACCGGCTCGCCCTTGTAGAAGGCCACCAGGTCACGCACGGTTTCCTCGGTCGGACGCGGCAGGTAGCCGAGTTCGGTCCGCGCCTTGGTCCCGTCGATCTCGGGTGCCGACAGCAGCGCTCCCATCGCCGCCCGCGACACCCGGTCGCTGCCGAGCATCTTCCCGATCGGTTCCAGCACCGGTAGCGCCCCGGAGATCACCTTGGCCGGAATGGCGAAGCGCGGCCCCCGCTTCCCGTTGACCTGGGCGGCGAGCTGGGTGACCTCGAGCATCGTCACCATTGCCCCGGAAAGCAGATAGTTCTCGCCGGTACGCCCGCGCTCGCCCGCGAGAATCAGGCCGGTGGCGACGTCACGCACGTCGACCAGATCGAATCCGCCGCCGATCATCACCGGCACCCGGCCGCGCGCGGCATCCCACAGCGTCGTGTTGATCCGGGAATCGGAGTGGTCGACCGGGCCGTAGACGCCGGTCGGATTGCAGATCACGGCGTCCAGACCCCGATCGACGACCGCACGCAATTCCACCTCGCCCTGGAATTTGGATCGGTCGTAGACGGGCAACGCCGGATCGACGGAGCGCGGCGCGTTCTCGTCGATGCGGCCACCACAGCTGTACTGGTTGAAGGCGTGGATCGAACTGGCGTGCACCATGCGCCGGGCGCCGACCGCCAGCGCGGCTTCGGCCACCACGCGCACACCTTCGGTGTTCACCCGCCAGGCCAGGTCGTTGCGATGCGCCAGGGTGATCACGGCGACCAGGTGGTAGACCACCTCCGCTCCGGCCAGAGCCGAACGCATCGATGCCGGGTCCAGCACGTCGCCGCTCACCCAGGTCACACTCGGATCCGTTGCGCCGGAGGGCCGAACCCGATCGATGGCGGCCACTTCGTGACCGCGCTCCACCAGCTGGTGAAGCAGATTCGTGCCAAGGAAGCCGGCTGCGCCGGTGACTGCGACCTTCATGCGACGAGAATATAGAACCCGTTCTAATTTGCAACAAGTTCTAGTTTGTCGGACTCGAATCGCGTCGGCCGGGTCGGTTATATTGAGCCCAGCCCAGCCTCCGGTCGACGCCCGGTCGCCGAGGCTTGTTCGACGTTGACGACTGAGTTGACCACGATGATTGGGGGGCAAGTTCGATGAGCGATCTCACCGCCGACCAGAGCGCGATCAGCGCGTTCGGGGCGACACATCAGAGCATCGGAACCGAAATCGCCGGCGCGGCCAATATGGATACCGCGACGCACGTCGCCGCGATGACGCCCGTCTTCGGGCTCATCGGGGCCGACTACCTGGCGATGTTCGCGGCGGCGCAGGTCTTGCACTGCAGCGATGTCAACGATCTGTCGGCCAAATGTAATCACTTGGGGCAGTCCGCATTCGGCACCGTCGCGATCCTCGGCGACAACGACGCAGCCGCCGCCGGCACCCTGGGCGCCATCGGCAACGCGATCGGAGGCTGATCGGTGCACACCATCGGTTCCGGTACCGACAGCGGCGTCATCGCCGCACCGGCCGCCCCCGCGCCCGACACCTCACCGATCGCGCCCGCCGCACCGGTCTCCCTCCCGGACGCCACGCCGGCCTCGGCCGCACAGCAGGGTCCGATCACCGACATTCCGCTCCCGCAGCTGCCGCCGGATACGCCGCCCGCCTCGGCGCCGGCCTTCACCACCGCGCGGAAAGAGTTCGAGGACAACGGTTCCCACGGAATCGGCGCTCCGCACCTGCCCGGCGGGGGTTCCGGCGCCCCCGATGCCGGTGACGGCCACCCCGCAGTGCTGGGCGACGCCGCGTCGCCGCTGCTCGGCGCGGGCCACGACGCGTTGCATCAGGCCGCCGGTGCGGTCGGCGGGGTACCCGGCGCGCAGCATGTGCTCGACGGCGCCCAGGCCGCACTGAATCAGGCGCCCGCCGCACTCGACGGTGCCGCCGGTGCGGTCCAGCAGGCCGCTGCCCCGGTCGCCGCGGCAGTGCCGGCGAATCTGCCACCGATGTTCGCCGATCCGGTGGCCGCGCTGATGAGCGGTATGGCGCTGCCCGCGCTGCCGGGGATCGACGTGCTGTTCAAGCCGTTCCTCGACCTGCTGTCGAGTTTCGGCACCGGCGTGATGGGGGCACTCAATCCGGCCGATCTGCTCAGCCAGTCCTCACAGGTCATCCAGAGCGCCATGCAGATCGGTATGGGTGCGAAGAAGTCGGTCGAGCAGGTCTGGCAGGGCCAGTCGGCCACCAGCGCCCAGACCGCGGGCCGGCAGGTGCAGGCCCACGGCGAGGACGCCAGCCAGCGCGGCTTCGACATCTCGAAACTCACCGACGAAGCCGCGGCGGTGGTGCAGCGCGGCAACGTCCAGCTCACTCAGGTCGCCCAGTCCTTCGCGACCCAGGCCGGCGCGCTCGCGCCCGTCGCCTTCACTCCCCCGGGCCAGGCCACGCTGATCGCCGCGGCCACCGAACATCTCGGCCAGGCGGTCACGATCGTGAACGCCACCCGAGGCGAATTGGGGGGCTACACAGGCCAATTGGCGAACGTGGTCAACCAGCTCGCGGGCCAGTACGCACCGCAGGCGGCCGATGCCGCGCAGGCGGTGGCGCAGAACGTCGGACAGCCCATCGTGGAGCAGGCCCAGAGCCTCCTGTCGGGCGGGGGCGCGGACACCCAGGCCGCCGGTCTCGGTGACCTGAGCGGTTCCGGGCTGTCCGGGACTTCGACGCATGCCAGCGCCTTCGGTGGTAACGGCGCGCACCCGGGGTCGATGAGCGGCAGTGGCGGCGGCGCGCTGAGCGGCCTCACCGGAGGACTCGGCGCCACCGCCTCCGGTGGCGGCGCGGCGGCCAAGCCCGGCCTCGGGTCCGCGATGCCCGGCGCCCGCCCCGGGATCCCCGGGATGCCGTTCGGCCCTGGCATGCCCGGTACGCCCGGCCAGGGCACGCCCGGTTCGGGTTTCATGGGCGGCGGCACACCGGCGGCCGGGCAGCGCAACGCCGACGACGATCGCGGCCGCACGGTGCAGAACTACCAGAGCCTCACCGGCAACACCGACCTCACCGGCCCGCTGGGAGAGACCACCCCCGAGGTCATCGGCCAGACCCATTCCGACGAGCTCATCAGCGATTACGAGAACGACCAGCTCTGATCGCCGCGGCGCGGCAGCCGCATCGTCGCACCGGATGGCCCGGACCGTATGGTCCGGGCCATTCCGCGTCGGGAGCCGGACTTAGAACAGGTTCATTCGACCGATCAGTGGTCGAACTCGGGACAACGCACTGCCTATCCCACTAGGATCGCCAGCACAACTAGAATCTGTTCTAGTTTCATATCGGCAACACCCGAGAGGACCACCGATGCGTTTCACCTACGCGGAGGCGATGACCGATCCGGCGCACTACGTACCGCTGGCACAGGCCGCGGAGGCGGCCGGATTCCACAGTATGACCATCGCCGACAGCGTCGCCTATCCCGCGGAGTCGGATTCGACCTATCCGTACACCCCGGACGGCAACCGGGAATTCCTCGACGGTAAGCCGTTCATCGAGGCGTTCATCCTCTCCGCGGCACTGGCCGCGGTGACCACCACGCTGCGGTTCACGCCCTTCGTGGTGAAGCTGCCGATCCGCCCGCCGGTGCTGGTGGCCAAACAGGCCGCCTCCCTGGCCTACCTCAGCGGCAACCGCTTCTCGCTGGGGGTCGGGATCAGCCCGTGGCCCGAGGACTTCCAGATCATGGGCGTGCCGTTCGAGCGGCGCGGCAAGCGCATGGACGAATGCATCGAAATCGTCCGTGGCCTCTCCCGCGGCGAGTACTTCGAATACCACGGCGAGTTCTACGACATTCCGAAGATCAAGATCACCCCGGGCGCCACCGAACCGCTCCCGATCCTCGTCGGCGGGCACAGCGATGCCGCGCTCCGACGCGCCGTGCGCCTGTGCGACGGCTGGATGCACGCCGGCGGCGACCCCGAGGATCTCGACCGCATGCTCGCCCGGCTGAACGAATTGCGTTCCGAGCGTGACGCATCCACGCCGTTCGAGATCCACGCGGCCTCGCTGGACGCCTACACCACCGACGGCATCAAACGGCTCGAGGACAAGGGCGTCACCGACGTGATCGTCGGCTTCCGCTACCCGTACGTCGCCGGCGACGACACCGAACCGCTCGCGGACAAGATCGCGCATCTGGAGAAGTACGCGGAGAAGGTCATCGCCAAGGTGTGATCGGCGGCGCGAGCGGTCGATCGGCTCAGCCGCGCTTGGCGAAGCCGAGATCGATCACCGCCTCGCGCTCGGCCGCGAGTTCGGCGACGCTGAGATCGATACGCTCACGCGAGAATTCGCCGATCTCCAGATCCGGCACGATCGAGTATTCACCACCGGCACACGTCACCGGGAACGAACTGATGAGCCCTTCCGGCACCCCGTAGGAGCCGTCGGAAGGCACCGCCATCGACACCCAGTCACCGGCCGCGGTGCCCAGCACCCAATCGTGAATGTGGTCGATGGCCGCACTCGCCGCACTGGCCGCCGAGGACGCTCCGCGTGCGGCGATGATCGCAGTACCGCGCTGCTGGACGGTGGGGATGAAGGTCTCGCGCACCCAGGCCGGATCGTCGATTACGCGATCGGCCGGTCGCCCGCCGATCAGGGTGTGGCTGATATCCGGATACTGCGTCGCGGAGTGGTTGCCCCACACCGTCATTCGCGTGATCGACGAGCCCGGGGCGCCGCTGCGCGCCGCGAGCTGGGCGATGGCCCGGTTGTGGTCGAGGCGGGTCAGCGCGGTGAAGCGCGCCGCGGGCACGTCGGGCGCGTTGCTCATCGCGATGAAGGCGTTGGTATTGGCCGGATTTCCGACCACCAGCACCTTCACATCGTCGGCCGCGCTGGCGTTGATGGCCGCCCCCTGATCGGTGAAGATCGGGCCGTTGGCCGCCAGCAGATCCGAACGTTCCATCCCGGCGGTGCGCGGACGGGCGCCGACCAGGACGGCGACCGAGGCGCCGTCGAATCCCACCCACGGATCGTCGCTGATGTCGATCGATTCGAGCAGCGGGAAAGCGCCGTCCTCGAGCTCCATCGCCACCCCTTCGACGGCGCCGACGGCCGCCGGGATCTCCAGCAACCGCAGGCGCACCGGTGTCCGCGGCCCGAGCATGGCGCCGGAGGCGATGCGGAACAGAAGCCCGTAGGCGATCTGACCGGCGGCTCCGGTGACGGTGACGGTCACGGGCGTGCGGGCGGCATGGCTCACGACAACTCCTTGTTCACGAGAACTCGACGGTCGGCTTCGATCTTCACCCTAACGACCCTCACCGGCCGAACCCCCTCACCGTGAGCAACCAGACAGCTCGAGCGGATCCCTACCGTCCCGCAATCGTTTTCGATGATCCGTCCGGCGGGCTCGCCCGTCGTCTGCACACGCGGAAGGGGTGCCACCCCCCGGCGGCACCCCTTCTCGCGATAGCTCAGATGCACCAGACGACACTGCCCAAGGGGAAGCAGATCGCGACGGAACCGTCGATATCGCTGGCCGTCGGAGAGGTGCTCGATGGGCTCGCGGCAGATGCGGCGGGGGCGACGACGGCGCCGAGGGCCACTGCGAGGGCGGCAACAGCGGCCGCTTTACGGAATTTGATGGTGTGCATGACGAACCCTTCGTTGGAACTCTTTTCGATCCTGGAAACCTTCCAAGTCTCAGTGTTCGCTGCGCGCCGGAGTATTACTAGACACGAAAGGTCAAACCCAAGCCGGTTCGGGTACCAGTGTGGTCACAGGCCCGCCATACGACCGAACCTCGACCGAGCCAGAGTAAGCCGAAAAGTTGCTGACCGGGGTGGATGTCGAAAAGGCCGCCCGCGCCGCCACGGCCGCGCTCGTTACCGGACGGTGACCCCATATCGTTCATGCCGCGCACCGCAGCGGCGAACTACGTCCGTTTCGCCTGGAGCGTGACGTTCACGCTGCGCTATCCCGACTCAGCGTCGCGATATCGCTGTCGCTCAGCCGCACCGGCTGCACGATGTCGCGCGCCCGCACCAGTTTCACCGCTCGATACAGCGGCCGCTCCTCCAGCCCGGCGTCACGAGCCTCGGCCCGCAACTGCCCGACCAGCAATCCGGACAACGCCAGCGCGGCGGCCAGCTCCGCGGACGAGAGCGCGTCGGCGAGCGTGCGCAACCCCAGGATGTGCAGTTCGCGTCCGCTGCCGGCATCGGTGTACATCGCCAGCGGCACGGTCTGGGTCCGGCCACCGGCGGTGATCCGCAGCGCGATCCGGCTCAACCGCCCCGGGTACACGAGCACCTCGACACCTGTCGCCGCGGCGACGTCGAGCCGTCGCTGGCCCACCAGCGTCCGAGCCTCGATCACCGTGCCCGACAACCACATTCGCCGCCGCCGGACCGCCAGCGCGTAGATCGCCGTCGGCGCGCCGAGCACCCCGCCGACCACGATACCGGCCGGCCAGCTCACGACCAGCCCCACCACCACGCCGACGACGACACCCGCGCCGATCGCGCCCAGCGCCAGCCGCCGCAGCATCGGCGCGTACAGCTCCGGGGCGATGAGGTCGAGGCCGACCGGTTGCGGCGCCGCGGAATTCGCGTCGTTCACGAGGCCGCGCTCATCCGCGCGCGCCGCGCCGGGCAGGCCGCTGACCGGAAACCGATGCGCGCCACGGGATTCGAGACATCCTCGGACCGTACTACCGTTGCCCGGCCAGCGCCGCCGACACCTGCGCCACGACCTCGGCGAGCGGGATCTGACGCTGGTCACCGGAGCCGAGGTCCTTCAAACCCACCTGCTCGTCGGCCAGATCACGGTCGCCCAGGACCAGCGCGAACGCCGCACCGGACCGGTCGGCCGCCTTCATCGCGCCCTTCACGCCGCGGCCACCGTAGGCGAGATCGACCCGGATTCCGGCCGCGCGCAGTTCGGCCGCGAGCACGACCAGCCGGGCCATCGCGGCCTCCCCCAGCGGCACGCCGAATACGTCGACCCGCGCCGGTTCGCCCGCGGCCTTACCCTCGGCCTGCAGCGCCAGCATGGTGCGGTCGACGCCGAGTCCGAACCCGATCCCGGACAGCGGCTGGCCGCCCAGTTCCGCCATCAGCCCGTCGTAGCGGCCACCGCCGCCGATACCGGACTGCGCGCCCAGGCCGTCGTGGACGAACTCGAAGGTGGTCTTGGTGTAGTAGTCCAGGCCACGCACCATGCGCGGATTGATCACGTACGGCACGCCGAGCGCGTCCAGGTGGCTCAGCACCTGCTCGAAGTGGGCCTTCGCGGAGTCGGAGAGGTGGTCGAGCATCAGCGGCGCGTCGGCGGTCAGGGCGCGGACCTCCTTGCGCTTGTCGTCGAGCACCCGCAGCGGGTTGATCTCGGCGCGCCGGCGGGTGTCCTCGTCCAGCGGCAGCGCGAACAGGAATTCCTGCAGCAGTTCCCGATACTGCGGCCGGCAGGTCTCGTCGCCGAGCGAGGTGATCTCGAGCCGGAAGCCCTCGAGTCCCAGCGACCGGAAGCCCGCGTCGGCGACGGCGATCACCTCGGCGTCCAGCGCCGGATCGTCGACGCCGATCGCCTCCACGCCCACCTGCTGCAACTGCCGGTAGCGACCGGCCTGGGGCCGCTCGTAGCGGAAGAACGGGCCGGAATAGCACAGTTTGACCGGCAGCTGGCCGCGGTCGAGTCCGTGTTCGATCACCGCCCGCATGACGCCCGCGGTGCCTTCCGGCCGCAGGGTCACACTGCGTTCGCCGCGGTCGGCGAAGGTGTACATCTCCTTGGTGACCACATCGGTCGATTCGCCCACCCCGCGCGCGAACAGCGCGGTGTCCTCGAACACCGGCAACTCCACATGCCCGTATCCGGCCAGTCGCGCGGCGCGTACGAGTCCGTCCCGTACCGCGACGAACTCCGCCGAGGCGGGCGGCACATAATCCGGAATCCCTTTCGGGGCGGTGAAGCTGCTGGTCTTGGTCACAATGGTCCAGTTTCCCCCACCCGGACACGGCAAGTCCAACCGGTTCACCCTCCACCGAGCCGAGCTGCGCAATTGTACGGAACGATCGGGGGAAGTTAGGGGTCGTCTCAGGAAGTGATGGCACACTCTTATGCCGATACGCAACCGACACGGGAGGACCGGGTAGTGCCGACCAACGAACAGCGACGAGCGGCGGCCAAGCGCAAGCTGGAACGCCGACTGGAGCGACAGGCGCAGCGTGCGCGCAAGCGTAAGCAGCTGGCGATCGCCGGATCGGCGCTCGGTGTGGTCGTGGTCGTCGCGGCCGGCGTCGGGATCTACTACCTGACCCGCGGCGACGACACCCCCAGCGCCGCGGCCAAGACCCCCGACGCCTCGCTCTCGTCCACCCCGCAGGCCGCTGCGCCGCCGGAGGCCAAGCCGAAGACCGCGACCGTGAGCTGCTCCTACACCGATGGGGGGCAGGCCGCCAAGCCGGTGCACAAGCCCGAGCAGACCGAGGTCTCGACCACCGGCTCCCCGAAGGTCGCCATCGACACCAACCGCGGGCCGATCGGCATTTCGCTCAACGCGGGTGAATCCCCCTGCACGGTCAACAGTTTCGTGAGCCTGGTGCAGCAGAAGTTCTACGACGGCACCCCCTGCCACCGGCTGACCACCGGCGAGGGGCTGAAGGTGCTGCAGTGCGGCGATCCCAGCGGTCAGGGCAACGGCGGGCCGGGGTATGCCTTCCCCAACGAATACCCGACCGACCAATTCGCCCCCGGAGACCCCAACGCGCAGCGCGTTCCGGTGCAGTACAAGCGCGGCGTGGTGGCGATGGCCAACAGCGGCCCCGACACCAACGGCAGCCAGTTCTTCCTCGTCTACGGCGATTCCCAGCTGCCGCCGCAGTACACCATCTTCGGCACCGTCGACGAGGCCGGGCTGAAGACGCTCGACGCCATCGCCGAGGACGGCGTCGAGGATCCTTCGACCGGCGACGGCGCGCCGAAGCAGCCGGTCACGGTGAAGACGATGCAACTGAGCTGAGCCCCCGGCGCGGCCCCGGATCCGCCTGCGATGGACCGGATCCGGGGTTAGGCTGCCCTGCTCCGCGCTGGTAATCTCGTAGAACGGACTGCGCTGAAGGTGGGGCGCCGCCACGGCGAATCGACCGTTCGTGTGGCGGAGTCCGATACGAAGCATCAGAATCGTCCACAGAGACAACTGCAGCATCGGGGAGCAGGCAATGGCCGAGGAACTCGACGACATCGGCCGCGAGACAGCGGCTTTGATGAGGCAAATGTTGCAGCTTGCGACACTGGTCGCACTGCGCACCCGCGAACGTGGTCAGCGGGAAGCCGAAGCGCGCGTGAAGGTCACCCAGGAACGGGTCAAGGAGACCCGCGAGCGGTTGCTGCGCGAGGCCCGCGAAGCCAAGGCGAAGGATCCGCGCAACCTGGAATTGGCACGGATGCTCGAGCGCCCGGCACTGGCGCAAGGCATTTCGCTGGAGAAGGACCGCGAACGTGCACGGGTCGCGCGCACCCATACCGAGCGCCGGCCGGCGCGCGAACGGGAACTGACCCGGTACGACTCCCCCGAACGTCGGCAGGCGCTCGCAGCCCACCTGTCCCGGGTAGGAGTCGCGCCCGAACTGGCAGCGGTGCGCATGCTCATGGACGTCAGCCAGGCCCAGCCACCGCAGGCCGCCGTTCGCAGCCGGCCCCCGGAGCCGCCTCGGGTCACCCGGGCGCGCGAACACGACGATCGGATGCGCGAACGCGAGCGTGGGCGCGAACGCGGGCGCTGATCGACCCCCGCACGACTGTGCCGCCAACCCGGAACGGGGGGGCGACACAGTCGTTTCCGCGACAACCTGGGTAGATCGCGGCCCCGTCCGGCGGATCAGCGCTTGTACAGCTCGGCCCCGTTGGGATCGGCGAACAGGTCGCGCTGGGGCGGATTGGTCGGGAGCGGACTGAGCATGTCCTTGTGACCGTTGCGCACGCTGCAGTACTTGAACGGCCCGCGCGGATCGAACAGCTTGCTCATATGCGGGTCGGCATGCTCGAGAAACCAGGCACTCATTCCGGTCTGGCCGTCCTGACGCAGATATTCCCATGCGTGCCACAGCGCGTCGAGGCGCAATGCCGCCTCGGGGTGCTTCCACCACTCCGGGCACCACACCGTATCGGTGAGGTCAGTGACCTGCCGCCGATAGACGTCTTTCAAGAAGCTCTCCACGAATTCGCCCACGTTCGCGTAGTACGTGGCGTTGGCCTCGGTTTGGTCGTTCACAGCGGGCGAACCTCCTCGGGCTGTCCATACGTCGCGGGCGGCTCACCGGGCATCGATCCGCCGTCGAGGACGGTCCGCTCGCCCACGAGATCGCTCATGGTCGTGCGACGCTGCGGATCATGCTGTTCGATCGACTTGCGCACCTCGGCAGCGTACTCCCCTTCCCACCACGGCACGGTACGCACGAGCACCGCCGGCGACCCCGAGGAGAACACCACGGCACGCCCGCGCGGCAAGGTCGCCAGCGCATTCGCGTTGAGAGTGCGGGACGAGCCGAGTGATCGCGAATAGCTCTTGCCGCCCTTCGATTCCGAAACCGACGACGAGATGGAGTCGTAGTCGCCGATTGCCTCGGAGCGCGCGGCCAGGAATGCCATATCGTCGACGCCGGGTCCGAGCACCTTGATATTGGCTGCCGCCCACAGCGCCTCCATCCCGGCCTGCCCCCAGCACCGCACACCCTGCGCCCACGACTGGAGAACGGTCATCACGACGATGCCGCGAGATCCGAAGTGGCTGTACTGCTTCGGTAGATCCTTCCAGCGCACGATGTTGGCCGCCTCGTCGAGCACGGCGAGCAGCGGAATGGAGAGCCGGCCCATATGTTCGTGGGTCGCCTTGCGCATCGCGACGTCGACGACGGCCTCGGTGAGAGCACTGACGAGCGGGCCGGCCGAACCGCGCCCCTCCAGCGACAGGCAGTACAGGGTTCCATTGCGGTTCAGGAAGTCCCATTCGTCGAACTGGTAACGGTCGGCGCCCGGCGTCACCCACTGATGCACATTCGACAGCTTCAGGCACCGCACCATCTTCTTCGCCGTACCGAAAATGCTGTCCCGGAGCCGTTCGGCGGCGTTGTACTGCTGTGCCAAACCCGAGGCCACGTAATGGTGTCCGGCAGCGCGCAACAACTGGACCGATTCGGTGTCGGTCGGATCCGTCACCCAGTCCCATATCTGAGTGATCGGCCGGTTGGCCACGGCTGCCGCGAGGAACATGCCCGCGAGCAGATCTTCGGCCTCCGGGTCGAAGAAGCTGTCGGGCGTACCGTCACCACCGTCGTCGGCGTCGGCGAAGTGCCCCGCGAGGCGAGCCGCCCGCATCTCACATCCTTCGTGCCGGGCGTCCACCCAGGCCAGCGGATCCCAGAACCAGAGGGCACGCTCTTCGCCCGCCACGCCCTGTGGGTCGAAGACGAAGGTGCGAGACCCCTTGCCCTCCCGCACATCCCGGGTCGCGTCGACCACATCGCGTTTGTTGGAGGTGACGAGCACCGGGCCGATCGCGGACAGGATCGCCGGGATCACACGCGCGGAGGTCTTACCCTGGCGCGGACCCCAGATGTCGAGATGCAGATCCTCGTAGGAGCCGAACAGCATCACACCGTCGATCACCCCGACACCGATCGGCACGCCGGGCGAATCCTCGTAGCCGAGACGGACGCCCAGTTGCTGGGCCTTGTCCCGGACCCCGGCCTCGGTGAGTGCCGCGATCGCCCCGCCGCTGCCCATGTATTGGGCTTTGTCGTCGACGGGCAGCTTCCCGCGGCTGCGGCGCTTCTTCATCTCCCGCCGCACGAACACGAGGCCGGCGACGACCAGCACGACGAGCAGCACGATCACCGTGGAAGCGGTCGGCCACGTCAGTTGTCCGCGGGCAATCTTCGCGATGCAGGCGATCGGGTTGATCGGTACGTCCTGGGGCACCGTCGACAGCTTGTTGCCCAGATGCAGTGCGACCCAGAGGGTGCCGACCACCGCGAAACCGATGTAGATCAGATACAGGGCGAGGTCCGGTCCCGGATCGGCCGGGTCCTTCACCTTCTTCGCCATCTCGCCTCCTGAGGTGACCGAGTATGTGGCCGTGGCTCAACGGAATCCGTCGAGCCGCCAGCCGTCGGGGGTGCGGACGACGGTGGCGATCACCGTCGTGGGGGGTAGCGTCTCGCGGGAACCGTCGGAGTGCACGGCGGTCTGCTCGATACCGATTTTGAACTGCTGGTGGTCCGAATCGCCGTTGCCCGGGGCCTGTTCGCCGGAGGCGAAGGTGAACGCCTCCACGCGCACGCCCGAACGCCCCCATTCGGCCCAGCGCAGTGTCGGTTTCGGAGTCTCCTCCCCCGGCGGGACGTCGAGCGTGCGAAGCAGGCTGGGGCCCAGCCACTTCCGCGCCCGGGCCAGCGACGCTCCCTGCGCCTCGGTCGCCGGGTACCAGGTGAAGATCTCGCGCAGGGCGGCGACGGCGACACCGTCGGGAGTGCCGGGATCGGGTGCCGGAGCGGCCTCGAGCTGACGCGGCGTCGACGTGGCCGACGCCGGTGGTTCGGCCTGCTCGGACCCTCCCGCGCAGCCGGACAGCAGTGCGACGCTCACCACCAGCATCACCACCAGGTTCGCGGAGACGGCCCGTGCCGTAGGTCGGCGGCCCGGCGCCCGGAACGCCGGGCGCTGTCTCCAGGTTATCGGTCCCGCACCGCGTCGTGTCGTCACAACACCCTCCGTAACCGCGCGTCACCGGGGACGGGCGCCTCGCTCACGCCCGAGGGGTCGGCGGCACGAATCATCCGGCCGTTGCCGGCGTAGATGCCGACCTCGGCCGGGCCGCGCAACCCGAAGCGGGAGAACACCAGATCGCCCGGCTGGGCGTTGCGCATCGGCACCTCGGCCCCCGCCTCCCACTGTTGTTCCGCGGTCTGCGGCAACGTCTTCGCGCCCGAGGAGGCCGCGAACACCGCGGCCGAGGTCAGGCCGGGACCGTCCAGTCCACCGCCGGTCGGCCCCTGCGGACCACCGCCACCCCACACGTACGGGGTGCCGATCCACTGCTGTGCCGCGGCGAGGATGTCGGCGCCCGCCGAACCGTGGCCCGGCTGGAATCGGCCCATCGATCCGGGCGCCCGGTACTGCGCCTCCATGGCGAGGATATTCGTGACGTAGGGCCGCGTTTCGGAGAAGTGCGCGGCAACCTGATTGGGCATCCCCCCCGAGGCGAGGACCGCACCCTCGCCGGCGTTGTAGGCGGCCAGCGACAGCGGCACCACATCGCCGTGCACCTTGCCCTCGCCGATCCACCGCTCGACCTGATGGGCGATCGAACACATGTAGCGCCCCTGGGCGATGATCGCGTCGCCGTCGTCCCACAGGCTGGCCTGCCCGTTGCCGTCGGCGTCGAGCAGGTACGGGCGTCCGTCGTCGGGATCGGTGGCCCGGGCCGTGGTGGGCAGGAATTGGGCCAGTCCCTCGGCGCCGGCGGGCGAGGTGAGCCCGCGCTGGAATCCGGATTCCTGACGGCCCTGGGCCGCCAGCACCGACGCGGTGATCTCCGGGCAGAGCGAACCCGCACGGCGATACCAGATTTCGAGCTCCGGCGGCACCTTACCGTCGGCGAGTGCACCGCCGGCGCTGCCGAATCCCCGGCTGCACAGCGGGTTCGCCGAATACGGGAACGCGCCACCGCCGCTGGGCGTCAACGCGCCGTCGAGCCACGGCAGCGGATCGATCTGATGCCCGCCCGTCAGGCGCCCGCCGGGCACTATTTCGAAATGCAGGTGCGGACCGGTGGATTCGCCCGCCGATCCGACCGCACCGACCTCCTGACCGGCTCGCACCCGCTGCCCGACCCGCACCTTCACCCCGCTCGCCCACTCGTGGCCGTAGACGGCGGAGAAGGGGCGTCCGTTGACGTCGACGGAGTCGATCACGATCCAGTTGCCGAAACCCGACGCGGGACCGGCGGCGACGACGACACCGTCGGCCACCGCGAACTCCGGGGTGCCGTCCGGTGCGGCCAGATCCACGCCGAGATGGGTGCCGCCGCGGGCGCCGAACGTGTCCGACACCGTGAACGATCCGCCCGGCAGCGGCCAGGTGCGCCGGATCGGCGCGATTCCCGCGGCCAGCGACGGCGCGGCAGTGGCACTCGGATTCGCTTGTGCCGCAGGGATATCGGCGACACTGGGAGTAGCCGAGGTCGAGCCGCGCGGGTCGGTGGTCGCGGCCGGTGTGGTGGAACCCGATTCCG
Source organism: Nocardia kruczakiae NBRC 101016 (assembly GCF_001612965.1). Lineage (GTDB taxonomy): Bacteria > Actinomycetota > Actinomycetes > Mycobacteriales > Mycobacteriaceae > Nocardia > Nocardia kruczakiae. The sequence continues at coordinate 32,673 of NZ_BDBL01000061.1, forward strand.
TCGCCCGCGCCGCCCACGGCGCACCGGAGGTGTCCGGCAGTCCCGAACCGGGCGTGGTCGGCTGATCGGCGCACGGATCCTCCGAGGAGGGCAGCACGATCACCACCACGAGAGTGATCAGAGAGACGACACCGCCGAGCACGAGAGCGGTGAGGGTTCTCGCGTTCACCGCGCACCCGTCATGTCGCGCGGCGGGTTTCGTTCAGGGTTTCCACCAGGGTGCGATTCATTTCCGCCGCGGCCGCCAACTGTTGTTGCAGCAGCGCCACTTTGCGGCGCAGGGCCACGGCGTCCATCCGTTCCAGGCTGGGCCCCTCCGCGGCACGCACCCAGTTGCGCACCGAATTGGTGTGCACGCCGATCTGTTCGGCGACGACCCGGCAGGCCTCCGACTCGCTGCGCAGTTTGTCGGTGAGCGCGACGACCTGTTCCACCGCCGCCTTCCGCACCTGCGGCGACACTCTCCGGTATGACCTGTGCGGCATCACGCGGCACTCCCCTCGTCGCCCCGCCGGGCCGTGGATTCGGTGAATTCGCTGAAACGCTGGTTGGTCTCGTGGATTCCGCTTTCTTTTTCCGACACGGTGAACTCCATGTGGAACGGGATGCCGGGGCGGCGATCCTCACCGATCTTGAGCAGGAACTTTCCCGTGCCGGGCGCGGGCGGGCGGGCCTGCCCCGGTTTGAGCGCCTCGCCGGTCAGCGCCTGCGGGGCCGACCAGCTGGTGACCATCTCCTCCTCGGCGGAGGTGAACGGGATCGTCGAGTCCAGGCGGTTGATCTCCTCGGGAGGCAGCGCGCCGAAGATCTTGGCGCGCGCGCGTTCCAGGAAGCCCAGCGCCTTGGCGATCGCGGCCTCCGATCCGAGCGATTGCAGGTCCTTGATGGTGTGGCTGATCATGATCAGCGAGGTCGCCATGCCGCGCTGCAGCCGGGTCAGTTCGTCGACGCGGTCGACCATGAAGTCACCGAGTCCCAGCACCTGCCACAGCTCGTCCATGACGACCTGGAAGTACCGCTGCGGCCCCAGTTTGCCGTCGGCGAGGACGTGCGCGGCCTCCACCGAGGCGAACCCGTCGGCCCAGCAGGCCAGCATCACACCGGCTTTGAGCTTCTTGTCCCCGGTCGGGATGTGCGAGACGTCGATACAGACCGCCACCGAGGAGGTGTCGATCGGCGTGGTCGTCTGACCGTTGAAGACCGCACCGAACGGCCCCTGGGTCAGTGCCCGCAGCGACCGCCGCAAGCCCTTGGTGGCCTCGTGGTATTCCTCGGTGTTGTCGGCGCCGGCGTCGAGCATCAGTTCCTGGCCGCCGCCGACCACCACCTCGAGCAGATCCTCCATGATGGGCGGTGATTCCGGCGCGAAGCCGCTGCCCTCGCGGTACAGGATGCGCAGCGCCGTGGAGATCAAGGTCTCCTCGTAGTCGCGCACGCGGGCGCCACGCACGAGTTCGACCAGACCGGCGATCAACGTGACCTGGCGGGCCCGCAGTTCCTGAGTCACCTGCAACTGCAACTGGGGGAGGTCGTCCAGCAACGGGACGATCGAGCCCAGCACACCACCCGCGAGCGGATTCAGTTTGCCGTGCCCGTAGCCGAGGTCGATGACCTGCCCGCCGACCATCTCCACCAGCTTGCGGTAGTCCGGTTTCACATCGGCCAGGATCAGCGGCGTGATCCCCTGCGCGACACCGCCGAGCACGATGCGGCGCACCAGCGAGGATTTACCGAAACCGTTGAGCCCCAGCACGAACAGGCTCGGCGCGGTGATGAAGCTGCCGCGCATGAACCAGTTCATGGGGTCGAAGCACACCGGCGCGCCGGTGTGCAGATGCGAGCCGAGCGGGGTGCCGATCAGCGGGGCGCCGGCGCCGACCGACCACGGCCACAGACCGGCGACCTGCGCTGTGGTGGCGCGGTATTCGACGGGGCGGCCCACCACGTTCATCCGGCCGCCGCCGGCTCCGATATAGCCGCGATCGGTCAATTGGGCCGTGCCACGGTCGAATCCGTCCTCGACGACCGATTCGATGCGGGCCGCGGCGTTGACGCGGCGCAGGTCGTCGGTGCGGATCCGGAACGCCGCCCACGCGGCGCGCAATCCGGCGCCCTCGCGGGCCACCGCCTCCAGCCGCGCCCGGGCCGCATCGTCGAGCAGGGGCGGGCCCTGATTCTTCTTCTTGACCGGTTTGCTGCGCCGATCCCGCCGGTTGCCCGCCTCCGCATCCGCTCGGGACGCTCGCGACAGCTGTTCGTAGGAGGCCATTTTCGAGCCGTTGCGATCACGCAGCGTGCGCTGACCCCGGCCCGTGCGCCGGGCGGGCGGCGTTTCCGTGCGCCGGCGCGCCGTCCCTGCGCCGTATTCGGTACGGGTACTCCGCCGCGGCGCCGGCTCGTAGTCACCGGTCATGTAGCGCCCTCCGCGCGTCTCGGGCGATACCTGGTCGAATCCGGCCGGCAGCTCGGCCGATTGCGGGGTGCCATGCGCATAGGACATCTCTCGATCGTCGGACCGGTCCTCCGGCCCGCCCACCCGGCGCCGGGTACGTGCCCCGGCCGAATCGTCGTGCGCCGCACCGTGGTCGGCGCCGCGTGATGTGGTAGTCGTCTCACCGCCGGCCGCATCGGCTGGACCGCTCGCACGGGAGCGCACGGATTCGGCGCTGTCCGCGACGTCGTCAGCGGGCGAGTCGCCCCGCTCGGCCGCCTCGGCCCGTTCGCCCTCCACGAGATCCGCACCCTGGTCCGGCGAGTCGTGGTGGCTCGGCTCCGCGCGCGTCGCGGTCGGCGAGTTCGTGTCGCCCGGCGAATCCTCGGTCGCACCGGCCCCCTGCTGCCGAGGGCCGCTCGCCGCCGGTGGGGTAACCGTATCGCGTTCGGCCCCATGGCTTTCGCGATCCGCGTCGTCCTCCGCGCCTGCGATCCGGCTACCGGTTCGCGGCCCCGTCGCGCCGGTCGTCGCGACGCCGTTGCCCGCCTCGATGTTCTCCGACGACGCCCTTCGCGGCGCGGAACTGCCGTCCGATCCGGTGGCACCGCGCGGGCGCGTGCTCGACGGTTCGGCTTCCCGGCCGTCGGCCGACCGGTCGCGCGTCGCCTCCGACGTCGTCCGGCCGCCCCGATTCCGCCCGGACTCGCTCGCGTCCCCGCCCGCACGGCCGCGCGCGCCGCTCGCATCGCCTGCGCCGCGACGGTTCTCGTCGCGCCCGACCGATCCGTCCCGGTCGCCGTTCGCCGGGCGACGGCGGCCGGGCTCCGGCTCGGCCCGCCGCATCGAACGCTCACCGGCGGAACCGGACCTCGCCGCATCGTCACCGCGCCGGCGCGGACTTCCCGAGCCGCGCTCTCCGGAGATCCGATCACCGCCCGAACGTCGTTGCGGCGCATCGTATTCGGTATTCCGCGCGGAGCGCGCACCCTCGCCCGCACTCGATTCGGGCGCCGGGCGGCGTTCGGTCTCCCGTCGGGAAGTCGCGGCACCTCGGGTGCGTCCCGCACCGTCGTCACCGGCACCCGTGCGCGAGTGTCCCGTCGCACGCCCACCGCGTTCCGGCGGCGCAGCGGCGTCCGGGCGGGCGCGTTCGCCCTCCTCGCGTCGCGCTCGCCGCCGCGCCGGGCGCAGCGGTACATCGTCCCAATCGGCAGGTGCGCCACCGTATTCCGAGCGGGGCAGGCCGGGCGCGTAGGCCTCGACGCCCCACTCGCCGTCGTGGGCCGTCCGCGTGCGCGGCCGGGCCTGGACCGGGTTCTCCGGATCCACCACCCGTTCGCTGTAGCGCGGTGGTTCGCCCCGGTAGCGGACCGGTGGCTCGTGCTCACCTGCCATCTGCGCTCACCCCGCCAATGCCTTGGGAATACTCGCGTGTTCCGGCAGGATCACCCCGCAGCCGAGTGAGGCCGCGAAGGCCGCCGCCTGGTAGCGGTAGCAGCGCCGGATCTTCAACCGGGCCTGTGTGGACAGGTCACGGGTAATCGCTTCGATCCGCGGCAGATCACCGCGCAGCGGTTCGGTGATGGTGACGAGCGCGCCGAACCGGGTCACACCGTGGCCGCGCGCCTGTTCCTCGCGCGCCTGTTGCGTGGCGCCGACCCGCAGCGTCGCCGAGGCGGAGACCACGCCCCGTTCGCTCTGCTGCGCGACCAGCGCGTTCTTGTAGTCGTCGTCCACGATCTCGGCGGCGTCGGCGGCCGAATGCGGCCGGTAGACGATCGCGATCCGCTTGCGCGGGACCTCCGGATTCGGCGCCAGCAGCCGCTGCAGCACCCGCTCGTCGACCGCGCCCTCGGGTGCGGCGTCCATCTCCCAGGTGACCGAGCGGCCGCCGTCGTGGATGAACTGATCCCAGCGTTCCTCGTGCGAGATCGGGCCCGCGTCGGCCCAATCCAGCCCGTGCCCGCCGATCTCGCCGGCGGCCACTTCCAGATCGGCCTGCGCCGCCGGGTCGTAGCTGCGGCGGATGAACGAGATCACCTCGTCGGCCGACATCGGCTGCGCTCGCACGCCCGCTTCGGCCAGCGCCGCGCAGATCCCCGGCAACCGGCGGCCGATCTCGACGGCCTCCTCGGCCGGATTCTTGCGTCGTTCGGCGGTGGTGGCCTTGAACGTGAGCGCCACCCGCGGCAGCAGTTGCACACGCTCCTGCGGCAATTCGGTCGCCAGCTCGTACATCACCTGCTGGGCCAGCGCCGGCGATTCCGGCCGGGTGATCGTGGAAACCTCGGTGAGCAAACGGTTTCCGGTCTCCGGGACGGTGTCGATCACCGGAACCACCGCGACGATGTCGGAGGTCTGGCCCAGCGAGGCCAGGAAGGTGCCCCAGGCGGACACCCACCGATCGATCACCGGCTGGTCGACCGCCTCATGTCCCTGCGGCCAGGCCCGCAGCACGACCGTGTACTGCGCGAACTGCGGCAGGTGGATCATGCCGAAGCTGTACCCGCCGGCGTCGATTCCCTCGTACAGCCGCGACGGCGCCATCAGACCGGGCAGGCGCGCGACGCCGCCGGGAATGCGGGAGAACCGGCCGCCGCGATAGACGTGCTCGCCCTTGCTGCGGCCGCGCAACCAATGGAACATCATCAATCCCGTCTCGTAACCGGAGCGGCCCCCCGTCCGCCACACCAGTGGAACCATCACGACCAGGCCGACGATCGCGACGAACAGCGCCGGTTTCGGCCCGGCGACCAGCGCCGTCATCAGGGCGGTGATGACGACGACGAAGCCGAGCACCGTCTCCCCCCAGCGCAGTCCGAAAAGGCCTGCGCTGCGGGGCTTCTGCCACAGCCCGTACGAGCGGCGCTCGTAGGTGTCGGTCGTCGTCATCGCGGAATGGTGCTCCTGCCGAGGTCGGGTGCGCGGTTGGCCCAGCGGTCACCGGCGATATCGCCCATGGCTTCGTCGGCGCGGTTGAGGTGCGCGCCCGCGGCCCGGGCCGTCGCGATGTTGTTCATGACTCGCGACGCGCCGGATGGTACCGCCGCCGCTCCGCCGGGGGCGCGTGGACTCGCGGGCGCCTGCTGACCCCCGCCACCG
>NZ_BDBL01000062.1 GCF_001612965.1 Nocardia kruczakiae NBRC 101016
CGGGTTCCGGGCGTTCCAGGGTCTGGGCGCCGGCGGTCTGATGTCGCTGGCCATGACCATCGTGGGCGATATCGTCCCGCCGCGTGAACGGGCCCGCTACCAGGGCTATTTCATGATGGTGTTCGGCACCTCGACCGTACTCGGCCCGGTGCTCGGCGGTCTGTTCTCCGATTACGACACGCTGTGGGGTATCGACGGCTGGCGCTGGGTGTTCCTGGTGAACGTCCCGATCGGTGTCATCGCGCTGGCCGTGGTCGCGAAGGTGCTCAACGTCCCGCATCAGCGGCAGAAACTGAATGTCGACTGGTGGGGCGCGATCGCGCTGGCGATCTGTGTGGTGCCGCTGCTGATCGTGGCCGAACAGGGCCGCACCTGGGGCTGGGGTTCCGGTAACTCGGTGATCTGCTACGCCATCGGCGCGGTGGGCCTGGTGCTGTTCATCGGTGTGGAATACCTGATGAAGGACTCCGCCCTGATTCCGCTGCGGCTGTTCAAGAATTCCACCTTCTCGGTCGTGATGATCGGTGGATTCATCGTCGGTATCGCGATGTTCGGCGCGATCAGCATGGTGCCGCTGTATCTGCAGGTCGTGCGCGGCTATTCGCCGACCGAGGCGGGTCTGCTGATGCTGCCGCTGGTGCTCGGCATCATGATCGGCTCGATGATCTCCGGCCAGGTCGTCAAGCGCACCGGCCGCTACAAGATTCTGCCCGTGGTCGGCACCTTCCTGGTGACCGTCGGCGCGCTGCTCTACGCCCAGTTGCACTTCGACAGCGCGATGTGGCAGGTGCTCGCGATCGGCGCGCTGGTCGGTCTGGGCTTGGGCTGCTGTATGCAGACGTTGATCATCGCGGCGCAGAATGCCGGTCCGCGGTCGGATATGGGTGTGTCGACGGCGTCGGCGACCTTCTTCCGGCAGGTCGGCGGCACGCTGGGGGTCGCGGTCTTCCTGACGATTCTGTTCAACCTGTTGCCGCACAAGATCACCGACGCCTTCGGCGGTCATCTGCCGCCCGGACTGGACGCCGGCAAGCTGAACCAGCTGCAGGCCAACACCGCCGGAATCGGCGCGCTCCCGCAGCAGATCAAGGATCCGATCCTGATCGGGTTCACCAACTCGATGCACGGCGTGTTCTACGCCGCGGCGGGCGTGGCCCTGCTGGCCTGCATCGTCATGATGTTCATGAAAGAGATTCCGCTGCAGGATGCTTCGGCGCCCGCCCCGGCGCCGAAGGATCCGGTCGAGGCGGCCGAAGCCGAGTGGGCCGACAACCAGGTATGGGAGGGTGCCGCCCAGGCGCTCTCCGAGCCCGAACCGGTTCTCGCCGCCGCGGCGGCGGGTCGGCATGCCGCGGCCAATGGGCACGAATCACATCGAATTGCGGAGGTTTCGGCGATGACAAACACTCCTGTCGTCAACTCCCACGGCAGCGGCCACGCCATCGGCGGGCAGGTGCAGCGGGCCGACGGCCGACCGGTCGCGGGCGCCGCGCTGACACTGATCGACCAACGCGGACATCAGGTTTCGCGTTCGACCGGCGACAGCGGCGGCCGCTATTCGATCGAGCCGCCCGGCGCGGGTAACTACGTGCTGATCGTCTCGGCGAACGGTCATCAGCCGGCCGCGGTGAATGTCACCGCCGACGGACGCACCCAGCGTCTCGATCTGACCCTGCAGGGTTCGGGCGAGTTGTCGGGTACGGTCCGGACCGCCGTCGCCGGACAGCCGCTCGCCGGTGCGACCGTGACCCTCACCGATCTGCGTGGTGAGGTGGTCGGCGCGGCCGTCACCGACGCGTCCGGCAACTACCTCTGCCACGGTGTGGTCTCGGGGACCTACACCCTGGTGGCGGTGGCCGAACACATGCGCCCGAGCGCGACCGCGCTTGTCGTGCCCGACAGTGGCCTGCTGTACCACGACATCGAGCTCTCGCCGATGGCGGTGCTGACCGGAACCGTGCTCGCCGACGGCGGTGCGGTGCTGGACGCGGAGGTCACGGTGCTGGATCGCTCCGGAACCCCGATCGGGACCACTCGCACCGACGAGAACGGCCAGTACGTCCTGACCGATCTCAGCGAGGGGGAGTACACGGTGGTCGCGCGCGGTTATCCGCCGGTGACCAGCCGGGTCACCGTCGGCGGCGGCGAGGTCGAGCACGATGTCCGGCTGGGTTACGACGACGGTGACGAGGGCGATCGCCCGGCCGCCGAGCCCACCGGAGTCGCCGGCACGAACGGTGTCGCGACGAACGGAGAACGGAACGGGGTGCGGCACAATGGTGTCGAACCCAGTGGTGTCGATCAGAACACGGAGCTGTCATGAGCGGTTTGACCGCACAGGTTCGCAATTCCGATGGCTGGCCGGTGCCGGGTGCGCTGCTGACCGTGACCGATCTGACCGGTCGCCAGCTCGCCCGGGCGGTGGCCGACGAGACCGGGGCCGCGGCCACCGAGCCGCTGCCCGCCGGTATGCACACCGCGGTGGTGACCGCCCCCGGCTACCAGCCGGTGGCACAGATCGCGCGCATATCCGCTTCCGGCAGTGGGCAATTGGGTGCGGTGGCGTTGCAGTCGGAGGCGAGCTCCGTCGGCACGCCGGCGCCCGGCCCGTGGACCATCGACCCGGTGCATTCCACGGTCGTGGCCACCGCCCGCCACCTCGGTATCGCGAGTATCAAGGCGCGCTTCGCCGAGGTGGGCGGCCGGCTGGACGTGGCCCGGAACTTCGAGCAGACAACCGGATTCGCCGAGATCAAGGCGGCCAGCATCGATACCGGAATCGGGATGCGCGACGATCATCTGCGCTCGGCCGACTTCCTCGATGTCGAGAGCTATCCGCTGATCGGCTTCACCGGAACCGGTTTGCGGCGCACCGGCGCCGATACCTGGGTGATGCCCGGTGAATTGGAGTTGCACGGACAGCGCCGCCCGGTGGAGCTGGATCTGACCTACGGCGGTTCGGGGCCCGACCCGTGGGGCGGGGTGCGCGCCGCCTTCCATGCCGAAACCCATTTGCACCGTAACGATTTCGCGATCGACTACAACGCCGTCGTACGCGCCGGCGTCGCCGCGGTGGGCACCACGGTGAAGGTCGAGCTGGATATCGAGCTGGTGCAGGGAGATTCGCTGCCGCAGATGTAGCGGGCGGGCCGGCCGGGGGCCGGTCAGCTCGCGTGGCGTTCCGGGACGACCCAGATGCGCTGCACCGCGGGGAACTCCGTGGTGTCGGCGCTGGGGTCGACCTCGATCTCGGGGTCGAATTCCGGATACCAACGCGTCATGCCCGCAAGGGAATTCGCCGCACTGGGAATGTCCAGTTGCAGCTCGATGGTGTCGGTGAACGGGTCGATCACCGCGGCGTGGCGGGCCGGCTCCGGCGCCGCGTGGCGCGGGCGAAACCGTAGCCGATCGATGAAGTCATCGACGGAGGTGTATCCGGCCTCGTAGATCTCGGCCAGCAATCGTTCGGCGGGCGACGGGGCGTGGGATCCGCGCATACTGTCCCTCGATTTATCGATGTTTCACACTACGGTGTTGTTCAGGGGCGATGGGGGCTGTCGGGGACGCAGCCCCCATCTGACCTGATATTGCGACAGCAGGACGCTGTGGGCATGGCGACCCGCTCTGCAAGCCCCGAGCTATCGAGGCAGTCCGAGCCTAAGCCACTTCGTGGCAACCGCACGGCATTTCGGGGGAAACTTCACTGATTCGCAGACGCGAAATTCGTTGCGCCAGGCCGTACCAGACGGTCGTATTGAATCGCCCACCACACCTGTGCGCCGGTGTGGGCCCGGCGCAGATCGCACCCGGTCAGCTCCTCGAAACGAGCGATGCGATAGCGGACCGTATTCGGATGCACGATCAGCCGCTGGGCGGTTGCCTCGATGCGCATACCGGTGTCGAGATATGCGGTGACGGTATCGATCAGCGTCGTCGCGGAGCCGCTGCTGCCCAGCGGCGCGAGATACCGGCGCGCGAGTTCGGCGCCCAGTTCGGGATCGGCCGCGACCCCGGGCAGCAGGCCGAGACCGTCGAATTCGCAGGTGCCGGTGTGGCTGAGAGCGGCTGCGGTGGCCAGGGCGCGGCCCGCCAGCCGGAACGAGCGCGGGGCCTCGGCGAGCGGGCGCGGCGGCCCGAACGCCAGCAGTGCCGTACCCGGGAGGTGGATCGTGCGATCGGTGAATCCGGCGTAATCCCCGTCGATCACGGTGCGGAAGGCGTAGTCGGCGCCCTGGGGCCGCAGCAGACGGTCGAATTCGGCCGGCGGCGCGGCGTCGGCGCGGGCGCGAAAGGCTCGGTATTCGGCGGCGGCGCGCAGGCCGTAGCGCTGGATGCCCAGCGTCAGTTCGGTGGCCGAGATCGTGCCGGCCAGCACCGCCCGGGTGAATTCCGCGCGCTGGATGCGGTCGTGGCCGGCCCGGGTGCGCTCGACCTCGTGGTGGGCGTCGGAGAAGGAGGTCGCGGCCTCGTCGACCAGGCGCAGCAGGTCCCTGGTGATCTCGAACAGCACCGCGTCGTCGGCGCCGCATTCGGCCGCGACCGCGCTCAAGGTCTCGAGATGCAGCCGTTCGGCCAGGCGCCAAGCTCGCAGCAGCGCTTCCATCGACACGTCCTGAGTGGCGCGGATGCGGCCGTAGTCGGTCATCCGGGCGCCCTCGGGCGGCTCGATATCGGCAGTACCGGCGAGGGAGGCGAACAACCGGTCCATGATCGCCGTCGTCGTCGGGAGCAGATCGGCCGCCTCGATCGTGCGGTAGTCCGGAATCTCGGCACGGGCCCGGTCGACGATGCGGGCGGCGAGGGCGTCGCGCTCCGCCCGCATCCGCACCAGCAAGCGCTGCCGCGGGGAACTCGGGACCTCGGACGATTCGCTCATGACAGGCCCGAGGATACGACGCGACTTTGGAGAAACCAACAAAACGCGGCCCCCGAACTTCGACACGGACTCCATGGCCGCCCAGCCTGTGGCCTACGACACTCAACGGTGTTCCACGCGCATGAGCGAAGCGAAGGCAGAAAGCAGAGACCATGTATCTGACTCAGGGCCTGCACCGGGCCGTCCAGCAGAACCCCGACGGGGTCATGTCGATCTGCGGGGATCGCACCCGCACCTTCGCCGAGGGCGCCGATCGGGTGGCGCGGCTCGCCGGGGCGTTGCGGCAGCTGGGCGTCGGTGAGGGCGATCGGGTCGCGATTCTGGCGCTCAACAGTGACCGGTATCTGGAGTACGTGCTGGCGGTGCCGTGGGCCGGGGCAGCGCTGAATCCGGTCAACATTCGCTGGAGTCCGGCCGAAATCGCCTATTCGCTGGAGGATTCCGGGACCGCGGTCCTGCTGGTCGACGATGTCTTCGCCGCGATGGTGCCGGCCCTGCGGGCAGCCGCGCCGGTGCTGCGCACCGTGATCCACTGCGGGGACGGTCCCGCGCCCGACGGCATGCTGTCGTACGAGGAACTGATCGCGGGCGCCGACCCGGTCGAGGACGCTCGCCGCGGTGGTGACGCCCCGGCCGGAATCTTCTATACCGGCGGCACCACCGGGCACCCCAAGGGCGTCGTGCTCAGCCATGCCGGGCTGCAGATCTCGGGCCTGGGCAGCTTGTCGACCGGATATCTGGCGCAGCCGGGAGCCCGGTATCTGCATGCCGCGCCGATGTTCCATCTGGCCGACCTGGCCGGTTGTGTCACCCAGATCATGATGGGCGGCGCCCAGGTGATGGTTCCGGCCTTCGACCCCGTCGCGGTGATGACAGCGATTGCCGAGCACCAGGTTACGGATACGCTGCTGGTGCCGGTGATGATCCAGATGATCGTCGACCACCCGCGGGTGAGCGAGTTCGATCTGTCCAGTGTGCGCGGCATCGTGTACGGGGCCTCCCCGATCGCGCAGGCCGTGCTCGAGCGCGCCATGCGCGCGTTCCCGCAGGCGCGTTTCGCCCAGGCCTACGGGATGACCGAATTGTCGCCCGTGGCAACGCTGCTCGGTCCCGACGACCATCTGGCCGGACGGTTGCGTTCGGCGGGCCGCGCGGCTCCGCACGCCGAGGTGCGCATCGCCGATGCCGAGGACAACGAGGTGCCGCGCGGGACCGTCGGCGAGATCCTGGTGCGCGGCGGCCACGTGATGCTCGGGTACTGGAACCGGCCCGAGGAGACCGCGGCGGCGCTCCGCGGCGGCTGGATGCACACCGGCGACGGCGGTTATATGGACGAGGAGGGCTATGTCTACATTGTCGACCGGATGAAGGACATGATCGTCAGCGGTGGCGAGAACGTGTATTCCGCCGAGGTGGAGAACGCGGTCTCCGCACATCCGTCGGTGGCGGCGTGCGCGGTGATCGGTGTCCCGGACGAGGAGTGGGGCGAGCGGGTGCACGCGGTGATCGTGTGCCATGCCGGCACCACCGTCACCGTCGAGGAGATCCGCGACCACGCCAAGCAGTTGATCGCCGGCTACAAGGCGCCGCGCACCATCGAACTGGTCGACGCCCTGCCGGTCTCCGGCGCCGGCAAGATCCTCAAACGTGAACTGCGCAAACAGTATTGGGGCGAGGCGGAGCGGCAGGTGCACTGATCGCGTCAGCGCAGCGGGCCGGCCAGGTGCGGTAGCGCTTCGACGGGATGTGCGGCGCCGGAGATCAGCCGCACCTCCCCGCCGAGCGGTGCGACGTCGGTGCGCACCGGCTTCTCGCGGTAATTATGGACCGCCGAACGCGCGACCGTGACCCGCGGTCGGTTCCGGCACCGGGGCGTGGGTCGAAAATCACTCGGCCACTGGATGTTTCAGCCGATCGGCCGATCGGTGGGCAGGTTGACGTAACTCGGTGCGTTCGGATCCAGGCGCAGATGCTGGGGCTTGAGTTCCGAATCGTTGAGCATCGGACGGAACGGCATGGCCTTGGGCGCGTTGGCCGCGAACAGATCGATACGCAGCCGATGTCCGATCTGGAGCCGCGCCTGGGTCGGGATCACCGCGATGTCGAGGGCCACCGGTTCGCCGGGCGTCACCGGCTGCCGCGCCGCGGCGGTGAGGAGATGGAACGGAACGGTGTAGTCGCCGTTGGCGGATCGGGAGCTGCGGGCATCGTCGACGGCGCGCATGGAGACGGTGAGCTGGCCGGTGGTCAGGGCCGTGGAGGTGCCGTCGGGTGCGACGTCGTTGACGGTGGCGCTCCAGAATCCGTCGGTGGCGTCCTGCACGGTCTCGAGGTGGATGTCGATCGGCCCGGAGATGGCGGTCGGCGCGGACACGGGGGCGCTGGTGAAGGTCAGCGCATCGTGTTCGGCCACCCGGGAGTCCTTGGCGCAGGTGTCGAGCATCGCGGCCGAACCGGCCGAACCCTGGGCCGCGTCCCGCGAGCAGAGGGTCGCGAGCCCCGGCGCCACGGTGAGTGCGGAGACCTCGGCCGGCGGCTGGGCGCTCAACGAGCCGTCGTGCACCGCGGAATCGGTGGTTCCGCTGGGCGCGGCGGTCAGGTAGATCCGGCGGTGGTCGGCTCCGGGCTGCGGATACTGCGGCAGTGTCACCCAGCCGCCGCCCTGTTCCTTCAGCACGATGGGGCCGTAGCCGTCGATACCGTTGTCGATGTCCTTGAGCCACTTGTCGAACCACGCTCGCTGCAGCACCTCGAGCCGCGGCGGGGCGCCGGGTACGCCGGTGCCGGCGCCGGGATTGGCGTGATAGGTGTCGCCGACCACGAGTTGCTTGCGCCCGGCCGGCAGCGGGATGGCCTGATAGATCTTGGTGGCGCTGTTGGCGAAGATATCGTGCCAGCCGCCGTAGACGAAGGTGGGCACGGTGACTCGTTCCGGATGGCCGGTGAGGGCTTGGCGGAAATCGCTGCCGGAGTCGAGCGCGTCCGACAGGGCGGGCGGCATATCGTCCATCGACGGCGTCAGCAGGGCCTGCGCGAGCAGATCGACATTGGTGGCCGGATCCGCCACCCGGGCGGCGAGCCATTTCCAGTCGAAGGTTCCGTCGAAGATCGACTTCACGTCGGGGATCAGCTTGAGCTGATTGACCGTCTGGAGCCACATCGGCAGGAAGGTGGTGCCGACGCCGCCGCCCGGCGCCACCACATCGCGCATGAGATCGCTGCCGGGGACCACCGGGAAGATGGCGCGCAGCGCGGCCGGGGCATCCTCTGCCGCGCGCAGCTGGTTGATGGCCGCGTACGAGCCGCCGCTCATCGCCACCTTGCCGTTCGAGAACGGTTGTGCCGCAGCCCAATCGATCACCTCGCGGGTATCGAGCTGTTCGCGCGCGCCCAGGGTCTCCCAATTGCCCTGGGACTGTCCGGTGCCGCGCACATCGGCGACCACCAGCGTGTAGCCGCTGCGGATCAGATTGCGGTCCAAGCCGAGGACGGTCGGCACGGTGCCGCCGTCGAGCGCGTGCAGCAGATCGCCGAAGCTGCTGATCGGGGTGCCGGAGAGATTGATCTGCCGCACCAGCGACATCACCAGTGGCTGCAGTTGCGGATTCTCCACCGCCGAGCCGACCAGATCGGTCATCAGCTTGGTGTAGGGCGTGAGATTGACGATGGTCGGCAGTGGCTGGGCGACCACGGCGCCGGAGGCGTCGACCGGCCGGTAGACGTCGGCCTTCAACAGCACCCCGTCGCTCATCCGGATCGTCACATCGGAATCCACGTGGACGTCGGGATATTGCTGCGGACCGTCGTGCACGGCGGTCCACTGATCCTCCCGGCCGGCGAGACTGGGGGCGCCGGAGTGCGGTAGGCCGCCGAAGAGCGCGGTGGCGGTCGCGGAAATCCCCACTGCCGCAACGGCAATCAGGGTTCGGACGGGCACGACGGGTTTGCGCGATCGCAGCTGCCCGAACATCACGCCCCTTCTCGGTTGAGTTTTCGCGCACGACTGGGCCGGTCATCGACGATAGCAATGCGCTACCGGGAAAGCCGGTAGCGCGGCCCTGGTGTCGCGCGCGGAACTCAGTCGCCGAGCCGGACCGGGAACTGTGCCACATCGTTCTGCGTCAGCACGGGAAGGTTGTGAATCTCCTCCACGGGTACGGCCAGGGACAGCTGCGGGAATCGTTCGAACAGCGCGGGCAGCGCGATCGCGGCTTCCAGCCGCGCGAGTGCGGCACCCGGGCAGATGTGCGGGCCGTGACCGAAACTGATGTGCCGCTTGGCCGTCGGCCGGGTGATGTCGAATTCACCGGCATCGGCGCCGTGCACCGTGGTGTCGCGGCCGATGGCCCGATACGACATGACCACGCCCTCACCGCGTTCGATGACGGTGTCGCCGACGGTGATGTCCTCGGTCGCGAACCGCATCAGCAGATGTGTCACCGGGCCGTCCCAGCGCAGCGTCTCCTCGATCGCGGTCTCCCAGTCGATCTGCCCCGATCGCACCAGCGCGAACTGGTCCGGATGGGTGAGCAGGGCGCGCACAGTGGTGAGGATCAGCGACACCGTGGTCTCGTGCCCGGCGGCGACCAGCGCCTGCAGATTGCCGACCACCTCGGCCTCGCTGAGCGGTTCGCCGCCGTCGGTGGCGAGGATCAGCGCGCTGGTCAGGTCGTCGGCCGGGTCGGCGGCCTTCTCGCGCACCATCTCGGTGAAGTACTCACCCATCCGCTCGATCACGGCGAGCCGCTCGTCCTGCGGGGTGAGCAGGGAGAAGAACGCCTTGTACCAGTCGAGCAGCATCGGATGGTCGGCGTGGTCGACGCCCATCAGCTCGCTGATCACGCGCATCGGCAGCGGATAGGCGAAGACCGATTTCAGGTCGACCGTGCCGTCGCCGGAGGCGGCGGCGAGATCGTCGAGGAGTGCGGCGACCGTCGCTTCGATGAACGGGCGCAGAGCGGTGAGGCGGCGCGCGGTCAGTGCCTGGGTGGTCTTGATCCGCAGGCGGCGGTGTTCGGGGCCGTCGACGGTGAACATCGAGACCCCGACATCGATCATGCCGATCAGCGGCCACTGCCGGGTGACCACGCCGTCGCGCCACAGCGACCAGGAGTTGATGTCCTTGACCAGCCGCGGGTCGATGAGCAACTGCCGGGCCAGGGTATGGCCGGTGACGGTCCACGCCGGGACACCCAGCAGTTCGATGCGGGTCAGCTGACCGGCGTCGCGTAATCGGGCGGTTTCCCCGGCGAGGTCGCCGACCATCGGATCGATCACGAGCGGTGCGGCATGCGGGCAACTGGCATTCACGGGGTACCTCCCACGGTACGAACGGGTGTGAAGGTGACCGGCAGCGACGTCATTCCGCGCAGGAACGGCGACGGCCGGCGAGTCAGTTCGGTGGCGGCGACCGCGAGGTCGAGATCCGGCAGCCGATCGAGCAGCACTTCGATCCCGGTGCGCGCGATGATCTCCGCGATCTGCTGGGCCGGGAAGGGACAGCGGTATTCGCCGTAGCTGAACGCGAAATGCGCGCTGTTGCCGCTGTGCGCGGGGGCGAGCGATTCGGAAAGGTCCTGGCGCACATGCGGATCGGCGTTCGCACCGGCGAGGCCGAGCAGCAGCATATCGCCGCGCCGGATGGTCTTGTCGGCCAGCCGGGTGTCGCGCGAGGCCCAGCGCCCGGCCAGGATCTGGGTGGGGGTGTCCTCCCACAGCACCTCGTTCATCGCCTGGCCGATGCTGTGCCGGCCGCCGCCGAGCGCGGCGGCGAAACGGTCGTCGGTGAGCATCAGCCGCACCGAATTCCCCAGCCAGTCGCTGGTCGGCAGCTGGCCCGCGGCGGTGACGGCCATCAGGTCCAGGGCGTATTCCTCGTCGCTGAACCGTTGGGGCGAATGCAGCATCCGCGAGGTCAGATCATCGCCCGGGCGCGCCTTCTTCATCGCGACGAGTCGCTGCATATGGTCGGCGAACCGGCCGTAGGCCGCCTGTGCCTCGGCGCCGCCGTCGGCCAGCGTCTTCATCGTCCAGGCCAGATCCGCGCCCTGGTCGTCGGGGAATCCGATCACCCACGCCAAAGCCAGTACCGGCAGCGGTTCGGCGTATTCCGCGATCAGATCGGCGTGGCCGCGCCCGCAGAAGTGGTCGATCAGCCGATCCGCCAGATCCTCGCAGGCCCTGCGCAATCCGAACGGGTCGACCTGCTCGAGCGCGGGCTCGACCATCGCCAGATGCCGCAGATGTTCGGCTCCGGCGGTGAAATAGATCGAGGGCATCGGACGGCCGACCATCGGCAGCAGCGGCCAGTCCTCCGGGATGTTCGGCCACTGGTTCCAGCACGCGACGTCGCGCGGGAACAGTTCTCCGTCGCTGGTGACTTGGTGCACTTCGCGGTAGCCGATCACCAGCCAGGCCGGAATCCCGCCGGGCAATTCCACCGAGACCACCGGGCCGTGGGCGCGGCGCATCTCCCGGTACAACTCCTGCGGGTCGGTGTGGAAACGCGGTCCGCTCAACGGAACCGGAGCGGCGGGCGACACCGGGCAACCGCCGGTGGTGAGGCCGGGCTGCGGCCCGTTCATCGGGCGGATCCCCGGGCGGCGGCCCGTAGACCGGCGGCGTGCAGATGTTCGACGAGGGCGATCAGCACCCGCTTGCCCGAATCCCGCGAGCGCGCATCGCATGCCACCATCGGCACGTGCGGATCCAGATCCAGTGCCGCGCGCAGTTGGGTGTCGTCGTGGCCCGTGGGCCCGAAGATGTTGCACGCCACCACGAACGGCGTCTGCTGATGTTCGAGCCGGTCGATCGCATACCAGGAATCGGTGATCCGGCGCGGGTCGACCAGCACGATCGCGCCCAGCGCGCCGGTGAACAGCCGGTCCCACAGAAACCAGAAGCGCTCCTGTCCGGGAGCCCCGAACAGATACAGGACGTGTTCGGCGTCGATGGTGATGCGGCCGAAGTCGAAGGCGACCGTGGTGGTGGATTTGGCCGGTGCGCCGGTGGGATCGTCGATGCCGATGCCCAGCGAGGTCATCGTGGCTTCGGTGTCGAGCGGCCGGATCTCACTGACCGCGCGGACCATGGTGGTCTTGCCGACGCCGAAACCGCCGACGATGACGACCTTGAGCCCGTGCCGGACGGTATCGGCCAGCGGGGCCTGGGCCCGGGCGGGACGGTCGCCGAATCCGGTGCGGAGCGGATCAGAGGTTGCGGAGTCCAACGAGCACCTTCTCCAGTATTTCGGTGTCGGGCAGGGCTTTCCACGGCTCCCAGGCAGGGGCGGAACGCGGGTGGCGCACGGTGATCTTGCCGGCGTCGAGCAGGTCGGCCAGCAGGACCATCGTGATGCCGACCGGCAGCCGCAGTTCGGCGGCGATCTCGACCACGGCCGTCGGCGCCCGGCAGATCTCGAGGATCGCGACCTGCTCGGACTGCATCCCGGGGACCGGAGCCGATTCGGCCACCACGAGCGTCACCAGATCGAAGGCGTCGGTATCGGGGTGGCTGCGCCCGCCGGTGAGGGTGTAGAGCCGGTCGGGGGTGTCGTCGCGGCCCGGCCTGGTCATCGCGGCCGCCTCACGGGCGGGGGCCGCGCGGCGCGGCGGACAGGTGTTCGCCGAGCTGTTCGACCAGTTCGCTCATGTTGTGGCCGACCAGCCCGGCGTCGGCCTCGGCATCGGCGACGACCGCGATGTGGGCTCCCAGCCCGGCTTCGACGATGAACAGGATGCCGCCGTAGAACTCCGTCATCGACTGCCGTACGCCACTGCGCCCGTCGCCGAATTCGACCGAGGCGCCGTGCGAGAGGCTCTGGATGCCGGCCGCGATCGCGGCCAGTTGATCGGCCTTGTCCACCGACAGTTCCGGGGTGTGGCAGATCTTGAGACCGTCGCTGGACAGCAGCAGGGCGTGCCGGCTGTGCGGGGTGCGGGCCAGCAGCTGGTCGAGTAGCCAATCCAGGTGTGCCGGTACGGAAGTGGTCACCGATCGTTCTCCAGGGCAATCGAAGGGGAGGGGGAATCCGGGGCCGAGACCGCACGCTGGAAGGCGCCCAGGGCCGAGGGGCGCGCCGGCGGATAGGCGGAATTCTCGGCGGCGGTGGTGCGCAGACCGTCGGGATGCACGGCGGCGAGAGTGCTGCCGCGGCGGCGCTTCGGCAGTGGCTCGGCCGGCTGTTCCGTGTTCGGTGCGAGCGGATTCGGTGCGCGGTCGCCGGCCAGGGGCGGTCCGAATGGAGTCGCGGGTGCGGCCGGGGTCACCGATCGCGGCGCGGGCGGCAGTTCGATCGTCGCGGTGGAGCCGGGGGAGCGGTCCAGACGGGTGGTCAGATCGCGCGGAACGACCACGACGACCGCCGTGCCGCCGATCGCCGACGGGCGGTACGACACGGTCAGCGCGTGTTTGCGGGCCAGATTGCCGACCACCGCGAGCCCGAGCCGGGTACCGGTCAGCGACGACAGATCGGTATCGGCTCCGCGGCCCGCCACGGTGCCCGAGACCGCCTGTTCGGCGCGGCGCAGGGCGGTTTCGCTCATCACGAGTCCGCTGTCCTCGATGGTGACGACGACGCCGGCCGGCACTTCGGCGGCATAGACGTGGACTTCGGTCGTGGGCGGGGAGAAGTTGCACGCGTTGTCGATCAGCTCGGCCAGCGCGTGCATGACTCCCTCGGCGGCATGACCGGCGATCGCGATTTCGGCGACCGCGCGCAGGCGCACCCGGCGGTACCCCGCGACGCGACCCATGGCGCCGCGCAGAATCGATTCCATCGCAATGGGTTTCGCCCATCGGCGGCCCGAGCGGGCGCCACTGAGCACCGCGATACTGTCGGCCAGGCGTCCGGCCTGTGCGGTGCGATGATCGAGAGTCAGCAGATCGGCCAGCACCGACGGATCGGCGTGCCGATGTTCCATCTCGCGCAGTTCGGCCAGCATCGAGGTGGTCATGGCCTGCATGCGCCCGGCCGCGCCGGCGAACGCCGCCATCGCGGCCACCCGGCGGTTCTCGCTACCGTTCGCCTCCCGCCCCGCCGCGGTCGCGGTGTCGTGCGCGGCGGCCAGGCGCGCCTCGCTCTCGGCGACGTAGGTGGCGGCGGCACGCTGGGCCCGGTCGTTCGCGTCGCGATAGCGAAGGGCCTGGTCGCGGTAGTGCGCGGCGCATCCCGACGTCACGGCGAGGATCAGCCCCGTGGCGCCGGCGGCGATGGCGAATGCCACCCGTCCGGTATCGGGCGCGTATCGGAGTACGGCGAGGCAGGCCACGGCGCCGGTGAGGACGCAGATCGTGGCGGGAAGGAGGAAAGCCGGTAGCCGTCGCGGTGGCCGGGATGGGGCGCCGGAAGGAGACTGCTGTGTATTCACTGAATAGATCACTATCGATACTTCCGGATCCACATCCACCCGTGCGGAGACGGCACGTTCCCCCACCTTCCGCTGTGCACGGCTGGCTCGAATATGCGGACCGCCAGACGATTTCGAAATTCGCGCACGAGCATAACGCCGACCTCGAGGGTGCGCTACCCGAAGTGTTCGCGCCGTCCGGCGGCTTCGAAATGGAAGTTTCACGGCGAGTTTTCGAAATGAAGGAATGTGGTGCCGAGTGGTCCGTTTTCGTGAAAACGCTGCTCGGCGAGCATGTTCGAAAATACTGGCGAATACGTCGGGCGATCGATCGACATGATCACGAACAGAAAACGTTGCGGCGCAGTATCTTTCGGCAATTTAGTGAACATCGTTCATTTCACCCTGAGCAGTGCCTTTCTTCGCGGGGTCGGGTGTCCGGTGAGCGGGAGTGCGCGCCGGACCGAAACGTGTTTCAGTTACCGTCCCGGCATGGCCGCAGAACCGAACGACATCATCGATCCGCACCGCTACGGGCCGTGGGCCGTCATCGCGGGTGGTTCGGAGGGGGTCGGCGCGGAGTTCGCCGACCGGCTCGCCGCCGCGGGGATCAACATCGTGCTGCTGGCGCGGCGGGAGGGCCCGCTGGCCGAGACGGCCGGACGAGTCGCCGCGCGGGGTGTCCAGGTGCGGACGCTGGCGGTGGATCTCACCGCGCCGGACGCGGCCGCCCGGGTGACGACCGCCACCGCCGATGTGGAGGTCGGCCTGCTCGTCTACAACGCGGGGGCCAACACCCACAGCGCCGAATTCCTCGACGGCGACCTCGAGGCGTTCGCCGCCATGAACGCGCTGAACGTCACCGCGCCGCTGGCGCTGGTCCACCATTTCGGGCGCGGTATGCGTGCGCGGGGCCGGGGCGGCATCGTGCTGCTCGGCTCGCTCACCGGATACTGCGGTTCGGCCCGCCACACCGTGTACGGCGGGTCCAAGGCGTATCTGCGGATCTTCGCCGAGAGCTTGTGGCTGGAACTGCGGGAGTACAACGTCGACGTGCTGCATCTGGTACTCGGGGTGACCCGGACGCCGGCGATGGCACGGGCGGGGTTGAATTTCGACATTCCCGGAATGCTCGTGGCCGAACCCGCGGATGTGGCGCGCGAAGGGCTCGAGCAGTTGGCCAACGGGCCGGTGTTCGTCGCGGGCGGCAATGCCGAGACGGCCGCGCGCAGCAGCGGTCCGGATCGGGCGGCGATCGTGCTGAGCGGGCATCGCCGGATGCAGAAATTGATCGGCGCCGAATCGGATCCGCGATGACCGCGCCGTTGCGGCTCGGTCTTTCGTCGCCGATCGTGGTGCGGTTTCCGGGGCAGTATTCGCCGTGGGAGGCCGACGCCGGCATGGAGGAGCTCGCCCGCATCGCCGAGGCCGCCGATCGGCTCGGATTCGACCACCTCACCTGCAGTGAGCACACCGCGGTACCCGCGGCGGTGGCCGCCTCGCGCGGCGCGACCTACTGGGATCCGGTGGCCACACTGTCGTATCTGGCCGCCCGCACCACCCGGATCCGGCTCGCCACCTCGGTGCTGGTGCTGCCGTATCACCACCCGCTCGAGATCGCCAAGCGCTACGGCACCCTGGATCGGATCAGTGGTGGGCGGGTCGTCCTGGGCGTCGGAGTGGGTTCTCTGCGTGCGGAATTCGAGCTGCTGGGCGCGTCGTGGGAGGGGCGCGGAGAGCGGGCCGACGATGCGATCGCCGCGCTGCGTGCCTCCTTCGGTGCGCGCGAACCGCGCTATGCCGGAACGCATTACAGCTTCTCGGAGATGATCGTCGAACCGGCGGGCGTGCAGACTCGCGTGCCGATCTGGGTCGGCGGGCGAACCATGCGCTCGCTGCGGCGTGCGGTCCGCTTCGGCGACGGATGGATGCCGTTCGGATTGCCGATGGCAGAGCTGAAGACGATGCTCTCGCAGGTCGATTCGCCACCCGGCTTCGAGGTCGTACTCCCCACCGGACCGCTCGACCCGCTGGGCGAGCCGGACCGGGTCACGCGGCGGCTCGCGACCCTGGCGGATGCGGGTGCCACACTGGCCGGATGCGCGGTCACCGCGAACTCGGCCGAACATTATTGCGATCAGCTCGCGGCACTGGCCGAACTCGCGAACCGATGAGCCTGATTCGCCGCGCCGCGACCTTGCCCACCGAATCAGCCGACGGACGCCCCGCAGCCTGCGGCGACCGGAATATTCTGTGACACAACGTCGGAGCGGGACTCGAACCGGTGCGAGTGCCGGCGCCGGTACGGAGGAGGACGAGATGGCCGAGACTGAACTGAGGGACATTCTGCGCCGACTGCGGCGGGTCGAGGACGAGCTGGCGATCCTGCGCATCATCGCCTCCTACGGACCGCTCGTGGACGCCGGACAGGCGGAGGCGACGGCCGAATTATGGTGTGCCGACGGCGAATACGACGTCGAGGGCTGGCAGATGCGAGGCCGTGACCAGGTGCGCGCGATGGTGGACTCGTCCGCGCATCAGGCGCTCATCGCGGCGGGGTCGGCGCACTTCCAAGGCCCGGCGCGCATCGATATCGACGGCGACGAGGCGCTCGCGGTGTTCGAATCGCTGCTGGTACACCGCGAATCGGACGGTTACCAGGTCCTGCGCGCGAGTGTGCACCGGCTCGAGCTTCGTCGCGAATCCGACGGCTGGCGTATCGCTCGCCGCACCGGCCGCCTGCTCGACGGCGGTGAACAAGCGCGCGAACTCCTGTCCACCTTCGCGCGTCGACGCGGGGACCGGCCCTCGCCCGATCCTCGCGACTGAGCACCGGTTACCTATCTCCGAATATGACTGTGCTGTAACGGATTACGCGTTGTAGCGGTAGAAGCCCTCGCCGCTGGCCAGGCCGAGCTTGCCCTTGTCGATGTACTGCGACTTCAGCCACTGCGCCAGCTTCTGGCCGTCCTCGCCGCTGTTGACCAGGATGTTGTACGGCGTGGTGAGACCGACGATGTCGAGGATCTGGAACGGGCCCGCGGGTGCGCCGGTGCCGATGCGCCAGGTCTCGTCGACCGCCTTCGGTTCGGCGTAGCCGCCCGCCGCCAGCGCCATCGCCGAGTTGAGGAACGGCACGAGCAGCGAATTGAGGACGTAACCGGCCTTCTCCTTGTGCAATTCGATCGGGACCATGCCGATCGCCTCGGCGAAGCCGACCACGGCCTGATACACCTTCGGATCGGTGTCCTCGGTGCCCATGACCTCGGCGGTGTTGAACTGCCACACCTGATTCGCGAAGTGCAGGGCCAGGAAGCGGTCCGGGCGGCCGGTGGCGTCCTTCATATCGCTGGGCAGCAGCGTCGAGGAGTTGGTGGCGAAGATGGTGTGCTCGGGCGCGAGTTCGCCGAGCCGGCGATAGGTGTCCTGCTTGATCGACAGCACCTCGGGCACCGCCTCGATGATCAGATCCGCGTCCCGCGCGGCCTCGGCGAGATCACTGGTGAGCGTGATGCCCGCCGCGGTGGTCTCGGCCTTGCCGTCGCCCGCGCCCTGCACCTGCTCGCGGTAGGTGGCCGCGAGTTTGTCGAAACGCTCGTGCGCGGCGGTCAGCGCCTCGTCGTTGATGTCGTAGGCGGTCACCTCGAAACCGTGGAAGGCGGTCTGGAAGGCGATCTGGGATCCCAGGACTCCGGTCCCGAGGACGCTCACCTTGCGAATGGTTGCGGACATGTCGACTCCGTTCTGCGGGCCGTGGCCCGCGCTGGTGTTTTCAGATGCCGGAGACCGCGGCGCTGCGGAAACCGGCGACGAGCTGAGCGATCTGGGCGTGCAGATCGGCGATCGGATCGTGGTGGGGATGCACGCCGGTGGACGGGCGCACCAGCGCCATGTGCAGGACCGCGAAGAGACTGCGGCCCGCCACGCGCGCGGCCTCCCGCTGTACGGCGGTGGGCTCGCCGGAGCCCGCGACCGCGGTCAGCAGGATCTCGGCGAGGACCGACTCGAGCCGCGCCACCAACGCCAGGCCCTGTTCCCGATAGGTCTCCTCGGGCGGGCCGAACAGCAATTCGCGCTGGTAGGCGATGGTGTTCTCGGTGTTGCGCGCGGCCGCGACCAGAACCGGCCGCAGCAGCGCCGCGATCGCGCCGACCGGATCGGCGATGTCGCGGGCGCGCCGCGCGCCCGTCTCGAGTGCCGACCGGAAGTCCTCGTTGTAGACCATGAGCAGCAACTGCCCCTTGGACGAGGCGTAGCGGAAGAGGGTGCCCGCGGCGATATCGGCCCGATCGGAGATCTGCTGGGTGGTGACCGCCGCGAACCCGCGTTCGGCAAACAACTGCGCCGCCACCTCGAAGATCCGGCTCTGCTTGGCGCGCATATTGCGGACCCGCCGCCCGACCTGCTGGGTATCTGCCATCCGGCACCTCCCATCGGCCGACAATAATGAGTGCGCTCATTAATGAGCATACTCAGAGCTATCGGATGCGCAACATGTCCAGCATGACGTCGGACATGCTCGCCGGTCCCGGCCTCGTCGCAGGCGTGGCCCGTTCGTGATGACCGGCCCGGCCGCGACAATGGATCGACCGTGGTCGCGGCGACCGCGGCAGCGAAGGAGGGCCACGATGGCCGAATGGGTGACCGCGGAGCGCGAGATCACCGCGAGCGTCGATCTGTGCACACCGCGGGGCCGGCTGAACCCCGACGCGGTGGGCTGGACGCGCCGCCCGCTGCATCGGGCGAATCTGCGCGGCTGGGGTCGCACCAAGCGATGGGAGTACTGGGGCATCGTCACTCCCGATCACATCATCGGAATCGTGCTGACGTCGCTGGATTACGCCGGGCTGCAGGGGGTCTACCTGTTCGATCGGGTGAACGGCACCGAGATCGTCAAGGATGTGGTGACGCCGCTCGCCCGCGGTGTGCACCTTCCCGACCGCAGCGGCGTCGGCGCCGCGTCCGGGCATGCCGGCGAGCTGGTGATCGAATTGCGAAACGATCCGGGCGGCACCAGGATTCACGCCGCCACTGCGCGAATCGATATCGATCTGACGGCCGGGCTGCCGGCCGGACACGAATCGCTGGGTGTCGTGGTGCCGTGGAGTGCGAAGCGCTTCCAGTACACCGTGAAGGATCTCGGCCGCCCGGTTTCGGGCACGCTGACCGTGGACGGCGTCGCCTACGTGATCGACGACGGATTCGCCGTCCTCGATCACGGACGCGGGAAGTGGCCGTACTCGATCGCGTGGAACTGGGCCGCCGGCTGTGGTCCGGAGACGGCGATCCAGCTCGGCGGAATGTGGACCGACGGCACGGGTTCGACCGAGAACGCCCTGTTCGTGCGCGGCCGGTTGCACAAGATCGGCGACGAGCTGGAATGGGTATACGACCGCCGGGATTGGCTGCGGCCGTGGCAGATTCGCGGTCCACGCGTCGCCGTGGAGTTCACTCCCTTCCATGTGCGCGAATCCCGGACGGCGCTGGGGGTGCTGGCCAACGACACTCATCAGTGCTTCGGGCACTTCACCGGGCGCGCCCGCACCGACGAGGGGGATTGGGTGGAGTTCGACGGCCTCACCGGCTGGGCGGAAGAGGCGCGTAACCGCTGGTGATCCGAAACGCCACCTACTCGCACTAGCTATTGCGTTCTTGTCTGGCGGATGTAGCATTATCGAAACCGAGAATGCGATTTCCGTCTGGTGTCGCGACGCAGCGGGGCTCCGGGAGGTGGCGGCATGGCGATAACTCTGCCGGGGTGGTCCCGGGGTATGTCCCGTCGTTCGGCGGGCGGGCTGCAGACCATCGGCGGGCTGTTCGCCATGTCGGCCGACGCGGTGAAATTCGCCTTCCGCCGCCCCTTCCAGACCCGCGAATTCCTGGAGCAATCCTGGTTCGTGGCACGCGTGTCATTGATTCCGACCCTGCTCGTGGCGATTCCGTTCACCGTGCTGGTGAGCTTCACCCTCAACATCCTGCTGCGCGAGCTGGGTGCGGCCGATCTCAGCGGCGCGGGCGCGGCATTCGGCGCGGTCACCCAGGTGGGTCCCATGGTGACCGTGCTGATCGTCGCCGGATCCGGTGCCACCGCGATGTGCGCGGATCTGGGCTCGCGGACCATCCGCGAGGAGATCGACGCCATGGAGGTCCTCGGCATCGATCCGGTGCAGCGACTCGTCACACCACGCATGCTCGCTTCGGGGCTGGTGGCGCTGCTGCTGAACAGTCTGGTCTGCATCATCGGTATCGCCGGTGGTTACGTCTTCTCGGTCTATGTGCAGAACGTCAACCCCGGTGCCTTCGCCAACGGCATCACCTTGCTGACCGGACTGAACGAAGTCGTCATCTCGGCGGTCAAGGCGCTGCTGTTCGGCCTCGTCGCCGGCCTCATCGCGTGTTATCGCGGGCTGATCGTCTCCGGTGGCGCCAAGGCCGTGGGCAATGCGGTGAACGAAACCGTGGTCTACGCCTTCATGGCGCTGTTCGTGATCAATGTCGTCGTGACCGCGATCGGCATCCAGATGACGGCCAGATGAGGGGGAGTGGCTGTGGTACTGGAAGCGAGATATCCGCGTGCCGTGCGGCGGGCACGCCGGCCGGTGAAAAGCCTCGGCAGCATCGGCGATCACACCCTCTTCTATGTGCGCGCGCTGTTCGGCGCGCCGTTCGCCGCGTGGCGCTACAAGAAGGAAACCATCCGGCTCATCGCCGAATTCAGCATGGGCTCGGGCACTTTGGCGGTGTTCGGTGGCACCGTGGTGATCGTCGGATTCCTCACCCTGGCCACCGGCGGCACCCTGGCCGTGCAGGGCTACAGCTCGCTGGGCAATATCGGCATCGAGGCGTTGACCGGATTCCTGTCGGCCTTCATCAATGTGCGCATCTCGGCGCCGGTGGTGGCCGGCATCGGACTGGCGGCGACGTTCGGCGCGGGAGCCACCGCGCAGTTGGGCGCCATGCGGATCAACGAGGAGATCGACGCGCTGGAATCCATCGCGATCGAACCGATCGCGTATCTGGTGGGCACCCGCATCGTGGCCGGAATGATCGCGATCACCCCGCTGTACTCACTGGCGGTGGTGGCGTCGTTCCTCGCCAGCCGGGTCACCACCGTCTTCCTGCTCGGCCAGTCCTCGGGGCTCTACGACCACTACTTCACCACCTTCCTCAATCCGCTCGATCTGGTGTGGTCGTTCGTGCAGGCGATCCTCATGGCGCTCACGATCCTGTTGATACACAGCTATTTCGGGTTCTTCGCCGCCGGTGGGCCCTCCGGCGTGGGTATCGCGGTGGGCAACGCGGTGCGGACCTCGCTGATCGCGGTCGTCTCGGTCACCCTGCTGGTCTCGCTGGCCATCTACGGCTCCAACGGCAACTTCAACCTGTCGGGCTAGGGGAGAAACCGTGTTGCGCAACATTTTACGTCCGATAGTGGGTCTGCTGTCGATCGCCGCGATCGCCGGGGTGGTGGCCCTGGCGGTGGTCATGTTCCGCGGCGGATTCGCCGATACCGTGCGGGTCACCGTCCTGTCACCGCGCGCGGGCCTGGTGATGTATCCCGACGCGAAGGTGAAGATGCGCGGAGTGACCGTGGGCAAGGTGGCCGCGGTGGACGAGCGTCCCGACGGACTCGCCGCGATCCAGCTGGCGATCGACGCCGGCCAGGTGCGACGGATCCCGTCGAATGTGACCGTGGACATCGCCTCCACCACGGTGTTCGGCGCCAAATACATCGAATTCCTGCCGCCCGCACAGAAGTCCGCGTCCTCGATCCGGGCCGGCCAGATCTTCGACTCCGGGCACGTGACGGTCGAGATCAACACCATCTTCGAGCGATTGACCGCGGTGCTGGGGCAGATCGAACCGGAGAAGTTGAACGAGACGCTGGGGGCGATCGCGGGTGCGACCAACGGCCGCGGCGAACAGGTCGGGCAGATGCTCACCGATCTCGACTCGTTCCTGGCCAAGATCCAGCCGGCGCTGCCCGCCCTGAGCCGTGAGATCGCCGCCGGACCGAATGTGGCCGCCGCCTACGGCGACGCCGCGCCGGATCTGCTCTCCACCGCGCGCAATGCCGCCACGATCAGCAAGACTCTGGTGGACGAACAGGCGAATCTCGACGCGCTGCTGGTCAATGCGATCGGCCTGGCCGATGTCGGCAATCAGGTGCTCGGCGACAACGGCGCGCCACTGGCCTCGATGCTGCACCTGCTGGTGCCGACCACCGATCTGGCCGCCGAATACGCACCGGCGCTGAAGTGTTCGATCGAGGGCCTGGACTATATGGCCAATGTGAAACCGGTGCAGGTTCCGGGGATGGGCCTCACGGTCAACTTCCTGTGGGGTGCGGAACCGTATCGGTATCCGCGTGATCTGCCGAAGGTCGCCGCATCCGGTGGTCCGCAGTGTTCGGTGCTGCCGGTGCACTACAACGGTAAGCCCAAGTTCGTGGTGGTCGACGACGGCGCCGTGCCGTTCCCGAATACCAACCGCACCCTGCGCGTGAATCCGGATCTGCTGCAGAGCGTGCTGTTCGGGGCCGTCGATCCCACCGCCGGAGGTCCGCGATGAGACAACGGGACACACCGCTGCTGAAATTCGGCGCCTTCGCGCTGGTGATGGTGGTTCTCTCCGGATTCCTGGTCCTGGTCTTCGGCCAGTACCGCACCGGTTCGACCAATGGCTATTCGGCGGAATTCACCGACTCGTCGGGGCTGCGCTCCGGCGACAGTGTGCGGGTGGCCGGTGTCGAGGTGGGACGAGTGAAGGGGGTGACCTTGCGCCCGGATCAGCGGGTGGTGGTGACCTTCGACGCCGACCGCGACATCGTGCTCACCGGAGGCACCAAGGCCGCCATCCGCTATCTGAATCTGGTCGGCGACCGCTATCTCGAACTGACCGACGGGCCGGGATCGACCGCGACCCTGCGGCCCGGCGCGCGCATTCCGCTCGAACGGACCACGCCCGCATTGGATCTCGACCTTTTGCTCGGCGGCCTGAAACCCGTGCTGCAGGGTCTGAACGCCCAGGAGGTCAATTCGCTCACCTGGTCGCTGGTGCAGATCGTGCAGGGACAGGAGGGCACGGTCGATTCGCTGCTGACCAAGACCGCCTCCTTCTCCTCCCGGCTCGCCGACACCAGCGATGTGGTGGGCAAGTTGATCGACAACCTGAATCAGGTCATGGAAACCCTCGCGAGCAACGGCACCCAGTTCTCCGACGCCATCGACCGCCTCGAGCAACTGGTGACCCAGCTGTCGCAGGACCGCGATCCGATCGGTTCCGCGATCGACGCGCTCGACCGCGGAACCGCTTCGGTCGCCGACCTTCTCACGCAGAGCCGGGCCCCCTTGGCCGATACCGTCGACCAGCTCGCGAGGCTGGCTCCGGCCGTGGACGACGGTAAGGACAAGGTCGACTACGCATTGCAGCGGGCGCCGGAGAACTTCCGGAAGATGGTGCGAACCGGTTCCTACGGCAACTTCATCCAATACTTCGTGTGCGCGTTGACCATTCGGGTCAGCGATCAGTCCGGGCAGGTGGTTCAGCTGCCCTGGATCAAAACCGAGACGGGGAGGTGTGCACCGTAATGCTGCATTACCGCGGCGCTCATCTGTTACGTCCCGGACTGGTCGGGATCGTGATGATGGTGTGCGTCATCCTGATCGGCCTGCAGTCGCAGAAGTTCATGGCATGGGGCACCACCGTGCGCTACCAGGCGCTGTTCGGCGAGGCGGCCGGGCTCGCGGTCGGCGACGACGTGATCGTCTCGGGCGTGCGGGTCGGCACGGTGCAGAAAGTGGTGCTGCACAACGGGGATGCGCTGGTGGTGTTCTCGGTGAACTCGACCATCCGGCTCGGCGCCGACAGTTCGGCGCATATCAAGACCAGTTCGCTGCTGGGCAAGCGCGATCTCACGGTGATATCCGCGGGATCCGGCCGGATGCGCTCCCTCGACACGATTCCGTCGTCGCGCACCTCCTCGCCGTACTCGCTGACCGATGCCGTCGGTGATCTGAGCACCAAGACCTCGGCGATCGACATCGATTCGCTCAACCGTTCCCTCGACATGCTGTCCTCGACGTTGAACCACATCGCACCGCAGGTGGGCCCCGCATTCGACGGGCTCACGCAGTTGTCGAAGACGATCAACAGCCGCAACGAATCGCTGCGGCAGTTGCTGGTCGGCGCGGGCACGGTCACCTCGGTGCTCGCCCAGCGCAGTCAGCAGGTGAATACGCTGATCCTCGATGCGAATGCGCTGGTCGACGTGCTCGCGCAGCGCCGCCAGGAAATCGTCGATCTACTCGCCAACACCTCGGCGGTGGCGAAGCAACTGTCGGGCCTGGTCGCCGACAACGAGGCCGCGCTCGGACCGACACTGGACCGGCTCAACTGCATCGCCGCGATGCTCGAGAAGAATCGCGACAATATCGGCAAGGCGATACCCGGATACGCGAAAGTCGCACTGACACAGGGTGAAGCCGTCTCCGGTGGCCGCTTCTACAACGCATTCGTCGCGAATCTGATCGACGGGCAGGATATTCAGCCCTTCATCGACCGGGCGTTCGGCGTGAACCCGCCGGCCCAGTTCCCGCTACCGCATCCGGAGCCGCCGCGATGAGTACGAGATGGATCGTCCGGATCGTCGGTGCCGTGGTGATCGTCGCGGTCGTGGTGACCGGGGCTGTGATCGGTTATCGAGAACTGTTCGGGCCCAAGCACTTCACCGCGATATTCACCACCGCGACCGCCATCTACCCCGGCGACGACGTGCGCGTCGCGGGGGTGAAGGTGGGGCATATCCGATCGATCACCCCGCGAGGGACGACCACCGAAATGGTGCTCGCCGTCGACCGTGATATCCGCGTGCCCGCCGACGCGCGGGCGGTGATCGTGGCACAGAGCCTGGTCGCGGCCCGCTACGTCCAATTGACGCCCGCGTATCGGACCAGCGGCCCGACGCTCGCCGACGGTGCGGTGATCCCGGTCGAACGCACCGCGGTACCGGTGGAGTGGGACGAGATCAAGACGCAATTGACCAAGCTGGCAACGGGTTTGGGTCCCAGCGGCGACGCCGCCGGCAGTTCGATGGGCCGGTTCGTCGACAGCACCGCCGCCGCGCTGAGCGACGGTAACGGCGAGAAGTTGCGGCAGATGCTGGCCCAGCTGTCCGCGGTGGGTCGCATCCTGGCCGACGGCAGCGGCAATATCGTCGACATCCTGCAGAATCTGCAGACCTTCGTGGACGCGTTGAAGGGCAGCGGTACCGAAATCGTCCAGTTCGAGAATCGGCTCGCGACGCTGTCCAGTGTGGTCGACGACAGCAAATCCGACCTGGACGCCGCGCTGCGCGAACTGTCGGTCGCGGTGGGCGAGGTCCAGCGCTTCGTCTCCGAGAACCGCGCGAAGGCCGGCGAACAGGTGCAGCGGCTGGCGAATGTGACCCAGAATCTGGTGGATCATCGCGCGGATCTGGAGAATCTGCTGCATATCGCGCCGAACAGCATCGCCAACTTCTATCACATCTACAATCCCGACACCGGCACGGAGGCAGGGGTTTTCGAGCTCAACAACTTCTCCAATCCGATGCAGTTCATCTGCGCCGGTGTGGCGAGTATCGAGAACGCCACGGCCGCCGAGTCGGGGGAGAAGTGCCGCCAGTATCTGGGTCCGATCTTGCCCCTGCTCAGCTTCAACTATCTGCCGTTGCCGGTGAGCCCGGCGACCGGGCCGGCGCCGGATCCGAACAACGTGATCTACAGCGAACCCGATCTGGTGCCGAAGATCGTCGGACAGCAACCCGGCCCGTCGGCGCCGACGTCGGTCACCGAACTGCTCCAGCCCTGGGGGAGGCCACCGTCATGATCGCGCGGCTGTTGGTTCTGTGCGCGTGCGCACTGGTCACCGTGACCGGATGTGGCTGGCGCGGCGTGGATTCGCTGCCGTTGCCCGGGGCCCCCGGCCGCGGTCCGGACGCCGCGATCTACCACGTCGAAATGGCGAATGTCGGTACGCTGGTGTCGAATTCGCCGGTCATGATCGACGACGTGGTGGTGGGCAGCGTCGGGTCGATCACCGTGCACGGCTGGCACGCCGTGGTGGACGTCTCGGTGAAACCGGATGTGGTCGTGCCCGCGAATGTGGCGGCGACCATCGGGCAGACCAGCCTGCTCGGCTCGACCCATCTGGCGTTGAATCCGCCGGCCGGACAGGCGCCGAGCGGGCGCCTGCGGCCCGGGGCGACCGTGCCGCTGAACCGGACCTCGACCTATCCGTCGACCGAACAGACTCTCGCGTCGCTGTCGGTGGTGCTCAACGGCGGCGGGATGGGCCAGATCAACGACATCATCCACAATCTCGACGCCGCGTTCTCCGGTCGCGAGGGCGCCATCCACGACCTGATTCCGCGCCTGGACGCGTTCGTGACCGTGCTGGATCAGCAGCGCGACAATCTGCTCGCCACCGTGACCGGTCTGAATAGGATGGCGGAAACCTTTGCCCAGCAACGGGATACGGTCAGCGACACGTTGCGCCGGGTCGGCCCCGCGCTCGAGGTGCTGCTCACCGAGCGCCCGGCCATCACCACCGCCCTGGACAAGCTGCGCGCGTTCAGCGACACCGCGACCGGGGTGATCTCGCAGGTGCAGGCGGATCTGCTGACGAATCTGCACAACCTCGAACCGACCCTGCGGGAACTGGCCGACGTGGGGTCGAAGATCGACGGTGCGGTCTCCTTTCTCACCGTGTTCCCCTACGGGCAGTACGGCATCGACCACGGGATCCGCGGCGACTACGTCAATCTGTTCGCCACCATCGACCTCACCGTGCCGCGGTTGCGGCGCGAACTGCTGCTCGGCACGCCCCTGGGAGATCCGAATGCCGTGCTGCAGGCCATGGTCGGCGACCCTGGCTACGGCAAGCAGACCAACGACCCGCTGGGCGCACCGGTGAACCCGTCCGATCCGAACGGAGGCGGCCGATGATTCTCACCCGATTCGTCCGAGCGCAGCTGGTGATCTTCTCGATCCTGGCCGTGATCGGCATGGTGTCGATGGCCGTGCAGTACATGCGGCTGCCGACCCTCGCCGGCATCGGCACCATGAAGGTGACGCTGGAACTTCCGACCTCCGGCGGGCTGTACCGATTCGGCAACGTCACCTATCGCGGGGTCCAGATCGGCAAGGTCACCTCCGTCGATCTGACCGACGACGCGGTGAAGGCGACCCTGGCGATCGACGGCGGCCACAAGATTCCCGCCGACCTGCGCGCGCAGGTGCGCAGTGTGTCGGCGGTGGGCGAGCAGTACGTCGACCTGCAACCACGCACCGACGCACCGCCGTATCTGCACGACGGATCCGTGATCGATGTGCGCGACAGCACCGTTCCGCAGCCGGTGGGGCCGATGCTCGACGAACTCGACAGCCTGGTCGGCAGTATTCCGAAAGACCGGCTGCACGACATGCTCGACGAGGTGTTCACCGGTGTGAACGGCGCCCGCTACGACCTGCAGTCGCTGCTGAACTCGGCCGCGACCGTGGCCGCCGATGCGAATCGGACCGGCGACACCACCCGTGAGCTGCTGGCGAAGGCCGAGCCGCTGGTGGATTCGCAGGACCGCTCGGCCGATGCGATCCGGATCTGGGCGCGCAGCCTCGCCGGGGTGTCGGGACAGATCGCCACCGACGACGAGCAGGTGCGGACGCTGCTGAACACCGGGCCGGGCGCCGCCCAGGAGGCGACGAAACTGCTGGATTCGGTGAAACTCACACTGCCCGTGCTGTTGTCGAATCTGACCTCGGTCGCGCAGCTGGGCGTCACCTATCACGCCGGGCTGGAACAGGTGCTGGTGTTGCTGCCGCCCGAGGTCTCGATCGTGCAGGCGGTGCAACCCACCAAGAACGCGCAGGGGTTGGGGCCCGGCGACTTCCGGATCAGCGGGATCTCGGATCCGCCGGCCTGTACGGTCGGCTTCCTGCCGCCGTCGGCATGGCGACCTCCGTCGGACACCACCACGATCGACACTCCGGACGGGCTGTACTGCAAGCTGCCACAGGATTCGCCCGTCGCGGTCCGCGGGGCGCGCAACTTCCCGTGTGCCGGCAAACCGGGTAAGCGGGCGCCGACAGCGGAGATCTGCAACAGCGACCAGGAGTACGAACCGG
Source organism: Nocardia kruczakiae NBRC 101016 (assembly GCF_001612965.1). Classification (GTDB taxonomy): domain Bacteria; phylum Actinomycetota; class Actinomycetes; order Mycobacteriales; family Mycobacteriaceae; genus Nocardia; species Nocardia kruczakiae. The sequence continues at coordinate 28,389 of NZ_BDBL01000062.1, forward strand.
TGGCGCCGGACCAGCCGGTGGTGGGACCGTATCCGCGCGATCCGAATCTGGAATCGCAAGGCATCCCACCGGATTCGCGGTGGAATCCGCCCGCTCCCGCGCCGGCGGCCCCGTTGCCGCAGCTGCCGCAGCTCGAGCTGCCCAGGATTCCCGGGCTGAACGCACCCGCGGCATCGCGCACCGGGACCGAACCGTCGGTGGGATTCGCGCACTACGACCCGCATACCGGGAACTATCTGGCGCCGGACGGAAAGATGTATCGGCGCGACGATCTGGCCGGCGCCCGGCCGGCGAGTTGGAAGGATATGGTGGCGCACTGAGTCGAGTGCGCTGCCGATCAGACCGGATCGAACGAGGAGATCAACCACTTCCCGTCGATGTGCGACAGCGACACCTTGACGCTGCTCGACGTCATCGACGGATCGGGTCTGTCGGAGGTGGTGGTGGTCTGGTTGATGAACACCAGCACCACGGCCGATTCCGGATGGATCTGCTCGACCGCCGAACGGACCACCGCCGCAGACGTTTTCACCGATTTCTGCTTCGCCGCCGGCGCCACCACCTGCTGGGTGAACTGCCCGTAGTAGGTGAGGAAATCTCCGGTCAGGAAGGATTTCGCGGTGGTGAGATCGTGGTCCAGGGTATCGGGGGCATAGGACAGGATCGCGACCGAACCGTTGGTCGCGGCGGCGGTGGCCGCACGTTGCGCCGCCTCGTCGGTCTGCTGATCGGGCCGATACTGGGTGAAATACAAGCCTGTCGCCGCCGCGACGGATGCCACCGCGAGCGCGCCGAGCGCACCTACTCCGACACCGGCACGATGGCCGCGCAGCCAGGACAGGGCAGCGCGTGGGCAGGAGGAATTTCCGGCCGCGTCGCCGGTTGCCGGCCCGCCGTGCGCACCGTCGACGGCGGTGGCGCCGGTATCGGATTCGGATGCTGTGCTCATGGGACGAACTCCACTTTCGACATCTTGAGCCGGCCGTCGACGCGCTCCACGGTCACGCTCAACCGCCAGGCGCGCGGTTCCTGTCTGGCGCCTGCGGAATTGGTTACCTCCGAGGTCGCCGCGACCAGGACCACGGCGGAGTCGTCGGTCATCGACTGCACCGCGGCGGCGTTGACCCTGCCCTGGGTGGCGACTTTGGACTGCTGGATCACCTTCGCGAAATCGTCTGCGCGCGACTGGAAATCGTTGCGGAAGCTACCCGTGGAATCATCGAGTACGCGCTTCACGTCATCGGCCGCATGATTGAAATCCAGTGAGGTCAGCGTGGTCACGCCCTGCCGCGCCGCCGCCACGAACTCCGCCTCGCGATGCTGCTTCGCCGTCACATCGTGATGGCGCCACATCATGTATCCGCTGCCGCCCAGTCCGGCGCACAAGACGATCGCCGCGATCGCCACGCCCGCCGTGCGCCGCCGGATATGCTGCCCGGCGCCCAGTCGTGGTCGTATGCGGCGACGGCTCTTCTCGGTCTCCGCGTCGGCATCGATAACCGCGTCGCCGCCCGTCGAGGACTGTTGCCGGGAAAGTGATCGGACCGCAGAGCTTTCCGGGGCGGAGGCTTCGTCGTTCAGTGTTCGCTCATTGCTCGAGGCGCCCTGCCGGGCCGACGCGACGACGTCCCGACCTCGAGTGGCGGCGTTGTCTACTGTGCCGGGCGCAGCGCCGTCGCTGTCCGGCGTGTCGTTCGCGGACGAGGGTTCGCTCGTCTGTGCGGCGGCCCCGGCGCGGCGGCGCAGGGTGGCCGCGCGGGCTCGGGCGCGGGCAGCGGCCGCGACCGCTTCCGCCGCTTCGGCCTCCGCCTCGGCTTCCGCGGCGGCCAGCAGCAGATCACGCTCGGTGATGTCCCCGGTATCCGGCGGCGTGGGGTGTTTTCCGGACGTCACTGCGTGCTCCGTTCGTCGGGCGGTGCCGGGCAGATCGGCGAGAACAATATTTTCACGCAACGAGAACTGTACTCTACCTGCGTGGACGGATGAAGGCTGTAGTTATTGCCGGATTCGCATGTGACCTCGGGGATTGCCATTGCGGTTCCGGAGGGGAGGTCGATCTGTCGCAGGCGCGACTGTCGCCGACCTCGACGGTGCGTGGCTGGGAAAGTCTGCCCACCCGCACCTGATCCCGTTGTCGCCCAGGGCGGATCGCGAAGGTCCGCCCGGCCCTCGCCGCACGCGTGTTCGTCTCCCGGATGCGATGATCGGACTCGCATACGTTTCTGATCGGAGTCGAGGAGACAGCAGATGAGCTTTCCGCAGCGGTACGGGCCGTGGGCGTTGGTGGTCGGTGCCGCGCTGGGACTGGGGGCCGAATTCTGCCGTCAGCTCGCCGAGCGCGGCTTGAACCTCGTCATGGTTGCGCTGGAGAAGGACGAACTCGACACGCTGGCAACGGATCTGGCCGACCGCTACGGCATCCGCACCCAGACGGTGACCGGAGACATCACCGCGCCCGAGGTGCTGGAATCGGTAGCGCTGCTGGTCGACGACGTCGAACTGGGCCTGGTCGTCTACAACGCCGGGCTCTCGGTCTGCGGCATGTGGCTGGACACACCGCTGGAGCGGCATCTGAAGACGATCGATATCAACGTGACCACGATGATGACCGTGTTGCACCGCTTCGTCCCGCCGATGATCGACCGCGGCCGCGGCGGGGTGATCCTGCTCAGCTCCATGTCCGGTCTGCTCGGCACTCCCATGTACGCCTCCTACGCGGGCACCAAGGCACTGACTCTGAATCTGGCCGAATCGCTGTGGGACGAATGGCGTCCGCACGGTGTCGACGTCGTCGCGGTCGTGCCCGGACCCACCGACACCCCCGGCTACCGCGCCGACCAACCACGCACGATCCGCAATTCCCCGAAGGTCATGCCGGTAGCCCCGGTGGTCGCCGCCGGCTTGGCCGCACTCGGCAGACAACCCTCGGTGATCCCCGGCCGGGCCAACCGCTTCAACGGCACGCTGCTGTCGCGAATACTGCCCCGCAAGAAGGCGGTCGCCCTCATGGGCAAGAGCATGCGCGAGATGTACGCGGGGAAGTAGACCGCCGCGCGGTCGGTGTCCGAATGCACTGGAGCCGAAGCGAATTCGCGTCGGGGCGGCTCAGAAGGTGAAGCGCGCGCCGACCCAGGCGAGGGCGTCGGGGAGCGAGGCCTGCAGGACGCCGCGATGGTCGGCGCCGGGGTAGGTGCGGTAGGTGAGCTGCTGATCGGTCAGACGCAGGCGGGCGACCATCGCGTCGGTCGCCCGCGGGGGCACCGTCGTGTCGGCGCTGCCCTGCAACACCAGTAACGGCGCGTCGATGCGCAGCGTGCTGGGATCGTTGTCGGTCAGAACTCGAAGGAAGGGCGCGGCATCGCCCAGGGGGCTGAACGCGGCATCGGCGGGGAGGCCGCCCCAGCTGTCCGGTGCGCGCAGGGCGCCGATGCATCCGGTGTCGGCCTCGGGCAGCAGGCTCAGTGCGCGCGGCGTCAGGAAGCGAGCCGGATCGATATTCTCGGCGGTCTGCGCGCCACGAATCAGCAACGGCAGGAACGCATTCGAGTTGCCGAGCGTCCCGGCCAGGGCCTCGCCGGCTCCGACCGTACTCGCCACGCGCTGCGCCCCGATGCCGAATTCCACCTGCGATGCCGGTGCGAGTGCCACGACGGCGCGCAGATCCAGTCCGGGTGCCCAGGCGCGGGCCTGCGCATCGGTGAAGATCGCCGCCTGGCCGCCTTGCGAGTGGCCGATCGCCGCCCATCGCGTACCGATCGACGCGTCGAGTTCCCGCGCGGCCAGCGCCATATCGGCGACGGCCCGCGCCTCGGGGGCGCCGATCAGATATCCGTGCGGGCCCGGCGTGCCGAGGCCCTGGTAATCGGTCTGCGCCACCGCGTATCCGGCCGCGAGCCAGCGCTGTTGCACCTCGCGCACCTGCGCGGTGTAGTCGTGGGCGGGATAGTCGGGGCCGGTATCGCGCGACGGCGCGCAGATATCGGCCACACCGGTGGTGCCGTGTGCCCACGAGATGAGCGGCCAGCCGTCCGGCGGCGGTGTGCCGTCGGGGACCGCCAGCGTTCCCGAGACCGCCACCGGATTCCCCCGCAGATCCACCGAGCGGTACAGCACGAGCAAATTCCGCGCCCCGGGCAGTCCCGGATCGCCGGTGATACTTCGGGCCCGGATCACCGAGCCGTGTGGTCCGGCGATCGCCTCGGACGGTGCGTCGTAGAAGGCCTGACCCTCCGGGACGGCTGTGCCGCCGGCGGGATCCGCCGCCGCGGTGGCCGTCGTGGCCGCGATCGAGACCAATGCCGCGACGACCAGCCGACCACGTCGTGCCCGGCGATTGCGGGCGATCTTGGTCGGTGTCGAAACGCGAGACATGAATCCAACATAACCAGGCCGTGTGCGGCCCGGCCATCGCGCTGGAATCATTGTGGCTCAACTTGTCTGCATATCGATACCTCCGCGCAACCAGTCGGTTCGACGTCCGCGAACGGCATCGCATCGCTGTGCGCTGAAAGGTTGCTGAAATGGCGATATACGGCGGGACGACCGTCGGCCGTACCGGACCGGAATCCGCGATTCATCCGGAACGAGCGATGCCGCATTCCGCTTCCCCGGTAATCTCGGCGCGGAGACCGCTGGCCGAAACGAAGTGGAGCCGACTGTGACCGAATCAGCCGAGGTGTACCTCGCGGACGAACCCGACCGGCCCATCGTGGTCGGCGTCGACGGCTCGGAGATCTCCTATCAGGCGGTGGCCTGGGCCGCGGTCGATGCCGTCCTGCACGGGCGGCGTCTGGACATCGTCACCTCGGCCACGCTGCCGACCGGTTTCGGCTCCGAGGTGTGGACGGGCGGCGCGGATTGGGTGCGCGAGGACGGTGAGCGCATCGTCGCCGAGGCGCGCCGGGTCGCCGGGTTGGTGAAGGGGCCGCTGGAGATCAATGCCGAGTTGGTGTTCGACCCGATCATCCCGACCCTGATCACACGTTCGGAACGGGCGTACCGCCTGGTCGTCGGTAGTCGCGGGCGCGGCGCCATTCGGCGGGCGCTGCTCGGTTCGGTGAGTTCGGCGGTGGTGCAGCGGGCGCACTGCCCGGTCGCGGTGATCCCCGGGAATTCCGCGACCGACATGGTGACCGCGGCGAAGCCGGTGGTGGTCGGCGTCGACGGCACCGAGAACAGTGAACCCGCGATCGGCGTCGCCTTCGACGAGGCCTCGCGGCGGAAGGTGCCGCTGATCGCCGTGCACACGTGGAGCGATATCAGCCTGCCCGAGATCGCGGTGGCCGGCTGGGACACGCTGCGCGAATCCGAGCGCGCCGCGCTCTCGGAGAGTCTGGCCGGATGGCGGGAACAGTATCCGGATGTCGATGTGCGGCCGGTGGTGTGGGCCGATCGGCCGGCCCGTGCGCTGCTCGCCGAATCCGAACATTCGCAGCTGGTGGTGATCGGCAGTCATGGCCGGGGCGGATTCACCGGCATGCTGCTCGGTTCGACCGGTCATGCCCTGTTGCAGTCGTCCGAATGCCCGGTGATCGTGGTGCGCCGGCGGTGAGACGTCTCCCGGGCGGCTGACCGTCCGAGCCGTTCGACAAGACCATCGCACACCGTCCGCGCGGGCCGGGATCACCGGTCCCGAGCGGCGTTGTGAGCCCGATTCCCGGGTGTGGCGGGACTTCGACGGGTTCCGAAAAAAAATTTTCCTAGCAAAACGAAGGGTCTCGAGGACCGCCCGAGACCGTCGAGCGGTGTCGTGTGTGCACCACGCCGCACCCGGTTCCGCGAAAGCTGAAACTTCCGATCGGAAGTGAAACTTGTTGTCGACCAAGCCAACTCGCCGAGCGTGGTGTGGTGCGTTCGGTGGACTCCGGTCCGTCTCCGGGGAACCGATTCCGTCCAGAAATTGCTAGAAAATAGCTACGAAGCGGTAGTGAAGCGGCTCCGAGTTTTAGAGGAGGTGCTTGCTTGAAAAGTGGACGCTTGATATGTTGCCTCGGTCACTAACCGGTACCGGCCGTGACTGATAACTCTCAGGCGTGATTCCGGCGGCTGAGAGGCGATTGAACACGCTCACAAAGGAGATTCATCGATGGGTTCGATGGGCGACTTGCTTACCGCGTTGATTCCGGCCCTGGGTTCCGCAGTCGCGGGTGACGGGCTGTGGGAAACCTTCCTCGGTTCGCTCGGAAGCATCGTCAAGTAATTCGACGAAACCGCTCGTATTCACCGAGTTGCGCGCGGCAATTCGGTGCACGGATATTTAGGAGAAAAGTATGGGATCGCTCATCGATATTCTGGGAATGGGCACGCAGAGCGCCGGTTCGGTCGGAACCACCATCGTGAATGCGCTCATCACCCTCAGCGGTGGCACCCCGGCCGCCGGAAAATAATCCAGTCGTCGATGGTGGGGGCTCACTCGAACCGGGTGCGCCCCCACAGTGCTGTGTAGAGGTGGTAGTGGTGTCGAGCGGTAAGAGGACCGGCGCGGTGCGTGGGATCGCCTGGCTGATGGCATATCTCGGTGCGGCAGCCTTGCTGTGGACGTCGGTCGCGCCGATCGGCTCGGCCACTCCGGCGGCGCATATCGTCGGTGAAACCCCGGGCCCCGGGCGTGTAGTCCGGATCAGCGTCCATTCGCCGGCGATGGATCGCGATATCCCGCTGCAAGTGTTGCCCGCGAAGGACTCCCGCACCCCGGCGCCCACGCTGTATCTGCTCAACGGCGCCGGCGGTGGCGAGGACGCCGCGACCTGGTTGGCACAGACCGATGCCGCGGACTTCTTCGCCGACAAGCACGTCAACGTGGTGATCCCGATGGAGGGCGCGTTCAGTTACTACACCGACTGGGAGCGCGACGATCCGGGACTGGCGAAGAAACTGAAGAACAACGGCCGGAACAAGTGGGCCACCTTCCTCACCGACGAGCTTCCGCCCGTGATCGATTCGGCCTTCGGCACCACCGGCGCCAATGCGCTGGCCGGCATCTCGATGGCCGGTACCTCGGTGCTGGATCTGGCGATCGAGGCCCCGGCGCTCTATCGAAGCGTCTCCGCCTACAGCGGTTGCGCGATGACCAGCGATCCGCTCGGCCAGTCGTTCGTCAGCCTGGTGATCAGCCTGGGCAAGGGCGATGCGACGAATATGTGGGGACCGGTCGGAGGTGAGGGCTGGAAGGCACACGACCCGTATCTGCACGCCGACCGGCTGCCGCGGATTCCGATGTACATCTCCAGCGCGAGCGGGCTCCCCGGCCGGCACGACAGTCTCGCCGACCCGAGCGTGCGCGCGAACACCGAGGTGCTGGCCAATCAGGTCCTGCTCGGCGGCGGTATCGAATCGGCGGCGAACTACTGCACGACCAAACTCGCCGAGCGCACCCGGGAACTCGGGCGCACGGACATCACCTACACCTTCCATCCGGCGGGCACCCACTCGTGGGGCTATTGGCAGGACGACCTGCACAAATCCTGGCCGATGATGGCGGCGGCGATCGGCGCGAACTGAACCGCTCCGCCCGCCGCCGCGCGGTCCGTCACCGGAGTGCGGCGAGCCGTTCACTCAGCTCCCGGAACGAGCGCAGCAGCAGTTCGCCGTATCGCGCCGGATCCGGAAGCATGTCGGCATCGGAGCTGACCGCGATCACCACCTGATCGCCCTGAGACGTGATCAGATGCCGCAGCCCGTCGCCGTCCATGATCGGGAGCACGCCGAAGACGCTGATCACCGGTGCGCCGAGAAATTCCAGACGGTCCGCGACCGGAGGCACATTGCTCACGGTGGTGTTGGACAACGGCACCGTGTCGACCTCATCGAAAACCCGCTGCGCGCGAGCCCATCCGGCCAGGCGCAACAGCCAGGCGGGTGAGGTCTGCATGCGGCCCTCGCGGGCGATGACCGCTGGGTCGGCCCAGCGCCGCTTCTCCTCCCGCGCGGAATTCCGGACGGCGGACAGGCGTTCCAGTGGATCGGCGAGATCGGTGTGCAGGTCCACCGACATCTGGCACAGCTGATTCGCCGAATTCCACTGCGCGAGTCCGCGCATCGAGATCGGCACCATCGCACCGAGCGATGCGGACGGCGTTTCGCCCTGCTCGGCGAGATAGGCCGACAGCGCGCCCGAGACGACGGTCAGCAGCAGGTCGTTGACCGTAATGCGCTCGGCGACGGCCGTTTTCGCCGCTCTGACCGGTGCGAGCGGCAGGGTGACCAGATCGAAGACGGGTGTCGCGCCGATGCGGCGATTGAAGCGCGTGGCGGGCCGAAGCGGAATCGGTTCGCGCAGCAGGTTTTCCGCCGCCTTGGCTCCCACCGTGCGTGCCGCAGCCCGCGTGCGGGCCACGCCGGAGACGAAACGGGTGAATCGATACGGTGTCACGGCGGCGGCGCGCAGCAGGGCGCCCGGCTGCGACCAGCGGCGATCGGTCGTGGGGAGCGGAGGATGAGTGTCGGCGGCGCCGAACAGTTTCCGCTCGAGTTCGCGGGTGGCCACCCCGTCGCCGACGCTGTGATGGAACTTCAGCACCACGATCGTCACCGGATCGGCGGTCCCGGGGAAACCGCGCACACCGTCGAAGAGGTGCAGTTCCCACGGCGGCCGGGTGAGATCCATCCGGGCCGCGGCGATCTCGGCCAGGCGGCCGCGCACCTCGTCCCAGGGCCACGACGCACGCTCCTCGATCGTCACGTGATGATCGATGTCGAAGCCGGGGTCGGGAACCCAATACGGCAGGTCGACATCGCCCGGTACCCGTTCCAAGCGGCGGTGGAACAGCGATGCGTAACCGAGCCGCTCCCGCATCCAGGCCCGCACCTGGGCCCGGCTCACCGACCGGCCTTCCGGTTCCGCCGCACCGGCGAAGGCATAGGCGGCGACGATATTCGCCGGGTGCCGCTCGAACTCGTCGTAGACGAATACCGCATCGCGCGGCGTCAGTTGTTCGGCGGTGACGTGGAGACCGCTGCTCGCATCGCGGACCGTTTTCGTCGTCATGATTACTCCTGACCCGGCATTGTGCGGGCGGGAGAGAATATGTCCGCACAATTCTTTCTGCGGCGGAGTCTACAGTCGCGGCGACCGATGGGGCGATGGCGGGAGGGAAATCCGATGCGGTCGAAAAGGCATCAATACGTCCGCGACAAATGCGGGAAATTGGGAGCGTGCCGGAGAGAGGACGATCCTGAGCGGTCACGCCGGATCCACGACGCCGAATCATCGATTCCAGATAATAATAGCTTGTGAACATTACTTCGGCTGCTGCCGATACGTTCTCCGTATGATTGCCGTGAGCGCCTCGGATGCCTGTCCGTAGCCAAGGTTGCACGTGGATGGCAAGGAGTACCTCCAGTGCTGGGAGCGGCTTCCGGTTGTGCGGCCGGGCAAGTGCTGGCATCGTCTTCCCCGCGGGACAGCAGCGGGCGTGAGGGATGTGATGAGTTCTGAATCCAACCGGCCGCCCGGACCCGTGCCGCAACCGTTCGGCCCGCCGGTCGGCTCGGCCGATTGGTTCACGCCGCCCCGTCCGCCGCAGCCACCCCCGCTGCGCGATTCGCGTCCCGCGGCATCGCCACCGCGAATAGTCCGGCGGCCGCCGGAGTCGCCGGAATGGGCGATCGATCCCGATGCCATCCAGCTCGCACTGGGTCCGTCCACCCGGCCGCCGCGCCGGCCCCGCCGGCGCAAGTGGTGGGTCGCCGCCGCGGCCACCGTCGTCGTGCTCG
>NZ_BDBL01000063.1 GCF_001612965.1 Nocardia kruczakiae NBRC 101016
ATATACGCCCCTTGTGCACGGCCCCCGTCGCCGCACCGTAGAAGTCACGACCGATCGCTGTCGGGCGATTCTCGATGCGCACGCAGGCCGGGCAAGTGGGAACGCGTTCGTGTCGCGTGATTGAATTTATGGTAGTTGCAGATAGGTGCCGGCGCACGGCGCTCGGTCTGCATGTCGTCGCCGGCTGCTCGTGCCGGATCAGAGAAAGGTAACGCTGTGTCGGAGCATGACGACGGTAGGAGACCCTTCCGCCGTGGCAGTACCGGTCCGGACTCGGCCGGCTCCGGCACACCTGCCAACGACCGCGGAGAAGGAGACCGTCGCTCCGGAGGCTTCCGGCGCGGCGACGATACGCGCCGCTCCAGTGGCTACGGCGCGCGTGACGACGACCGGCGCGGTGGTACCGGGCGCGGCGACGACCGCCGTGGATCCGATCGCGGCACCGGTGGTTACGGCCGAGGTGGAGACGATCGCCGCTCCGGTGGCTTCCGGCGTGGCGACGATGACCGCCGCTCCGGCGGATATGGCCGCGGCGACGACGACCGGCGCTCCGGTGGTTACGGGCGCGGTGGAGACGACCGTCGATCGGGCGGATATGAGCGCGGTGGCGACGACCGTCGTCCGGGTGGCTTCCGCCGCGACAGCGACGACCGCCGTTCCGGTGGTTACGGCCGCGGTGGTGACGATCGCCGCTCGGGCGGTTCCAGCCGCGGAGACGACGATCGCCGCTCGGGCGGGCATCCGCGTGGTGGTGATGATCGCCGTTCCGGTGGTTATGAGCGCGGTCGCGATGACCGGCACTCCGGCGGTTCCGGCGGTGGCGGTGATGACCGTCGTTCCGGTGGTTACAGCCGTGGTGGCGATGACCGTCGTTCCGGTGGTTACGCGCGCGGCGGGGACGATCGCCGTTCCGGTGGTTCAGAGCGTGGTGGAGACGACCGGCGGTCCGGTGGTTCCGGGCGCGGGGGCGACGACCGTCGATCGGGCGGATTCCGGCGTGACGAAGGAGATCGTCGCTCGGGTGGTCACGGACGCGGCACGGATGATCGCCGTGGTGGCTTCCGGCGCGACGAAGGCGGCCGGCGTCCGGGAGGCACGGGCGGTCGTGACGATCGTCCGGGGGGTTACAGCCGGGGCGAGGGGGATCGGCGCGGCGGGTTCCGGCGTGGTGGCGCGGACTCCGAGCGTCGGTTCGGGTCCGCCGACGAGGCCGAGACCACCGCGCGCACCGGGGAAGCCGCGGAGACCGGCGCGAACTTCGAGGACCGCGAGGCGCGGCGACGGGGTGGCGAAGGAGCCCGTGTCGGCGGCGAGAACCGGGCGGGGCGGCCCGACGAGCCCGCGTTGCCGGACGATGTGCAGGCGAGCGATCTGGACGGCGCGGTGCGCCGCGATCTGCTGAGCCTCGACAAGAACAACGCAGAGGCGGTCGCCCGGCACCTGGTGATGGCCGCCCGGCTCCTCGACGAGGATCCGGAGCAGGCACTCGAACATGCGCGCGCCGCCCGGCGGCGTGCCGGACGCATCGCGGTGGTTCGCGAAACGGCCGGTGTCACCGCCTATCACGCCGGTGAGTGGGCCGAAGCCCTGTCCGAGCTGCGCACCGCGCGCCGGATGTCCGGTGGCTCGGGTCTGCTGGCGGTCATGGCCGATTGCGAACGCGGGCTGGGGCGGCCCGAACGCGCGATCGAACTCGGCCGCAGCGACGAGGCGCGTGCGCTGTCGGGCGACGAGGCGACCGAGCTGCGGATCGTCGTCGCCGGTGCGCGAATGGATTTGGGCCAATACGATCAGGCCGTGGTCACCTTGCAGACGCCGGAACTGGATCCTTCGCGATCCGGTCCCGCCTCGGCACGGTTGTTCTACGCCTATGCGGAGGCGCTGCTCGCCGCCGGCCGGTCCGATGAGGCACTGCAGTGGTTCCTCAATGCGGCCGCGGCCGATGTCGACGGCGATACCGACGCCGAGGAGCGTGCCGACGAACTCGCGGGCGCACAGGTCGACGACGACGTGGAGTAACTAGTGGCAGCATCGCTTCGGGAGGGCTTCGAAGCTCTCCTGCTGGATCTGGACGGCACGCTGTATCGGGGTGCGGAGGTGATCGCCGGCGCGCCGGCGGCCCTGGACGCCGGCGGCGGCGCGCAGAAGCTGATGTTCGTCACCAACAACGCCAGCCGGTCGGCCGGTGTGGTGGCCGCGCATCTGCGTGAATTGGGTTTCGGCGCAAGCGAATCCGATGTCGTCACCAGTGCGCAGGCGGCCGCGCATGTGCTCGCCTCCCGGCTGGCCGCCGGATCCACCGTGCTGATCGTCGGCACCGACGACCTTGCCGCGGAGATCGAACAGGTGGGCCTGCAACCGATTCGGCGTTTCAACGGGGTGGCCCCGGCCGCCGTCGTGCAGGGACATTCGCCACAGACCGGATGGCCGGACCTCGCCGAAGCGGCCTACGCGGTACGGGCAGGGGCGCTGTGGGTGGCCGCGAACGCGGATGCCACGCTGCCGAACGAGCGCGGCCTGGCGCCGGGCAACGGTGCGATGGTCGCGGCATTGCGAGCCGCGACCGACCAGGAACCCGTGGTAGCCGGTAAACCCTATGCGCCGCTGCTCGAGGACGCGCTGGTGCGCGCGGAAACCCGCGACGCACTCGTGGTCGGGGACCGGCTCGACACCGATATCGACGGCGCCCGGTGTGTCGGTCTGCCGTCGTTGATGGTCCTCACCGGCGTCAGCACTCTCGACGACCTGCGGCCCCGCCCCGCCGATCACCGCCCCACCTACATCTCCCGCACCCTCGACGCACTGAATCACCCGGTGATCCGGCAGGAATCGACCGAGGGCGACGCGATCGACCACCTGGCGAATTTGTTGGACGAAAACCCCAACCGCGCAATCGAATTGGCGCGGTAACGGTTCGACTCACGGTGATGATCGAGTCGCGGCGGGGCACACGATTCGCCGACCGCGGCTCGGAGCGGCGATTCCGGCCAGTAGGCCGGCAAGGGTATCGGAGAGCAGCACGCTGACCATGGCGGCACTGGGTCGCCTTCGTTCGACTGGTTCGCCAGCGTAAACACTCGCACGTAATAAGTTGGGGCCGTGGCTGTCTACGGTAGGCACTTCGTTCGGCCGCCAACTCGGCGTTGGGGGCCAAATGGCTGGCCTCTCGCGGCGGGGTGACGGCACCCTGCTGTGGCATGGGGGAGACGACGTGCACGATTCGACAACTGTCCCGGTCAGGTAAGCCCCCGGCGATGCCAACGGGCTGCCGTTCGGCGATGACACCTTCGACGTCGCCCTGTGTGAGCGGGTGTTCCAGCACATCGGCGCTGCCCGGTTCGTCGGTCAGTCGTCGCGATCTTCGGCGGTCATGGAAGCTGCCGCGGTCTCCGGAATCAGGCCCAGGCGGCGTAGTAGCGGGGCGGCGGCGGCTCCGGCGCGGCGTCGGCTGATCGCGGCGGATTCGTGTGCGGCAGTGGGGATTTTGAGCCACCAGCGTTCCAACGGCCGGTAGTCGGCGGCGGGGACCAGGCGCGCGGCGAGGTCCGGTCGCTGCGCCCACAAATAGCGGCGGGCCCGGGCGGCGTGCATGGGGTCGGAGGCGATCATGATGCGGTCGGCCCGTTCCAGAGCGGGGATCGTGAATTCGATGTTCTGCCAAGTGGTTTCGGCGGACGTTTCGGTGCGGATGCGCTCGGGTGGGACGCCGAGGTGAGCGCGGGTGTAGTCGGCCATGACCGTCGCTTCCACCCAGGGGCCGTGTACGGCGCCGCCACTGAAGATCAGGAATCCCTCGCGGTCGGGCGGCAGCGAGCGGGCGCCGATGCGGCATCGCCAGCGCTGCAACGCGCGCGTGCGGCCGTCGGCGGCGGCCGGGTAGCCCAGCACGACCACCGCGTCGGTGTCGCCGGCTCGAGCTTCGCGCCGCGGTCCGAGTAGTAGTTGCCGGGATGCGCGCCAGTGGGCGTATTCGGCGGCGGCGACCACCGCGGTCGCCGTCCATGCCGCCGCGAGTGCGACGAACCGGGCGGATCCATGTCGTCGCGTACCTCCCACGCCGCCATTGTGCCAACATCTGCCGCACACCACCGGTCCTGGGGCTTCGGCGGTCGACGTCGAGCGGTCGGCGTCCGGCCCCGGTTCGACTGTCGTGCCCTCCTCACCGACACCGGAATCGGCGCGACACGCCCGGCGGATGGAGGTCTTGGTCGCCTTCCCGGAAACGCAGCGAGGAAATCCGCTGGTCCCAGCATCGACGTGATGCCACGATCACGTGACATCACGTCATGACGACCGCGCTGAGAGGACGCCGCATGATTGCGGATCTCCGCATCCGTTTCGCTGTCGACGATGAGGTGCTCTCGCGGCTGCACACCGACGCATTCGGCGGTGACCACGTGCAGAGCCCTTGGAAGGCACGCCTGGAACGACACAGCAGATCTTGGGTCGGTGCATTCGTCGGCGATCAGCTAGTCGGGTTCGTGCACGCAGTCTGGGACGGAGGTCGGCATGCGTTCCTCCTCGACACCATGGTCGCACCTGACCTCCAGCATCAGCGCATCGGAACCAGCCTGGTCGCGGCTCTTGTCAGCGACCTTCGCGAACTCGGTATCGAGTGGCTCCACGTCGACTACGAACCACACCTCAACAGCTTCTATCGCGACACCTGCGGGTTCCGAACCACCGACGCCGGCCTGCTACGACTGAACTGACACCGAACGCCACGACGGCAGAAACCAACCACGACGATCCAGCTCGACCCACACCATAGGGACACCCGCGGAGCGCAGCGGCGACTTGTCTCCCTCGGAACGCGGCTGCGACTCCTCGGAGTCAGGCACCGAGGACCGGTTCCGGTGGGGCCGCTGGGCTCCGCTTCGAACGTCGAGATATTCGGTCAGGTCCGCTTCGGCGACCGGTGTATCGAGGTCTGCGTCCTCACCGCGCGGCGAGGTCCTCTGGTGTCACCGTCGAGCGGTCGTCGGGCGTGCGGGTGATCCTGCGTTTACGGTCCGGTGTTGCCGGCCACGCCGTGGCCGTAGAAGGGCAGGCAGCCATTCTTGCCTGCTCCTTGTGGGAGACCGGCGCATGCATGTGACGCGGGTCCGGCGACGGCTCGGCCGCGAGCGGCTGTGGGCCAGGTACGCGGCCGCTGGGCGCCACCGTGACGTCCGTTTCACCCGTGCCGCCGCTTGCCGGGATGTCGGTGAGCTCCGGTAGCGTTATCGGCACCATGACTACGCCCATTCCGCGTCCGCATCCGTCCGGTTCCTCCGGTCCTCGTCCGGGAGTTCCGCTGCCCGGACAGCATCTCGCGGGAGGGACGGCGGAGTTCGCCGACCCGGAGAAGGTGCGGGCCGAGGTGGCGGCGTTGCTCGCGGAGTTGCCCGGGGGCCGGCGCCAGAGCGGTGACGAGGCCGACGGGGTGGACCGCGCGGGAACCGATATCACCCGGCGGGCGCGCATTCTCGAACAGGCACACGAGGTGCTGGTCGGCGCGCTGGCGACGGTGGACAAGATCTGAGGTGGCCAGGCGCGCGCGAGTGGACGCCGAACTGGTTCGCCGCGGATTGGCGCGATCGCGAGAACACGCGGTCGAGCTGATCGGTGCGGGCCGCGTCCTGATCAACGGTGCGGTCGCGTCGAAACCGGCGACCGCGGTCGAGCCGAATACTCCCCTGCTGGTTCGCGAGGAACCCGACGAGGTCCAGTGGGCCTCGCGGGGCGCGCACAAGGTGCTGGGCGCGCTGGAGGCGTTCGAGCCGCTCGGAGTGAGCGTCGCCGGGAAGCGCTGCCTCGACGCCGGCGCGTCGACCGGCGGATTCACCGATGTGCTGCTCGCCCGCGGCGCCCGCGAGGTGGTCGCCGTCGATGTGGGTTACGGGCAGCTGGTGTGGCGGCTGCGCAACGACGAGCGGGTCCGGGTGTTCGACCGCACCAATGTGCGCGCGCTGACGCCGGAAGCGATCGACGGTCCCGTCGAGTTGGTGGTCGCCGATCTGTCGTTCATCTCCCTGGCCCTGGTGCTGCCGGCGCTGGCCGCCTGCTGTGCACCGGGTGCGGATCTGCTGCCCATGGTGAAACCGCAGTTCGAGGTCGGTAAACAGCGAGTAGGCTCCGGCGGTGTGGTGCGTGATCCGGCTCTGCGTGCCGAGGCGGTGACCGAGGTGGCCGCCGCGGCCGCCGAACTGGGCCTGCGCACCCGCGGTGTGGTCGCCAGCCCCTTGCCCGGCCCGTCCGGCAACGTCGAGTATTTCCTGTGGCTGCGCAAGGACACACCGGGCACCGAGTCGGCGGACACCGAATCGGAGCCCGATATCAGCGAATTGGTGCAGCGTGCGGTCGAGGAGGGGCCACAGTGAAGCGGGAGATCCTGCTCGTCGCCCATCCGGGCCGTTCCGAACTGCTCGAGACCGCACATCGGGTCGCGAAGATCTTCGCCGATGCCGGAATCGGGCTGCGGGTCCTCGAGGACGAGGCCTACAGCACCAAACTGGATTTCGACGACACCGGCGAACCCGACGGCTATCCGGTGCGGGTGATGCCGCACGGCCCCGACGCCGCGGTCGGCTGTGAGATGGTGCTCGCGCTCGGTGGCGACGGCACCTTCCTGCGCGGCGCGGAGATGGCGCATCCGGCCCGGGTTCCGGTGCTGGGAATCAATCTGGGCCGCATCGGTTTTCTCACCGAGGCCGAGGCCGAACATCTCGACGACGCGCTGGCCCAGGTGGTGCGCGGCGATTACCGCATCGAGCAGCGGATGACCGTGGATGTCAGTGTCCGCGTCGATGATGTGGTCGTGGAACGCGGATGGGCCCTCAACGAGGCCAGTATCGAGAATGCCGCCCGCATGGGCGTGCTGGAGGTCGTCCTCGAGGTCGACGGCCGCCCGGTATCGCAATTCGGTTGTGACGGTGTGCTGATCGCGACCCCCACCGGCTCCACCGCCTACGCCTTCTCCGCGGGTGGTCCCGTGGTGTGGCCCGAACTCGAGGCGCTGCTGGTGATTCCCAGCAACGCGCACGCACTGTTCGCGCGGCCGCTGGTGACCAGCCCGGAGTCGCGAATCGCGGTGGAAACCGTTGCGGCAGGCCATGATGCGATCGTCTTCCTGGACGGCCGGCGTACGCTGGCATTGCCGCGGGGTGGGCGATTCGAAGCGGTGCGCGGCGCCGAACCGGTGCGCTGGGTGCGGCTGGATTCCGCCCCCTTCGCCGATCGGATGGTGCGCAAATTCCGCTTACCCGTGACAGGCTGGCGGGGCCGGCGGCCGGAACGGCCGCGCGCGGCCGGAACGGCCCGTACTTCCACCGAGCAACCCGGCTCAGGCGATAGCGAACACCGCCGAACGGAGAGCACACGTGCTGACAGAGATCAGGATTGACGGCCTCGGCGTCATATCCACCGCCACCGCGCAGTTCCACGAGGGACTGACCTGTGTGACCGGTGAGACCGGTGCCGGCAAGACCATGGTGGTCACCGGACTGCATCTGCTCGGTGGCGCCCGCGCGGACGCCGGGCGGGTGCGTCAGGGCGCGCAGCGGGCTGTCGTCGAGGGCCGGTTCACCGTCGAGGATGTGCACGACAGCGCCCGCGACGAGGTCGAGAAGGTGCTGGAATCCTCCGGCGCGCAACGCGACGACGACGACAGCGTCATCGCCGTACGCACCGTCGGCAGCGACGGGCGATCGCGGGCCCATCTCGGCGGCCGCAGTGTGCCGGCCGCGGTGCTGTCGGATTTCACGGCGCCGCTGCTGACCGTGCACGGCCAGAACGACCAGCTGCGGCTGCAGCGTCCCGATCAGCAGTTGCAGGCGCTGGACCGCTTCGCCGGTGACGCGGTGGCCGGGCTGCTGCGCAAATATCAGCTGGCCCGCCGCACCTGGTTGCAGGCTCGCGCGGAACTGCTGGAACGCACCGCGCGCAGCCGCGAACTCGCACTCGAGGCCGATCGGTTGCAGCATTCGCTGAACGAAATCGACACGGTCGCACCGGAACCCGGTGAGGACGAGCGCATCGTCGCCGAGGTGCTGCGGCTCGGCGATCTCGATTCATTACGGGAGGCGGCCGGTGCTGCCCACGCGGCTCTGGCGGGCTCCAGCGACGGTGAGGGGGCCGGCGCGCTGGACGCGCTCGGTGGTGCGCGGGCCCGGCTGGAATCCAGCGACGATCCGGCGCTGACGGCGTTGGCGCCGCGGCTGGGGGAGGCGATCGCGGTGGTGGTCGATGTGACCACCGAATTGAGTTCGTATCTGTCGGATCTGCCGTCGGATCCGGCGGCGCTGGACAGCCTGCTCACCCGCCAGGCGGAACTGAAATCGCTGACCCGCAAATACGCCCCCGATATCGACGCGGTGATCGCCTGGGCCGACGAGGCACGCACCCGGCTGGCCTCGCTCGACGTGTCGGAGGAGGCGCTGGCGGCGCTGGCCGCCGAGGTCGAGACCGCGGCCGTTCAGGTGCGGGAGACGGCGAAGAAACTGACCACGGCCCGGCGCAAGGCGGCCCGCAAACTCGCGACCGCGGTGAGCGCCGAATTGAGCGGTCTGGCGATGGGGCGCGCCAAACTCGAGGTGGAGGTGCGGCCGCTGGCGGCATCGGCGCAGGACAGCGCACCCATCACCGTCGAGGGGGCGGAACTGCATGCGGGCGCGTCCGGTGTGGACGAAGTGGAATTCCGGCTGTCGGCCCACTCGGGTGCGCAGTCGCTACCGTTGAGCCGCAGTGCATCCGGTGGTGAGCTCTCGCGCGTGATGCTGGCGCTGGAAGTGGTGCTCGCGGCCTCCGAATACGGCTCGACCATGGTGTTCGACGAGGTCGACGCCGGTGTCGGCGGTCGCGCCGCGGTGGAGATCGGGCGGCGGCTGGCGCGGCTGGCCCGCACCCATCAGGTCATCGTGGTGACCCATCTGCCGCAGGTGGCCGCCTTCGCCGACACCCACCTCGTGGTGGACAAGGTCGACGACGGTAAGGGCGTCAACAGCGGGGTGCGGGCGCTGACCACCGACGAGCGGGTCGTCGAACTGGCCCGCATGCTGGCCGGCCTCGACGACACCGAGACCGGCCGCGCCCATGCCGAGGAGCTGTTGGCCACCGCGCGGGCGGAGAAGGCCGACACCGCCTCGGCGGCGGGCTGACTGCGCGCGGCTCCTACGGGGCGACGGCCTTCTTGGCGGCCTTGAGGAACGGCGCGATCAGGCCGCGCAGAAACAGTTCCGTCGCCTTGTCCGGCACGGGCAGCTTGGGCTCGGATTCCATCCGGTACGAGACCAGGGTGCCGCCCGGGGCGTCGGCGAAGGTGATGGTGCCGACGTGGCGCTTCACCGGCGCACCGGCGATGATCCGGTATTCCATGCGCTCACCGGGAACCAGTTCGGTGGTCTCCTCGGTCACGCCGATGCCACCGACGCCGACCAGGTAGCGCGCGCCGACGCCGGAGGCTTCGGGGGCGCCGGGCTGGCGCAGCGTAATGCGCACGGGCAGATAGCCGTTGAGACTGTCGCGCTCGGCGAACAGCTTGTAGACGACGTCGCGCGGTGCGGGAATGACCGTGTCGACGGTGGTACTGGCCATGGCGTTCTCCTTCGGATGCAGTGAGCCGAAGCATATCGGTACCAGCGGTACCACTCGGCACGCCAGTCGACGTCGAGGAGGCGCGAGTTTGCTGGCCTCATGCCAGGGGATGTGATACGACATCGGCGCGCCTCCACCACAGGTTGAGAGTCGGCGACCATCATCGGATGCCATGAAGATGCTGGCGCTGTTGTCGCGCAACACCGAAACGCTTCCCGGCGTCACCGGGATGGCCCGGGTGGACCGCAACACCCGGCGTCTGCTCAAGCGGGCCGGCTCGGGCGATGTGGTGGTCCTCGACGAGATGGACATCGATCGCCTCACCGCTGACCGGCTCGTCGAGGCCGGCGTGGCGGCGGTGATCAATGCCTCGCCCTCGATTTCCGGCCGCTATCCGAACCTCGGCCCGGAAGTGCTGGCCGCCAACGGAATCATGTTGCTGGATGCTGTCTCCGGCGACGTCTTCGGCAAGATCAAGGATGGCAGCAAGGTCCGCATCGATGCGGGTGTGGTGTATGCCGACAAGTTGACGAAGAAGGAACCGGAGGTTCTGGTCGAGGCTATCGAGCTCACCGACCAGGTCATCGCCGAGCGGATGATCGCGGCGCGCAACGGGCTGGCCGACCATCTGGAGGCCTTCGCCGGCAACACGACCGAGTACATACGGACCGAAAGCGCGATGCTGATCGACGGTCTCGGGGTTCCGGCGGTGGACCTGTCGATGCGCGGCCGTCACGTCGTGGTGGTCGCCGACGGGGTGGACAGTCGCGACGATCTCAAGGCGATCAAGCCCTTCGTCAAGGAATACGCGCCGATTCTGGTGGGCGTCGGCCGCGGCGCCGACATCCTCACCAAGGCCGGATACCGCCCCGATCTGATCGTCGGCGACCCGGAGGAGATCACCGCGAGCGCGCTGAAATGCGGTGCCGAGCTGATCCTTCCGGCCGACACCGACGGACATGCCAAGGGGCTGGAGCGAATTCAGGACCTGGGCATCGGCGCCACCACCTTCCCGTCCTCGGGATCGGCGGCGGATCTGGCGCTGCTGCTGGCCGACCACCACGGGGCCGCGCTGATCATCACCTGCGGGGCACCGGCCTCACTCGACGACTTCTTCGATCGCAGCCGCCGCGAATCGGCGCCCGCGATGTTCTTGACCCGGCTCAAGGCCGGGCCGAAACTGATGGATGCCAAGGCCGTGGCCACCCTTTATCGGCAGGGCAACTCCGGGTGGGCGACCGCACTGGTGGTGCTGGCGGCGCTGATCGCGCTGATCGTCGGACTGCTGGTGTCCTCGCATCTGGGCAGCGATGTGCTGGATTGGCTGGATTCGGCGTGGCGGCAGTCGCAGGACTGGCTCCATCGACTATCGGACCGTCGGGGGTAGAGAAAGCAGTGGGTTCCATGCGTCGGCTCGTCGTCTCCCTGACCGCGATCTTTCTGGCATTGGCGGTGGGTGCGGCGCTCGGCGCCGTCGTCCGTCACGGTGGTTCGGGTGGCGGTGACGATCTGGCCCGGCGCAACGACGCGCTCGCCGCGGCCAACGGACATCTCGAACGGCAGGTCGGTGCGGCCGACGACTTCATCGCCCGGTCGGCGGGCCGCATCCTGAACGGAACCCTCGCCGATCACCCCGTGCTCGTCTTCACGACCCCGGATGCCGACGGCGGCGATGTCGACGCGGTGACGGCGGCGCTGACCACCGCCGGGGCGACGATCTCCGGGCGGGTCGCGCTCACCGACGCCTTCGTCGACGCGTCGCAGGGGGACCGGTTGCGGACGGCGGTGACGAATATGATTCCGGCCGGCGCCCAGTTGCAGACCGAGGCGGTGGATCAGGGCAGCCTCGCCGGTGATCTGCTCGGCCTGGCATTTCTCACCGACCCGGCCAACGGCGCCGACCGTGCCACCGGCCAGGAGCGCGGACTGATCGCCGACACCTTGCGCAACGGCGGTTTCCTCGGGTCCGGCGACTTCGTGCCCGCGCAGCTGGCGGTGGTGGTGACGGGGGCGGGCGCGCGGGCCGACCACAACGGCCAGGGCTCGATCATCGCGCATTTCGCCGGGGCGCTGCGCGGACGCGGGGCAGGGCTGGTGCTGGCCGGGCGGGCCGGATCCTCGGACGGATCGGGCCCGATCGCCGAGGTGCGCCGCGACGACCGCCTCGACGCGACGGTGTCCACGGTCGACAATGCGGACCGCGAGACGGGCCGGGTCACAACGGCTCTCGGCCTCGCTGAGCAACTGGGCGGCAAAACCGGTCACTACGGCACCGGGCCGGAGGCGACGTCGCTGTCGGTGACCGCTTCACCCGGCTGAGCGCGACCGCCTTGCTCGGACCCGATCGCACGATCCGTCACGTCGGAGCGAGTGCCGGGCGATCGGTGCCGACCGGCTGCCGAATCATGGGGTTGCTGCGGTGAATGAGACGCAAGTGACAAACCGGCACGACGACCTCCGATGTTCCCCGCGTGGCATTCGTTTCGCAACCGTTTTTCGTGTTAGCGTGGAGTTCCGTGAGTCAATCGCGGATTCCGGCGCGTTCCCCCCATCAGACGGCCACCAAACACATCTTCGTGAGTGGCGGTGTCGCCTCCTCCCTCGGCAAGGGACTGACCGCCTCCAGCCTCGGCCAGCTGCTGACCGCCCGCGGATTGCGGGTCACCATGCAGAAGCTGGACCCGTATCTGAATGTCGACCCCGGCACCATGAACCCCTTCCAGCACGGCGAGGTGTTCGTGACCGAGGACGGCGCCGAAACCGACCTCGACGTCGGCCACTACGAGCGGTTCCTCGATAGAGATCTGTCGGGGTATGCGAACGTCACCACCGGGCAGGTCTACTCGACGGTGATCGCCAAGGAGCGCCGCGGTGAGTATCTCGGCGACACCGTGCAGGTCATCCCGCACATCACCGACGAGATCAAGAACCGCATCCTCGCGATGAGCGGCCCGGATCTGCAGGGGCAGACCCCGGACGTGGTGATCACCGAGATCGGCGGCACCGTCGGCGATATCGAATCCCAGCCGTTCCTCGAGGCCGCCCGCCAGATCCGGCACGAGGTCGGCCGGGACAACTGCTTCTTCCTGCACGTGACGCTGGTGCCGTATCTGGCGCCCTCCGGCGAGCTGAAGACCAAACCCACGCAGCATTCGGTGGCGGCGCTGCGCAATATCGGTATCCAGCCCGACGCGCTGATCCTGCGCTGCGACCGGGAGGTGCCGCAGGGGCTGAAGAACAAGATCGCGCTGATGTGCGACGTCGACGTCGACGCCTGCATCTCCACGCCCGACGCGCCGTCGATCTACGACATCCCGAAGGTGCTGCACCGCGAGGGCCTCGATGCCTATGTGGTGCGCAAACTGGGGCTGCCGTTCCGCGATGTCGACTGGACCGTCTGGGGCGATCTGCTCGACCGCGTGCACAACCCGCGCGAGGAGGTGACCGTCGCGCTGGTCGGCAAGTACGTCGACCTGCCGGACGCGTATCTCTCGGTGACCGAGGCGCTGCGGGCCGGTGGTTTCGCGGCCAAGGCCAAGGTGAACATCCGCTGGGTGCAGTCCGACGAATGCGAGACTCCGGAGGGTGCGCAGCATCATCTCGGCGATGTCGACGCGGTGCTGATCCCCGGCGGCTTCGGCATTCGCGGCATCGAGGGCAAGGTCGGTGCGATCCGGTTCGCGCGCACCCGCTCCATTCCGCTGCTGGGCCTGTGCCTGGGCCTGCAGTGCGTGGTGATCGAGGCCGCCCGCTCGGTGGGCCTCGAGGACGCCAACTCCGCCGAATTCGAGCCGGAGACAACACATCCGGTGATCTCCACGATGGCCGACCAGGCCCAGGCGGTCGCCGGTGAGGCCGACCTCGGCGGCACCATGCGGCTGGGCGCCTATCCGGCCGTGCTGGAGAAGGGATCGGTCGTCGCGCAGGCCTACGGCACCACCGAGGTGTCGGAGCGGCATCGCCACCGCTACGAGGTCAACAACGCCTACCGCGACAAGATCGGCCAGAGCGGACTGCGGTTCTCCGGCACCTCGCCCGACGGTCATCTGGTCGAGTTCGTGGAGCTGCCGGCCAACGTGCACCCGTATTTCGTGGCCACCCAGGCGCATCCGGAGCTCAAGAGCCGGCCGACCCGGCCGCATCCGCTGTTCGCCGGACTCGTCGACGCGGCGCTGAAATACAAGGGCGCCGAACGGCTTCCGGTGGAGATCTACGGCGAGGAGGCCGACGAGGCCGAGCGGGTCGCGCAGTGAGCGAACCCGGAAGCCACGACTTCCGCACCGTCGGCACCGAAACCGTGTATTCCGGGGCGATCGTCGCGCTGCGCCGGGATCAGGTCGAAATGCCCGGCGGGCGGGTCGCCGAACGCGAGGTGGTCGAGCATCACGGCGCGGTCGCGATCGTCGCCCTCGACGACGACGGCGCCGTGGTGCTGATCAACCAGTACCGGCATCCGGTCGGGCGGCGGCTGCTGGAATTGCCCGCCGGTCTGCTCGATCAGGCCGGTGAGGATCCGCTGGCGGCCGCGCAACGCGAACTCGCCGAGGAGACCGGGCTGGCGGCACGCGAATGGTCCACGCTGGTGGATGTGGTGCTGTCGCCGGGATTCACCGACGAGGCACTGCGCATCTATCTCGCGACCGGGCTGTCGGACACCGATCGGCCGGACCCGGAGCACGAGGAGGCCGACCTGGCCATCGTGCGGATGCCGCTGCAGGACGCGGTGAGCGCCGCGCTGTCGGGCCGGATCGAGAACGCCACCGCGGTGGCGGGCGTGCTGGCGGCCTCGGCCGCGCGGGCGAACGGCACCACGCTCCGGCCCGCCGACGTGCCGTGGCCGGGTATGCCGACGCAGCTGCTCGAGCGCAAGGCCGCCGAACGGGCACAGGCCTGAGCGGGACCGGCCGGGTGCCGCACCGCATCCGGCCGGGCACCCCTCGGGCGAACTGTGTTTCGTGCGAACGAATGTCGTCGGCTGCTGTCATGATGACACCGTGAATGTCGTTGTCCCCGCCGCTGCGGCGGTCGTTGCGCTGCTCCCGGCCGGGTGAATCCATGGTGGAGCGGCAGATCCAGGCCTATCTCGACCATCTGACGGTCGAGCGCGGCGCGGCCAGCAATACGCTCAGCGCCTACCGCCGTGATCTGCAGCGATACCAGGAGTTTCTGCGACAGCGCGATATCGGTGATCTGGACCGGGTGACCGAGAATCAGATCGCCGATTTCGTCGTCTCGCTGCGGGCGGGCGGCGAGGGCTATCCGGCGCTGGCCGCCAGCTCGGCCGCCCGCGCTCTGGTCGCGGTGCGCGGCCTACATCGGTTCGCGGCCGCCGAGGGGATGACCACCGGAGACGTCGCGCACGGGGTGAAGCCGCCTACACCGGCGCGCCGATTGCCGAAAGCGCTTCCGTACGAAGATATTTCCCGGCTGCTCGAGGCCGCGGGCGGCGGAGACGACGCGGGTTCCGGAGGCGGGCCGCGCGGGCTGCGGGATCGCGCCATGCTGGAGTTGCTGTACTCCACCGGCGCCCGGATCTCCGAGGTGGTCGGACTCGACGTCGACGATATCGACACCAGCGGTCGCGCGGTCGTCCTGCACGGCAAGGGCGGTAAACAGCGGATGGTCCCGATCGGGCGGCCGGCGCTGGCGGCGGTCGACGCCTATCTGGTCCGCGGGCGGCCCGCGCTCGGCGCCCGCGGCAGAGGCACTCCCGCCCTGTTCCTCAACGCTCGCGGTGGCCGGCTCTCGCGGCAGAGTGCCTGGCAGGTTCTGCAGGACGCGGCCGATCGGGCCGGGATCGGCGCCGCGGTGTCGCCGCATACGCTGCGGCACTCGTTCGCCACCCATCTGCTCGACGGGGGCGCCGACGTGCGGGTCGTGCAGGAGTTGCTGGGGCACGCCTCGGTGACGACCACGCAGATCTACACCCTCGTCACGGTCACTACGCTGCACGAGGTGTGGGCCACCGCGCATCCGCGGGCGCGGTGACGCGCCGGGCCGCGGCGGCGCGATATCGGGTGCGGATTGCCGCAAAGGGTTTCCCAACACCCCCTCGAGGCGACAGAATGCGGTTGGTGCCGTGAGGACACGGTGTTGTGGCACGGGCAATGACACAAGTGCGCAACGATCGGGGGCGTTCCCCAAGCGTGTCCGATCGGGGGTCTTGCGCTCGGAGGCGGTAGCGTCTATTGCGGCGGTCCGGTACATCGGTGTCCGGTGTGACGGCCTCCCGCTGTTCCGCAGCGCGCGGCGGGGCAACGAGCAGGAAAACTGAAGGAGCAGCGGACATGACGACAGCCGGCCCGGCCGAGCCGCCGAACAGCGCTGCGGCAGAACCGCTTTCGAATATCCGAACCGGCCTCCGAATCGAACAGGCGGCCCGCAGACTCTGGGAGGCGAACGACATCGTGGCGGACGGTACCGAACTCGGCCCGACCGGACGCCCGCTGCGCGACATTCCCGAACCACCCCCGTCGTCGCGCAACGGTGACGCCCTGATCGTCGCCATGTGCAATCAGAAGGGCGGCGTCGGCAAGACCACCTCCACCATCAATCTCGGTGCGGCGCTGGCCGAATACGGCCGCCGGGTGTTGCTGGTCGACCTCGACCCGCAGGGCGCGCTGTCGGCCGGGCTGGGCGTGGCCCATCACGACCTCGACCAGACCGTGCACAATCTGCTCGTCGGCGGCCGGGCGAGCGTCGACGATGTGCTGCTCAACACCAAGGTCGACGGGATGGATCTGCTGCCGAGCAACATCGATCTCTCGGCGGCCGAAATTCAGCTGGTCAACGAGGTCGGCCGGGAACAGACCCTCGGCCGTGCGCTGGCCCCGCTGCGCGATCGCTACGACTACATCCTCATCGACTGCCAGCCCTCGCTGGGTCTGCTCACGGTCAACGCGCTGGCCTGCGCCGACGGCGTGATCATCCCGATGGAATGCGAATACTTCTCGCTGCGTGGGCTCGCGCTGCTCACCGACACCGTCGAGAAGGTGCGGGACCGGCTCAACCCGCGGCTGGCGCTGTCGGGCATCGTTGTCACCATGTTCGATGCGCGATTGCTGCACTCCCGGCAGGTGATGGCCCGGGTGGTGGAGGTGTTCGGCGATCTGGTGTACGACACCGTGATCAACCGGACCGTCCGTTTCCCCGATGCCAGTGTCGCCGGTGAGCCGATCACCACCTGGGCGCCGAAATCCGGTGGCGCGGAAGCGTATCGGGCGATGGCACGGGAAGTCATCCACCGGTCGGGCCGGTGAGCGAGGCCGGACCACCGGCTGCCGAGGTCGTACCGGAGAACAAGCCCGACGGGTTCCACCTGCGGCTGAGCAATTTTCAGGGTCCGTTCGACCTGTTGTTGCAGCTGATCAGCCAGCGGCGGCTCGATGTGACCGAGGTGGCGCTGCACAAGGTCACCGACGAGTTCATCGCCTACACCAAAGAGCTCACCGCGAGCCTGGAACGCGATCCGACGCTGCGGGCCGATCGGATTCTCGATCAGACCACCGAATTCCTGGTGGTCGCCGCGACCCTGCTCGATCTGAAGGCCGCCCGGCTGCTGCCGTCCGGTGAGGTCACCGACGCCGACGACCTGGAACTGCTGGAAGCGCGCGATCTGCTGTTCGCGCGGCTGCTGCAGTATCGGGCGTTCAAACAGGTCGCCGAACTGCTCGGTGAGCTCGAGGCCGCCGCGTTGCGCCGGTACCCGCGGGCGGTGTCGCTGGAGGAACGCTTCCTGGACCTGCTGCCGGAGGTGAATCTCGGCGTCGACGCGGCGGGTTTCGCCGATATCGCCGCGGCCGCCTTCCGGCCCCGGCCGCGGCCGACGGTCGGACTGGACCACCTGCACGCTCATTCCATCTCCGTCGCCGAACAGGCCGCGCTGGTTCTGGAGATGCTGAAGAAGCGCGGGGTGGGGGAGTGGTCGACCTTCCACGACCTGTGCGCCGACTGCGAGATGCCGATCCAGATCGTCGCGCGCTTTCTCGCGCTGCTCGAGCTCTACCGCGGCAAGACGATCGAATTCGACCAACCCGACCCGCTCGGCCCGCTGGCGGTGCGCTGGATCGGCGACGAGGCCGAGGGCGCGCCCGCCGAGCCCGTGACAATCGATGAGGACTACGGATGATGTCGCACGGTGAGCAGTCCGGTGATCGCGCGGAGGCCGAAGGCGAGACCGCGGTGGGGTCCGCGGGTACGCCGGAGCGGGCCGCCGTCGCCCCGGCAGACGATGCCGTAACCGGAACTGTGACGGAGAACGCAGACACGGACGACGAGGCGGTTTCCCGTCCGCTCGACGATCAGGAATTGCGGTCGGCGCTCGAGGCGATGCTGCTGGTGGTGGATGCGCCGGCGCCGGTGGAACTGCTCGCGGCCGCGGTCGACGACGCACCCGCGCGGGTCGAGCGGGTGTTGCGGGAGATGTCGGCGGAATGGACTGCGCGAGGTAGCGGAATCGACCTGCGCTACGTGGGCGACGGGTGGCGTCTGTACACCCGGACCGAGTACGCGCCGTATGTCGAACGTATGCTGTTGGACGGGGCGCGGTCGAAGCTCACCAGGGCCGCTTTGGAAACGTTGGCGGTTATCGCCTATCGTCAACCGGTTACGCGAGCACGAGTGAGTGCCGTGCGCGGGGTGAACGTCGACGGCGTGATCCGCACCCTGGTGGCTCGGGGACTGATCGCCGAGGCGGGCGCCGACGTCGACACCAACGGCACCCTCTACGTCACCACCGAACTGTTCCTGGAACGGATCGGGCTCGCGTCGCTGGCGGAACTCCCGTCGCTGGCGCCCCTGCTACCGGGCGTCGACCTGATCGACGAGATCAACGAGAGCCTGGATACCGACCCCCGGTACACCAAGCTGAAGAAACCCGCCGAATCGGATATCGATCTCGGCACCGAGGATTGACCGGATCCGCAGCGGATCCTGTCGACTGATCAGAGGACCACGTGAATACACCCGCTCGCCGAGATGGCACACCGGACCGCAGGAAAAGACAGAGCGACCCGCCCCGCGGCGGCGGACGCCCGGCACGAGGGGCGGCCGGCCGCTCCGACGACGGACGCGGAGGATCACGCGGCGACCGCTACGGCCGTCGGGAGGACAGCTCCGGCCGCGGCGGCGACACTCGCGGAGCACGCTCCGGACGAGGGGACGACCGCTACGGCCGCGGGGGCGACAGCGGCTACAGCCGGGGTGGCGACCGCCCGGGCCGAGGGGACGACCGTTACGGCCGTGGGAGTGACAGCTACGGGCGTGGTGATCGCTCCGGTCGCGGGGACGACCGTTATGGCCGTGGAGGGGACAGCTACGGACGTGGTGGTGACCGCTCCGGCCGAGGAGATGACCGTTACGGCCGCGGGGGCGACAGCGGCTACAGCCGTGGTGGTGACCGCCCGGGCCGAGGGGACGATCGGTACGGCCGTGGGGGCGACAGTTACGGACGTGGTGGCGACCGCTCCGGCCGAGGGGACGATCGCTACAACCGTGGCGGCGAGAGCTACGGCCGCAGCGGCGACAGCGCCGGACGTGGTTCACGGCCCGAAGGTGGCCACGGCCGAGGCGATCGGGTCGCTCGCGGCCAAGCGGCCGGTGACTCGCGCTACGGCCGCGGCGATGCCCGTCCGTCGCGCGGCGATTCGCCCGCCGGATCGCGGGACCGCGGCGCCGCCGCCGGTCGCTCTCGCGCGGCCGCCCCGAAGCCGAAGAAGCGCAAGACACCGCCGACCGTGCTGAGCTTCGCCAAACCCGCCCGCCACCAGCATGTCGAGGTTGCGGAATCCGGTCCGAAGAAGTTGCCGTGGGGTGAGGGGGAGCGTCTGCAGAAGGTGCTCGCCAAGGCGGGTGTGGCCTCGCGCCGCGCGGCCGAAGAGCTCATCGAACAGGGCCGCGTCGAGGTCGACGGTGCGGTCGTGCGCGAACAGGGCCTGCGCATCGATCCCGATACCGCCGTGGTGCGGGTCGACGGGGTCCGCGTCGTGGTTCGCGACGAGCAGGTCTACCTGGCGCTGAACAAGCCCAAGGGCTTCCAGTCGACGATGTCGGACGAAATGGGCCGCCCCTGTGTCGGCGATATCGTCGCCGAGCGGGTCATGGCCGGTCAGCGGCTGTTCCACGTCGGCCGTCTCGACGCCGATACCGAGGGTCTGCTGCTGCTCACCAACGACGGCGACCTCGCGCATCGGCTGATGCACCCGTCGTTCCAGGTGTCGAAAACCTATCTCGCGACGGTGCAGGGTGAGATGCAGCGTGGCGTCGGCAAGCAACTGCGCGACGGTGTCGAACTCGAGGACGGCCCGGCGAAGGTCGACAAATTCCAGGTGCTCGAGGTCGCCGAGGGCAAAACGCTGGTCCGCGTGATTCTGCACGAGGGCCGCAAGCACATCGTGCGGCGCTTGCTCGCGGAGGTCGGGTATCCGGTGATCGCGCTGGTTCGCACGCATATCGGGCCGGTCGCGCTGGGGGATCAACGGTCGGGCACCCTGCGAGTGCTGGGCCGCGACGAAATCGGGAAGTTGTACGAGGCGGTGGAGTTGTGAGTGGTGTGGACATGCTGGACGATCGGATCCGAGGAGGCCGTGACGTGGTGGAATCCGGCATCGGCGACGGCATCCCCGGCGCGGAACTCGTCGTCGCCATGGACGGGCCTTCGGGCACCGGCAAGTCGAGTGTGTCGCGCCGGCTCGCGGCGCGGCTCGACGCACGCTATCTCGACACCGGCGCGATGTACCGCGTCGCGACACTGCGGGTGCTGCGCAGCGGCGTCGAGCTGACCGATCCGGCCGAGATCGCGGCCGCGGTCAAGGATCTGCCGCTCACCATCGGCACCGATCCCGGCCACGAACTGATCGAACTCGACGGTGAGGACGTCTCGTCCGAGATTCGCGGCGACGCGGTGACCAAGGCGGTTTCCGCCGTCTCCGCGGTAGCCGAGGTGCGGACGCAACTCGTCGCGCTGCAGCGCGAGATCGCGGCCGCGGCCGGGCGCATCGTGGTCGAGGGCCGCGATATCGGCACGGTTGTGCTGCCCGACGCCGATGCCAAGATCTATCTGACCGCGTCGGCGCAGGCCCGCGCGGCGCGGCGCAATCAGCAGAACATCGCCGAGGGCCGCGGCGACGATTACGAGGCGGTGCTGGCCGATGTGCAGCGCCGCGACAATCTGGATTCCACCCGCGCTGTCTCGCCGCTGCGCCCGGCCGCGGACGCGGTGCAGGTCGACACCAGCGAGCTGAGCATGGACCAGGTCATCGACGAGCTGTACCGGGTTGTGGCGCAGCAGATTACGGTGGGAGAACGTAGATGAGCCCGAGTGTGACACCGAGTTCGAACTCCGACACCCTCGCCGGCGACGGTATCTGGTCCGACGAAACCGAGTGGGAGATCGCCGATTTCGAGGGCGACGCGGAGGCGCACGAACATGTGCCGATGCCCACCGTGGCCGTCGTCGGCCGCCCGAATGTCGGCAAATCGACGCTGGTGAACCGGATCCTGGGCCGCCGCGAGGCCGTCGTGGAGGATATTCCGGGCGTCACCCGTGACCGGGTGTCGTACGAGGCGAGCTGGGCCGGACGCCGATTCCTGGTGCAGGACACCGGCGGCTGGGAGCCCGACGCCAAGGGGCTGCAGCAGGCGGTGGCCCGGCAGGCCGAACTGGCGATGCAGACCGCCGACGCGATCCTGCTGGTCG
Organism: Nocardia kruczakiae NBRC 101016; assembly: GCF_001612965.1. Lineage (GTDB taxonomy): Bacteria > Actinomycetota > Actinomycetes > Mycobacteriales > Mycobacteriaceae > Nocardia > Nocardia kruczakiae. The sequence continues at coordinate 21,269 of NZ_BDBL01000063.1, forward strand.
TGGACGCCACCGTCGGTGCGACCGCGACCGACGAAGCGGCGGTGAAGGCGTTGCGGCGCTCCAAGACTCCGGTGATCCTGGTCGCCAACAAGGTCGACGGCGAGAAGGCCGAGGCCGATGCGGCCGTGCTGTGGTCGCTCGGCCTGGGGGAGCCGCGGATGGTGTCGGCGGCACACGGTCGCGGTACCGGCGATCTGCTCGACGATGTCCTGGCGGTGCTGCCGGAGACTCCGCGCGAGGGTTCCGGGGGAGGGGGCCCGCGGCGCGTGGCGCTGGTCGGCAAGCCGAATGTCGGCAAGTCCAGCCTGCTGAACAAGCTCTCCGGTGACGAGCGCTCGGTGGTGCACGATGTCGCCGGAACGACGGTCGATCCGGTCGACTCGCTGGTCGAATTGGGCGGCAAGCCATGGCGTTTCGTCGACACGGCGGGTCTGCGCCGCAAGGTCGGCACCGCCGACGGAACCGAGTTCTACGCCTCGTTGCGCACCAAGGCCGCCATCGAGGCCGCCGAGGTCGCGATCATGCTCATCGATGCCTCCGAACCGATCACCGAACAGGATCTGCGGGTGATCGGCATGGTCGCCGATGCCGGTCGCGCGCTGGTGCTCGCGTTCAACAAGTGGGATCTGGTCGACGAGGATCGCCGCTACCAGCTCGAGCGTGAGGTCGAGCGCGAATTGGTGCGGGTGCCGTGGGCGCAGCGGGTGAACATCTCCGCCCACACCGGCCGCGCGGTCCAAAAGCTCGTTCCGGCAATGGAAACCGCACTCGAGTCCTGGGACAAGCGGATTCCCACGGGCCGGCTCAACACCTGGCTCAAGGAGGTCATCGCGGCCACGCCGCCGCCGATGCGGGGCGGGCGCTTGCCGCGCGTGCTGTTCGCGACCCAGGCGACCACCCGGCCGCCGACGTTCGTGCTGTTCACCACCGGCTTCCTGGAGGCCGGCTACCGCCGTTTCCTGGAGCGCCGCCTGCGTGAGGAATTCGGTTTCGACGGTTCCCCGGTACGCATCTCGGTGCGTGTGCGCGAGAAGCGGGATCGTTCGAAGAAATAGGGGAAAGTGCCGGTGCGGGCGGATTTTCCGTCCGCACCGGACGCTCTGCCGGTCGTGTCGATGGGAGTTCGCCGCGCCGTTCGGAGGGCACTCGTTCATTACCTCACCGACATATGCGCATTAAAACATGTATGTACGGAATGTCGGGGCAAGCCCGGCTTTGCCGCGGCGGCGACTCTCACGAGAAGGCATCGACCGGGCCGACTCGCGGCAGTTCGGTCCGTACCGCACGGTGAGGTGCAGCGAGTTGCGTTCGGGGCGGGGCGGACTCGGGGAGGGCGAGCCGGTGTCTTCGAATGCGCCCGTTTGGGTCACGATGTGAACCGCATCACGCTACGGTGAATCCGCTTGGCCCACAATCGAAGAGGTTTGCCATGTGGAGCATCGCCGTCCTGTCGGTCATCGCCGCCGCACTCATCGCCGCCGGATTTTCCGCCGGGTTCCCGGACAAGTAGTCAGCGGGGTCATGCGGCTTCGCGTCGGTGGCCCCCTGCATCGCCGTGCGGGCCGGCGATGGCACGTCATCCGGGTGCGGAAGGGTAGGGCGGATGACACCGACGCCCCGATGCTGTGCGGCCGGTCAGATATCTTTCGGCGGGCTCGAATCACCCTATGGCGCAGGGGAATACGCTGATTCCGCCTCGGACGATCACGCAGAGTCCTCCGCATCGAGCCGGTCGGCGACGAACCGGATAGCCCGGGCGAGATCGCGTCCGCGCGGCATGCTGTCCGCGTCGATCAGCTGGTGCGCCGCCAATCCGGTGAGCAGCACCTGATACAGCGCGCCGACCGCTTCGGTGTCGGTGGCCGGAGGTGTGGCGCGCGCGGTTCCCTCGGTGGGCTCGTCGAGTCCCTCGATCAGCCGTGCGAGGCCCGAGCGTGCCTCGCCGAGGTTCTCGGCCAGCCGGTCCCGGATCTCCGAGTGGGCCAGGGCGTCGAAGGTGGCCGACCAGAGGCCGCGGTGGGTGGCGAGGCTGTCGATCACCGCGTCCCACCGCGCCTCGAATCGCCCGGCCGACGGCGATGTGGCCGGTGGTGAATCCGCCACGGCCCCGGCCAATTCCGTTCCCCAGTCACGGGTGGCCTGGGCCAGCGCCTCGCCGAGCAGCGCCTCCTTGGATCCGAAGTGATAGCCGATCGCGGCCATGCTCACCCCGGCTGCCGTGGCGATATCGCGCACCGTCGTCCGGTCGTATCCCTTGTCGAAGAGGCATTGCCGGGCTCCGGCCAATAGATCCTCGCGATTTCCCATGCCCGACAGAGTAGCGCATTCGCCTTAGACAAACGTCTTGCGCGATTGCGCAAATTCGCTGTACGGTTCCCACCATGCAGCACACGAGCAACACCACAGTCCTGATCAGCGGCGCGAGCATCGCGGGCCCGGCCCTCGCGTTCTGGCTGGCCCGGTACGGTTTCGAGCCGACGATCGTGGAGAAGGCTCCGGCGTTGCGGGTCGGCGGTCAGGCCATCGACGTGCTGGGCACGGCCACCGAGGTGGTTCGCCGGATGGGTCTGCTGGACCGGGTGCACGAACGCAGCACCGGCAAGCGCGGCACCTCCTACGTCGATGCCGGCGGGCGGGTGCGCGCGAGTATCGACAGCGAGACCTTCAACGGCGTCGGCGCGGACGGCGATACCGAGATTCAGCGCGGCGATCTGGCGGAGGTGCTGTACGAGGCGACGCACGACGACGTCGAGTATCTGTTCGGCGATTCGATCGCCGCGCTCACGCAGGACGAGGGCGGTGTGCACGTGATCTTCGAGAATGCGGCACCGCGCACGTTCGACCTGGTGATCGGTGCCGACGGCGTGCATTCGAACACCCGCACGCTGGCGTTCGGGCCGGAGTCGCGGTTCCTGCGCCACATGGGTTACTACATCTCGATCTACACGATCCCCAATGTGCTCGATCTGGACCATTGGGAACTCGACTACAACTCGCCCGGCAAGATCGCCGGCAGTTACAGTGCGCGTTCGAATACCGAGGCGAAGGCGATCTTCGCGTGGGCCTCGGACCGGCTCGACTACGACTACCGCGATACCGCCCGTCAGCGTGAGATTCTCTCCGAAACGTTCGCCGGTGAGGGCTGGGAGGTGCCGACCCTGCTCGAGCATCTGCCCGCGGCGCCGGACTTCTACTTCGATGCGATGGCTCAGATCCGGATGCCGACGTGGTCGTCGGGCCGGGTCGCGCTGGTCGGCGACGCGGGCTACTGCGCATCGCCGCTGTCGGGGCAGGGTGCGGATCTGTCGCTGGTCGGCGCCTATGTGCTGGCCGCCGAACTGGCCGCGACTCGTGATGATCATCGGGCGGCGTTCGCGCGCTACGAGGAACGGATGCGACCGATGGTCGACGCGTGTCAGAAGTTCGCCCAGGGTGTCGGCGCGTGGTACGCGCCCAGCAGCAAGGCGATGATCGGGTTCCGCAACCTCAACGTGCGGATGCTGCGTTACCTGCCGTGGCGCGGACTGATCGGCGGGGCGCCGCAGAAGGTCGCGCGCACGATCGCGCTGGACGATCGGGAAACGCGGACACCGGACACCTCCGCCGCGTGACCGTCATGTCTGTTATGCGAAACCGATCGGTCGGAAATAAACATCACATTTCAGTAACGGTGCCGAAGAGGTGGTCGATACGGGCGTGACACGCGCAGTGCGGCGGACCCCGGCGAGGCAGGGGGTCGGGGCGGCGGCACTGGGCACCGTCGCGGCCGGGCGGGGGCACGGCCTGCGGCGTTCGATCACGAAAGGTTGCTGTGACATGCGAAGATTGCGTCGGCAGAGATCCGGCCGCTCCGGTGCGAGGCCGGGGCGGACCCTGCTCGCCTTGGCCCTGGCTCTGTTCGTACCGCTGACCGCGGCGGTATCGGGCCAGCTCCCGCGGGCCGCGGCGGCCTTCGATCCCTCCGGCTTCGACTTCTGGGTCGATTCGAGTATGGGGCCGGTCAAATCGCGCGTCTTCCGCGCCGCCGACGGCAATACCGACCGCGTCGTCTACGCCCTCGACGGCATGCGCGCTCGCGAGGACCTCAACGGCTGGGAGATCGAGACCGATATCGCCCGCCTGCTGACCTCGTGGAATATCAACGTGGTGATGCCGGTCGGCGGTCAGTCCAGCTTCTACGCCGACTGGAACGCGCCGTCGAGCTTCCTCGGCGTCGCGCCGGGCTCGGGCTCCTCGTCCGGTTCGACCTCGGGATCCGGTGCGCTGCAGGCATTTTCGGCCGGACCGGGTAAGTCCTACACTTACAAGTGGGAAACCTTCCTGACGCAGAACCTGCGCGGCGCACTGCGTGACCGCCTGGGATTCCGGGCCGACCGCAACGGCGTCTTCGGCCTGTCGATGGGCGGTAGTGCCGCGCTGACCCTGGCCGCCTACCATCCCGACCAGTTCAGCTTCGCCGGATCCTTCTCCGGGTACCTGAATATCTCGGCGCCGGGTATGCGCGAGGCGATCCGCGTCGCGATGCTCGATGCCGGCGGTTACAACGTCGATGCGATGGCTCCGCCGTGGGGCCCGCAGTGGCTGCGGATGGACCCGTTCGTCTTCGCGCCCAGGCTGATTCAGAACAACACACGGCTGTGGATCTCGGCCGGCAGCGGCATCCCCACCGCCACCGACGGACCGAATATGGGCACCGTCAACGGCATGGGGCTCGAGGCCCTGGCACTGGTGAACACCCGCGCGTTCCAGGTGCGGATGGCATCCCTGGGCGCGCAGAACATCGCCTACGACTTCCCGGCCGCGGGCATCCACGCCTGGAACAACTGGCGTGACGAGGTGTACCGGATGGCTCCGGACCTGTCGGCGAATATCGGCTGACACGGACTCGGCGCAGTCCTGTACGGTGCAAGCCGGCTTCGGCCGCGATACCGGGGAAACGTGACCCGTCGGTGTCGTCGCGTGTGCGACGACACCGACGGGTTTCCTTTCCGGGCTTCGAGATCACTCCGCCATCGCGGCTGCGTCTTCGGGGTGCGGCGCACGCGGGGCAGTGACCGTCATGAGCAGGCCGCAGGCGGTGAGGCCGGCGGCGACCAGGTAGAGCGGGCGGGGACCTGCGGGGGAGTCGGCGATCAGTCCGCCGACGACGCCCGCAGCGGCGGCGGCGAGCTGGTAGCCGGAGGCGTTGACGGCCATGGCCAGGGTGGGGGCCGCGGCGGCGGTTCGCAGCACGCGTGCCTGCATGCCGGGGATGACGGCGAAGCCGAGCAGGCCGATCACCACCACCGCGACCACGGTGAGCGCGGTGACGGTCGCGACGAACCACGCTGCCACGAACGTCACGGCCAGCAACCCGAGCAGCGCGGGCTGGGCGAACCGGGGGTTGCGGTCGTAGAGTGTGCCGCCGACGAGGTTGCCGATGGTCGCGCCGACACCGTAGGCGAGCAGCAGCAGTGGCAAGCGTCCGGCGGGATGGCCGCCCAGGTTCGTGAGCAGCGGGGCGAGGTAGCTGAACACCATCAGCGCTCCGACGTTGCCGACCGCGGTGATCGCCAGCGCCACCAGCACCGGCCCCCGCCGCAGGACCCGCAACTCGGCGACGGCCGAGGTCCCTTCCGCCGCGGCCGCGGGTGGGAACGTCCGGGCGATCGACACCAGCCCGATCAGGCATGCGACCGCGATCGTGGCGAATGTCGCCCGCCACCCCCACTGACTGCCGATTCGAGTGCCGATCGGTGCGCCGAGAATCATCGCCAGGTTCATGCCGAATGCCAACCGCGCCACCATTGTTCCGGCGCGTTCGGGCGCCGCGGACTGTACCGCGATCACGACGGCCTGGGCGAAGAACGTCGAAGTCACCAGCGCGGTGAGCAACCGGGCCGCCAGCAGCAATCGGAAATCGGGTGCGAGAGCGGAAACCGCGTTGCCGACGACCGCGACGGCCAGCAATGCCACCATCAACCGTTTCCGGTCGATGCCGGCCGTCACCGCGGTGAGGAGCGGGCCACCGACGATCATGCCGACCGCGTACGCGGTGACCAGCAGGCCGGCGGCGCCGACGGTGACACCGAGATCGGCGGCGACCTCGGGCAGGATCCCGGCGACGACGAATTCGCCGGTGGTGACGCTGAATACGCAGAATATGAGGATGCCGAGTCGAAGCATGCCGGGACGCTAAACTCTCACGTCGACGTGAGAGTCAAGTCCGCACAGTGAACGGAGCGCCGGGTGAAGATCGGAGAGTTGGCCGAGCGGACCGGGGTGAGTGTGCGCGCACTGCGCTACTACGAGGAACGAGGTGTCCTGAAGCCGGAGCGAACCGCCACCGGATACCGCGTCTTCGGTGACTCCGACATCCGCACGGTGGGCCACATCCGCACCCTGCTCGCGGCCGGCCTGCACATGGACCTCATCGGCGAAATCCTCTCGTGCCTGTCCGGCGATTCCCTGCTGTTGGACGGCTGCCGCGAACGACTGGAGGTCGAGCGTCGCCGGATCACCGGTGATATCGACCGGCTCGTCCACACCCGGTCGCTGCTGGACGACCTGCTCGCGACCACTTAGCACCTCGGCGCAGCCGTCGTCGTTGAGGAAGAAGATCTCGCGGCACAGCGACGTGCACACGCCGTGATCGCCGTAGCGGTCGGAATCGACGAATACCTTCACAGGCATAGGGTTCGAGCCCGCCCACCGAGGTCGTCAGGACGACGGAGCCCACACGATTGTCCGCGAGTAGCTGGGGTCGGAACGGCCCACCGACACCGACGAGGTCGCCCCGCTCGCGCTGTCGGGTCTGCCGCGAATCCTGGTGATGGAGAACAACTTCGGCTTCACACCGGGACACGTGGAGCTGCTGGCCCCTGGTCGAGCACTATCTCGACATCCTGGAGCCGCCGGCAGCGAAGCCTGCCGACGACTAAGGGGCGCCCGGTGCCACGGCGTGCCGGTCGAACCCTCTCACCCGCACAGATTTCCGGAGTCGAACGCCACTCCGAAGATGTGGCCCAGCCGCTCTCCTTCGAACAAGAGCAGGAACAAGCCGTAGTACACATCGAGCATCAGAGCATTGTGCACTGCCGCGGTGTCGTACGGCGTCGAGATGCGCGAGTTCGGTCCCACTGAGCGGGTTCGGTGATATTCGGACCATCCGGAATGTGACACGGTTCACGCCATCTTGTTCACCTGTCACTCCGGAGGGCACATGTCCACCTCCCTCGAAGCGACGACACCGTCGGAGCCGGTCGATACGACCGGCCGTCTCGACGGTGCGTCCACACTTCGCATCTTCACCGTGCTCGCGGTGATCGTGCTGTTCACCGAGGTCGCCCCCATGCAATTCGTCATGGTGTCGGCGGCACTGCGCCAGATCGCGCCGACCTTCCCCGACCAGGGCGCGAACATCAACTGGGCGATCATCATCTTCGGCGTCATCGGCGCCGCGGCCTCACCGCTCGTCGGCAAGATGAGCGACATCTGGGGCAAGAAGCGAATGTTCATGCTCTGCGGGGTGCTGTTCCTGATCGGCTGCGCGCTGTGCGCGATCACCAGCAACTGGATGCTCTTCCTGCTCGGCCGGGGTCTGCAGGCCACCGCGATCGCCACCGCGGTGATCTCCTACGGCCTGATCCGCGACCTCATGCCGCGCAAGTATGTGCCGATCGGGCTGGGTGTCGCCTCCACCGGCCTGGGTGTTTCGGCCGTGGCCGGACCGCTGATCGGCGGCTACATCGTCGATCACCACAGCTGGCGGGCGATCTTCTGGTTCCTGTTCGTCTTCACCGTGATCATGCTGCCGCTGGTCGCGCTGATCGTGCCGGAGTCGCGGCTGCGTACGCCGCAGCGGCTGGACTTCATCGGTGCGGTGCTGCTGGCCGCGGGTGCGGTGCTGACGCTGATCTACCTGGACAAGGGTCAGGATTGGGGGTGGGCGAAGCCGTCCACGCTCGCCTGGCTGGTCGGCGGGCTGGTGCTGCTGGCCGCTTTCCCGATCGTGGAAATGCGTGTGCGGCAACCGATCATGGATATGAAGCTGCTGTTCCACCCGCGGGTGAGTGTGGTGCTGTTCGTCGCGCTACTGGCGTCGTTCACGATCGGATACCAGGGCTACGCGGTGGGGTACATGACCCAGTCGCCGCCCGCGGCGGACGTCACCGCCGGTGTCGTGCAGGGCACGCTCGCCGAGATCCACGCCCAGACCGGGCAGATGTTGCCGGCGCAGGCCGTGCAGGTGAGCCTGAATCCGGGCTACACCTACGGCGACAATCTGACGCTGCTCGGATATGCGGTGCACGTGGCCCTGGCGCAGGCGGTGATCGGCATGATCGCCGGCCTGATCGGCGGCTTCTGGATTCGCCGCTCCGGCGCCCGGATGCCGCTGATGTCGGCGCTGGTGGTGATGGTGCTCAGCGGGCTGGCCTATGCGGTCCTCGATCACGGCTGGAGTGTGATCGCGCTGATCAGCGCCGTGTACGGCCTCGCCTTCGGCCTGTACTACGCCTCGACGCCGAACCTCATCGTGGAGGGCGTCCCGGCCGAACAGCAGGGCATCAGCGCGGGCATGCTCGGGGTGATGCAGTCGATGGGCGCCGCGATCGGCATCGCGGTGGCGACCGCGTTCCTCAACGCCAATCCGGTGCGCGCCGATATCTCGGTGGCGGGAAACCATGTGGCCACCAAGGATATTCCGCTGTTGTTCGCCGACCGCGGATACGAGCTGGGCTTCTACTTCGTGGCCGTGTCCGCGGCGATCGCGCTCGTGGGTGTCGTGTTCATGAAGCACGGCCGCAGCGCGGCCACCGGTGGTACGGCGTACTGATTCCGGGCCGAACGCGGGCGGTGCGGTGACCGGCGACGGACACCGCACCGCTCGCGTGCGTCGGGTCAGCGGCCGTGCGGATTCGGCAGCGAGCCCGGCAGTTCGAGCGGCAGCGCCCCCGGCTCGACGAGTTCGCGGGCGAGCAGGTCCGCGATCACGTCGGCGTGCACCGGATGGTGGAAGTACCAGCCCTGGGCGGTATCGCACTGCAGTCCGAGCAGCCGATCGGCCTGATGCCGGGTCTCCACACATTCGGCGGTCACGCTCAGGCCCAGATCGTGGCTGAGGTCGATGATCGTCTCCAGGATCAGCAGATCGCTGCGGCCGACCGTGCCGGCATTGCGGATGCGATGGATGAACGGCCCGGCCAGTTTCACCACGTGCAGCGGAAGCTGGCCCAGATAGGCGAGATTGGAATAGCCGGTGCCGAAATCGTCGATGGCGATGCGGATTCCGGATTCGGCGAGGGTGTGCAGCGCCTGCAGCGGCCGCCCGATCGCATGCATGAAGGTGCGCTCGGTGAGTTCCAATTGCAGCCGGTCCGGCGGGATTCCGGTGTCGGCCACGATCTTCTGCACCCGCTCGAGCCAGGCCGGATCGGCGACCTCCTCCGCCGAGACGTTCACGCTGACCACCGGCGCCTTGTCGCCGAAGCGGTCGCACCAGCGCCGTCCCTCCCGGCACGCCTGCTCGAGCACCACCGTGCCGAGCGCGATGATGTGGCCGCCGCCCTCGGCCAGGTCGATGAACCGTGCGGGACTGAGAATTCCCAGCTGGGGGTGGTGCCAGCGCACCAGCGCCTCCACCGCGACCGGCCGATGGTCGCCGAGATCGACGATCGGCTGGTAGTCGAGGAAGAATTCGCCGCGGGCCAGCGCGCCCGGGAGATCGGCGAGCAGTTCGGCGCGGGTGTGCTCTCGGCGGCGCCGGCTGGGGTCGAAGACCGCGTAGCGGCCGCGGCCGTCGGTCTTGGCCCAGTACATGGTCGAATCGGCGGCCTGCAGTAGCTCTTCGGTGGTGGTTTCGGCGGCCTGTTCGGAGATGACGCCGATGCTGACCCCGATCCGCAACCGGTGCCCGTCGATGTCGAACGGCACGGTGAACGCGTCGAGCACCGTGCGGGCCAGATCGATCAGTTCCCGCCGGCGCCGCGTGCGGGGCACCAGGATGACGAATTCGTCGCCGCCCATACGGGCCACGAGATTGTTCTCCCCGACCGCGCACGCGCACAGCCGGGCCGCCGCGCGGGTGAGCAGTTCGTCACCGATGGAATGGCCGAAGGTGTCGTTGACAGCCTTGAAATGGTCGAGGTCGACGTAGCACAGGCCGACTCGCGCGTCCGGGTCGGCGAAGGCTTCGGTGAGGGCGTCGAAGAACCGGGACCGGTTGGCCAGCCCGGTGAGCGGATCGTGATGGGCGCGGTAGCTGAGCCGCTCGCGCAGCTCGCGCTGTTCGGAGATGTCCTCGACCAGGACCAGCGTGTACTGCGGCCGGCCGTGATCGTCACGGATCAGCGAGACGTTGATATTGGTCCACACGGTGTGCCCGTCGCGATGGCGATAGGCCTTCTCCATCTGCGCATGCTCGTGATCCCCGCGCAGCACCCCCGCGTACAGCTCCCACATGCCCGGCGGATCGTCGGGATGGGTGAGGTCGGTGACCTCGAGTTCGTACATCTGTTCCGGTTCGTAGCCGAGCATGGCGGCGAACGCGTTGTTGACCTCGATGATCCGGCCGGTCATATCCGACAGCCCCGTGCCGATCCCGGCCTGGGAGAACACGGCCCGCAATCGGGCCTCACTGGCACGCAACTGTTCCTCCACCACACTGCGCGCCGCGATATCAGCGGTGCGCACACTTTCCTGTTCGCTGAGCAGCCAGGCCCGGAACGCTCGCACGTAACCACCGGCGAAGGCGCCGATCAATTCCGCGGCCCGGCCGGAGGCGATGTCGAGTTCGGCGAAGTAGGTGGCCAGCACCGTCATGGTGCGGCCGAGAACCTCGTCGCCGACGAAATGAGCGCGGGCCAGATCGCCGCCCAGTTCGGCGACCCGCGCGGTACCGCCGGAGTCGGCGGCGTCGGTCAACCCCCGGGCGAGGGTGAGCAGCAACTGGTGGGCCTCGGAAACGCTCATGGGTACGACGTGATCGCGGACCCCGCCGCCGAGCGCCGCTGCCCATCGGTGCGCCAGGTCGGCGTGCGGACCGTCGTGTTCGGACCCATCCCACGCCATGTCGATGATGGTAGCCGGGGCGTGGACTTCATGTGAACCGCGGGAGTTTCGCACGTGTGTCGAATACGATTGCGTGGCTTCGCCTTCCGGCGGGGTTGAATTCCAGAGAGGTTGCGATGACCAGACCTAGTTGGGCGCCGGAAGGCATCGACCTGGATCGGCCCAGCGCATCCCGGGTGTACGACTATTTCGTCGGCGGGATGCACAATTTCGAGATCGATCGCACACTGGCACGCCAGATCGAATCGTTCACTCCGAATGTCGCCGAAACCATGCGCGCCAACCGAGATCTGTTGCGTCGCTGCGTGCGTCATCTGGTCGACGCCGGTATCACGCAATTCCTGGATCTCGGCTCGGGCATTCCGACCGTCGGCAATGTGCACGAGGTGGCGCAGGCGCGCAATCCGCAGGCGCGGGTCGTCTACGTCGATATCGATCCGGTGGCGGTGGCGCACAGCCGGGCGATTCTGGACGGCAACCCGCATGCGGCGGTCGTGCAGGCCGATGTCGCCGAGCCGGACACGATTCTGCACGATCCGCTGGTGCGCGAGGTGCTGGACTTCGACCGGCCGATCGCCGTATTGCTCTTGGGAGTCCTGCATTTCGTCCCGGACGAGGCCGATCCGGCGGGATGTGTGGCACGGCTGCAGCAGGCCGTCGCCCCGGGCAGCTATCTGGCGATCACCCATGCCACCGCCGACGGGCAGCCGGTCGAAGTGCTGGAGGCGCAGAAGCTCTCGGGGCGCACCTCGACCGAGATCGTGCTGCGCGACAGAAACCATATCGCGGGATTCTTCCACGACTGGCCGTTGCTGGAACCAGGACTGGTGCATCTGCCGTTGTGGCGGCCGGACAATCCGGCCGACGTGGGGGAGCATCCCGAATTCTCCGGTGCCTATGGCGGTTTGGCGTTGCTGAGCTGAGCACGACTGTAGGGTGTGGACGCCCGTTTGAATATGGAAGGAATGCGGTGCGTACACCTTTGCTGATGGTTGTGTTCGGTCTGGCGCTGACGGCCGGTGGGGCGAATGCGGTTGCCGGGGCCGACCCGATTCCCGCGGTGCCCGGTGCCGTGCAGGCGGTATCGGAGCCGATCATCGTCGGTACCGACGGCGACGGCGGGACCACGACCCTCGACGTCGGTCAGGAACTGGCGGTGGCCCTGCCCGACAACCCGACGACCGGTTACGTCTGGCAGATCGGTGAGGTCGACCGCGGGGTGCTCGCCCAGGAGGGTGACCCGGTGTTCCGGCCGGGCAGCTCGATGCCGGGCGCGCCCGGTACCAGTGTGTGGACCTTCACCGCTGCCCGCGCCGGCAGCACCCGGCTCAGCCTGGTGTCGGTGCGGCCGTGGGACCAGGCCAACCCGGGCCAGCGGTTCTCGATGACGGTCACCGTGCGGTAATACCGCCGGTATCGATACGGCCCGTCACCGGAAGGGACGGGCCGTTCGCGTGTCCAGGGCCGCCGTACCGCCGCCGGGTCGGACACGTATCACCGGTGCGGCGGTTCGTGTCCTGGTGTCGCCGTAAGGGTGTCGTCGAGCAGGCGGCCGTCCGCGAGTCGCAGCCGACGGCTCACCCGCACCTCGGCGAGGAACCGTTCGTCGTGACTGACGACCACGATCGCGCCCCGATAGGACTCCAGGGCGCCGACCAGCTGCCCCACGCTCACCAGATCCAGATTGTTGGTGGGTTCGTCGAGCAGCAACAGCTGCGGCGCCGGTTCGGCGAACAGCACGCAGGCCAGGGTAGCCCGCAGTCGCTCCCCGCCGGAGAGGACACCGACCGGCAGGTGGGCGCGGGAGCCGCGGAACAGGAAGCGCGCCAACAGGTTCATCCGCTGCGCGGCGGGCAGGTGCGGCGCGGCGGCCGCCAGATTCTGCGCCACGGTCCGGCCGGGGTCGAGCAGGTCGAGCCGCTGGGACAGGTAGGCGATGCGACCGTCGGCGCGGGTGACGGTCCCGCTGTCGGGGGTGAGGTCGCCGTGCACGATGCGCAGCAGCGTGGATTTGCCCGCGCCGTTGGGTCCGGTGAGGGCGATGCGCTCGGGTCCGCGGATGGCGAGATCGGCGCCCTCGCCGGCGAACAACTCGCGGTCGCCGAAGCGGAACCGGATGTGCTCGGCGGCGAACAGGGTGCGCCCGGCCGGGACCTCGGTATCGGGCAGGTTCAGCACGATGCGCTGTTCCTCGCGCAGCGCCCGCCCGGCTTCGTCGAGGCGGTTCTTCGCGGCGTCGAGACGAGCGCCGTGGGTTTCGTTCGCGCGTCCCGCCGACTGCTGTGCGTTGCGTTTCATGGTGCCGGCGAAGATCTTCGGCAGTCCGGCGTTGCCGAGATTGCGTTGCGCGTTGCTCGCCCGGCGCGCGGCGCGTTCGCGGGCCTGCTGCAATTCCCGTTTCTCGCGTTTGACCTCCTGTTCGGCGGTGCGGATGTTCTTTTCCGCCACCGCCTGCTCGGCCTGCACCGCCTGCTCGTACGCGGTGAAACTGCCTCCGTAATAACGGATTTCGCCGTCGTGGAGTTCGGCGATGCGATCGGTGCGGTCGAGCAGGGCGCGGTCGTGGCTGACCAGCAGCAGGCAGCCGTTCCAGTCGGTGAGCACGTCGTAGAGCTGATGGCGGGCCTCGAGGTCGAGATTGTTGGTCGGTTCGTCGAGCAACAGCACGTCCGGTCGCCGCAGCAGCTGGGCGGCCAGGCCGAGTGAGACGATCTGCCCGCCGCTGAGGGTGTGCATCCGCCGGTCGAACGGCAGCTCGCCCAGCCCGAGCCGGTCGAGTTGGGCGCGCGTGCGTTCCTCGATGTCCCAGTCGGCGCCGATGGTGGTGAAATGCCGCTCCTCGGTGTCGCCGGATTCGACGGCGGCCAGCGCGGCCAGCACCGGTGCGATGCCGAGGACTTCGGCGACGGTCGGTTCTCCGGTCAGGGGCAGATTCTGCGGCAGGTATCCGAGGATGCCGTCGACGGTGATGCTGCCCGCCGAGGGGGTCAGCTCGCCGGCGATCAGGCGCAGCAGGGTGGTCTTTCCGGCGCCGTTGGGAGCGACCAGGCCGGTCCGCCCGCCCGGCACGCTGAAGGACAGATCCCGGAACACCGGAGTGTCGTCGGGCCAGGTGAACGACAGATTCGAACAGACGATGAAGGCATCGGACATGAGTGAGACCTCGAAAGTCGTTGCGGCACGGTGTAATCGCGCCACAGGGTGATCGGGTGAACGACGACATGGCCACGTCGGCGACGCCGCGTGCGCCTACCGGTGGCCGTGACTTCCGGGTCTATCCGGAGATGTCGAGTTCACCAACCATGTCTGGTCTCCTTGATCTACCGACTCCGCCCGACGATAACAGCCAGACCGTATCTCGCGGAAAAGGGCGAGGTCGGATTACCTCGTGCGTTGACAGGTCGCCGCGACAGGCTTAATCTTGACAGTGTCAAGATGGACCGATCCGGAGGGTGTCCCATGGCCCCGCTCGTCGTACTCGTCGTCGTCACCGCACTGGCCCGGCTCGCCGGTGCGATCGACCTCGCCGACTGGCTCGATTCGTGGCCGCACGCCCTGCGCGTCGGACTGGCCGCGATGTTCCTGCTGACCGCGTCGGCCCACTTCCAGCAGCCGCGGCGTGACGCGCTGATCGCGATGGTCCCGCCCGGGCTGCCGTCCGCCGCCGGGCTGGTGACGCTGACCGGTGTTCTCGAGGCGGCGGGCGCGGTCGGACTGCTGATACCGCCGGTCGCGCCCGTCGCCGCCGCCGGTCTGATCGTCCTGCTGATCGCGATGTTCCCGGCGAATGTGCGGGCCGCCCGGGCCGATCTGGGGATCAAGACCATGCCGCTGCCGTTGCGCACGGCCGTGCAGGTGGTGTTCATCGCCGCTGCCGTCGCCGCGGCGTTCTGATCGTTCCCGGCCGGTGACCGCGCACCGGAGTCCGCTCCGCCATCCGGAGAACCGATAGTGTCGACAGCGCGCCGAGGTCACTCGGCGTGTTGCTATCACCCGCGGTGACCGGCGTCGCCGGGCGCCGGGACCGGACAGGAGTGTTCACGGATGTCGCTGGTCGGCCGGGAATCGGAACTCAAATATCTGGACGAAGCGATCGCCGGCATCGAGGAGCGCGGCGGCGTCGTCGTCATCGCGGGCGAAGCGGGGATCGGTAAAACCGCGCTGCTGCAGGAAGTTACGTCGATGGCCACGCTGGCCGGTGTCCGGACCGTGGCCGTGACCGCGACCGAGGCCGAACAGCAGCTGCCGTACGCGGGTGTGCACCAGATCGTCTTCCCGCTGCGGTCCGGTCTCGATGCGCTGCCACCCACCCACGCCGCGGCCCTGAACGCCGCCCTCGGATTCGCGGACGCGGCCGCGCCGAACGAATATCTGATCGGTTCGGCGCTGCTGACCCTGCTCAGCGATCGGGCGGCCGAACAACCGCTGCTGCTGGTGGTGGAGGACCTGCACTGGCTCGATGCCGCCACCGCCGGGGTGCTCGCCTTCCTCGCGCGCCGGCTGGAATCCGAGCCGATTCTGCTGGTCGCCTCCACCCGGGACGCGGATACGGCGCTGACGCCGGCCGGACATGCGACGCTGGCGCTGTCGCGGCTGGCCGAGGAGGATGCGCGGCAGCTGCTCGACAGCGTCGCCCCCGGCCTCGACGATCAGCGGCGGGAACGGGTACTGGCGGCAGCGGCAGGAAACCCGTTGGCGCTGAAGGAATTACCGTCGGCCACCGACCGGCCGGACGCGCCGCTACCGCTCACCGAGCGTCTGGAACGCGCCTTCGGTCTGCGGGCCGATCAGCTGCCCGAGACGACCCGCACCGCCCTCCTGCTCGCCGCACTCGACGAACTCTCGGTGGAACAGACCCTGGCGGCCGCCGCGGTGCTGACCGACGGCCCGGTCGAGGACGCGGAGCTGACCCCCGCCGTCGCCGCCGGGCTGATCGAGATCGATTCCGGCGCAGTGCGATTCCGGCATCCGCTGATGCGTTCCGCGATCCCCGCCGCGGCGCGACCGGCCACCCGGCGCGCCGCCCACCGAGCCCTGGCCTCGAC
>NZ_BDBL01000064.1 GCF_001612965.1 Nocardia kruczakiae NBRC 101016
CCCGCGGCGCGGGCGGCGGCGCCGGAGCCGGCGCACCCGCCGCTCGGCTCGCGGTCCGGCGCGGACGACGGTTCACCGGTTCACTCATGCGAGCACTCCCGCCAGCCGCAGTTCGGCGACGATCGATTCCAAATTCACACCTACGGGCATCAGCTGCGGCAGCCGCGGCTCGCCGACTTCCATTCCGAGCAGTCGCAGCGACGACTTGATCAGGGCCACGCCACCGACACGGGCCATCGCGCGGTTGACGGGCAACAGGCCGGCATTGATGTCGCGGGCCAGCGCCACCTCACCGGCCGCGTACGCATCGCGCAACTGCACCAGCCGTTCCGGCACCAGATGTCCGATCACACTGATGAATCCGACCGCGCCGACCGACAACCACGGCAGATTGAGCACGTCGTCACCGGAGTAGTAGGCCAGTCCGGTGTCGGCGATCAGTTCCGCTCCCGCACCCAGGTCGCCCTTGGCGTCCTTCACCGCGACGATGTTCGGATGTTCGGCCAGGCGCCGCAGCGTATCCGGCGCGATCGGCACGATCGAGCGCGGCGGAATGTCGTACAGCGTCACCGGCAGATCGGTGGCGTCGGCGACGGCCGTGAAATGCGCCAGCAGACCTTCCTGCGAGGGGCGCGAGTAGTACGGCGTCACCACCAGCAAACCGTGCGCACCCGCGCGCTCGGCGTTGCGCGCGAGCTCGATGCTGTGCGCGGTGTCGTAGGTGCCGGCGCCCGCGATGACGGTGGCGCGGTCGCCCACGGCGTCGACGACGGCGTGCAGCAGGTCGAACTTCTCCGATTCGGTGGTGGTCGGCGATTCTCCGGTGGTACCGGAGATGGCGAGCAGGTCGACACCACGGTCGACCAGGCGCGCGGCCAGGGCGACGCCGGCATCGACATCGAGCTTGCCCTCGGCGGTAAAGGGGGTCACCATCGCGACACCGACCGTGCCGGACGCGCGCAGCTCTCTTCGCGTCGATTCACCGTTCGTCATGGTCAGAAAGGCTACCCGGTCGCGGATACGACACCGAACCGTCGTCCGTGATATCGGCGGACATTCCGGTCACATTCCAGCAATGACAGCAACAGTGACTGCATTCTGACACTGGCGCGATGTCATTAATGACGTCATACTGATGTCATGGATCTCAACAAGTACACCGCCCGGCTGCGCGACGATCTGATCGCCGCGGCCGCCCTGGGCGACGAGAAGACCCAGGCCACCGCCGCCGCATTGGCCGCCGCCACCGAGAATTCGCTGCGGCTGACACTGCTGGCCGCGCTCTCGGACCTGGCGGACGAGGTCAACGCGACCCTCGACGATCGCACCGTGCACGTCTCCCTGTCGGGGACCGACGCACAGGTGGAGGTGCGCCGCACCGCGTCCGAGGAGTCGCATCCGACCTTCGAGGAGATGACCGGCGACATCAGCCGTGTGACCCTGCGCATGGTCGAGAATTTGAAGGCCCGCGCGGAGGAGGCCGCCACCCAGAGCGGTCAGTCGCTGAACTCCTGGCTCGCGGGTGCGGTACAGGGCGCCCTGCGCGACCAGATGCGCAAGGGCGGCCCCGGACGCTGCGACAGCTGAGTCAGTCCA
The DNA here is from genome assembly GCF_001612965.1 of Nocardia kruczakiae NBRC 101016. GTDB lineage: Bacteria > Actinomycetota > Actinomycetes > Mycobacteriales > Mycobacteriaceae > Nocardia > Nocardia kruczakiae. The sequence continues at coordinate 1,597 of NZ_BDBL01000064.1, forward strand.
TCACCGTCACGGTGCCGGTGGGACCGATCTCGATGCGGCGGTCCCGATCGGGCGCCTGAGCGAGGACCGTCGACAGCACCCGCCGCCCCGGCGGCAGGATGCGCACGGTCACCGAGCCGGCGTTCGCCGCGTCCAATTCCCTGGTGGCGACGTCGATGACGCGCTCGCGCAACCATTTCGGCGCATCGGTGAACCCGCCGTCGTCGAGGAGTACGACCTCCACCCCGCGCGCACGCGCACCCCGCGCGGCCCCGCTGAGTTCCTCGGTCACCAGGTGCGGGGCGCGCAGTCCGTCGCGCAGTTCCGCCTCCAGCAGCCGGCACTGTTCGCGTTCGCCGACGGTGAGGACGGCGCCGTCGGCGATGCGTTCCAGGATCGGTCGGGCCACCCGGTCCAGGCGTTCCAGCTGCCGGGTGCGTTCGCCGTCGGCGGCCGCCATAGTCGCCTCCGCGGCGGCTTGGGCGCTCGCCTCCTCGCGCAACATCCGCAGCGACCGCTGGGTGGGCCGCATGATCTGCGCGAACACCGAGATGGCGATGACGGTGCCGATCGGCACGATCGCGGCGACGATCGCGCTCGCGCTCAGCCAGGCCCGCGCGCCGTCGACGCCGATGACGACCGCGACTCCGGCCACGCCCAGCCACGCCGTGCCCATCCGCCCCCGCAGCACCAGCACGGCCAGCACATACGAGGTCGCGAAGGTGGTCCACACCATGTGCCGGGTTTCCGGTGTGCCGGGATCGGCCGAGGTCAGCGCGGTAGCGACGGGCCCGGCGGCGGCGACGAAGATCGTCACCGTCCAGGGCAGCGGATCGCCGGGGGCCACCAGCACCAGTGCACCCGCGACGACCATGACGATCAGCGCGGTCACCGCGGGCAGCGCATTCGTGGTGTCGAGGTTGCGGACCATGTAGAGGGTGATGGTCACTTCGAGCAGGACCAGGAACAGCCAGGCGGTACCGCCGCGCAGCCCCAGCAGCTCGCGCAACCCGAACGCGTGTTCCCGGCCGGTTTCAGTGCGCACCGTCACCACCCCAGACCAAGGTCACCGCGGTGCCCTCCCCCGGTTGCGATTCCACGAATCCGGCTCCGCCGGCCAGCTGGCGCATGCGGCCCAGAATGCTCACCGAGATGCCGAGCCGGTCCGCGGAGACCGCGTTCACATCGAATCCCGCACCGTCGTCGGCGAAGACGACCCGAATGCTGCCCGCGCTGATCGTGCAGGTCACCGTGCGTGTCACCGTCCGACCGGGCACGGGGGCGTGGCGCAGGCTGTTGCGGACCGCCTCGGCCAGGGCGGCGGCGAGGGTGCGTGCGGCGGCGGCCGGCATGCGCAGGTCGTCGAAGCCCGGCCAGGTCCTGGTGGTGAAGCGAATGCCGCCGTTCACCTCGTGCACCGAGGCGCGCAGGAAGGTCACGGCGGCACGGGCGTCGAGCACATCGGGTTCGCGCGATTCGACCCGGATCTCGTCGAGTTGGTCCAGGGTGCGTTCGGCCTGCCGTCGCAGCACATCCGAGGGTTCGCTGCCGCGCGAGGCATCCAGCAGCGTGGACAGGACGGCGTCGTGGATGAGGGCGGCGAAACGGGCACTCTCGTTGTCGCGCGCCGCGGCCGCGGCGGCTTCGGCGGCCTGTCTGCTCGCCGCCACCGATTCGCGGTCCACCCGGGCCGCGGCCGACAGCGCCGAGACCACGCACCACAGGAACAGCGCCGACAACCCGACCGCGCGGGCGAACGCGCTGAGCACCGACGCCGCCGTGAACTGTTCCGCCAGATAGATATTCGTCGACGCGACGGCCGCCGACCCGATCAGCAGATAGGCGACGGCGACGAGCGTCGGCCACGCCAACGTGGCCGCGAGCACCCCGAGCGGCAGCATCCGGTACAGCCATACCGAATTCGCGCCGATGCTGTGGGTGTCGAGTCCGATCAGCATGGTCGCCACCGCGGACAGGAAGGCCACCGCGGCGCAGCCCGCCACCAGCCGGATGGTGCGCGGGCTCGACCGGATCGACAGCAGGGCCAGTACCGGGAACAGTCCGAACGCGAGCGCGCCGGCGGCCGGCGTCCACCAAGCGGGCGTGAACTGGGCCTGTTCGGTGATCTCCGGAACGTCGGCGAGGCCCATGATCACCCCGCCCGCGCCGACCGAAAGACCCAGCCGGCGCATGACGCGCTCCACCGCGGGGGTATCGGTGCGCACCTGGGCGCGGCTGGGAACCCGGATGCGGGCCGCGGCCGCGGTGCGGGCGAAGACTCCGGGTGCGTCGACCGCGATCATGCCTGGTTGTTGCGCTCGGGCACCGGCAGCCACCCGTCCTCCACCGCACGCTTGTAGAGGTCGGTCTTGGTGGGGGCCGGGCGACCGGCGTCGGCGTACTTCTGACGGATCCGGCCCAGATAGTCGTTGACGGTCTGTTCCGAGAGCCCGGTCAACCGCGCCACCCGAGAGGCCTTCTCGCCGGACGCGTAGAGGGTCAGCACCTCCTGCTGACGCGGGCTCAGGCCGACATCGGGCAACTGCGGATCCCCGTCGATGGCGGCGGCCCAATCGGTGGTAACCACCTGTTCGCCGCTCGCGGCGGCGCGCACCGCGGCGATCACCGTCTGCACATCCTCGGATTTGCGCACCACACCCAGCACCCCGGCCCGCGCGGCCGAGCGCACCAGGAACGGATTGTCGGCTCCGGTGAACACCAGCACCTCGACACCGCGGTCGCGCAGGGCCTGCACGTTGGACTGCGGGGTGGAGCCGTCGGCGAGTCGCAGATCGAGAATCACCAGATCCAATTCCGGTGCCGCCGAGAGCAATTCGGATACCGTTCCGGCGGTGATGACCAGTTCCAGATCGCTTTCGCCGGCCAGCATGCTGGCCAGGCCGAGCGCGACCGACTCGTGGTCCTCGACCAGACCGATCCGCCGCGATGGCGTCATATGGTCCTCACCCTTCCCGAAACCCGAACACCACACCGCGCCCCACCCGGGAGCGCGACGTCCTGCCGTCGAGTATGACGGTGCCGGTGATATCCGTGTGAGACACCAGAAATCGGGTCATCGGCTCACGCGGTCAACTGCGCCGCGATCGTCGCCCCCAGTTCCCAGCATTTCTCTCGGTCGTCCTTGCCGGGCTGACCGGTGACGATCACCGGCGCGGCGGCCTGCTGCCATCCCATCCCGGTCGTCACGGTGGTGATGCTGCGCTCGGCCCCTTCGGTGCCCTGATTGCCGTGGATGTACACCCCGAACGGCCGCCCGCGGGTGCTGTCCAGGCACGGGTAGTAGAAGGTGTCGAAGGCGTGTTTGAGCGCGCCCGACATATAGCCCAGATTGGCCGGCGTGCCCAGGATGTAGCCGTCGGCGGCGAGCACATCGCTCGCGGTCACCGCCAGCGCCGCCCGCCGCACCACCTCGACGCCCTCGATCTCGGGATCGGTCGCGCCCGCGACCACCGCTTCGAACATGTCCTGCAGGAACGGCGAAGGCGTGTGGTGGATGATCAGCAACGTCGGCACCCAGGCGAGCCTAGTGGGGCCGACGGGGTGTCAGGACCCGGTCCGGCGTTCGACGCGCTCGAGTTCCACGGCGCGGCGCATGGTGTCGCGAGCGCGGGAGCGGTCGCCGGCGTAGTCGTAGGCGCGGGCGGCGCGATAGTTGGTGCGCCAGTTGTCGGGGTCGGCTTCCCACTCCTTCTTGACCTGTTCGAACAGCTCGTCGGCGGCGGCCTTCTCCAGCCGGCCGGAGGGGCGGCGGGGCAGCTCGGAGACGTCGAGTTCGAGGCCCTCGTCGTGGATGCGCCGGGCCAGATGCTGGTGGGCGAGCGCGGCGCGAATGCTGGTGGCCACCACCCACACCCCGAGGATCGGCAGGATCAGCACGCCCACGCCCATCGCGACGGCGGCGGCCTTGCCCGAGGTCAGCAGTTCGATCGCGATGCGGCCCAGCAGCAGGAAATAGAAGGCCAGCGCGATGACCAGGAAGGCGATGAAGGCGACGATGCGCAGCACCTGCCGCCCGCTGTCGCGCTCGTTCACAGGTCCAGCAGCGGATCGAGCCCGACGGTGAGTCCCGGGCGGGCGCCGATCTGCCGCACACCCAGCAGCACGCCCGGGGCGAAGGAGGTGCGGTCGATCGAATCGTGGCGGATCGTCAGCGTCTCGCCCTGGGTGCCGAACAGCACCTCCTGGTGCGCGACCAGCCCGGCCAGCCGCACCGAATGCACCCGCACCCCGTCGACACTCGCCCCGCGCGCGCCGTCGAGTTCGGTGGTGGTGGCATCGGGGCTCGGGCCCACACCGGCCTGTTTGCGGGCCTCGGCGATGATGCCGGCGGTCCGGTAGGCGGTGCCGGAGGGCGCGTCGGCCTTGTTCGGATGATGCAGTTCGATGACCTCGACCGAATCGAACCAGCGCGCGGCCTGTTCGGCGAACCGCATCGACAGCACCGCGCCGATCGCGAAGTTGGGGGCGATCAGCACGCCCACCTCGGGATTGTCCGCCAGCCAGGAGCGCACCTGCCCGAGCCGGGATTCGTCGAATCCGGTGGTGCCGACCACGGCGTGAATACCGTGTTCCACCAACCATTTCAGATTCGGCATCACCACATCGGGATGGGTGAAGTCGACCACGACCTGAGCGCCGGCCTCGGTGAACACCTCCAGCGCGTCGTCCTTGTCGACACCGGCGACCAGCTCCAGGTCGTCGGCGGCCTCGACCGCCGCGCAGATCGCCTGCCCGACCTTGCCCTGCGCGCCGAGTACGCCCACCCGGATCCGGTTCGTCGCCACCGTGAACTCCTCACATACCGTTCGATGCCCGTTGCGCTCAGAGCCTATCGGCAGGGGCACCGGCCGCCGCCACACCGGTCACCCGGAAGTCGCGTGGGTCACCCCCGGTCAGTCGAACATGATCACCTGGCGCAGGGCGTGGCCGGCAGCCAGCTCGTCCATCGCGTGATTGATCTCGTCGAGCCGGATGCGTGAGGACACCAGCCGTTCGACCGGCAGCCGCCCCTCCCGCCACATCCGCACATATTCCGGGATGTCGCGCGCCGGAACCGCCGAACCGAGGTAACTGCCCACGATCGACCGCCCCTGCGCGACCAGCCCGAGCGGCGAAATACTCGCGCGCGCTTCGGGATTCGGCAGTCCGACGGTGACGGTGGTACCGCCCGGGGCGGTGGCGGCCACCGCGGTCTCGAAGGCCCGCACATTTCCCGCGGCCTCCACGACGACCTCCGCGGCGATTCCCCGCTCGGCCACCTCGGCCGGAGTGTAGACCTGGGTGGCGCCGAGTTCGCGTGCCAGCGTGAGCTTTTCGGGCACGGTGTCGACGGCGATGACCTCCGCGCCGAAACTTTCCCGCAGCGAGGCGGCCACCAGCACCGCGGCCATCCCGACGCCGCCGAGCCCGACGACCATGATGCGATCACCCGCGCCGGGCCGGGCCGAATTCAGCAGCGCTCCGCCGCCGGTGAGGACCGCGCAGCCGAGTACGGCGGCGACCTCCGGCGGCACGTCGTCGTCGACCGGCACCACCGAGCGCCGATCGACCACGGCGTGGGTGGCGAATCCGGAGACGCCGAGATGGTGGTGCACGGGACCGTTCGCGCCGTGCAGCCGCTGCCCGCCGCCCAGCAGCTCGCCCTCGTTGTTGGCGACACTGCCCGGCACGCACGGAGTGCGGCCGTCGGTGGCGCAGCCCTCGCACTGCCCGCAACGCGGCAGGAAGGTCATCACGACGCGCTGACCGACCCGCAGATCACTGTCACCCGGGCCCAGCTGCTCGACCCGCCCGGCCGCTTCGTGCCCCAGCAGCATCGGCACCGGCCGCACCCGGTTTCCGTCCACCACCGACAGATCCGAATGGCACAGCCCGGCCGCCTCGATCCGGACCAGCAACTCCCCCGGCCCCGGCTCCGCCAGCTCCAGATCCTCGATCACGATCGGGGTCGAATCGGCATAGGGAATCGGGTCGCCGATCCGCTCGAGCACAGCACCACGAATCTTCATGGCACCGACCGTACCGGGCGGGCGCCGAGCCGAGTACCGGTCTGCAAACCGCGATAGTCCGGAGCCGTCGCCGGCCCGGTACGCCCGATCGCCGTCAGCGCCTCCCGGCCCGGTTATTCATGCGTCCGGTTGTCCGGCCACGACAGGGCCGGCACCGTCAGGATCTGGCACACCCTCCAGTGCCGGGGTCTCCTCCGGCGCCGCGGGGCCGAACGGGCAGCCGGGGATCACAGCCCCCTCGGTCGACACGCTGCCGCGACAGGTGACGCCACGGAAGTCCGCCCGTGGCGAATCACCATCGGCGCCGATGCGGGCGTTGTCGAACACCGTGCGGGAGGCATCGAAACGGGTGTCGGCGAACGTGATGTGCGAACCGCGGATCACGGCGTCGTCGAAACGGGTGTCCGCGCCGGCGAAGCGGACGTTGTCGAAATGCGTCCGGCCGCCCTCGAAGCGGGTCTCCCGGAAATCCGTCGTGCCCGCCCCGAAGCTCGTGCCACTGAACGACGCCGATTCCCCGGCGAAGCGGGCACGCAGGAATCGTGTTCCCGGCCCGAGGAATTCGGCGCCGGTGAAATCTGCATTCCGATGGAAGACGGCATCCACGAAACTCGTTCCGGCCCTGGAGGCGTGGTCGGTATAAGCGGTCGTGGCGAAGTGCGTGTTGTGGAACAGCACGTCGTTGTCGAATCGCGCGGCATGGAAGGTCACATGCTGGCCGACGAACATGACGTCGCTGAAGTTGGCCGAGCGGCTACCGGTGAAACGTGCGCCGCGCCAATGCGTATGCCGGCCGGCGAAGACCGCCCCACGGAAGTCCACATCCTCGAGCACCGCGTCGTCGAAGTTGAAATTATATGTGGACCAGGAAGTTTCGGCCGTAGGGCGCAGCCGCGAGGCGATCACCGAGACGATGGTGCGACGCACTTCACGATCGTTCTGACGCAGTTGGTACGCCCGCTCCACCTGGGAGCTCCCCGCCTCCTCGGTGATCTTGCGGGAGCTCAGGTGGGTGGCGCCCTCCTCGGGGTCGTAGGGCAGTCGCAGATAGCCGCACAGCACATCGATGCACTGCTGCCGCATGCCGCGCGGCGCGAACTCGTCCGCCACGCCGGCCATCGCGTAGACGCCGGCGATCCGCACCGCGACATCGGCATTACCCAGTTGCGCCGCCGCGGCGCCGAACAGTTGCGCGAAGCGGCCGCGTTCGTTGTCGCGCTGCTTGCGATAGGCCACGACCAGGGCCACCGCACCGCCGACGCCGGCCGAGACCGACAACGCGATCTTCGTCAGATCCAGCTGATTCGGCGTATCGGCCTTCGCACCGAGCACGAGCCACAGCGCCCACCAGGCGATACCCGCGATCGCCAAGCCGCCGAGCACCACCGTGACGACCGATACCAGCAGTGCCGAGCGCTGTATCCGCTGAGCCTGCCGCTGCAGAAAAGTCCCCCGCCGAGCCATGGGCGCATAGTAACGAGAATTCGAATCCGCCACAGCCTCCACGGAATTCGGCCCGCCGCAGCGCGACGATGCGGTGCACACCTTCCCGGTGCGCACCGCATCCTCCTGTCGGGCACTCTGTTTCGCGGCGATCAGGCCGCCGCGCGACTCCCGCGCACACCGATCGCGGCCGCGGTCAGGCACGCCAGGGCGACCACCACCACGAACCACGGGAAGATCTTTCCCATCCCCCACTGGGTGGCGGCCCAGCCGGCCAGGACGGTCGGCAGCGCCATCGCGGTATAGGCCAGCAGGTAATAGGCGGACATGGTCTCGCCGCGCTTGTGCTGCGGCACCACATTCGACAGATGCCGCAGCGAACCGCCGAAGCCCAGGCCGAAGGTGGCGCCGAGCAGGACCCCGGCCAGCAGGACCACCACCCAGTTGTGGGTCGCGAGCGCCGGAATGGTCAGCAGCAGGGCGATCGCCATCCCGGTGTCACCGCCGATGGCCGCGCGACGCGCCGGAATCGCGGTCGCGAACAGCTGAGCCAGGGCCCCGGCCGTCGCGGTGGAAGCGACCACGGCACCGCCGAAGACCAGATTGTGCACGCCGGTCTTCTCCGCGGCCAGCGAGGGATACAGCGACAGCAGCACACCGAGCACCGACCAGGCCGCCATCACGCCGAGCGCCGAGAACCAGAAGTCGGCCCGGATCTCCTGCGGTACCGCCGGTTTCGCGATCCGGATCGGACCCGACATCCGCGCGGTGTGGGTTTCGGTCATCACCACCACGCCGACGCCGATCAGCAGGCAGAACACCGTGATCACCACATAGGGCGTGCGCAGCGGATGCGGGACGTACTGCGCCAGCAGTGCCGAACCCAGAATGGCCACGGCCATACCGACATTGAACGCCACACCGGTCAGTTGTCCCGATCGCGCACCGTGCTGCGGACGCAGATCCAGCAGTGCCGCCGCCCCGGCGACCACGGTCGCGCCGACGGCCACACCGTGCAGCGCCCGGGCCACCAGCAGCATCGCGACATTGTCGGCGAACAGGAAGACGATCAGCCCGAGCACCATCGTGGCGAGGGCGCCCAGCAACACCGGCTTGCGGCCGACGACATCGGAGATCTTGCCCGACACCAGCACCGCGGCCAGGGCGGCGACGGCGTAGACGGCGAAGACGATGGTGGTGGTCAGCGGCGAGAAATGCCATTCCTTCTGGTACAGGCCGTAGAGCGGGGCGGGAACACCGGACACACCGAGCGCTACTCCACTGGCGACCAGAATCAGTGCATAGGCCCAGGACTGTGTGGTCCGCTGAGCCGGTGCAACCGTGACAGTTGCGGCCATCGATTCTCTCCATCAGGTAAGTTTGATTGCGATCGAACTCAACCACCGTAGCGATGGTTTGATTCCCATCAAACCGAATTTCCCGTGAGAAAGATCATGAGCGATAGCAACAAGACCGTGGAATCGCATCCGGTCGCCACCGTGCAGGAGGTGCTCGGTGCCCTGCACGACCCGGTACGACTCGAGATGGTGCGCAGGCTCAGCAATGCCGGCGGCCCGGTGCGCTGCGGCATGCTCTACGACACCATCAACAAATCGACCGCGACCCACCACCTGAAGATCCTGCGCGAGGCCGGGGTCACCGAACGCATCGTCGCCGACGGCCAGACCTATGCCCGGCTGCGCTCGGAGGAGGTCGAGCACGCCCTGCCCGGACTGCTCGCGGCGGTGGTGGGCGCCGCCAATCGCGCGGGCGACTCCGGCGCCGCACCGCGCGACTGACTCAGTCCACCAATCGCTTCACCGCACCGGGCAGGTCGCGCGCGCGCCGATACGGTCCCGCCACCGAGGCCGCGTACGGCCGCGCCAGCAGGGTGCGGGCGATCGCGGAGACCTCCGCGGTGGTGACGGCATCGATGCGCGCCAGCGTCTCCGAGACGCTGCGGTGATTGCCGTAGCTGAGTTCGCTGCGGCCGATGCGGTTCATCCGGGAGCCGGAATCCTCGAGGCCCAGCACCAGCCCGCCACGCAACGATCCCTTGGCCCGTGCACATTCGGCATCGGTGATCCCGTTGGCGGCGACGTCTTCCAGCACCTCACGCGCCAGCGTCGTCACCTCGGCCAGGTTCTCCGGCTGACATCCCAGATAGACCGAGAACGCGCCGGTGTCGGCGAAGGTGTCGACACTGGAGTACACCGAATACGCCAGGCCGCGTTCCTCCCGAATCCTCTGGAAGAGACGGGAACTGAGCCCGCCGCCGAGCACCGTGTTCAGCACCGACAGCGGCCAGCGCTTATGCCCTTCGTGCCGGCCGAACGCGCGCACCCCGAACACCAGATGCGCCTGTTCGCTGTCGCGGTAGGTCCACTGCAGCTGCGGTGACGTGCGCTTGCGGAAGTGGCCCTCCCGGCGCGGCGCCGGTTCCCGCAACGGATCGAGCCGGTCGGCGAACGCGCGGTGCACCAGCTCCACGGTGTGTTCGTGCTCGATATTGCCGGCCACCGCCACCACCATCCGGTCCGGACGGTAGCGGCGCAGATGGAACCCGCGCAGCTGCGCGGCCGTCATCTGCTCGATCGAGTCGACGGTGCCGATCACCGGCCGCCCGATCGGATGATCGCCGAACAGCGCGGTCAGGAACGAGTCGCCGACCAGGTCCTCCGGATCGTCGTCGCGCATCGAGATCTCCTCGAGCACCACCTGACGTTCCACGTCGACGTCGATCGGACGGCACAGCCCGTTCAGCACCACGTCGGAGACGACGTCGACCGCGAGCGGCAGATCGTCGTCCAGGACGTGCGCGTAATAGCAGGTCTGCTCCTTGGCGGTGAACGCGTTGAGTTCTCCGCCGACCGCGTCGACGGCCTCGGCGATGTCCAGCGCCGTCCGGGTCGGGGTCGCCTTGAACAGCAGGTGTTCCAGGAAATGCGCGGCGCCGGCCACGGTGGGGCCCTCGTCGCGTGAACCCACACCCACCCACACGCCGATCGATGCCGATCGCACGCCGGGCACATGTTCGGTGACCACCCGCAATCCGCCGGGCAGGACCGTACGCCGCACCCCCGTGTCGGAGAACGAACCGTCCTCGGCGAGCACCAGCGAAGAGCCCCCCTGCTCGAGGGCGAGCAAGGGGGCCTCGGCGCTGGGGGTCTTCGCCGGAGTCCTCGCGCGCGAGGCTTGCTTCGTCTTCGGCGCGCGAGCTGTGGTGCCCGGCGCGCGCGTCGAAACCGAGGGTTTCGCGGCGCGCGCCGAGGACTTCTTCTTCGTCACATCCAACTATTTACTCGGCCGCGGCCTCGGCTGCAGCCGGAGCCTCGTCGGCGGCGGGGGCGGATGCCTCTGCGGTGTCTTCTTCGGCGACCGGGACCAGCGAGATCTTGCCGCGGTTGTCGATATCGGCGATCTCGACCCGGATCTTGTCGCCGACGTTCACCACGTCCTCGACCTTGCCGACCCGCTTGCCGTTGCCAAGCTTCGAGATGTGCACCAGACCGTCGCGGCCCGGCAGCAGCGAGACGAACGCGCCGAAGGCGGTGGTCTTGACGACCGTGCCCAGGAAGCGCTCGCCGACCTTCGGCAGCTGCGGGTTGGCGATGGCGTTGATCGCGTCGATCGCGGCCTGCGCCGACGGGCCGTCGGTCGCGCCGACGAACACGGTGCCGTCGTCCTCGATGGAGATGTTGGCGCCGGTGTCCTCGGTGATCTGGTTGATGACCTTGCCCTTGGGCCCGATCACCTCGCCGATCTTGTCGACCGGGATCTTGATGGCGGTGACGCGCGGCGCGTAGGGGCTCATCTCGTCCGGGGTGGCGATGGCCTCGGCCATCACGTCCAGGATGGTCAGGCGCGCGTCGCGAGCCTGGTTCAGCGCACCCGCCAGCACCTTCGACGGAATGCCGTCGAGCTTGGTGTCGAGCTGCAGCGCGGTGACGAAGTCGCGGGTACCGGCGACCTTGAAGTCCATATCGCCGAAGGCGTCCTCGGCCCCGAGGATGTCGGTCAGCGCGACGTAGCGGGTCTCCGACTCACCGTTGTCGCCGGCGACCTCGTCGGACACCAGACCCATGGCGATACCGGCGACCGGCGACTTCAGCGGCACACCCGCGTTCAGCAGCGACAGCGTGGAGGCACACACCGAACCCATCGAGGTGGATCCGTTGGAGCTCAGCGCTTCCGACACCTGACGGATGGCGTAGGGGAACTCCTCCTGGCTCGGCAGCACCGGCACCAGCGCCCGCTCGGCGAGCGCGCCGTGGCCGATCTCGCGCCGCTTGGGCGAGCCGACACGGCCGGTCTCACCGGTGGAGAACGGCGGGAAGTTGTAGTGGTGCATGTAGCGCTTGCTGGTCTCCGGGCCGAGCGAATCGACCTGCTGGGCCATCTTCACCATGTCGAGGGTGGTGACGCCCAGGATCTGGGTCTCACCGCGCTCGAACAGCGCCGAACCGTGCGCCCGCGGCACCACGGCGACCTCGGCGGACAGCGCCCGGATATCGGCCAGGCCACGCCCGTCGATGCGGAAGCCGTCGGACAGGATGCGCTGGCGCACAAGCTTCTTGGTGACCGAGCGGAACGCCGCGCCGATCTCCTTCTCGCGGCCCTCGAAGTCCTCGGTCAGGGCCGAGAGCACCTCGAGCTTGATCTCGTCGATGCGCTCCTCGCGCTCCTGCTTGCCGGCGATCGACAGCGCCTCGCTCAGCGGGTTCTTCGCGGTGCCCTCGACCGCGGTGTAGACGTCGGCCTCGTACGGCGGGAAGAGCGGGAAGTCCTCGGTGGGCTTGGAGGCCAGCGCCGCCAGATCGGCCTGTGCCTTGCACAGTCGCGCGATGAACGGCTTGGCCGCCTCGAGGCCTTCGGCCACAACGGTTTCCGTCGGCGCCTGAGCACCGTCCTCGACCAGCGCGATGACCTTCTCGGTCGCCTCGGCCTCGACCATCATGATCGCGACGTCACCGGAGTCGACGACGCGGCCGGCGACGACCATGTCGAACACGGCCTCCTCCAGCTGCTCGACGGTCGGGAACGCGACCCACTGGCCCTGGATCAGGGCCACCCGCACACCGCCGACCGGACCCGAGAACGGCAGTCCCGCAATCTGAGTCGAGGCCGAGGCCGCGTTGATGGCGACCACGTCGTAGAGATCGTTGGGGTCCAGGCTCATCACCGTGACCACGACCTGGATCTCGTTGCGCAGGCCGTCGACGAACGACGGGCGCAGCGGACGGTCGATCAGGCGGCAGGTCAGGATCGCGTCGGTGGAGGGGCGGCCCTCGCGACGGAAGAACGAGCCGGGGATGCGGCCCGCGGCGTACATGCGCTCCTCGACGTCGACCGTCAGCGGGAAGAAGTCGAACTGGTCCTTGGGGTGCTTACCGGCCGTGGTGGCCGACAGCAGCATGGTCTCGTCGTCCAGGTAGGCGACGACGGAGCCGGCGGCCTGCTTGGCCAGGCGTCCGGTCTCGAACCGGACGGTGCGGGTGCCGTAGCTCCCGTTGTCGATCAGGGCCACCGATTCGAACACACCGGGTTCGACCTCGATGGCGGAGCTCGTCTGGGATTCGGTCATATTTCTGTCTCAACCTCTCGTCTCGCCGGATCGAACGCCCTCGCGGCGCGCTCCGGCTGGGTGTCCCTGCGCTGTTTCCCTGCCCGGAGGCAGCGGCTTCCCTGCACAGGGGCAGCCGTACCCGGGTTCGGGCGCGCGACAGCCCTCCTGGCTGCGGCGCGACACCCGGCCGATCCCCCATGGAACCGGCGACGCGGAGGCGGTCATCGATCGAAGCCCGCCGGCAACTCTCGCCGAAAGGCCACTACCGAAGACCGACGCCACGCGTGCGGGTGCATACGGCTGGTGCGGTGCCGATATACGACTAGCCGACGGGGAGATTCTATGCCTCCCCATCGGCTGCGCGTTAACTACCTGTGATTGTCAGCGCGTCTGTCTCGCGTCCGTGCGGGCGCGAACAGATCAACGCCGCAGTCCGAGCCGCTCGATCAGCGAACGGTAGCGCTCGATGTCCTTGTCCTGCAGGTACTTCGACAGCCGCCGGCGGCGACCGATCAGACCCAGCAGGCCGTGGCGGGTGTGGTGATCGTGCTTGTGCACCTTCAGGTGCTCGGTGAGGTCGGAGATCCGCTTGGACAGCAGCGCGATCTGGGCCTCCGGCGAACCGGTGTCCTTCTCGTGCAGGCCGTACTCCTTGAGGATGGCCGACTTCTGCTCGGTGGTCAGAGCCACGAAACACTCCTTGATTCTCAGTCCGCGCTCGAGGAAACCGGGAAATCCCGAGCGGGCGCCACCGCGGACCGCAGCAGACCCGACGAGCCAGCCTACCGGATCGGCGCAGCCGGACCGAATCGGGCCGGCCCGGCCGACCCGCCCCTTGCAGCGGAGTCGCTCAGCGCTGGGCTTCGCTCGCCTCGGCGGCGGCGAGCACCTGCCGCGTCTGCTCGACGTCCTCGCCCATGGCCCGGACCAGATCGTCGATCGAGTCGAAGCGACGCATCCCGCGCAGATGCCGGACGAAATCCACCGCCACATGCTGGCCGTACAGATCCGCCTCGGTGTCCAGGACGAAGGCCTCGACCGTGCGGGTGCGGCCGGAGAAGGTCGGATTGGTGCCCACCGAGATCGCGGCCATGGCCCGCTTGCCCGGACGCGTGACGCCGACCGTCTCACCGGCGGCCAGCACGGTGAACCACCCCGCGTACACACCATCGGCCGGGATCGCCGCATGCATCGGCGGAGCCACGTTGGCGGTCGGGAAGCCGAGTTCGCGACCGCGACCGTCGCCGTGGACCACGACACCCTCGACCCGGTGCGGGCGGCCGAGCGCGTCGGCCGCCGCGGCCATGTCACCGGCGTCGACGCAGGCGCGGATGTAGGTGGAGGAGAAGGTGACCGCGTGTTCGCCGACCAACTTCACGCCGTCGACCTCGAAACCGAACCGGCCGCCCAGCTCGCGCATGGTCTCCACGGTCCCGGCCGCCTTCTTGCCGAAGGTGAAGTTGTCGCCCACCACGACCTCGGCGACATGCAACTTCTCGACCAGCAGGTCGTGCACGTAGCGGCCCGGGGTGAGCTTCATGAAGTCCTGGGTGAACGGCATCACCAGGAACACATCGATACCGAGTTCCTCGACCAGTTCCGCGCGCCGGGTCAACGTGGTGAGCTGCGCCGGATGCGATCCGGGACGCACCACTTCCATGGGATGCGGGTCGAAGGTCATGAGAACCGAGGGAACACCGCGCACCGCAGCGGATTTCACCGCGCGGCTGATCAATTGGGCGTGACCGCGATGCACACCGTCGAACACGCCGATGGTGAGCACACACCGGCCCCAGTCCGGTGGCATTTCCTCGAGACTTCGCCATCTCTGCACACACCGAAGCCTACGCAAGCACGGTCACGAACCGGGATTCGGCGGGGCGGTTGTTCACCCGACCGTCACCCACCCGCGGCGGCCTGCGTGGTTACGCAGGCTGCCTCCTCCGGCCGCGTCGCTCCCGCTGTAGCTGATCGGCGGGGTGCGCGGCGGCCTGCGTGGTTACGCAGGCTGCCTCCTCCGGCCGCGTCGCTCCCCCGCTGTGCCCGATCGGCGGGGTCCGCGGCGGCCTGCGTGGTTACGCAGGCTGCCTCCTCCGGCCGCGTCGCTCCCCCCGCTAAGCTCGATACGTGCCCGGAAAACGTGATGTCGCCACCCGGCGTGAGCTGGCAGATTCCGCTGCGTCACAACCCGATGGGGGTGTGGCCGGGCGCGCGGCGAATGTGGCTCCCTCGCTGTCGTCGGTCGCTCAGGATTATCTGAAGGTGATCTGGAGTGCGCAGGAGTGGTCGCAGGAGAAGGTGTCGACCAAACTGCTGGCCGAGCGGATCGGGGTGTCGGCGTCGACGGTGTCGGAGGCGGTGCGCAAACTCGCCGACCAGGGCCTGGTCGAACACGCCCGCTACGGCGCCATCACCCTGACCGACAACGGCCGCCGCGCCGCCGTCGCCATGGTGCGCCGCCACCGGCTGATCGAAACGTTCCTGGTCAGCGAGCTCGGCTACGGCTGGGACGAGGTGCACGACGAGGCCGAAGTACTCGAGCACGCGGTGTCGGAGACGCTGGTCGAACGCATCGACGCCAAACTCGGCCATCCCGACCGCGATCCGCACGGCGATCCGATTCCCTCCGTCGACGGCGCGGTTCCCACGCCGCCCGCCCATCAGCTCAGCGACTTCCAGGCCGGACAGTCCGGCCGGGTGGCGCGCATCTCCGATTTCGATCCCGCCATGCTGCGGTATTTCGATTCCGTCGGCATCGCACTCGACACCGTGATCACCGTGGTGGAGCGGCGCGATTTCGCCGGCACCATCGCCGTGCGGATCGGCGAGCAGACCATCGACCTGGGCAGCCCTGCGGCAGAAGCGATCTGGCTGACATCCTGACCGCCCCTAGTGCGTGACGAGGGCCGCGGCGCGCTCGGCGATCGCGGTGCCGAGTTCGGCCGTGGTCGCGGTACCACCCAGATCCGGGGTGAGCACCTCCCCCGCAGCCAGCACATCGCAGACCGCGCGGTCGACGGCCGCGGCCGCCGCGGATTCGCCCAGGTGGTCGAGCATCATTGCGCCCGCGAGAATCTGCGCCACCGGATCGGCGATACCCATCCCCGCGATATCGGGCGCGCTGCCGTGCACCGCCTCGAACATCGAGGGCGCGTCGCGCTCGGGATTGATATTCCCCGACGGGGCGAGCCCGAGCCCTCCGGTCACGGCGGCGGCGAGGTCGGAGAGGATGTCGCCGAACAGATTCGAACCGACGATCACGTCGAGCCGATCCGGATGCAACACGATCTCGGCGGCCAGCGCGTCGACATGCATCTGCCGCGTCTCGACATCCGGATACTCGGCGGCGATCCGCTCGAACACGCTGTCCCAGTACGGCATCGAATGAATGAGGCCGTTGGATTTGGTGGCCGAGCACAGTCTGCGGTCGCGGCGGCGTGCCTGTTCGAAGGCATACCGGATGATGCGTTCACATCCGGTACGGGTGAATATCGATTCCTGAACCACGAATTCGTCGGGCCGCCCGGGGTTGTGCATTCCGCCGATCGCGGAATATTCGCCCTCGGAATTCTCCCGCACGATGAGAATGTCGAGATCGTCCGCGCCGCGCCCGCGCAACGCGGATTCGGTGCCGGGCAGCAGCCGGACCGGGCGCAGATTCACGTACTGCCCGAAGGCGCGGCGCAGCGGGATCAGCAGGCCCCACAGCGAAATATGGTCGGCGACACCGGGAAATCCCACGGCGCCGAGCAGAATCGCGTCGAAATCGGCGAGCTGCCGCGGACCGTCGTCGGGCATCATGGCGCCGGTGCGCAGATATTGCTCACAGGACCAGTCGAATTCGGTCCAGGCGATACCGGGCAGCACCGCGTCGAGAACCTTGACCGCCTCGGCCGTGACGTCCACGCCGATACCGTCGCCGGGAATGGTGGCAATGCGATACATCGGCATCACAGTGCCACACCGATGTATTTGGTCTCCAGGAATTCGTCGATGCCGCCGAAGCCGCCCTCGCGTCCGAGACCCGATTCCTTCACCCCGCCGAACGGCGCCGCGGGATTCGACACCACGCCCTGATTGAGTCCGACCATTCCGGTGTCGAGCGCCTCGCTGACCCGCAATCCGCGCCGCAGATTCTCCGTGAACACGTAGGCCACCAGTCCGTACGGGGTGTCGTCGGCGCGTTCGATCACCTCGTCCTCGGTGTCGAAGACCGTCAGACCCGCTACGGGGCCGAAGATTTCGGTGCCGAACATCGCGGCGTCGTCCGGGACGTCGGTCAGCACCGTGGGCGGATAGAAATATCCGCGCCCTTCGGCGGCGGTTCCACCGAGCAGGACGGTGGCGCCACGCCGACGCGCATCCGCGACCAGGTCCGACACCTTCGCCACCGCGGCGGCATCGATCAGCGGTCCGACCACCACGCCCGGGTCGGCGCCGCGTCCCATCGGCAGCGCCGCCATCCGCTCGGTAAAGCGGCGGGTGAATTTCTCGGCGATGCCGCGCTGCAGATAGATCCGGTTCGCCGCGGTGCAGGCCTGACCGATGTTGCGCATCTTCGCCGCGAGCGCCCCTTCGACCGCGGTGCCGAGATCGGCGTCGTCGAACACGATCAGGGGTGCGTTGCCGCCCAGTTCCATCGAGGTGCGCATGACCGATTTCGCGCACTGTTCCAGCAGGATCTTGCCGACCGCGGTCGATCCGGTGAACGACAGCTTGCGCGAGCGCGGGTCGGCGATCATCGCGCCGGTCACCGCCGCCGGATCGGAGGTGGTCACCACATTGACCACCCCGTCGGGAACACCTGCGGCGGAGAGCATTTCGGCGATCGCCAGGGTGCACAGCGGAGTCTGCTCGGCGGGTTTGACCACACATGTGCAGCCCGCGGCCAGCGCCGGGCCGATCTTGCGGGTCGCCATCGCCATCGGGAAATTCCACGGGGTGATCAGGATGCTCGGCCCGACCGGCCGGCGTGCCACCACGAAGCGGGATCCACCGGCGGGCGCCGGCATGTATCCGCCGTCCAGCCGCACCGCCTCCTCGGCGAACCAGCGGAAGAACTCGGCCGCGTACGCGACCTCGCCGCGCGCCTCGGCCAGTGGCTTGCCCATCTCGGCGGTGGCGATGCGGGGAGCCGCTCGGTGTCGTCGAGCAGCGCCCCGTGGGCGCGCATCAGAATCTCGGACCGGGTTCGTGCGGGCACATCCGCCCAGGCGGCCTGCGCCGCCGCGGCGGCGGCCAGCGCGGCGACGCCGTCCTCGGGCGCGGCATCGGCGACAGCCGTCAGCGTCTGCCCGGTGGCCGGATCCTCGACCGGCAGCCGCGCGGCGGTCTCGCGCCATCGGCCGCCGATGAACAGGCCGGTCGGCACGCTGTCGATCGCGGCGATCGTCGCCTCGTCCGATTCCGTCACGGTGTGCGTCATCGCTCGCCCCTCAGCTCGGAACAGCATCTCGGATCAGCGCTGTCATTGCCGTCACCAACGCGGCCATGTTATACACATTGTCAACAATCCGACAATAAGAATCCGGCCGTCGCACGCCGGATTTCCCCGTCGCCGGGAGGCGGATCACCATGACTGCACTTTCCCCCGTTCTCCGGCAGGCCACGCCGGTCACCGTCGATCACGGCGAGGGCTGCTACCTGTACGGCACCGACGGGCGCCGGTACCTCGACTTCACCGCCGGGATCGGCGTCACCAGCACCGGGCACTGTCATCCGCGGGTGGTGGAGGCCGCGCGCGAGCAGATCGGCAGCCTCATCCACGGCCAGTACACGACGGTCATGCACCGGCCGCTGCTCCGGCTGACCGAACGACTCGCCGATGTGCTTCCCGCGCATCTGAATTCGGTGTTCTTCGCCAATTCCGGAAGCGAAGCGGTGGAGGCGGCGCTGCGGCTGGCACGGCAGGCCACGGGCCGGCCTAACGTGGTGGTCTTCCACGGCGGCTTCCACGGCCGCACGGTCGCCGCCGCGACCATGACCACCTCCGGAACCCGGTTCTCGGCCGGCTTCAGCCCGCTCATGGGCGGCGTCCACGTGGCGCCGTTCCCCACCGCCTACCGTTACGGCTGGTCGGAGGAGGAGGCCACCGACTTCGCGCTGCGCGAGCTCGACTACATCCTGGCCACGCTCACCGCGCCCGACGAAACGGCGGCGTTCGTCGTCGAGCCGGTGCTCGGTGAGGGCGGCTACATCCCGGGCAACACCCGGTTCTTCCAGGGCCTGCGCGAACGCGCCGACCGGCACGGCATCCTGCTGATCTTCGACGAGATCCAGACCGGCTTCGGGCGCACCGGAAAGTTCTTCGGACATCAGCATTTCGACGTGCGGGCCGATGTCATCACCATCGCCAAGGGATTGGCGAGCGGATTCCCGTTGTCCGGAATCGCCGCGCCGCAGGAACTGATGGCCAAGGCTTGGCCCGGGTCCCAGGGCGGCACCTACGGCGGCAATGCCGTGGCGTGCGCGGCCGCGGTCGCCACGATCGACGTCATCGAATCGGAAGGGCTGGTGGACAACGCCGCCGCCCGCGGCACGCAACTGCTGGCCGGAGCGCGGGCCGCGGCCACCAAGGCGATCGGCGATGTGCGCGGCCTGGGACTGCTCGTCGGAAGCGAATTCACCACGGCCACAGGCGACCCCGACACCGCGACGGCTGCGGCCGCGCAGCAGCTGGCGGCGCAGCGTGGCCTGCTCCTGCTGACCTGCGGCGCCTACAGCAATGTCGTGCGGATGATCCCGCCGCTGATCGTGACAGCCGAACAGGTCGACGAGGCACTGGCGCTCTGGAACGGAGTCCTCGACGAGCTGTAGCGCCACACCGGCATCCGATCGGAACAGGAGATCCCGATGGCCCGATACCTCACCATCACCCTCACCAAGGCCGGCGTGCGCTGCCGGGCGCGACTACTGGACGACCAGGCGCCCCGCACCTGCGCGGCGGTCTGGGACGCCCTGCCCCAGGAGGGCGACGCGTTCCACGCCAAATACGCGCGCAACGAGGTGTACACCCTGGTGCCGCGCATCACGGCGGCCCCGCACCGCGAAAACCCCACGGTCACACCGATTCCCGGCGACGTCTGCCTGTTCGATTTCGAACCGTGGGAGATCGGCAATCCGGCCTACGGCTACGAACCCGGTTCGGCCGCGCACGCCGAACAGGGCGCCACCGACCTGGCCCTGTTCTACGACCGCAACAACCTGCTGATCAACGGCGATATGGGCTGGGTGCCCGGCAACGTCTTCGCGACCATCGAAGAGGGCCTGCCCGAACTGGCCGCGGCATGCAACGCGCTGTGGCTACGCGGCGTCGAGGGCGAAACCCTGTCCTTCACACGGTCTCTCGACGTAGGACAAGTAGTCTGACCCGAATCGCCGCGCCGGCAAACGATTTCGCTGCCGGCCGGAAAATCGATTGGCGAATCTCGTCGACAGTCCTACTCTGATCCCTATAGTCACCGCAGGGGGCAGTGACTATAAGGATCGGCACCGACTCGGTGCTCGATGGAGGGGACGCAAAGTGAAGATTCGTGCATTCGTCATGGCCGCGGCCGCACTGGCCGCCCCGATGGTGCTGTCCGCACCCAACCCGGTGGCCCACGCCTCGTCGCCCTGGGGCGCCTGTGGGATCAGGACGGACGAGTCGAAGGTGGTCACTACGTATGGCGATTGGAAACTGTTGTGCGGGAACAAGAATTACGGTTACCGCCATATCCAGGATAGGCATCAGGCCGAGTGGGAGGGGCTTGCGGACATCGAGGGCCGCAACTGGCGTGACATAGCCGATATGGCTATCGCGAAGGCACACGACGCCCCCGACTGGCATGGCCCACAAGGCTCCGGCAAGTACTGTTACACCGGCCAGATCTATTTGGTCAACCATGTCACCGGAGCGATCGTGAAGACGGTCCAGCCCACCGTGATCGTGGCCGAGAACGGGCAAGTGGTCACCGCCTTTCCTGGAGGAGCATGCCGTGGACAAGTCTGAGCCGAGTGCCGACGAACTCGTGGAGTCGGTGATTCGTGCCGGTGCGGAAGCCGGGTATCGGGTCGACCGGGATGAGGCGGGGCGATTGCGCATTACGGCGGTCCGTGAGGCGCCGGTCGACCCTGCCTTGGTATTCAGGGTGACCGACGGGGAGTTGCGCGATTACTACACCCGGTTGTCGGCGGAATCGGGTGGACCGTTGGGGGCCCGAACTCCGTGGGAGGCATGGATGCTCCTGATGTCTACCCATCTCGACGAGGCCGTTTACGAGGCAGGGCGGTTGGACGGTCCCGGCGTGATCGTGATCGGTGACACGGGTTTCCGCGCGGTGTCTCGGTCTACCACCGACTAGGAGCATCGGCGGCGAGAACTCGTCCGCTCACCTCGTCCGGGGCTCTCCACCCCGGCCGGTCCAGGCGCTGTGGTGGTGTCGCCGTCCACCTGGATAGCCCGCTCGCCTCAGGTTCAGCTAAGGACCAGTTCGGCGAAGCGGGCCAGGGCCAGAACGAAATCGTCGGAGTGGCGCGGGCCGACGATCTGCAATCCCACCGGCATCCCCGCCGCGGTCGTGCCCGCCGGAATGCTGATCGCGGGTTGCTGGGTGAGGTTGAACGGGTAGGTGAACGGCGTCCACTGCGGCCAGCTGTCCATCGAACTGCCCGGCGGCACATCGTATCCGGCCTCGAAGGCGGTGATCGGCATCGTCGGTGTGATCAGCACGTCGTAGACGGTGTGGAAGGCGCCCATGGCGATTCCGATCTCGGCGGCCACCGCGCGGGCGTTCAGATAGTCGACCGCGCCGAGCGCCAGACCGCGATCCCACATGGCCCCCAGTCCGG
This sequence comes from Nocardia kruczakiae NBRC 101016, assembly GCF_001612965.1. GTDB lineage: Bacteria > Actinomycetota > Actinomycetes > Mycobacteriales > Mycobacteriaceae > Nocardia > Nocardia kruczakiae. The sequence continues at coordinate 23,443 of NZ_BDBL01000064.1, forward strand.
GATCGACGCGATCGCGCGAGCCCGGCGGGAAGGTCGACAGCAGGGTCGCCGCGCCGGCCGCCCACATCCGTTCGAACGCCTCCCGGGGATCGGCGAAGCCCGGATCCGCCTCCACCACCCGCAAGCCGGCCTCGTCCAGCTTCCGCACGGCCGCCGCGACGACCGCCGCGACCTCCGGATCCACCTGGGCGAAGCCGAGATTCGCCGAATAGCCGACCGTCGCGCCGCGCACCTCGCGCTGGAGCTCACCCCGGAAGGTCGTCAGCGGCGGTGCGCCCGCGGTCGGATCCCGCGGATCGGGCAGCGACAGGATGTCCATCAACAGCGCCACATCCTCCACCGTTCGGGCGATGGGCCCGGCATGTGCCAGCGGTCCGAACGGACTGGCCGGATACAGCGGGATGCGCCCGTGGGTGGGCTTGAAACCCACGACACCGCAGAACGACGCGGGAATCCGCACACTGCCGCCGCCGTCGGTGCCGATCGATACCGGCCCCATCCCGGCCGCGACCGCCACCGCCGAACCGCCGGAGGAACCGCCGGACGTCATCGCGGGATCCACCGGATTGCGGGTGATGCCGGTGAGCGCGCTGTCGGTCGTCGCCTTCCAGGCGAGTTCCGGCGTGGTGGTCTTGCCGAGGAAGACCAGCCCGTCCTCGCGCAGCCGCGCGGTCGCGGGGCTGTCGACCGGCCACGGCGCGTCCGGCCGGATGGAGGTCGAACCGCGCAGGGTGGGCCATCCCTGGGTGAGGAAGACGTCCTTGATCGAAATCGGCACGCCGTCGAGCAGGCCCTGCGCATGTCCGTGGTGCCAGCGGGCCTCGGATTCCTTGGCCTGGATCAACGCTCGCTCGGAATCGACCAGGCAGTAGGCGTTGAGGGCGTCGTCGCGCGCGGCGATCGCGTCCAGCGCCGCCTGCGTGGCCTCGACGGGAGACAACGCCCCGGCCGAATAGGCGGAGGCCAACTCGGCCGCGGTCATCGCCGCGGGGTCGGTCCCGGTTCCGGGGTGGGCCATCGTGACTCCCTTCAGCTGGGTACGTAACCCAGCTTCTTGTCGACCACATTCTGTAGGGGCTGACCGGTGATCCAGCGCTGGAAGTTGTCGGTGAACGCGGCGACGATCTCCGACCGCCAGCCGATGAAGTCGCCGCTGTTGTGCGGGGTGACAACCACATTCGGCAGATCCCACAGCGGATGACCGGCCGGCAGCGGTTCCGGATCGACCACGTCCAGCGCCGCACCGGCGAGCGCCCCACCGCGCAGCGCGGCGACCAGATCGTCGGTGACGACCGATTCCCCCCGGCCCACATTGATGAAACGCGCATGCGGTTTCATCGCCCCGAACGCGTGCGCGTCGAACAGATGCCGGGTCTGCGGCGTCAGCGGCGCCACGCAGATCACGTAGTCGGCGCCGGGTAGTTCGGCGTGCAGATCCGTTGCGACGGTACCGAAGTCGGGATCGTCGGTGCGGGCGGCGCGGCCGAGCCCGCGAACCCGCATCCCCGCGGCCCGCAGCAGGCGGGCGATGGCGCGCCCGATGGAGCCGGTGCCGACCACCAGCGCCGCGGCACCGGCGACGCGCTCGGATTCGCGATGGCGCCATTGATGGCGCTGCTGCAGACGCAGCGATTCGGGCAGATCCTTGGCGAAGGCGAGGATCTGTGCCAGTACGTATTCCGCGATGGGCTGATCGAACAGGCCGCGGGTGTTGGTCACCAGCACATCACTGTCGATCAGCTCGTCGAACATCACGGCATCGACGCCGGTGGCTCCCACATGAACCCAGCGCAACCGGTCGGCGCGATGCCAGGCGCCGGGCAGGGCGGTGCTCTGGAAGTCGTAGACGAACAACGCCTCGGCGCCGGGCAACGCGTCCGCGAGTTCCGCACCGTCGGCGAAGCGAACGCTGGCCTGCTGCGACACCGGACGCAGATATGCCGCGTCGGGCTCGACGCCGTCGTGCAGGACGGTGACAACTGGGCCCGCGTTCATATTGACAGGCTAAAAACCCATCGTATGCTTGTCAACAATCCGATTGTGTGCGGAGGTTCGTCGCCCGAACGCGAGAGGGGCCCTCGTGGAACTGAATTTTCCCGAGTTGGACGGACCTGTCGCGCAACGAGGTATCGGGATCATCGCGCCGTTCGACCTGGCGCTGGAGCGCGAACTGTGGCGGTGGGCGCCGCTGGAGGTGAGCCTGCATCTGGCGCGCACGCCGTACGAACCGGTGCCGGTCTCCCTCGAAATGGCCGAATTGGTCTCAGACGCAGCGCATCTCACCGCCGCCACCCGCAACGTCCTGCACGTCGAGCCCGAGGTCATCGCCTATCTGTGCACCTCGGGCAGCTTCATCAAGGGGCTGGGCTACGAACGGTCGCTGCGCGACACCATCTGCCGGGCCGGCGCCCGGGACGCGATCACCACCTCCGGCGCGCTGATCGAGGCGGTGCGCAAATTGGAGTTGTCCCGGCTCTCGGTCATCACACCCTACGACGACATCCTCACCGGGAAACTGCACGAGTTCCTGCACGAGGCCGGCTGCGAGGTGCTGAGGTCGGACCACCTCGGACTGGGCGGCGGCATCTGGAAGGTCGGCTACCGCACCATCGCCGAACGCATCATGGCCGCCGACGATCCCGCCGCCCAGGCCATCTTCGTCAGCTGCACCAACCTCCCCACCTACGACCTGGTCGAGCCGCTGGAACGACTTCTCGGCAAGCCGGTCCTGACCGCCAACCAACTGACCATGTGGGCCTGCCTGGGACGGATGAAACTGCCGATGATGGGTCCCGGCAAATGGCTGCAGAACGTTTTCTAGGAGGCGCTGTGCAACGGCTACCGACCGTCGGCTTCATCTACCCCGACCACGCCGCCGAGGACGAATATCCCTGGGCCGCGGCACAACTCGGCGTGGACCTGCGGGTCGCGCACATCTACGGCACCGATCTGCACGCGGTGCCGGAACTGCTCGACCTCGGCAGTCCGGAGAAGTTGCGCGAGGGTGCGCGACTGCTCGCGCCCTTCGAACCGCGGGCCGTGGTGTGGGCCTGCACCTCGGGCAGTTTCGTCTACGGCCCGCAGGGGGCCCGCGATCAGGTGGACCGGCTCGCCCGCGACTGCGGAGTTCCCGCGTCGAGTACCAGTTTCGCGTTCGTCGACGCGGTGCGCGCGATCGGTGTCCGCGACGTCGCGATATGCGCCAGCTATCCCGACGAGGTGGCCGCCCTGTTCGTGGACTTCCTCGCCGCGGCGGACATCCGGGTGGTCTCGATGTCGAGCGCCGGAATCGACACCGCCGCCGAAGTGGGCACCCTCACCCGGGAGCAGGTCCTGACGCTGGCGGCGGCGAACGATCATCCCGACGCCGAGGCGTTGCTCGTTCCCGATACCGCGATGCATACGATACAACTGCTTCCGGAGCTGGAATCAGCGCTCGGCAAGCCGGTACTCACCGCGAACCAGGTCACCGTCTGGCAGGGGCTGCGACTGGCGGAACTGCCCGCCGTGTCGCCGCCGTCCGGACCGGGGCTCGGGACGCTCTTCTCGGAAAGGCCGATTCATGTCGGTGATTGAGTTCGAACCCGTGAATCGGCAGTCCACGGCGGAAATGATCGCCGACCGGCTGCGCACGGCGATCATGCACGGCACGGTCGCGCCCGGAACCCAGCTGGTCGAGGCCGATCTGGCCACGCAATTCGACGTCTCCCGCGGACCGGTGCGCGAGGCCATGCAGCGACTGGTCTCGGAGGGGCTGCTGCACAGCGTGCGCCACCGCGGCATCTTCGTCATCGAACTGAGCCTCGCCGACGTCGTGGACATCTACCGGGCCCGCACCGCGATCGAGGGCGGCGCGCTGGATCTGATCCTGGACGGCCGCCGCGAGATCGCCTACGCGGCACTGGAATCCAGTGTCGCCGACATGCAGGCCTGCGCCGCGCGGGGTGATGCCACCGGCGTCACCGAGTCCGACCACGCCTTCCACCAGGCCCTGGTGACCAGCGCCGACAGTCCGCGCCTGGTGCGCGCGGCACGGACCCTCCTGATCGAGACGCGTATGTGCCTGGGCGCGTTGCAGACCACCTACACCGACCTCGGCGAGCAGGTCCGTGAACACATCGCCCTGCGCGAGGCGATCGCCGCCGGCCCGCCGGACCATGTTCGCGAATTGCTGGCCGGGCATATGCGCGATGCCGTCGAGCGACTCCGGGAGCAGGCCCGCGACGGCGACGAGTAGCCGCGGCCTCAGTCGATGAGCCCGCGCGGGCGCACCACGAAGACCGGCGAGGAGCGCTTGCCCTTCTCCTCCAGCAGGGCGATGGTCCGGCCGTCGGCGGTTGTGGCCGCGTGCACACCGCGCACGCCGACCGGGTCCAGCCAGCGACCGTCGCGCAGCGATTCGGCCTGGTCGGCATCGATCTCCCGATGCGGGAAGGCAAGGCGCACAGCGGCATCGACGTCGAGATTCAAGCTCGGATCGTCGGCGAGCTGATCCACGGTGCGGGCGTGTTCGAGCGTGAACGGACCGACCCGGGTGCGACGCAACGCGGTCAGATGTCCACCGACCCCCAGCGCGGTGCCGAGATCACGGGCCAAGGCACGGATGTAGGTGCCCGAAGAGCAGTCGACCTCGACGTCCAGATCGACGAATGCCGTTGCGCCGGTGTCGATATCGCGACGACCCAGAATGTCGAACCGGGAGACCGTGACCGGCCGGGCCGCCAGTTCCACCTGCTCGCCGGCCCGGGCGCGCGCGTACGCCCGTTCACCGTTGACCTTGATCGCGCTGACCGTCGAGGGCACCTGCTCGATATCGCCGGTGAGCGCGGCGACGGCGGCGGCGATATCGGCGTCGGCGACATGGCCGGCGGGGATGCTGGCCAGCACCTCCCCCTCGGCATCGTCGGTGACGGTGGCCTGGCCGAGGCGGACGGTCGCGGTATACGACTTGGTGGTCAGGCTCAGCAGGCCGAGCAGTTTGGTGGCGCGCTCGACACCGAGCACCAGCACGCCGGTGGCCATCGGGTCGAGGGTGCCGGCGTGACCGATCTTCCTGGTGCGCAGGATCTTCCGGCAGCGCGCGACCACGTCGTGGCTGGTCTGCCCGCCGTCCTTGTCGATGATGAGCAGGCCGCCGAGCGGATCCACGACCGCCTCGCGTTCGGCCATCAGCCGGCCACGATCGCGGTCAGGATCAGCCCGTCGGTGATCGTCCAGCGTCCGTCGAACGCGGTCAGCGGCGCCCCGCCGTCGACGGTCTGCCCGGGAACCAGCAACGCACTGTGGAAGGTGCCGGCGGTACCGGTGTCGTCGACGGTGAAGGTGATGTGGGCGTCCTCGAAACCGAGCCAGCGCTGCGTGAGCGGGAACCACGCCTTGTAGGTGGCCTCCTTCGCACAGAACAGCAGCCGGTCCATATGCAGTCCGGTGGCGGAGATCGCGCCGCGCAGCCAGTCCCGTTCGGCGGGCAGGCTCACCGAGTCCAGTACGCCTTCGGGCAGCGTGTCGTGCGGTTCGGCGTCGATGCCGACCGACCGCCAGCGCAGCCGATGCGCCAGCACGGCCGCCCGGTAACCGTCGCAGTGAGTGAGGCTGCCGACCACCCCGCGCGGGAACAGCGGCATCCCGCGCTCGCCCTTACCGATCGCCACCGGCGGCTCGCCGAGCTGGGCCAGCGCCAGCCGCGCACAGTGCCGGGCACCGATGAAATCGCGCCGCCGCTTCTCGACGGACTGCGCGATCAGATGTTCCTCACCGGGATGCGGTTTCAGATCCTCCGGATACCGCAACAGCTCCGCCGCGGCCACTCCCGCGGGCAGAATGCTGCCGATGACGCGCGCCTGTTCCTCGATGACCGCCTCCTGAGTCGACCCTGTCTGCGCTACGAGCCTAGCGGTGCGCGCGGTAGCCGGACTCGGCCAGCTCCGGGCAAGCGGCCTCGGCGGGGCCGGAAAACCGGATGATCCGTCGTGGGTGGCGCCCGTAGAGTCGCGCGGCATGTCTTATCGAGTCGCCACCGCCACGCCCGCCGACGAACCGCTGCTGTGGGCGATGCTGTTCGAAGCCGCCCATGCGGCCGAACAGCACATGACGTCCCCCGACCAGCTGCGCTCGGTGCCCGAACTCGCCCGCTACGTCGAGGGGTGGGGCCGCCCCGGTGATCTGGGGGTCGTCGGCGGGCCCGACGGCGGCGCGGGCGCTGCCTGGCTGCGGCTGTTTCCCGCCGACAACCCCGGCTACGGATACGTCGACGACGCGACACCCGAACTCGCGATCGGTGTGGCGCCCCAGCTGCGCGGCAGCGGGCTCGGCACCACCCTGCTGCGGCGCCTGCTGACCGACGCCCAACAGCGCTACGAGGCGGTGGGTCTCAGTGTGCGCCAGACCAATCCGGCGCTGCGTCTCTACGAGCGACTGGGCTTCGCCGTCGTCCCCGGCTCGCCGATCGTCAACCGGGCCGGTACGACGAGCGTGACCATGGTGCGTCGCTTCCGCTGAGCCGGCGGGGCGTGCGCCTGTCGCACACCCAGGCGGGTATCGAAAGTATGTTCGAAGTGGAGTAGTCTCGCGCGCATGGAGCTCACGCCGCTGGAGTACGCACGACTGAACCTGGAACAGGTACGAGCCCAGCTCGTGGACGCGGCGGCCTTCGACAAGGCGCTGACGCCCGATGAGCTCGAGCGGGCCGCGTGGAAGATCCGCGAGGGGCTGCGGATATACCGCGAGTACACCGAATCGCCCCGCGCGGGCCGCCCGGGGAGCGCATGCGTGGACTACCGGGGAGCGCACCGGCGGCCGTGGTGACGCGCCGTTCCTCGCACCGCGCCGCGATGTGTCGGCGTGGGTCAGCGGCTGCGCTGCCAGGTCAGCGCACGCCGCGGCGGCGGTCGGCGAGGCGGCGCATCTCCGCGGCGGCTTCCCGCATCTCCGGAGTGATCTTGAAGTGGCCACCCCATTCGTTGAGGTCGTCGGGGCCGTATTCGGGGGCGGGCAGGATCTGGCGCAGCAGTTTGTCCGGGAGCCCGCGGCGCTGCCATTCGCGCGGATAGCCGAGGGAGACCTCCTCGAACCGGACTCCGTCGTAGAAGGTGGTGCGAGGAATGTGCAGGTGGCCGTAGACCGAGCACACGACGTTGTAGCGGGTGTGCCAGTCGGCGGTGTCCTCGGTGCCGCACCACAATGAGAACTCCGGATAGAACAGCATCCGGGTGGGTTCGCGCAGCATCGGGAAGTGATTGATCAGCACCACCGCGGTGTCGGGCTCCAGCGCGTCGAGGCGGCGCCTGCTGTACTGGACGCGGGCCCGGCACCAGGCGTCGCGTGTCAGATAGGGGTCGCTGGCCAGCAGGAATTCGTCGGTGGCGACCACATTGCGGTCCCGGGCGATGGTCAGGGCCTCGGCCTTGGTGTTCGCGCCCTCGGGCATCCACGAATAGTCGTAGAGGATGAACAGCGGCGCGATCGTCACCCGTCCGCCGTACTGTTCGGCGCCCGCGCCCTCCCAGACCGGGAACTCGTCCTCCGGGGTCACCACATCGAGGTCGCGGCACAGGGCGACCAGATAGTCGTAGCGGGGAGCGCCCTTGATCTGCACGGGATCCTTGGTGGTCGTCCACAATTCGTGATTGCCCGGAACCCAGATCACCTTGGCGAAGCGTTCGCGCAGGGTGCGCAGCGCCCAGCGGATGTCGTCGGTCTTCTCCCCCACGTCGCCGGCGACGATCAGCCAGTCTTCCGGCGAGTCCGCGCGGATCTGCTCGACCACCGGTTTGTTCCCCTGATGACCGACATGGATATCGCTCACCGCCATCAACTTAGGCATCACCGTTCCACCATCCCATGATCATCGTCGTGCCAGCACACCCGGCCCTCGCGTGCGGGCATACCCGGCGGCGGATCCGCGCACACCGTCCGCAGCGCGTCCGTCGGGTACCGGCCACCCTCCCCGAATACGGCGCCGCGTGGGGGTTCGGTCATACCGGCCGCGGGATCTCGCTACCGACTCGAGCCCAGCGCCCCGACAGTGCCCGCCAGCTCACCGCAAGCAGGCGCAGCAGGATGAAGGCGCTCAGCCCGGACCAGATCCCGGCGATACCCCAGTCGAAGCTCAGCGACAACCAGATGGCGGGCAGGAAACCCAGCAGCGCCGCGGCCATCGTCGTGTTGCGCAGATACGAGGCGTCGCCCGCGCCCAGCAATACGCCGTCGAGCGCGAAGACCACCCCGGCGGCGGGAATGAGTGGCACGAAGAACCACCAGATGACATGCACCCGGTCCAGGACCGCCGGATCGTCGGTGAACACCTGGGGGATGACGGTGTACCCAGCGGCGAAAATCACCGCGAGCACCACCGCGAAGACGGTGGACCACAGTGTGATCCGGCGCGCCAGCACGCGCGCGCCGGAGGCGTCACCGGAGCCCAGCGCCGCGCCGGTGAGGGTCTGCGCCGCGATGGCCAGCGAATCCAGCGTCAGGGCAAGGAAATTCCACAACTGCAGCACGAGCTGATGGGCGGCCACCGAGGCGGCGCCGAACCGGGCGGCGACCGCGCCGGCGGAGACGAAACAGGCCTGGAACGCCAGACTCCGGACGATCAGATCCCGGCCGAGCACCAGCTGCGCGCGCATGACCCGCGGATGCGGGCGCAGCGGCACCCGCCGGCGCATCAGCGCGGCCACGAACAATCCGCCCGAGACCATCTGCCCGGCCACATTGGCCACTGCCGAGCCGGCCAGTTCCATCCGGGGCGCGCCCAGCAGGCCGTGCACCAGCAGCGGACACAGCAGAGCCGAGACAACCAGTCCCGCAATCACATACACCAACGGCCGACGCGTCTGCTGCACACCGCGCAACCAGCCGTTACCGGCCATGGTCAGCAGGATCAACGGAACCCCGAACAGCGCGATCCGCAACCAGCGCAACGCCTCGTCCGCGATATCGTCGCCACCGGCGATCACATCCACGACCGGTCGTGCGAACACCTGCAGCACAACCACGATCGTCAGGCCGGCCGCCCCGGCGAGCCAACTCGCCTGCACCCCTTCGGCAATCGCGCCGCGTTCGTCACCGGCGCCGTGGCGGCGCGCGGAGCGGGCGGTGGTCCCGTAACTCAGGAACGTCAACTGCGTGCTGACCTGTCCGAGTATCAGACCGCCCACGGCGAGGCCCGCGAGCGCCAGCGCCCCCAGCCGGCCCACCACCGCCATATCGAACAGCAGGTAGATCGGTTCGGCGACAAGCACTCCCAGCGTCGGGATCGCGATGCCGAGAATGCGGCGCGGACCCGCATCGTGAACGGTAGAGCTGCCGACGGCGTCCACCGCCATGGTCAGCTCTCCCGGCCGAGCGCCAATTCCGCGAGCAGATCGCCCACCACGTTCTCGGCGGTGCCGTGAGTGGTGTAGCCGGCGGCGTAACGGTGGCCGCCCCCGCCCAGACCGGTCGCGACGCGGGCGACGTCGACGGCATCGCCGGTGCCCACACCGCTGTCGCGCGAGCGCAGCGATACCGTCCAGCAGCCGGCATCGGTGCGCGATTGTTTGAATACCGCCGCGACATCCGCCTCGGCGGTGGTGCGGACGACGTCGATGACGCTTTCCACCTCCTCCGACCGCAATCCGTCGGAGTCGTCACTGTGGACGAAGGCGTAGACGAGGCCGGCGCCACCGGCCGCTCGCGGTTCCAGCCGCGCCGATCCGAGCACCCGCGACAACATCGGCAACCAGCCGAAGGGATGGGTGTCCATCAGCGTGCGCGTGATTCCCGCCCCGTCGATTCCGGTGGCCAGCAAACGATCGGCTAGCAGATGCGTGCCCGGGCCGCCCCAGCGAAAACACCCCGTGTCGGTGACCAGACCGGCGAACAGGCAGTGCGCGATATCCCGGTCGATCTCCTCGCCCCAGGCATCGAACAGGCGCGCCAGCACACTGGTGGTGGACTCCGCGGTCTCGTCGATCAGGTTCACATCGCCGAAGCGGGTGTTGGAGCGATGGTGGTCGATCACGACAGTGGTTGCGGCGCCGTCGATTCGGTCCGCGAGCGCGCCGAGGCGCCCGACGCTGCCGCAGTCGACGGTGACCAGCACATCCACCCGCGCCGCGACCTGTTCGGCCGGCACCAGATACTCCACGCCCGGCAGCGAGCGCATCGATGCCGGAAGTTCGGCCGGCTCGGCGAACGACACCTGCACCGGCACCCCGCGCCGATGCAGCACCTGCGCCAGCGCCAGCCCACTGCCGACGGTGTCGGCGTCCGGCTGCACATGACACAGCACGGTCACCGATCGCGCGGCCGCCAATACCTCGACGGCCGCGGCCGGATCCGCCGACGACGTCACAGCTGTCATCTCCAAGCTCGATTCTCCGGCGAGAGAACCGGGGCACCGCCTCGCGAACCCGGCCCCTCCACCGCATCGACCGCCGTGGCGGTCAGTCTTCCTCGTCGGGGTCGGGTTTGTAGGGATCGGCGTCGCCGGCATGGGTGGCATTGGCCGCGACCTGCGCCACCTTCTCGTCGGCCGCACGTGCCTTCGCCAGCAGCTGTTCCATCTCGCGCGCCGCATCCGGCACGGTGTCGAGGACGAAACTCAGCGACGGCGTGAACTTGATCCCGGTGGCCGCGCCCACCTTGGAGCGCAGCACCCCCTTGGCCTTCTCCAGTCCGGCCGCGGCGCCCGCGAAATCCGGTTCGGCGGCGAGGGTTTCACCCATCACCGTGTAATAGACGGTCGCCTCCCGCAGGTCACCGGTCACCTTGGCATCGGTGACGGTGACGAAACGCAGCCGCGGATCCTTGATCTCGTATTCGATCGCCGTCCCGACGATCGTGACGATCCGCTTCGCGAGTCGGCGTGCCCTGGCCTGATCCACCATGGCGGGCCCTCCTCACTTGTCATTCAGTCTTCGGGTCCGAAGATGCGGCGGCGTACTGCCAGCAACTGTAACTCCGGACGGGCCGCCACGTGGCGTTCACACTTGTCCAGCACCGCTGTGAGATGTCCATCTCGGAGCTGACCAGCGCGACGCCCAACTGTGAGCGGCGGTGTTGATCGTGATCCCCGCCCTCGACCGCGCTGACGCCGAAGCGCTGCAGTTCGGCCAGTATCGGGCGGATCACCGACCGCTTTTCCTTCAACGAGTGCACATCGCCGAGCAGGATGTCGAACTCCAATGCACCGACGAACAACGGCTCACCTCTTCACATGTCGCGACGAGCGCCCCGCGAAGCGAACGTCACGTTCGGTCGATGTCTGCACCGAACGTGACGTTCGTTCACTGTGGACGACTCAGTCGCGCGGCTTCTCCCGAAGCTCGTAGGCCTCGATGATGTCGCCTTCCTTGATGTCGTTGTAGCCCAACGTCATACCGCACTCGAAGCCCTCGCGGACCTCGGTGGCGTCGTCCTTCTCGCGGCGCAGCGACTGGATCGTCGTATCGGCGATCACCACGCTGTCGCGCAGCAGGCGGGCCTTGGCGTTGCGCTTGACCGTCCCGGAGGTGATCATGCAGCCGGCGATGTTGCCGAACTTCGAGGAGCGGAACACCGCGCGGATCTCGGCGCGACCCAGTTCGGCCTCTTCGTAGATCGGCTTGAGCATGCCCTTGAGGGCCTTCTCGATCTCGTCGATGGCCTGGTAGATCACCGAGTAGTAGCGGATGTCCACACCCTCGCGGTTGGCGAGTTCGGTGGCCTTGCCCTCGGCCCGGACGTTGAACCCGATGATGATCGCGTTCGACGCCGAGGCCAGGTTGACGTTGGTCTCGGTGACACCACCGACACCGCGGTCGATGACCCGCAGCCGGACCTCGTCGCTGATCTCGATGCCGAGCAGCGCCTCTTCGAGGGCCTCGACCGTACCGGAGTTGTCGCCCTTGAGGATCAGGTTGAGCTCCGACGTCTCCTTCAGAGCGGCATCCAGATCTTCCAGGCTGATCCGCTTGCGGCTGCGCGCGGCCAGAGCGTTGCGCTTGCGCGCGTTGCGCCGGTCGGCGATCTGGCGGGCGATGCGGTCCTCCTCGACGACGAGCAGGTTGTCGCCCGCGCCCGGCACCGAGGTGAAACCGATGACCTGCACCGGACGCGACGGCAGCGCCGCGTCCACATCCTCGCCGTGTTCGTCGACCATGCGGCGGACGCGACCGTAGGCGTCACCGGCCACGATCGAGTCACCGACGCGCAAGGTACCGCGCTGCACCAGCACGGTGGCCACCGGACCACGGCCGCGGTCCAGATGCGCCTCGATGGCGACACCCTGGGCGTCCATATCCGGGTTGGCCCGCAGGTCCAGTGCGGCGTCCGCGGTCAGCACCACGGCCTCGAGCAGGGCTTCGATATTGGTGCCCTGACGCGCCGAGATGTTGACGAACATGGTGTCGCCGCCGTACTCCTCGGCCACCAGGTTGTATTCGGTGAGCTGCTGGCGGACCTTCTCCGGGTTCGCGCCTTCCTTGTCGATCTTGTTGACCGCCACCACGATCGGCACGTCCGCGGCCTGCGCGTGGTTGATGGCCTCCACCGTCTGCGGCATGACGCCGTCGTCGGCGGCGACCACGAGGATCGCGATGTCGGTGGCCTTGGCACCACGGGCACGCATGGCGGTGAACGCCTCGTGACCCGGGGTGTCGATGAAGGTGATCAGGCGCTCTTCGTCGTTGACGTTGGTGAGGACCTGGTAGGCACCGATGTGCTGGGTGATACCGCCGGCCTCGCCCTCGCGGACGTTGGTCTTGCGGATCGTGTCCAGCAGTCGGGTCTTACCGTGGTCGACGTGACCCATGACGGTCACGACCGGCGGGCGGACCTGCAGGTCCTCCTCGTCGCCCTCGTCCTCGCCGTAGCTGAGGTCGAAGCTCTCCAGCAGCTCGCGGTCCTCGTCCTCGGGCGAGACCACGTGCACGACGTAGTTCATCTCGCCGCCGAGCAGCTCGAAGATCTCGTCGTTCACCGACTGGGTCGCGGTGACCATCTCACCGAGGTTGAACAGCACCTGCACCAGCGAGGCCGGGTTGGCGTTGATCTTCTCGGCGAAGTCCGACAGCGAGGCGCCGCGAGCAAGACGGATGATCTCGCCGTTGCCGCGGGGCAGCCGCACACCGCCGACCGACGGTGCCTGCATGTTCTCGTATTCGGCGCGTTTCGCCCGCTTCGACTTGCGGCCCTTGCGGGGGGCGCCACCGGGACGGCCGAAGGCACCCGCGGCACCGCCGCGACCGCCGCCACCGCCCGGACGACCACCGCCGCCACCGGGACGACCGCGGAAACCACCGGCCACG
>NZ_BDBL01000065.1 GCF_001612965.1 Nocardia kruczakiae NBRC 101016
CGGGGCGGGCCGGGCGGCGCACGGCCCGCCATCGCGATCTGGTGCGGGTGCTCGAGGGCGCGCTGCAGAGCCAGAATGTGCTTCTCGCGGAGGCATGGGCCGTGGGCGAGATCACCCCGGGCGCCGACTGGTGGAGCGTGCTCGATACCGGCAGTGCCGGTACCCAAGCGGATCCGGCGGCCTCGCCGGTCGCACTCGCGCAGGTTCTCGACGGCCGCCCCATCCGGGGCTCGCGCACCGAACTCACCGCCGCGGTGGCAGAGAACACGCCGCTGCGTGTCCAGATCGACGCCGTGATCGGCAATGCCGCGGAGGCCGCCAGGCAGCGGTTCCGGCGCGCACTACGTGCCGGGGAGCCGCGCTCCTACAGTCGCGCCGCCTTGGACATGGTGTTGTGGCAGATCAGCACTGTGGAATCGGGCGATGACCTCGATCCACGTGAACTCGCGGATCTGGCCGTCGCCGTGCGCGACACCGCGGTGCGCGATTCGCTGTTCGCGGTGGCGCTGGGTGCGCACGCAGCGGCGGCCGAGGCGCTGTGGTCTCGTGCCTGCCGCGGCCTCACCGGTCCGGACCGGGCCGAGCTGGCCACCCTCTTCGGCTACAGCGCCTACACCCGCGGTGACGGACCGCTGGCAGGTGTCGCGTTCGAGGCGGCGCTGCAGGCCGACCCGGCTCACCGCATCGCACGACTGCTGGATGCGGCGCTACGCACCGGCATGCGCCCCGACGATGTGCGCAAACTCGCCGTCAGCGGCCGCGATATCGCCGCAGGTCTGGGTGTCGACCTCGTCATCGCCGATCCCGGCGAACCGGAGTCGCGATGACAGCGACCACATCACGGGCCCGGAGGCCGCGCGTATCAGCGAGCGCTGTGCGCGCGGTCACCGAGCGAGGTGAGGAAATCCCATGCATCGGAGACGATTTCGTCGAGATCGTTGTGTTCGGGCTGCCAGCCGAGCTCGTCGATAGCCTTCGCGCTCGACGCGATCAGCACCGCCGGATCACCGGCGCGCCGCGGCGCGTCCACCGCCGGAATCGGCCGGCCCACGACGCGCTCACAGGCCGAGATCACTTCGCGCACCGAGAAACCCGTCCCGCTACCGAGATTGAAGATGCGATGTTCGCCGGGCCGCGACTGCGCCAATGCCAGGACATGTGCGCGGGCGAGATCACGGATGTGGATGTAGTCACGCACCGCGGTGCCGTCCGGTGTCGGATAGTCGGTGCCGAACACCGAAATCGAATCCCGATGTCCCAGAGCCGTTTGCAGGATCAGCGGGATGAGATGGGTTTCCACCACGCGGTTTTCGCCGAGCCCTCCGTACGCGCCCGCGACGTTGAAATACCGCAAGCTCGTCGCGGCCAGACCGTGCGCGACGGCGTACGAGGTGATCGCGTGGTCGATCGCGAGCTTCGAGGCACCATAGGGGTTGGTCGGGCGGGGCGGCGCGGACTCGAGAATCGGAACCTGTTCCGGCTCACCGTAGACCGCCGCGGTCGAGGAGAACACCAGCCGTGGGGTCTGCGTGCGACGAATCGCCTCCAGCAGCGCCAGCGTCTTGACCACATTGCCGTGCCAGTACTTCTCGGGCTGCTGCACCGATTCACCGACCAGCGACTGCGCCGCGAAATGCAGGACACCGTCGAAGGATTCGGATTCGATCAGCTCGACGCCGGTGGTCGCGATATCCCCGTCGACGAATTTCGCGCCGGCCGGCACACCCTCGGCGTTGCCGGTGGACAGGTCGTCGACCACCACGACCTCGTGGCCGTCCTGAACCAGTACCTGGGCGCAGACTCCGCCGACATATCCGGCACCGCCGGTCACCAGAAGTTTCATCCGTCAGGCCAGCCTGACCTGGACGGCGTGGGCCATCTCGTCGGACAGTTCGAAACCGACGTGTCCCGGCACCGAGATGATCACCACACCGGGCTTGGTCTCGACGGTCACGCGGGCATCGGGAACCACCCCGGCCTCCCGCAGCTGACCGATCACGTCCGGATCTGCCTGAATATGTTCCGACAACCGGCGCACCACCACCGCCGACACCTGGCCGGGCGGCAGATCGGAGAGCCGGACCAGGGTCTCCTCACCGGAATTGCCGGAGTTGACGCCGAGTTCGTCCAAGCCGGGGATGGGGTTGCCGTAGGGCGAGGTGGTGGGGTGATTGAGCACCTCGAGCAGACGCAGTTCCACCTCCTCGCTCATCACGTGCTCCCAGCGGCAGGCTTCGGCGTGCACGTTCTGCCAGTCCAGCCCGATCACGTCGACCAGCAACCGTTCGGCCAGCCGGTGTTTGCGCATGACCGCCACGGCCATCGCGCGGCCCTTGTCGGTGAGTTCGAGGTGGCGGTCGCCGGCGACCATCAGCAGACCGTCGCGCTCCATCCGCGCGACCGTCTGACTCACCGTCGGGCCGCTCTGCTCGAGGCGCTCGGCGATACGCGCCCGCAACGGCACCACGCCCTCCTCCTCGAGGTCGTAGATGGTACGGAGATACATCTCCGTGGTGTCGACCAGATCCTTCACCTGTTACCCCTTCGTCGGCACGAATTCTACCCACGCCCGGCTGCACGATCGGCGTCAGCATATTTCGCACGTCCTGCACGAACATCACCGATACCTGCGCGCGCGGCCGGATGCGCGCGGGCGACAGGCGCGCCCGGTGTCGTCTTGCATTTCTACTGCATGACAACGACAACGCGGGTGGTCTGCTTCCCGTGTCCTCGCCGGTGCGAGCAACGCCACGGCGACGGGCCGCGGTGGGCTAGCGTGACCGTTATGGCAGACGACGCCGCCGTGGTGTGGACCGACCGCTTCCTGGACTACACCTGGACCCCGGAACATCCGATGAAGCCGGCCCGGCTCCGATTCACGATGGCGCTCGCGCGCAGTCTGGGTTTGCTCGACGGCATCGAAACCCTCGCACCCGGCCCGGCCGGTGACGGTGAGCTGCTGCGCATTCACACCGCCGCCTACCTCGAGGCCGTGCGCCACGCCGTGCCCGCACCCGCGGGCACGACACCGCCGGCCGCACCCCCGCACGGACTCGGTTCGATGGACAATCCCGTCTTCCCCCATATGCACGAGGCGGCCTCGGTGATCGTCGGCGGAACCCTCGCCGCCGCCGCGGAAATCGCGGCGGGCCGCGCCCGGCGGGCGGTCAGCATCGGGGGTGGTATGCATCACGCGATGCCCGACGCGGCCTCCGGGTTCTGCGTCTACAACGATGTGGCGGTGGCCATTTCGTGGCTGCTGGACAACGGCTTCGACCGCATCGCCTACGTCGACGTCGACGTGCACCACGGCGACGGCGTGCAGCGCGCCTTCTACGACGATCCGCGCGTGCTGACCATTTCGCTGCATCAGCATCCGGCGACGTTGTGGCCGAACACCGGCTGGCCCGAGGAGATCGGCGCCGGCCCCGCGGAGGGCACCGCGATCAATCTCGCCGTGCTGCCCGGCACGCGGGATGCGCAGTGGCTGCGGGGATTTCACGCCGTCGTGCCCGGGGCGCTGGCCGCGTTCCGGCCGCAACTGGTGGTGAGTCAGTGCGGGGTCGACAGCCATCGCGAGGACCCCCTCGCCGACCTCGAACTCACCGTCGACGGCCAGCGCGCGGCGTTTCGTGCCATGCGTGAACTCGCGGACCGGTACGCCGAAGGGCGCTGGCTCGCGGTGGGCGGCGGCGGTTACGGACTGGTCCGGGTGGTGCCGCGTGCGTGGACCCACCTGCTGGCGACGGCGCTGGATCGCGAAATCGATCCGGGCACAGCCATTCCCGAGGACTGGCGTGAGCTGGTGCGCGGCTACGCCCCGACCGTGCCGGCGCCGACCACGATGGGCGACGGCGGCGACACCGCCTTCATCCCCTGGCAGGGGCCGGGCGGCGCGCTCGACACCGGCGACGCCCATCTCGACCGGGCGCAGCGCGCGATCGACACCGCGGTGCTCGCCACCCGCCGCGCGACCTACGGATTACTGGGCCTGGACCCGGAGGACCCCCGTGACTGAATCATCCGCCCCCGCACCGGACGCCGAGAACACTCCCGCCGATCCGCCGCCGCCCCCGCAGCATTGGTTCGCCGACGTGCTCGCCGCCGACGGCGGTGTGGTCCGGCTGCGGCCGATCACCCCCGACGACGCGGAGCCGATGCAGGCCTTCCACGCGGCGCTGTCCGATCGGACCCGTTATCTGCGCTATTTCGGTCCGTACCCGCGGATGACACCGAAGGATCTGTACCGCACCACCCACGTGGACTACCACAACCGGGTGGGGCTGGTCGTCGAACTGGGGTCGGTGATCATCGCGGTCGGCCGCTACGAACTGCTCACCGATCGCGAAGGTCCCCGCGCGGCGGAAGTGGCGTTCGTCGTCGCCGACGAACATCAGGGCCGCGGCCTGGGGTCGATCCTGCTCGAGCATCTGGCCGGTGCGGCCGCCGAGAACGATATCGACACCTTCGTCGCCGAGGTGCTCGCCGAGAACCACACCATGGTCACGGTCTTCCGAGAGGCCGGATACCAGGTGCAGCGCAGCCGCGACGGGTCTGTGCTGCACCTCGAATTCGCCATCGACCCCACCGAAGCGCTGCTGTCGGTGCGGGATTCGCGGGAGCGGGCCTCGGAGGCACGCAGCGTCGGCAATCTGCTGGCGCCGCGGTCGATCGCCGTCATCGGTGCCACCCCGTCGGCGAGCCGGGTCGGCGGGGCGGTGCTGGCGAATCTGCTGTCCGGCGTGTTCCAGGGCCCGGTGTATCCGGTGAATCCGAATCGGACCTCCGTGCGCGGTGTGCGCGCCTATCCGACCGTGCACGACATCCCCGACGAACTGGATCTGGCGGTGGTCGCCGTACCGGCCGAGGAGATCAAATCCGTCCTCGACGACTGTATGGCCAAGGGGGTCAAAGGCCTGCTCGTGTTGACCGCGGGATTCTCCGAAACCGGGCCGGCGGGCTTCCGCGCCGAGCGCGATCTGGTCGACGCCGCGCGCGGCCACGGTATGCGCGTGGTGGGACCGAGCGCGCTCGGTATCGCCAACAGCGATCCGGCGGTCTCGCTGAACGCGACGCTCGCGCCGGTGCTACCGGGCCGCGGCCGGGTCGGATTCTTTTGTCAGTCCGGGCCGCTGGGCGCGGCCATCCTGGCCGAGGCGGCGGCGCGCAAGCTCGGACTGTCGACCTTCGTCTCGGCCGGCAATCGCGCCGATGTGTCGGGTAACGACCTGCTGCAGTACTGGGATACCGATCCCGACACCGACGTCGTGCTGCTGTATCTGGAGACCTTCGGCAATCCGCGCAAATTCTCCCGCATCGCCCGCCGGGTGGCCCGCACCAAACCGGTGGTGGCGGTCAGCAGCGGCCGCAACGCCGCCAACGTGCCGGTCAGCGGTCTGGAACGTTCCGTGGAGCGCGATCTGTTCGCCCAGGCCGGCATCGTGCAGGTCGACACGATCGCCGAACTGTTCGACTGCGCCATGCTGCTGGCCTACCAGCCGCTGCCGGACGGCCCGCGGCTCGCGGTGATCGGCAACAGCGCCGCCCTGGGCTGGCTGGCGGTGGACGCGGCGCGCGGGGAGGGACTGGAGGTCGGGGAGCCGACCGATCTGGGGCCCCAGGCCGAACCCGCCGACTACCTGACCGCCGTCGCGAGTGCGATGGATTCGGCCGAGGTCGACGCCGTCATCGTCATCTTCGCGCCGCCGGTGCCGGCGGCGGTCACCGCCTTCGCCGAGGCGATCCGGGCCGGCGCGCAGGATGCGGTCAAACCCGTGCTCACCACCTTCGTCGCCGATCACGGCATGCCGAATCTGCTCACCGTGCGCGGTGCCGGCGGCATCGTCGACCGCGGTTCCATCCCGTCCTACCCCGATCCGGAACGCGCGGCGCGAGCGCTGGCACGGGTGCGGCGATACGCGGCGTGGCGGACCCGCCCGGCCTCGCTGGTGGTGCGCCCGGACGGTCTCGAGGTCGGGCGGGCGCGAGAACTGGTGGAGCAGTGGATGTCTCGCAGTCCCGACGGGGACTGGCTCGGCGATCTGGAGGCCGCGGAACTGCTCGCCTGCTACGGAATTCGCGTGGTGGAATTCCGGGAGGCACGTGATCCCGAGGCCGCCGTCGCGGCGGCCGCGGAACTGGGATATCCCGTCGCCGCCAAGGCCACCGGCGAAATGTGGCGCAGCCGACCGGATTTCACCGGTGTCCGCCTCGATCTGTGGCGCGACACCGCGGTCCGGCGTGCCTACATCGATCTGGCGGAACTGACCGGCAACGCGGTGGTCCACATCCAGAAGATGGCGACCAAGGGGGTGGGGTGTGTGTTGCGGGTGCAGGACGACCCGTCGTTCGGATCCGTCATCGGATTCGGTCTCTCCGGAACCATCATCGACCTGCTCGGCGACCGCGCCTACCGGGCGTTGCCACTGACCCAGGCCGAGGCGGTCGA
The DNA here is from genome assembly GCF_001612965.1 of Nocardia kruczakiae NBRC 101016. Lineage (GTDB taxonomy): Bacteria > Actinomycetota > Actinomycetes > Mycobacteriales > Mycobacteriaceae > Nocardia > Nocardia kruczakiae. Next base: position 6,449 of record NZ_BDBL01000065.1, read on the forward strand.
ACTGATCGACGCCCCGCGCGCCGCCCCGCTGCTCGACGGGCAGGCCGGATCGGGCCGCACCATCGGCGAACCGGTGGACAAGAAGGCGCTGGCCGCACTGGCACAACGCATTTCGGCGCTGTGCGACGATCTGCCGGAGGTACGGGAACTGTCGGTGGAACCGGTGCTGGCCTCACCGGAGGGCGCCGCGATCCTGTACGCGCGCGTGCGGATCGGCCCGGAACCGAGCCGCTTCGACAACGGTCCGCGCCGCCTGGTGTGAGGCGTTCGGTGCCCGGCCCGCCATACCGTGGTGACCAGCGCCACCGCGGCCGGTCCGCGGATATGGTCGATACTGGCCGTATGCGCGAAGATCAGATCGAGAGCGCTACGGCGCCCCTGCGGGACGATATCCGGTTTCTCGGCGCGATCCTGGGCGAGACGATCCGCGACCACGAGGGTCCCGAGGTGTTCGACCTCGTCGAACGGGTGCGGGTCGAGGCCTTCCGGGTGCGGCGTTCGGAAGTGGAGCGCAGCGCCGTCGCGGAGATGCTGCGCGATACCGAGCTGCGGGTGGCGATCCCGCTGATCCGGGCGTTCAGCCATTTCCTGCTGCTGGCCAACCTCGCCGAGGATCTGCAGCGCGACCGCCGTCGCGCGGTGCACGTCGCCGCCGGTGAGCCGCCGCAGGAATCCAGCCTGGCCGCGACGTATCGGGCGCTCGACCACGCTCGCGTCGACGGCGCGCTCGCCGCGGAGGTGCTCGAGGACGCGCTGGTCTCGCCGGTGATCACCGCCCATCCCACCGAGACGCGCCGCCGCACCGTCTTCGACGTTCAGGCCCGCATCACCGAACTGATGCGCCGGCGGGCCCGCTACCGCGAGGACGAACCCGAATACGCCACCATCGACCACGACATCCGCCGCCAGATCCTCACCCTGTGGCGCACGGCGCTGATCCGCCTCGCGCGGTTGCGGATCTCCGACGAGATCGAGGTCGGCCTGCGCTATTACGACCTCACCCTGCTCGAGGTGATTCCGCGGATCAACGCCGAGGTACGCCAGGCGCTACGGACCAGGTGGCCCGGACACGATCTGCTCGCCCGCCCGATCCTGCGGCCCGGTTCGTGGATCGGCGGCGACCGCGACGGCAACCCGAACGTGACCGGCGAAGTGGTCGAACGCGCCACCCGCCGGGCCGCCACCGTGATCTTCGGCCACTATCTGAAAGAGCTTGTTGCCCTGGAGAAGTCGCTGTCGCAGTCGATCCGGTTGGTGGCGATCACCCCGGAACTGTCGCGGCTGGCCGACGCGGCGGGTGACGATTCACCGCAGCGCGCCGACGAACCGTATCGTCGCGCGATCCGCGGCATCCGCCTGCGCCTCGCCGCGACCGCGCAGCGTGCGCTCGGCTCGGCCGCCGAATTCCCCTCGGTGTTCGAACTGTCCGGGGAGCAGCTCGCCCGGGTCTCGCCGTACGAGGGCCCGGACCAGCTGCTGGACGATCTGAACACCGTCGACGCCTCCATGCGCGAATCGGGTGACGGCCTGCTGGCCGACGACCGCCTGGCCGCGCTGCGCGGCGCGGTGGAGACCTTCGGGTTCCACCTGCAGGGCTTGGACATGCGCCAGAACTCGGAGGTGCACGAACAGGTCGTGGCCGAACTGCTCGCCTGGTCGGGTGTGCACGCGGACTATCGCAGTCTGTCCGAACCGGAGCGCATCGAGCTGCTCGCAGCGGAATTGAGCACGCGACGGCCGCTGCTGGGCCCGCACGCCCGGCTGAGCGAACTCGCCACCAAGGAGCTGGGGGTGGTGCGCGCGGCCCGCGCCGCGATCGATGCGCTGGGGCCCGATACGGTGCCCAACTACATCATCAGCATGTGCACCTCGGTGAGCGACATGCTCGAGGCGGCGCTACTGCTGAAAGAGGCGGGCATTCTCGATCCCGGTGACGATCAGACCCCGCCGCACTCGCCGGTCGGGGTGGTTCCGCTGTTCGAGACGATCGACGATCTGCGCGGTGGTGCGGCGACATTGGCCGCGGCACTGGAGGTTCCGGCCTATCGCCGCCTGGTCGCCGCCCGCGCGATGGCCCAGGAGGTGATGCTCGGCTATTCCGACTCCAACAAGGACGGCGGATATCTGGCGGCGAACTGGGCGTTGTACCGCGCCGAACTCGACCTGGTGGAAACCGCGCGCAAAACCGGAATCCGGTTGCGGCTGTTCCACGGTCGGGGCGGGACCGTCGGCCGCGGCGGCGGCCGCAGTTACGACGCGATCCTCGCCCAGCCGGCGGGCGCGGTGCGCGGTTCGCTGCGCCTGACCGAGCAGGGGGAGGTGATCTCCACCAAGTACGCCGAATCCGGTTCCGCCCATCGCAATCTGGAATCGCTGGTCGCCGGCACACTGGAATCGTCGCTGCTGGATGTCGAAGGTCTGGGCTCCGGCGCCGAGGCGGCCTACGAGGTGTTCGAGGAGCTCGCGGACGCGGCGCGCGAGGCGTACGCGCGGCTGGTGCATCGGACGCCCGGATTCGTCGACTATTTCCGGGCCTCCACGCCCATCGCCGAGGTCGCCGACCTCAATCTCGGCAGCCGGCCCGCCTCCCGCAAACCCACCAGTTCGGTTTCGGATCTGCGGGCGATTCCCTGGGTGATGGCGTGGAGCCAGTCGCGGGTGATGCTGCCGGGCTGGTACGGCACCGGTAGCGCCATCCAGGAGTGGGCCGGTACCGATTCCGAGCGCTGGCAGACGCTGCGTGACCTGTATCGGCGGTGGCCGTTCTTCCGCACCGTGATGTCCAACCTGGCGCAGGTGATGGCCAAGGCCGATATGGATATCGCCGCCAGTTACGCCGAGCTGGTCGAGGATGCGACGTTGCGCACCACCATCTTCGGCATGATCCGCGACGAGTTCGACCGCACCGTGCAGGTGCATGCGGCGATCACCGGCAGCGATCAGTTGCTGTCGGACAACCCGGCGCTGGCCGAGTCCATCCGCAACCGCTTCCCGTACCTGGAACCGTTGAACCAGATGCAGGTGGACCTGCTGCGGCGCCGGCGCGCCGGGGACGAATCGGAGTTGGTCGAGCGCGGCATCCTGCTCACGATGAACGGCCTGGCGACGGCGCTGCGCAACTCGGGGTAGCCGCGGCAAACCGGGTAGCCGCGCAATTCGGAGTCGCGGCAACGGGATTCGCGCCGGGAGATCGATACAGCACGCCGGCCGACGGATGTGCCCCGGAGGGGGAAGGGCACACCCGCGTCGGCCGGCGCAGCGGAGGTGACCACCTATCCGGTCACCGGGATGGTGCTGGGCCGGATTCCGGGCGGCCCAGCGTCTGTGTGACCTAGCTGGCGTAGGCGCGCAGGCGGTCCGCCCGCTCACCCTTGCGGAGCTTGGCCATGACTTCGCGCTCGATCTGGCGCACGCGCTCACGCGAGAGACCGAACAGCTTGCCGATCTGGTCGAGGGTGCGCGGCTGGCCGTCGTCGAGGCCGAAGCGCAGCCGGATGACCTGCTGTTCGCGCTCGTCCAGGGTGGCCAGCACGCTGCGCACATCGCGGTGCATGAGCCCGGCGATGACGGCGCTCTCGGCGGAGGTCGCCTCCGAATCCTCGATGAAGTCGCCCAGCGGGGCTTCCTCGTCGTTGCCCACCGGCATGTCCAGGCTCACCGGGTCGCGGCTGTGGTCGAGCAGATCGGCGATCTTCTCCACCGGAATACCCGATTCGGCCGACAGCTCCTCGTCACTGGCCTCGCGGCCGAGCTGCTGATGCAGTTCGCGCTTGATCCGGGCCAGCTTGTTGACCTGTTCCACCAGATGCACGGGAAGGCGGATGGTGCGGCTCTGATCGGCCATACCGCGGGTGATGGCCTGCCGGATCCACCAGGTGGCGTAGGTGGAGAACTTGAAACCCTTGGCGTAGTCGAACTTCTCCATCGCGCGGATCAGACCGAGGTTGCCTTCCTGGATCAGATCCAGCAGCGGCATACCGCGGCCGGTGTAGCGCTTGGCCAGCGATACGACCAGGCGGAGGTTGGCCTCCAACAGATGCTGACGGGCGGCCTGACCGTCGCGGACCAGGATCGCCAGATCCCGCTTGCGGGTCGCCGAGAGCCGCTTACCGGTCTCCAACAGGTGTTGGGCATAGAGGCCCGCCTCGATGCGCTTGGCCAATTCGACCTCGTCGGCGGCCGTCAGCAGCGCGGTCTTACCGATCCCGTTCAGGTACACACGTACCAGGTCGGCTGCCGGGCTCTGGGCGTCGAGGTCCGAATCGATGGCGCGCACTCCAGTGGTGGCGGGGCTTGTCATGACTTGCCTCCTGTCGGTGGTGTCTCACTCCGAACAACGGACCCGACACTGGGAAAGTTCCCCGCCTTGGCGCCGATAAACCGTGCTGAGCTGCGGCTTTCGCAACCTCCGTCTGAGAAGTTCTTAAGAAGGGAACTCCGTGGACATGGGGGAGGACGCGGGGGCACGCGCGGCGTCGGCCGGGGGCGCGTCGAGTTCGTCCGGTGTGATCAGTCCGTGCCGGACCAATCCGGTGACCGCCGACAACGCCTCGGCTCGGAATTGCGGCGTGGCGGTGGTTCCGGTGTGGCCGATTGCGAGCAATTCGACCAGTTCTTCCAACGGCAGCCCGTCGGGCCGCATTCCCGCGAGCAACGCCGCCAGAGTGTCGTCGATCTCGTGCTGCCAGCGGGGACCGTCACCGCGATGCAGCCGGACCACCCGCTCCTGCCAGCCCTCGGCGCCCGGCAGCAGGACGCGTTCGAGCGCGGTCGCGGCGTCGACGGTGAATCGCGCACGCCAGGCGACCTCGTTGTCCGCCAGTACCGTCCGCAGCCACGCCGATCGGCGAAAGTAGGCCGGCGCCTCCGCGCCGAGCGGGTCGTCGAAACCGTGGGTCAGATCCTCGGCGAGCACCTCGGTGGGCCCGTCGATCGCGTGCAGGTAGACGAAGCCGAAGCCGATGCCTTCGACCTGCGCCGCGTCGAAGGCGGCCAGCCACTGCTCGGCCCGCCGCTGTGCCTCGGGATCGCGCGGATCCAGTCCGGCATCGCGCAGCCACGTGCCGACATACAGTGCCGGATCGGCCACATCGCGCTGCACGATCCAGGCGTCGACCCCCTGATCCGGCAGCCAGCTCGCCACCCGGCCGCGCCAGTCCGCATCGCCGGCGTGCACCCAGGAGGCGAGCATGGCCGCGGTACCGCCCGGATTCAGCAGACCGGGCGCCTGCGAGACGACCAGTTCGCTGGCGCCGTCGAGCGCCAGGCCCGAATCGCGGTAGGTGTGCTCGATCCGGGCCGGTCCGACCACGAACGGAGGATTGGCCACCACCTGATCGAAACGGCGCCCGGCGACCGGCTCGAACCACGAGCCCTCGACGAACTCGATGTCGAGGTCGTTGAGGGCGGCGGTCGCCTCGGCCAGCCACAGCGCACGGCCGCTGACATCGGTGCCGGTCACCGTCTTCGCATAGCCGGCGGCGTGCACCGCCTGCACACCGCAGCCGGTGCCGAGATCCAGAACGGATCCGACGGGATCGATCGGCGTCGCGCGCAGCAGCGACAGCGACGCCTGGCCCACGCCCAGGACGTGGTCGGCGCTGAGGGTGCGCCGCCGCATCGAGTCGTCGAGATCCGACAGCACCCAGCGGGTGCCCGAACCCAGATCCAGGGGCCGCAGGTCCAGCGCGGCGCGGATCGAATCGCCGTCGCGCTCGAGCAGACCCGCGGCGACGGCCCGGTCGATGTCGAGCGGGGCGAAGGCCGCGGCCACCTCCCGTTCGGGCAGGGCGTCGCCGAGCAGCAGCAGCCGGATCAGCGTGCCGAGCTCACCGGCGGCGCGCGCGGCCCGGCGCACCGGTACGGGTTCGGAGCGTCCGAGGGCCGCGTGGGCGTCGGCGCCGATGGCCTCGAGCACGGTGTCGGCGTCGTAGCGGACCCGGGTCAGCGCGGCGCGCAGCGCGGGTGCGAGGGCGGTGAGCAGGGAGGCGGTGGTCCGGTCGGCAGGCACAGGAGAACTCTGCCACCTGGTACGGGGCACCGCTCTCGCCGGGTCCGGGCAGGTAGCCCGCGTCGTTCAGCCGTCGATGGAACGATGCTGTCCCGATTCGAGCGCTTTCGCCGCGCGGCGCTCGTCCCACCGGCTGGGCTCGTCCTTGCTGCGCGGTGGCCGGTCGTTCGCGATGAGTACGGCGATCCAGGGCAGCGGGATGGAGACACCGATGATGGCCAGCGAGATCAGCGCATTGCTCCACAGGCCGTACGCGGCCGCCGCCAGCACCAGGCAGGGAATGCGGAAACCCATCAGGATCATGTAGCGCTTCACGCGGGCGCGGTGCTGCTGGTCCAGCGAGGGTGCGGCCTCGGTGATCAGGACCGGATGCTTGTCCTCGCCGGGGAAATAGCCGGTCGAGGCGCGGGTGGGGCGGGGGACCGAACCGGGTGGCCGGCGTTCGAACGTCGCGCTCGAAGGCCGCGGATCGGCCGCCGCCGACATGTCCGGAGCCTCGGCGGTATTCGCGAAGCCGCCGGGTTCGGCCGCACGTGCGGCCTCGCCCTCCGGACCGACCCGCCCCGGGCCCGACGTCCGGGACTCGGGCGGTAGGTCGGAGGAGTCGCCGTCACGCTGCATACGTCGAGTCTTCCACTCCGCATGATCGAATGCACACGCGCCCGCCACCGCGCAAGCACCGCCGAACCGCCGGGTGTTCGATGAGGTTGACGACACCCGCTCACCAGCCTCGCGCGCCGATGGCAGAATCGATGGGGTGAGCACCGACACCCTGGTTCGTCCGGATACGACCACCGACGAGACGACCGACAGCGATACTCCCAAATTCTTCCACTACGTGAAGAAGGACAAGATCGCCGAAAGTGCCGTCATGGGCACCCATGTCGTGGCGCTGTGCGGCGAAGTGTTCCCGGTGACGCGCTCGGCCAAGCCCGGCTCGCCGGTCTGCCCGGACTGCAAACGCATCTACGAGATGATGAAGAAGGACTGAGCTCGAAGGACGGATCGAGCGGCCGTTCCGGGCCGTGTCATCCGACTGCGCCCACGCCCGCCTCGCTTGTGTGATCATTGTTCTCTTCGGTGAGAACAATATTTTCCGCGAGGTGGGCAGTACATGTATATCGCGACGTCCCGGTGGTTTCGCACGGTCTCGTCCATCGCGGCGACACTTCTGACGGCTGCCGCCCTCTCGACCGCGACCACCGCTCATGCCGGCGAACCGGAGAAGGTACCGGCACAGCCGTCGCCGGGATGTTCGGCGTCGCATCCGACCGGCACCTCGATCGAAAGCTTCGCGGCGGCCGGGAAATCCGGGACCTACCTCCTCGACGTTCCCGCCGCCATCGCGCCGCTGCCGCTGGTCGTCGATCTGCACGGCTATCTGGAACCGGCCGCACTCGAGTATGCGGGCACCGGTCTGGGGCCCTTCGGCATGGCCAACGGATTCGCGACGGTCACGCCGCAGCTGGACGAACCCGGTGTGCCGCGGTGGGATTTCGGCCAGAACAGCGCCGATATCGCGTATCTGTCCGACCTGCTGACCCACGTCGAGGCCACCCGGTGCGTGGACGCACGCCGCGTCTACGTAGCCGGGCTGTCGATGGGCGCCTTCACCACCTCGTCGCTGGCCTGCCAGCTCGCGGACCGGATCGCCGCGGTGGCACCGGTGGCCGGACTACAGGACTTCGCATGGTGTGATCCGGTTCGTGCTGTGCCGATGGTGGCCTTCCACGGCACCGAGGATCCGATCGTCGCCTATACCGGCGGGGTCGGGCCCAATGCGAAATACCTCCCCTCGGCCGACGGAACGGGGTCGGCGGCTCAGCGCGGCGATACGCGGCCCGGTGGGGTGGACGGTCCCGGACCGGTGAGCATCCCCGATCAGGCGGCGGCGTGGGCGCGGCGCGAAGGATGCGGGACCCAACCGCAACAGCAGCAGGTAGCCCCGGATGTCGTGCGCTACACCTATCCGTGCCCGGACCGGACGGCCGTGCAGTTGTACGCGGTAGTCGGCGGCGGCCACACCTGGCCGGGCACCGCGTCGGTGATCTCGCCGGAACCGCTGGTCGGCCGCACCACGACCGCGATCAGCGCGAACCGGATCATCTGGGACTTCTTCCGCGACCACCCGCTACCGGCCGGGAGGTGAGGCACGCGCCGACCGGGCGCAACCGAGGGCGATGGTCCGCGTGCCGGCGCAGGCTCGATCGTCGGCGGTTATCCCGCGGGGCGGATCCGGCCCTGGTCGAGAATGGACGGTGGACGGGTGTCGGCGCGGTAGGCGGAACCACCGGCGGGATCCTCGGGCCGGTCGTCCTGAGGCGGGCCGTCCGAGTGCTGCCGATCCGCGGCTCCGGGGTCATCGGACCGAGTCCACGGCAGATCCGAGGGCGGTTCGTCGTCGGTCCGCGCGGTCTCGATCTCGTCGTCGCTGCCGTCGTGCCGGTGCTTGCGCCGGGCCCACCATTGCTTGAACTGTTCGAACCGGGTCGCCCGGGCCGGCCAGAACTCCTGCACGGTGGCATTGAATTCCGCGCCCAGAATCACCGCGAACGCCAGGAAGAACGTGAAGAGCAGGAAGGCGATCGGTGTCGCCAGCGCCCCGTAGCTGACGCCGGCCCGCGCCGCGTAGGTCAGATAGCGGCGCAGGATGTCGCTGGCCGCCATGAAGAAGATGCCGGCCACCAACGCCCCGCCGAAGAGCCGATGCCACGGCAGCGACCGGTGCAGCGCCAGTTTGTACAACGTGGTCAGGCCGACGATGAGCAGCAGCCCGGCCGCCGGATAGTAGAAGGTGTCGATCAGGCGCAGCCCGGGTTCGCGCCAGTTCGGTGGCAGCGTGCGCCCGATCAGGGTCGGGCCCAAGGCCACCAGCGGCAATACGAATACGGCCGCCACCAGGAACAGCAGATACAACCCGAGCGCGAAGATCCGCTGCCAGACCGGATGGCGGGCGTCGGCCTGTCCGTGCGCGGCGACGATGGAATCGACGAAGGTCGCCATGGCCGAGGACCCCGCCCACAGCGACAGCACGAAACCCACCGACACCACCGCACCGCGACCGCGCTGCAGCACGTCGCGCACGGTCGGCGCGATCATCTCGTCGACGACGTTGGCGCTGAACAGGTTGCGGCTGAAGCTGACGATCTTGCCCTCGACGATATGGACGGTGTCGGGGCCGAACAGTCCGCCGACGTAACCGATACTGCCCAGCAGTCCGAGCAGCAGTGGCGCCAGCGACAGGGTCTGCCAGAACGCGGCGGCGGCCGATTTGGCGAAGATGGAATCTCCCCACGCCTTCTCCGTGACTCGCGCGATCACCTGCCAGATCCGCCGCAGCGCGGCCACGACTCGACCGCGCAGCCGCTGCCAGGAGCGCGCTGCGCCGGACGTCGAGGCCGGTCGGTCGGAACACATCGTGAGTACAGCATTGCCCACCGAGGGCGCCACGGCAGCAACGGGCCGCGAACGTGTCGTCCGTGTTCTGCCGCACAGGCGTGCGGTGATCTGCGAGGTGAGCCGGGCCGTCGCCGGATTCGTGGCAGATCACGTGGTGTCGAATTGGCTAGGTGTCGGTGCCGGTCGCTACTGTCTGTCGAGTGACTTCGGGTGGTGGCGGTTCGTTACGAGCATGGCAGCGCAGAGCACTCACCAGATATCTGACGACCAAACCACGTGATTTCCTGGCTGTGGCGACGCCCGGCGCGGGTAAGACCACGTTCGCGTTGCGGCTGGCGACCGAACTGCTCACCGACCGCACCGTCGACCAGGTCACCGTGGTCGCGCCCACCGAACACCTCAAGCATCAGTGGTCGGCGGCGGCGGCGCGGCTCGGCATCCAGCTGGATTCGAACTTCTCCAACAGCACCGGCGGCACCTCCGGCGATTTCCACGGCGTCGTGGTCACCTACGCCCAGGTCGCCTCGCATCCGTTCAAGCACAGGGTGCGGACCGAGAACCGCCGGACCCTGGTGATTCTCGACGAGATCCACCACGCCGGTGACGCCAAGAGCTGGGGCGATGCGGTGGCCGAGGCGTTCGGCGACGCCACCCGCCGCCTGGCGCTGACCGGTACTCCCTTCCGCAGTGACGATTCGCAGATCCCGTTCGTCAACTACGAACCGGACGAATCCGGTTTCCCGCGGTCGAGTGCCGACTACACCTACGGCTATTCCGAGGCCCTCGCCGACGGTGTGGTCCGGCCGGTGGTCTTCCTCGCCTATTCCGGTGAGGCGCAGTGGCGCGACAGCGCGGGTGAGGAGTATTCCGCCCGGCTGGGTGAACCGCTGAGCGCCGAACAGACCGCCCGCGCGTGGCGGACCGCCCTCGATCCGGCCGGTGACTGGATGTCGAAGGTGCTGACCGCCGCCGACACCCGGTTGCGGCAGCTGCGCGCCACCGGCATGCCCGACGCCGGCGGCCTGGTGATCGCGACCGATCAGGAGAAGGCCCGCGATTACGCCGAACTGCTGGAACACATTTCGGGTAGCAAACCGGCGGTGGTCCTCTCCGACGATCCCACCTCCTCCCAGCGGATCGGGGAGTTCGCCAACAGCACCGATCCGTGGATGGTCGCCGTGCGCATGGTGTCCGAAGGTGTGGACGTGCCGCGTCTGGCCGTCGGCGTCTACGCGACCAGCGCCTCGACCCCGCTGTATTTCGCCCAGGCCATCGGCCGTTTCGTGCGTGCGCGCCGCACGGGGGAGACCGCGAGCGTCTTCCTGCCGTCGGTGCCGGTGCTGCTCGATCTGGCCGCCCAGCTCGAAGTGCAGCGCGATCACGTCATCGGCAAACCGCATCGGGAGAAGAACGCTCTCGACGACGAGCTGCTGATCGATGCTAACAAGCAGAAGGACGAGCCGGGCGAGGAGGAACGCGCGTTCGTCGCGCTGGCGGCCGATGCCGAACTGGATCAGGTGATCTACGACGGCGATTCGTTCGGTACCGCGACATTCTCCGGCAGCGACGAGGAGGCCGACTACCTCGGCATTCCGGGCCTGCTGGACGCCGACCAGATGCGGGCCCTGCTGCGCGACCGTCAGACTCGCCAGATCCGCGAACGCAGCGCCGCCGTCTCGGTGGCCGAGGCGCCCGACGCCGGACCCTCCGCGGCGGCCGCGGCCGAGCGTGTCGCGACCGCAGACCGGCTGGGGGAGTTGCGGCGTGAACTCAACTCGCTGGTCGCCATGCATCATCACCGCACCGGGAAACCGCACGGGGTGATCCACGGCGAACTCCGGCGCGAATGCGGCGGACCGCCGACGGCGTTGGCGACCGCCGATCAGTTGTCCCAGCGCATCGCGGCGTTGCGCCGCATGTAGCCGGCTCAGTCCGGCCAGGCCTGTAGTGCCCGGTCGATCGTCCGGCCGAGCCGGTGCGGGTCTGTTCCGTCACCGGCCTGCACCGACAGTCCGAACAGCACGGCGGTGTAGAAGTCGGCGAGACCCTCGATATCGGCATCGGCCCGCAGATCGCCGTCGTGGATGCCGCGGTCGAGTCGCTGCCGCACCGCTTCGGTGGTGTGGCGGCGGCACTGCGCGAGCAGATCGCGGACGGCGCCGTGGCGAGGCCCCGCCGTAGTGCCCGCGACCACCACCAGGCATCCGCGCGGCGTGGCGGGGTCACAGTAGGCGGCGGCGTTGTCGCGCAGCATCGCCTCGACGGCCGCGCGAGCGGTGGGCGCGGTCTCGAGCGCGCGGGCGGTGTACCCGCCCTCGGTGCGCCCGTAGAGTTCGACGGCCTCGCAAAACAACTGCTCCTTACATCCGAAGGCGGCGTACAGGCTGGGGGAATTGATTCCCATCGCGGACGTCAGATCGCTCATCGCGGCGCCCTCGTACCCGTGTGCCCAGAACACCTCCATCGCGCGCCGCAGCGCGATGTCGCGATCGAATCCGCGCGGTCGTCCGCGTTCGGCCATCGAATCCTCTTTCTGTGTCGATCACTAAATATATCTCTTGACGGCCGTGGGTTCGACCTGCTTGGCTATTTTTGTATTGATCGACACAGAATTGGAGTGCAGATGAGCGAGTCGACCACCGTGGCTCTCGTGACCGGAGGCAGCCGGGGCATCGGTGCCGCGATCGCGCGGCGGCTGGCCGCCGACGGGATGGATGTGGCGCTGACCTACCGCGGCGGCGCCGAGGCGGCCGAGGCGGTGGCCGCCGATATCCGTGCCCTCGGGCGGCGCGCGATCGCGGTGCGCGCCGACAGCGCCGATGCCGGGCAGGTCACCGCGGCGGTCCATCGCACCGCCGCGGAACTGGGCGGCGTCGACGTCCTGGTCAACAACGCGGGCATCTTCCCGGCCAAGCCGTTCACCGATTTCACCGTCGCCGAGATCGATGAGGCGCTGCACATCCACGCCCGGGCGGCTTTCGTCGCGGCGCAGGCCGCACTCGCGTACATGGGCCCCGGCGGGCGCATCATCAGCATCGGCTCGAATCTGTCCGAACGCGCGCTGTTCGAGGGACTGACGCTCTACAACCTCAGCAAATCCGCACTCAACGGATTCACCCGTGCCCTCGCCCGGGAACTGGGCCCCCGCGGAATCACGGTCAATCTCGTCCAGCCGGGCTCCACCGACACCGATATGAACCCGGCCGCGTCCTCGCACGCCGAGAACCAACTGCGGCATTCGGCGCTCGGGCGCTTCGGCGAGGCCGACGACGTCGCGGGTGTCGTCGCCTTCCTCGCCGGCCCGTCCGGCACCCGGCTGACCGGTGCGACCCTCACCGTCGACGGCGGTACCAACGCCTGACATTCCGTCGTGCGGGCCGCACAGTCCGGCCCGCACGACGGCTGACGGCAGGAGCGTCGTCTAACCGGCAGAGTGTCGCCGCACCGGCTCATCCGTCGCCATGCCGGTGAAAAACGTTGCGGGGTCGAGAGAATCGAGCGGTGTCCACCGCGCGGGCGGGGCGTCCGCCGCTCCGCTCTCCGGCGCGCCACCGGACCGGTAGCCCTGCAGATCCAAGGACAGCCAAGGGTTCTCGTCCACCGCCCGGGCGAGGGCATAGCAGGCTGCCAGCAGGTGCAGGCAGCGTGGATTGCGGGCCGAGCACGAGCAGTCGGTCGCGTCGAGCCGAGGTGTCGGGGCCAGGCCGGCGGCGGTGAGGACGGCGTGCACCTCATCGGTGAGTTGGACCAGATGCGCGGGGATGTGCTCGGCCATGGCGTTCACCACGGACGCCGGCAACGGTGCGATCTCCAGCAGTGTCACCGACGCCTGCCCGCCGCGGTGGATATGCGCCGAGACCGTCGTGCCGTCGACATCCAGGCGGACGCCACCGTTGCGGGCGATACTGCGGGCCCGGGGCAGCAGCGGCTCGGGACGTGCGGTCCGGATCGGCTCGGCCAGCCGCACCCAGCCCATACCCCACGGCGTATAACCGAATTCGTTGTCGGGCATGTCAGTTGCCTCGCTTCCGGCGCAGTACCGCCAGCAGATGGTCGTCGTCCAATCGGGCCAGCCGCGCCACCGCCGACCGTCCGTCGCCGGCGCCGAGTCCGGCCAGCGCGGATTTGCGATCGTGCATGCCGGCGATATGTTCCTCGACGGTGGTGGCGCTGGTCAGTGTGGTAATCGTGACCGGGCGGGTCTGTCCGATGCGATGTGCGCGGTCGGACGCCTGCGCCTCGACCGCGGGATTCCACCAGCGGTCGTAGTGCACCACGTCCGCGGCGCGGGTCAGGGTCAGGCCGGTTCCGGCGGCGCGCAGGCTCAGGATCAGGATCGGCGGGCCGTCGGCGCTCTGGAATGCCGTGACGATCGCATCGCGCTCGGCCTGTGACAGGCCGCCGTGGAATACCGGCGCCGCCACGTCGAATCGCTCGGTGCAGTGTCGTGCCAGCAACTCGCCGGTGCGCCGATACTGGGTGAAAACCAGTGTCGGGCAGTCCAGTTCGAGGTTGTTGGCGAGGATGTCGGAGCAGACGTCGAACTTCCCGCTGCGTCCGGTGAGCTCGTCGAGATCGCCGGTGACCAGCCCGGGATGGTTGCAGACCTGCTTCAGGGCGGTCAGCGCGGCCAGCACGCGCGCATTGCGTTCGGCGCCCACACCGAATCCGTCGGCCTCGGCGCGGTCGAGCAACTCGTCGTAGAGGCGCTGCTGCTCCGTGGTCAGATCGCAAACCAGATCGGTGTGGATCTTCGGCGGCAAGGTCGCGGCGACCTGAAGTTTCCTGCGGGCCAGCACGATCGGCTCGATGGTGTCGTGCAGTCGCCGCACGGCCGCGGTGGAGCCCTCCTCGATGGGCCGGACGAAGCGTCGCCGGAACTGCGCCTTGTGGGTGAACGCGGCGGGCGTGACCAGATTGAGCAGCGCCCACAGTTCGTCGAGATGGTTCTCCACGGGCGTACCGGTCAACGCGACCCGCGCTCGCGCGGATACGCCCCGCGCCGCCCGCGACACCTGCGTGCGAGGATTCTTCAGTACTTGCGCCTCATCGAAAACCGCGGTGGCCCAATCGATATCGGCCAGTGCCGGCCCGTAGCCGCGCAGCGTCGGATATCCGGTGACGATCACCGCGTCGGGTGCGAGATCGCCGAGCTCCCCGCCGCGCCACGCGATCGGGCGTAGGCCGGGCGCGAAGCGGCTGATCTCGTGCACCCAGTTGCCGACCAGCGAGGTCGGGCAGACCACCAGTTGCGGACCGTCGTCGGCGCGTCCGAGCAGAAAGCCGATGGCCTGCACGGTTTTTCCCAGACCCATCTCGTCGGCGAGCACCGCGCCGCCGTATTCGGCGGTCGTCCGGTGCAGCCAGGCGATCCCGCGCGCCTGATAGGGCCGCAACCGCGCGCGCAGCGGCTCGCGCAACGCCCGCACGACCTCCTCGGTGTCGCGGTAGGCCCGCACCGCCCGGTCGGCGGAGACGATCGCGGTGGCGGCCGCATTGGGTACGGCGTGGCCCGCGGCGGGCAGCAGCTCCGGCCCGCCCGCCTCCCGTGCGACGAGCTGCCAGGCCGACAGCGACGAACCGGCGTGGCCCACCTCGACAGCATCGAGCCGATCGGCGTCGACCACGGCGCAGGCGACCTCGCTCACCTCGATCGCGGTGCCGTCGGGCCCCGGCACGGCGAGCCGGACGGTGTCGCGCGCGCCGTGCGGTGGGGGTTCGGTCACCCGGCCGGCCCAGTTCCAGAGGGCGAACGCATGGCGGTCGGACAGGTAGGTGGCATGTGTGGTGTGCAGAGGGCCCTCGCTTATCTACGTATAGCGTACGGAGTATTATAACCCCGTACGGTGTAATGAGATTCCCGAGGAGTGTGGTGGCCCAGAAATCCGCGTCCGACCGGGCGCGACAGGTGATCGCACTACTGTGGCGCCGCGAGCTCCCGGCCCGGCCGGTGTTACGCGGGCCCAAGCAGACGGTCGAGGTCGACGAGGTGATCCGCACGGCCGTCCGCATCGCCGACCGCGACGGCTACGGCGCGGTGTCCATCCGCGCGGTGGCCACGGCGCTGGGGCTGGGCCCGATGAGTCTCTACACCTACGTCCCGGATAAGCAGGCGCTGATCATCGCGATGGTCGACTGGGTGGCCGCCGAGGACGCGCCGATCGATCCGGCCGCGCCGCTGCGCGAGCGTCTGGCCGCGGTCGCTCGCGGCGTGCGTGCGGAACTGCTCGCGCATCCGTGGTTGCTGGAGGTTCCGCCGTGGCGGCTGGAGCTGGGCCCGGGACGGCTGCGGCGCTACGAACGGCAGTTGAGCGCGCTGGACGGGTCGGGGCTGACCGATGTCGAGATGGATCGGACGATCGCCGTGCTGTCGGATTTCGCGACCGGCAATGCCCGCACCGCGGTCGCGGCCCGGCGGGAAGCCGATGAGATGAGCGATGCGCGGTGGTGGGAGGTGTACGGGCCGCTGCTCACCGAGGCCACGACGGGGCAGTCGTTTCCGCTCGCGGAGCGGGTGGGTACCGCGGTGGGGGAGCAGTATCAGGCGCCCGGAGATCCCGACGGCGCCTTCGAGTTCGGGCTGGCGCGCCTGCTGGACGGGCTCGCCCCCGGTCCGGTGTGACCTGCGGCACGGGCGGGGTGGCCGGAGACACGAAAAGGGCGGCCCGAAGGCCGCCCTTGGCTGACAGGGGACGTGAGGAGCCGGCCTATAGTGCCGGTGCCGCCTCGGTATCGATGACTGCCTCCAGCTCGCGCAGGCGCTCCATGTGCTCGTTCGCGTGGTGTTGGCAGAAGAGCAACTCGCCACCGGCGGGAAGTGTCGCGCGCACGCGCGCGGCCGCCCCGCAGCGGTCGCAACGATCGACCGCGGTCAGTGGGGTGCTTGTCAGTGTTCCTGGCATGACTCCTCCGTCCTGGCTCCCGGCGCAGAAAGCCGTTCGCCTGGTGTGGGGCCCACGGTCCCTTCCGCGGGCTCGCTACCGCTACTTCCCAGCAGGGGCTGATGACTACTCTGTCAGACGTTCGGGACGGGGGCTTTGTTCCCGAAGATGTTTGTATGTGTTTTCCCTAACATGACCAGGTATTTCGCTGTGGGCGAACACCATGGCCATCCTTGGGAACCTCGGTTCACCACCTGTGGTTCAACACTTCGGAAAAAGGCCGATCCAGTTGTCTGCTCGCAGATTACCCGCGCCCACCGACAATCAACCGCTCAATCAAACGTCCGCTTCGTTCCTTTCGGCGGGTCGCGCGCGCCACGCTGGGTATGGTGCTGCCGTGACTGCCGACAACGTTGCCCACGCCGCCGACGCCGACAACATCAACGGGCGCATGCTGGTTCACCTCTGCACGCCCGCGGAGTGGGAGCAGGCGCAGCGGATCGGCGAACGCGTGGCACCTTCGCTGGAGAGCGAGGGGTTCCTTCATCTGTCCGCGCCGCATCAGGTACACCTGCCGGCGAATCGGCTGTTCGCCGGTCGCGACGATATGCTGCTGCTCTGGATCGACGTCACCCGCCTGACCGCGCCGCTGCGCTGGGAGCCGGGGGTGGCCGGCGATCCGGGTTCGATGCGCTTTCCGCACCTCTACGGGCCGCTTCCCGTCACCGCGGTGGTGCGTACCAGTTACTATGCCCTGGATGAAAAAGGGACATTTCCGGCGCTCACCGCTGACCCGGATCAGTGGCCTGCCTCTCGAAGTGCTTGATCTAGGCTGGATTTCGTGAACGTCGATGTGACACAACTGCCGGGAATTGGCGTCCGGAAGGACTTCGAGGCGCGGTCCGGTCGCCGGATCGGAGTGGTCGCGCATCGCGACGGTGGCATCGATCTCATCGTCTCCAAACACGACGATCCCGACGACTGCGCCGCCCAGGTACCGCTCACCGTCGACGAGGCGGCCGTGCTCGCCAATCTGCTGGGCGCGCCGCAGCTGGTGGAGAAGCTCAAGGACGATCATCGCGATCTGCCGGGCATCACCACCCGCCAGCTCCCGATCGGCGACGAATCGCCGTATTCGGGGCGGGCGCTCGGCGACACCCGCATGCGCACTCGCACCAAGGCGTCCATCGTGGCCGTGATGCGGGCCGGGCAGATCTATCCCTCGCCCGGTCCGGACTTCGTGCTCGTCGCGGGCGATCTGCTGGTCGTGGTCGGAACACCGCAGGGCCTCGACGCGGCGCTCGAGATTCTGACCGGCGGGTGAGCCGGTGGAGTCGACCGCACTAGCCCTGTTCGAGCTCGGAGCGGTCCTGTTCGCCCTCGGTGTCCTGGGGCGCGTCGCAGGGCGTTTCGGCATGTCCCCGATCCCCCTCTACCTGCTCGGCGGCCTGGCCTTCGGCGACGGCGGTGTGCTGACCGTCAAGGCCGCCTCCGAATTCGGCCATCTCGCAGGCGAAATCGGCGTCGTCCTGCTGCTGTTGCTGCTCGGCCTGGAATACACCGCACCGGAACTGGTGTCGGGAATGCGCAAGTCCTGGCTGGCGGGCCTGCTCGACATCGTGCTCAACGCCACGCCCGGCGCGGTGGTGGCGCTGCTGCTCGGCTGGGGGCCGACCGGCGCGATCACCCTGGCCGGCGTCACCTACATCTCCTCCTCCGGCATCGCGGCGAAGGTGCTCAACGACCTCGGCCGGCTCGGTAACCGGGAGACGCCGGTCGTGCTGTCGGTCCTGGTGTTCGAGGATCTGGCGATGGCGATCTACCTGCCGATCCTGACCACCATCCTGGCCGGTGTCGGCTGGATGGCGGGGTTGCGCTCGCTCGCGCTCGCCCTGCTCGTGATCGCGATCGTGCTGGTCATCGCGCTGCGCTACGGGCGCTTCGTGTCCGCGATCGTGGACAGCAAGGATCGCGAGGTGTTCCTGCTGCAACTGCTGGGGGCGGCGCTGTTGGTCGCGGGCATCGCCTCGGGGCTGAACGTGTCGGCCGCCGTCGGTGCGTTCCTGCTGGGCATCGCGATCTCCGGGTCCACCGCGCAGAGCGCCGCGAAACTGCTGGAACCCCTGCGGGATCTGTTCGCCGCCATCTTCTTCGTGGCCTTCGGCCTCAACACCGATCCGCACAAGATCCCGCAGGTTCTCGGCTGGGCGGTGTTGCTGGCCGTGATCACCACGCTGACCAAGATCGGGACCGGCTGGTTCGCGGCCAAGCGGCAGGGCATCGGCCGCCTGGGTCGCGCGCGCGCCGGCGCCGCCCTGGTGGCCCGCGGTGAATTCTCGATCGTCATCGCGGGACTTGCCGTTTCGGTGGGGGCGGTGCCGGGCAAGCTGGCGGCGCTGGCCTCGGCCTACGTTCTGCTGATGGCGATCCTCGGACCGGTCGCGGCGCGGGTGGTGGAACCGGTGGTGCGCTCAATGCAGCGTCGATTCGCTCCGGCCGTCGGCTGAGGGCTGGTTCTCCCGCACCCGGGGGCCCGCCGGCGGCGGAGGATCGATCGGCCCGGGTGTGGTGTCGCCGGGAAGGCGGAGGGTGCTCGCGGGCCGCTGGTCGCGGATGCGCTCGAGTCGTCGCGACAACGCCACCGCGACCGCCCCGACCGCGAAGCCGATGCACAGGGCCGTCAGGTGGCCGTAGTCGGTGAATGTGCGCCCGTGCCAGGCGGCGAAGCCGAACCAGGCCGGCAATCCCGCCGCCCACACGGCTCGGGGCGTGCCGCGTAGATGGAAGCTCAGTGCGGCCAGCACCGCGGTGGAGCCGTAGGAGGATCCGACATCGGAGGCCACCGCGATGCGCAGCGGGATCAGGTCGTGATGCACCGCGAAGGCGATGCCGGTGACCACGATCATCGAGGCACCGACATGGCCGCAGGCGAACACCATGATCCACCGCAACGTGCCCAGCCAGCGTTCCGCGAAGGCCATCACGGTCAGGAAACCGAGGATGATCACCCACGGGAATCCGCCGTCGGTCCAGAACGCCGAAGCGACCAGCACCTGCACCGGCTCGCGGCGCATATTGTGCAGATTCGTCGAGGCCGACAGGATCAGCCGATGCCCGGCGAAATCGCTGATTCCGCGCAGCGTCCACCAGGTGACGAACAGCGTGAACGCGTAGGCGCAGGAGGCGGGCGCACCGGCCAGGTGGTCGTGGACGGCCTTCCCGGCCCGGTAGATCCGGTCCGGGCCGTGCCACCAGTCCAGCAGTTGCCGCCGCCCGGCATCGAGGTCGAGAGTCCGGGTCCACGGGGACCGGTAGTGATTCAACGCGGAGGACGCCACGTATGCCAGTGTCGCCCGCGCCGGGCCGCTGCGCCCACCGACCCGCGTAATCCGGTGCCGCGGGTTCGCCTCGCGGCGGATTCCTGCGACCGAGCTGTGCGATCACCGGATTGCGCGTCCACGACGGCGGTCGTTATCGACGGTGCCGATGCGTCTCGTCGGCGGCGTGCTCCTCGCGGGCGAACGGCTCTGCCGCCGGGGGTCCGGACTCGGCGCTGCTCGGCCAGTACCGGCTCGCGCGCTGTCCACGGATACGCGACAGATCCGGTTCGTGGATATCGGTGATACCGACCTGCAGGAACAGCAGCAGCGTCACCATGCTCACACCGATGATCAGAGGCGTCAGCAACTCATTGGCCTGGGCGCCCGACGGTGCCTGCATATGGTCGGTCATATGGGCCTGCATGGCGTACATGCCGGTGTAGTGCATACCGCAGACCGCGACGCCCATGATCATCGCCGAACCTATGGTGGCGGGCAGCCCCTCCACGTGCAGCGCGAACCACAGCGCCGCGGTCGCCGCCACCACCGCGATCACGATGGAGACGATGACCGGCCAGGGGTCGTAGTGCATCGCGACATCGGTCTTCATCGCGTACATGCCGGCGTAGTGCATCGCGGCCACGCCCAGCCCCGTGACCGCCCCGCCGGTCAGCAGGGCGGAGGTGTCGCCCTGCCGGCGGCTCACCAGCGACAGGCCGATCCACACCACGACCACCGCGATCGCGGCGCTGATCAACGTGATCGGGATGTTGTAGCGAATGGTCGCCCCGCGGACCGAGAAACCCAGCATCGCGATGAAGTGCATCACCCAGACGCCCGTGCCGCCCAGGGCGACCGCCGCGGTGACGATCCATCCGCGGTGCCCGGGGTTGGCCCGCGCACGCACCATGCAGCGCAGCGCGAGCAACGAACCGATGACGGACATGATGTAGGCCAGTGTGGGTGTCAACCACCCGTAGGTGAACTGGTCGATCTGAAGCATGCGGACTCCTTGCCGAAAGTGCGTCACCGCATCCCCATGCCGGTGACCGTCCGCACATTAGCGAGATACTCGCAGGTAGTAAATTTCCCGAACGTTAGTCCTGGAAAATAGCTGATGTTTGCCGGCGCTCCAGCCCAGTTCGCATCGGCGGTTCGCCCTACCGGCCGCCGATCGCCGCGACGTGTTCAGGGGACTCGACCGCGCCGCGGGCCCCGCAATCTCACAGCAGCGGCGGCGGGCGCAGGTCCAAGCGGCGCATCACCCGATCCACCAGATCCGGCGGCATTCCCGGTTCGCGCCGGGCCGCCAGGGCTTCACCGCGTCCGGCGTCGAGGACGTCGTTGCTGATCGTGCGCAATTTGCCGGTCAATCGCATGGCGTGCTCGACGGCCTTGCTGCCGTCCGCGGCCTCCGCGGCTTCCGGATCGGCGCGCATCAACCGGCGTTCCACGGTGTCGCGCAGCCGCTGATACACCTCGTCGGGCAGATCCTCGTTGTCGGCGATCTCCTCCAGCCGGGCCAGTTCCGCGCGCAGGATCCGCGTCCACAACCGCCGCTCCATATCCCGTTCGACCTCGGTATCGGCCTTCACTCCGGTCCAGCGGGCTACCCAGGGCAGCGTGGGTCCCTGCAGCAGCAGTGTGAACAGCACGACGACGAACGCGATGAACAAGACCTCGGTGCGGCCGGGGAAGTCCGCCCCCGAATCGGTGGTCAGCGGCAACGCCAGCGCCAGCGCGACGGTCACCACCCCGCGCATGCCGGCCCACCAGGTGACCACGGTTTCGCGCCAGGTGTAGGGCTCGTCCACGCGCCGGCGCCGCCACCAGCCGCGAAACAGCCCGGTACTGGCGAGCAGCCACACCAACCGCAGGCCGACCACCACGCCGACCACCGCCGCCGCCCCGCCGAGCAGCCGCGGCCAGTTCGGGCCGGTGGTGGCGAGCACCGTACTCAGCTCGAGACCTACCAACCCGAAAGCGAACCCGGTGACCAGCATGTCGATCACATCCCAGAACGAATCGCCGACGATCCGGTACCCGACATCGCTGAAATCCGTTGCGGCATCGGTGAGGTACAGCGCGCACACCAATACCGCGAGTACCGCCGAACCGTGTGCGGCTTCGGCCAGCCCGTAGGCGGCGAACGGCAGCAGCAAGCCCAGGGCCACCTGCCACGGCGCTTCGGTCAGTCGCCGCATCATGGCACTGCCGGCCCAGCCGAGCGCGAGCCCGACCGCCACCGCCACCACCGCGGAGACCACGAAGTCGATCGCCGTGCGCCAGGCCGAGAATTGACCGGTCACCACCGCGTGCACCGCGACGTCGTAGATCACCACCGCGGTCACGTCGTTGAACAGGCCCTCACCTTCGAGCACCGCCACCAGACGCCGCGGCAGGCCCAGCCGGTCCGCCATCGCGCTCACCGCCACCGGATCCGGCGGCGCCACCACCGCGCCCAGTGCGAATGCCGTACCCACCGGCAGCGCCGGATACCAGAGGTGGAAGATCGCGGCGACCGCGGCCGCGGTGGCCACCACCAGACCGACCGCGCGCAACAGGATCGCACCGGCGTTGGACGCGAACTGCTGCCAGGAGGTGCGCCGGGCCGAGGCGTACAGCAGCGGCGGCAGGACCAGCGGGAGGATGAGATCGGGCGCCAGCGCGATATTCGGCACGAACGGCAGGACGGCCATGACGAGTCCGAAGATCGTCATCAGCACCGCGGGCGCCAAACCGATGCGCCGACCCAGCGGCTGCGCCAGGATCGTCGCGAACGCCAGCACGAAAACCAACACCAACTGATCCACGACAGCCCACCCTAGGGGGCCGTCGCGGCAATACGCCGGACATAACGACGATGCCGCCGAGGCGGAACCTCGGCGGCATCGTCGGTGGCGTGAATATCAGTCCAGGTAGTCGCGCAGCACCTGGGAGCGGCTGGGGTGGCGCAGCTTGCTCATGGTCTTCGACTCGATCTGGCGGATGCGCTCACGGGTGACCCCGTAGACCTGGCCGATCTCGTCGAGGGTGCGCGGCTGACCGTCGGTGAGGCCGAAGCGCAGCCGGACCACGCCCGCCTCGCGTTCGGACAGCGTCTCCAGCACCGACTGCAGCTGATCCTGCAGCAGCGTGAAACTCACCGCGTCGACCGCGACGACCGCCTCGGAGTCCTCGATGAAGTCGCCGAGCTGGGAATCACCCTCGTCACCGATGGTCTGGTCCAGCGAGATGGGCTCACGCGCGTACTGCTGGATCTCGAGGACCTTCTCCGGCGTGATGTCCATTTCCTTGGCGAGCTCTTCGGGTGTGGGCTCGCGGCCCAGATCCTGCAGCAGCTCGCGTTGGATGCGGCCCAGCTTGTTGATGACCTCGACCATGTGCACCGGAATACGAATGGTGCGGGCCTGGTCGGCCATCGCGCGGGTGATGGCCTGGCGGATCCACCAGGTGGCGTACGTGGAGAACTTGTAGCCCTTGGTGTAGTCGAACTTCTCCACCGCGCGGATCAGACCCAGGTTGCCCTCCTGGATCAGGTCCAGGAACGCCATGCCGCGGCCGGTGTAGCGCTTGGCCAGCGAGACGACCAGACGCAGGTTGGCCTCGAGCAGGTGGTTCTTGGCGCGGTTGCCGTCGCGCATGATCCACTGCAGATCACGGCGGGTGGCCACCGGCAGCTTCTCGCCCTTGTCGGCGAATTCGCGCAGCTTCTCGGTGGCGTAGAGACCGGCCTCGATCCGCTTGGCGAGTTCGACCTCCTCCTCCGCGTTGAGCAGCGCGACCTTGCCGATCTGCTTGAGATAGGCGCGCACCGAGTCCGCGGAGGCGGTGAGCTCGGCGTCCTTGCGAGCCTGACGAAGGGCCTCGGATTCCTCTTCGTCCCAGACGAAGTCGCCGGAGGCCTTGTCCTTCTCCGAGGGCTCGTCGGCTTCCTCGTCCTCGGCTTCGTCCTCTGCGGTCTCTTCGACCAGATCTTCGCCGTCCTCGCTCAGATCGTCCTCGGAGACCTCCAGATCACCGAGATCGTCGAGTTCCAGCGACTCGTCGTCGAGGTGTTCGTCGGATTCGTTGTCCGCACCGGGGGCCGCCTTCTTGGTGGTGGCCTTCTTGGCGGGCGCTTTCTTCGCAGCCTTGGCTCCCGCCTTCTTGGCGGGGGCCTTCTTCGCGGCGACCTTCTTGGCCGGGGCCTTCTTCGCGGCAGCCTTGCGGACCGGCCGTGCTGCGGTGCCTTCTGCGGAGTCGGCAGCTTCGGCCGATTCGGCGGTCTGTCGGGTATTCGTGGCTACCACGTACGCCCTTTCGTGACGGTCTCGTGCGGCGTCACGCCAGAGTAATCATCCGGCGGAGCGGTTCTGTCGGGGTTGAACCCGGCTCTACGTGCCGGGGTTGTTTTCCGGCTCACCGCCGGTCTCGTTCCATTGTAACTATCGGCAACGAGTGCTCACGGCGCGATCCCGCTATCCACGGCCATCGCGGCGCCCACGATACCCGCGGTATTGCGCAGATGGGCGGCCGCGACCGGAGTCCGATTGGCCAGCAACGGGATCCAGTGCTCGGCATCGCGGCTGATCCCGCCGCCGGCGACGAACACCGTCGGCCAGAACAGATCCTCCAGGGTGACCAGTACCTTGGTCACCTCGGCGGCCCACTCCTTGTACGACAGATTCTTTCGTTCCTTCACCGACGACGCGGCCCGATGTTCGGCCTCCTTGCCGTGCACCTCGATGTGGCCCAGTTCGGTGTTGGGAACCAGGACGCCGTGGTTCAGCAGCGCCGAGCCGATGCCGGTGCCGAACGTCAGCAGCATCACCAGGCCGTCGATGTTGCGGGCCGCGCCGTAGCGGTCCTCGGCCAGACCCGCCGCGTCGGCGTCGTTGAGCACCACGACCTCGCGTCCGCCCAGCGCCAGCGAGAACAGCTGACGCGCGTCGGTGTCGATCCAGCTCTTGTCGATGTTGGCGGCGGTGCGGGCGATGCCGTTGACCACGACGCTGGGCAGGGTGAGGCCGACCGGGCCGTCCCAGTCGGCCTGGGTGACGAGTTTGGCGACGGTTTCGGCGATGGCGTTGGGGGTGGCCGGGTGGGGCGTGGAGATCTTGATCCGTTCGTGGGCGAGGTCGCCGGTGGCGAGGTCGACGACCGCGCCCTTCACCCCGCTGCCCCCGATATCGATACCGAATGCTTGCCCCCGAGCGGACATCGCGAACTCCTCGTTCCCTGTGGTCTAGGCCGATGAAGGTGCCAGCGGCACGTTACACCGCGCGACGCGCCCACGGCTGCGACCGCGCGGATGCGAGTCCGGGCGGATCTGTGGTCGGATGGAAACCGTGCCCGAGACGAATTCACCCGCCGATATCGCGGAAGCGCCCGTCCTGGATCCTGCCGAAATCGCCGAATTACGCCGTGTCTCAGTCTATCTGGCCGAGACCGCGGCCGCACACGTCCGCCGCCGCCGTCCCGAGGTCTTCGGCCCGGGGCGGACCGAGGACAGCTCGGTCCGCACCAAATCGACGCCCACCGATCCCGTCACCGTGGTCGACACGGAAACGGAGCGGCTGATCCGCTCGTTGCTGGAAGAGGCCCGCCCGGGGGAGACGGTCCTCGGTGAGGAGGGCGGCGGCAGCCTCGGCGCCGCCGGCGAGATCGTGTGGGTGGTCGATCCGATCGACGGCACGGTCAACTTCGTGTACGGCATCCCGGCCTACGCGGTATCGGTGGCCGCGATGCGCGGTGGCCGCTCCCTGGCCGGTGCGGTAGTCGATGTGGCCGGGGAGCTCACCTACAGCGCCGGACTGGGCGCGGGCGCCACCGTGGCCGGCCGCGACGGCGAGCCGATCGCGTTGCGCTGCAACGATATCGACTCGCTGCGGCTCGCCCTGGTGGCCACCGGCTTCGGCTACGGCGCGGCACGGCGCGAACGGCAGGGTGAACTGGTGGCGCGGCTGCTGCCGAGAGTCCGCGACATCCGCCGGATCGGCTCGGCCGCCCTCGATCTGTGCATGGTGGCGGCGGGCCGCGTGGACGCCCACTACGAGCACGGCCTCAATCCCTGGGACTGGGCCGCCGGAGCGCTGATCGCGGCCGAGGCGGGCGCGGTGCTGCGGCTGCCCGGGGCGGACTCCACCGGTGCGCAGGGGGCGCTGACCGTGGCTGCCGCCGCGGGCATCGCCGACGAACTCGCCGAACTCTTCGACCGGCTCGGAGTGGCCGCCCCCATCCCGGAGGAGTGAGCGCGGCCCCCCGGAGGGGTAAGCGCGGCCCGCCCCGGAGGGGTAGCGCGGCTCAGCAGCGGGCGGTGCGGGCGGCCTGCAGCAGCGCCGAATCGACGTCCGGGCCGTTCGGGGCCGGGTTCTTCAGCGCGCGCAGCACTTCCTCGGCATCGGTGCTCGGCTGCAGATCGTTGCCGAACAGCGTGCCCAGGGCCAGGTCGACCGTGTCGTCTGTGCGCTGGTCCTCGATGAGCTCCGCGCACGGCGCGACGAGCTGGACCGCGGCCGCGGCGGGGCGCCCGCTCACGCCGTAGCGGATCTGGCCGGTGCACACCAGGTCGCCGCTCAGATAGACCGGATCGTTGGCGAAGACGGGGGCCGGCGGGCTGGCGAAGCCGTAGTCACCGAGTTTCGACGCGATGTGCTCGGCCAGGCCGCGCTGGCCGGAGCCGTTGAGCACCCGCACCTTCGCCTGAGCCAGCGGCGCCGGCTCCACATCGTGCAGCCGCGACGGGGACACCACCTCGCCGAGCGGCGCGGGCTGCGGGGCGTTCGGATCCGACACGGGAGCCGGCGAGTTGCAGGCCATGGCGGTATGGGTGGCATCGGCGGTGGTCAGCGCCTTGATCCACACGATTGCGCAGATGAGGGCGAGAACCGCGATGAGTGCGACCCACGGCTGGTAGCGGCGCCGCAGGAACGGACGGCCCTTGTTGTCGACCGCGCTGCCTTCGGTGATCAGTGAAACCACACGCACACCTTACGAGTTGGCGGGCCGCGGTCGCGCACGCGGACACCTGCGCGCCGAATCGCCGGGGCGGAACCGCGGAAACAGGCGGCAGCCGGCACAGCGGAAATGTGGCTGCCGCCGCGGTGGAAATCGGCGGCTACGGCCGCGGTGGATATCGGGATCGTAACGATCGGCGGGGCCGCGGGGATCGCGATCGGGTCACGGGCCGGGGAACCGCCGGGCACGAAGCGGTGGCGTATCGCCACACCCGTGCGATCGCAGTGACGATTACCCGTCGGTTTCGACTCGCTCGAGTTTTGATTGCGACTTTTGCCCCGGCGTCCGCTATTGTCTGGCGGCCCGATACGAATCGGCTGATGTGAATCAGGGAAGCGATTTCGGGAACAACCAGGGCATGTCCTGCGTTGACCGAGCGCGATCCGGTATGGATCAGGGTGATCCGGCCGGGCGGCGAGCGGTGTACACGTGACGTACACCACGGCGGGGCGGCATCGCCGGGCGATTCCGACAGGGATCGACGTTCGGCGGAGCCGGTCCGGGATATACGGAGTAAGGACGAGGGGAAGACGACATGGCAACCGACTATGACGCACCTAGGCGCAGTGAATCCGATGAGGTGTCGGAGGACTCGCTCGAGGAGCTGAAGGCTCGTCGCAACGAGGCCGCGTCCGCCGTCGTGGATATCGACGAATCCGATACCGCGGAGTCGTTCGAGCTTCCCGGCGCGGATCTGTCCGAGGAGGTGCTCTCGGTCCGGGTGATCCCGAAACAGGCCGACGAGTTCACCTGCTCGAGCTGCTTCCTGGTTCATCACCGCAGCAGACTCGCCAGCGAGGCCGGCGGGCAGATGATCTGCATGGATTGCGCTGCCTGAGCGGATCCGTGCGGCCGCAGCGGATTCGTTCCGCGGGTAGCAGAAGAAACGACGACAATCAGCCCGGCAGGTCTCGTCAGCCCGCGCTCGGTACGCCGAGCGCGGCCAGTACCTGTTCGGGTTTACGCGTGCTGATCAGCCAGTACGGAGCGGGGTCGTCCGGATCGTCGAGGACGAGCAGGACCATGGGCCCGATCCACGGACGATGCTGGACGAATGCGGCCGGGTCGAGCTGACGACCCAGTGCCGCGCTCTTCGCGCTGGCCGGAACCGCCACCGCCCGGGATACATACGTTACCGGTAAGTGGGCCCGGTCCGCGCGCAATTCGAGGATGCCGTCGGCATCCGGCGCCACCTCCACCCGATGGCGGCTCACCCATATCAGCGCCCAGACGGGTACCGGGAACAGCAGCACGTACGGCAGCCACGCCCGGATCCCCGGCGCGCCCATGTGGATTTCGGCGGCCAGCAGACCGGTCACCGCCAGCGCCACCGGCCACCACCACAGCGGGACCCACAGCCGTTCGGAGTAGACCGGGGCGGGGGCGTCGGCATGTGCGCGCGCTGGAGACTCGTGGGGAGGTACTGCGGGGGACTGGTCGGACACCACATCATGCTAGGTCAGGCCGACATATTCGCTGTCGGCGGGAGCCGCTGCGCGCCGTCCGCGACCGCCGTCGATCGTCGCCGCCACATCGGGGCCCGGCGCTCCCACGGCCCGGCCGCCGGACGCGTAGGCTCGCTGGACGTGACCGGAATTGCACCCATACCTCTGCTGCGGCTCGATCCCGGCGTCCCGGTGCCCACGCGTGCGCACCCGGGCGATGCCGGAGTGGATTTGTGCACCACCGAAGACGTCATCCTGGAGCCGGGCGAGCGGGTGCTCGTCGGTACCGGAATCGCCGTCGCGTTGCCGGTGGGCACCGTCGGCCTCATTCATCCCCGGTCGGGACTGGCCGCCAAGACGGGTCTGTCCGTCGTCAACACGCCCGGCACGGTCGATGCCGGCTACCGGGGTGAGATCAAGGTCTGCCTGATCAATCACGATCCGCGTACGGCGATTCAGTTGCGTCGCGGCGATCGGATCGCACAATTGCTGGTGCAGCGTGTGGAACTGGTGGATTTCGTAGAGGTCGACCAGCTCGACGAGACATCGCGCGGCGCAGGCGGTTACGGGTCGAGCGGCGGACACCACAGTCTGTCGCCGCAATCCGGCGGGGTGGGCCGCGCCGGAGGGGAGGTATGAACATGTTCGGCCGTGGAGATCATCGATCCGATCATGACTCCGAGCGGGACGACACCGACTACGGCGATTCCTATTACGGCGAGGGATACGCCGAAGGCGGCTACCGGACCGGGACGCACCGGGCACCGGATCTGGGGGACGGGGGAGAGTACGGCGAATCCGGCTACGCCACCGGCTATTCCGAGCCGGAGTACCCGGGCGGGCGCACCGGGGGGCGGCACGGCCGCGCGGAGCCGGACCACGAGACGACTCCGCCCGGATACGGGTCGCCCGGCCGATCGGTGCCTCCGCCGTATCCCGGCGGGCGACCGGACCCGTACGAGACGGGCACGCACGCACGAGTCCCGAGGCGCCCCGGGACTCCGCCGCGCGGTGAGGCGCCGGCCCGTCCGCCGCGGCGCGCGCCGGGCGGACCGCGGCCGGATCTGCCGCCGGCGGACGGAGATATGGACGACACCGGGCCCATTCCGCGGATCCCGCCCGGCCCGCTGCCTCCGCGGCATGCGGGCGGCACGGGTGCGATTCCGCGCGTACCCGGCGGCCCGGCGGGTACGGGCGCGATGCCACGTATGCCCGGCGGACCGGGCGGCACGGGTGCGACCCCGCATGTCCCCGGCGGCCCGGTCGGTAGCGGTGCGACCCGGCGCGTCCCGGGCGGTCCGGCGGGAACCGGTGCGACGCCGCGGATTCCGAGTGGTCCGGCCGGCACCGGGGCCACACCGCGTATCCCCGGCGGACCGCGCGACACCGGGGCGGTCCCGCGCAATCCCGGCCCGCCGGCCGGTACGGGCCCGACGTGGCGCAATCCTCCGGGGCCGGACGGCACGGGTGCCGTGCCGCGGCTTCCCGGCGCAGCGCCCGGACCGGTAGGGCCGGTGACCGGAGCGGTCCGGCGGATTCCGCCCGGCCCGAACCCGGCAG
>NZ_BDBL01000066.1 GCF_001612965.1 Nocardia kruczakiae NBRC 101016
GTGGGGACGGGCGCCCCGGGCACGGCCGCCGAACTCCATGCCGAGATACCCGACGGGCACGAACTTCTCGCCGCTTGCTGCGGCCACCTCGGCGACCAGGCCGACGACCATCCGGTCACCCGAGCCGCCCGCGAACTGGCCGAACTCCACCTCGCCCGCCGCTGCGCGCCGGTCCGCGCGGCGGAGATCGACTGCCGCAGAAGGGAAATCGTCGTCCACATCGACCGCTGGGTCAGCGACCGCACCGCCGCCGCGGCCCATGCGCGTTCCCTCGGCGCGGCCGTCGACGGACTCGCCGCCGCCCAGGTGCGCGCCACCGTCCTGCTGCGCGAGGCCGAGCCGGTGGACGACGAACGGGTGAGGGCCGCGTGGTTTCTGGTCGGCTCGCTGGCCGACTGGTGGGGCGAACTGGTCGAGCAGCACGTCGGCAACGCTCGCCCGCGCCGGCGTCCGCGCGGGGCGCGATGACGCGCGGTCCTACACCGGCCGCGCCTCGATCACGGATTCCGGTGACACCGTCTCGGTGATGCGGGTCAGCGCGAAACCGCAGCGAGCGAGCAGGTCGCGGTAGTCACCGGCCGTTCGCTCGCGGCCGCCACTGTTGATCAGCATCTCCAGGTCGGTGTACTTGCCCGGATGCGGGCGATTGTCCTGGGGCAGCACGATTTCCACGATGATCAACCGGGCGTGGGCAGCCATCGCGGCGCGCACGGTCCGCAGGATCTGTTCGGCACGCGCATCCGGCCAATCGTGCACCACATGTTTGAGCAGGTACGCCTCCGCACCCGCCGGAACCGATTCGAAGAACGACCCCGGCGCTACCTCGGCCCGCCCGTCGAATCCCGCGGCCGCGAAGCGCTCCGCCGCACCGGCCACCACATCGGGCAGATCGAACAGCACGCCCCGGGTTTCGGGAGCGCGCGAGAGGATTTCGGTGAGCATCGCGCCGTGTCCGCCGCCCACGTCGACGATCGTCGAGAAGCGGCCGAAATCGTAAGCGGCGAACAATGATTCCGTGGTGAGCGATCCGATGCTGGTCATCGCACGGTCGAACAGGTCGCCGAATTGACGGTCGGTGCGGATGTATTCGAAGAAGGGAGCGCCGTCCACCTGCGGTCCCACCGGATTCCCCGTGCGTACCGCATCGACCACATGCGTCCAATGCGCCCGATGCGTGGCCGACCCGAAGAACAGGGCCGCATCACGCAGCGATTCCGGGGAGTCGCGGCACAGGGCTCGGGCGGGCGGGGTCAGCGCGTAGCGCCCGTCGCGGCGCTGCGCGAAGATGCCGTGACTGATCAGCAGCCGCAGCAACCGTCGCAGCGCGTCCTCGTCCGCACTCACCCGCCGCGCCAGTTCCGCGCCGGTGAGCGGCCCCCGCGCCAGCTCATCGGCGATCCCCAGTGCCGCTGCCGCATGAATGGCCTGCGCCAGCCACCCCGCTGCCAGCAACTCCATCAACGACAGCGGCGCCGGCGCCAACCGCCGATAGGCTTCGCCCAGCGCATAGCGAACGGTCCCGACGGCCCGCACCAGCGGTAGCGGCGGCAGTTTCGGTAACCCGAACACCATGCACAACTCCTCCGAGAGGCGGACAGGGTCGCGCTCCGCAGCCTACGGCGTCAGCGGGAGCGTCGCCGTATCGCCGGAGAAATGCCCTCTCCCTGACACGACTACCCCGCGTGAGCTAAGGTAGGTATGTACCTACATCGGAGGTTGGTTCTTATGACCACGATGAGCGCTCGTGAATTCAATCGCGATGTCAGCGCCGCCAAACGTGCTGCGTCCGAGGGGCCGGTCGTGATCACCGATCGCGGGGAGGAAGCGTACGTGTTGCTTTCGATCGAGGAGTACCGGCGGCTACGCGCGGACAGCCAGGACATCGTGGCGCGGCTGAGTATGGATGACGACGAGATCGATTTCGATCCGCCGGCACTGAACGTCGGGCTGAAGGTGCCTCCACTGTGACGTTCCTGCTCGATACGAACGTCATCAGCGAGCTGCGGAAATCGATACGTGTGGCCAGCCCCGCGGTTCGGGCTTGGGTCGCGGGGCGGCGGCCGTCGGAGTTGTATCTGAGCGTCGTCACCGTCATGGAAATCGAGCTCGGGATCGGACTGATCGAGCGCCGTGACGCGGCGCAGGGCAACAGACTGCGGATGTGGTTGGAGGACGATGTGCTCGATGTCTTCGCCGGCCGAATCCTCGAGCTCGATCTCGGAAGCGCGCGTCGTGCCGCCCGTCTGCACGTTCCTGACCCACGCCCCGAGCGAGACGCGATGATCGGAGCGATCGCCAGCGAACATGCCATGACCATCGTGACGCGGAATACCAAGGATTTCGCGTCGATGGGAGTCGCGACTCTCGACCCGTGGAGCGTGGTACCGGGGTAACGCGGACTGCGGACTGCCCTCGCCGGTGCGGAACCGCTGTTCGGTCACGTGTCGACGACGCTGGTCGTCGGGATGAAGTTGAATGCGGGGGCTCCGGCGTCGGTGTTGGTCGGGTCGGGGCCGTCACCGGGGGTCACGGGGGCGATCTCGGGCAGGGTGCGCGGATTCGGGAGTAGGGACGGCATGTCACGCCATGCGGTGTCCGCGGCCTGCAATTCGAGTCCGATGGCGATGAGATCGGCTTCCGCCCAGGGCTTTCCACCGAGCTGCACGCCGAACGGCAGACCGGTGGCCGCGGATCGGCCCGCCGGCAGGGCCAGGACCGGTGTGCCGGTGTAATTGGCCCACATCATCGGGATATCGCAGGGCCCGATGAGGGAAATCGGGCCGATGTCATCGCGTTTCGAGCTGTCGGTGATCGCTCCGGGCAGAATCACCGCGTCGAGCCGGTGGTCGGCGAGCAGCTGGTTGTACCGGCGCTGGAATCGCGCACGGTCGCGTTCCAGCTGCCAGTAGTCGGAGGCGGGCGCGGCCAGTGCGGCCAGTCCCATCGCCACGACCGCGGCGCTCTCGGTCCGATAGAGCGACAGCCTGTCCGACCACTGCCGATGGAACATTCCCAGCTCCACCGCGTCACCGGTGGCCAGCGCGAGCGGTGGTGTCGGCATGGTGACCTCCACCGTCTCGCCGCCCAGCGCGGTGACCAGCCCGAGGAAGCGGGTGAACAACGTGCCGAGTGCCGGGGGAAGTGGGTGAACGAATTCCGTCGGCACTCCGAAACGCTTGCCCGACAGCGGGGTCACACCACCCGTAGCCGTCAGCGGGAAGCCGTCCGCCGGTGGCGCCGGTGCCACACCGGTCACCGGGTCGTTCGGATCGGGGCCCACCATGGCCGACAGCAGCAGGGACGCATCGGCGACGCTGTGTCCCATCGGGCTGGGATGGTCCCTGGTCCACATCACGGGGATGAGGCCGTAGCGGCTACATCGGCCGAATGTCGGCTTGATGGCGGTGACTCCGGCCCGCGACGCGGGGATGCGGATCGAACCACCGGTGTCGGATCCGATCGACAGCGGGGCGAACCGGGCCGCCAGCGCCGCCGCGCTACCACCCGACGAGCCGCCGATGGATTCGCTGATATCCCAGGGGTTTCCGACCTGTGGAGTGTCGGTGGCCATCGCGAATTCGGCGGTGTGCACGTGCCCGATCAGGACCGCGCCCGCCTCGCGCAGCCGCCGCCAGATCGTCGCGTCTCCGGCGGCGACATTGCCGTCGAGAACGCGGCTCGACGCGGTGACCGGCAGCCCCGCGGCCGCATAGATGTCCTTGACCGCGATCGGGAGTCCGCAGATCAGCGGCGCGTTCCCGGCCGCCAGTCGTTGCGCGGCCCGCTCGGCCTGCCGATGGGCGAGCTCGGGATAGGTACGAACCCACGCGGTGGTCGCGCCGTCGTAGCTCGCGCTGCGTCGCAAGCAGGCGTCGAGCAGTTCGGCCGGATGCAGCCGGCCGGTCTGCAGCAGCGCGGACGCCTCCGTGGCGGTCAGCAGTGCCGGATCCGTGGTGGCGATATCGGACGGATTCGGCAGCGGTGCATGCCGGGAGACGGTGCGCGCACCCGCCACCGGCGCGCGACGCGCCACGGCCGCGGCAGCGAGGCCGAGGCCGGCCGCCCGGAAAAGCGCCCTGCGCGAGGAAGCTGTATGCATGATCGTCCGCCCCGGATCCGTACGGCGGAGAATGTGAATCGCCACCGTTTCTTATGTGGAAGGCTCGAAATTAGCAGTCCCCCCGTCGCTTTGACCACACTAGCTCCCGGTTCGGCTACCGCAATCCCATGAAATCTGGGTGTCGGCCGAGAGTTACCGCCGGGTACGGGAGGCGTCGCGACCCTATGTCACGTTCGGTTCGTCGAGTCGCGACCGGATCCGGCCCGCTGCCTCATCTGCGACCCGAGCTGATCCTGCCGTTCACCGGCGGGTAGTCGAAAGTATCTGCGCGGCAGCGGCTTCGGCGGTCGAGGCGGCGGCTGTCTCGCCCGTGATGCCGGCGGTGACGATGGCTCCCTCGGCGAGCAGGTAGATGGCGTCGGCGGCGTCGGATCCGGTGGCGGCGACCCAGCCGGCGATCATGTCATGGAAGGCCGCCTTGTGTGCGCGCACTTCCGCGCGGACGGCCGGTGACTCGGCGCCGAGTTCACCGTGCATGTTGATCCACGCGCAGCCGCGAAAACCCTGCTCGCCGAACCAGTCTCGGAGCCAGTGGAAGACCGCCTCGACACGCCGGATCGGATCGTCGACGCGTTCGACGTACCGGGCCAGCGCCTCTCGCCACCGTTCGTCGCGCCGGCGCAGCATCGCCACGACGAGGTCTTCCTTGGTCGGATACAGCGCGTAGATCCGCTTCAGTGACAGGCCGGACGCCTCGCGGATCCGATCCATTCCGACGGCCTGGACGCCGTGCGCGTACATCAACTCCTCGGCGGCGTCGAGCAGCGCCGCGCGGTCGGACGCATTCCGTTCGGCGCTGAGCGTGGCGGGCATGGCCGGGACTCCCTTGACATCGAGAACGTGCGTTCCCTACCGTAACGCATCGGTGGAGAACGAACGTTCTCCGTGGAGAGGCAGGAATCCGATGTCCGAAGCTCGACCGCCCTATCCGCCGTTCACCCTGGAAACCGCCGCGCAGAAGGTGCGGGCTGCCGAGGATGCGTGGAACACCCGGGATCCGCACCGGGTCGCGCTCGCCTACACTCCCGACTCGGCCTGGCGGAACCGGGACGAATTCATCACCGGCCGTGCGCAGATCGTCGAATTCCTGACCGCGAAGTGGGAACGCGAACTCGACTACGCGCTGCGTAAGAGCCTGTGGGGATTTCGCGGAAACCGCATGGCCGTCCGATTCCAGTACGAATGGCACGACCGTACCGGCCAATGGTGGCGCAGCTATGGCAACGAGCTGTGGGAATTCACCGACCAAGGGCTGATGGCACGCCGGGAGGCGAGCATCAACGACGTGCCGATCACCGAGGCGGATCGCCGGATATTCGGCCCCCGTCCGGCCGAGGAGCATGGGGTGGACATCCCCCTGCGGTAATCACCGGCACGGGCGGTGATCAGTAACCGGCGTCCGGATCGATCCGTGCGAGGAGCTCACGCCCCTGCACGAAGCGGGTGACGTTCGCGGCGACGTGGTCGGCGAAGGCGGCCGTACGCAGCTGCGGCGGATTGGAATCGTGCGGGGTGATGATCGCATTCGGCAGGTCCCAGAGCGGATGGCCGTCGGGGAGCGGTTCGGGATCGGTGACGTCCAGGCCCGCCCCGCCGACGGCGCCCTCCCGCAGTGTGGCGACCAGGGCTTCGGTGTCGATGAGCGATCCACGGGCGACATTGATCACCCACGAATGCGGCTTCAGCTGAGTCAGTTCGTCTTTGCCGATCAGGTGGCGGGTGCCCTCGGTCGCGGGCGCGGCGACGACCACATGGTCGGTGCGGGCCCAAACCTCCGAAATCCGGTCCGCGGGAATCGTTTCCACCACATTGGGGGCGTCGATCGGACGGCCGGAGCGATTGACGGCGATCACCCGGGCTCCGAACGGCTCCAGCATGGCGATGACCTCACGGCCGATACCGCCCGCGCCGACCACCGCGACGGTCGCCCCGCGCAAGGTGCCGATATGCGGGAAGAACTCGGTCTGCCGCCAGCTGTGGGCGCGGATGTGCTCCGGCAGATAGCGCACGCCCGCGAGCAGCAGCGCCATCGCCCCCTCGGCAACGCTCTTGGCGAACGCGCCTGCCGCCGAGGTGAATACCACGTTCGGATGGCGCTCGAAGATGCCGGCGTCGAAGAACTCCTCGACCCCGGCCGAGTACAACTGCACCCATTCGATCGACGCGGGCAGGTCGGGAAATCCGTTCGGACCGCCGTCCCACACCAGCGCCCGCGCGTCGCTCAGCTCCGAAAGCCGCGCTCCCGCGCCGGTGATCGCCTGTCCCAGCGAGTCGTCGGTGATCGGTGCCAGTGCGATGCGGGCTGCGCCGGTCATGCGTCGGGTGCTCCTTCGTCTTCGTCGAGGTCTACCTCGACCCGGTCGCGGTCGGCCCATTCCAGCAGCGTATTCAGGTCGAACACCGCGTCGTCGATACCCGCGTGCAGATCGCCGAGTTCGGCGTAGCGGGCGGGGACGGTGTTGATGGTGAAGTCGTTCGGTTCGATATCGGCAATTTCGTTCCACCGCACCGGGGTCGAGACGGTGGCGGCGGCGTTGCCGCGTACCGAGTAGGCGGCGGCGATCGTATGGTCGCGGGCGTTCTGGTTGTAGTCGACGAACAGCAGCGCCGGATCGCGATCGCGGCGCCACCACGTGGTGGTCACATCGTCGGGGGCGCGGCGCTCGACCTCCTGCGCGAAGGCCAGCGCGGCGCGGCGCACCTGCCGGAAGCCGTGCACGGGCGCGATGCGCACGTAGATGTGCAGGCCGTGCCCGCCGGAGGTCTTGGGCCAGCCGACCGCACCCAGCTCATCGAGGACCTCGTGCGCGACCTCCGCGACACGCTGGACCCGCGACCACGGGCAATCCGGCATCGGATCCAGATCGATGCGCCATTCGTCCGGCTTCTCGGTGTCGAAGCGGCGCGAGTTCCATGGATGGAACTCCACCGTCGACATCTGCACCGCCCAGATCACGTCCGCCAGTTCCCGCACGCACAGTTCGTCCGCGTGCCGGTTGTAGCGCGGAAAGTGCACGCGCACGGTCGGAATCCAGTCCGGCGCCCCCGCCGGGAGTCGCTTCTGATGCACCTTCCCGCCCGGCAATCCCTTCGGGAAGCGGTGCAGCATGCACGGCCGGTCCCGCAGGGCGTTGACGATTCCGTCGCCGACGCTCAGGTAGTACTGCACCAGATCGAGTTTGGTCGCCCCGAGCTCGGGGAAGTACACCCGATCCGGATTCGACACCCGCACCGTATGCTCGCCGACCGTCAACTCCACGGCCGGCGTCGACTTACTGGTCACCGGATCGACGATAGTGGGTGATCGATCGCCGGGCACCGCACGCGCCGCGTCCGTACCTCACGTCGGAGTGGCCAGCGCGAAGGGAAGGACCGCGGGGGCGCCGGCGTGGCGGAGGGTCCGGGCGGCGAGAGTGAGGGTCCAGCCGGTGTCGGTGTGGGTGTCGACCAGCAGGACCGGGGTGTCGAGGCCGGTGAGGTCGGGGGTCTCCCACGAGTCGAACAGTGCCGCCACGCGGTGGGCGGAGTTGGCCGCCGAGACCGGTGGCCGGTCGGGACGGGTGTGCAGGACACCGAGATCGGTGAGACGGCCGATACGGGCCAGGCGGGCGGCCAGGTCGGCGGCGAGTACCGGATGCGTCGCCGATTGCAGGGCCATCACCGCCCCGGGACGTTGCGTCCACTTCCATTCCCGCAGAACGGCGATACACGCGTCGACGATGTGGTCGGGCGCCGGGCCGTCGGGCGCGTCGAGCAGGGTTCGCAAGCGCTGACCCCACCCGAGATCGCTGAGCCGGCCGAGCACCCGGCCCACCTCGGGGCCGTCGGATATCTTGCCGGACAACGGAACTCCCAACTTCGACAGTCCGGTCGGCCACTGTTTGCGGGGGAGCAGATCGATCCCGGGCCGGTCCAGCCGGGCACGGATGGTGGCCACCTCGCCGGCGTCGACCGAGGTGTCGAAACAGCGGCCGGTGCAGTTGTCGCAGCGACCACAGCCGGGCGCGTCCGGGGCGAGGCCCGGATCGTCGAGTTGGTGGCGCAGGAAGTTCATCCGGCATTCGGCGGTGCTCTGATACTCGAGCATGGCCTGCTGTTCCGCTTCGCGTGCCCGGTCGAGGCGCTCGTAGCGTTCGGCGTCGTAGGTCCACGGTTCACCGGTGGCCAGCCAGCCGCCGCGCACCCGCCGCACCGCGCCGTCCACGTCCAGTACCTTCAGCACCATCTCCAACCGCGACCGGCTCAGTTCCACCAGGGGTTCGAGGGCCACCGTGGACATCGGACGGTCGTAGTCCAGGGCGGACAGCACCGACCGCACCACCTGCTCGCGTGGAAAGGCCACGGACGCAAAGTAATTCCAGATCCGCCGATCCTCGGGCCCCGGTAACAGGATGACCTCCGCGCGGGCCGCCCGGCCGGAAGGGCTCGAGGCGTCCGGGACCAGTCCGCGCCCGGCGCGGCCGACCTGTTGGTAGTAGGCGATGGGGGAGGAGGGGGCGCCGACGTGGACCACGAAGCCGAGGTCGGGTTTGTCGAAGCCCATGCCGAGCGCTGAGGTCGCAACCAGCGCCTTCACGTCGTTGTCGAGCAGCGCCTGCTCGAGGGTTTCGCGTTCTCCGGGTTCGGTGCGACCGGTGTAGGCCGCGACCGGGTATCCGTGGTCGGTGAGGACGTCGGCGAGGTCATGGGCGGCCGCGACGGTGAGCGTGTAGATGATTCCGGAGCCGGGCAACTCACCCAGTTGCCGGCTGAGCCAGGTGGTCCGCTGGACGGCGTCGTCGATCCGCACCACGGACAGATGCAGCGATTCCCGGTCCAGGGTGCCGCGCAGCACCAGGGTGTCGGTGCCGATCTGGGTGGCGACATCGGTGACCACCCGGTTGTTGGCGGTGGCGGTGGTCGCCAGCACCGGAATGTCCTCGCCGAGGTCGGCGATCAACGTGCGGATGCGGCGGTAGTCGGGACGGAAATCGTGCCCCCAGTCGGAGATGCAGTGCGCCTCGTCGACCACCACCAGGCCGGCGTCGGCGGCCAGCTTGGGAAGCACCGAATCGCGGAAATCGGGATTGTTCAATCGTTCCGGGCTGACGAGCAGCACATCGACCTCGCCGGCGGCGACGCGCTGATGAATCTCGTCCCATTCGGTGACATTGCCGGAGTTGATGGTCTCCGCGATCACGCCCGCCCGGCGCGCGGCCGCGACCTGGTTACGCATCAATGCCAGCAGCGGTGACACGATCACCGTCGGCCCGCGCCCCTGGGACCGCAGCAACCGCGCGGCGATGAAGTACACCGCCGATTTGCCCCAGCCGGTGCGCTGGACCACCAGCGCCCGCCGCCGCTGGACGACCAGCGCCTCGATGGCCGTCCACTGGTCCTCGCGCAGGCGCGCCCCGGGCCCGGCCAGCTCGCGCAGCAGGGATTCGGCGGATTCGCGCAGCTCGGTGGTAGTCACGCGCTCCATCGTGCCCGACCCCTCCGACACCTGGCCACCATCCGGCTACAGCCGCACCCCGTCCATGCAAACGCGGTCCCGACACGGGCCCGCCCGTGATCGGAAGACCGGTCGCGGCGCTGTCTAACCGGTTTCGGCGGCCAGCGCCAGCAGCCGATCCCGCACCAGGTCCGGTCGCTCCTCCGGGATGAAATGTCCACAGCCGTGGACGTATTCGACGGTGTAGTCGTCGGCACGCGCGGTCTCCGCGGCCGCCAGCGAGGGGTGGATGGCCGCGTCTCCGGTGCCGAACAGCGCACGGATCGGGATCGTGGCGCGGCGGCGTTCCGGATGGCGGGCGGCGGGAAGTTCCCGCAACCAGAAGGTGCGGTAGGTGTCGGTGGCCGCGTGAGCCACCGCCGGATCGCGGAACCGGTCGCCGTAGATCCGGGCGAGTTCCGGGGTGAAGGTACGCCGCGCGTCGGCGTCGAGCCGCAACAGGCGATCGACGAACGGCGTGTACCGCTGCAGCGGCACGCCGAAGGTAGCCACCAGCGGCTGATACATCAGGAAACGCCAGGCGTGCGGTGCGAAGGTCCGGGCGGTGATCCACGGGTGCGCGATATTGAGTGGCAGATAACCCTCGAACCGCTCCGGCTCCCGCAGCACCATCAGGAATCCGACGAACCCGCCCCAGTCGTGACCGGCGAGCAACAGCCGCGGCAGTTCGAGCTCGTCGACCAGCGCCAGCAGGTCGGAGGCGACGTCCTCCTTGGCCCAGCGATGCGGCGGCGGACCCGACCAGCCGTAACCCGGCAGATCCGGGGCGATGAGGCGCAACCCGGCGGGCGGATCGGCGAGCAGATGCCGGTACGCGTAGTGGTGTTGCGGCCATCCGTGCAGCAACAGGACCGGCCGGCCGTCGGGCACCCCGGCTTCGGTGACGTGGAATCGCACGCCGCGGGCCTCGATGAAACTGCGGCGCACTCCGGGAATTTCGGGCGGTCGGGCAGATCCTGATGTCGAGGGCATAGCCGATGCTAACCACCGGCAACCCGGGACCGCCACGCCACGAACGTTTTCCGCCCGGCGTCGGACATTTTCGGTCGCGAGGCAGGACAATGAGGGCGATCGGACTGCGAGGTCCACTGGCATGCGCGGGAATGCGGGAGGAACGGGCGATGGCCAAGAAGTTCGAATCACCTGCGGATTGGGCCCCACCGGGCGCGCAGTTCCAAAGCCGCGGGGTCACCAGCCGGACCCTCTCGGGTGTGCTGTTCGGGCTGATCGTGACGCCCATCGGAATCGCGTTCGCCGCCAAAGGGGGAGCCGATATCCGGTACTGGGTCATCGTGGGTGCGGTGACCGACCGCTGGACCGCGGCGCTGGAGATCTTCGGCGGCTCCCTGCTGCTGTTGTTCGTCGCGGCGATGGCCGCGTTCTCGCCGGTGGGCACGATCGTGGCCAGCCTGGTGTGGGGCATCTTTCCCGGCGTGCTGCATCTGCTGTACCCGGACGACACCTTCCGCCTGATCGGCGACCTGCCCTTCACGGACGCCACGATGCAGGTGGCGTTGCACTCCTGGGTGACCTACGGCTTCGCCCTGATTTCGGGCATGATGCTGCTGGGCGCCGGCATGGTGGGTGTGCTGCGCAAATAGACGCGGCCGTTCCGGCACGCCGATCACCGGCATGCCGGAACGAATCCTCCTTCAGCCCTTCACGCACAGCACCTGACGCAGTGTCGCGACCACATCGACCAGATCGCTCTGGGCCTCGATGACGGCGTCGATGTCCTTGTAGGCCGCGGGGATCTCGTCGATCACCCCGGCGTCCTTGCGGGACTCCACCCCGTCGGTCTGCGCGATCAGATCCGCGACGGTGAACTGCCGCTTGGCCGCATTGCGGCTCATGCGGCGGCCCGCACCGTGCGAGGCCGACTGGAACGAGGCGGGATTTCCCTTGCCCCGCACCACATACGAGCGGGTACCCATCGATCCGGGGATCAGGGCGAGGTCACCCGCTCCGGCCCGGACGGCGCCCTTGCGGGTCACCAGCATCGGCATGCCGTCGACCATCTCCTCCGACACGTAGTTGTGGTGGCAGGAGATCGGCTCGTCGAAACGCACGGCCAGCGCATCGAATTCGTCACGCACGGCACCGCACACCAGGTCCAGCATCACCGCCCGGTTGCGGGCCGCGTACTCCTGCGCCCAGCTGAGATCGCGCCGGTAGGCGTCCATTTCCGGTGTGCCGGAAAGGAATACCGCCAAATCGCGATCCGGCAGGTCCCGGTTCTGCGGCAGGGTGCGCGCCACGGCGATATGCCGCTCCGCCAATTCCTTGCCGATATTGCGGCTTCCGGAGTGCAGCAGAATCCACACGTGCTGTTCGGTGTCGAGGCAGACCTCGATGAAGTGGTTACCGCCGCCGAGCGTGCCCATCTGCTTGTGCGCCTTGGACTCTCGCTGCTGCACCGCCGGATCGAGATCGCCGAACCGGCTCCAGAACGCGGACCACCCGGCCCGCACCGTGGCGCCGGTCGCCCGGCGGCCGTGCACGTCCATCTGCAGGCGGGTGACCTTCACCGGCTCCTTGTGCGCGTTGAATCCGACCGGCACGGCGGACTCGATGCGCGACCGCAGCGAATGCAGATCGTCCGGCAGATCGGAGGCGGTCAGCGAGGTCTTGACGGCCTCCATCCCGCAGCCGATATCGACGCCCACGGCGGCCGGGGCGACCGCGTCCTTCATGGCGATGACGGACCCGACCGTGGCTCCCTTGCCGAGGTGCACGTCGGGCATCACGCGGACGCCGTAGACCCATTCCAGTTGGGCGAGGGTGCGCAGCTGCTGCAGCGCGGCCGGCTCGACCTCGTGCTCGTGGGCCCACATGAGCGTCTGCGCCTTGGTGCCGCGCAGCTCGACGGGAAACATGATCTCGATCCTTTCGTGAACAACTCTCCCTGTTCACGGTAGGGATCACGGGCCGTCGGCGCACTTGAATAATCGGGCGGACCGGTTCTCGGCCCGCACCCGCGAGCCGCTGCACGCGCACGGCGTGCTCCGCTAGTGGCCCGCGAACGCCCGGCGTAGTGCCGCGAAGGCACGTTCTTTCGCGACGCCGGTTTCCGGCAGCACATCGCCCATGGTCATGAACCCGTGGAACATGCCCTCGTAGCGATGCACCTCGACGGGAATACCGGCCGCGGCCAGGTGCGCCCCGTAGGCCTCGCCCTCGTCGCGCAGCGGGTCGTACTCGGCGGTGGCGATATGCGCCGGTGGTAGCCCGGCGGGGTCGGCCAGCAGGGGTGCGGCATACGGATCGGTGCCGTCGGCGTCGCCGAGGTACTGCTCCCAATACCAGCGCAGATGGTCGTCGGTGACGAAATAGCCCTGCGCGTTCTCCCGGTACGACGCGCTTGCGCGAGCCGGATCCAGCATCGGATACATGAGCAGCTGCGCAACCACCGCCGGGCCGGCCAGATCACGGGCCATCAGCGCCGTGACCGCCGCCAGGTTGCCGCCCGCGCTGTCACCGGCCACGGCGATCCGGGCGGGGTCGCCGCCGTGCTGTGCGATGGCCGCGTCGATCCAGCGCAGCACGGCGTACGCGTCCTGCGCGGCGGCCGGGAACCGATGTTCCGGCGCCTGGCGATAATCCACCGACACGACCAGCGCGCCGGTCTCGTTCGCCATCGCACGGCAGAACTGATCGTGGCTGTCGAGACTGCAGATCACGAACCCGCCGCCGTGGCAGAACATGACGACCGGCAGCGGCTCGGTGCCGCCCCTCGGGGTGTAGATCCGCACGGGAATGTCGCCGCCATGCGGACTCGATACGGTCGAATCACACACGGCCGCAACCGGAATGGGCTCGATCGGCGCTGGCGGCCGGGCCGCGAGCTGCCGCCGCGCTTCGGCGGCGTCGAGCACCTCGGTTCCGAGTTTCGGAAACGCCGCGGTGGCTGCCTCGACCACTGCGCGCGTTCGTGGCGTCATCGCCATGAGTCGCCGCCCCTCGCCGCACGTGCGGATCTGCCGGTATGCGGGGACCGGGCTTCCACCACATCGGCTGCGTGCTGCGGACCACACGTTCTCAGACGTTCGCGATCGGCTGCGCCTCGAATGCCGCCGCTCACCGCGCCTCCTGCAACTCCGGCGGCATGAACTTCCCGGCGGCGAGTCCGCCGTCGATGGTGACCTCCGCACCGGTGACATACGACGACGCGTCCGAGGCGAGGAAGGCGACCAGCTCGGCGACCTCCTCCGGCACGCCGGTGCGCTGCAGCGGCAGGGTCGGGAAGCTGCCCGGACCGGTGGTCAGATACGGGACCATCGGCGTCGCGATCGGGCCCGGGTGCACGGAGTTGACGCGAATCCCCTTGGGGCCCAATTCGAGTGCCGCGGTCTTGGTGAGCCCACGCAGGCCCCATTTGGAGCTGCCGTAGGCGGAGTGCCCCATCAGGCCCTCGAGTCCCGCCTGAGACGAGATGTTCACGATCGATCCGCCCGCCTCGGACATCGGCCCCACGACCGACCGGATGCCCCGGAAGGCACCCACCAGGTTGACCTGCAGAATTTTTTCGAGCTCCTCCGGCGTGGTGTCGGTGA
Source organism: Nocardia kruczakiae NBRC 101016 (assembly GCF_001612965.1). GTDB lineage: Bacteria > Actinomycetota > Actinomycetes > Mycobacteriales > Mycobacteriaceae > Nocardia > Nocardia kruczakiae. Next base: position 14,168 of record NZ_BDBL01000066.1, read on the forward strand.
GCGGTTTCGCGGTGTAGATCGCGGCGTTGTTCACCAGCACGTCGAGCCCTCCGAATTCCGAAACGGCCACTGCGACAGCGGCATTCCAGTCGTCGGCCGAGGTGACGTCGTGGCGGACGAAGCGCGCCGCCTCGCCGAGTTCGTCGGCCAACTGCTTTCCGTCGGCGTCGAGTACGTCGGTGAGAACGACCCGCGCACCGCGTTCGACGAACAGGCGTGCCTCCGCCGCGCCCTGTCCGCGCGCCGCGCCGGTGATCACTGCGACTTTGCCTGTGAGATCGACCATTCGACTTCTCCTCCTGAAAATATGCTGAGATCCTGCGCCGCATCCGGCGCCCTCGGCTCGCGGCAGTCTCGTTGAGCGAGACCGGCCCGTGGTTGTCCGATCACTGATTCCGGAAATGCGGAATGACCTTCTCGCCCCAGTGCCGGATCGTCTCGAGGCAGGCCTCCTGCGGCACGGTGCCCATCTGGATCAGGCACAGGATCTCGTCGGCGCCGGCATCGCGCAGACGCTCGACGTAGGCGATGGCGTCCTCGGGGCTGCCGTAGGCGTGGTCGGCGTTGAACACCGAGGTCGACCCCGCCTTCACCGGAATCTTGGCCTCGTGCAGGTAGGCGACGTGCTCGTCGGCGGCCTCCTTGATCCGCGCCACCTCGTCCACGGTCGGATCCACGGCCTCGTCCGGCACCGGACCGGCGCCGTAGTAGTGCTTGATCGACTGCGCGAAGAACCGCTGGCCGCGCGCGCCGATCTGCTGCGCCCGTTCCCGGTCGTCGAGCACGATGGTGGGACACAGGGCGGCGAAGTGGTCGTTGGTCACCGTCGAGACGAACCGCTCACCGGTGCGGGCGGCGATCGCCTCGTCGTAGGTGCGGCGCAGTTCCGCGATCTCCTCCACTCCCGCGAAACCCAGTACCAGAGCGCCGATTCCGTAGTCGGCGGCCAGCTTCAGCGTGTCCTTCTTCGTGCACGCCATGAACAGCGGGGGATGCGGACGCTGCACCGGCCGCGGCAGCAGCGAATGCGGATCGATGTCGAGCAGTTCGCCGTGATATTCGAATTCGCCCTCGGGATCCTGCCAGGCCCGGCCGATCATCCGCAGCGACTCCTCGACCTCGGCGTAGGTGCGTTCCGGGTCCACCCCGCACATGGAGGTCTCGACCGGTGTCGCACCGCGCCCGGCGCCCAGATTCAGCCGCCCGCCGGAGAGCACGTCCAGCATCGCCGCCCGCTCGGCCGCGCGCACCGGGTGGTTGAAGTTGAAGGGCATGCACACCACGCCGTGGCCGATCCGGATGCGCTGGGTCTTGGCCGCCACCCAGGTCAAGAAGATTTCGGGGGCGCTCATATGCGCGTACCACTTGAGACCGTGGTGTTCGACGGCCCAGACGGTGTCGAAGCCCATCTCGTCGGCCAGCACGGCTTGCTCCACACAGTCGCGCAGCACCTGCGCCTCGTGCTCGGCGGTCGGATCGGTCATCTGAGCCTCGAAGATCATCGAGAACTTCATCCGCGTGCTCCCTGTCCTAGCGGTGTATGCCTAATCGAAATAGTCCTTCCCGGACCCGTACTGGTCAGCCGTAAGTCCCGCTGGCCGGGACCGTGCCGTGTCGCCGCGGCCGAGCGGCCATAGCGTCGGATGCAACGATGGGGAAGAAGGACGGATGACACAGGAATTCGAATTCGACGTGGTGGTCGTCGGCTCGGGCGCGGCCGGTATGACCGCGGCATTGACCGCCGCCTATCGCGGGCTGTCGGTGACGATGATCGAGAAGAGCCGCAGCTTCGGAGGATCCACCGCGCGCTCCGGCGGCGGAATCTGGATCCCGAACAATCCGGTGCTGCAGGCCGCGGGTGTGCCGGACAGCTCGGAACTGGCTCGGACATATCTGAAAGCCGTTGTGGGCGACCGTGTCCCGGAGGAGAAGCAGCGAGCTTTCCTCGATCACGGGCCGGAGATGATGCGCTACATCGGTGCGCGCAGCAAGTACTGGCAGTTCGTCTACGACCGTGGCTACTCCGACTACCATCCGGAGTTCCCGGGCGGGCTCGCGCAGGGCCGCAGCATCGAACCGGCTCCGATCGACGGCCGTCTGCTCGGTGGTGATCTGCACAAGATCAACCAGCCGACCATGTCGGGGCCGAAGGGAATCGCCTTCACCGTCAGCGACTTCCACGATCTGAACATGATCGCCCGCACCTGGGCCGGTAAGCGCACCGCGATGAAGGTGGGGGCGCAGGCGGTGGCGAACAAGCTGCGCGGCCGGCTGCCGCTGAGCCTGGGCAAGGCCCTGGCCGCACGACTGTGGCTGTCGCTGCGCGACGCCGGGGTGCCCGTGTGGTTGAACACCCCGCTGACCGAACTGGTCACCGAAGCCGGGGCCGTGGTCGGTGTGCGCGCCGAACACCAGGGCGTTCCGGTGCTGATCAAGGCACGCCGCGGCGTGGTGCTGGCGGCCGGCGGTTTCGAACACAACCTGGAGATGCGCAAGCAGTACATCTCCGGGCCGCAATCCACCGACTGGACGGTCGGTGCCACCGAGAACGTCGGCGAAGGGATCGTCGCGGGCCAGAAGGCCGGCGGTGCGGTGGATCTCATGGACGACGCCTGGTGGGGACCGTCGGTGCGCAACCCCGAGGGGCCGCCGTTCTTCTGCCTGGCCGAACGCGCGCAACCCGGCGGCATCATGGTCAATCACGCGGGGGAGCGGTTCGTCAACGAATCGGCCCCGTATGTGAACGTCGTGCACACCATGTACGAGCAGCAGGCCGCCGGGGTCGACCATATTCCGGCCTACTTCATCATGGACCAGACCTTCCGCGACAGATATCTGTTCCTGGGCAACTTCCCGAAGCGCCCGATTCCGCAGAAATATCTCGACGCCGGAATCATCACCCAGGCCGATACGCTCGAGCAGCTGGCGAACAAGATCGGTGTTCCCGCCGCGACGCTGGCCGCCACGGTGCAGCGCTTCAACGGCTTCGCCCGCAGCGGGCGCGACGAGGATTACGGACGCGGCGATTCCGCCTACGACCGGTATTACGGCGATCCCACCGTGCAGCCGAATCCGTGTCTGGCGCCGCTGGAAAGAGGACCGTTCTACGCGGTGGAAATGGTGCCCGGCGACCTGGGCACCAAGGGCGGGCTGTGCACCGACGAATATGCCCGCGTGCTCGACGAACAGAATGCGCCGATCGCCGGACTGTATGCGGCGGGCAACAATTCGGCGTCGGTCATGGGTAACGACTACGCGGGCGCCGGAGCGACGATCGGCCCGGCCATGGTCTTCGGGTACATCGCGGCCAACCACCTCGCCGACGAACGCGAACCGCGGGAAGCGGTCGCCGTATCGGCGCCGAAGCGGGCGAGCAACGGCCGCAAGGTGCCCGCACGCACGGGACAGGAGTGATCATGGGCAGGATCGACGGTAGAACGGTCGTCGTCACCGGTGCGGCCCGGGGCATGGGTGCGGCGTTCGCGCAGCGGCTCGTCTCCGAGGGCGCCTCGGTCGTGATCACCGATGTGCTGGCGGAGGAAGGTAGGCAGACCGCCGCGCGGCTGGGCGGCGCGGCCCTGTTCGTCCACCACGACGTGACCGACGAATCCGCGTGGAACGACGTCGTCGCGCAGGCGGAATCGGCGTTCGGCCCCGTCTCGGGCCTGGTGAACAACGCCGGAATCGTGCACGTGGATCCGATCGAAACGCTCGCCGAAGCGGACTACCGCAAGGTGATCGACGTCAATCAGGTGGGTGTCTTTCTCGGCATGAAGGCCGTGGTGGGATCGATGCGACGTGCCGGTGGCGGGTCGATCGTGAACATCTCCTCGGTCGGCGGCATCATCGGCTTCTCGAACATCCTCGGCTACACCGCCTCCAAATGGGCGGTACGCGGTATGACCAAAACCGCGGCACAGGAGTTCGGGCCCATGGGAATTCGCGTCAACTCGGTGCATCCGGGTGTGGTGATGACCGAAATGACCAGCGATTCGGCGCGCTCGAATTCGATGTTCCACGATCAGCCGCTGGCACGTCCCGGCACCCCCGAGGAATTGGCGAATCTGGTGCTGTTCCTCATCTCCGACGAGTCCGGTTACAGCACCGGTTCGGAATTCGTCGCCGACGGCGGATTCACCTCCCACTGACACAAAGGATTTCCGCGGTGAAGAATTTCGCAGGTAAGACCGCCGTGATCACCGGCGCCGGCGCCGGTATCGGCCGGGCGCTGGCCCTGGAGCTGGCCGGCCACGGCGCTCGCCTGGCCCTGTCCGGCCGCAATATCGACAATGTCGCCGAGACCGCCGCGCTGTGCGAGAAGAAGGGCGCCCGCGCCCGCGCCTACCGGCTCGACGTCACCGACCGGGACGCGGTGTATGCCCACGCCGACCAGGTGGCGGGCGATTTCGGCGGGGTGAACATCGTGGTCAACAACGCGGGTGTGTCACTGACCGCCAGCACCGAAGAGGTCAGCTGGGACGATTTCGAATGGATCGTCAACATCAACTTCTGGGGTGTGGCCTACGGGACGAAAGCCTTTCTGCCGCACGTGATCGCCTCCGGTGACGGCGCGATCGTCAATGTGTCGAGCATGTTCGGCCTGGCCGCCTGCCCGACCCAGGGTGCCTACAACGCGACGAAGTTCGCGATCCGGGGTTTCACCGACGCGCTGCGCCAGGAAATGAAGATCGCCGGGCACAACGTCGCGGTGAGCTGCGTCCATCCCGGCATGATCCAGACCGAGATCGCGTGGAAGGCGCGCGCGGGCGCCACCCGCGATCGCGACGCGCTGGCCGCCAACTTCGACCGGCTCGCCAAGACCAGTCCGGAACAGGCCGCCAAGGCGATCGTCGACGGCATCCGCAAGGACAAGGCGAAGGTGCTGATCGGCAACGACGCCCGGATGATCGATCTGCTGCCGCGCATCTTCGGCTCCGGATATCAGAAGATCCTCACCGCGCAGATGCGCAACGAAGTCAGCAAGTAGGCCACGGCCGGGTCGGTGATCGCGGGAATCGCCGGCCCGGGGCTCCGGTCCGGACGCTGCGGGGCGTGAGCCGGCAGCGCCGGTCGAGGTCGGCCCGCCCCGCGCTTCGTCACGGACCGCAGCATCCTTTTGTCAAGGTGTGCAACGCAAGTGGCGCTTGTCCACCTTGCCCGCAGTCGTGCGCGGCAACCGGTCGACTATCCGCACCGTGCGCGGAATCTTGTATCCGGCCAAGCGGGTGCGACACCACGCGAGCAGACCGTCCGCGTCGAACGGCGCCGTCCCGGAGGGAACCACGAAGGCGGCGCCGACCTCTCCGAGGCGCTCGTCGGGTACACCGACGACCGCCACCTCGGCGATGCCCGGATAGTGGCGCAGCGTCTGTTCGACCTCGGCCGGATAGACGTTGAACCCGCCGACGATGAACATATCCTCGAGCCGGTCGGTGACCCGCAGCCAACCGCCGGCGTCGAGGGCGCCGATATCGCCCGTACGCAGCCAGCCCTCCGGGTCGACGGCAGCGGCGGTGGCGGCGGGGTCGTCGAGATATCCGCACATCACGTTCGGTCCGCGCACCACGATCCGGCCGGGCGTACCGGCCGGCACGTCGCGGCCGTCGGCATCCAGGATTCGAATCTCGCTGCCCGGCAACGCTTTACCCACGGTGTGGGCGGTGCGCTCGATATCGGTGCCGGGCGGGCAGACCGCGACCACGCCGACCGATTCGGTGAGACCGTAGGCGGTGAACACCTGATCGGCTCCGAGGTCGGCACGCATCCGGGCGATCAGCTCCGCCGGAATCGCGGTGCCGCCGGTGCCGGCCAGTCGCAGCGCCGGAAACGACCGACCTGCCGCGAGCAGATCGAGAAAAATCGTCGGCGGGCCGGCGAGGACGGTGATCCGCTCGGCCGTCATGAGATCCGCCGCGGATCGCGCATCGAACACCGGCACGGGAAACATGGTGGCCGCCCGCGACAGGCAAGCCACGATGCCGGCCTTGTATCCGAAGGTGTGCGAGAACGGATTCGGCAGCAGGCAGCGGTCGCCGTGGCGCAGGGTGACCGCGCTCGCCCACCGGTCCAGCACGGTCAGGGTTTGCCGATGGGTGGTGAGCACCCCTTTGGGGGAGCCCGTCGTGCCGGAGGTGAAGAGGATGTCACTGATGGCGTCGGAAGGTAGTGCGGCCATTCGTGTTTCGGCATCCGACAACCGGATTCGAGCGGCGTCGGCGATGAAGTCTTGCCAGCCGATCGGTGCGCTCTCGCGCCGATCGCGCGAACGAGCAGCGCATCCATCGGGTTCGTGCCGGTCGCGCCGCCGGTGCCCCGAACCGGTGACCGACTGGGCAGCGCCGGTTGGCGAGTCCCGATCGTCGTCGGACTTCGACGGGGAAGTGGCGCTGTCGTCCGTGGCATGCGTGCCGGTCAGCAGGACCGTGAATTCCAGGTCCGGCAAGGGGCCCTGATCCGCCAGCAGGCTCGGATAGTCGATGCCCAGGAATCCCCGCACCGTGAACAGCCCACGGCATCGGGTGCGGCGCAGAATGTCCGCCGCCTCCGGTCCGCGCAGCCGGGTGCCGATCGGCACCAGGGTGGCGCCCGCGCCGAGCAGGCCCACGGCGGTCACGATCCAGCGGGCGCTGTTGGGCGCCCAGATCGCGACCCGATCGCCGGCGGCCACCCCGCGGGCCATCGCCGCGCGGGTCACCCGTTGCGCCTCGGCGTGGAGGTCGGCGTAGGTGAGGCGGGTGCGGCCCTCGACGATCGCGACGGTCGACCCGTTCCGGCGTGCCTGTGCGGATACCAGAGCCGGAATCGTCGCGGGCTCCGCCGTCATCTCTTCGCACACCATCGCTGTCCGGATACACACACTGTGGAACACATTCGCCGGCCGCCGGTCCGGCGGTCCACGGCCCATGGTGCCGCAGGCTGGTGCCGCGCAGGTCGTTCGCACACCGCCAGTCCCGGTGAGTGGTATCGCGAGCGGGCCGGCGGTTCCCGCATCCGCTGAGCGGGACCATCGCTACTGGCCGAGGACGGTCGGGCGGCACTCTCGAAGGATGACCGGGGCGGCAGGGGGTTCGATGCCCCGATGGATGGACCGAAGGAGTGACATGACCGCGGGTGCGGAGCTGGCCCAACGATCGGAAACCGTCGTCGGACTGGACGGCAACTGCCCGCTGTCGCGGGACCGGATCGGTGGCAAGGCCTGGAGTATCAACCACATGCGCGGGCTCGGGCTGCCGGTGCCGCCGGCATTCGTGCTCACCACCGACGCCTGGCGTGATTTCACCGAGCGCGGCGCGATCGCCGACGACATCTGGCGGGCGGTCTGCGACGGCGTCGCCATGCTCGAGCACGGCACCGGCCGCACCTTCGGCTCGATCCGCCGGCCGCTGCTGGTCTCCGTGCGCTCGGGCGCGGCCGTGAGCATGCCCGGCATGATGGACACCGTTCTCAACCTCGGCATCAACGACGGCGTCGAACAGGCGCTCGCCGCGGCGACCGGCAGCGCCGGCTATGCCGCCGACACCCATCGGCGTTTCCGGGCGCAGTATCGCGAGACGGTGCTGCAGTCACCCGACGGCGCGGTGCCGGCGGACCCGTGGGAACAGCTGCGCGCGGCGATCACCGCGGTGTTCCGGTCGTGGGATTCGGTGCGCGCCAAGGCGTATCGCCGCAACCGCGGCGTGTCCGACGACCTCGGCACCGCGGTCACCGTGCAGGCGATGGTGTTCGGCAACCTCGACGCCGCGTCCGGGACGGGCGTGCTGTTCAGCCGCAACCCCAATACCGGCGACGGGCCGGCCTACGGCGAATGGCTGGTCGGCGGGCAGGGCGAGGACGTGGTGTCGGGCCGCACCACACCGCGGCCGCTGAGCGACCTCGCCGCCACCCAGCCCCAGGTGCACGATCGGCTGATCGCCGCCGCGGAACTGCTCGAACGCGACGGGCGCGATATCCAGGACATCGAATTCACCGTCGAATCCGGCGCGTTGTGGATGCTGCAGTCGCGTCCGGCGAAGCGTTCGGCGCGGGCGGCGGTGCGAGCCGCGGTCGCGATGGCGGAGGAAGGCCTGATTACCGCGGCGGAGGCGCTGCAGCGGGTCGGGGCCGAGCAGATTCGCGCCGTCCTGCAGCCCGCCACCACGGCGGCGGACGCGGGCGAGGCGCTGGCCCGGGGCGAATCCGCCTGCCCAGGTCTGGCTTTCGGTGTCGTGGTCACCGATCCCGACGAGGCGGAAGCGCGCGCGGCGGCGGGCGAGAACGTCGTCCTGGTCCGGCCGACGACCAGTCCCGATGATCTGCCCGGCATGATCGCGGCCCGCGCGGTGGTCACCGAATTGGGTGGCACCACCTCGCACGCGGCCCTGGTGAGCCGGGAACTCGGCCGGCCGTGTGTGGTCGGATGTGGACCGGGTGTCGTGGACGCGCTCGCGGGACGCACTGTCACGGTCGACGGCGGCGCCGGTGTGGTGTGGGCGGGCGAGGTCGCCGGTGGAGATGTCGACGGCGCGGTCCTCGACGATGTGCGCAGACTCGCCGACTGGGCGGGGGTCGCACCCGATGACCTCGCGGGAGCCCTCGCCGGCGATGCGGAAGTCGTTGTGGCACAGGCGGTTGTCCGGCAAGTGAGCGAGCTGGAACTGCTGCGCCTGATCGGTGTGAAGGGCCGGGTGCGCGGTGACGCGGTGGCCGCCAGCCTGGGCGGCGACACCGACGAGGTGAGCGCACGGTGTGCGGAGCTGGTGGCGGGCGGATTGTGCGCCGACACCCCCGCGGGTGTGCGGCTGACGCCCGACGGGCGCCATCGCCTGGGCGAGTTGCTGTCCGTCGAGCGCGGCGAGGTCGACACCGCCGCGATGGCCGCCGCCTACGAGGACTTCTGCGTGGTCAACGCCGAGCTGAAGGAAATCGTGACCGCGTGGCAGATGAAGGACGCGGCCACACCCAACGACCACGGGGACGCCGAATACGATGCGGCGGTGCTGGACCGGCTCACCGAACTGCACACCCGGGTGCGCCCCCTGGCCGAGCGGCTGGGATCGATCGCACCGCGGCTGGCCCGGTATCGCGAGCGGCTGGAGACGGCGGTCGAGCGGATCGCCGCCGGTGATCACGCCTGGGTGGCGCGGCCGATCATGGACAGCTACCACACCGTGTGGTTCGAACTGCACGAAGATCTGATCGGGCTGTGCGGGCTCAGCCGTGCCGACGAAGCGGCGGCCGGCCGTGCCGAGTAATCCGATCGCCCAGGAATTCGACGCGACCCGGCGCTGGGTCGACTTCGAGGAAATCGACAACGTCCGCGATCTCGGCGGACTGCCGGTCGAGGGCCGCGGTACGACCCGATTCGGCGTGGCGCTGCGGTCGAGCACCCTGCAGCAGGCGACCGAGGCGGATGTGGCGCTGCTGCTGGGCTCGGTCGGGATGCGTACCCTGATCGACCTGCGGCTGCCCGACGAAGTGGAACGGGAAGGGTACGGCCTGCTGGCCGCCGCGGCGATCGAGAAGGTGAATCTGCCGGTCCGCAAATCGGCGCAATCCTCCCTCGCCGCACGGGATCTGGTGCCGGACAAGACGCGCGTGGATCTGGCGCAGCTGTACGGACAGCTGCTCGCCGGCAGTCCGGAGGAGATCGTCGCCGCGGCGCGGCTGGTCGCCGATGCCGACCGGCAGGCGGTCGTATTCCATTGCGCGGCAGGTAAGGACCGCACCGGGGTGCTGGCGGCGGTACTGCTCGATGCGGTGGGCGTGGCGCCGGAGGTGATCGCGGCGGACTACGCCCTCACCAATGAGCGGATGACGCGGGTACGCAACCGGCTCGACGCGCTGAACTCCTATTCCGGGCTGCCGCCGACGAGTACCGGAATTCTGGCCGTCGAAGCGGCGGTGATGCTGCGATTCCTCGACGACCTGCGGCGTGACCACGGCGGTGCCGCCCGCTGGCTACGCGAGCACGGGCTGACGGCCGAGGAGCTGACGATGTTGCGGTACGCCCTGGTCACCGGGTAGTGAAACCCTCACCGCGAATAATCGCGGAAGGTCATCACGAAGGCGGGTGCCGCGATCATGACGAGCAGGATGTAGGCCAGGACCTGCAGGCCGACATACGGCAGCTCGTGCACCCAGATACCCAGGATCAGAACGCCCAACAGCAGCACTACGCCGTAGAGCGGTGTTCGTTGCGGGTGGTCGCCCATACCCATAACTCCACGATACCCAGCCGGGCCGCCGTCCGACAGCGCTCGGCGGACGCCGCCCCGTCGAGCCCTGCTGTGACCGGCGATCCGTGGGAGAATCCGGACTCGACGATGGCCGACGCCGGGAGGAACCCATGCCCACCCAACCGTTGACCCAGCAGAACTTCGAGCAGGTGATCGCGACCCATGCGATCGTGCTCGTCGACTTCTGGGCCTCCTGGTGCGGTTGGTGCACCCGCTTCGCCCCGATCTTCGCCGACTCCGCGGCCGCGCACCCGGAGATCGTGCACGCCACCGTCGACACCGAGGCGGAGCAGGCCCTCACCGCCGCCGCCCAGATCAGCAGCCTGCCGACCCTCGTCGCCTTCCGCGAGGGCCTGCTCGTGTACTCCAATCCGGGCTTCCAGACCGCCGCCCAGTTGGAAGAGGTCATCCAGCAGATCCGCTGGCTCGACATGGACGAGATGCGCCGCCAACTCGGCGCCCAGATCCCGGCGGTCACCCCGCCGGCCCCGCCCATGGCCCGCGCGGGAGCCGCCACCGGCCGCCCGAACTACGGCTGGCCGGGTCTGAGCCCAGGCTAGGCCCCGGCCGCGCTGTGATGATCGGCGCCGTCGACGCGGCGAACTCGGGTAGCGCGGTATCGAAAACTGTCCTGCTGTGCGGGCTCGTAGTCGAACTCCACGCGCTCACCCGCCTCGAGCGATCGGAAACCTTCGCCCTCGATCGCGCTGAAATGCACCCAGGCGTCGCAGCCGTCCGGCAGTTCCGCCGCGGCTATCGCGCCCCAGCCCTTCTCCGGCCGGAAGAATTTCACGGTCCCGATCGTCATCTCTCCATCGTGTCAGTCGATCAGGCTCGCGATCGTGGGAGCGACGCGTCCGAACAGGTCGCTGATCGTGGTCAGCGCCGCCGCGTGCACCGCCTCCGCCGACAAGGGGGTTCCGTCCGGGGCGGCCAGGGCGCGGGTGGCGCAGGCCTCGGCGACGACGGTGGGGTGGTAGCCGCGGATGAACGCGCCCTGCGCGGTGAACGCGACGCACATGTGGGTCATGAATCCGGCCAGGACCAGATCCGGGCCGGCAGTCGTGCGCCGCAGGATGTCGTGCAGGTCCGTCTCGTGGAAGGCATCGGGAAGGTCTTGACCACCACCGGTTCTCCCGCGACGGGAGCGACCTCGGCGATGATCGCCCCGATATCGGAGCCGACGTCGTAGGGGGTGCCGGGGCCGCCGTCGTTGACGATGTGCACGACGGGGCGGTGCAGTGCACGGGCCGCGGCCAGCAGCCGGGCGCCGGCCGCGAGTGCCGCATCGGCCTCGGGAAGCCGCATCACCCCCTCGCGGTAGGTGTTCTGGAAATCGATCATGACGACCGTGGCATCGGCCAGGCGGGGCAGCTCGTCGTCGAGGCCGACGACCCGGCGCAGGGGAGTGGCGACGGCGGACATGGTTACCTTCTTTCCTTGGGGGACAGGGTGTTTCGGACAGGGGTGAGCGCCGGACCGGGCAGGCGCCCGGTCCGGTCGTGGCGGGGAGATCAGGCGGAGGTGCGGAATCGCCGGCGGTACGCGCCGGGGTTGGTGCCCAGCCGCCGCAGGAACGCCCGGTGCAGGGTCTCCACCGAGCCCAGTCCGGCGGACCGGGCAACGCGCGAGAGCGGGAAGTCGCTGGTTTCCAGTAACCGTCGCGCCGACTCGACGCGCGCGGCTTCGACGTAGGCGGCCACGGTGAGCCCCATCTCCTGCCGGAATACTCGCGCGAAATGCCTTTCGCTCAGGCACATTCGGTTCGCCAGAGCCGCGGCGGACAGATCGGCGTCGAGATTCTCCGCGATGTAGGTGCGCAGTTGTTCGATATCGCGGCGGGCCGGTGCCGGTCGGCTCAGCGGCACACTGAACTGACTCTGGCCGCCCTGCCGGCGCAGATAGACGACGAGTTGCCGGGCGACCGACAACGCCAGGTCCTCACCGTGGTCGTCGGCGACCAGTGCCATGCTGAGATCCAGGCAGGCGCTGATTCCCGCGCCGGTCCACACCCGGCCCGAGCGCACGAAGATCGGATCCGGATCCACCACGACCCGTGGATGGTCCGCGGCCAGCTGTCCGGCCGTCGACCAATGGGTGGTGGCCGTCCTCCCGTCCAGCAGTCCGGCGGCGGCCAGCAGATGCGCACCCTCACACACCGACGCGATCCGGCCGGTGCGCGGCGCGACCTCGCGCAGCCAGCGCACCACATCGTCGTCGATTCGCGCGACCGGGCCGGTCGGGGTCGGATCCACCGCGCCCGGCACGATGAGTGTGTCGATGCCCGTGCCGATGTCGTCGAAGGCCAGATCGGTGAGTATCCGGACACCGGCCGAGGTACGCACCACACCTCGATCCGATCCGGCCAGTAACACCTCGTAGTCGGCGCTACCGCCGCTTTCCCGATTGGCTAGTGCGAACACCTCCGCCGGCCCGGTGACGTCGAGCAGATCCACGTCCGGAAAGGCCGCGATAACCACACGATGCTTCGATGACATGCCTCCCATCCTCTGGGTTACCGGGTAGCGATCGCAACGACGGATCACTGTCGGATCCGGTCATGTACGAGGACGGAACGCCCATCCGGCTCCCGCCGCCAGCAATCCCATGGCTGCCATATAGAGCCAGCCGGCGCGGAAATCGGCGAGGTCGTAGCCCGCGGTGCGGCTGAGGATCGCGGTCAGCACGGCGACGCCGAGTGCCGACGCGGTCTGGCGCGCCATCATCAGCGTGCCCGAGCCCAGCGACAACTGATCCGGCGGCAGCAGCGACGAGGCGCCGAACAGCGGCGGTTGCAGCAGGGCCGTACTGATGCCCGCGAGCACGGCTCCCGGCAGGAAGACCAGCGGATACGATGCGCCGCAACCGCTCAGGGCGATCCACCACCCCGCGCCCGCCGCGATGGCGAGCCCACCCAGTGCGGCCGAGGCACGGGCGCCGATACGAGCGACGACGCGGCCGGACAGTGGTGACACCAGCAGGCAGCTGATCGGAATCGGTGCGATACCGAGGCTGGCTCGCAGTTCGGAGTAATGCCATTGCGCGGTGAGGTACAGGGTGCCCGAGAGCAAGAGAGCCGCGAAGGCCAGGTAGTAGCAGAACACGCCGAGGGTGGCGATACGAAACATGCTGTGCCGCAGCACTGCCGGACTCACCACCGGATCGGGGTGGTGGCGCACGTGGTAGGTGAACGCCGCCGCGAGAGCGATCGCTGCGGCCAGTGTGCCCAGTGTGGCCGCCGACCCGTATCCCCATGCCGCGCCCTGGACGAAGACGGTGGTCAGCGCCGCGGTGGCGCCGAGAATCAGTGCGGCGCCGAGCAGGTCGAGCCGGCGCCGCACGCGCGCCCGGATGTCGGGCAGCACCCGCGACCCGACAGCGAGCGCGGCCAGCGTGATCGGCACGTTCAGCCAGAAGATCCACCGCCAGCCCCATTCGAGCAGCAGACCGCCGATCACCGGGCCGCTGCTGGCGCCCGCCGCGGCGATCGCGGTCCAGATGCCCATCACCGTCGGATGTTCTCGCACGTCGAAGGAGGGCAGCACCAGTCCGAGGCCGGTGGGAACCAGCAGCGCCGCCGCCGCGGCCTGCACGACCCGCGCGGCGATCAACACGATCAGTGTCGGCGCGACCGCGCAGCCGATCGACGCGACGCCGAAAAGCGTGATCCCGATGAGGAATCCACGCCGGCGCCCGGTGTCGTCGGCGAGACGGCCCGCGGGGACCAGCAACGCGGCCATCACGATGGTGTAGGCGTTGAGCACCCAGGACACCGTGTTCGGGGAGGCGCCGGCGAACGAGGTCTGCAGGGTCGGGAAGGCGACGGTGACCGCGAAGAGGTCGAGGATCGCGAGAAATTGCGCGACGCTCGCCACCGCCAGAACCCGCCACCGCCGCGGCGATTCGGTGAGCGGCGCATCCGCGCGAGCATTGGCCGTAAGAGTCATGAATGCAACTATTCAGCCGCCGGATCGCGAGATCGAGTGGCAGAAGAGCCAATATGCGCTAGATTTCTGACATGACTGCGGACACGGTATGCGAATCCCGACAACCCGGAACGGTGGCGGTCGCGGTGGCGCCGGGCCAGCCGGTGTTCGAGGTCGCGATCCCGTACCAGGTGTTCTTCGAACCGCCGCCGGGGATCGATGCCGAGAACTGGTATCGGCTGCGGCTGTGCGGCCCTCGCGGCACCCGGCACGCGACGCTGCGCGATCCGTTCGTCACGCTGACCGATTACGACTACGACGATCTGATCGCCGCCGACACCGTCGTCGTGCCCGCGACCCCGAATGTGCGCGAGGATCCGCCCGCCGAACTGGTGGCGGCGGTGCGGGCGGCCTACGAGGCGGGAGCGCGCATCGCGGCATTGTGTTCGGGCGCTTTCGTTCTCGCGGCGGCCGGCCTGCTCGACGGCCGCCGCATGACCACGCATTGGAAACATGTCCCGACGCTGCTGGAACGGTATCCACACCTCGATGTCGACGCGAGCGTCCTCTACATCGACGACGGGCGGATCCTCACCAGTGCGGGAACCATGGCCGGGATGGATCTGTGTATCCACCTGATCCGCAAAGACCTCGGTTCCCACGTCGCCAATGCCGCGGCGCGCGGGCTGGTGGTGCCGCCGCACCGCGCGGGCGGGCAGGCGCAGTATCTGCGGAATCCGGTGCCGCTCGACGCCGCCGATCCCGGCGTGGCCGCGACCCTGCAGTGGGCGCTCACCCGGCTCGACACCGTGCTGACCGTCGGCGACCTGGCCCGCCACAGCGGACTCAGCGAGCGGACCCTGGCCCGCCGGTTCCATGCCGAACTCGGTACGACACCACTGCGCTGGCTGCTCACCCAGCGCATCATCCGGGCCCGGGAGTTGCTGGAAACCACCGACTTCGCCGTCGACGTGGTGGCCGAACGCTGTGGCCTCGGCAGTGCGGCGAATCTGCGCGCCCACTTCGGCCGCGAGGTGGGTGTGTCACCGAGCGAATACCGTCGCTCGCACCGGAGCAATCGGCACGAGGTGGTCGTCGCGGCGGAACACGCGTAGACCGGCGCGGCGACAGGCGCCGGTCCGTCGCCGGCGACTAACCCTGTGCCGCAGTGACTCCCGCGCGCCGGCCGAAGAACGTTCCGTCGCCGAGCGACGTCCCGCTGATATAGCCCTGTCCGTGCAGATTGACCGCCGCCCGACCGGCGGCGAACAGTCCGGGCATGACGGCACCATCGATATCCAGGACCCGGCCGTGCGCGTCGGTGTGCAGTCCGCCGAGCGTGAACACCGACGCGCCGGTGCCGCGGCGGTCGCCGGCTTCGGCGGGCGGGCGAATCCCGGCCCGCACATCGATGGCCGCCAGCGGGGTACGCAGCGGGCGTAACCACCGCGCCGCCTTGTGCTGATCGGGATCCGTTCCGGCGGCGGAGAATTCGTTGTAGCGATGCAGCGTCGCGGCCAGCGCGCCCGGCGGCAGGCCCATCGCCGCGCCGAGTTCGTCGGCTGTTTCGGCCATATGGGTCGGCTGCACACCCCAGCGTTGTTCTTCCGGCACGGCCTCGAACGCGTCCTCGTCGACCACCACCCACACGTGCATGCCCTGCGTGAACAGCGCCGCCTGGCCGATGCGGCCCGGGTAGGTGTCCTCGTTGACGAAGCGCTGTCCCTTGTCGTTCACCAGAATTCCGCGCGCGGCCAAGCCGGGAATCAGGGAGATTCCCACCTGCCCCGTCGACATGTGCCGCACCGCCGCACCCGCCGCCTGGGCCATCCGGATACCGCTGCCGTCGTCGGTACCGGCGCTGACCTTGGTATGGCCGAGCAGCAGCGGGGCGTGCGCGGCGAGCATCTCGTCGTTGTCGACGAACCCGCCCGTGGTGAGGACACAGCCGCGCCGGACTCGAATCGTCAGCTCCCGGCCGTACTGCCGGCCGACCACGCCGGTGACGGCGCCGTCGCCGGCGAGGATCAGCGCGGTGGCGGCGGTGTCGAAAAGTGTTGTCACACCAGTCGATTCGGTCGCGGCGGTGAGGCACTGCATCAGCAGGCGGCCACCGAAGTCGTTGGCGGTGGGCCGATGTCCGCGCGGGGCGGGGCGGGCGATCTCGGTGAAGGGCCAGCTGTTCTCACCGAGCCACATCAGGCCGTCGTCGGTGGGCGGCACCCAGGCCGGGGCATCCCACAGCGACGGTTTGAACGGTACGCCGCGGTCGACCAGCCAGTGGAAATGCTCGACGCTGTGCTCGCAGTAGTCGGCGATCTTCGCGGTGTCGGCGCCGGGACCGAGGGCGGCGGTCAGGTAGGCGGCCATGTCGGCGGGGGTGTCGTCGAATCCGCAGGCGGTTTGGATCGGGGTGCCGCCGCCGAGGTAGATCTCACCGCCCGACATCGCCGACGAGCCGCCCGGACCGCCCGCACGATCGAGCACCAGCACCTGGGCGCCCGTGCGCGCGGCCTCGAATGCCGCTGCGGCCCCGGCACATCCGTAGCCGACGACCAGTACGTCGGTATCCAGGTCGTAGTGGGTGATCTCGGTCGACGAGCGTGGCGTCACCGAATGAACCGGCATGGTCTGCCTCTCCTCGGCGGCACGCCGCGCTCGACGGTGAGCGCGGCGTGCCGGTGGTCGGATGCGGGGTGGGCTCAGCGGCCCGGCTTGTCCAGCAACTTGGCCTTCAGGGCGTCGACCGTCGCGGCGTCCACACCCAGGCCGTCGGACAGGAATCGATCGAAGGATCCGTACGACTGGCGGACCTGGTCGAAGGAGGCGTCCAGATAATCGGCCTGCACGCCCAGAATCGGCGCGAACAGCGACGGATCGGTGACCAGGCCGCGCTGCACCAGCGCGTCCATCTGCGCCTTGTTGCTCGCGGCCAGATAGTCGTTGGACGCCAGATAATCCTTGTAGATCTGACCCTTGGGCACATCCAGGGCCGACATCAGGATCGCCGTCATCCAGCCGGTGCGGTCCTTACCCGAAGTGCAGTGGTAGAGCACCGCATTCGGGGAACTCGCGATCTCCTTCAGCGCCGCGGAGAACTGCGCCCGCGCCGCACCGTCGGTGACCAGCCAGCGGTAGTAGTCGCGCATGATCTGCGCGGCCTTCCCGTCGCCGAGCTTGTCCTGCTGAACCTGCGGGCCGCCGGCGATGGTGCTCGACACCATGACATAGAAGTCGTTGTTCGGATCCCAGATCGACTGCGCGCTGTAGGGAATCGACGAGGGCAGCTGATCCGGGGCGGCCTTCATCTCGTTCGGGCTCCGGAAGTCGATGGCCTTGCCGATCTGCAGCGACGCCAGCTTCTGCTGATCGGCGGGCGTCAGCCGGTTGAGCGCATCGGAGCGGTAGACCAGGCCGAACCGGATCTTCCCGCCGCCGTGCTGTGTCGGATAACCACCGATATCGCGGGCGTTGGGAGCGGAAATACCCAGGGACTGTTGCTGATCCGACGTGGCCGGCGCGGTATGGACCAGTGGTGGTGCGGCGAATGCCGGGGTGGTCGCGGCGGGCAGGACGGCGATGAGCGCGGCGGCCAGACCGGCCACCGACCCCCGCAGGACATGCGAAATCGGCACGGTGGTGTTCCTTTCCTCGAGGTCCGCCGGATCGACGACGGACCACGTCTGAGCCGCGGAGACATTCGCGCGGCGTCGAATCGGCGAGCCTCAGGCCTGCGCGTCGGCCAGCAGCGTGACGGTTCCGGCGGCGCCGTCGACCCGCACCCGCTGGCCGTCGGACAGACCCGTGCTGGCGGTCTTGGTGTCCACCACGCACGGAATGCCGAACTCGCGGGCCACGATCGCCGCATGTGAGGCCGAGCCGCCGATATCGGTGACCACCGCGGCGGCGTAGGCGAACATCGCGGTATGGCCGGTGTCGGTGACCGAGGCGACCAGGATGTCGCCGGGCTCGATGTCGTCGTCGGAGCTCAGCACCAGTTTCACGGTGCCCTCGACGACACCGGCGCTGACTCCGGTTCCGGTGAGGCTCTCGCCGACCGCGAGCGCCCCCGAGATCGGCTGCGGTTCCCAGCGGCCGACCACCAGATCCGGCATCCGCACCGCCTGCAGTCGCACCCGCTCCTCGCGTCGGCGGGCCACGCGGTCCTTCAGATCCGCAGGTGCCCAGAGCAATTCGTCGAGCGTGAGGAACCAGGCATCGTCGACATTGTTGAGTTCGTGCCGATCGACCAGCCGCGCCGCCAGCTCGCGGGCCGCCATGCGCAAGCAGTTCGTGTAGCGCACCACCGCATCGCGGACGCGTTCCCGCGCGACCGTGGCGCCGACGGCCATCCGCGCGGTGCGCGCGGTCGGCTCGGGAACCGCGTCACGCTTCGGCGCCGGGAGTTCGGCGGCCCGGGCGGCGGCGGTGACCAGCAGTTCGGGGCGGTCGCCGAAGGTCGGGTTGAGGAATTCGCATTCTCCCGGGCCGCGGTGGCCGACCACCGCCAGCTCGGCATCCAGGGCCTGCGCGAAGCGGGCCGAGCGGCTGCGCGCCAGGGCGACATCGCCCGCCCGGGCGGCCTCGTGAACGGCGGGCTCCTCGCGGCAGACCGCGGCCAGCCGTTCCACCGCCAGCATCGGTCGCGCCGATTCCAGGCGGTTCACGTCGATCGGCACGTCCGGGTCGTCCTTGCCCCGTGCGTGCATGGCCGTCGCGGCGCCGACCAGCATGACGCCGATCGAGGCCGCCGCCCAGGACTGATTGAGCCGATCCCGCCACAACAGTGCCCGGGCGTGCAGCTGCGCGTCGGACAGCTTCTCGATATCGGTGTGCGACAGCGCCTCTCGATGTGAGGCGGCGTTGATGGTTTCGGTGGTGGTGCCGAAGCGCAGTGCCGTCGCCAGCACCCGGCCGGTGGCCTTGGCCGTACCCCAGGTGCTACCCAGTCCGGTCGGCATCGGCGGACGGCCCTGGGGTTGCAACGGAACCTCGGGCGGGATGGTGCCGTACACATCGCGGCGGATGCTGTCCTCGTCCCAGCCCGGCATATTGTCCGCGGCGAGGACGCCGATCGAGGCGTTGATGAAGATGTGGTGGCCGAGCACCGAGGTGACGCGGCTGGTCCAATGCTCGAGGGCGATGCCGTCGAGGGCGATCATATGGCCCATCGCGGCGTTGGCGAGCCGGATCGCCCCGGCCTGCAGGTCGATGGTGAGCGGGCTCATCGGACCGGGCAGCGCCTCGGAGGTGTTGGTGGCGGTGTGCACCGGGATGCGCGGATCGACGCGGTCGTCGAATTCGCCCTCCAGGCCCTCGGGGGCGGCGACCTCCAGCGGATGTCCGTCGGACGTCTTCGCGCGCGCGGGAATCACATAGTCGGTCAACGGGATCGCGCCGCGGCGGGCGCGGAAACCGGTGCCGTGCGGGCGGCGGCCGACCAGCCCGCGCACGATGTCCTCGACCACTTCGGGACCGGTCCAGCCGTAGCGGAAATCCCAATCGCCCTGTGCCGCGGCGTGATCGAGATCGGGAAGGCGAACGCCGCCGGTGCCCGGGACGCGAGGCGGAATCCGCAGACCGGCCTTGCGCAGCATCGCCCGCGCCTGCGAGCCGGAAACGTGTTCGGGTGCAACGAGATCCACCACGCCGGTGCGGTCGGAGGTCGTGGCGAGCACGAGGAAGCGTTCCACATCGTCGGTGTGCACCAGCGGAATCCGCTGCGAGCCGCCCGCGTTCAACAGGGTCCGGACCACCGGGCGACTGCCCTCGGTGCGCCGGCCGGCCACCGGGGCGGGACGAACCAGCAACGCCCGCGCGCCGGTGGCCGCGACGGCCGT
>NZ_BDBL01000067.1 GCF_001612965.1 Nocardia kruczakiae NBRC 101016
GCAGTTGACCGGACAGGGTCAGGCCGGGGCGCGTCGAGGTGGCGGTGGCGTCGCCGGATGCGCTCGGTGAGGCGGCAGAACCCGGCGTGGCAACAGACATTGGCGAAAACTTCCTTCCCCCGCCCGTTTACTGCGCTGCCTTTATAACGTAACCGTAACGAGACCCCGATGGATGCCTTTCGCCCATCCTCGTGACAAATGAGGAGGCCCCCCGGGTGTGGCCTGGTGAGCGGTCACAACTCGGCCGCCGGATGAAACGGGCCGGTCAGTTCGGCATTCCCGCCGATCAGCAGGCGTTTGAGCACCTTGCCGGTTTCGCCGCGCGGCAGTGCCGACAGGAAGGTGACATCGCGCGGTACCGAGAACCGGCTCAGCCGATTGCGGACGTAGGTGCGGATCATGTCCGGGTCCAGGCCCGAACCCTCCCGCTTGACGATGAACGCGGCCAGCCGTTGCCCGAATTCGTGGTCCGGCACGCCGACCACGGCCACGTCGGCGATCTGCGGCAGATGCGACAGTGCCTCCTCCACCGGCCGCGGGAAGACGTTCTCACCACCCGAGATGATCATCTCGTCGTCGCGGCCGGCGATGAACAGCCGCCCGTCGGCGTCCAGGTACCCCAGGTCGCCGGTATCGAGCATGCCGTCGGTCTCGTCCGGCGGCGCCGAATTGACATATCCGTCGAACAGCATGTGGTTGCCCACGTAGATGCGCCCGGTCGCGCCGATCGGCACGGGCTTCCGATTCGGGCCCAGCACGGCGATTTTCGTGCCCAGCGGCGGCCGCCCGGCGGTGGTCGGCGCGGTCCGCAGATCCTCGGGGGTGGCGATGGTCGCCCACGACACCTCCGTGGAGCCGTAGATGTTGTAGAGCACGTCGCCGTAGTTGTCGGCGAACCGCAGCACCGTGGCACCGGCCAGCGGGGCGCCGCAACTGGCCGCGATACGGAGGCTGGAGGTGTCGTAACGGGCCCGCACATGGGTCGGCAGGTCCAGGATCCGCTGCACCATGGTCGGCACGAGAATCACTGTGCCGACCCGGTTCTCGGCGATCCGGCGCAGGGTGTCGCGGGCATCGAACTGCTCCGGCAGGACGACGGTGGCGCGCAGCGCGGTACTCAATTGCAGCGCGGCCAGACCCCAGGTGTGGAACAGCGGCGCCGGAATCAGCATGGTGTCGTTCATCCGCAGCGGAATGCGCGACAACAGGGCCGCCACGGTGGCGAACCCCTTGGCGTGCGGTCGGCGCGCGCCCTTGGGAGTGCCGCTGGTCCCGGAGGTCAGCACGATCAACCGGCCCGGGCGTGCGGGTTTGTCGAAACCGTTGTCGCCCTGGGTGATCAGATCCTCGATGGTGGTGCGGCCGGGTGCGCCGTCGTCGGTGGCGATGCGGACGATGTCGGAGTGCAGATAGTGGATCAGTTCTTCCAGTTCGGCGTCGACGAACACGTGCGCCAGCCGGTGCCGCTGCACGATCTCCTCGATGCGCCGGGCCGACAGACCCGCGTTCAGCAGGATCGTGTCCACACCGAGTTTGCCGGCCGCGACCATGGTTTCGACCATGCCGGCGTGATTGCGGGCGAGTAGGCCGATCGCATCGCCGGTGCGCAGGCCCAGTCCGGCCATCCCCCCGGCCAGCGCGGTACTGCGCCGGTCGATATCGGCGAAGGTGCGGCTGCGCCGATCGTCGACGACGGCGATCCGGGTGGGGGAATGCGCGGCCGCGGCGGCGTAGCCGCCGGCCAGATTGAATCCCCACCGTGCGAGTCCGCGCAGCTGCCCCACGCTGCGGTCCGGCCGCGCGGTGCGTACCACGCCCGTACCGAGGATGTGGCGAGCGACGTCCGCGTGCCGCCGCAGGGGTGTGTTCTCGCGGTTGACCACGACCGAAGTCGGTGCGGCCGTGACCAATTCGCGCAGGCGCCGCAGCCCGGCGTCCAGCCAGGCCTGTGCCCCGGCGGTCGAGGTGCGCTCGGCGATCGGATGTATCCGGCCGGCGGCGAAACATGTGATCACCGCGCGGGTGCCGCCCTCGATGTCACGCAGCCGCACGGAGGCGAAGCTCCCGGTTGCCGCGCAGTACAACTCGAAAGCTTCCCCGGGCGGGCCCACCCGCACCGTCAGCGACAGTGTCCGAATCTCGGTGTCGGCGGTTCCGATGCGCAGCTGCCACAGCGGCGCGCCGGCGACGGTCTCGAGCCGTTCACAGGCGCCGATTCCGGTGAAGATGCGCGGATACAGCTGCGGGTCGACGAGCAGCGCCCAGACGGCGCTGCGCTCGACCGGCAGCTCGACGGCGGTGTCGAAAACCTCGGTAGCCAACTTCTTACACTTCTCGCGGGCCGGTTCCTCGAGCGCACCGGCGGGAATTCCTTTGTAACCGGGATCGACTTCGCGTAGAAGATGCCTTGTGACAATTCCCGGCGCGCCCGGTGCCGCGGTTGTGAGTTCGCCGCCGATCGTCCGGAGCGTGATGTGCGTCGCAGCCCGGAACGGAACGTCGGCCGCCACCTCGATCGTTGAGCCAGCGGCTGTCCCGCGTCACAACGGTGCCGGACCCCGCCGGAAAAGGATGTGTGAACTCGATGAGCAGGCGATTCGGGTCCCGGTACCGGCGCCCGGCGGTGCTGTGCCTGGCGTCGGCGGTCGTGGCGGCGCTGTCGACCGGCGTCGCCACGGCGACGACCGAGACATCCTCGTTCGCGGACGGATCCCGGATCGACCGGATCATCGAGTCCGATGCCCGCCACGTGACGCTCCTCGTGTACTCGGCGGCCATGGACCGCACGGTGAGCATGCGAGTACTGCGGCCCGCCGAGACCTCGTCGCCGGCTCCGGTGCTGTACCTGCTCGACGGCGCGGAGGACGGCATCGGGCCCGGCGGCATCGAAACCTCGTGGGAAACACGCACCGACATCGACGCTTTCACGGCGGACAAGGACGTCACCGTGGTCACCGTCCTCGACGGCCGCTACACCTACTACACCGATTGGCTCGCCGACGATCCGGTGCTGGGTCGCAACGAATGGACGACCTTCCTCACGCGTGAACTGCCGCCGCTCGTCGATGCCGCGCTGCACACCTCGGGTCGCAACGCCATAGCGGGGGTGTCGATGTCGGCGACGTCGGCGCTCGCGCTGGCGCAGGCGGCTCCCGGACTGTACGCCGCGGTGGGATCGTTCAGCGGATGCGCTCGAACGGGTACCGATCCGGGCCGTCGCTTCGTGCAGGCGGTGGTGGCCTCCGGCGGCGGCAATCCGTGGAACATGTGGGGCCCGGACGGTTCGCCGGGCTGGACCGACGCCGACCCCAGCACGCCCGCGAATGTGGAAAAACTGCGCGGGACAGAGCTTTTCGTGACCGCGGGGGTGCCGCGGCCCGGCGGTGCGGCCGACGGTCCGGCCGTCGCCGATCCCGTCGGCGGCGGAGCCCTGGAAGCGGTCGTCGCGCAATGCACCCGGCGCCTGCAGGAGGTGACCGAGAGTAGGGGAATCCCGGCCACGTACCGCTACACGCCGGGTGGGTTGCACGACTGGCCGTATTGGGAGCGGTCCCTGCACGAGGCATGGCCCGATTTCGCGCGGGCGCTCGCCGGGTGACGGCTCGAATCAGGGTTTGCGGGCGACACCCGCGTAGCCGTCGAGGGGCCGGACCTCGGGCAGCGGCTCGTCCGGATCCGGCCGCCACCGGGCCAGATATTCCAGGCCGGGTTCGACCAGGACCAGATCGCCGAGCAGATCCATGATCTCGGCGCGGGTGCGCAGCCGATCGCCGCGGCCGGTGACGCGTTCGGTCACCGCGAGCATACGGTCCATCTGCTCGGGCGGTCCCTCACTGGTCAGATGTGACAGCGCCAGATAACTACCGGAAGCGATGGTGGCGCGCAGTCGCTCGAATACCGTCGCGGCCAGGGCGTCGTCGGCCACGAAATGCAACATCGACACCATCAGGACGGCGACCGGCCGATCGAAATCCAGCAGCTCGCGGACCTGCGGATGCTCGAGCACCCCGTCGATATCGGTGAAATCTCCGTGTACCGCGGTCGCGTTCGGATTGTCCGCCAGCAGCTTGCGGCTCATGGTCACCGCGACCGGATCGATATCGACATAGACCACCCGCGCGTCCGGGACCACGCGCTGCGCGATCTCGTGCACGTTGCCCGCCGTCGGAATTCCGGAGCCCAGATCGAGGAATTGGTCGATACCCGCCTCGGCGAGAAAACCGACCGCACGCTGCAAAAATGCGCGGTTGGCCCGGGCCGTGCGCGGAACTTCGGGAATGACCTCGATCATTTGCGCCGCGACCGACCGATCCACCTCGAAATTGGCGAATCCTCCCAGCAGATAGTCGTACACTCGCGCCGGGCTGGGAATCCGGGGGTCGATGTCGTCGGCCGCCCAGTCGGGTAACAGAGGTTGCACGCCGCTCATCCTAGGCCGCGCACCCGGGCGGCGACATCAGCCGCATGAAGGACCCAGCGGTTGCGTCCGCTGGCCTTCGCGCGGTACAGCCCGGCGTCGGCGGCATCGAGCAGCCGCTCGGCGTCGGTGCCGGTGACAGGGGTGACGATCGCGCCGATGCACGCGGAGATCATCAGGGCGTGATTGTCGACGGGGATGGGTTCGGCCAGCGCGTCGAGCAGGCGCTGGGCCACCGCGGCGATGTGCTCGGTATCGCAGGTCGGGCGTACCAGCCCGACGAATTCGTCGCCGCCCACCCGGGCCAGCATGATCGCCGGAACCGCCGCCGAGAGCCGCTCGGCCACGGCCGCGAGGAGCCGATCACCGACTCCGTGGCCGTAGGTGTCGTTGACCGATTTGAATCCGTCGAGGTCGATGAAACACAAGCCGATACAGTCCTCGGGCCCCGCGTCGGTGATGATGGCCGACAGCACTTCGACCAGTTGCCGCCGATTCGGCAGGCCGGTCAGTGGGTCCAGCCGGGCCTGGCGATGCAATTCGGCCTGCAATTCCCGCCGCTGCGTGGTGTCCTCGCCGACCACCAGCAGATACGCCGCCCGTCCGCCGGTCGCCGGCACCAGGGTGATCGCCCATGTGGCCCAGCCGTCGACACCCTCGGGACGCGGGTAGCGCAATTCCATCCGGACCGTGCCCGAGCCGGCGTGCAAAAGCTCGCCCAGTACGCGGCGCCGCAATTCCACGCGGTCGTCCGGATGTATCAGATCGGTGACCCCGCGTTCGAGCAGATACTCGCGGCTGACACCGAGCATCGCGGCCATCGCGGGATTCACGTCGACCACCCGGCCCTCGGCGTCACCGATGCCGATGGCGATGGCGGCATTGTCGAATACCACCCGGAATCGCGCCTCGGCGGCATTGCGGGCGTCGGCCATCGCCGAGTGCAGCATTTCCTGATGCCGCGCCCGGGTGGCGAGTAACTCCTCGGTATATCCGCGGGCCATCTCGCCCAGAACCACGATCACCCGATCGCCCGGCGGGAACACGGTGGTGGCCAGTGGGGTCAGCGCACGGGCGGAGCGGGGCATGACCTGAGGGTCGGTGAGGTTGGCGCGCACCAGGGCGGCGCCGATCGTGGCCGCGGCCGCGGCGTCGAACGGTTCGGCCCCGACAATCGCGACGAGCTGCTCGAGCAGACCTGCCAGCAGTTGCTCCAGCTCGCGCATGGACATGGGAACGAAGCCGGTGTCGGCGATCGCGATGCGCCATCGTCGAGCCAGTTCACCGATCCCGGTTTCCCCTGTCATGCACACCAACCCCGCCTCGGAACTACTCCCAGCGACTTGTGAGTACGGCGCGGCGCCGAACCAGAGAACCAGATTACCGCGCCGAGCGGGCCCGCAAGATCACGGCTGTGACGTGATGCTGCGGGCCCGCTGGGTGCGGAGCGTACGTGCGATCTCGGTCGAAAGATCGGATGCCGGCTACTTGCTCGCTTTGTGATAGGCGGCGACAACCTCCGAGGAAATGCGGCCGCGCGCGGAGACGTTATAGCCGTGTTTCTTGGCCCATTCCCGGATCGCCACCGTCTGCTCACGGTCGGCCGCGGACTTGGTGCGGGTGCCGCCGCCGGACTTGAGGCGGCCGACCTTGCGGGACTTTTCCGTCCAGGGTTCGAGTGCCCCGCGCAGCTTCCCGGCATTCAATGTCGACAGGTCGATTTCATACGCCACACCGTCGATCGAGAACTGCACGGTCTCATCCGCTTTGGACTTCCCGTCGTAATCATCGATGAGTGTGACGGTGACTTTCTTGGCCATGATCGAGCCCTTTCGCACTGACACGGAGCAACTGGGATTGTGTATACCGTACCGTATTGCGACCGGCCGTAGTGAATCCCGTGCTATTCGGGCGGTTTCGATCGTGAATGTTCCCGGAATGAGAAAAGAATCGGCAGGACGCATTTAGTGCGAGGTCCGCAAAAGTTATCCGGAATGCTCGCGGTCTTCGGACATCGCGCGGGAGTTCGGATCGCCGGGGCCGGATAAAGGGATCGGCGCGCGGGTACCCGGCTGCCGACCCTCGCGGCGGGTGCGAGCGGGGGATATTGCATACATAGTGATGTATGCATATGATGACGAGCGGTTGCGACGGAGAGGAGTGCGGAGCATGGGTGCCGGACATACACACGGCTCGGGCTACGGGCACGCGCACAGTCATGCGCACGCCACTCCCGACAGCGATCGGCGCTGGCTGGCCGGGGCGCTCGCGGTCATCGTGGTCTTCCTCCTCGGCGAGGTGGTCGTGGGTGTGGTGGCCGGCTCGCTGGCCCTGCTGTCCGATGCCGCGCACATGCTCACCGACGCCGCCTCGATCGCGCTGGCGCTGTGGGCGATTCGCCTCGCGGCGCGACCGCCGGCCGGGCGGATGACCTTCGGCTGGAAGCGGGTGGAAATCCTGTCCGCCCAAGCCAACGGTCTGACGTTGCTGGTCCTGTCGGCCTGGCTGCTCTACGAGGCGATCCGCCGCCTGATCCAGCCACCCTCGGTCACCGGTGGACTGGTGCTCGCGACCGCGCTGGTGGGTGTGGTGGTGAATCTCGCTGCCACCTGGATGATTTCGCGCGCCAACCGCAGCAGCCTGAATGTCGAGGGCGCGTTCCAGCACATCCTCACCGATCTCTACGCCTTCCTGGCGACCGCGGTGGCCGGGGTGGTCATCATGCTCACCGGATTCGAACGCGCCGACGCGATCGCGACGCTGGTGGTGGTCGCGCTGATGGTGAAGGCGGGTGTGGGCCTGGTCCGGGCGTCGAGCCGGATCTTCCTGGAGGCCGCCCCGGCCGATATCGATCCCGCCGCGGTGGGCGCCGGCATGGCCGCCCGCGACGGGGTGGTCGAGGTGCACGATCTGCACATCTGGGAGATCACCTCGGGGTCCCCCGCTCTCTCGGCGCACGTGCTGGTCGAACCCGGCCGCGACTGCCACGCGGTGCGCCAGGATCTGGCGCGGTGGCTGGCCGCCGACCATCACATCGAGCACGCCACGCTGCAGGTCGATCACGCACAGCCCGAACTGATCGAACTCGGCGCCGTGCCGAGCGGCCACTGCGCCGAGTCGCACGGCCCCGCGCATCGCTCACCGGATGTCGCGCACACCCACGAATCCGGTAATCAGAACTAACCGGACACCCCGCCGGACCGGCGCAAACGCTCCCGAAAGCCGGGTGGATACTGGCTGCCGTGGGATGGATCGACACGCCGCTGACCGTGCAATCCGTCATCGAGGAATGGCGCTGGGACACCTCGACGATCGTGGTGACCGCCGCGCTCGGGCTCGGCTACGGCCTGGCTCGCCGGCGGGCCGACCGGCGCGGGAGTGCGGAGTCGGCGGGACGCAGCTGGGCGTTCGGGGCGGTCGGCCTCGGAGTGTGGTTGCTGACCGGCATCAGCGTGATCGGCGTGTACTCCGGCACCCTGTTCTGGATGCGGGCGCTGCAGATACTGCTGCTGCTCTACGTGGTGCCGTTCGGCCTGGCGACCGGTCGGCCGCTGACGGTGCTGCGCGACGGGCTCGGCCCGGCGGGACGCGAGCGGCTGGACCGCGTACTCGCCTCGGCGCCGGCCCGGGCGATGACCTATCCGCTGGTTCCGTCGATCGCCATCCTGGCCACACCCTGGCTGCTGATCCTGACCCCGTGGTACGAAGCGGTGCTGCGGCACGGGGTGGTCGACGCGCTCACCCGACTGCTGCTGGTGGCCGTCGGATTCCTGTACTTCTATTCGCGGCTGCAGACCGATCCGGTTCCGCATCGCTATTCGCAGGCCGTGTCGTTGTTGATCACGGTGTTCGAATCACTGGCAGACGGGGTACTGGGGCTGGTGCTGTGGTTCGGGCCGCTGGTGGCGGTGGACTACTACACCGAGGTGGGCCGGACGTGGGGCCCGGATCTGCGGATGGACCAGATCATCGGCGCGGGCATCATCTGGGTGCTCGGCGACGTGCTCGGCCTGCCCTATCTGCTGACCCTGATGCGGTCGTGGGCGGCCGACGAACGTCGCAACGCCGCCCGGATGGACGCCGAACTCGATGCGGCCGAAGAACTTTCGGCGCCGCCGGCGAGCGAGGCGGCCCGGACCTCGCCCGCGCCCGCCGCCGCGACGACGGCGCATGCGGAGGCGCCGGTCCAGAGCGGACTGTGGTGGGAAAACGATCCCGTGCTACGCGACCGCTTCCGCCGCTGAACCCGGACGGGCCACCGCGCTCAGATCTTGCGGATCACCGTGACGACCTTGCCCAGGATCTGGGCATCGTTACCGTCGATCGGGTCGAACAGCGGGTTGTGCGGCATCAGCCACACCTGATCGCCGGTGCGTTTGAACGTCTTGACCGTCGCCTCGCCCTCGATCATCGCGGCGACGATATCGCCGTTGTCGGCCACGTTCTGCTGGCGGACCACCACCCAGTCACCGTCGCAGATCGCCGCGTCGACCATCGATTCGCCGACGACCTTGAGCAGGAACAGCGAACCCTCGCCGACCAGTTCGCGCGGCAGCGGGAACACATCCTCGACCGCCTGTTCGGCGAGGATCGGCCCACCGGCGGCGATGCGGCCCAGCACCGGCACATAGGTGGGCGCCGGGGTCGCGTCGGAGGTTTCGGTCGCCACCGCGCGCAGCACCGGCGCGGCACCGGCCGCCCGCACGGCGGTCTCGTCCAGGCCGCGGACGTCGACCGCACGCGGACGATTGGGATCGCGGCGCAGATAGCCCTTGCGCTCGAGCGCGCGTAGCTGATGCGCGACCGACGAGGTGGAGGTGAGTCCGACCGCGTCGCCGATCTCGCGGATGCTCGGCGGATAGCCGCGTTCGTTCACCGAAGTCCGGATGACCTCGAGAACCTTGCGCTGGCGGACGGTGAGATCCGCTCCGTTGCCGGGGGTTTCGGTGTCACCGGCCGGCGCCTGGGCGCCGTCGGGGGAGACCGTGCCGTTGCCGGCCGCCTCCTCGTGTCCGACCACCGTACGTTCGCTCACGCTCGCCGTCCTCCGTTCGTCTGTCTGCCGGGGCGTGTCTGTCGGGTTCTGCCGGCGCCGCCGGATCGCGTGCTTCGAATGTAGTCCGCCCGGGGCCAGGTTTCAAACATCTGTTCGACGCATGTCGGCGTGGCTGGTGACTTTGTCGGCGCCGCGTGGTAAGAATCGAACATCAGTTCTTCGAACAGATGAGCGAATACGCCACAACTCTCATACCCCTGTGATCCATCCGCCCAGCACTCGTCACAGCATTCATGGAGGTCGTCAGATGCGTACCGCGGTCGATGAATTCACCACGATCGGCACCCGGGCCGGCTCGTCCGGTGATGCTCCCGTCCATACCGTGCGGCCGGTTCGGCGCCACCGCCGGGCCGACCTGCGGCGTCCCCGTGGTCTGCAGCGCCCGCATGTCGTGGCGGGCTACAACCGGGTGCCGGTCGCCGCGCCGGCTCGCGGGCCGCATCCGCTCCAGCGGGTGGAACAGGCCCGTATCGGGCTGGCCACGCTCGCTGCGACCGCGCTGCTCACCGCGGCCGTGGTCTGCGGGCTCCTGGGAGTGGCGCAGCTGCGTGACGCGGGCGGTCCGGCATCCACGCAGACGGTCCAGGTGCAGCCCGGCGAGTCGCTGTCCGACCTCGCGCAGCGGGTGGCGCCGGGGGAGGCGGTGCGCGACACCGTGGCACGCATCGTGGAATTGAACGGACTGCGTGGCACCGAAGTGGCCGCCGGGCGCACTCTCGTGGTTCCGGCGTCGCGATAGGCCGTGGCCCAAGGCTCTTGGGCCACGCAATTGCATGGCCGGATTTATTGATCCACAACTGAAACATGTTGCTACTCTGCTCGGAATGTGATCGGGGCTACATTCTCCGCCAACGGATTTCGAGGACGAGGCATCATGGTGCACACCCTCCATCGGGCGTTGCCGCGACTGTTCGCACGCACGGCCGCACTGCTCATCTGTTTCGTGATCGCCTGTGCCGCGGCACCCGCGGTGCGCGCGGAGGCGGGATACACCGCATATCTGGACATTCCGGTGGTGAACGGGGCCGGGGAGAGCGCCGGCGGCCTGAATCCGGAGCTGCCGTCGAATACTTCGATGCTGGCCGCGGCACTCGAGCAGGCCCGCGCCGACGGGATCGCGCCACGGCGGTATGCGGCTCTGCTACACCAGTATTGGCTGACGGTGGCCACCGCCGATGCCGATATCGACCTGGCCGCGTGGGATCCGATCCGCGGGGTGGCCGCGAATTCGCGCACCTTCACCCAGGTCTACGTGAACTACCTCCGGCTGACGGCCGCCCATCCGGAGTTCTACTGGACCGGGCTGGCCGGACTGGCAGGCGGATCGTTCGCCTCGGGATTCTTCGATATGAGCGATGTGGCAACGATTCTCAGCGTGCCGGGGATCCACCAGTTCGGCGGCGCGGTCGCGGATCTGCTGCGGGCCACCCCGCCGCAGCTCGTCGCGGCACTGCCCGCCGACATCCGGCTCCTGGCCACCGAGGGCCCGCGGCTCACCGCCGAGGATCTGGCGTGGTTCCAGACCCGGCTGATGATCATGCAGAAGCACATCTTCCTCGACCAGGTGCCGATGCACGAGGCCTACATCGCCGGAGGATTGCCCGCGATCGAGGAGATGTACGCGGCCGGCGTGCTCGACGACAACGCGGTGCAGGCCTGGCGCTCACTCGCGACGGGCACGGTCGCCGGGTACGACGACGCGCTGATGCGAATGACCGATCGCGAACAGAATCAGATCATCGCCGATCAATGGGATGTCACCTCGCGGGGGCAGGGCGCGATGGGCCGGGTGATGACCTACGTCAGCACCCTGGCGGCGAAACCCGCGGTGCCCGGAGTTCGCGCACCCGGTGTGTTCGCACCGGCCACCGTCTCGGTCGAGGTCGACGGGCGCACGATGACGCTGCGCACCCCGTTGCCCGCCTTCAACTGGGCCGACCGCGACCCGCGCTGGACCTACATCACCGGCGATCTGGTGCCCTGTTACGAACGGATGCAGGCCGCTCCGGGGCTCGCCCGCCAGGTGCTGTCGGTGCCGTTCGCCGGTGATCTCGCTGCCGGGCGCTTGCTGAATCGCCTGCCGGATTTGCTCACCGACCTGACGAGCCAATGGCAACTGACGGCGTGAGCGGGCCCGGTCGCGGGTCCGCATGGGCCGGGGCGAACGCTGTACGGGTATCCTGAAAGACGCTCAGGACATACGTGGTGAGTGCGGCTGTATCGGCGGAACAGGTCGAGGGCAGGCAGCTCGTCGCGAACCGACGCAGGCATCGACGAAGGATCCCGGATGCATTGCCCGTACTGTCGGCACCCGGATTCGCGGGTGGTCGACTCGCGTGAGGCCGAGGAAGGCAGCGCAATCAGGCGCCGTCGCGCGTGTCCGCAGTGCGGGCGCCGCTTCACCACGGTCGAGACCGCGATCCTCTCGGTGGTCAAGCGCAGCGGTGTCACCGAACCGTTCAGCCGCGAGAAGGTGATCCGTGGCGTCCGCCGGGCCTGCCAGGGGCGTGAGGTCGATGACGACGCCCTGAACCTGCTCGCCCAGCAGGTCGAGGACGCGGTGCGCGCGAAGGGTTCTCCGGAGGTGCCGAGCCACGAGGTCGGTCTGGCCATCCTCGGGCCGCTGCGCGATCTGGACGAGGTCGCCTATCTGCGCTTCGCGTCGGTCTACCGGTCCTTCAGCTCCGCCGACGATTTCGAACGCGAGATCGACGATCTGCGCCGCCACCGCGCCGAACGTTCGGTGGCCGCCGGCGCCGACTGATCAGCGGGGCCGGGCCCCGGCCGGCGCCGCGCCGATTCCGTCGATGACCTTGATGATCCGTTTGGCGGACACCGGATAGGGCGTGCCCAGCTGCTGTGCGAACAGGCTCACCCGCAGTTCCTCGATCATCCACCAGATCTCGGTGACGTCGGCGGCCGTGCGACGCGCGCCGGGAAGACGGTCGAGCAGTCGCGCGTACGCGGCGTGCACCCGATCCAGCTCGGCCGCGCCTTGCCGGTCGCGATCGGCCGAGGCGGGCAGCGCGAGCAGTCGTGCCTCGGCGGCGTGCAGATACCGCGGAATCTCGCGGAGCCGGGTGGTGCCGAATTCGCTGACGAAACCGGCGAAGACCAGTTCGTCGAGCTGCCCGGCGACATCGTCGGCGATATCGCGATCGCTCGTGTCGGCCAGTGCGGTCCGCACCCGGTGCGCCGCCGCCAGCACCGGGACGACCAGTGCGAGAACGCGCGCGACCGCACCGGCGAACTGCGGTCGCACCTGGGCGACGAGCCGGGTGAACTGCTCCGGACTGCGTACCGGACCACCGTGTGCGGCGATCAGTTCGTCGGCCGCGCAGGCGCGGCAGTCGTCGAGCAGCGCGTCCATCGATCCGTACGGGCTCTGGCTCAGCGCGAGGCGATCGGCGGCCGACAGTCCCGAGGTGACCGAGCGCTGCGCGGCCGGCATTTCGCGCAGCAGCAGCGCCCTGGTGCCGGTACGCATCGCGGCGCGCTGCGCGGCCGGCGACGACAACACGCGTACGGCCACTCCGTCACCCTCGCTGACCAGGGCGGGATAGCCGGTGATGGTCTGACCGCCGACCTCACGCCGAATGGTCTGCGGCACGGTACCCAGCGTCTGCGCCGTCCACACCGTCGCCGGCGCTCGTTCGGCCGCACTCGTCGCCTTCGCCACCGATTGCGAAACCTGCTGGGACAGTTGAGTTTTCATGGCGGCCAGGCTCTTGCCTCGGGCGAGGATCGCGCCGTCGGGACCGGTGACGGCGAACGTCATCCGCAGATGATCGGGCAGGGCGCCCGGGTCGAGGTCGGCCGGCGCGATCGAGGTCGACGCCAGTGCCGACAGCTCGCGGGCCAGTCCGGTGCGCAGCGGTTCGGCGCGTGGGGTCAGCCGTGCCAGCGCGGCCTTCGCGAAGTCCGGTGCGGGAACGACGCTGCGGCGCAGCTGTTTCGGCAGGGTCTTGATCAGTGCGGCGGCGAGTTCCTCCCGCATGCCGGGGACCAGCCAGTCGAAGCCCACGGCCCGCACGTGGGCGAGCTGGGCGACCGGGATGTGCACGGTCACGCCGTCGTCGGCCTGTCCCGGCTCGAACTGGTAGGTGAGCGGGAAACTCAGTTCGCCCTGCCGCCAGCTGTCCGGGTAGGCGGCCGGATCCAGCTGGGCCGCTTGCGCATTGACCACGGTGGCGGTCGAGAAGTCCAGTAGACGCGGGTCCTCGCGCTCGGCCTTGCGCCACCAGCTGTCGAAATGCCGCACCGACACCACGTCCGCGGGGATGCGCTGATCGTAGAAATCGAACAGCACCTGGTCGTCGACGAGAATGTCGCGCCGGCGCGCCCGATGCTCCAGATCGGCCACGTCGTCGAGCAGTTCGCGGTTGCGGTGGAAGAACCCGTGCCGGGTCTGCCATTCGCCCTGGACCAGTGCATGCCGGATGAACAGCTCCCGCGACAGTTGCGCATCGATGCGGCCGAAGTCGACGCGGCGCTGGGTGACCAGCGGAATGCCGTAGAGAGTGACCCGCTCGTAGGCCATCGCCGCGCCGCGCCGGGAGGACCAGTGCGGTTCCGAGTAGTTGCGTTTGACCAGGTCACCAGCGAGCCGTTCGGCCCATTCGGGCTCGATCCGCGCGGCCATACGGCCCCACAGTCGCGACGTTTCCACCAGTTCGGCCGCCATCACCCAGCGTGGCGGCTTCTTCGCCAGGGCCGAACCGGGGAAGATCATGAACTTCGCGCCGCGGGCGCCGAGGAACTCCCGCGATTCCGCCTCGCGCACACCGATATGCGACAGCATGCCCGCCAGCAGCGCGCGATGGATCCCGTCGCCGTCCCACGGCAGCGCTTCCGGATTCTGTTGCGGGGCGATCGATTCCGCGGCGGACCAGCCGAGGCTCCTGGTGATGGTGCGCAGCTGCCCCTGCAGATCCTGCCATTCCCGGATGCGCAGATAGTGCAGGAACTCGTCGCGGCACAGTCGCCGGAACTGGTTGGACGACAACGATTTCCGCTGTCCACGCAGATAGTCCCACAGGCGCAGATAGGCGAGGAAGTCCGAGCCCTCGACGGTGAACCGGGCGTGTTTGGTGTCGGCGGCCTGCTGGAATTCGGCCGGCCGTTCCCGCACGTCCTGGATCGAGAGCGCCGCGACGATGACCAGCACCTCGGACAGACAGCCGTTGGCCTCCGCGGCGACGAGCATGCGCGCCATCCGCGGATCGACCGGCAGCTGGGCCATCTGCCGTCCCACCGCGGTGAGTGCCAGTTCGTCTCCGCCCTCCGGCGCGCGCACGTGGCCCCCGGCGGCGGTGTCGCTGCCGCGTCCGCGGCGCCGGCGAGCACCACGCGCGGGCGCGGGCGTCTCACCGGGGCGTCCGAGCGCGCCGAGTTCCAGCAGCAAGGCGATACCGTCGCGGATCGCCCGCCGGTCCGGCGCCTCCACGAACGGGAAGCTCTCGATGTCGCCGAGCCCCAGCGCGGTCATCTGCAGGATGACCGCGGCCAGGTTGGTGCGCAGGATCTCCGGTTCGGTGAACGCCGGGCGGGACTCGAAGTCCTCCTCGGAGTAGAGCCGGATGCAGATACCGTCGGCCACACGTCCGCAGCGCCCGGACCGTTGCCGTGCGGAGGCCTGTGAGATCGGCTCGATCGGCAGGCGCTGCACCTTGGTGCGCATCGAATAGCGGGAGATGCGCGCGGTGCCCGGGTCCACCACGTAGCGGATGCCCGGCACGGTGAGCGAGGTCTCGGCGACGTTGGTGGCCAGCACCACACGGCGGCCGGTGTGCGGCTGGAAGACCCGGTGCTGTTCGGCCGCGGACAGTCGCGCGTACAGCGGGACGATCTCGGTCCGTGGCAGTTTCAGCTCGCGCAGGGTGTCGGCGGTGTCGCGGATCTCGCGTTCACCCGACAGGAAGACCAGCACATCGCCGTCGCCCTCGGCGAGCAGTTCGCGCACCGCGTCGCCGATGGCATCGGTCTGGTCGCGAGCGTCCTCGGCGCTGCCGCGTCCGCTCGGACGGCCGCGACGCGGCGCCGGCTGCTCCTCGAACTCGTCCTCGTCGTCGGTGTCGGTCATCTCGGGAGCCAGCGGGCGATACCGGATTTCGACCGGATAGGACCGGCCCGACACCTCGACGATGGGCGCGGGCTCCCCGGAGACCGGATCGGCGAAATGGCGGGCGAACAACTCCGGGTCGATGGTCGCGGAGGTGATGATCACCTTGAGGTCCGGACGCTTCGGCAGCAGCGACCTCAGGTAGCCGAGCAGGAAGTCGATGTTGAGGCTGCGCTCGTGCGCCTCGTCGATGATGATCGTGTCGTAGCGGCGCAGCAGCCGGTCGCGCTGGATTTCGGCGAGCAGGATGCCGTCGGTCATCAATTTGATCAGGGTGCGATCGGAGGCCTGATCGGTGAAGCGCACGGTGTAGCCGACGACGTCGCCGAGTTCGGTATCGAGTTCGGCCGCAATGCGTTCGGCCACCGTCCTGGCCGCGAGCCGCCGAGGCTGGGTGTGGCCGATGGTGCCGCGGATCCCGCGCCCGAGTTCCAGGCAGATCTTCGGGATCTGCGTGGTTTTACCGGAGCCCGTCTCACCGGCGATCACCACGACCTGATGGGCGGCGATCGCGGCGGCGATATCGTCGCGATGGGCGGAGACGGGCAGTTGTTCGGGATAACGAATGGCCGGGACGGCGCCGCGGCGGGTCTCGATACGGGCCTGCGCGGCGGTTATCTCGCGCTCCAGCCGCTCGATCTCACCGTCGTTGCCGTGCGCCTTGTCCAGCCGTCGGCGCAGCCGGTGTTCGTCGCGGAGGGAGAGGTCGGCCAGGCGAGCGCGCAGCTCGCGGGTGGTGGCAGTCGAGGTCATTGCATCGACCAGCGTAGCGAAACCGGCCGTCCGGCCCGTTCCCGCGCTGGTCGGGACGCCGAATCGGGAAGATAACCGAATCGTTGCTATTGGATGATCTTGGTTCCCGGCCGGGGCCGGCTGTGCCACCATCGGGCCATGACTGCTGGTTCCGGAACGCCGATGTGGGTCCGTGGACTCCGCGTGGTGTCGGTGCTGCTGGGCATTGCCGCACTGGTGCGCGAGGGTGTGCACGCGGTAGCGACGACCGCGTCGAACACACTGCGCCGGCCGGTGGCGGCGGAGCCCGCGACGAGGCAGCGCACCTCGCCGATCGCATCGGCCTAGGCCCGGAGAACTTTCCGTGCCACCGGATGACGCCGGTGGCCCAGGCCGTCGTCTGCCCGCAGCCCTGGTGCCGGTGGTGAAATCACCTCCCGGTCCGACCGGTATGCGAGGATCGAACGATGATGGCCCGCGCGGGGACGCCGATCTGGATCCGGATCCTGCGGATCGTCGTCGGTGCACTGGGAATTGTTGCGCTGCTGTGGATTCCGCTGCGCGCCCACGGCTCGCCGGGCTTCTCCCTCGGTAACTACCTCAGCTACTTCACCATCGAATCCAATCTCGCCGGCGTGCTCGTTCTGCTGGGCGGCGGCCTGCTGGACCCGGCCGCGCGGCGCTGGCAGGTGGTGCGCGGCGCGGCCACGCTGTACCTGCTGATCACGGCGGTGATCTACGCGGTGCTGCTGGCGAACATCGATGTGATGCTCACCGACAAGTGGATCAACGACATTCTCCATCGGGTGCTGCCGATCGTGGTCGTCGCCGACTGGATTCTGGTGTCGGCGCGGCTGCGGGTCTCGGCGGCGCTCATCGGCGGGTGGCTGATCTATCCGATCCTCTACTGCGGCTACAGCCTGATTCGCGGCGAGATCGTGGACTGGTATCCGTACCCGTTCCTGGATCCGCGCGTGCAGGGCTATCCGTCGCTGCTGATCGGGGTGGTGATGCTGGCCGCGGTGATCACGCTGCTGGCGATCGCGGTGGCGTGGCTGGGGTCGCTGCACCACCGTCGCGATGCTCCCGTCCCGGTCTGACCCGCGGTTGCCGGTGGATTGCGCGTGCGCGACGACCGGGCCTGCTCGGGCGCGGCGCGGGTAGTCTGGCGGCGCAGGCGATCGGGCAGGCCCATCGCCACCGGATGACGGGAAGAGGAGCCGAGCATGGGTTCGCTGTGGCACGGGTTCGCGGATATGGGCGCGGTGGAGCGCGACGGCGCCTTCGTGGTCGCCCGCGGTGAGGGCGCCTACATCTGGGACGAGGCCGGGCGACGCTACCTCGATGCGACGGCGGGGCTGTGGTTCACCAACGTCGGTCACGGCCGCCGCGAGATCGCCGATGCGGTCGCGGCGCAATTGTCGACGCTGGCACACTATTCGAACTTCGGCGACCTGACCTCGCCGGTGACCCAACGGCTGGCCGAGCGGTTGTCGGAGCTGGCGCCGGTGCCGGGCAGCAAGATCATGTTCACCTCCGGTGGGTCGGATTCGGTCGACACCGCCGCGAAACTCGCCCGCCGGTTCTGGCGTGAACAGGGCCGTCCGGACAAGACGCTGCTGGTCGGCCGCCGGCTGGCCTATCACGGAATGCACGTTGCCGGAACGGCGCTGGCCGGCATCGAGGTCAATCACGAGGGCTACGGCGAGCTGATGGCCGATACCCGCACGGTGGAATTCGACCAGGCGCAAGCGCTGCGGGCACTGATCGACGAGGTGGGCGCCGACCGTATCGCGGCGTTCTTCTGCGAGCCGATCATCGGGGCGGGCGGGGTGTATCTGCCGCCGGAGGGTTATCTCACCGAGGTCCGCCGCCTCTGCCGCGACAACGACATCCTGTTCGTCGCCGACGAGGTCGTCACCGGCTTCGGGCGGATCGGCGGATCCTGGTTCGCCTCCACCCGATTCGGGCTCGAACCGGATCTGATGACTACCGCGAAGGGCCTGACCTCCGGCTATCTGCCGATGGGCGCGGTCTTCGTGGCGCCGCGGGTGGCCGAACCGTTCTTCGGTGGCGGCGTGTGGTTCCGGCACGGCTACACCTATGGCGGCCACGCCGGATCGGCCGCCGCCGCGATGGCCAACCTCGACATCATCGAACGCGAACATCTGCTCGACGCCAGCAAGAACATCGAATCGCTGCTGCACGAACACCTCGCGTCGCTGACCGGACATCCCCGCGTGGCGCAGGTACGCAGTGGGCTGGGCGCGGTGGCCGGGGTCCAGCTCGCCGATCCGTCCGAGGGTCCGGCCATGGTGAAAGCGTTACGCGCCGAAGGGGTTTCCACCCGCTCGGCCGGGCAGGGCGCGCTGCAGATCTCGCCGGCATTCGTCATCACCGACGAGCAGATCGCCGAGCTGGCGGCGGCGATAGGCCGCGCGCTGGGCTGAGTTCGCGCTCTGCCCGTCAGCTGCCTCTTCGGTGCCCCCAGCCGCCCGACGAGCGGTGCACGATGCCTCGCCGTGCGAGCATGGTGTGCGAAGGCGGACACGCCGCGCGTCGGAAGGTGGTGGGGTGTGGGCTCTTTCGTGACCGAGCACGAGGTGTTGCGCTGGGGCGTGATCGTGGCGTTCGTCGCCGCGGCGGGCATCGTGCTCGTACGGCACGTGGCGGTGCCGGTGGCGCCGGGAGATTCGGGTGGATCACGGCCGGGGACGTGGCCGATCGGCGCCGACGAGCACGAATCCGATGCGGCTCATCTCCTGATGTGCCTGGTCATGCTCGCGATGTTGCTGTTCCCCGCGGCGGCCGCGCCCGATGCGATTCGCGGGGTGCTCATCGCCATGATCGTCGTGTACGCGGGGCTGTCGATCGTGCGCATCGCGCACTGGCGGGCGACATCCGGGGACGGCGGCGCCGAATTCCGCCTCCCGGCGGTGGTCTACCACCTGGTCGCGGCGGCGGCGATGCTGTGGGTGATGGCCGGGCACCACCACGGTATGGGGCATGCGCAGATGCGTGGTGCGGGTGGCCCGCCGGTCGTGCCCGTGGCGGTCGCGGCCGCCCTGTTCACGCTCGACGGTCTCCTGCTACTGTTCCCGCGAACGAGAACCGTGCTGCGGCACAGTATTTCGCATCCGGCCGGCACGCCGGGCGCGATCGGCGTCGTTCCGCACGTGGTGATGGACCTCGGGACCGCGTACATGTTGATCGCCGCCGTCGCCTGAGCCCGTCTCCTCAGAGGAGCACGGGGTGGTCGGCCACGACGCGCCCGCCCAGGCGCACCCAGCCGTCGGAATCCCATTCGGTGAACAGTTGCGAGCCCGCGCCCTGGGTGATGATCAGACTGCGGCGCAACTTCGCGGTGAGTGCGATCGCGGCCGCGCCCGTCGCCTCGTCCTCGGCGATTCCCAAGGCGGGAGCGAACATTCGCGCATGCACGGCACCGCGCGCCTCGTTCGTCCAGGCCCATACGTAGTGCTGGCCGTCGGTGAAGTGGCGGGGGTCGACCGTGTCGAGGAAGGCGGCATCGGAGAATTCGTCGAACGTGAATTCGGGCGCCCACTCGGCGCGGGCGCGGATCCAGACCAGTCCGTCGTCGAGCATCTGGATTTCGACAGGACCGGCGGGGACATCGATGATCTTCACCGGATGCCCCTGATCGGCCAGCCACCACGCCGCTCCGACCGTCGGATGCCCTGCGAACGGCAGCTCCCGCGCGGGGGTGTAGATGCGCATCCGCGTGCGGCCGGATACCGGATCGTCGAGGACCACCGTCTCGCTGTGACCGATCCGGGCCGCCAGTAATTGGTGATCGACCTCGGTCACCGCGTCCGCGCGCACGATGCCCAGTGGGTTACCGAGCCGGCCGGTGACGTCGGTGAAGACCCGAACCACCTCGACCTGCGTGCCGTCGCTTTCCCATTGGCTCATGCTGTCCCAGCGTACCCGTAGCAACACGTACGAGGCCCCGTCCCGATGGACGGGACGGGGCCTCGTGAGAGACGCGTTTCGAGTGTCAGACCGCGGCGGCGGCCAGTGTCTCGCTGGCCTGCACGGCCTGGCCGACGCCGGCGACGATCGCGGCGACACGCAGCGCCTCGAAGATCACCTCACGTGATACGCCGGCCTCGCGCAGGGTGTGCTCGTGGGCCTCCAGGCAGTGCTGGCAGCCGTTGATCGACGACACCGCGAACGACCACAGCTCGAAATCGGCCTTGTCGACGCCCGGATTGCCGATGATCTGCATGCGCAGTCCGGCCCGCAGGTCGTCGTAGCGACCCTCGAGGAACGCCCGGCCCCGGTAGAACACGTTGTTCATACCCATGATCGAGGCCGCGCCCAGTGCCGCGTTGTAGGCCTCCGCGGACAGGGTGTCGGCGGCCTCCTCGCCGATCTCGCGCAGGGTGGTGGCCGACCGGGTGGCGGCCGCCGCGGCGAGCAGGGTGCCCCACAGCTGCTGTTCGTTCAGCACGGTCGACCGCGCGATGGACGACAGGTTGAGCTTGAGGTCCTTGGCGTATTCGGGAAGCGAATTCTTCAGGTTTTCAACAGACACGGGCAGGCACTTCCTTTTCGGTGATCAGACGCTCGCGGACAGCAGTTCACCGGCGTCGATGGTCGGGTCGCCCTTCTTCCAGTTGCAGGCGCACAGCTCGTCGGACTGCAGGGCGTCGAGCACGCGCAGCACCTCGTCGACGTTGCGGCCGACCGAACCGGCGGTCACGGAGACGAACTGGACCTCGTTGTTCGGGTCGACGATGAAGGTCGCGCGATCGGCGACACCGTCGGCGTTCAGCACGCCGGTCGCGGTGACGAGCTCACGCTTGAGGTCGCTCAGCATCGGGAAGGGGAGGGTCTTGAGATCCTCGTGCTGGGCGCGCCACTGGAAGTGCACGAACTCGTTGTCGACCGACACACCCAGGACCTGGGCGTCGCGGTCGGCGAACTCCTCGTTCAGCTTGCCGAAGGCGGCGATCTCGGTCGGGCACACGAAGGTGAAGTCCTTCGGCCAGAAGAAGACGATGCGCCACTTACCGGCGTAGTCGTCACTCGAGACCTGGGTGAAGTAGTCGTCGGGCTGCTGCGCGTTCACCTTCGACAGGTCACCGCCGATGACCGCCGTCAGGTTGTAGGCGGGGAACTGGTCGCCGATGGTCAGCAGAGCCATGTTGTCTCCTTTTGTCGTAGAGGGACTCGTCGTGGGACGCGGGTGACGGGTCGCCCTTGTGCGGGACACCGTCGAAGCATTTCGTTGTCGATCATGCCCAAAACCCAGTAAAAGGTAAAGGTGATCAGTTGCACTATACTGATAGGCGTGACTGATCAGACTTATCAGCCCACCCTGTCACAGCTGCGTGCGTTCGTGGCGATTGCGGAATATCGCCACTTCGGGACCGCCGCGGCTCACCTGAATGTGAGCCAACCCACGTTATCGCAGGCGCTGGCATCACTGGAAAACGGACTGGGCCTGCAGCTGATCGAGCGCAGCACCCGCCGGGTGCTGGTGACCGCTGCGGGGAAAAGGCTGCTACCGCAGGCGATGGCGACCCTCGAGGCCGCCGACCGTTTCGTCGCCACCGCGGCCGGCGACGGCCTCGGCGGCACCCTGCGCATGGGCATCATCCCCACCGTCGCGCCCTATGTGCTGCCGACATTGCTGCCGGAGCTGCGCCGGCGGCTGCCCGCTCTGGTGCCGCACGTCATCGAGGATCAGACCGCGCGGCTGCTCGACGGGCTGCGCAGCGGCGTCCTCGACGTCGCGATGATGGCATTGCCGTCCGAGGCCACCGGCATGGTCGAAATCCCGCTCTACACCGAGGAATTCGTGCTGGTCACGCCCCTCGGGCACGCATTGGCCGGGCGGAGCGACATCGCACCCGCGGCGTTGGACGAGCTGCCGCTGCTGTTGCTCGACGAGGGGCACTGCCTGCGGGATCAGACGCTGGATCTGTGCCGGTCCCAGGACGTGCGTCCGGGACCGGTCGGCGATACCCGCGCGGCCTCGCTGACGACGGTGGTGCAGTGTGTGGGTGGAGGGCTCGGGGTGACGCTGATTCCCGAGATGGCCGTGGCGGCCGAAACCTCCCGTGGCACATTGGATATCGCCCGTTTCGCGGCGCCGGCGCCGGGGCGCACCCTCGGCCTGGTGTTCCGGGGATCGACGGCGCGCGTGGAGGACTACGAACAGCTGGCGGAAATCATTCGGGCACAACGCCCGATATGAGAAAGTCCATGGTCTCCCATCCCGATTGACCGGCCGGTGAGCGTCTGGAACGCTCGTCGCGTGCGGATTCATCACCTCAACTGCGGCACCATGGCCATGGGCATGGTGGACCACTGCCTGCTCATCGAGACCAGGACCGGGTTGGTGCTGGTGGATACCGGATTCGGGCTCGACAGCGTGCGCGATCCCGGCCGCTTCGTCGGCCCCGGCCGCTTTCTGCTGGGCATCCGGCCCGCCGAGCATCACACCGCCATCCGGCAGATCCAGGCGCTGGGCTACGACCCCGCCGATGTGCGCCACATCATCCTCACCCATCTCGATCTCGACCACGCCGCCGGACTGGCGGATTTCCCGGAGGCCACGATTCACGTGCACGGGCCCGAATTTCGCGCGGCGACCGCCGGCCGGACGCTGTCGGAGCGGCTGCGCTACCGCGCGGCCCAGTGGTCGCACGGCCCGCGCTGGATGGTCAACGAACTCGACGGCACCGACGAGTGGTTCGGTTTCCGCGCGGTCCGCGACCTGCCGGGACTGCCGCCGGAAATCCTGGTCGTCCCGTTGCCCGGTCACACGCGCGGGCACGTCGGGGTCGCCGTCGACACGGGGTCGGGCTGGCTGCTGCACGCCGGTGACGCGTTCTACGTCGCGAGCGAGATCGACCCGGCCGGGCCCAAGACGCCGCTGTTCTGGTGGTCGTTCGAACTCGGCTCGATCGTGCGCGGCGCGTACCTGGAGAACCGCCGGCGACTGGTGGAACTGGGCCGTGCGCACGGCACTGCGATCACCATCGTCAACTCCCACGACGCGGACCTGTTCGCACGGGTCACCGGAAATTCGGTGCGGCCCGTCGGATAAGCCTGCGCGAGCCATCGCCGCACCTCTGGCGGAAGCAAGGATTTCTCGTTCGGCGACTTCTCGGCAACCCGTGACCAGCGGGGATTCACGCTGTGATGTAGGTCATGTTTACCCGGTGTGAGTCGCCGCACGCGCATTCGGCACAGTGGAGGGATGCGAAACGGGTGTGCGAGCAGGAACGGATGGTTCGACGTAACGACGGATAGGCGCCCGGAGGACGGCGCCGGAGCTGCCGGGCGGGTGATCCGATGACCGCGGCGAAGAAGCCCGCGCCGCAACGCCGCGCGCGACCCGACGATCCCGGTCCGGACCTGTTCGCCTACGGCACCCTGCAATTCGGCCCCGTGCTCGAGGTGCTGCTGGGCCGCACTCCCGACATGGATGTCGCGGTCGCGCGGGGCTGGCGGGTCGCGGCCCTGCCACAGCGACTGTATCCGGGACTGGTGGCCGAGCCCGGGCGGATGGCGGGCGGGCTGGTCCTGCGCGGGCTGACCGCGGCCGACTGGCGGATCATCGAGGCCTTCGAGGATCCGGAATACGATCTGCGCCCGATCGAGCTGATCGGATGCGAGGAGCCCGTGCGGACCTTCGTCTGGTCGTCGGCGGTCACGGGCAACGACTGGCTGCCCGAAGTGTTCGTCTCCCATCACCTCGACCGCTATGTCGAGCGCACGGCCCAGTGGCGACAGGAGCGCGCCTGAGCGTCGGTGGACGGCCACCGCCCGCGAGAGCTGCGGGTGGGCGTGCACGGCCGGCGCGGCTACCGAGACGCGGACCGCCCGGGACGATTGTCCCGGGCGGTCCTTCTCGTATTCGCTTGCCGCGCAAGGCGATCCCGCCCCGCGAATGCCGGCAGTATCAGGCGCGAGCGGCGATCTCCCGCAGTGCGAACGGTTCGATGGCGCCGCGCACCAGCGCGCGTTCGTCGACCGTCTCCGCGCGGTAGGGCAGCTTCGGCAGCTTCTCGCACATCACCGCGACCGGGTCGTCGATGCGCTCGGCGACACCGAACAGGAACGTCCACTCGTGCTCGTCGCTGCCGTAGGGCACCACGGTGCCGAACAGATCGGTGAACCGCTGCCACGAACGCTTCAGCGTCTCGTTGCGCCACATCGTCGGGCACCCGGCCTGAGCGGCCAGCACGCCGCCCTCGGCCAGCAACGCCCTACAGCGGGTGAGGAACTCCTC
Organism: Nocardia kruczakiae NBRC 101016; assembly: GCF_001612965.1. Taxonomy (GTDB): domain Bacteria; phylum Actinomycetota; class Actinomycetes; order Mycobacteriales; family Mycobacteriaceae; genus Nocardia; species Nocardia kruczakiae. The sequence continues at coordinate 24,596 of NZ_BDBL01000067.1, forward strand.
CTCGTAGAGGCGGTTGTGCTGGGCGTCCTCGACCCGCTCGTCGGGCAGATCGATGACGATCACGTCGTAGCGCACACCGGCGGCTTCGGCCTCGGCCAGGAAATCCCAGCCGTCGGCGTAGTGCATCCGGATCGCGCCCTCACCGCCGACCGCGGCCTCCAGATCGGCCGGAGTGTATCCGTAGGGCAGATGCCGGGCGCACAGTTCGACCTCCATCCGGTCGATATCGACATGGTCGACCCGGGTCGCACCCGCGGCCACCGACATCTGGCTGGCCACACCCTCGCCGGAACCGATGATGAGGACGTTGTCGAGCTTGGCCGCCAGAGCGTAGGCCGGGACCAGCATCGCCTCGTGATAGGTCAGCTGGGAGAACTCGGTGGACTGCCGGTCGTCGTCGGAGAACAGTGACACACCCTGCGCGGTGCGCGCGATCACCATGTGCTGGAACGGAGTTCGCGCATCGACGATCACCTCCGACAGATCCCAGACGCGCGTCAGTCCCTCGCCGACCGGCTCGTGCACCCGGCGTGCGTGATGCCCGCGCTGCACGACCTCCATGTGCACCGATTCCGGCTGCAGCGCATCCTGCAGCAACTCGACCGCCTTGGTGGCGCCGGCGCCGATGCTGCCGCAGGTGAACACGTCGACGAAGATGTCGCCGGACTCCGGATAGGTGTGGATCGACGCGTGCGATTCCGACAGCAGCGCCAGCACCGTCACACCGTGGGGCTCGAACTTCTTGTGCACCACCTCGCAGATCGTCACTCCCGCGGCGAGCAACGATTGTCGAAGCGCTGTTTCGAGTCGTTCGAGATCGTCGCAGAGGGCTACGTCGACACCACCGAACTCGGCCAGCACGTGCCAACCGGTGAATTCTGCCGTCATGGGCAAACTCACTCTCGCTCAGCGCCGATGACATGCACAGTCAAAGGCGGAAAACCGTTGAAGGACACCGACGAATAGCTCGCCGTATAAGCGCCGGTATCGAGGATCCGAACGGGATCACCGGCTCGCAGCGTGGTCGGCAGAAGGACTCGCGTGCGTTGATACAGTACATCGTCTCCGTCGCAGGTCGGGCCCGCGATCACCGCCTCGTCGGCGGGATCACCGTCGCGGTCGGTTTCGATCCGGTAGGCGATGTACTCGTTCTCGGTCTCGGCCATACCGTTGTAGCGGCCGATGTCGAGATACACCCAGCGCCGCCCGTCCGGCGCGGTGCGCACGTTCACGACCTCGGCGTGGATCACGCCGGCGTTGCCCACCAGGGCGCGGCCGGGTTCCACCACCAGGTCGGTGTGCTCGGGAAGGTGCCGGGTCGCCGACTCGGCGATCACGACACTCAGTTCGGACAACTCCGGCGCCGGCTCGGCGTACGAAATCGGCAGGCCCCCACCGATATTCACCGACGCCACCGGGATGTCCTTGACCGCCAGCGCTTCCGTGATGGCCGCGGCCTGCTCGATGCCGATCTGCCACGCCACCGGATCCAGCTGCTGGGAGCCCACGTGGAAATAGGGGCCGGCCACCTGCAGGCCAAGGTCGCGGGCGCGCACCAGCAGTCGCACCGCCTCACCGGGCGCGCAGCCGAATTTGGTGCCGAACGGGGTCTGCGACTGCGGCGCCGAGGCCAGGAACCGGCATTCCACCTCCGAGCCCGGCGCGAGTTCGGCGATCCGCTCCAGGTCGTCCTCGGTGTCGAAGGCGAACCGGCGGACACCCGCGGCATAGGCGGCGGCGATGTGGGCGGCCTTCTTGATCGGGTTGCCGTAGCACAGCGCTGCCGGGTCGACGCCCAGCGCCACACACATCTCGATCTCGCCGAGACTGGCGACGTCGAATTCGGCGCCCTCGGAATCGAGCAGGCGGATGATCTCCGGCATCGGAGATGCTTTGACAGCGAAGCGAATTCGTGCCGACGGGAAGGCCGCACGGAAAGCGTGGAAGTTGCCGCGCACCCGATCGAGGTCGATGACGAGACAGGGCGACTCGGGCGCGTTTGTACCGGTCAATCTAAGGGAACTCTCTTTCTTCTGGGCAGCCTCCCGCTGCAGGCAGCGAGCGAGAGAGTATCAGCGCGAGGGCACGGGAAACGAACCGGAACGAGGGTCGGCTTGATCACGCTCGGGTGATCGCGGCCCGCACCGGGGACAGTGGCCGGATCAGAGCAGCGCGTCGGCACCGGGTTTTCGGCGGCGTACGAGCGTCGTGGCGGGATCGCGGCGGTGGTCGAGGACGATCGTGCTCATCCGGCACGCACCGTCATCTCGTCGAAGACCACCTCGCCGGCGGCATCGGATTCGGCCAGATCCACGACGGCCTCGAGCGCCCAGCCGTGATCACCGGCCGGATCGTCGAGTATCTGGCGCACCCGCCAGAAGCCCGGTCGGGTCTCGACCGCGAACAGTGCCGGGCCGCGGGCGTCCGGACCGGTGCCGATCGCACCGTATTCCTCGAAGTACGCGGCCAGATCGTCGGCCCAGTCCGGACCGTCGTCGAATTCGTCGAGTTCGTCCCAGCGCTGCCGGGCAGCCAGCTCGACCCGGCGAAACATACTGTTGCGCACCATGACCCGGAACGCGCGTTCGTTCGCGGTGATCGGCCGCACGGTGTCGGCGCCGAAGGCGAGTTGGTCGTCGTCGGTCTCGGCGCCCGGATTGGTGAGTTGTTCCCATTCGTCGAGCAGGCTCGAATCGACTTGGCGGACAAGCTCGCCCAGCCATTCGGTGATGTCCTCGAGTTCCTCGGTGCGCGCCGACTCGGGTACGGTCCGGCGCAGTGCGCGGTAGGCGTCGGCGAGGTAGCGCAGCACCAGGCCCTCCGAGCGTGCCAGCTCGTACTGGGAGATCAGTTCGGCGAAAGTCAGTGAGCGCTCGATCATTTCGCGCACCACGGCCTTGGGGGAGGGACTGAATTCCGAGACCCACGGATGGCCGGCGCGATAGGTTTCGAAGGCCGGTTCGATCAGCTCGGCCAGCGGCTTCGGCCAGGTGATCTCCTCGATCAGCTCCATACGCTCGTCGTATTCGATGCCGTCGGCCTTCATCTCGGCGATCGCCGCACCCCGCGCCCGGTGCTGCTGGGCGAGCAGCAACTGGCGCGGATCCTCCAGTGTGGATTCGATGATCGACACCACATCCAGTGTGTAGCTGGGAGCCGACTTGTCAAGCAGCTCCAGAGCTGCCAGCGCGAACGGCGACAGCGGCTGGTCGAGCGCGAAGTCGCGTTGCAGGTCGACGGTGAGCCGCGCCCGGCGGCCGGTAGCATCCGGTTCGTCGAGTTGCTGGACCACACCCGCATCGCGCAGCGCACGGTAGAGGCGGATCGCCTTCAAGATGTGTTTGCGCTGCGCAGGCCGTGGTTCGTGATTGTCCTCGAGCAGGTGACGCATCGCGTCGAAGCAGTTGCCGGGGCGGGCGATCACATTGAGCAGCATCGAATTGGTGACCCGGAATCGCGACACCATCGGTTCCGGCTGCGCGGTGACGAGCCGGTCGAAGGTGTCCTCGGACCAGGACACGAAACCCTCCGGCGGTTTACGCCGCTGGATTTTGCGCAGTTTCTTCGGATCGTCGCCGGCCTTGGCGACCAGTCTGGCGTTCTCCACCTCGTGCTCGGGAGCCTGGACCACCACCGTGCCGACGGTGTCGTATCCGGCGCGCCCGGCCCGGCCCGCGATCTGATGGAATTCGCGCGCCTTCAACCGCCGCGTGCGCACCCCGTCGAATTTCGTCAATCCGGTGAGCAGCACCGTGCGGATCGGCACGTTGATGCCGACGCCGAGGGTGTCGGTGCCGCAGACGACCTTCAGCAGCCCGTCCTGGGCCAGCCGCTCCACCAGACGCCGGTACTTCGGCAACATCCCGGCGTGATGGACGCCGATCCCGTGGCGGATCAGCCGCGACAGTGTCTTGCCGAATCCGGTCGCGAACCGGAAACCGCCCAGCGCCTGGGCGATCGCGTCCTTCTCCGCCTTGGACGCGAAGTTCACACTCGTCAGCGCCTGGGCGCGCTCCAACGCGGCGGCCTGGGTGAAGTGCACGACGTAGACCGGGGCCTGGCTGGTGGTCACCAGGTCTTCCAGGGTTTCCGTGATGGGGGTGCGGACATACGAGAACAGCAGCGGCACCGGTCGCTCGGATCCGGTGACGATGGCGGTGGCGCGTCCGGTGCGCCGTTCCAGATCCCGCGCGAAATGGTCGACCTCACCCAAAGTGGCCGACATCAGCAGGAATTGGGCGCGCGGAAGTTCCAGCAGCGGCACCTGCCAGGCCCAGCCGCGATCGGGATCGGCGTAGAAATGGAATTCGTCCATCACCACCTGGCCGATATCGGCGTCCGCGCCCTCCCGCAGCGCGAGATTCGCGAGGATCTCGGCGGTGGCGCAGATGATGGGGGCCGTCGGATTCACCGCGGCGTCGCCGGTGACCATGCCGACCTTGTCGGCGCCGAACACCTCGCACAGCGCGAAGAACTTCTCGCTGACCAGTGCTTTGATCGGCGCGGTGTAGTAGCTGCGCTCACCCCGGTTCAGCGCGGCGAAGTGCGCGCCGACGGCGACCATCGATTTTCCCGAGCCGGTGGGTGTGGCGAGGATGACGTTCGCGCCGGTCATCAGCTCGATCAGCGCCTCTTCCTGCGCCGGATACAGCGTCAGCCCCTGGGCGGAGGTCCATTCGGCGAAGGTTTCGTACAGCCAGTCGGCATCCACGTCGGGCACGGCACGGTCGGGAACCAGTTCGGACAGCTGCACGTGCGTCCACGTTACCGACGAACCGTCGCGGGTACCGCATCGCCCGGCGGCACGGCGGTGAACCGTGCGCGCCGGGCGATGGGGTGCGGGTCAGTCCCGGGGCTCGTCGCCGTCGCCGAATTCGGTCTGCTCGGCGAGGAAGCGCTCGAACTCCGCGCCCAATTCCTCACCGGTCGGCAGGTCGGCCTCTCCGGCGAGCAGGCTGGAGCGGCGCTCCTGCGCGGTGACGAAGCTGTCGTACTGACGCTCGAGCGCCTGGACGACCGTCTCCACCTCGGCATTTCCGGCGATGTGCTCGTTGACCTGTTCGCGTACACGGGCCGCGGCCTCACCGAGCGCCGCCAGCGGAAGTTCCAGGCCCGCGTTGTCGGCGACGTTCTCCAGCAGCGTCTGCGCGGCCTCCGGATACGCGGTCTGCGCCAGATAGTGCGGGACGTGCACCGAGAAACCGATGGATTCGTGGCCGTGCTGTCCCATGCGGTACTCGAGCAGCGACGACGCGCTGCCCGGAACCTGCAACTCGCCGGGCCAGCGCTGATGTTCACCGATCAGATCGCGGTCGCTGGCGTGGGCGGTGATACCCAGCGGCCGGGTGTGCGGAATCGCCATCGGGATGGCGCTCAGGCCGATGCTGCGGCGCACACCGAGTTGCTCGGCCAGCAGGCGCACGGCCGTCACGAACTTCTCCCAGCGCAGGTCCGGTTCGATGCCGGACAGCAGCAGGAACGGGGTGCCGGCGGTGTCGCGCAGCGCCCACAGGTTCAGTTCCGGATCGGCGTAGTCCGAGAAGTGGTCGGTTTTGAAGGTCATCAGCGGCCGCCGCGAGCGATAGTCGAGCAATTCGTCGACGTCGAACGAGGCGACGAGCTCGGATTCGAGACTTTCGCGCAGATGGGTCGTCGCCAGCCGTACCGCATGGCCCGCGTCGGTGAAACCTTCCAGGCCGTGCACCAGCACCGGACCCTCGCCGTCGGCCGAGGACAGCTGCGGAGCGGGGAACTCCAGCTCGTACATACTGCTCATTTGCCAAACTCCCTGGTCAAGCCCTGTCCGCCTCAGTCGTTTTCAGTGGTGGTCCGGTGCCGGATCTCGCCACCTCGCCACCGTCCAGGGTACGCGCGGGGGTGTCGCGTACCGGTCGGCGTGCGGGCGGTGACATCCGACGGAAACCGCCGGTCCACCGGGGGATGTAACCCCCGCAGAGTAGCGGTCGCGGAGCGTACCCGGCGGAGGTAGGCCACGCTCATGCCCTACCGGAGAACACAACTCCGGATCCGCGGCGGGTATTCCCGCCGGGTCGGCGTGGCAGATCCGCGGGTGCGGCGGCATCGGCCATAGTGGGGGAGTGAGCGTCCCGAATCCGCCGGCCTCGCGGAAGCGCCGCGGGTTCGGCCACACCGTCGGGTACGCGGCCTTGAGTTGTCTGCTCGCCGCGTGCGGTTCCACGGTGTCCGGGCATCCGACCGCGATGCGGCAGAGTGTGGTCACCCGGCATATCGACGGCGATCTGGCGGCGATGCTGCCCGGCCAGGACCGATTCCCGGCGGGATATACGACCGTCGTGGCCTCCGGTGATCGCGCCGCGGCCGCGGCCGCGGATCTCACCGCGATTCCGCCGGGGGCACAGATCGATCCGCCCGACTGCGCACCCACCCCACCCGATCCGGCCGGAACCGCGGCGACGGTCGGGACCGACGACCGGACCCGAGCCACGATCACCGTCGTGCTGAGCCGTACCGACGAGCCGTTGTCCTTGCTGGGAGACCAGCTTTCGCGCTGCACCACGGTGCACGCTCGGCACGGCGCGATCGATCGCACGATCACCACCCGGCTGCTGCCGCCCCCGCCGGTCGACGCCGACGACACCGTGGCCTTCGGTCGTACCGTGACCGGCGCACCGCCCGGCAGCTCCGCCGATCCCGCGCTGCGGACGCTGCTCGCCCAGATCGGCGACATCCGAATCGAAACAACGGCAATGACTTTCGGTGCCGCAGCGCCGGATACGACCGGCCTGGACCAGGTCTTCACGGCGGCGGTCGCCAAGGTCCGGACCCGCTGAGGCCCGTGGGTGAATGCGCTTTCCCCGGCGCAACCGTAACAGCAGGCACCGACATCCTTGCTCGGTCGCACCGCGTGTCGGTACCGCGATCCCCAGTTTTCGACGGACTCCCCAGACGAAATAAAAGCCCAGCTCAGCCCGCCGGCTCGGCGGTGGCGCACGGGCAGTGTGGACGCCATGACCACACACACCGACCCCAGCCGGCCCAGCATCGATAGCCCCGATGCGGCGCAGGGCCGATCGCCGTCGAACGCGGTTCCGCAGACAACGAGCGCGACCCCGGCGAAGACGGACATACCCCGAACCGCGCCGGACCCCGGCACCCGGCCCGAATCGACGGTGCGAGAGGGCGGGCCGGGCCGGGACAGCGGATCCGATACCGCGGCTCATTCGCGGAAAGCTGCGGAGGCCGAAGCCGCTACCGATCACGAGGCCGCCGCCGCTCCGTCACCTCCTTCGCGAGGCGTCGGCGGATGCACGAACCGGGTGTGCCGGTCGCGCGGGGGAGTCGCCCGCGCGGCGGCCGGAACGGCAGGCGCGGCGGCCGGGGTGGGCCGAGTCCCCCTGCGATGCGGCGATATTCGGGGGAATGGTCGCGCGGAGGTGCCGCAGGACCGGTGTGCCGGAGTCGCGTGCGTCACCGTGAACGAATGCGCCGGTGCCGAACCCAGTGCCTGCGGTGGCGACTCGATGACGCCGGAGCGCTGCGTGCGCAGACAGGTCGGACGGATGGGGCCACCGCGCGCCGATTGCCGCGGAAACGACAGCGGTGCCGAGGAATACGATCCTCCGCGCGACGACATGGTGGATGCCGGCGGCAATACGGCGAAACCGGCACCGCCACAGCGGGATACGCCGCCGGAACTCGCGGCGAGCGCGGCCGACGCGACACTCGCCGGTGAGGCATCGGACTCGGCACCGCCCGGCGCGGGGCATGACCTCGCGGGCGAGGCCGAATCGGGTCCGTCCGGCCTGGGCGACGGTGACGTGTCTCGTGACCGAGGCGGCGTGGAGGGGCACCGCACCCGGCCGGGCGGCGTCGAACAGCTGTGGGCGGTGACCGCGTTGACGATGAGCGAACCGGCGGAATTCATCGCGGCCGTGCCCGCGCTGTTGGGATTTCGCCCGCAGCGTTCGCTGGTGGTGTGCCTGCTGCTGCGGTCGCAGAAGTATCCGGGCGCGGTCTATCTCGGCGCGGTGGCCCGGCACGACCTCGATGTGGCGGGATGCGGCGCGTGGGTGCGGCTGGCCGCGCAACTGGCCGCCATCTGCGGGCAGGAGCAAGCCGTCGGTGTGGTGGCGCTGATCGTCGACGATCGGGCGACGGCGCCGCGGGCGGGGCGGGC
>NZ_BDBL01000068.1 GCF_001612965.1 Nocardia kruczakiae NBRC 101016
GCGCGGCGCGGTCAGGCGGTCCGGACGGGCGGTCGCCCGCTCGCCTCCTCGCCGGGTCGCGCGTAACCGCGCGGGAGTCTCGCTGAGCGGAAACGCCGGCAAATGCCGCCGGTGGGCGTGACACAGTGCGGTGGTTGTGATGCTCCACACAGAAGGACCGCCCATGACCACCACGTCCATGCCCGATATCGCCGCCGTCATGCGCGAGCTGACCGGTCCGGGCGGCCGGTTCGAGCTCGTCGAGGAGGAGGTGCTCGGCGCGCGCATGCCGGTGCTGCGGCATCGCCGCCGCGCGGTCGCCGAACTGCTCGCCGCATCGGTCGCCTTCGGTGACCGGGACTATCTCGTCACCGAGGACCGGCGGCTCACCTATCGCGAACATGCCGCTGCCGCAGCCGCTCTCGCGACCGCGCTGCACGAGGACTACGGGGTGGGGCGCGGTGATCGGGTCGCGATCCTGGCCGCGAACACCGTCGAATGGGTGATCACCTTCTGGGCGGCGCAGAGCCTCGGCGCGATCGCGGTCGGGCTCAACGGGTGGTGGGTCCCGCGTGAAATCGAGTACGGCCTGGCGTTGACCGAGCCGGCCGTGGTGGTCGTGGACGCGAAGCGGGCGAAACTGCTCGCCGATATCGACACCTCCGCCGCGGTGGTGACCATGGACGAGGATCTGCCGCGTCTGATCGCCGCCCACGCCGGCGCCGAACCCACGGTCCCCGATGTGGTGGAGGACGATCCCGCCGTCATCCTGTTCACCAGCGGGACCAGCGGAAAACCCAAGGCGGCCTTGCATTCCCAGCGCAATCTGCTGGCCGTCACCGGCTATTTCGAATACACCGACGCGCTCGCCGCCGCGTTCACCGGGAAGACGACGGAGCCCGGTGCGCCGCTGGATCTGCGCTGTCTGCTGACCTCTCCCCTGTTCCACATCGCCAGCCTGCACAACCTGGTGGTGCCGCGGCTGGCCACCGGCAGTGCCGTGATCATGCCGCAGGGCGGGTTCGACGCCGACCGCATTCTGCGCCTGATCGAGAAGGAACGGGTGACCAACTGGGGTGCGGTGCCGACCATGGCGTCCCGGCTGCTCGAACACGGCGATATCGGCCGCTACGACACCCGCTCCCTGACTGCGTTCGCCCTGGCGTCGGCGCCGTCGTCACCGGCGTTCAAACAGCGGCTGCGCGAGGAGGTTCCGTTCGCCGCCGACGCCTTGGTGGACAGTTACGGCCTCACCGAATGCAGTACCGCCGTCGCCGTCGCGACCCCCGCCGACCTCGCCGAATCCCCCGGCACGCTGGGCCGGCCGATCATCAGCGTGGCACTCGAGATTCGCGATGCCGACGGGACTCCTGTTCCCGAGGGCGTCGAGGGTGAGGTCTACGTCCGCAGCCCCTTCGTCATGCTGGGGTACTGGCGCAATCCGGAAGCCACCGCGGCGGCGATCGACGCCGAGCGCTGGCTGCGCACCGGCGATTTCGGCGTCGTCGAACAGGGCCGCCTGCGCTTGACCGGCCGCCGATCGGATCTGATCCTGCGCGGCGGCGAGAACATCTACCCGGTCGAAATCGAGCAGTGCCTCGACGAACACCCCGACGTGGTGGAATGTGCCGTCGTCGGTGAGCCGCACCCCGATCTGGGGCAGCAGGTGGCGGCCGTCGTCGTCCTCGCCGAGGGCTCCACGGCGTCGGAGGCGGATCTCCGCGAATTCGCCCGTGCGCGGCTGGCCTATTTCAAGGTGCCCGAACGGTGGCGGATCACCTCGGAGCCGTTGCCGCGCAACATCACCGGCAAGCTGATCCGGGCCGGGATCACGATCTGACCGGGGATCGGTCCCGATATTGCCGAATGTACGCCACGCCGGGCTCTACACTGGTGCGGACCTGATTGCCCTGTGTCACAGAGTGAGTGGTGTGCATGCCTCCGGATCCCGGCCAGATGACGGCGGCGTTCGAACGATTATCGACCCGAATGACGGTGCTGCAGGCCGGAATGCTGCTCGCGCCGACGATGCACGAACAGGGTGCCGCCCGCTACGGCCGCATTGTCGCCGCACAGCTGGCGGCACTCGCGATCCGTGGTCATATCGATGTGCACATCGGTAGCGACGGATTCGACGGGGCGGATTCGCTGCGCGCGGTCCTGCTGCCCGGCCCGCCCGACTCGGTCGCCACCGAGGAGCGGCAGCTGTTGCGCCACCTGTTCGGCAACGGGTACTCCGTGCGCATCGCCGCCTGCACCGACGGCCCGGGCTGGGATCGGCTGAATGCGACGGTGCGTCACGAGTTGATCGCCAACGGTTTCGGCTGGGCCCGGCCCGACCGCTACCGGGCGTTGCGCACGATGGTCCGGCTGCGCCGGCGCATGCTCGACTACGCGGCGCAGCGACCAGCGTGGCAGGACAACGAACCGCTGCACCGCGCGGGCTATCCCTATGCGGTGCTGTTCGCCGTCGACGCCGGTCCGGGTCCGCATTGGCCGGGACCGGAGTACGGCGCGCAGGCGCAGCTGTCCCTGCCGTGGAATCTGCCGCAAGCCTGCGCGCACGCCGTCCGCGATTCGGGCGAGATCGCCTACAGCGCGCCACCGGTCGGCACCGAGGAGCGGCTGGCCGAAGTCGAGCAGCTGCTGATCGCCATGGACTCCCATTCGCAAGGAGTGCGGTATCACCACGTGGTCGAGGCCGAACGGCTGCACCGCCTGATCGACGATTACCGCTGGCGCTACAGCTTTCACACGCTGACCACCTCTCCCCGCCCCGAGGTACTGCGGGCGGCACTGCTGGATCTGGTGCGCGAAACCGAAACCGTGCGCTCGTATGTGCCGCCCGGGGCGCCGGGTCACGAAGAGGCAGTACTGGTTTCGATGTACGCGGTGCGGCTGTCGGACCTCGTGCTGGACCGGACGCCGTGAATCGGGTTCAGCTCTCGTTCAGTCGTGGAATCCGGTGAGCGGCCGGCCACCGGCGGCCAGTTTCGCCGCCACCTGGCGCAGATAGACCGGCGATTCGGTGAACTATTCGTGCAAACCTCGGCGTCTTTTCGCGTTTTCCGCCGATTTCGCCGAGGTTTGCACGGAAAGTTCACCGGGTGCGCGATGGGGTGCCGCTGCACCACGGCCGCCCGCACGGACCGCTCCCCCGCACTAGGCGGCGACGATCGTCTCGGCGACCAGGCGGAGATCCGGCACGGTGCCCTGTGGTTCGCGCACCCACGTGCGGCGCGGATTGCCGGGTGTCGGGAGGGCGATCAACGCGCCGGGTCTGGTCTGGGTCACGAAGCAGCGGAACAGGTCCACCGACCACCAGCCCGCTCCCTCACCGCAGCGGGGATTCTCGGCGAGAAACGACCACACGCACCGATCCCCCACCCCGACCTCCATCACCGGCACCTGCAGATCACCGAGTAGGCCGAGCACCGAGGCGCCCAGCCCGGCCGGTGTCATCACCGCGCACAGCCGCCCCGACCGCATGACCAGCGCGCCGATCCGTTCCTCGTACCAGGTATCACCGAGCATCTCCCGATACCGCGACTGCGCGGGCGCAATGCACGGACCCGGCTGTTCGATTACCTGCTCACTCGCGTAGATGGCTGTCATCAGCCGATCCTGCAGCCCGTTCGCTATCGGACTGTGGCGGTGGAGTGACAGGCGTGCTACGTCATCGGCGAGCGGCCCTCGTGCCCGGCCACTGCCGCGCAACGGCGAAACCACCTTGGCACCATTACCTTTCACCGCGAGACGCTGCCCGCCGGAGCCCAACTAGGCCGTTACACCCCCGACCCGGTAGCATCCCCCACGCGCGTGCAGCGCGGCGAGGGGCGGTAGCTCAGTCGGTTAGAGCCGCGGACTCATAATCCGCTGGTCGTGGGTTCGAGCCCCACCCGCCCCACCCACGCCTTCTCACCAGCGGAAAACTCCGGACGCTTTCTCGACGACGGCGAAAGCGAAATCTGCCGAGTGAGGCCAGGACCGGCGTTATGACCGAAATCCGCTAGCAGCGCTAGGCGTGCGCAGGCGACACAACTCGCCGACAAGCATCTTCCCTACCTGGCCCAGCCCGGTGCCGTGGTCGACTACACGATCGGGGGATCCTACGTCCCCGTTCTCGCGGTCTTCATCGGCGGTTGCCAGCCATCCACGCGCGATGTTCCACCGGAGTCACAGCCCTACGCGCGTCAATATGACCGCTGCTGAGCCGGCTGGCTGAACCTAGCGATGCTCACCGACTACGCCGGGACCGCGTTCCGGTACCAGCGATGCGGCCGGCTGCGACGGTAACCACGCTGAATCGGGCGTCCGTTTCGGGTGCGGCGGCGTGGCCACGGTGCAAGGCTGGTTTCGACAGCGATGCGATCCGAGGAGCAGTCATGGGCACCACTGCCCGCGGCGAGCCCGACAGCGCCGCCTTCCGGTCCTGCACCGATATCACCGCCGCACGCCGGCGCCGCTCCGGTCCGCCCGCCTCCGGTACGACATGGTCACCCAGCAGGTAGGACGCTGCCTGCCGCTGTCGAATCCCACAACTCGTTTCAGGGAGCACACGATGTCCACCATCCATCTCACCCACACCACCACGTCGACACCGGAGCAGTTCGTCGCCGCCCTCACCGACTTCGGCCCAGGCAGGTCGAAATTGTTCGGCAACAGCACCGACGAATATCTCCACGTCCATGCCCGCGACGCCACCCACGCCGATGTCACCGAGGGCTCGCACCACATCTGGGAGCGTCTGCGCTACGACTGGTCCGACCCGCACCACGTCGTCATGACGACCACCGACTCCAACATGTGGGGCGGCGCATCCGGCCACACCTACACACTCACACCGATGCCCGACGGGACCACCGAAGTCGATGCCGTCGTGGTGCGCGAAGGCAAGAACTTGACGGGACATCTCCTCGAGGCGGTGATCGGCACGGTCGGCAAACGTGTCCTGGACAAAGAGCTCGTCAAGACCATTCACGCCGTCGAAGCGCGCAATGCGGGCGGGCCGTCGACCGACCCGGCCGCGGGGCCGCACGACGTGCGTTCCTGACGTCATCTCCGCCGGGAAGTCACCCGAACCACCGTCCGACCGCCGCGCAGCACACCTCGGATATCCCGATCGGGTCCGCTGACAGCGCGCCCGACATCGCGACCTATCGCCCCGTGAGTTCGGCGACGACCGGAGCCAGCCGCTCGGCGACGTCGGCACCGAAAATGAAGTAGGAGAAGCCGATCTCCTCGCGCCGCCGCTGGATTTCCTCGGCCGCGGCCGCCGGGTCGTCCGGGAGTACGGCCAGTGCGTCCGCCGCGCGCAGGGCGGCGGGGTCGGTGTCGGGCGGTGCCATATGGGGGGCGACAGTGTCGCCGACGACCGGCACGGCGAGGGCCAGCTCCAGCTCCCCGCTGATGCGGAAGTCGCGGGCCAGCTCCTCGACTTCGCCGCGGGACTGATCCCCCAGGGCGAAGGTGACCGTGTCCGCGACCTCGGCCGCCAGCGCGCGGGCCTTCGGTCCGAGGACGGCCATCGCCACGGGCGTGCGCAGGTCGGAGCCGTCGAGATCTCGCAGCGCCTCCACCGTCTTACGCACCTCGGCCAGCCGCTCGCCCGGCGAGACGACGGGCAGCCCTTTGTCGCGCAGTTCGTCTTCGATTCCCGGCCTGCCGGTGCCGATGCCCATCTCGAAGCGGCCCTCGGTGAGCAGCGACAGCGAGTGCGCTTCCCACGCCGTCTGCCACGGCGGGCGCAGCGGAGAGGCGTAGACCCAGGTGCCCACCCGCAGGTCGGTCAGGGCCGCGGCGGTGGCCAGCATGGGGCCGGGAGCCGGTTGCGTGAGCGGGAAGTCGGCCACCAGCAACGTGGAGTAACCACTGTCCGCGATGCGGCGCACGCGATCTCGCCATGTCGGCACGTCGGTCATGAGCGGGGCGACAACCCCGAATCGAAACGGTCGCGTCATGATTGGACTCCTGTCGGTCGGTGCGTTCAGAGACAGGGACGACGGGCCTACCCGAAATTCATCGGTGCGACCGATGCGTGTCCGGCCTGCCGCGTTCCGGCGGGCGCCGGAGTCAGCGGCTACCGATATTCGGTTTCGGGCGCGCACCACCCAGCGACAGCGACTCGCCTGCTTCGCCAACCCCGCCCGGCATACCCTAGCTGCCCACTGCCGTACAGGGAGCGAATTCCACAGCGGTACAAGCATTCTCGCCAGAGAAGAGGGGGCCACTGCCGCCGTCGGGTCTATCGCCGCCCTGCTCGCTCGGCCATCAGCTGGGCCGCACCCTCGCCGGTGAGCTGGTCCGGGGCGGGCCGGCGGCCGGTGATGAGCAGGAGCAGGGTGGTGACCGAGCCTTCGATCACCGGTCCGGTGCCGGCGGTCCACTCACTGTCGGAGGCGACGAGGTGATAGTGACCGAACTTCTTACGGGCGTGAAACGGGAAGCCGCCGTTCCATATACGGTCGAGTGCCAATTCCGCGGCCGCTACCGGCATTTCGCGCGGGATGCCGAGTGGGATGGCGATGTCTTGACCGTGCACCAGCAGATCCATCAGCCGGTCGACAGGCGTGGTGCCGACGGGTGTGACACGGGCGCCGATGCTGTCGTGCAGCTCGGCGAGCAGTTGCGTGGTGGTCCGGCGCCCGGCGTGCCGGATGGCGGTGTCGCGGACCATGCGGTCGAAGTCGCCTCGGGCTCGGATCAGATTGAACACGATCGCCCCGAGGCCGGAATCGGCCGACAGGATCAGGTGCGCGACGACATCGCGAACCCGCCAGCCCGCACACGAAGAAGGCTGCTCCCAACCATTCTCGGGAAGGGAGCGCAACAGTTCGACGAGGCTCGTGCGCTCGGCGGCGACGGCCTGCCAGATCTGCTCGGTATCGATGGTTGTCTTTCGGGCCATTGTCGGAACTCCTCGCCTGATCGGTGTTGCAGTACCGTAGGAGTCCCAGTCGGGTGGAGGTTCCAGCGATTGTGACTCACAGCACACATCGAGACGGTCTGATGGCCATCGGGGAACTGTCCCTGCGCACCGGCGTCCCCGTCCGCACCATCCGCTTCTACTGCGACGAAGGGGTGCTGGAAGCGCGCCGCAGCGCGGCCGGGCATCGCCTGTTCGATCCGGCGACCGCGGTCGATCGGCTGCAGCTGGTGCGTCGGCTGCGCACCCTCGGCCTCGGGTTGCCCGCGATCATGGGCGTCCTCACCGGGGCCACGTCGGTAACCGACGCCGTCGCCGTCGAAAGAGCTTCGCTGGACACCGAATTGGCGGCCCTGACCTGGCGAAGGGCAGCGCTGGCGGCGGTCGCCGACGCATCGCCCGGCCGGCACGCCGCACGGCTGGAACTGCTGGCCGCCGTCGGTGACCGCCGACGCGCCTACGACGATCTCGTCGCGTTCTGGCGCCGCCTGCTCACCCCGATCGCACCGGAATTGTTCGACGCCTTCGTCGCCATGAACATTCCGGCCCCGCCCCCCGATCCCACATCTCGGCAGGTCGTCGCCTACGCCGAACTCGCCACCGCCGCAACCGATCCGGTGTTGACCGCCGCGCTGACGAAACAGCTCTGGCGCCACGATCCCGCGCATGTTCGCGACAAACGCGCACTGCTCGCCGGTGTCGCCGAGGCCTGCGCGATCGTGGACCCGTTGGTGGCCGCCCACGTCGAACCACGGCCCGGCGCCGAACTCGACCGGTTTCTCGCAGCGCATGCCGCGGCCCGGGGCGTCCGCCCCACGGCCGAGTTCCGGCGCCGGCTTCTCTACGGCGCCGACGATTACGATCCGCGCATTCGCCGGTACTGGACGCTCACCACCGAGATCACCGGCACGACTACCACCGGTGCGGCACAGGACTGGCTGTACCGGGCGCTGAGCCGGTCGTAGCGGCGAGTCAGGGCCTCGCCCTCACTTCTCCAAATACGCGATCATGCCGTCGATGAGTCCTTGGATGGCGTCGTCGAGGTTGCCGTAGGTGCCGAGGGTGCGTTCGGAGGTGATGCCGCGCATGGCGGCGGGGATGAGGGCGGCGACGCGGCGGATTTTCACCGGGTCCACACCGAGGTCGGCGAAGGCGCGTTCACATGCCTTGTCCCAGTTGGGTTTCCAGGAGGCGAGTTCGGCGGCGGTCAGCGGATAGTCGCGTTCGAGTTCGGCGTGGTCGCGGGGCAGGGCGGCGCGCAGGGTTTCGATGGCGAGGGATTCGGGGCGGCGCAAGCCGATCGCCATCGTGTTGATCAGGGCGCTGACCCGTTCGGCCAGGGTGCCTTCCGTGGCGATGCCGGCGGGCAGATCGCCGCGTTTGTCGGCGGTGTACCGGAGTACCGCCGCCCACAGGCCGTCGATATCGCCGAACTGATATTTCACGACTCCCCAGGTGGCGCCGATGTCGCGGGCGATCCGGTTGCCGGATACGGCCGCGGGGTCGCCGGTGGCCAGCGAGGTGATCGCGGCCTCGAGCATGGCCTCACGCGATTGGATACCGCGCTTGTTCGCACGCCTGCCGCTCAGCACTACATCCGTCACGACCGACGATAATACCGTGCCTGATCTGCGGCATCCAGTTTCAACGAACCCTCTTGTTTTCTTTCATAGAGGGTTCTATTCTCGTGTCGCCGGGCCTGAGTTCAGCGGTCCGCGCCGCGATGTGCGGCCCCTCGCCGAACGTGGAGGATCGAGATGGCAAAGCCACCCCTGTCGATGGAGCCGACGGGCTGGTTCCAAGTCGCCTGGTGTGCGGAAATCGCGGTCGGCGCCGTCCACAAGATGAAGTACTTCGGCCGCGAGATGGTCGCGTGGCGTTCGGCGTCGGGGCAGCTGGCGGTGTTCGACGCCTACTGCGAACATCTCGGCGCGCACCTGGGCTACGGCGGGCGCGTCGACGGCGAGAACCTGGTGTGCCCGTTCCACGGCTGGGAGTGGAATCGGCAGGGGCGCAACGTCTGCATCCCCTACGAGTCACATCCCAACAAGGGCCGTCGCATCCGCAGCTATCCGGTCGTCGAACGCAACGAGGCGGTGTGGATCTGGTACGACATCGACGGTCGCGCACCGTATTTCGAGGTGCCGGATATTTTCGAGGCGTTCGGCGACGACAGGACCGCCGCCGACTACTATCCGCCGGTGCCCGCGGCCACGCTGTTCCGGCCGGGGCTGGAACTGCATCCGCAGTACATCATGGAGAACGGCGTCGACTTCGCGCATTTCAAGGTCGTGCACAAGACGCCGTTCGTGCCGGAGTTCACCCGCCACGACTTCTCCGGCCCGGTCTCCTACGTGGACTTCACCATCGCCTTCGACGAGGGCGTCAGCGAATCGGACGTCAACAGCGGCGTCGAGTCGATCAACGCGGGACTGGGCTGTTCGATCACCAAGAGCTGGGGCATGGTCGACAACCGCACCATGCCCGCGGTCACCCCGGTGGACGAATACACCTCCGACGTCCGGTTCACCGTGTGGATCGGCCGCAAGCCGGGCGACGACAGCCCGGAGATCACCCGATACGGCAAGACGATGGCCGATTTCGTCATCGAACAGTTCCAGGCCGACATCGACATCTGGGCGCACCAGCGTTACTCCGACCCACCCGCGTTGAGCCGCAAGGAATTTCAGGGATTCACCGCGCTGCGTGAATGGGCGCTGCAGTTCTATCCCGACGGCGGGCCCACGGGCACCGACCCGCGCCTACCCCACGGCGGGGCTGTTCATCCCGCGGCCGAGGCGACCGCTCGAGTACCGTCACCGAACACACCGAAAGGCATGCGATGAGCACCTCCGACACGATCCGGGTATTCCAGGTCGCCACCGGCAATCTCGGCACCGAGATGATCGGCCGGATCCGGAACCACCCGGATCTCGAACTCGTCGGACTCCACTGCTACACGCCCGAGAAGATCGGCCGCGACGCCGGTCAGATCGTCGGCCTGGGCCCGATCGGGGTCACCGCGACCGGGACCGTCGAGGAGATCATCGCCGCGCGACCCGACGTGCTCACCTTCCACGGCGTGTTCCCCGACGAAGACCTCTACGAGAAGGTGCTCGAAGCGGGCATCAACGTGGTCACCACCGCGGACTGGATCACCGGCTTCCACCGCGACACCAACCACGCCCATCCCTCGGGCCGCAAGGTCAGCGAGGTGATCCAGGCCGCCTGCGAGCGGGGTAACGCCACCTTCTACGGCACCGGCATGAACCCGGGCCTGTGCCAGATCCTGGGCATCGTGCACACCGCGGACGTCGCCGACATCGAGAACATCACCGTCACCGAATCGGTCGACGTCTCCTGCCACCATTCCGTCGATACCTGGAAGGCGGTGGGCTACGGCCGCCCGATCGACGACCCGACGATTCCGGACTCGCTCTACCAGTACACCGCGGTGTTCGCCGACTCGGTCTACCTCATGGCCGACGCCTTCGGCCTCGAGCTCGACGAGGTGAAGTTCAGTTACGAACTCGGCGCCTGCACCAAGGACGTCGACCTCGGCTGGTACTTCATGCCCAAGGGCTCGCTCGGCGCCAACTACATCAAATATCAGGGCATGGTCGACGGCGTCGCGCGCGTGGAGACCCATCTCGAATGGCAGATGACGCCGCACACCGACCCGTCGTGGGAGATCAAGGGCTGCTACATCACTCAGGTGACCGGCGACCCCAACATCTACAGCAAGCACATGATCTTCCCGCGCAAGGGATTCGACCTGTCGAACCCGGAGAACTTCGCCTCGATCGGCATGACCGTCACCGGCCTGCCGGCCCTGAACGCCATCCGATCCGTGGTCGCCGCGCGCCCCGGCATCATCACCAGCGCGGACCTGCCGCTGCGCAGCTTCGCGGGACGCTTCAAGATCTGAGCGGACGCCGGCCGCATCCCGGATCGCCCATGCACGGGGTGCGGCTGAATCTTGTTGCGGGCTTTCGCGCTCCGCGCCGATTAGGGTTGGGCAAAGGGGTCGCCTGATCGGAGGTGTGGGATGGCTGATTTGTTTTCCACTGCGCTGCGGGCTCATCAGTGGATCTACGAGAAGTCGGACGGGTATGTGGGGCACCGGCTGCTGTTCGGAAATCCCACCCTCTTGTTACGAACGGTGGGGCGCAAGACGGGGCAGCCGCGGACCAGTGCGCTGACCTATGCGCGAGACGGTGACGATTATCTGGTGACGGCGTCCAACGGCGGGTCGCCGCGGCCGCCGGGGTGGCTGGCGAATGTGAAGGCGGCTCCGGAGTGTGAGATCCAGGTCGGGCATCGGCGGATTCCGGTGACCGCGCGGGCGACATATCCCGAGGACACCGAGTACGCGCGGCGGTGGACGCTGGTCGACAAGGTCAACAAGGGCCGGTACGCGCAGTATCAGAAGATGACCGATCGGCCCATATCGGTCGTGGTGCTCAGCCCGCGGAGGTAATGCGGGCGGCGGTCGGACCGGTCACATTCGTCCGGATCGCTTGGTTTTCGGGCAAAGGTTTCGCTATCCTCGCTTCCGAGGGGAGTACTTCCCAAGCGCCACACCGGTCAGTACGGATTCCGCCGTCGGGATCCCCGGATGGCCACCCGGATATCGGGTGAAGGAGACCTCGGGTGCTTTCGCATACCCGAGGAGACCTGTGAATTCGTCCGTTCTCGCAGCCGAACAGCTGCACACCATCGGCAGTCCGTGGCTGTGGGTCGCCACCATCGCCGGTGTGCTGGTGCTGCTCGCGCTGGACTTCGTCGTCACTCGCAAACCGCACGAGGTGTCGATGCGGGAGGCGGTCGGCTGGACCGCGTTCTACCTGGCGTTGCCGGTCGCGTTCTTCGGCATTCTGTGGGCCGGATTCGGGTCGAAGCCGGCCACGGAATTCATCACCGGTTATCTGCTGGAGAAGTCGCTCTCGGTGGACAACCTGTTCGTCTTCATGCTGCTGCTGGCGGCCTTCGCGGTCCCGGCGGTGCTGGCGCAACGGGTGCTGTTGTTCGGCATCGTGGGCGCGCTGGTGCTGCGCGGCATCTTCATCGCCGTCGGCGCGGCCGCGCTGGCCTCACTGGACTGGGCGTTCCTGCTGTTCGGCGCGATTCTGCTGCTCACCGCGCTCAAGCTGATCCGCGACGCGGTCACCGGGCACGAACAGGAAGTCGACATCTCCCGGATGCGGTCGGTGCGCCTGATGCGCCGACTGATGCCCGTCACCGACGACTACCGCGGCACGAAGATGACCGTGCGGGAAGCCGGGCGCCGCGCCCTGACCCCGCTCGCCCTGGTGGTCACCGCCGTTATGGCGACCGACCTGGTGTTCGCCATCGACTCGGTGCCCGCGGTCTACGGTGTCACCGGCGACCCGTACCTGGTGTTCGCCACCAACGCCTTCGCCCTGCTGGGCCTGCGCGCCCTCTACTTCGTCCTGCAGGCGGTCCTGGCCCGGCTCGTCCACCTCGCCTACGGCCTGGCGGTGATCCTCGGCTTCATCGGCGTCAAACTGGTGCTGCACTGGGCCCACGGTTATTGGGACTGGCTACCGGAGATCCCCACCGCCGCCTCCCTGCTGGTGATCGTGGTGGTGCTCGGCGCGGTGACCGTGACCAGCCTGCTGGCCACCCGGGGTGAGAAGGACGGCGACTCCGCCACCGTCGACACTCCCGCTCGATAAGCACGCGGCCCGCGGGCACCGGAGTTGTCCCGCACCGAGATTCCGACATACCGTGGGCCGGTGCTGTCCCGCTTCCGGCGTATCGATCCGGTCCGCACCCGGCGCGCCGTCGATGCGCTGCGATTACCGGAGGCCGTCTTCAAGACCTGCCCCTGGCAGCCGCGAGACGTGGTGGAAACCGGTCTGCGGCAATGGTTGCGGTGCTGCGGTGCGGCCATGGCCGACGACCAGGTGATCGGGATGCCGTCGCACGCCGTGGACGAGGCATGGCACGGTTTGATCCTGTGCACCGAGCGATATCGCGACTTCTGTGATGCCGCCTACGGCCGTTTCCTGCACCATTTCCCCGAGGGAGACGGCTACGGCGGCGGCAGCGGTGTGCCGATGGCGACTCAGCTCGGCCGCACCGTCGTCGCCTGGTCCATCGTCGCCGACCCGGGCGAGGAATGTGTGTTGTGGGATCTGGATACCGTTGTGGGAGTGGAGAATCCGTGGGGCGTGTCGCCGGAGCGGGTCACCGAGGTGGAAACCGCCCTGGGTGAGATCATCCCGGGCTCACCGCACCGCTCCCCTGCCTGACGGGCCCGGACCTGGCCGAGGACGGTGACCATCACGCCGGTCGGCGACATCGAGCATCACTCGGCACGAATATTTCCGGCCACATACTCCGGCCGGATCCACACGGGTCGGCGTGATGAGACCGGGCGCAATTCGGCGATCTGCAAGTCGGCCTTGTATGCGCCCGGACCGGGCCCGGCCACGATCACCAGCGATCCGCTGGGTCGCCCGAGCGCGGGCCCCGATCTGCCCGCTCGCCTAGTTGCTACTCCCACCGCCACAGCTGCTCCCCCCACCGCAACTACTTCCGCCACCACAACTGCTACTGGTTCCCCCGCCACAACTACTACTCCCGCCACCACAACTATTGCCCCCGCCGCAACTACTGCCCCCGCCGCAACTATTGCCTCCAGAGCAACTACTGCCCCCGCCGCAACCACTGCCCCCACCACAGCCGGCCGTACTGCAACCGCCTCCGCCGCAATCACTTCCGCCGGATCTGCGGCCGCCACCACTCGTATCGCCGGCCTGCCATCGGCGGCGGCGCGTCGCCGACGATATTTCATGGCGGACGGCCGCCACCGAGATCCAGACGAGTGTGCCGACCACGGCGGCGATGACGACGAAAAGCATGAGCGGACGGTAACCGCACAACCCGTCCTCCGCCCGCTGAGCCGGTTGTGGCGCGGCCCCCGCTGCGAGCGATCCGGCCGGTCGTGCCCCGCCCGAAAGCGTGATGGCCCGCTCGGCGCAACGGTGCCATGATCGATGGCAGGAGCCCGGTCGCGGGCGTACCGGGCGTTTCGCATGGTGGTGACGCTATGGACGTTGCGACGTTTGCCGCATTCATCGTGGGGGCGGGGGCGGTGTGTACCGGGGTCGCTTTCGGGACCGGGTTGCGGGTGGTGCAGCAGTACGAGCGGGGGCTGGTGTTCCGGTTCGGGCGGGTGCGGGCGGTGCGTAAACCGGGGTTACGGGTGCTCATTCCGTTCGTGGACAAGATGCGCAAGGTGCCGATGCAGGTCGTGACGATGCCGGTGCCCGGCCAGGAGGGCATCACCCGCGACAACGTGACCGTGCGGGTCGACGCGGTGGTGTATTTCCGGGTGATCGACCCGACGCAGGCGGTGATCGAGGTCCAGGACTATCTGTTCGCCGTGGAGCAGGTGGCGCAGACGTCGCTGCGGTCGATCATCGGCAAAAGCGAGCTCGACGATCTGCTGTCCAACCGCGAACAGTTGAACAAGGGCCTGGAGCTGATGATCGACAGCCCGGCCCTCGCCTGGGGCGTGCACATCGACCGGGTGGAGATCAAGGATGTGGCGCTGCCGGAATCGCTGAAACGGTCGATGTCGCGGCAGGCGGAGGCAGAACGCGAACGCCGCGCCCGCGTCATCACCGCCGAAGGCGAGCTCCAGGCCTCGCGCAAGCTGACCGATGCCGCCGAACGGATGGCGACAGCCCCGGCCGCGTTGCAACTGCGGCTGCTCCAAACCGTGGTCGAGGTTGCGGCAGAGAAGAATTCGACGCTGGTGCTCCCGTTCCCGGTGGAGCTGCTGCGCTTCCTGGAGCGTTCGACCCCCGCGGAAGCGAGCGCGTCGCCGGCCGACACGCCCACCGAGACCGAGAACCCCGCCGATTCAGCCCCGGACCCGAGACCACTACGTGTCCAACCGCCCTGGACGCAAGCGGAACGCACACCGCAGCCGAACCCGGCGGCCCATCCGGAGTGAATGCCGCAGTCTCCCGCCGGCGCGGTGCCGCCGCCCAGGCCCCTACGTCAGCTTCACCCGTGCCGCGACGAAGCGGTGCAGGGCCGGTGCCAGTCGGCTGAAGTGGTACTGGAGATGGGCTTCCGGGGTGACGGGGACGATGTCGCGGTGACGTTCCACCGCGCGCACGATGCGGTCGGCGACCTTCTCCGGGCCGTAGCCGCGCCGGCGGTACAGCGCGTCGTAGCGGGCCTGCTTCGCGGCCTCGGCGTCGTCGGACAGGCCCGAGAACTTCGTTGTCGCAACGATATTCGTGTGCACGATGCCGGGGCAGATGGTGTGCACCTCGATCCCCTTGCCGGCCAGTTCGGCGCGCAGGCAGTCGGAGAACATGAAGACCGCGGATTTGCTGGTCGAATAGGCGCTGAAACCCTGCTGCGGGCTGTAGGCGGCCATGCTGGACAGGTTGACGACATGTCCGCCGAGTCCCCGCTCGGCCATGGCGGCGCCGAAGGTGCGGCAGCCGTTGATCACACCGCCGAGATTCACCCGCAACACCCGGTCGAATTCGGCGGCGGAGGTGTCGAAGAAGTCTCCGGCCTGACCGATGCCGGCGTTGTTGATCAGGATGTCGGGCACGCCGTGGGCGGCGATCACCGTGCTCGCGTGTTCGCTCATCGCCGCTTCGTCGGAGACGTCGACGGCGTAGGCGTGCGCACTGCCACCAGCCGCGGTGATCAGTTCGACGGTCTCCTTGGCGGCATCCAGGTTCAGATCCGACGCGACGACCTCGGCGCCGCGGCGAGCGAAGGCCAGCGCCGTTTCCCGGCCGATGCCGCTGCCGCCGCCGGTGATCACGACCAGCCGATCGGTGAACGGCCCGGCCTGCGCCCCGACCTCGGCGCGGCGCAGCGTGCGCGGATAGTCACCGGTGTCGACGGCCGTGGCGAGTTCGGTGGCCGAGGTGGCCAGCAATTCCGGATGGGAGAACGGCAGCCAGTGCCCACCGGCGATCTCGCGCCGGAACAGCCGATCGGTCCACTTCGATGTGTCGTCGTACCCGGCCGGGCGCACGGCGATATCGCGGCGGGCGATGACCAGCTGCACCGGCACCTCGGTGTGCCGCTCGCGCGGGCCGAGCATGCGCGGCAGGATATTCGCGCGGTAGATCCGCATCCCGTCGAAGAAGTCCTGGCGGAACGCCGGGCCGAGTTTGACGTTCTCCGGGGAGGTTTCGTTCATCAGCCCGATGAACCGCTTCCACACCTTCTCCGACGACAGCGGCCGCATCACCGCCTTGTTCAGCCCCGGCGTCATGAACAGGAAGGTGTAGGCCGACGACAGCAACTGAGTGGCCAGCCCCCACACCGCGCCGCGGCCCATTCGATCGCGGGTCCACTTCGCCAGGTGGTCGAGATTCGGGCCGGAGACGGAGGTGAACGAGGCCACCCGGGTGGCGGCCTGCGGCTCGCACACCGCCTCCCACACCTGGACCGAACCCCAGTCGTGGGCGAGCACGTGCACCGGCCGGTCCGGGCTCACCGCATCGGCGACCGCGTAGAAGTCGGAGGCGAAGCGGTCCAGACCGTAGTCCTCGGTGCGATCGGTGCGGGTGGAGCGGCCGTGGCCGCGGGTGTCGTAGGCGACGACGTGAAACCGCCCGGCCAGCAGGGGAATCACGCGATCCCACAGGTGATGGTCGTCGGGCCAGCCGTGCACGAGCAGCATGGTCGGGGCGGCGGGATCGCCGTATTCGTAGACAGCGATATCGAATTCACCGTTGCGGACGAAATGTTCGGTGTCCGGGACGGGCGCGGTGTCGGTCACGAGAATCTCCTCGAGGAGGGGGCGGGATGTCAGAGGTCGAGCACCAAACGTTCACCGGCACACCGTGATACGCAGATGAGCAGTTCGCCCTCGGCGCGCTCGGCGGGGGTGAGGACGGTGTCGCGGTGGTCGGGCTGTCCGTCGAGTACCCGGACCTTGCAGGTGCGGCAGAAACCCTGCCAGCAGGAGTAGGCGATATCGGGCCGGACACGCAGCACTTCGTCGAGTACCGTGCGGTCGGCGGGAATGTCGAGCACCTCACCGGTGCGGGCGAGTTCGACGCGGAACGGCTTTCCGTCGACCACCGGCGCGGCGGAGAAGCGCTCGGAATACAGTTCCACACCGGGCATTTCGCGCACCGCCGCGGCTATCGCCGAGGTCATCGGGACCGGTCCGCAGCAGTAGACCGAGGTGTCGACGCCAACACCGGGCAGCAGATCCGCCGCCGTCGGCACACCGCCGTCGTCGTCGGTGTGCACCGTCACCCGGCTGCCGAAGGATTCGATCTCGGCGAGGAACGGGATGGTGTCGCGGCTGCGGCCGGTGTACACCATGGTCCAGTCCACGCCCAGCCGATGCGCCATCCGCACCATCGGCAGGATCGGCGTGATCCCGATGCCGCCCGCGACGAAATGCACACGGGCAGCGGAGGATCCGTGTCCGGGCAGGACGAACGGGAAGGCGTTGCGCGGCCCGCGGATCGTGAGTTCGGCGCCGGCCCCGAGCTCGTCGTGCACCTCGACCGAACCACCCAACCCGCCCGGTATCCGGCGCACCGCGACCCGATAGTGATACCGGTCGGCGGGGTCACCGCACAACGAGTACTGCCGCAACCGGCCCGAGGGCAGTTCCAGGTCCAGATGGGCGCCCGGTCGCCAGGTCGGCAGCGCGCTGCCGTCGGTGGCGCGCAGCACCAGGCTCACCACGTCGGCGTCGTGGGCCTCGATCCGCCGCTCGACCACCCGCACGCGCAAGCGGCCGCTGTCGACGGCGCCGGTCACCGGACGCCGGTGGATCAGCGACGCCCACCGCATCCGAGCCTCGGCGACCGCGCCGATGATGCGGATCGGCCGGTCCGAACCGCGCCCGCCGTAGAGGTCGGGCGGCAGTTCGGCGGGGACGGGCCTGCGGGTCGTCACGACGCGAGTGCCTGTGCCGCAGGCGATTTCGCCAGATATGCGACGGCCTGCGCGGTCGATCCGACCGAGGCAGGGGTGTATCCGGGTTTGGCCACCGACAGCGCCGACCACAGCAGCGAGGGAATGCCGGGCAGCGCCCCCCGCCACATCGCGCCGAGCGCCTTGCCCACGATGCGCGGATATCCCATGTTCGGCAGCTCCGTGTCCTGATGCACCAGGTATTTGGTGCCACGCAGCAGCAGCGCCACGAAGATCGGGAAGGTGATCGCCATCAGCGCACAGCGGCGCACGTAGCCGACCTCGAAGTAGGTGGCGACATCGTGGGCGACGAAGCGGTGTTCGACCTCCTCGGCGCCGTGCCAGCGATACAGGTCGAGCATGTTGGGCGCGGCGTCGAACCGCTCCAGATCGGCGTTGATGATCCAGTCGCCGAGGAAGGCGAAGAAGTGCTCGAGGGTGGCGATGAAGCCCAGCCGTTCGACCAGGGTCTGGAACTCCTCGCGCGGCGATTGCCCGTCGCGCGGACCCAGAGCCTTGCGGAAGATGTATTCCATCTGCCGCGCGTAGCTGTCGACGTCGACGCCGTGGGCTCGGAACACCTGCTGCAGCGAATCGTTGTGGGTTTCGGCGTGCATGGCCTCCTGCCCCATGAAGCCGATGACCTGTTCGCGCAGCTTCTCGTCCTTGATCAGCGGCAGCGCCTCGGAGAAGGTCTGGATGAACATCCGCTCGCCCTCGGGCAGCAGCAGATTGAGCGAGTTGAACACATGCGAGGCGATGGGTTCGGCGGCCAGCCAGTGCAGCGGCGTGGCTCGCCAGTCGAACTGCACGTTGCGCGCGTGCAGCGCCACCTCACCGGGATCGCCCACGCCACGATTGCGCATGGGAAGTAACTTCATCGGTACTCCTGGTCGTCATCTCGGCCATCGGTTCCGGCCGCACCGGCACCGTTGCTACAGCAGCGTAGCAATTATCGGGCGGTAAGCGACACCCTGAGTACCACATAAATCCTGATCGCCGGAGCGGATCACCGCGGAGTTCTCGGCCAGGTATAGGTGTGGCCGTCGGCATCCACGGTGGTGACCTTGGTGAAGACATTGCCCGGTCGGGCGACGTCCGTCAGCGTGAGATGCACCTTTTTGGTGACGTACTTACCGGCGGCGCAGTTGGGCTCGCATGTGTTGTCCCGCTCGATCCCGTCGCCCTGCGCCTGATCCGGCCCCCAGCTCTGCCACACGATCTGTTCCACCTGGGCGCCCAGATCGGCGCAGGCGAGGATCATGTTCTCCGGCCGGACCGCCGGCTTACTGAAGGAACAGTCGATTACTTCCGGGGCCGTGCTGGTGGTGGTCGCCTTCGGCGCGACCGGGTCGGCCGGGCGGGCGTTGCCGGAGTCGGACGAGCCGCAGCCGGCCAGTATCAGCAGAGCGGCCGCCGCGGCCGCGCCGAACAGCGGACGGCCACCGCGCCGAATCGTGTCACCGTTCATGTCAGTCCCCAGATCTCGTCGAACTCCACCCGCCGCCCGTGGGCGTGTCCCACAAACCTAGTGGATCGATTCGGCGGGCGGGCGCGCACAACACCGGCGCAGACGCGCAATCCACGCGCGGCGCCGCCCCGCCCGCTTCGGGCGGGCTGTCCACCACCTGCCGATGCCGCGGCGGGGCCGCACGCCGCCATTTCCGCCTCCGCGTCACAGTGGCGATTCCGGCGACCGTTCCTCCCGGCGGCGACTCGCCGGCGCGAGTCGCCGCCGGCTCCCGGACTACTCGCCTACCGCCGCGTCCGGATCGAGGTTGTCCGCCGCCCATGCCCACAGGTGTTCCAGCGCGCCGCCGAGTTCATTTCCGGCCGTGGTCAATTCGTAGGCCTTGTCGGCGCGTTTGACGATCACGCCGGCGCCTTGCAGGGTCTGCAGACGCACCGACAGCATGCTCGAGGAGCAGTTGTCCATGCGCCGGCGCAGTTCGAGGAAACCGAGCGGTCCCGGCGCCAGTTCCCAGACGATGCGCAGCATCCAGCGCTGGCCCAGCAATTCCATCGCCGCCCGCGGGCCGCCCTCGCGCTCTCTTGCACTTCTCATTTCGAACCACCATAGTGATTCTGAAATAGAAGCAACGAGTGGGAGTATCGGGTGGATTCACAACGCATCGTGTTGATCACCGGCGCCTCCCGCGGTATCGGGGCGCAGACCGCCCGGGTTCTCGCGGGGCGCGGCGATCATGTCGTCCTGAACTACCGCGAGAAGCGCAGGCGGGCAAGCGATCTCGCCGATGCGATCGCAGCCGACGGCGGCGTGGCGACGCCGGTGGGCGCCGATCTGTCCGATCCCGAGGCGGCCGAGGCCATGATCGAGGAGATCCGCACCCGGTTCGGGCGGCTGGACGTGCTGATCCTCAACGCCTCCGGCGGGCTGGAACACGGTGCGGCGCCCGACTACGCCATGACGATCAACCGGGACGCCCAGGTGCGGCTGGTCCGCCTGGCCCTGCCACTGCTGGCCCCGGGATCACGCATCGTGTTCGTCACCAGCCACCAGGCGCACTTCCACGGCCGCAAACCCACGCCGCCCGACTACGAGCCCATCGCACTGAGCAAGCGGGCGGGTGAGGATGCGCTGCGCGCGATGATCGGCGAATTCGATTCGCGCGGTATCGGTTTCACGGTCGTGTCGGGCGATATGATCGAGGGCACCATCATCGTGCGCCTGCTCGAACGCCGCGATCCGGACGCGGTGGCGGCGCGGACCGAGCACGGCGCGCTGCCGACGATCGACGAGTTCGCAACCGCGATCGCCGACGCCACCACGGCCGCCACCGAGCCCGGCCATACCGTCTATGTCGGCGGAGCCGACTACCTGGCCACCGCGCCCGATCCGGCTATCTGATCCCCGACGGCCGGCACGTCACCCGTTGGCGTGGTCGAACCACTGGTACGGGATCGACCAATCCCATTCGGCCTCGGCCGGTTCGGCGTCGCGGCAGTCGTCCACGTGGCATTCGTTCAGGTAGACCGGAACCATCGCGCCGAATCCCGCACCCAGTGCGGACAATCCGTCCACCACACAGCGCCACAGAGCGGACTTCTCGAGTCGGTGCACCGGAATCGACCTCCTTGTCGCACTCGGCGAGCGCTCGGGGCGACGCGGTCACCCTCGGCGCCTTCGCCGACCAACGCTGTGGGGCAAAACGGTACGCCCGGCAGGCCCCGGCCGTGTCCGGTTTCGGCAATCTTCACAACAGACCCGCGGCGGTCAGATCCCGGACGTATTTGCCGATCAATTCCCGGCTCAGGTGCGGGATGTCGCCGTCCGGGCCGGTCCCCGCCGCGCGCACCGCGGCCCGGAACCGCTCGGCCGGCAGCGCCGATCCCGCAACGGCCGGGGCCGGGCGGCGGAACGCGTGCAGCAGCGGCAGCACCGAATGCCGCCGCTGCCGTTCGGGCAGGGCGCGCAGTGCGGTCTCGAACCGCGCCAGCCAGTCGGCGTAGTCGGCGATGCGGGTGATGCGGTGACCGTCGTCGACCAGCCAGTCGACGAAGGTGTCCAGGCCGATGCCGTCGTCGTGCGGGTTGAGCACATCGAAGGTCTCGAATCCACTGTCGGCACCGGGGCCGAGTGCGGTGATCGCGGCGGCGGTGAAGTCCGCGGGCAGGCCGTCGTAGTGAGCGCGGGCGCGGCCCCCATCGGGGGCGGGGCGGTAGAAGGATTCCGGCGCGAGACCGGTGGCGAGCACGCTGAGCAGCAACCGCGTGAACATATCGGGCAGATTGAACTGCCCCGCGAAGTCGCTGTGCGCGAGGATCATGTCCGACCGGAAGACCGCGACCGGCAGTCCGCACAGGTCGTGCGCCTCGCGCAGCAGCACCTCACCGGCCCATTTGCTGTTGCCGTACCCGTTGGCGTAGCCGGCGTCGATGACCCGCTCGGGGCTGACCTCGCGAATATCGCCGTCTTCGGTGAAGTGGTCGACCTGGGAGGCCACCGCGACGGTGGACAGATAGGTCACCGGTTTGCGGCGTGCGGTGATCGCCAGGCGGACGACCTCGGCCGTACCGACCACATTCGGCCCGAACAACTGGTCGTAGGGCAGGACGTGATTGACCAGCGCCGCCGGGTGCACCACCAGGTCGACGGTTTCGGTGAGTTCGCGCCACCGGTCCTCGTCCAGCCCGAAATTCGGTTCGGCGATATCGCCCGGCAGGACGGTCAGCCGCCGTTGCGCGAGCTCCCGATACCGTTGCAGCAGAGCGGGATCCCCGCTGTCGAACGCCTGGTCCAGGCGCGCCCGCGCGGCTTCGGCGTCGCGGCCGCGGATCACACAGATCAGCGTGCCGTCGCAGGCGTCGAGCCGGTCCAGCCATTCCAGGCACAGGAACCGGCCGAGGTAGCCGTTGGCCCCGGTCAGCAGCACCGTGCGCGGCGGGGTCGATGCGGGCGGCAGAGACTTTGCGGCGGTGAGGGTTTCGTGGTCGATGAACGCGTCGAGGGTCAGATCCGCGGCCCGCACGCGGGTGCCGGGTCCGTGCACGGTGGCGAGCGTGGGGCGGCGGGCGCCCTGGTTCCGTTCGCCGTCGATGTATTCGGCCAAGCGCCGCAACGTCTTCGCGGGGTGGACAATGGTGCCCACCGGCACCTCCACGCCGAACAACTCGGTCAGCAGATTCGACAGCGACAGCGCCGACAGCGAATCGCCACCGAGGTCGGTGAAATGCGCCTCCGGCCGGATATCGGTACTCGCGCAGCCCAGCAGGGCCCGCGCGGCCCGGCCGACCGTCTCCAGCACGGGACGGTCCGCGGCGCCGTGGCGCAGTGCGGCCAGCTCGTCGGCCTGCTCCCGCGACAGTTCGGCGTAGAGCTGCTCCAGGCGCTCGCCGTAGCGCTGCTTCAGCTTGGGCCGCAACAACTTTCCGATGCCCGACAGCAGGCCGTTGTCCTGGGTGAACGGTTCGGTCTCGAGCAGGAAGTCGCGCGGAATCTCGTAACTGTTCAGCCCGGCCTCCTTCGCCAGCTCCTGTAGCGATTCGGCCAGTGCCGCACGGGGATCGGAGAGTGTCAGCGCCTCCTCGGACGGCACGATCACCGCGAGCAGATAGGCGCGTTCGCTGCTGCCGTAGACGAAGATCTGGCGGATCAACGCACTGGTGGAGAACACCGATTCCAGCTTCGCCACGGTGACGAACTCACCCTGCGACAGCTTGAGCACGTTGTTGCGGCGATCGACGTAGACCAGATGGTCGGGGCCGAGTTCGGCGACCACGTCACCGGTGCGGTAGAAGCCGTCCGCGTCGAACATCTCCGCGGTGATCTCGGGGCGCTTGAAGTAGCCCGGGAACATGGTGGTGGTCTTGAGCAGCAGTTCCCCACGCGGATGTGGCTGGTCGGTGCCGAAGTAGCCGAGTTCGGGAACGTCGACCAGCTTGTAGTCCAGGACCGGTGGGCGCCGGACCTTGTTGTCGACGATGACGCTGCCGCCGGCCTCGGTGGAACCGTATCCGTCGTGCAGGCCGATGCCGAGGACGGATTCCATGAAGGCGCGCATCTCCGGCGCCAGCGGCGCACTGGCACACATCGCGCCGAGGAAGCGGCCACCGAGAAGTCGTTCGCGCAGTTCGGTTTTCACCTCGTCCTCGACGATGCCGCGCTCACCGCCGGCCGCGATCCGGGCCTCCACCTCACCCTGGTGGTACTGCAGCAGCATCTCGCAGACGCGCGGCACGAAGACCAGTTCGGTGGGCCGGGTCAGCTCCAGATCCTCGAACAGCGTCGACATATCGCTGCGCGCGGTGAAGTAGGCGGTGCCGCCACGGGCGAGCGTGCCGCCCAGTTGCAGCCGCCCGGCCACATGGCTGAGCGGCAGGTAGTTGAGGGTGATCGCGGGCACCGGCGCTTTCGCGGTGTACAGCCACATGGCGGCGGCCAGGCGGTCGGTGTACATGGCGCCCTTGGGCGTTCCGGTGCTGCCGGAGGTGTAGACGAGCAGCGACAACGGGTCCTCGCCGGGCGCGCTTTCGAGCGGCACGGCCGGTAGGGCGAGCCCGCGCTCGACGAGGTTGTGCAGAAATTCGAGCGTGATCTCGCGACCGGATTCGGCCAGCCGGGCGCGCGCCGCCGCGACCGCCGCGCGTTCGTCATCGTCGTCGGCACTGTCGAAGACGACCAGTTGCGCGATCGTCGCACTCGCGACCGCGGCCTCGACAGCGGCGTCGAGCAGTTCGGCGCTGCAGGCCAGCACCCGCGCCTCGGTTTCCGCGATGATCGAATGCCATTGGGCGACAGCGGCAGTGGCCTGCAGCGGCACCGCCACGGCGCCGAGCCGCACCCCCGCGAGGTCGACGGTGACGTAATCGCTGCTGACGAATCCGACGGTGCACACGAAATCCCCGGCCCGCACCCCCGCCGCCTGCCAGGCACTCGCCAGGGCACCGGCGCGCGACCACAGCTGCCGATAGCTCAGCGTCTCGAAGCGCGGCAGCAGCCGCCGCACCCGGCGCCCCTCGGCATCGACGACGATCTCACCGGCCCGCTGCCCGACGGCCGGACGGTCGGCGTACGCGGTCATGACCGTGTCGATCAGTTCGGCCGGCCGCAGCCCGGGACGCGCGAGTGCGGCGCTGACGTCCGCATCCGGCCAGGCCGCGCGCACCTCGTCGTCGGCCATCGCCGCCGCGAGGCGCCGTTTACGCTCGGCCTTCTGCACGTCATCGGGCATGGGTAGGTCTCCCTGGGTCGTCAACCGGCGGACGAGTCGTCGCCCACGCGCCACTGTAGCGCGCATCACGGTTAACTTAGCTCCGCTAACTACCCGTTCGTCAAGCCTTCGCGGCAACAATTCGCTACACCGTGACGGAAACGTCTACTCACATGCGAATGACCTCAGCTGTCACGCAGTTGCCTCGCGAAGACGTCCTCGACCTTCGTCCGCCGAGACGAGAGCCTCGGAATTTCGTCCGGGTCGGCGCGGACGGTTACGGCGCGCGGGACGACGGCGCATGAGCGCGTCCCGAACACCCTGTTCAGGGTTCCGGGATGTCGATGCCGAAGGTTTCCAGGGTGACGTCGGTGGGCTCGGGGCCGCCGCGCTGTCCGGTGTCGAGGGCATCGATCGCCGCGAGCTCGTCACCGGTGAGGTCGAAGTCGAAGATGTCGAAGTTCTCGGCGATTCGTTGCGGCCGTGTGGATTTGGGGATGACCGAGCGGCCCTGTTGCAGGCCCCAGCGCAACATCACCTGGGCCGGCGTCTTCGCGTGCGCCTCGGCTATCGCGGTGATGACCGGGTCGTCGAGGGTGCTGGTGTGTCCGCTGTCGCGGTAGAAGGTGATGCCACCGATCGGCGACCAGGCCTGGGTGAGAATTCCGTACTCGTCGTCGGCGGCGAGGACGTCGGGCTGGCGGAAGTACGGATGCACCTCGATCTGATTCACCGCCGGGACCACGGAGGTCTGCTTCAACAGATTCTCGAGGTGCTCGCGCATGAAGTTGCTGACCCCGATCGCCCGGACGCGACCGTCGGCGAGCAACTGCTCCAGCGCACGGTAGGCGTCGACGGTGAGATCGAATCGCGAGGGCAGCGCCTGATGCAGGATCAGCAGGTCGATCCGGTCGACACCGAGTTTGCCGGCGCTCTTGTCGAACGCGTGCAATGTCGCGTCGTAACCGAAGTCGCTGATCCAGATCTTGGTCTCGATGAAGACCTCGGAACGGTCGACGCCCGAGCCCCGGATCGCCTCACCCACCTCGCGTTCGTTTCCGTAGGCCGCCGCGGTATCGATATGGCGATATCCGGTGGCCAGGGCGGCATCGACCGCCGCGGCCGTCTCGTCGGGCGGCGTCTGGAAGACCCCCAGCCCGATCGCGGGCATCCGGACGCCATTGTTCAGGGTCAGCAGCGGTGTAGTCGTCATGTCCGTGTTCTACCCCCGATGTGGCAGGTAAACGTGCCGGTGCATGTGGGAGGGGGTGAACTGATCGTGCAAACCGCGACGAATTATGGCGATTTCCGTCATCGCCGGCGAGGTTTGCACGAAAAGTTCAGCCGGACGCTGGGTCGGCGGGGATCAGCGTGGCACTATCGTGAACGGCCTGACTATCGCACGGGGGTAGACCATGAATGTGGTGCGAGCGCGGCATATTGCGCGTTCCGGCGTGGACCTGCACGGGGAGGAGGTCGGCGATGGGCCGACGGTTGTCTTGCTGCATGCCGGGGGTGAGCGGCGGCAGGTGTGGGCTCCCGTCGTGGAGCGACTTGTCGAGGACGGATTGCGCTGTGTCGCTTTCGACCAGCGCGGCCACGGCGACAGCGGTGGGTCACTCAGGAGGCTGGACGAGTGCGCGGGCGATATTTCCGCGATAGTCGATGCGGAACCCGGATGCGTGCTCGTCGGCGCCTCACTGGGTGGGCTCGCCGCCGTTGCGGCACTGGGCAATCCGCGTACCCGGGCGAAGGTCACGGGGCTGGTTCTGGTGGATGTGGTGCCCAACCTCGATGCGGACCGGGTGCGGAGCTTTCTCGATGCCGGTGGGCTATCGAATGTCTTCCCGGACTTCATCGACGATGCCTTGGCCCACATCCCGCGGCTGCGACAGATCACCGCACAACTGGATATCCCGATTCTTCTGATCCGTGCCGGTCGGGCGTCACCGCTCACCGACGTCGAGGCGGACGGGTTGCTCCAGCTGGCTCCGCACGCCACGGTGACTCGGATTCCGGGCGCCGGGCATCTGGTCGCCCGCGATGAGCCGGAGGCGTTGGCGCAGACCATCGCGGATCGCACGACACCTTGGCCGGCGCTGGCGCTGCTGCGCGAACTCGGCGCCGCCCGGGTGGAGCATCCCGGTGGGGATCTCCTCGATCATCTCGAGCGGGTGCGGCAACTGGTCGCGGACCTGGGCGGAGGTAACCGGGTTCGGCTGGCCGCACTCACCCACGCCACCTACGGGACGGACGGCTTCGCACACTCGCTGCTGTCACCCGACCGGCGATCACGTCTGCGCGCGGCAATCGGTCACGACGCGGAGGCTCTGGTCTACCGCTACGGCGCATGCGACCGGGCCGAGACCTATCCCCACCTCGGCGCCACCCCACTTCCGATCACCGACCGCTTCACCGCCGAGGTGGTCGCCGTAGACGGCACCGATCTCGCGGACTTCGCACTCCTCACCGTCGCCAACGAACTCGACGTGGTGCGCCATGCCGCGCTGACCGCCGAAACCGTTGACGGGATCCGGGCTCTCATCACCGCGTGTGCGACCTACGTGCCCGATGCCGCCGCTCGGGCCCTCGCCGACCGGCACCTCCGCTGAGAACCGAACACGACTCGAATTGCGTTGTGTCAGTTGGGGGTGAACTTTTCGTGCAAACCTCGGAATATGTGCGGTTTTCCGTCCATGCGGGCGAGGTTTGCACGAAAAGTTCAGGCAAACCAACGTCCGGGCCCCCGACCGAACGTCACCCACCCGGTGCGCCCTCACCGCCGGACGAATACGCAAGCACCCCCGAAGCCCAAGGGCAAGAAGGACTTCGGGGGGTATCGAACCGTTGTGAGCGGAGGCCGCTACGCCCGATCGAACCGGCCGCGCTGGATGCTGGCGGTGAAGGCGGTCCATTCGGTGCGGGTGAAGACCAGAGCCGGGCCGGTGGGGTTCTTCGAATCACGGACGCCCACACCCTCGTTGAGGAACGCAACCTCGACGCAGTCCTTGCTCGCGCCCGAGAAGCTCGACTTGAACCACGTCGCCCCGGACAAGTCGTTGCTCATGACAGACGCTCCTTGGTCGATGATGCCGAAACAGGCTGGGAGGCTGAACAATTAGTGTCGCATGAGATCGACGGCCGGTGCACCCCTCGGCGTCATACCTCCTGCCAAGGGAAGCTTCGGACGGCGGAACCCCCGAAGGATCGACCTTCGGGGGTTCTCGGGGCTGTTACGCGATACCTCAGGCGTGGTCGAAGTCGCCGTGCCGAACGCCTGCGGTGAACGCGGACCATTCGGAAGGAGTGAAGATCAGGGCGGGGCCGGTGGGGTTCTTCGAATCACGAACGCCGACACCAGCATCGAGGAACGCCACCTCGACACAGTCCTTGGTCGATCCCGAGAAGCTTGACTTGAACCACTTAGCCCCGGACAGATCGTTGCTCATGGCACGCTCCTATGCCTGGTCGAAGTCACCCTGCTCTACGCTCGCGGTGAACGTGGACCACTCCGAGGGGGTGAAGATCAGGGCGGGACCGGTGGGGTTCTTCGAATCGCGTACGCCGACACCGTCATTGAGGAAAGCAATCTCGACGCAGTCCTTAGTTGAGCTCGAGAAGCTTGATTTGAACCACTTCGCCCCGGACAGATCGTTGTTCACGGCATGTGCTCCTTGATCAGTGCCACCGAATCAGCTGGTGACAACGCTACACGATCAACATCTCGGAGAGCTTGCGAATATCGTTGCAGCTCTGCGTCACGTTCAAGGTAGAGATCTCCGGCCCAACCCTCGACATAAATGATGGGCGGTTGGGCGAGGCCAGACTGTGGGAGGTCAGGGAACTCCAACTTGGTGAACGGCCCAGCTACCGAGCCAAGAGGGCTACTTGCGACGAAGGGGACGATTCGGATGCAGATGTTCGGCAACGCCGACAGCTTCACGAGGTGCCTCAACTGGTCGGAAATTACCGCCTGACCGCCGACCTGATCGCACAGCACAGCCTCGTGCAGCAGGGCCGTAACCCGCAGGTTCACATCTTTCAGCCGCTCTTGGCGATGGGTCTGCCACTCGATACGGCGCTCGAGTTGCGCTCCAGGGATGTCGGGATGTTCAGCCCAGGCGATGGCACGCCTGTAGTCGGGCGTCTGAAACAGGCCGGGCACGATGGTCGTCTTCCAGATCGTCAGCCGGTCCGCCGCATCCTCCAGCGCCAAGTAGTGGTTGAACCCGGTCGATATCTGGTCCGCATACGCCCTCCACCAGCTGGCCGTCACCTTCCCCTCCCGCGACGCACGTATCTCCTTCACCAGATCCAGGCAGATGCGCCGCTCCTCGTCGCTCGCCCCGTAGCTGTCGCACAGTGCGTTCACCTGGAGGCTCGTGATTCTCGTCGTCTGTCCCTCTTCGATGCGGCCGATGGTCTGATGTGACGTTTCCGCGATACGCGCGGCCTGGGATTGTCCCATTCCCTTCAGGTTTCGCAGCCGACGCAGTTCGCGCCCCAATGCTCGTTGCGCGAGTGTGCTCCCTGACCCCATGTTGTTAGCTCCCCTATCGATTGTGTCCCGGTTTTCTGGACAGGTCCCCACTGGACAGGTTGCTGGTAGACGAGTTCAAACAATCGGTACGGCGACGGAAACCCGAAATCCCCACCATTCGACTACAACTCGTGGCCGAGTCGATGCAACCTCAACGCCGACAACCACTTTCACATCGCAGGGGAAGTATCCACCATGGGACTGCTCAACCACGATCGAATGCCGATCATGACCGTCTCCTACGCGCATATCATCATGCAATTGCACATCGACTGCGCTTTGTGCGTGTGCCCGGTGAAACAGCAGGCGAAGCAGCGGCTGATAGAGGCGAAACACCTGGTGCCGGACTCGGGTCGGGAGTGAGGCCGATGTTCTGGGAATTCGTTCTGCTGATCAGTATTCCGCTCACTGTGATCGTGCTCGCGGTGTTCTGGCCCGAGCAGATCTCCAAGCCCGAATCGCGCGATTCCGTGCGCGCGATCATCGACCGGATCGCGCGCGAGGACCGCGCCGGAGAGGCGAAATACCGTGACCGATACCTCGAATAGCGGCCACTTCCGGACGAAGGTCGGAGCATCCTCCGCGTGGTGGCGTGTCGGCGACGGCGAACGGGTGGAGATCACGCACTTCACCGATTACGAAACAAGTTTGCACACCGCATCTTTCGCGAATTTCCGGGTGGTGCGATATTCGTGCCACGGCGTGGTGTTCATCGACACGCCGAGTTTGGCGCAAGCACATTCCTTGCTGCCGCAATACCACGCGCTGTGGTGCGCGGTGAGCGAGGAGTTCCGCCGTCGGTTCGCCTCCTGACCGCCGGGCGCCCCGCCGCAGTCCGGGTAGCGACGCCGGTGACTCCGCCCGCCACCGACACCGGCACGGCAACGGCCGAATCGAGACGCCCTCGCGCCGACGAAACGTTCGCGGCCAGGAGTGCGGCGCCCACGGCCGACCATGCGCCCGGCGGCGCCCGCGGCCGCCCAACAGTGGAGATGAAAATGGTTTCCACCAGGACGCGAGCGGTGCGACCGGGTAAACCGAACTATCGTCTGGACACCTGTCCGAGGGGGCCGGTGCGGGCATACACTGACCCGTAAGGTGAACCGGCACCCCCGACGCGTAAAGGAGATTCCATGTCCCAGAAGGTTCGCGGCGTCATCGCCCGCAGTGTGGGCGCCCCGGTCGAGATCGTCGATATCGTCATCCCCGATCCGGGTCCGCACGACGTGGTGGTGCGGGTGCAGGCCTGCGGGGTGTGCCATACCGATCTGACCTACCGCGAGGGCGGCATCAACGACGCATTCCCCTTCCTGCTCGGTCACGAGGCGGCCGGCGTGGTGGAGACCGTCGGTGACGCCGTCACCCACGTCGAGCCCGGCGATCACGTGGTGCTGAACTGGCGCGCGGTATGCGGCCAGTGCCGCGCCTGCAAGCGCGGCAAGCCGTGGTACTGCTTCGACACCCACAACGCGAGCAAGCCCATGACGCTGGCCGACGGCACCGAACTGACCCCCGCCCTCGGCATCGGCGCCTTCGCCGACAAGACGCTGGTACACGAGGGACAGTGCACCGTGATCGACCCCGAGACCGATCCCGCCGTGGCCGGACTGCTCGGCTGCGGTGTGATGGCCGGGCTGGGGGCGGCGATCAACACCGGCGGCGTGAGCTACGGCGATTCGGTCGCGGTCATCGGCTGCGGCGGCGTCGGTGACGCGGCCATCGCGGGGGCGCGGCTGGCGGGCGCCACCACCATCATCGCGATCGATCGCGATCCGCGAAAGCTGGAGTGGGCCAAGGAACTCGGTGCCACCCACACCCTCGAGGCCGGTGACGACGTGGTCGAGCGGGTGCAGGAATTGACCGGCGGTTTCGGCGCCGACGTGGTGATCGACGCGGTGGGGCGCCCGGAAACCTGGAAGCAGGCCTTCTACGCGCGCGATCTGGCCGGCACGGTGGTGCTGGTCGGCGTGCCGACGCCGGATATGACGCTGGAGATGCCGCTCATCGACTTCTTCTCACACGGCGGCTCGCTGAAATCCTCCTGGTACGGCGACTGCCTGCCGGAACGCGACTTCCCGATGTTGCTCGACCTCTACCGCCAGGGACGGTTGCCGCTGGAGCGGTTCGTCAGCGAGCGCGTGACCCTCGACCAGGTCGAACAGGCCTTCACCACCATGCACCACGGCGACGTCCTGCGATCGGTGGTGACGCTGTGAGGATCGACCGCGTCGTCACTTCCGGAAAGTTCGAATTGGACGGCGGCAGTTGGGATGTCGACAACAACGTCTGGGTCGTCGGCGACGACCGTGAGGCCGTTGTCATCGACGCCGCCCACCAGGCGGAGCCGATCATCGCGGCCGTCGGCGATCGCACGGTGCGCGCCATCATCTGCACCCACGCCCACAATGACCACATCAATGTGGCCACCGAACTGGCCGCGGCACTGGAGGCCCCGATCCGGCTGCATCCGGCCGACGAGGTGCTCTGGAGCGCGCTCTACCCCGACACCCGCTACGAGCCGCTGCGCGATCGGGAGCGAATTCCGGTGGCGGACAGTGAGATCGAGGTCCTGCACACACCGGGCCACTCCCCCGGCGCGGTGAGCCTGTACCTGGCCTCGGAGAAGACGGTCTTCACCGGCGACACCCTCTTCCAGGGCGGTCCCGGCGCCACCGGCCGCTCGTTCTCGAGCTTCCCGACGATCATCGAATCCATCCGCACCCGTCTGCTGCACCTACCCGAGGACACGACGGTGCTGACCGGACACGGCGACTCCACGACCATCGGCGCCGAGGCGCCCCACCTACCGGAGTGGATCAAGCGCGGGCACTGATAGTGCAGGCGCCACCCGGGGCCCTACGGGCACTTCAGTACCTGGCAGACCTGGATGAAGTGATCGCGACGGACGTCTCTGCCGTTCGAACCACCGTTGATGATCCGCGAAACCGGGTCGATGCTCGCCGGGTCCCGGGGGTGGGCGTTGTCCGCCACGGCATTGAGGTTGTGGGTCGTCCAGTACCACGCGGCCGTGGCGAACGCGTACTGCGGATCGGCGACCAGCTCCGGGTGGTTGACGAAGTCGACGCCCAGCGCCTGGCTCGCGAGTTCGTAATTGTGCCGGCCGGTGAGCTGGAGGGCACCGCGCCCCTTGTATTTGGGCCCGTCACCGGGCTGGGTGTTGCCGAGATCCGCGCGCCCGTCGTAGTCGCTGCCGTCGCTGTATTCGGTCAAGGTGGCGAAACCATCCGTTTCCTGACCGATCTGAGCGAGGAAAGCGGCAGCACGCTGCGGCGTGTCGTCGATACCCGCCGCCGCCATCGCAGTGTTGATCTGCGGGAGCCAGGCGCTGACATGCGCCTGATCGGCGCCGGGCAGCGCCGCCGGTGCCGCCACGGGCTCGGCCGCCGGTGCGGCACCGGGCT
>NZ_BDBL01000069.1 GCF_001612965.1 Nocardia kruczakiae NBRC 101016
GGGTGAGCGACATCGTTTCGGAGAAGTCCTCGATGGGGCTGATCTCGGCCAGCACCTCCGCGAGTCCGCCGATCGTGTCATCGCCGCGCGCGGCCGCGCGCCGCTGCCATTCGGGCGCTCCGACCAGCCGGGCGAACGATTCGGTCTGAACCTCGAGCAGCCCCGGAATCTCCAGGGGTTCGGTCAGTTTCGCGAACGAGAGTCGTTGCGAGATTGTCAAGGCGCATCCTTCCAGCACCTCGCGTGGTCACGCCGCGGGTGACCGGTACGAGATCTGCTTGTCCTGTAGGGGCTGTCTGCACAATCCGCACCGGATGTCGTCCGAACATGCCTCGGCCGAGCCGATGGACAGCGACGCGCAGATTGCATCACTGTTCACGGCTGATTCGTATTTTCGAGAGTTGGCGGGCATCCGGGCTGCGGGAGGTCCCAAAGTACACCGCAATAAGAAGATTGTCGAGAGAACGACAAGAATCAGACACCGCATATTCGGTGTCTTCCCACTTCTATAATGGCAGCCATATATGCGATTCGTCAAGTCGATTGTCGTCAGGGCCGGCGAGTCGTGCGTGTCACTTCACACTTCCCGCGGTCAGGCCCGCGACCAGCCGCTTCTCGATGAGTGCGAACAGCGCGACCACCGGCACGATGCCGACGGTGGAGATGGCGAACACGAACTGCCAGGCGGTGTCGTATTGGCCGACGAATTTCGTCAGCGCCACCGAGAGCGGCTGATTTTCCGGCGTGGTCAATACCACCAGGCTCGCCGCGAATTCGTTCCAGCACGAGACGAAGACGAAAATCGTCGCGGTGACAATTCCGGGCCATACCAGCGGCAGGCTGATTCGCCACAGAATGTGTGGCCGCGACAATCCGTCGAGTTGCGCGGCTTCCTCGATCTGCACCGGAACGGAGGCGAAGAAGCTGTGCAGGATCCACACCGCGAACGAGAGGTTGAACGCCGCATTCACCAGAATCATCGCGAACCAGGTGTCGTTGATGCCGACGGCGAAGAACTCCCGGATCAGGCCCGTGACGAGCACCGCCGGCTGGAGCATCTGGGTGACCAGCACCGCGCCGAGAAAGACGGCTCTACCCGGAAACCGCCGTCGCGCAGTGTGATACGCGGCCGGTACGGCCACCGCCAGCACCAGCAGGGTCGCGAGCACGGCGATGGCGAGAGTGCTGACGATATTGAACGGCAGCGGCGTCTCCGGGGTGTGCCACATATCGGCGTAGTTCCCGGGCCGCCATCGATGCGGCAGATAGGACGGCGGAATGCGCAGGATCTCCGACCGGGGTTTCAGCGATCCCAGCACCATCACGAGGTACGGGACGAGAAATACGGCCGCGATCACGACGCCGGCCGCCGTCAGTCCCCAGCGCCGCTTCGGTTTCCGCGGGGTGCGCCCCCGGGTGGTCATGCGTCGGCCTCCGCGGTCGGCCGGACCAGTTTGACGTAGACCGCGATGATCACCGCGATCAGTGCGAAGTTCAGCACGCTCATCGCCGCGGCGGTGGCGAGCTGCTGATTCTGCCGAATCAGCTTGTAGGTCAACGTGGTTGTGGTGTCGGCGGAGAATCCGGCGATACTGCCCGTCAGCACCTGCAGGATCGGCAGCGAATTGAAGACGTTGATGATGTTGACGACGGTGGCGACCGCGATCGCCGGCCGCAGCTGCGGCAGCGTCAGATACCGATAGCGTTGCCAGGCCGATGCGCCGTCCACCCGGCCGGCCTCGCCCACTTCCACCGGAATCGAGTGCAGCCCGGCGAGAATCGTATAGGTGGTGAACGGGATCGACACGAAGACCGCGACCGCGATCGCCACCGCGAAGGCCGGCCCCGGCTCCTTGGTGAATCCGAAACCGCGATCGAGCACACCGATATCGACCAGGAGGCGATTGGCGAGGCCGACCTCCGGATCCAGCAGATACGCGAAGATGCTCGTGGTCATGACCACCGAGGCCGCCCACGGCACCAGGATCGCCAGCCGGATCAGGGTGCGGCCGGGAAAGTCCTCGGCCAGAAACTGCGCCAGACCCGCCGAGAGCACCAGCGTGATCAGCACGACGGCGACGACCCAGACGACGGTGTGGCCGAGGACGCTGCCCAGTTCCTCGATGCCGAACAGCCGGCGGAAGTTGGCCGTCCCGGCGAAGCCGCGATCGCGACCGTAGGGGCTGAGGTCGCGGGTGCTGGTCCACATCATGTACCCGGCGGGAAATGCGACCACGGCGGCGATCAGGATGATCACCGGGCCGATCCACGGCAGGGCGCGGATCGCGGATCCGGCGCGTCCACGTGGGCTGTTCATCGCGCCGCCCGTGCGATGCGGCGCAGGACCTCTGCCGGGTCCGCGCCCTGTGTCACCGTGCCCATCTGCTGGCGGATCGCGCCCTGGACCGCGGCCCATTTCGGATCGGCGGAAGGGTAGAAGCGGGCGACCGGCAGGGTGGCGGCGAAGGCCTCGGTCACCGGATCGTGTGCGAGTGCGCGCGCACCGGACGCGGTGATCGGGATGAAGTGTTCGGCCCGTACGAAATCGGCGTAGACCGCGGGCGAATAGAAGTAGTTCAGGAACTGCCGGATC
Source organism: Nocardia kruczakiae NBRC 101016 (assembly GCF_001612965.1). Classification (GTDB taxonomy): domain Bacteria; phylum Actinomycetota; class Actinomycetes; order Mycobacteriales; family Mycobacteriaceae; genus Nocardia; species Nocardia kruczakiae. The sequence goes on from NZ_BDBL01000069.1 coordinate 2,594, forward strand.
GCGGCCCGCTTGTTGCCGTGTTTGCGAAAGGCCATCAGGTGATCGGCGACGCCGAGGGTCACGGGCGCACCGGTTTTCGTCGGCGACGGTGCGGTGGCGTAGCGCAACGCCGGATTCTGCCGGTCGATCATGCCCAGCACCGGCGGCAGACCTTCGATCATGCCGATCCGGCCCTGGATGAACGCATTGATCACGTCCTTGCGATCGGTGGAGCCGGGATTCGGCTGAGTGTCACCCGCGGCGGCCAGGGCCGACATCGCCTGCACCCCATCGAGATTGGCGTCTGTGTCGACGGTGAGGGTGGCGCCCTCGGACCAGCTGCCGCCGGCGCCGAAGGTCCAGATCGACGTCTCGCCCTGCGCTTCCTCGCTGCCGAGTGGCAGGCCGTACCCGGAGATGCCGCCGCCGAGGGCCTGGATGCGGTGCGCGTCCTCCCGCAGTTCGGACCAGGTGCGCGGCGGGGCGGGGAGGCCGGCGCGGGCGAACAGATCGGTGTTGTAGAACAGCGTGCGCGTCGAGGCGAACAGCGGTAGCGCCCACTGGGTTCCGTCGATGGAGGCGTTGCGGGCGAAACCGGGATCGATGTCGTGCAGGACCGCCGGGTCGGCGATATCGGTTGCCGGATAGAGCATGTCGTCGGTGGCATAGGCGGAGTAGGCATCGATGCCGAGAATGTCGGGGGTGGTGGTCACCGACTGCAGATCGGTGCGGACCACTTCGTTGATCGAATCCCACGATTCGACCTGCAGACGGATCGTGATCGCCGGATTCTGTGCGCGGAAGTTCGCGATGATCGTGCTCCACTCCGCCCGGGTCGCGTCGCTGTAGGCGGGCACCAGCAGCGCCAGCGCGTTCGGATCGGAATCGTCGGCGCTGCGGCCCCGGAAACCGCATGCGGCGACGGCCACCGACAGCACCACGAGCAGCGCGGCGAGCGCGAATCCAGCGCGCGGCCGACCGGACACCAGCGTCAACCTTTCCGTCTGTGCAACCGTCACCCGCGGCATTCGCGGGACATCGGCGGATGCCGGAGGGTGGTGACCGGTCCGGCTCGTCCAATCTAGTTGACATGATCGAATCGGGGTCCGATTCTGAGACCGTGCCGCCCTCCACCGAGAGCTCTGATCGCACGCATCCGCCCCGGCCCCATCTGGCCGCCGAGGTGGCCACCCAGCCCGACGATTGGGTATGGGCAGCGGAGGTCGCGGCAGAGCATCGAACGCTGTTACCGAACCCCGGTGAACGGGTGGCGGTCGTCGGCTGCGGCACCTCCTATTTCATGGCGAGCGCGATCGCCGAACTCCGGGAGTCGGCCGGACACGGTCTCACCGACGCCTGGCCGGCGAGTGCGGTGCGAACCGGTCGTGAATACGACCGCTACCTGGTGATCTGCCGCTCCGGCACCACCACCGAGGTGGTCGACGCGATGCGGGCGATGCCTGCCGCGGCGGCGCGTACCGTCATCTGCTCCAGCCCGGGCACCCCGGTCCTCGAGCTCGCCGATCCGATTCTGGTCGACGCGGTCGACGAGCGGTCGGTGGTTCAAACCCGTTTCGCGACAACGGCTCTCGCGATCCTGCGGTGGCATCTGGGGGAGGATCTCGCTCCGGCGATCGAACAGGCTCGCGCGGTCCTGGCCGAGGCCGCCGAGTCGAGTGTGCCGGCCGCGCTCCGGCACGCGGAGCAGATCACCTTCGTGGGAACGGGTTTCGCCGCGGCACTGGCCGACGAGGCCGGGTTGAAATTGCGGGAATCCTGCCGAGCCTGGACGGAAGGATATCCGGCGAACGAATACCGGCACGGCCCCATCAGTATCGCGGCTCCCGGACGTGCGGTGTGGGCGCTGGGTCCCGTCGTCGCCGGGCTCCGCGACGAAATACTCACTACCGGAGCTCATTTCGACCATCGTGATATCGATCCGATGGCCGAGCTGGTGCGTGTGCACCGGCTGTGCCTGCTGCGGGCCGCGGATCTGGGCGTCGATCCCGATCATCCGCGCGGACTCCGGCGATCGGTGATCCTGCGATGAGGGAAGCGGAAAAGCTGGATCCGGTCCTCGCCATGGATGTCGGCGGTACCACGATCAAGGCGGAGATCAGCGACTCCGACGGCCGGATCGCCGCCGCCGCGACGGTGCCCACCCCGCAGGGCGAGCGGGCGTTCGACGCCATGGCCGAACTCGGTGACCGATTGCTGGCCGAGGTCTCCTCCGATACGCGGGCCGGCCTGCGTCGCGGGGCGATCGCACTGCCGGGCATCGTCGACGCCGCACGGTCGGTGGCGGTGTTCAGCAGCAATATCGGCTGGCGAGATGTGAAGGTGGGCAGCCGCTTCCAGGATCGGTGGGGTTTTCCGGTGCTGATCGAACACGATGTGGCCGTGGCCGGCTGGGCGGAGTGGCGCCTGGGCGCCGGGCGCGGCGCCGACGACGTGCTGGTGGTGAATCTCGGCACCGGCATCAGCGGGGCGCTGGCGGTCGGTGGCCGGCTCGTGCGCGGTGGCGCCGGGCAGGCCGGTGAATACGGGCATATTCCGGTGCGCCGCGACGGGCGGCGGTGTCCGTGCGGGAATATCGGCTGTGTGGAAACCGTGGCTTCCGGGCCGTCCATCGCTCGGGTCTACCGCGAGCGCACCGGTCGCGACATCGACGGCGCCGAGGCGGTTTTCGCGGCCGCGTCGGACGACCCGCACGCCCGCGCGGTGATCGACGACGCGATCGACGCACTGGCCGACGGACTCCTGGGTGTCGTGCACGCGGTCTGCCCGCAGCGCATCGTCATCGGCGGCGGACTGGCCGGCGCCGGGCCGGTGCTGATCGACGGACTGCGCGCACGGCTGGAGCGGCTGGTGCGGGTGGCGCCGGTGCCCGAGGTCGTCGCCGGCGCCTTCGGTGCACGGGCCGGGCTCGTCGGGGCGGCCCGGTACGCCCGGCTGGGGGGCCTGGAATGAACGACGGGCAGCCGGTGCTTCGCGGCCGCGTGGTCACCTCGACCGGGATCATCGAGGATGCGGTGATCGAGATACTGGACGGGCGCATCGAGGCGGTGCGGCCCGTCGCGCAATGGACGTTCGGCAATCGGGGCGCCGAACCGCCGCCGCATCTCGGCACATTGCTGCCCGGCTTGGTCGACATCCACAACCACGGCGGATTCGGCCACCGATTCGACACCACCGATCCCGAACAGGCCCGCGCCGCGGCGCGCTATCACCATCGGCAGGGAGCCACGACGGTGCTGGCGAGCATCGTCACCGCCGCACCCGACACGATGGTGGCCCAGGTCGCGGCGCTGCGTGAGGTGGCCGCGAGCGGTGAGATCGCCGGAATTCACGTCGAAGGACCGTTTCTGTCCGAAAAGCGCTGCGGTGCCCAGGATCCCCGCTATCTGCTGGACCCCGATCCAGGCCTGATCCGGCGCCTGCTCGATGCCGCGGGCGGATATCTGCGCGTGATGACGCTGGCTCCCGAACGCCACGGATTCGCCGCTGCCGCCGGGCAACTCGCCGAGCACGGCGTGGTGGTGGCGCTCGGCCATACCGATGCCGGATACGAGCAGTTCCGGGAAGCGCTGGCGCCCAGCGGATCCGGGACGCTGGTAACGCATCTGGCCAATACGATGGCGCCGCTGCATCATCGCGCGCCCGGCGCGGTCGCCGCCGCGCTGGTGGCCGCGGCCGGGGGTGATGTGGTGGTGGAGGTGATCGGAGACGGCGTGCACGTCGAAACGGGTTTCGCGGCACTGGTTTTCGCGACCGCTCGGCACCGCGTGGCGCTGGTGACCGATGCCATGCAGGCCGCGGGCCTGCCCGACGGCGACTACCGCCTCGGGCCGCAGACGGTCCGGGTGGAGGCGGGGGTGGCGCGGGTGCCGGGCGGTGCGCTGGCCGGAGGGACCGCGACCCAATTGCAGTGCCTGCGCTGGGCGGTGCACGAATGCGGTGTGGATCTGGTCGACGCGGTGCGCGCGGCGGCGGCCACACCGGCGGCCGCGATCGGCGCGACGGCGGTCGGTGATCTGCGGCCGGGGATGTCCGCCGACGTACTGGTGGTGGATTCGGACCTGGAGTTGCGCGCGGTGCTGCGGCGAGGACAGTGGTTGAAGTGATTCTGACCGTGACGCTGAACCCGGCCTACGATATGACCTATCGCGTCGAGAACTTCGAACCCGGACGGGCGCATCGGGTTTCGTCCGTCGAGCAGCGTGTCGGCGGTAAGGGCATCAATGTCACCCGTGTGCTCAATCAGATCGGGAAATATTCGCGCGCAACGGGTTTCGCCGATCACACATTCTCCGCGGCCGCCGAACGGGAACTGCCGGTGGATTTCGTGCACGCGCTGCCGTGGGTGCGCCGCACCGTCGTGATCAGCGAATGCCACAACGGTGCGGCGACCTCGCTGTGGGAACCTGGCGCGCGGCTCACCAACCCGGATGCGGTGGATCAACTGCTGGTGCGGGTGGGCGGGCTGGTCGGTGAGGCCGGCGGCATCGTCGTCTCCGGATCGCTGCCCGGCGGCGTACGCGCGTCGTTGCCCGCCGACCTGGTCCGCATCGGCATCGACGCCGGAGTTCCGGTGATCTGCGACGTGGACGGTCTCGCCCTCGAGGCCGCCGCCCGGGTGCCCGGGGTGATCCTGATGCCGGACCTGGATGAGCTCACGGGACTGACCGGCACGCACCCGGCCACGACCGAGGAGGTGGCCGCGGCGGCCGCCGCGCTGGTGGACGCGGGCGCGGCAGCGGTGATCGTGACCCGCGGCGCGGACGGCATGGTCGCGGTGACTCCGGACGGGGCGTGGTCGGCCGCCCTGTCCGAGCCGCTGTCCGGTAATCCGACCGGCGCCGGTGATGCCGCGGCCGCCGCGGTGATCGCCGCGTTGGCCGGACCCGACCGGCCGGAGTGGCCGGCGATACTCGCCGACGCGGTTGCCACCTCGGCGGCGGCGGTGGTGATGGCGGTGGCCGGGGAGATCGATCTGTCGCTGCGGCAGCGGGTGCTCGCACAGGTCGTGGTCGAGAAGCTGGCCGATCCGGCCGGCGACTGCTGACGCCTCCGGTCGGGCTCCGCGCGAATCGGGTCAGGGCCCCGCCGACGTATTCCGCCGCGCCGCGCCGGTGCGGCGGCGCGGGCGGCGCCGGGCGGTACATTTCGAGCGGGCTTGTCGTTGTCTGCGCGCCGAAAGCCGATGGTCGGCGCCTCGGACCGCCGAACCAGAGGATCGTCGAACCGGAGTTTCCGGAAGAGGTGAGCTGATGCCCGACCCCGTACCCGACCCCGCTGCCGCCCCCGAACCGGTCACCGGCCGCGACCTCCCGCCTGGCACGGACCCCGTGCTCGAGTCCGGCCTCGACCGCGAGTCCGTTCCCGCCTCGGAGGCCGGCGCCGCACCGCCGGCCGACGACGTATCGGGCTACCGGATGCCCTTCGCGGTTCGGGCGGCGCAGGTATTCGCGCTCGGACTGGCCGCGGTCGGCATCGGCTGCACCGTCACCGCGGGCTGGCTGTCCGGCTCGCATATCGCACTGATCACCGGGCTGTCGTTCATCGTGAGCTGGGTATTGGGCGCGGTCGCCCTGGCCTTCGGCGCCGTCGGCGCGAGCATCCGGATCGGCGCGGTTCTGCTCGCCGTACTCAACGCACTGTGGACGGTGCCCTCGATCGTCGTGGGCCGCCCGCCCGGCTGGCTCGGGCCCGTGGTCTCGGTGCTGGTCGCGGGGTTGCTGCTGCGACGTTCGGCACGTGACTGGTTCGAACCCTAGAAGTCGCCGGCCCGCGGCGCCGATCAGGAGGCGGCAGCCGTGGCGTGTGCCGGGGTCCGGCGCGACCCCGCGGACCGCACCGCGAGCAGTTCGGCCGCGATCGCCACGGCATGTTCCATCGGAGTGCGGGCGCCGATGTCGAAGCCGGCCGGTGCGTGCAACCGTGCCAGGGTGTCGGCGCCGAATCCGCCGGCCTGCAAGGCCTCGAGCCGATGGTCGTGTGCCGAATGCGAGCCGAGCGCACCCAGATAGCCCAGTTCGGGCAGCCGCAGCGCGACGGTGAGCAGGGGGATCTCGAACTTCGGGTCCTGGGTCGCGGCGACGATCGCGGTGGTGCGGTCGATGGCCCCGGCGCCGGCCTGGGCGTTGAGATAGCGGTGCGGCCAGTCCACCACCACCTCCGCGCCCGGGAACGACGCGGGAACGGCGAAGGCCTCGCGCGGATCGCAGATGGTCACCCGATAGCCCAGCAGCCGGGCCTGCGTCGTCAACGCGGCGGCGAAGGTGTTGGCGCCGAAGATGATCAGTCGCGGCGGCGCGGTGTGGGAGGAGACGAACACATCCGATTCCGGCAGCGATACCAGCTCGGTGTTGTGTCGGCGGTCGGTGACCAGATGCTGGCCGATCACCTCCGGATCGTTGTGCCACACGACGGTGAACACCGTAACCGGCTTGTGTCGGGCGATATCTCCGGCCACCGCCGCGAATTCGGGAAAGTCGTTACGGGAGAACGGTTCGACGAACACGTCGATGGTCCCGCATTCGGCGCTCACCTCGAATCCGGAGGTCGCGTCGAAACGCCGCAACTCCCGGTGACCGGTGCGCGCGGCCTCCACCGCGGCCTCGTAGACGGCCGCCTCGTAGCAGCCGTCGGAGACCGATCCGTGCACACCGCCGTCGGGGTCGACGAGCATCGCCGAGCCCACCGGTAAGGGGGAGTTGCCGAAGGTGCGGACCAGGGTTGCCAGGCCGCCCGTGCGGCCGCTGTGCCAGACCCGTAGCAGGTCCTCGACGATGTCACGCATCACATGCTCCCGATCAGCGTGCGCGAGTGGGCGGGCCCGCCGGTCGTCGCGTCCCGTCGCCAGATCGTCACACGTGAGGGCGAGGATAACCGCTCTCGTGCGCGGCGTCGTGTCGGTGATGGGAATTCCCCGACGGGCACCGATCGGCGCGGGAATCCGGTTGTGACATAGCACAACCGAATAACCGACCGGATTGTCCTGTCAGGCGAACAGGCCGCGAACGAACGGCAACGAATCGACGAGGGAGGCGTTCACCGTGCCGCTGTGATCGGTGGGATAGACCCGGAAGGTCAGCGGCTGCCGGTTGGCGGTCAGAACTCCCGCGTAGCGCAGCGTCTCGGGGGTGATCACATCGGTGTCGCGCAGGCCCTGGCCCATGAAAAGCGGCCTGTCGTAACCGGTTTCGGGCAAACCGAGGTAGCCGGCCAGCAAACCGTGCAGATCCGGAATCTGCGCCAACGGGCGGGTGAACAGATCGCCGATCACCACACCGGCGGCGGCCAGATCGTCACCGAGCGGCAGGAGACATTCGTCCTTCGCGCGATCGAGCCAGTACCGGCCCGAGTCGTTCAGAAAGGATTCGATGCCGAGTTCGGGGAATGTGGTGCGCAGGCCGTTGAGGATGTAGAGCACGTAGCCGGTGGTGTGCGGGCTCAGCTTCACCGGCGGGATGCCCGGGCCCAGTGGCATCAGGATGTCCTCGATATAGGCCGGCACACCGGTGCCGACCGCCCCGCGGTAGTCCAGCTCCGGCCCGCCGAATTCGGTCGCGTAGCGCGCGGTGAACATCGCCGCGCCACCGCCCTGCGACTGGCCGACCACCACCCATTTGTGCGACAGCTGCGAGTAGTGATCGACGGCGGCTCGCACGGCGTCCACCACGTTGTGCGCCTCGACGACGCCGTTGAGGTACGGGTGGTCGCCGGGCGTGCCGAGGCCCGCGTAATCGGCGGCCACGATCGCATAGCCCTGCTTCAGCCAGGTGCCCAGATAAGTCCAGTCCCGCTCCACATCGCCGGGGCCGGCGACGCTGTAGGCGCAGCCGTCGCCCAGGCCGACGGTGCCGTGCGCCCACGCGACGACCGGCCAGCCGCCGGCCGGGGCCGGTCCCGGCGGGAAGTACACCGCGGCGCTCGCGACCGCCGGCTGGTTCCCGACCGTGCTCGTCGTATAGAGGATGCGCTGGGAATCCACGGAGCCGGGCAGCGTCGCCGCCGCGGACAGCGGCTCCACCGATTGCACCGCCGGCGTGTCCGCCGCGGCGCCGGGCGCCTCGATCACGGTGGCCGTCGCGGCCAGTGCCAGGGAGCAGGCGACGCCCGCGATCGCGGTCCACAGTGTGCGCATCGTGTTCCTTTCCGGGTTCCGGTGCCGACCCCCCGGGGCACGACGATCAGTGTCGCAGCCGGTCGGCCGAGCCGCCGAGGTATGTCCGAATCGTACGGAGCCGGGAGTGGCGCGGCGCACACCGAGGGCGGCTGCCCTCGCTTGTGAAGGTCCTCACAGTCGGCAATGCGTGCTCTCGAATCGTCGCGGTGGTAAGGCTCACTGAAACAGTACGGGCGTTACGTAAAACCGCATGTCAGCCCTACTCGTCAGTAGAAGTGAGGCGTGCAATTAACAGGCAAATTTTGCAGGGTTAGCAAAGGCCCCCGCAAAGCTAGCGGAGATTCACACTTGCAACAGGTAGACGGCAATTTTTAGTTGTGCCATCGTGTGGAAGTACACCCGTTGGGCATAGCAACCCTGCAAATTGCCGCTCCAGCAGAGTTCGGACATCGCGACCCGTAGTCGGCGCGGATGTCCGGCGAGCGGGGCAACCGAGACCGAACGAAGAAGTGGAGTCATCAGATGTCGAACGTCGGCACCCCGAAGACCGCTGCGGAGATCCAGAAGGACTGGGACACCAACCCGCGCTGGAAGGGCATCACCCGCGAGTACACGGCCGAGCAGGTCGTGCAGCTGCAGGGCAATGTCGTGGAAGAGCACACGCTTGCCCGCCGGGGTGCGGAGCTGCTGTGGGAGGGCGTCAACGCCGAAGGCGAGTACATCCACTCGCTCGGCGCTCTGACCGGTAACCAGGCCGTGCAGGCCGTGCGTGCCGGCCTGAAGGCCATCTACCTGTCCGGTTGGCAGGTCGCCGGTGACGCGAACCTGTCCGGGCACACCTACCCCGACCAGTCGCTGTACCCGGCCAACTCGGTGCCGTCGGTCGTGCGCCGCATCAACAACGCGCTGCTGCGCGCCGACGAGATCGCCAAGGTCGAGGGCGACACCTCCGTCGACAACTGGGTCGTGCCGATCGTCGCCGACGGTGAGGCCGGCTTCGGTGGCGCGCTGAACGTCTACGAGCTGCAGAAGGCCATGATCGCCGCGGGTGCCGCCGGTACCCACTGGGAGGACCAGCTGGCGTCGGAGAAGAAGTGCGGCCACCTCGGTGGCAAGGTGCTGATCCCCACCCAGCAGCACATCCGCACCCTGACCTCGGCTCGCCTGGCCGCCGACGTCGCCGACACCCCGACCGTCGTCATCGCCCGCACCGATGCCGAGGCCGCCACCCTGATCACCTCCGACGTCGACGAGCGCGACCGTCCGTTCATCACCGGTGAGCGCACCGCCGAGGGCTTCTACCACGTCAAGAACGGCATCGAGCCCTGCATCGCGCGTGCCAAGGCCTACGCCCCCTACTCCGACCTGATCTGGATGGAGACCGGTATTCCGGACCTCGAGGTCGCGCGGAAGTTCGCCGAGGGCGTCAAGTCCGAGTTCCCGGACCAGCTGCTGGCCTACAACTGCTCGCCGTCGTTCAACTGGAAGGCGCACCTGGACGACGCCACCATCGCGAAGTTCCAGCGCGAGCTGGCCGCGATGGGCTTCAAGTTCCAGTTCATCACCCTGGCGGGCTTCCACTCGCTCAACTACGCGGCCTTCGACCTGGCCTACGGCTACGCCCGCGAGGGTATGACCGCCTTCGTCGACCTGCAGGAGCGCGAGTTCAAGGCCGCCGCCGAGCGTGGCTTCACCGCCATCAAGCACCAGCGTGAGGTCGGTGCCGGCTACTTCGACACCATCGCCACCACCGTGGACCCGAACACCTCGACGGCGGCCCTGAAGGGCTCCACCGAAGAGGGCCAGTTCCACTGAGGCTGGTCCGCCTCTCCGAGTCTTTTAGCCGGACTGGGAGCCGCGCCGGTCGTGTACGCGGCCGGCGGTGGGTATGGCCTCGAGTTTTGGCCGTACCCGGTGAGTTACCCACGTTCTTGCGAAATCGGTTGTCCGATTTCGCAAGAACCGGGTATTTCACCACCTGACATGGGCACTCCTGCAACGAGTGTCCGAAGCCCTTCCCGTCGAACAGCCCCGGCGGGGAGGGCTTTTCCCTATAACTGAAGTGACCGAAGGGTGCGAGTCCCTTCACCCAATCCACCGCCACACAACCAGCAGGAGCGGGACGTGAGCAGCGAAAAGATTCAGCGCGTCGGAATCATCGGCGCCGGACAGATGGGCGCCGGAATCGCCGAGGTCTGCGCCCGGGCGCATGTCGATGTGCTCGTGTTCGAACAGACCCGGGAACTGGCCGCCGCCGGCCGCGCCCGCATTCTGCGGTCCCTGGATCGCGGTGTGAGCAGCGGCAAGATCACCGAGCGCGAGCGCGAACAGGCCGCCTGGCGGCTGCGGTTCACCTCCGACCTGGGTGACTTCGCCGACCGGCAACTGGTCGTCGAGGCCGTCGTCGAGAGCGAAGACGTCAAGACCGCGATCTTCAGCGAGCTCGACAAGGTCGTCACCGACCCGGATGCCGTGCTGGCCTCCAACACATCCTCGATCCCGATCATGAAGATCGCCGTCGCCACCAACAACCCCGAGCGGGTCGTGGGCATGCACTTCTTCAACCCGGTGCCGGTGCTGCCGCTCATCGAACTCGTGACCACCCTCAAGACCAGCGAAGCGGTGTCCGCGCGCGCCGAAGCCTTCGCGGGGGAGGTCCTCGGCAAGCAGGTCGTGCGCTCCGCCGACCGCTCCGGCTTCGTCGTCAACGCGCTGCTCGTGCCGTACCTGCTCTCGGCCATCCGCATGGTCGAATCCGGTTTCGCCACCAAGGAAGACGTCGACAAGGCGATGGTCCTCGGCTGCGCCCACCCCATGGGTCCGCTCGCCCTGACCGACCTGGTGGGTCTCGACACGGTGAAGTCGATCGCCGACTCCATGTACGCCGAATTCAAGGAGCCGCTCTACTCGGCGCCGCCGCTGCTCATGCGCATGGTCGAGGCCGGGCTGCTCGGTAAGAAGACGGGGGCGGGCTTCTACCAGTACAACCGGGGGTAAGCGCAGGGACCGTCGGCTCGGAAGCCGCGGCATGGACATCGCCCGGTCCGCGAGGCCCTTCGCGTCTACCGTCTCGGAAATGTTCGCGCTGTGTTTTTCGGCCTCGCTCCGCGCCGCGAACGGTCGCTCGTAAGACTCGCTCCGTGCGGGGTGCGAGGGAGGTGGCCTCCGGTTTCCGTCGCTGGTCGGAGTACGCGAGTAGCGCGGGTCCGATATCCATCCACAACTTCATCCACACCAGCTGTACCCTCCGCCTCGCGCGGCGGGTATCACTGTTACCGGGCATAAGCTGCAGTGAGGTCCTCGACCGCAGCTCGAAAGGGAGTCCCGCTCATGGTCAACGTCACCGACGGTTTCGGATCGAGCATCCTGGGTTACCCGCGGATCGGTCCGCACCGGGAGCTCAAGCGCGCACTGGAGTCCTACTGGCACGGCACCCTGTCCCGCGAGGAGTTGCTCGCGGTCGGGCGCGACATCCAGGACACCCAGTTCTCCGAGCTGGCCGCGACCGGACTGACGCAGGTACCCGGTAACACCTTCTCCTTCTACGACCACATCCTCGACAACGCGCTGCTGTTCGGCGCGGTCCCGAAGCGGTTCGAGCCGTATCGCGAGGAGCTGCACCCGCTGGACTTCTACTTCCTGATGGCGCGCGGGCGGCCCGATCTGCCGCCGCTGGAGCTGGTGCGGCTGTTCGGCACCAACTACCACTACCGTCAGCCCGAACTCGACGCCGATACCGAATTCTCGCTGCATCCCGAGGCGTTGCTGGAGGAGTGGGATCGGGCGATGGACCGCGGTATCGAACTGCGGCCGGTGGTGCTGGGCCCGTTGTCGCTGCTGCTGCTGTCGAAGGCCGGGCAGGTGCCGGGTGAGACCGAATTCGACAAGCTGACCCTGCTGGACAAACTGCTGCCGGTCTACGAACAGTTGCTCGAGATCCTGGCCAAGCGCGGTTCCACCTGTGTGCAGTTCGACGAGCCGTGCTTCACCAGTGAGCGCAGCCCGGAGGAGCTGGCCGCGTTCGAGCGGGCCTATCAGCGACTGTCGACGGCCGCGCTGCGTCCCCGCATCCTGGTCACCGGCCAGTACGGCGATTTCGCCGAGGCCGTGCGGATTCTGGCGGGTACCGCGGTGGAGGCGATCGGTCTGGACCTGGCCAGCCACCGCACCCGGCCCGAGGAACTCGCCGAGATTCCCGGAATCCGGCGCAAGCGGCTCTACGCCGGCGTGATCAGCGGCACCAACGTGTGGCGCGCCGACCGGCTGGTCACCCTGGAATACCTCAACGCGCTGTCGAAGGTGTGCCCGGACCTCGTCGTGTCCACCGGGACCACGCTGCTGCACGTGCCCTACGACCTGCTGGTCGAATACGACATCGAGGGCAATGTCGCCGACCGCCTCGCCTTCGCGAAACAGAAGGTGCTCGAGGTCGTTTCGCTGGCGAAGGCGCTGACGGAAGCGCATCGGGGCGGGGAAGGGGGCGAGACCGCAGCGAAGTGGGCCAAGCGGCCGACCTCCGTGCACTTCAAGCAGAAACATGCTGTGCGGCAACGGGTTTACGCGGTGACCCCGCAGATGCGGGAGCGTGAACCGTACGAGGTGCGCGCCAAGGCGCAGCGGGAGCGGCTGAATTTGCCGCTGGTTCCGGCGACCACGCTCGGTTCCTTCCCGCAGACCGACGCGGTGCGCCAGGCCCGCTACGACCTGGGCGAAGGCCGGCTGTCCTACGAGGAGTACCGCAAGCGGATCGAGGCCGAGATCGAGTCGACCATCCGCCTGCAGGAGGACATCGGTCTCGACGTGTTCGTGCACGGTGAGCACGAACGCAACGACATGATCCAGTACTTCGCCGAACTGCTCGACGGTTTCGCCACCACCCACTTCGGCTGGGTACAGGTCTACGGCTCGCGGTGTGTGCGGCCGCCGATCATCTACGGCGACGTGTCGCGGCCGAAGCCGATGTCGGTGGAGTGGATCACCTACGCGCAGTCGCTCACCGACAAACCGGTGAAGGGCATCGTGACCGGTCCGGTGACGATGGTGGCCCGCTCGTTCGTGCGCCAGGACCAGCCGCTGTACGAGACCGCCGATCAGGTGGCGCTCGCGATCCGCGACGAACTGGCCGATCTCGAGAAGGCCGGCGTGGCGATCATCCAGGTCGACGAACCGGCGGTCCGCGAGCTGCTGCCGCTGCGACCCGACGGGCGCACCGAATATCTGCGCTGGGCGGTCAACGCGTTCCGGCTGGCGACCTCCGGGGTGCGGCCCGACACCCAGATCCACACCCACATCGCCTATTCGGCCCGCTCCGAAATCGTGCGTGCCATCGAGGAACTCGACGCCGACGTCACCGCCATCGTCGCGACCCGCTCGCTGGAATGGGTGCTCAAGGCGCTGACCGAGGATGTCGAGGAGGGGCACGGCCTGAGCCACGGGGTGGGTCCGGGTGTGTACGAGAGCCGTTCGGCGCGCATTCCCGACATCGATGAGATCGACGAATTGCTCACCGCCGCAGCCGAAGCCGTGACACCGCAGCGGCTGTGGGCGAATCCGGACGGTGGTTTGAAGACCCGTCACTATTGGCAGCTGGACCCGTCGCTGCGCAATATGGTCGCCGCGGCTCGCCGGGTGCGGCGCCGCGCCGAAGCGGCTGAATAGGCGTTAGCCTACGAATACTGTTTCGAGATCAGGAGAACCGCTCATGGGTATGTTCGACCAGCTCAAGGATGCCGCCGGTAAGGCAGCCGACCTGGCGGCCAAGAATGCCGACAAACTCGACCCGATGATCGACAAGGTCGGCGATCTGGTCGACAAGCAGACCAGCGGCAAGTTCGAAAAGCAGGTCGACGCCGCGCAGCAGGCCGCGAAGAAGGCGCTGCACGAGCAGACCGGGAAGTAGTCCACACAGGTCGTACGGGCGAAGGCCACGCCCGGCTCCGCGCCGGACGTGGCCTTCGTGCTGTGTGGAATCAGTGCCGGCCGAACAGCAGCGCCATCAGGGTCGCCATGGTGTCGTCGGCCTTCTGTGTGCGATCGAAGGTCGTCAGGGCGAGCAGCGAGGGGAAGCGCTGCCGCGCGACGGCGTGGGCGTAGGTGAATTCCCGCAAACCGTCGGGCCCGTGGATGCGGCCGAAGCCCGAGTCGCCGACGCCGCCGAAGGGCAGCGACGGAATCTGCGGGAAGGTGAAAACCGCGTTGACGCTGACCATTCCGGTGCGCAGCCGGTCGGCCAGTTCCCGCCCGCGCGCCTTCGAGAACACGGCCGCGGACAGCCCGTAGCGGCTGTCGTTGGCGCGGGCGATCGCGGTATCCATATCGGGCACCTTCGCGACGGTGACGGTGGGCCCGAAGGTTTCCTCGGTGACGGCCGGGGCGTCCTCGGGCACGTCGACCAGCACGGTCGGCTGCACCACCTGCCCGACGATGGCGTCGGCGCCGCCGGTCAGCGCCCGTCCGCCCCGCGCGACGGCGTCCTCGATGTGGCGGCGGATCACCTCGAGCTGCTTGGGCATCGTGATGGGGCCGATCTTGGCGCCCGAATCGATACCCGCGCGTTGCTGTTTCGCCTTCGTCACCAAGGTCTCGACGAAGGTGTCGTAGACGCGCTCGTGGACGTAGACCCGTTCGGTGCCGATACAGGACTGGCCGGCATTGGCCATCCCGGCCCACAGCGCGGCGTCGGCCGCGGCGTCCAGATCGGCGTCGGCGTCGACGAGTAGCACATCCTTGCCACCGCATTCGGCGACCAGCGGCGTGAGGCTTTCGGCGCAGGCCGCCATCACCTTCTTGGCCGTGGCCGTGGAGCCGGTGAACGCGATCTTGTCCACACCCGATCGGCACAATGCGGCACCGGTCGGCCCTTCGCCCGTGATCAGTTGCAGCACCGGCTGTTCCGGGACGACCTCGGCGAACATGTCGACCAGCCAGCGCCCGACGCCGGGGGAGTATTCGCTGGGTTTGAACACCACGGCGTTACCCGCCGCCAGCGCGTAGACGATCGAACCCAGCGGCGTGAACACCGGGTAGTTCCAGGGGCCGATCACGCCGATGACGCCGAGCGGCTTGTACTCCACCGATGCCGCCTGGTTGATCGTGAGCAGTCCCACCCGGGCGTTCTTGCGGCCCAACACCTTCGGAGCGTTGCGGCCCGCCCACTTCAGGTGGTCGAGGCTCAGCGCCACCTCGAGCGCGGCATCGGAATACGGCTTGCCGGTCTCGTCGTGCATCACCGCGGCCAGCTGCCGCATCCGCCGGGCCAGCAGACCGGCGAATCCGGCCAGGCGCCGGGCCCGTTCGGCGTAGTCGAGCCCGGACCACCAGTCGAATGCCGTGCGGGCGCGGGCCACCGCCGCCTCGACGTCGGCCTCGGTGTGGATCGGGTAGGTGCCCACCACCTCGCCGGTACCGGGATCGTGCACGTCGAAGGTGGCGTGCGTGTCGATCTCGCGGATCTCGTTCACTGTCGTCATCGGGTGGCCTCCTTCGTCGCGGTGCCGGTGGTGGATGACGGGGTGCGGCCGCGGATCAGATCGGCCGCCTTCTCGCCGATCATGACGGTCGGCGCGTTGGTGTTGCCGCGGACGATGCGGGGCATGACCGAGGCGTCGACCACGCGCAGGCCGTCGACGCCGTGGACGCGCAGTTCGGGGTCGACCACCGCGGTCTCGCCGGTGCCCATGGCGCAGGTGCCGACGGGGTGGAACAGCGTCTGCGTCCAGCGGGCGATATGGGCCCGCCAGCCGTCCTCGTCGATCCGATCGGCGTCTTCGGGCAGGTAGGAGCGGTCGAGGTGGGCGGCCAGCGGCTGCTGCCGCGCGATCTCGAGCAGTTGCCGGCAGCCGGCGAGCAGGGCATCCGCATCGCGCGGGTCGGAGAAGTAGGCCGGATCGATCTCCGGCTTCCACAGCGGATCGGCCGACCGCAACCGCAACCGGCCGCGGCTGTGCACGTCGACCAGCGTCGGCCCGGCGGTGAACATCGGCGCGATGTTCTCGTGAAAACCGTTGTCGTAGAACGCTGTCGGAGCGACGTGGTACTGGATGTCGGGACCTTCGAGGCCCTCGCGGGTGCGCACGAATCCGCCGCCCTCGCCGACATTGGAGGTCAGCGGCCCACGACCGAGGGCCTGCCACTGCGCGAGCCGGAACGGGGTCTCGAAATCGGCGAGATCGGAGACGCCGCGGGTGCGCCACAGAATCGGGGTCACCGGGTGGTCGTGCAGGTTCTCGCCGACGCCCGGCAGATCCACCACCACATCGATGCCCAGCTCGCGCAGATGCGCCGCGGGCCCGATGCCGGAGAGCATCAGCAACTGCGGCGAATTGACCGCGCCGCCGGACAGCAGTACCTCGGCCTCGGCGTACACCGTGTGCTCGCTGCCGTGGCGGCGATAGGTGACGCCGGCCGCGCGGGTGCCGTCGAGTACCAGCGCGGTGGCGTGTGCCTCGGTCCGCACCGTCAGATTCGGCCGGTCCAGCGCCGGGCGCAGATAGCCGTCGGCGGTGGACCAGCGGCGGCCGTTGCGATGGGTGACCTGGTAGCGGCCCACACCCTCCTGCGTCGCGCCGTTGAAGTCGTCGGTGCGGGGCAGGCCCGCGGCCGCGGCGGCGGCGATCCAGGCATCGGTCAGCTCGTGGGTGAAACGGCGGTTCTCGACGTGCAGCGGGCCGTCGGTGCCGTGATACGGCGAACGCAGGCCGGTGTTGGTCTCCGACCGCACGAAATAGGGCAGAACGTCCTCGTAGCTCCAGCCGACCGCGCCGAAGTCGCGCCGCCAGCCGTCGTAGTCGGCGCGATTGCCGCGGATGAAGATCATCGCGTTCATCGACGAGCAGCCGCCCAGCGCCTTCATCCGCGGCCAGTACGCGCGCTGACCGCCGAGATGTTTCTGCGGTGTGGTCTCGTATCGCCAATCCCATTGGGTGCGAATCAGTTTGCCCCAGGCCGCCGGTATCTTGATCTCGTCGGCGCGGTCCTCGGGACCGGCCTCCAGCAGCAGGACCGAGACCTGGGGATCCTCGGTGAGGCGACGGGCGAGGACGCAGCCCGCGCTCCCCGCTCCGATGATGATGTAGTCGAACGATTCACGGTCGGGCACGCGAGGACCTCCAGCACGGTTACCGAACACCGACACGGATCCGGCCGGGCCGACCTGCGGTGATAGCCGTAGAGACCGTCCCGGACCCGGTTCCAGGGTCGACCTTACGCTGTGCGGGGCGGTCGGGAGCGGAGTTCGGTGGTAGCGAATCGGGGCGGGAGCCGGCGGGGTCGTGCGAAGCGCGGGCGCTGGGTCGTTGCGCCTCGGAATATCAAGGTACACAGTCGATTACAGGATACGCGACGGATATGAGCGGGACTGCGGCCCGTACCACCGTGTTGTGGCGGGCTGCGGTGTGGGTGTGGTCGGTGTGCGCGAGCCCGGGACTATGCGGACCGCGGCACGTAGGATTCGGCCGGACCCGCCGACCGGTCGGGCGGCGTCGACGCCCGGGCGCGAAGACGGTCGCACGGGTACGCAGGCGAACGGCAGGAGGGCCGTGATGGGTGGTTCGTTCCCGTGGGGTGCACGCCGCGGCCTTCGACGGATCTCTCGGCTCGGTCGAGGCGGTGCGAACGGTGACGGACATGTTGCGGGTGTCGGTGTTCTCGCGACAGTGTGGGTGAGCGCCGCGGCCGTGGTTCCGGCCGCGCTCGCCCCGGTGCACGCCGCGCCGCTCGGCTGCGCGTCCGCATCGGTGGAGCAGGTGCTGCCCACCTCGGCACCGCTGCTGGATTTCGCGGAGAACCTCGGCTACGACGCCCGAGGCAACCTCTGGGTTTCGCGGGTCTTCCGAAATGTGGTGCAGCGCTATGATTCCGCGGGCCATGTCACCGCGGAGGTGCCGGTGGACGCGCCCGGCGCGATCCGGCTCGGGCCCGACGGTGCGCTGTACGTCGTCTTCGGTGACTCGTCGGCCGGACTGCTGCCCGGCGCGCACAACTCCGGTGTCGTGCGGTTCGATCCCGGCGCCGACCATCCGATGCCGCAGGTCTACGTCTCCGGTCTCGGTATGGCCAACGGCGCGACCTTCGACGGGGCGGGCAATCTGTATGTCGCCGATACCGCGCACGGCGTGGTGAAGGTGCGGCCCGGCGGCTCCGTCGACGCGGACTGGACCGCGCGCGCGGCGGAATCCGGCGTGAACGGCATTGTGTTGCAGGGTGATTCGCTCTACGCGACTCTCTATCAGAGCCTCGACGGCCGCATCGTCCGCATCCCCGTCGACACTCCGCAGGCGCAGACGACCGTCGCCTCGGTCACCGTCGATGCTCTCCCGCTGACCGCCCTGCCCGACGATCTCACCGTGGGCCCGGACGGCATGCTCTACGTCGCGACCACGACCGCTCGCGTGGTCCGCGTCGACCCGGCCACCGGCGGGGTCTGCACGGTCGCCGACCTGGGCGTGCCGGCCACCTCGGTCTCGAGAATCCCCACCGACGACCGTGCGCTGCTGGTCACCACGGGAACGGGGAGTGTGTTTCGCGTGGTCCTCGGCGCGTGACCGGATGCCGGCCGTGACCGGCGCGATTCGTCGACGGCCGCTTCCTTCCCGGCGGCTACAGCATCGGGGCGAGGATGCGCAGACCGGCGACGAGCTGCTCGGCCGAGGGGGCGGACTTCGGGTCCAGCAACCACTGGACGAGCAGACCGTCGAGCAGCGTCCAGAGCAGTACACCGATCGGACCGCCATCGTCGTCCTCGATATCCCTGGCGGGCAACAACATTCGAGTCAGTGCCGCCTTTCCCTCGCGCTGTTTGGCCGCGATGTCGGCCTTGACCTCACCGGAATGCAATGCCTGGGCGAGACTTTCGATATTGGCCGCCCACAGCGCCCGCTGGTCGGTGAAGGTGGCGATCAGACGCCTCAGGAAAGTGAGCAGCCGCTCGGCCGGATGCGGTTCGCTGCTCTCGGCGAGCGCGTCGAGGATCTGCTGCACGGCCTCGGCGGACGATTCGATCATGGCCTGGGTGAGCAGGGCGTCGCGGGTGCCGAAGTGGTAGTTGATCGCGGCGAGATTGCTGCCCGAGGCGGCGACGATATCGCGCACCGTGGTCCGGGCGTAGCCGCGTTCGGCCAGGCAGTGTTTGGCGGCTGAGAGCAGATCCTCACGTGTTCCCACGTCGGCAGGGTAGCAAGCGCTCGCTGACGCATGTTTCAAACAAATGTTTGTGACAACCGTTTGAAACGATTGTATGGTTCTCGGTATGGTCACGCAACGTCCGATATCGCCCTTCGAATCGGGTTACTTCCAGGAACACGCCACCTTCGGTTCCGTGCCGGTCGGCGGAATGGCGCTGTTCATCGGATCGACCGTCGAAGGGGGATTCGACACCGAACTGCTACGCACGGTGCTCGCCGAACTGGCCGCCGAACATCCGCTGCTCAGCTGCCGCCGAGTCGACGACGGCGGGATGCTCGTGCTCCGCCACGTCGAGGGCTACCGTCCTCCGGTCACCGAAAGTCCCGGTGGCGACATCGAATACGTCGACTTCGTCAATCAGCCGCAACCGTGGGACGACGGTTTGTTCTTCGCGCGGGTGTTCCACGAGGGCGACCGGACCCGCATCGTGCTCGTCATCCACCACGGAATCACCGACGGCCGTTCGGCTTTCGCGCTGCTGGACGAGATGTGGCGGCGCTATACCGCCCACCGCCGTGGCGCGCCGATGCCGGTGCGCGCGAATCACGAACTGCCTCGCGCGGTCGACGAGCGCCTCACCGCCGTCGTCTCCGAGACGGAGGTCACCGAACTGCTCGCGGCGATGCGCACGATCATCGGTGAGCCGCCCGCGCGCCTGCCGCGCGACGGCACGGCCGGATCGGGACGCGGACTCTTCGTCGCCGAGCGGATCGAACTGGAACCGGAGGTGACCGCGGCCTTCGCCGCGGCGGCGCGCGCGGCCGGAATCGGAGTGAACGCCCTGCTGAGCGGGTGTGCGCTGGCCGCGGTGCGAGCCGAACTGGGCGGCGTCGGCGCACTGCCGATGGTCTGCGGCTATGCCGCCGATATGCGGGCGGCCCTGGATCCGTGGCTGCCCGACGAGACGGTGCTCAACTGCGCCTCCGGCTGGGGCACGCTCCTGGCGGTGGCCGAATCCGCCGATCCGTTCGAGCTGGGGAAGGTGGTGCACGCCGACGTCCGCGCGGCGCTCGAGCGTCGCGACCCCGCGCGAATGGCGTTGGCGGGCAGATACATTCGCGACGAGGCCACCGCCCGGATGCTCGCGGAACAGCCCAGTATCGCGCTGTCGAACATCGGCCGGGTGCCGGACCACATCGTCCCCGAAGGGGTACGGCTGGTGCGCGACAACCTGCTCGCCATGGGGCCCGGGATGCCGCCCAAGCTGACCGCCTTCACCCTCGGGGAGCGGCTGACGGTGCAGGTCGAATACGACACCAACGATCACAGCCGCGCTCAGATGGGCCGGGTGCGCCGCACTCTCGCGGAGTTGCTGCACCGCACCGCCGCGGACGCCGGCGTCGCCCCGAAATTCACATGGTGGCGGCGTCGATGACGAACCGGTACCGCACGTCGCTGGCGACCACGCGCTCGTAGGCCTCGTCGATGCGATCGGCGGAGATGACCTCGATCTCCGCGCCGATGCCGTGTTCGGCGCAGAAGTTCAGCATCTCCTGGGTTTGCGGGATGCCGCCGATATTCGAGCCGGCCAGCGACCGGCGGTTGCCGGTGAGAGTGAACGGCCGCACCGCGAGCGGCTGATCGGGCAGGCCGAGGATCACCATGGTGCCGTCGAGGTTCAGTAGGCGCATATAGGTGTCGATCGGCAGATCGGCCGAGACGGTGTTGATGATCAGGTCGAACCGGTTGCGCAGATCGCGGAAGATCTGGCGGTCGGTGGTGGCGTAGTAGTGATGCGCGCCGAACCGGCGGCCGTCGTCCTCCTTGTTCAGCGAATGGCTCAGCACCGTCACCTCGGCGCCCATCGCGGCGGCGATCTTCACCCCGACATGGCCCAGGCCACCCATGCCGATGATGGCCACCTGCTTGCCGGGGCCGGCGTTCCAGTGCCGTAGCGGCGAATACAGCGTGATTCCCGCGCACAGCAGCGGCGCGGCCTCGTCGAGTCCGATGCCCTCCGGAATGCCCACCACGAAGCCGTCGGTTACCACCACCTGGGTCGAGTACCCGCCCAGGGTGTAGCCGCCGGCCTGGATCTCCTCCGGGACGGTGCCGTTGTAGGTCATGGTGGCGCCGCGCACGCAGTACTGCTGCTCACCGGCCAGGCAGGGCTCGCACTGTCCGCACGAATCGACCATGCAGCCCACGCCGACCCGGTCGCCGATCGCGAACTCGGTCACCTCCGAGCCGACCGCTGCGACCAGGCCGGCGATCTCGTGACCCGGGACGCAGGGGTACTTGGTGCCGTGCCACTCGTTGCGCGCGGTGTGGATGTCGGAGTGGCAGATGCCGGCGTACTTGATATCGATCAGCACGTCGTGCGGGCCGAGTGCGCGGCGTTCGATGGTGGTCTTGGTGAACCGGCCGTCGGGCGCGGATACGGAATACGCGGCAGCTGTGGTCATGCGTTCATGCCTACCCCCGCATGGTTGCCTTTGCAAACTATCCCCACCGGGCGACCCGCCGGTCGGATGTGCTCGGCGGGCCCGCGGCGATATCGGATGCTGATCCGGTGGCGATCCTGCTGGCCTTGCTATCGATGTGTTCGACGCTGGCAGGCGGGTTGGTGGCCGCGCGCATCGGCGAGCGCAAGCGGCTGGTCCTCGGGCTGGCCGCCGGAATCATGCTCGGTGTGGTCGCCTTCGACCTGATTCCCGATGCGCTGGCCGAATCCGGTCAGCTCGTCGCGGGGGTGCCGGGGGTGCTCGTGGCCGCGGTGATCGGCTTCTTCACCATTCACATCATCGAACGAGAGATGGCGATCCACGTCGGTCACGAACAGGATTTCGGCCGCCACACCCACGACTTTCCCTCGGTCGGCCTGGTCGCCACCGGAGGGTTGATCTTCCACAGCATGCTCGACGGTCTGAGCATCGGCGTCGGGTTCCAGACCGGGACGGCACTGGGCGTCTCGGTCGCGATCGCGGTGATCTCGCACGATTTCGCCGACGGCTTCAACGCCTTCACCATTCCCACGCTGTACGGCAATGCGCGGCGGCGGGCGCTGACCCTGCTGGTCCTGGACGCGCTGGCCCCGGTGGCGGGTGCGATCATCGGCACGGTGATCCGGGTGCCGGCCGACGTCGCGGGCCTGTATCTGGGATATTTCGCCGGATTCCTGCTCTATCTGGCGACGAGTGACATTCTCCCGGAAGCACATTCGGGCCGACCGTCGCGGGCCGTGCTGTTCTGCACGATCGCGGGCGCCGCGCTGATGTTCGCGGTGGCGGCATTGCAGGAGTGATACCGGGCGCCCCGCCGATTTGATACACATAAAAGCACAAACTCCGCCAGCCCACCCCGGGCATGCAGAATCGGGAGCGGCGATGGACGAGCAGCATTCGGGCCGGCGATCGCGTCCGGCTCGCGGCGGGTGGCTGTCGACGGTCGTCTTCGTGCTCGTCATGGCCCTGGTCGGCGCGGCGTTTCTGGGCTACCGCGGCGATCTGCCGCGCTGGGCGGTGCCCGCCGGCCACTCCACCTCGGCGCTGTTCGGTCCGCCCGTGCCGCCGATGGATCCCGCGGCGGTGGCCTCGGCCGTCGAACCCGAACTGGTGAACATCAACGTGTCGATCCGGCCCAGCGGGATGGGAGCGGCCGGTTCGGGCATCGTGCTCAGTCCCGACGGAGAGATCCTGACCAGCCACCATGTGGTGAAGGGCGCGGAGACCATCACCGTCGGCGATCTCGGCAACGGCGGGCACTATCCGGCGAGGGTGCTCGGCTACGACTCCGACGCCGATATCGCCCTGCTGTCGCTGACCGGCGCGGCGGCGCTGGCGGTGGCCCGCATCGGCAGCTCCGCCGGGGTCCGGGTCGGTGATCAGGCGCTGGCGATCGGCAATGCGGGCGGAACCGGTTCCCCGACCGCGACACCGGGTACGGTCACCGCGCTGGATGCCTCGATCGTCGCGCGCGATGCCGCTGATCTGTCGCGCAAGGCGTTGATCGGCATGATCGAGGTGGCCGCGCCGGTGGTTTCCGGACAGTCCGGTGGCGCCCTGGTCGACCGGTCCGGGGCGGTGATCGGCGTGGTGACCGCCGCATCGGGAGAACTGTCCCGGCAGCAGGGGCAGGCCAGCGGGTACGCGGTGCCGATCGATCGGGCGTTGAGCGTGGTGCGCCAGATCCGCACCGGCATTCCCACCGATACGGTCCACGTCGGCCCGACCGCGACTCTCGGTGTGCTGACCTCCGATGCCAAACCCACCGGCGCCCGGGTGGACGTGGCGATCTACGGCCTGCCGGCCTTCGCGGCCGGGATGAATTCCGGCGAGGTGATCGTCGCGGTCGACGGCACCCCGGTCACCTCGGCGCAGAGTCTCAAGGCCGCACTCAATGTGCGCCGGCCGGACGAGGTGATCCGGCTGGATCTGGTCGAGCCGGACGGCACCCACCGCGCGCTCGCGGTGACGCTGGCCGCCGGCCCGCCCAACTGATCAGAACAGCGAGAGCCAGTAGTCCTGGAAGCGCAGGAAGACCAGCAACAGCACGATCGCGTAGTAGACCACCACGATCGTCCACCGCCACTGCGCGATGATGCCCATGATCCCGCGGGCCCCGCCCCACAGTTGATCGGTGACCACCGCCAGGCAGATCGGCGTGAACGTCCACACCACCATGCAGTACGGGCACAGCGCGCCGATGCGGTAGAGGCTCTGGAAGATCAGCCAGAAGACGAAGCCCATTCCGGCGATCAGCCCGATCCACAGCCCGCCCCAGAACCAGCGCGGCAGGGCGACACCGGCGACCGCGAGAACCGCGATGGTGACCGCCACCGAGAATCCCGTCACGCCGATGATCGGATTCGGGAATCCGAACACCGACGCCTGATGGGTCGCCATCACCGAACCGCAGGACAGAATCGGATTGATGCTGCACGACGGCCGATAGGACGGATCCTTCAGCAGTTTGAAATCTTCGATCGTCAGCGTCACCGCGGCCAGCCAGCCCAGCAGGGTGCCGAGCAGGAGCAGCCACGCGGGGCGGGGCCGGGCGGTGATCACTTGGCCGCGGCCTCGATCACCGGGCGCAGGCCGTCGGGCTGCATCAGCTGCTGCGAGCTGGTGATCTGCTTACCGTCGACGTACACCGTCGGCGTCGACTTGATGCCGCTGTTGAGCACGTCCTTGGTGGTCTTCTGCACGTACTTGTCGTACTTGTCCGACGTGATGCACTCGGCCACGGCCGGATCGGTGTACCCGGCGGCCTGGGCGATCTGTACCAGCTTCTCGTCGGGCAGGCCGGTGCCGCCCTCCGGGGGCTGCTGCTCGTACATGGTGGTCAGCCACGGCAGGAATTTGGTCGGATCGGAGCCGGCCACGCAGTAGGCGGCGTTGGCCGCGCGCGAGGAGTAGCGGGTACCGCCCGAGGACTGGTCCAGGAAGGCGATGATGTTGTAGCGCACGCTGGCCGTGCCGGCGTTCACCGCGTCCTCGATGGCCTTGGCGTTGGCGCTCTCGAACATCTTGCAGGCCGGGCACTGCAGGTCGGCGACGACGCGGATGTCGACCTTGGCGCCGGGCTTGCCGATCTTGATCTCGCCCTTGTCGGTGATCGATCCGGTGACCGCGTCGGGCGCGGCCGGCTGCGCGGCGACCGAGGGCACCGGCCCGGTGTCGTTCTTGTTGGACTGTTTGACGGCGATACTGATGCCGATGGCCGCGATGAGCGCGATCAGCACGGCCGCGACACCCACCTGAATCAGGATCGTGCGCGTGCGATCTCCGCCTCGCACCGCCGTCAGCGAGTTCTTCCCACGCGGATTCTTGCTCACCTCGGAGTTCACCACGCCTTTCCTGTGTTACGTGTATGTGTGCGGCCGGGCGCCGCCTGCGATCGTACGGGCCGTCCGCCGCGTCGTCGCGGTGCCGCATGATCAGCGGGCCGCCGCACGGGGCACACTCGGCACCACATGATTCCCGCTCAACCTGAGAGATCCCCGAGATTCCGGTCGAAATCTTCGCGGCGGTGACCGGTGTCCGGCGTGCGGATCAGCTCTCCGCGAGCCGCGCCTTCTCGGTCTCGATGTCGAAGTGCGGGGCGGGCCAGGTCAGCTTCAGCCCGCTCAGCGCGTCGATGAGCAATTCGGTGATCGCCAGCCGGGCGAACCATTTCCGGTCGGCCGGAACGACGTACCACGGCGCGTGCTCGGTATCGGTGCGGTCCAGCACGTCCTGATAGGCCTGCTGATATTCGGGCCACAGGGCGCGGTCGTCGATATCGCTCGGGTCGTACTTCCAATATTTGTCCGAGCGTTCCAGCCGCTCGGCGAGCCGGCGTTTCTGTTCGTCCAGCGAGACGAACATCGCGACCTTGACGATCGTCGTGCCGGCCTCGGAGATCTCCCGTTCGAACTCGTTGATCTCGTCGTAGCGCGGCTCCCACACCTCCTGCGACACCAGGTTCTGTACCCGCACCACGAGGACGTCCTCGTAATGCGACCGGTCGAAGACCCCGATCTGCCCACCGGCCGGCAGCCGATGGCGGATTCGCCACAGATAGTGGTGCCGGCGTTCCTCGTCGGTGGGAACGCCGAAGGCGGCATGCCGCACGCCCTGCGGGTCCACCATGCCGATCACGTGCCGCACCACGCCGCCCTTCCCGGAGGTGTCCATACCCTGCAGGATGAGCAGCAGGTTGCGGTGGTCACCCGAGCGGCCGTTCGCGAACAGCACCTCCTGCAGATCCGACAGCACCTCGCCGCGTTCGGGCAGCAATTGCTCGCCGAGTTTCTTGCCGCCGGTGAATCCGGGGGTAGCGGAGGGATCGTAGGAATCGAGCCGGACCCCGGCTGCTCGCAACGCGGTGGTGGCAGGTTCGGTCCACGGAGATTTCGCCATAACCGTCGAGTATGGTCGGCGGCCCCGGCAGCCGGGCGGTGATCGTGTCGTGAGTCAGCCGATTCCGGCCAATCTCGTCAACTGTGCGGCGAATTCGGCGTCGTCGACCGGGGTCAGCACCAGCTCGGCGGCCGTGGTGAGCAGATAGCGGCCGTCGCCGGCGATGTCGAGCCAGGTGCGATGCCGCGTCGGCGGCGACATCGGATCGTCCGGTGCGACGGTGACGGTGATGAAACCGCGCGCGTCGACCGGCGCGCGCAGGGTGCGGCGGAAGCGGGCGGCGCCCGGATCCTGCGGCGTGCCGATATCGCCGCCGGGCCGGGCGTCGGTTCCGGTGTCGAGCACCGCCTGCTGCGGTTCGCGCAT
>NZ_BDBL01000070.1 GCF_001612965.1 Nocardia kruczakiae NBRC 101016
GCCACCGACAGCTCCGTAGTTAGGGCTTACTCATATCCGCATGATGGTCGATGCAGTCACCATCGGCAACGGTATGGCCACAACCGTTGAGATCCAGCGGCAGCAGTTCGGATTCGGTGAACTGGTTCAGGCGGCTAACTCGGTTACCGCTTGTTTGGCCGGAATCCAGGCATTGATCAGCGCAGGCAACCGCCGCGGTTCACCGTCCTCACCGCACCATCGCGAAGTCACGCCGTTTGGCACCACGCGATGGCGGGCCGGCCACCCGAGCCCGAACACCGTGGTCTCCACGGTCGGACAAAGGCCAGGTGCGGGGGCGGTGCAGTTCCGCCCACACCGGTGTGAAGGCTGGATTGCCGAGGTATCGCCCGTGCGCGGCGGTTTCCGCCGTCACCTCGTCGCTGTCGAGAACATCGAGCGCGTAGGCGATTTCGTCGGGCGATCCGTCGATATCGAGGAGCCGCAGGCTGGCGAAGTGACCGAATCTGCCGGGAGGCCGCGGACAATCGAGGCGCCGAATTCGTTGACCTCATGGCTCAGCGCGCGGGCGGAGCGGTAGTCGCCCAATGTGTGCCGGAGGACACCGGCAGCGTCGCGGTGGCAATGCGTTGCTCCTCTCAATCCGCGATATGTCCCCCGCCCTTGTACTCATCGCCGTGCTCGGCGCGTGTGCCGATCACAGCCAGTTCGACCTCTCAAGTGTGAAGGGCCATTCGGTGACGATGCTCATTCGTCCATGCGCGGCTTCGGGCCTACCCTGGGATCGGTGATGGTCGGCCGGGGCGGGCTTGCCGGAAACTGCAGTGGGACTTGGCGGGCACCCGGTTCTTGCTGACCGATGAGTCCGGCGCTCCCGAGCTACCCACCCGCCCGGGACGCCGTGGCGCTCGGCCAGCCGAGTCGAAAGCTGGAATTTCTCTTCGATCTTGCAACCACCGGCTCTGCGAGGTCCACTGCGACCGCAGCCCGCAGAGGTCTACCCTGACCACCTGAACAGTGACGCCGCACTGCCTCCTTGAGCCCGCCAACCGAAAACGAACATCCGCCAGGCCGGACCAGTGTCGGCGAAATCCGATCTGCGGTGGCCCTTGTAGGCCGTCCGCTAGCGGATTCTGCGTCGTGAGCTCGGGCCAGTATTTGTTGTGGCGCAACAGGACCGGCTGAGCAACAATGTCGCCGAAGCAGCTCCTTCGGGGTCTGCCGCGCCGCTGCCGCCACATGAACGGCGCTCCACTCCGCGAACATACGCCGTCAATGCCGGTCAGCCGACAGGCTGGTGACTGCGCACGCGCGGACCGGTGTGCGCCGGAAGGCGCTCGTAACCGTGGAGCGTGAACAGTGGTCGGCGGGTGGGCGGATCGGTCAGTCGCAGATCCGGAAAGGTGTCGAAGAGCGCACGCAGGGCATGGGCGGCCTCCATCCGGGCCAGACCGGCGCCCAGGCAGACATGAATACCGCTGCTGAAGGACAAATGATCGCCGGCGTTGTGGCGGGTGATGTCGAAACGGGCCGGCTCGGTGAACACGGCCGGGTCACGATTGGCGCCGGCCAACGACAGCACCACGGTCGAACCCGCGCGCAGCCGGGTTCCGCCGATTTCCAGCTCGGTGCGCGTGGTGCGTGCGGTGGCCTGAACCGGCGGATCGATCCGTAAAATTTCCTCGACCGCGTTGGGCCACAGGTCGGGTTCGGCGCGCAACCTGTCGAGCTGGCCGGGGTGGTGCAGCAGCCAGGTGATGCCTTTGCCGATCAGGTTGACCGTGGTTTCGAAGCCCGCGGCCATCAGCATGGTCGCTGTGGTGGACAGTTCGTGGGTGGACAGATCGCTTCCGGTGACCAGGTTGCTGAGGATGTCGTCGCCGGGGTCGGCTCGCAGGCGCGCGATGTGCGCGAGAAGGTATTGGTGTACGCGTTCCGAGGATTCCATCGCTCGCTGATGCGTCCGCCACGAGATCCCCAGGTCGAGCAACGGGCTGATGTCGTCGCCCCAACGCAGGAACATCTCGCGGTCGGAGTCCGGGAAACCGAGCATCTCCGAGATGATGGCGATGGGCACCTGCGCGGCGTATTGCGCCACCAGTTCGGCGGGGCCGTCGTCTGGCAGGGTCGCGAGTAGTTCGTCGGTGACCGCCTCGATCCTTGCGCGCAGCCGGGCGATGGCACGCGGGGTGAAGGCCGCGGTGACGGGCTTGCGCATGCGGGTGTGCTCGGGCTGGTCGATCACCAGCATCGACGGGGGATCCACCGGGGTCGGTGGCAGGGGCCGGCGCTGCAGGGCGCGTCGGATGGGGCGGGGCGCGAGTTCGGTCGGTACGCCGACACCGAAACGTTTGTCGCGCAGTATTTCCCGCACCATCTCGTGATCGAAGGTGATCCATACCGGGTGGGCCCGGCGCAACCCTCCTGTCCCGCGCATCTGCTCGATCAGGGCGTAGGGATTCTCAATACCTTCCTGGCTGCCGATCAACCGCGCAAACAGATCGCCGCGCCGCAGCTGCACCTTCTTGAACAGGAGGATGACTCCGTGGTTGTTGACCCACCGATACATGTACTGCGGTTTCATCGAGCCCTCCGTCATTGGTCTGCCGCACCCCCGTGGGAGGTTGGAATAGTGCATGTCCGTGAGTCTGGGCCAGGTGGAACGGTTGGCGCCCGTCGCGGTATCGGGCGCCAACCGTCTGGCACGCATCCGCCCCCCGCGCTGTCACTCGGCGCAGGTCGAGATCGCCGGCTCGGAGGCCGGCCTCGGAACGGGCCGGACGCTCGTCACCATTCGTTCATCGCCCTTTCGACGAGCGGGCCTACCTCGGACAGCGCGTGAGGATGGCTCAACTCGAGATGACGCGCATCGACCACCTTGTTGTAAACCTCGCCGGTGACGTAGACACGCCACTGCTTTGCGAGTGCGTCGTGGTCCGAGTGGTCCTTCCCCGCGGTGAAGAAGACCAGATCTCCGTCGAAAACGCCGGGCCGGTGATCATCGGCGATATGGCTCGCGGTTTCGAAGCTTTCCATCACCCGATCGACCTGTTCGGTGGTGAACAGCCCGGTTCCGGTTACCTGGTCACGGATGACGGCCCACGCTCGTTCGTAGGTGTCGGCTTGCGCGTCGGCTCCGAGGCCGAACAGCTCTCGCCAGCCGCCGAGCAGATCGGCCATGAGCTGTCCCGGTGCCGGGTCGTGTGCCGTGACTGGCGAAGCACTCGGCTCTTGCGCTGCGGCAACCGCGCTGTCCAGTACTGCCAGCGTTCCGACGGTTTCACCGTCTCGCTGGAGCGCCACCGCCATCGCGTGGGCGATGTGCCCGCCCAATGACCAACCGAGGAGGTGATAGGGCCCGTTCGGTTGAACTCGGCGAATCTCGGCCACATAGCGTTCGGCCAGTTCTTCCACGGACTCGGCACGGGGTTCACCCGCCACGACGTGGGGATCCTGTACACCGTAGACCGGCCGGTCTTTGTCCAGATATTCGAGCAGACCACCGTAGAACCACGCCAACCCGCCGGCGGGGTGCACAGCGAACAGCGCGGGTTTCGTTCCCTTCGTACGCAGGGGAAGCAGCACGTCCAGGCCGGAGCCACCGCCTTTCGTCTCGTCGGCCCGGCGCGCCAGCACCCTCGGCGTCGCGTCGTCGAACATCCACGGCAACTCGATCGTCACACCACGCCCTCGCAACTCGGTCACGACCATTGTGGCCAGCAGCGAGTTACCACCCAGGTCGAAGAAGCCGTCCGACACCCCGACCCGCTCGACTCCGAGAACCTGCGAGTAGACGTCGCTGATCACTTTTTCCGTTCGAGTGCGCGGCGCTACGAATTCGTCGGCCGGCACGTCGAAATCGGGTGCGGGCAAGGCCTTCCGATCGAGCTTGCCGTTGACCGTCAACGGCAGATCCGGCATCACCATGACCGTCGAGGGCACCATATAGCTGGTCAGGAACTGCGCGGCGAGCTCCCGCACCTCCCCCGGTTCGACCGGCTGTCCATCGACGCTCACGACGTAGCCGACCAGCTGATCCACGCCGCGCTGGTGGCGGTGCACCGCCACGGCCGCCCGGGCCACACCCGGATGCCGCAGCAGCGCCGCCTCCACCTCACCGCATTCGATGCGGTACCCGCGCAGTTGAACCTGCGCGTCGGCGCGGCCGGTGTACGTCAGCTCCAGGCCGGTCGCGGACCCCTGCCACCGGCCGATATCGCCGGATCGGTACAGCCGGGCACCGGCCGGATGGAACGGGTTCGCCACGAACCGGCCCGCGGTCAGCGCCGGCGCCCGCAGATAGCCGCGCGCGAGTTGCCCGCCCTCGACGTAGATCTCGCCGGGGACACCGATCGGCACCGGCTGCAGCCGAGAGTCGAGCACATACACGCGCAAGCCCGGCAACGGTGACCCGATCCCGGCCCCGTCCGTCCTGTCGACCTCGGTGAAGGTCACGTGCACGGTGGTCTCGGTGATCCCGTACATGTTGACCAATCGCGGCGAGCCCGGCGGGTGCGCCGCGAACCAGCCGACCAACCGCGACCTGTCCAGTTCCTCGCCGCCGAAGACCACATAGCGCAGGGCGAATTCCGTTGCTTCGCTGCGGGTTTCACGGTCGGAGCGCTCGGCGTCGGCGAACCCGTAGAACGCCGACGGGGTCTGGCTCAACACCGTCACGCCCTCTCGTGCGACGAGGTCGACCATCGCCTGCGGCGAGCGGGAGGTGTTGTAGTCGACGACGACCACCCGGCCACCCGTCAGCAGCGCACCCCACATCTCCCACACCGCGAAATCGAAGGCGTAGGAGTGGAACAGCGTCCACACGTCCTCCGGGCCGACGTCGAATCGCTGCGCTGTGTGGGTGAACAGTGTGATCGCATCGCGATGAGTGATCGTCACGCCCTTGGGCCGGCCCGTGGACCCGGAGGTGTAGATCACGTAGGCGACATTGTCGGGGCGCGGCTTCGGGGGTGCACCTCGACCGTGCACGGTCGCTCCCGCACAGTCCTCGGCGAGAATCACGGGCGCGGCGCATTCCGGGATCGCCCACGCCATCTTCGCCGACGTCAGCACCGCGGCCGGGGCGGCGTCGTCGAGGATGAACCGCAGTCGTTCGGGTGGGTAGGCCACATCCAACGGCAGGTAACCGGCGCCCGCCCGCACCACCGCGAGCAGCCCTACGACCAGCTCGACCGACCGCGAAAGCGCTACTGCCACCAGCGATTCCGGTCCCACACCGTGTTCGGTCAATCGTGCGGCCACCTCGCCGGCGCGCCGATCGAGCTCGGCGTAGCTCAGCTGTGTGTCGCCGTCGGTCACCGCGATCGCGTCCGGCCGGGCCGCGACCTGCTGGGCGAACAGCTCCGCCAGCGTCACGTCTGCGACCGGCAGTCCGGCCGTCCCGGCCGCCTGCAGTAGTTCGCGCCGCTGCGCCGCTCCGACGATGTCGATCTCGCCGACCAGCACCGACGGATTCGTGGTCGCCTGCTCCAGGGTTTGCACGAACGCCGCCGCGAACCGGGCCATCGACTCCTCGACGAACAGGTCGGTGGCGAAGGTCAGCCGGCCCGTCATGCCGGCCGGGCGCCCTGCCACGTCCAAACGCTCGACCAGCTTCACAGCCAGATCTGCCTGCGCCTGATCGAAGCCGGACTCCACCGGCTCGATGCTGAGACCTGGCAACTCCAGCGTGGCCCTGCTCAGGTTCTGGACGTCGAGGGTGACCTGATACAGCGGCAGATGCGCGGTCGAGCGGGGCGGATTCAGCATCTCCACGATGTGTTCGAAGGGCACGTCCGCATGCGCGAACGCGGCCAGGTCGTTCTCACGTGTCGCGGTGAGCAATTCGGCGAACGGCCGATGCGGCGACACCCGCGAGCGCAGGACGAGCGTGTTGACGAACATGCCGATCAGATCGTCGAGTTCGCGCTCCCCGCGCCCGGCCACCGGGGTTCCGACCGCGATGTCGTCGCACCCCGACAGCCTGGACAGCACGACGGTCAACGCGGCGTGCAGCACGATGAACGCCGTCGCGTTCGATGCCCGTGCGACGGCATCGATGCGCGTGTGCAGTGCGGCCGGCAGCTCGAAATCGATCGAGCGGCCGCGCATCGACGCCACTCGCGGCCGGGGCAGATCGGTCGGCAATTCGAGCAGTTCGGGCAGCCCGGCGAGGGTGTTGTTCCAGAACCGCAACTGCCGGGCGGCGAGTGAGTCCGGATCGTTCTGTTCGCCGAGCAGCTCACGCTGCCACAGCGCGTAGTCCGCGTACTGGACCGGAAGAGCCGGCCACAGCGGTTGCGTCCCTTGCCGAGTCGCCTCGTATGCGACGGCGACATCGCGCGCCAGCGGCATCATCGACTGACCATCGGCGCAGATGTGGTGCACGCATACGACCAGAACATGGTCGCGGTCGTCGACGGCGAGCAGTTCGATCCGCAGCGGCGGTGCCTGTCGCACATCGAAACCCTCCGAGACGACAGCGATTACGCGGTCGATCAGCTGCTCTTCGGCGACCGGCACCGGCGTTATCACCGGTACGACCGCATCGCTGGGGAGGGTGAGCTGATGCGGCGTCTCACCGGAGATGGGGAACATCGTCCGCAGCGACTCGTGCCGATCGATGATCGACGCGCACGCGCGCCGCAGTGCGTCGATATCGAGTTCGCCCCGCAACCGGATCACCAGGGGGATGTTGTACGCGCCGCCCGAGGTGTCGAACCGGTTGAGGAACCACATCCGCTGCTGTGCCGGTGACAGCGGTACGAGCGCCGGCCGCGTTCGCGGGGTCAGTGGGGTGCGGACATGGCGGTCGAATGTCGCCACGCGGGCCGCGAGGTCGGCGACCGTCGCCGTGTCGAACACGTCGCGCACCCCGATGCGCACCCCGAGCGCCGCGCTCAACCGGGCGGTCACCCGCGTCGCCGACAGCGAATCTCCTCCGAGACCGAAGAAGTTGTCCGTCGCGCCGACTCGGTCGACGCGCAACACGTCGGCGAACACCTCCGCGACCCGACGCTCGGCGTCGGTGCGCGGGGCCACCCACTCGGTGGCGGCCGCGAACGCCGGCGTGGGAAGCGCCCGGCGATCGAGTTTGCCGGTGGTGGTCAGGGGCAGTTCGGCGAGCGTCACGATCGCATCGGGCACCATATGCGCGGGCAGCCGCAACCGCGCGGCGGAACGCACCTCGTCCGTGTCCACCTCCGCGGCGCCGACCAGATAGCCGACGAGGCGGTCGATGCCACGCTCATCCTTGCGCAGCGCCACGCCCGCGCGCTCGACGCCGGGCTGACCGGCCAGCACGGACTCGATCTCGCCTAGTTCGATGCGTTGACCGCGGATCTTGACCTGGAAATCGCGGCGGCCCAGGTATTCGAGCGTGTGCTCCGCAGTCCAGCGAGCCAGGTCGCCGGTGCGGTACATGCGGGAGCCTGCCGCGCCGAAGGGATTGGCCACGAACGCACCGGCGGTCGCTGCGGATTTGTTGACGTATCCCCTGGCCAGTTGAGCGCCCGCGAGATACAACTCCCCGACCACCCCGGCTGGTACCGGCCGCAACCATCGGTCCAGTACGACGGCGTCGACACCGCGAATCGGAGTGCCGATGGTCACCGCCTCGCCGGTGTGCAGATCGCTCATCACGGCCAGGATCGTCGCTTCGGTAGGCCCGTATCCGTTCAGCAAACGCCGCCCCGGCGCCCACGTCGCGACGGTGTCGGCCGTGACCGCCTCACCACCGGCGGCCAGCACCCGCAACGATTCCAGTCCGGCCGGAGACATCGTCGCGAGCACACTCGGTGTGAGGAATGCGTGCGTAACTCGCTGGGCCGCAATCAGTTCCGCCAATGCCTCGCCGGCGAACAGCTCCGGCGGCGGCACGACGAGGGCCGCGCCGCTGCTATGTGCCAGCAGCACCTCGAGAACCATCACGTCGAAGCCCGGAGCGGCGCCCAACAGCACGCGTGCCCCGCTGTCCACGCCGAAGCGATCACGCTGTGTCACCGCGAAATTCGCCAGCCCCTCGTGGGTGACCGCCACACCCTTCGGTGTCCCGGTCGAGCCCGAGGTGTAGATCACGTATGCCACATCCCGGATGTGGGGCGGGCGTATACGCTCCGCAGTGGTCACGACCGCCGCCGGGTGCGAGGCGATCGACGCTGCGGTGTCCGGGTCGTCGAGGACCAGAGCGTGCACCCCGCCGGGAATCAGGTTCCGGGTCGCGGAGTCCGTCACCGCCACTCGCACAGCGGAATCCGACATCATGTGCGCGATCCGTTCGGCCGGGTTGCGCGTATCGACCGGCACGAACGCCGCTCCGGCTCTGGTCACCGCCCACAACGCGACGACGAACTCCACCGACCGCGGCATGACCAGCGCGACCTGATCGCCGGGGCCGACACCACAGCCGATCAGATAGCGCGCCATCTGGTTCGACCAGGCATCCAGCTCGGCGTAGGACACCGTTCGCTCGCCCGAGATCACTGCCGGCGCCGCGGGATCGCCCGCCGGCAACTCCGCCATCGGGCGCGGGGCGGCGGCGCTGCCGCCCCAGGCGGGTACCAACTCCCCTCGCTCGCACGCCGACAGCAGATCGATCGCGCCCAGTGGCATGCGCGGATCGGCCGGAATCGCGCGCAGCACCGCCTCGATGCGAGCGGCGAGCCCGGCCGCGTCGGCGTCATCGATGCGGGACCGCTGGTATCGGACTCGGATGTGCAAGTGGTCGGTGTGATGGGCCTGCACGGTGATCGGGTAGTGCGTGGCGTCGCTGCCTTCGGCCGAGACCACTCGCATCCCATCGATATCGGCCTCACCCAGACCGCTGCTGTCGACCGGATAGGACTCGAACACAACCAGGGTGTCGAACAACTGGGTGCCACCCGCGGCGGCCATGATCTGCGACAGCTCGACGTAGTGGTGCTCGAGCAGACGCGTGTTTTCGGCCTGCAACCGATCCAGCGCGTCCTCGATGCTCAGATCCCGGGCCACGTCCGCGGCGACCGGAATCGTATTGATGAAAAGGCCGATCATCGATTCGACGCCCGGCAGGTCGGCGGGACGACCCGACACCGTGCTGCCGAATACGACGCGCTCGACGCCGAGCAGATTGCCCAGCACCGTCGCCCAGGCGAACTGCACGATCGTCGCCATCGTCACCCCTCGTGCCCGGGCGAATTCCACCAGCTCGGTGGTGACGGCGCGATCGAGCACGATCGCCAGATCGATCGGGATATCCGTGGTCGCCGCCGCGTGTGGATCGGCGACCAGTGTGGGCTCACCGATATCGGCCAGCGCGTGTCGCCACGCCTCGATACCGGTCGGCCAGTCGCGGCGCTGAAGCCAGGCGAGGTAGTCGCGGTAGCCGGCGGCGGCGGGCAACAGTTCCGCCCGGGCGTCCACGGCGTACAACCCGATCAGCTCACGCCACAGCAGCGGCAGGGACCAGCCGTCCAACAGGAGGTGGTGCGCTGTCAACACCAGCCGGAACTCCTGCGCTCCGACGACGATGAACACGAATCGCAGCAGCGGCGGATCGGCGGGATCGAAGGTCGCCGTCCGCTCGGCGGCGATCACCTCGTCCACAACCTCTGTGCCCGAGCACGATTCGAATCTGCGCCAGGAGAGGCCGGTGTGGGCGGGCACAACCTGCGCGGCAACGCCGTCGGCCGTGCGCGTGAACGCGGCCCGCAGGTTGGGATACCGCTCGAGCAAAGCGTTCGCAGCCCGCTGGAGCCGGTTCTCGTCGACAACGCCGGCCAGCGCGATCACCGATTGCGCGGTGTAGACGTCGAGTTCGCCGGAGGCGAGTTCGGCGTGGAACAGCAAACCCGCCTGCAGCGGCGCCAGCGACCACACGTCGGTCAGCCGACCGTATCGGCCGGCGAAGGCGTCGAGGTCGGGCTGGGTGACGTCGACGAGGGCCACGTCGGCTCGGGAGAGTCCCCAGTCGGGGTTCGTCCTGGCCGCTTCGGCGATCGCGGTCACGGCGTCGACCCATTCGTCGACGAGTTCGGCCACGTCGTCGTGGTCCAGCAACCGCGAGGCATAGCCGATGTGCGCCGACAATTCGGGTCCCGCCGCGGTATCCGCGATATGCACGTCGATGGTGAGCGCCGCCGCGGCGGGCATATCCGGGTCGAAGGCGCCGCGCCGGTCGAACCGGTCATCGGTAGGCACCCACGCCAGGTCCGACACGGCGGTGAGGTCGACACCGGCGCGGCCGAGATTGTTGAAACTGATCTGCGGCTCGGGTGCTTGCGCGAGCCGCTCGGTGGTGTCGTCGTTGAGGTAGCGCAGCAGACCGTAACCGATTCCCTTGTCAGGGATCTCACGCAACTGGTCCTTGACGGCCTTGACCGCGGTCCGCGGGTCCGCGTACTCGATCCCGTTCAGGTCGAGCGCGACCGGATAGGCGTTGGTGAACCATCCCACCGTGCGGGAGAGGTCTGCTCCCGCCGCGATCTGCTCTTCTCGCCCGTGCCCTTCGAGGAGGACCTTCACGCCCGCGTGGGCCACGCCGCGCCGCCCGCGCCAGCGGGTCACCGCCACGGCCAGCGCGGCCAGCAGCGCATCGTCGATGCCCCCGCGCACGGCGTCGGGCACGGCGTCGAGCAACGCGGAGGCGACCTCCGCCGGGAGGGACACCGCCAGGTTCCGCACGGTCGCGTGGGTATCGACCGCGGGATCCAATGCCGCACGGCCCAGCAGCGGATCAGCTGCCGCACTCATCCGATGCCACAGCTCGAGTTCGCCGGCCCGCTCGGCAGCGGCGGCGGCCAGCGCGTGCGACCACCGGCGCATCGACGTGCCCGGCGCGGGCAGCTGCGCGGGCTGCCCGCACGTGACCTGTTGCCAGGCCGCCACGAAGTCCGGAATCAGGATCCGCCACGACACCGCGTCGACGGCGAGGTGATGAATCACGATGAGCGCTCGGGCCTCGGCATCGACGCCCGGTTCGGGCAGCAGGCACACCACCTGCAGCATCCGGCCCGCGGCCGGATCCAGACCGTCCGACGCCGCGGCCAGCGCCGCGTCGGCCACGCCGGTGAAACCGTCACTGCCCGGCGCCTGGTCGGCACCGAACGTGCGCGTGTGAACCGAGCTCGCGGCGTCGGCCGCGCTGACGGGCAGCACCTCCAGCCCGCGTTCGCGCAGCCGCGCGCGCAGCATGTCGTGCCGTTCCAGCACCGCCTGCACGGTCGCGATCGCATCGTCGACTCGCGCGTCTGCGGGCAAGCGCACCAGCATCGACTGCGCGAACCGATCGGCCGGTGCGAGCCGGTCGACGAACCACGACACGATCGGTGTGAAGGGGACCTCACCCACACCGCCCCCGGGCAGCTCCTCGAGCGCCACGCGTTCGGACGCCGCGGCCACCTGCGCCAGCCCGCGAACGGTCTTGCGCTCGAAGATGTCTCGCGCGGTCACGACCACACCGGCGGACTTGAGCCGAGATGCCAGCTGGATCGACATGATGGAGTCACCACCGAGCGCGAAGAACGATGTCGTCGCGCCGACCGATGCGACGCCGAGGACGTCGGCGAAGGCGGCCGCGATCGTGCGTTCCATGTCGGTGGCGGCGGCCGCCGCGTCGTCTTCGGTGATATCGAAGACCGGCTCCGGCAACGCTTTCCGATCCACCTTGCCGGTCGAGGCGAGCGGCATGCGGTCGAGCACGGTGATCACCGTCGGCACCATGTGCGCGGGCAACGCGGCAGCGACGTGGTCGAGTACCGCGCTGGGTTCGACGCCGGCGGCGGGTTCGGTCACGATGTAGGCGGCCAGTATCGGCTGCCCGCCGGGCCCGGTGCGGGCCACAGTGACGGCGGAGACCACCTCGGGGTGGGTGAGCAGTGCGGCGTCGATTTCGCCGAGTTCGATGCGCTGACCGCGAATCTTGATCTGGAAGTCGATGCGGCCGATGTATTCCAGCGCGCCGCGCGCGGTCCAGCGGACCATGTCACCGGTGCGGTACATCCGCGAACCCGGTTCCCCGTAGGGATTCGCGACGAACGCACCCGCTGTTGCCACGGACCGATTCAGGTAGCCGCGCGCCAACTGAGCGCCCGAAAGGTAGAGCTCCCCTTCCACTCCGACCGGCACCGGCCGCAACCGTGCGTCCAGGACCACGGCCTCCGCACCCCGGATGGGCCCGCCGATGGTGATCACGTCCCCGGGCTGCACCGGGTCGCTCATCGTGATGACGATTGTTGTTTCCGTCGGCCCGTAGATGTTGTGCAAACGCCGGCCCGGTGCCCAGGCGGCGACCACATCCGTCGCCACCATCTCTCCGCCGACCGCCAGCATCCGAACGCAATCGAGGCCGGTGGGCGACATCGTCGCCAGGACACTCGGTGTCAGGAACGCATGCGATACCTGGTGCGTCCTGATCAGCTCGGTCAGCTCCGAACCGCCGAATACCTCCGGTGGCGATACGACCAACGACGCACCGGCGACGTGCGCCATCAACGCCTCGAGCAGGACCGCGTCGAAGGCAGGCGCGGCCACTTGCAGCACTCGCGAGGCGCTGTCCACCCGGTAACGGTCACGCTGCTCGGCCGCGAAGCCCGCCAGTCCTTCGTGTGTGACGACAACGCCCTTCGGCTTTCCCGTCGACCCGGACGTGTAGACCACATATGCCGCGTCTCGAATCTGCAAGGCCCGCAGGCGATCCGCGTCCATGATGGCGCGCTGCGAACGCGAGGCGATATCGGCGGCCGACCGCGGATCATCCAGGTGCAGCCAGTGGACACCGTTCGGCAACGACATCCGCGCTGCCTCGGTCGTGACCCCGATCTCGACACCGGAATCGTTGACCATATGCGCGATGCGATCGGCGGGATACCGCAGATCCACCGGCACGAACGCGGCGCCGGTCTTCGCGATCGCCCACAGGGCGATGTGATAGTCGACCGACCGTGGCACGGCGAGGGCGACGAATACACCCGGCCCGACGTCCTGGGCCACCAGATGGGCGGCGAGCTGGTTCGACCGACGGTCGAGCTCCCCGTAGGTGAGGGTCTGCCCATCTCCGATCAGCGCGATCGCGAAGGGGTGCGCGACCGCGGCCGACGCGAGCAGCACGGGAAGCAGGCACGGCGTGGTCGTACCGGCGCCACGTGCGGGAAGCAGGCGTTGCGCCTCCTCGACACTCAGCAATCCGACCTCGCCCACCGGCCGGGTCGGATCGGCCGTGACCGCTTCGAGTACGCGAACGAACCGCTCTGCGAACGATTCCACGGTCGACTCGACGAAAAGATCTGTGGCGTAGACGATCTCGACATCGATACCGGCGGGCCGCTCATCCTTCACGCGTTCGGTCGCCAGCACGGTGAGGTCGGTTTTGGCCTGTGCCACGCCGGGATCGAGGAGTTCGACATCGACACCGGACAGCGCGAACCGGGCCGTGCGCATGTTCTGCAGACCGAACATCACCTGGAACAACGGTGTATACGCGGTCGACCGGGGCCGCTCCAAGGCGTCGACCAGTCGTTCGTAGGGCACGTCGGCGTGCGCGAGCGCCTCCACATCGGTGTGGCGCACCTCCGACAGAAATTCACTGAACGACCGGTCCTCACGTACCCGCGTGCGCAACACGACGGTGTTGACGAACATGCCGACCAGATCGTCCAGCGCCTGGTCGCCGCGCCCGGCAACCGGGGTGCCGACACAAATGTCGTCGCTGTGCGCGGTGCGAGCCAGCAGGATCGCCAGCGCCGCATGGAGCACGACGAACACCGTGACGCCTTCGCGGTGCGCCAGCCGCACCACAGCGTCGTGCAGTCGCGGCGGCACCGCGATGTCGATGCTGCCGCCGGCCGTCGACACCGTGGCCGGCCGGGGCCGATCGGTCGGAAGGTCGAGCATCTCCGGGGCGTCATCGAGAACATCGCTCCAGTAGGCGATCTGCCGCGCCGACAACGACGCCGGATCGTCCTCGGCGCCCAGCATGTCGCGCTGCCACAGCGCATAGTCGGCGTACTGCACTTTCAGCGGTTCCCATTGCGGCACAAGACCGTTCACACGTGCTTCGTAGGCGGCGAAGATATCGCCGGCGAGCGGCGCCATCGAGGAGCCGTCAGCGGCGATGTGATGAGCCACGAGCACGATCACGTGCTCTTGCGCGCCGATGCTGTACAGCCGTGCACGCACGGGCGCCGACTGCGCGATGTCGAAACCCGCCCCGGAGGCCTCGCGGATCCGGTCGGTCAGCTCTAGCTCGCCGGCGACCGTTTCGGGAACAAGCACCAGTTCCGCCGCCATCGCGGACACGTCGTGCACCACCTGGCACGGCTCGCCGTCGACGGCGGGATATGTCGTCCGCAGCGGCTCGTGCCGGGCCACCACGTCGAGCAGCGCCGCCTGCAGCGCAGCGACGTCCAGGGCACCGATCAATCGCGCCGCGAAACAGATGTTGTACGCCGCCGACGCGGTGTCGAACTGATTGAGGAACCACATCCGTCGCTGGGCCGCCGCCAGCGGCACGGTCGCCGGCCGTGTCCGTGGTGCGAGGGGAATCGTCGTGGAATCGGTCCGCCGGGCGAGGTGCTCGGCGAGCCGTGCGATCGTCGGCTCGTCGAAGATGTCACGGATGCCGACCTCGACACCGAGGGCTGCCTGGGCCCGCGCCGCTATCTGCGCGGCCGAGAGCGAGTTGACACCGATCTCGAACAAGTTCGCCGTCACGCTCACGCAATCGGCTCCCGTGACCTGCGCGACGATATTCGCGAGTACCGTTTCGGGGCCGGTTCGAGGTGGCACGAATTCCTCGCCATCGTCGAACGTCGGCTGCGGCAACGCGGCTCGATCGAGCTTGCCGTTCGCGGTGAGCGGCATCGAGTCGAGCACTTCTACCGCGGCCGGAATCAGGTACGGCGGCAGCGAGCGACTGAGCTGGTCGCGAATCGCGCGACCGCTGGTTATCGCGCCCGGCGCCGGCGTCACGTATCCGACGATCCGATCCGAGGTGGCGACAACGACCGCGCGAGCCACCTCCGGCAAGGCGGACAGCGCGGCTTCGATGTCACCGGGTTCGACCCGCTGTCCGCGGACCTTCACCTGGAAGTCGCTGCGGCCCAGAAATTCCAACTCGCCGGCCTTCGTCCATCGGACCAGATCGCCTGTGCGGTACAGCCGCTCCCCCGGGTCACCGAACGGGTTCGCGACGAAGGCCGCGCACGTGAGAGCGGCACGAGCGTGATAACCCCGCGCCAGCTGTACACCCGAGACGTACAGATCGCCGACGACCCCGATGGGGACCTGCCGCAGCCGCGCATCGAGCACATGAACCCGCATACCGGCGACGGGTGTACCGATCGGAACCGTCGCGCGAGACGTCACGCCGGGCAGGCACCGCCGGGAGGTGACGACCTCTGCCTCTGCGGGGCCGTACCAGTTCACCAGATCCGCGTTCACGAACACCTGCGCCGCAGCGTCGACTGTGCGCTGTGCCAGCGCCTCTCCCGCGACGAATACCCGCCGCACGGACGACATCTGCGGGGAGCCCGTGGATTCGAGAAGCACGTCGAGCATCGACGGGACGAAGTGCACCGTGCCGACCTGATGGCGCGCGATGACATCGGCGATGTACGCCGGATCGCGGTGCCCGTCGGGCGCGGCGATCACGATCCGAGCGCCGGTCTGCAACGGCCAGAACAATTCCCAGACCGCGATATCGAACGTGATCGGAGTCTTGTGCAGCACCACGTCGGCCGTGCTGTGCGGCCACTGCTGCTGTGCCCACGCCAGCTGACTCACAGTCGCTGCGTGAGTGAGGGCGACTCCCTTCGGGACACCTGTGGAGCCGGAGGTGAACAAGACGTAGGCACGGTGTCCCGCCTCGAGCGGCACGCGCCGCTGGGCGTCGGTGATCGGGCTGTCGGGCATACCCGTCAGGTCCAGTCGATCGATCCGCACAGAGTCGAATTCATCCGGCAGTTCGGCGCCGTCGGACGTGGTGGTGAGCACCACCAGCGGCTGTGCCGCATCCAGCACGCGC
Organism: Nocardia kruczakiae NBRC 101016; assembly: GCF_001612965.1. Lineage (GTDB taxonomy): Bacteria > Actinomycetota > Actinomycetes > Mycobacteriales > Mycobacteriaceae > Nocardia > Nocardia kruczakiae. Next base: position 15,977 of record NZ_BDBL01000070.1, read on the forward strand.
GCGATACGCGCACTCGGATGATCCGGATCGATCGGAAGGAACGCGGCGCCCGACTTCACCACGGCGTACAGAGCCGTGACGAGCTCGGCAGATCGGCGCACGGCTACTGCCACAACGGTTTCGGGCTCCGCGCCACGGGCGATGAGCCATCCGGCCAGACGATTGACGCGGGCGTCGAAATCCCGGTAGGTCAACACCTCACCGTCCGGGCCGACGACCGCCGGAGCGTCGGGCGTGCGCGCTACCTGTTCGTCGAAGGCATCGACAAGGGTCCGGCCCGTCACGACGGCGTCGCCGGTATCGTTCCACCGTTCCAGTAGCTTCCGGTCGGCGGCACCGAGCAGATCGATCCGATCGACAGTCGTGCCGGCATCGGATGCCGCGACATCGAGAACGTGCACGAACTGCTCGGCGAAGCGTCGCACGGAGTCTTCATCGAACAGATCTGTGGCGTATGTCATGCGCAATCGCATGCCGGCCGGCTCGTTGTGTGTGCCGTGTTCCTCGGTCATCATGAGCAGCAAGTCGTAGATCGCGGCGCTGTCGCCGGGGTCGACGCTCTCGGCAGTGAGACCAGGAAGCTCGACCCGTGCCCGGGCCATGTTCTGGTAGGCGAGCATCATCTGGAACAGCGGGGTGTGCGCCGTCGATCGTGGCGGGTTCAGCGCATCGACGAGCTGCTCGAACGGAACATCGGCATGGTCGTATGCCTCGATGTCGGTGCGCCGCACGTCGTGGAGCAGGCTCATGAATGTCTGGTCGTTCGTGATGCGGGTGCGCATGACCAGTGTATTGACGAACATCCCGACCAGGCCGTCCAGCGACCGGTCGCCGCGCCCGGCGTGGGGCACACCGATGGTGACGTCGTCGCTGCCGGACAGTTTCGACAGCACGATGGCCAGCGCGGTGTGCACCACCATGAACGTCGTGGCCCCGGCTCTGCGCGCCAGCGACTCCACCCGGCCGTGCAGTTCAGCGGAGATCGCGACGTGGGTCACCGCTCCGCGTTGTGTCTGCTCGCTCGGCCGCGGCCGATCGGTGGGCAGCTCCAGCAGATCGGGGATGCCCGCCAGTCGAGTTCGCCAGTAGGCGATGTCGCGGGCGACGTAGGAGTCCGGATCGTCCACCGAGCCGAGCACCTCGCGCTGCCACAGTGCGTAATCGGCGAATTGGAGGGGCAACGGCGCCCATTCCGGCGCGGTGCCGCTGGACCTCGCCCGGTAGGCGGTGACGATATCGGTGGCCAGGGGCGCCACCGAATAGCCATCGCAACTGATGTGATGGACAGCCATCGCGATCGTCCAGGTGGTGTCCGACAGCTGAAACAGCGCGACGCGCACCGGTACCCGCTGCGCAACATCGAATCCGATGCTCGAGAATTCGGCCAGCCGCTGCGCCAGCTCGCGCTCGCCGATCGGCTGAGGCGTGAGATCGCATGTGGCGAGCACGTCGGCCGCATCCAGCACAACTTGAGCCGCCGTACCGTCGACTGCCGGGTATACCGTGCGCAAGCTCTCGTGCCGCTCGATGACGTCGCCGAAGGACGCTGCCAGCGCTTCGACATCGAGGACGCCTTCGAGCCTAATCGCCAGCGGCACAACGTATCCCGCCGATTCGGGATCGAATTGGTTGAGCAACCACATCCGACTCTGCGCCTGCGACAGCGGAAGGCGATCCGGCCGGGAGCGCCGGGTCGGCGCAGGAAGGCCCGGTACCGCGCGCAAATGCCCGATACGTTCGGCGAGGTCGGCCACAGTCGATGCCGCGAAGATCACGTGCACCGGTATTGATACGTCGAGAATATGGCCGATGCGGCTCAATGCGCGCGTCGCAAGCAGCGAATTACCGCCCAGGTCGAAGAAGCTGTCGTCGGCGCCGACCGCCGGCAGCTCGAGAAGCTCGCCGAAGACCCCGGCGATGGTCTGTTGGACAAGACCTTTCGGCTCCCGGTACTCGGACGGGTGGGTGCCCGCTTCCGGCATGGGCAGTGCCCTGAAATCGACCTTGCCGTTCGTCGTGAGCGGGATCGAGTCGACCCGTACCACCGGTGTCGGCACCATGTAGGCGGGCAATCGCTGCAGCAGGAAACTTCGCACCTGCCTGACGTCGAGCGCGGGTTCGGCCACCACGTAGGCGACCAACCGCTGCTCGTCGCCGTCGGTGCGTACCTGCGCGACGGCCCCGTGCACCTGCTCGTGGGCGAGCAACGCCGCTTCGACGTCACCGAGTTCGATCCGCAGCCCGCGAATCTTGACCTGAGAGTCCGCGCGACCGACGTACCGGATATCTCCGGCCTCGGCCCAGCGGACCAGGTCGCCGGTGCGATACAGGCGGCCGCCGGCGGCACCGGCGAAAGGATCGGCAACGAACGTCGCCGCCGTCAGACCCGGCCGCCGGTGATAACCGCGCGCCAATTGGATTCCGCCCAGGTACAACTCGCCGGTCACCCCGGGGGGAACCGGACGCAGCCGCGAATCCAGTACGTGGACGACCACGTTGGCTTCGGGAGCTCCGATCGGCACCGCGACGGCATCGAAATCTTCTATCCGGTGGGCGGTCACGCTCACCGCGGCCTCGGTCGGCCCGTACAGGTTGTCGATGCGCGCGTCGCTGAGATCGCGGAACCGGCGGACGGTGGCGGCCGGGAGCGCCTCGCCGATGCACAGCACACGGCGCAGGTCGGGGAACGCGCCGGGAGTGGCCACGTCGACGAAGGCCGAGAGCAACGACGGGACGAAGTCCACGGTCGTCACCCGATACTCCGCCATCAGCCGCGCCACGCCAGTGGGGTCGGCGTGCGCGTCGGGACCCGCGACAACCAGCGACGCGCCGCACGTCAACGCCGAGAACAGTTCCCAGATCGACAGATCGAACGTGAACGGCGTCCGCAGCAGCATGACGTCGTCGCCGCCCAGCCGGTAGTGATCGCGCATCCACCGGAGTTGGTTCACGACCGCGGCGTGCGCAATGGCGACTCCCTTCGGCACGCCCGTCGACCCGGAGGTGTAGATGACATAGGCCAGATCGTCCGCACGCAACGGCCGGGTCCGGTCGGCGTCGGTCACCGGCGCCCCGCCGATGTGGGCGGTCTCGAACTCTTCGAGCGTCCACACCGCAACGTCGTCGGGCAGAGTCACCGTGTCGGCGCGACGGGTGAGGACCGCGCTCGGCCGTGCGGCGGTGAGCACGGCCCGCAGGCGGTCGATCGGATGATCCGGATCCAGGGGCAAGTAGGCCGCGCCGGCCGCGTGAATCGCATACAGGGTGGTAAGCATCTCGACGGAGCGCCGCATCGCCACTGCCACAACGGTTTCCGGGCCGATCCCGTGTTCGATCAGCGCGCGGGCGAGTGAATTCACTCGCGCCGCGAACTCACCGTAGGTGAGTCGATCCCCGGTCTCAGCGGCCAGAACCGCCGTGTGCTCCGGCGTCTCCGCCGCTTGCGCCGCGAACATCTGCGCAATCGTCGAGCTCGTACGGCGGATGGTCTTCCCCGTCGAGCGTGCGGTGAGTACGCGTGCCTCGTGTGCCGACAGCAGATCGATGTCGCCGACGGCCCGGGCCGGATCGGCGACGACCGCGCGCAGGAGCGACAGGTAGCGCTCGAACATCGTGGTGATCGTCGTCTCGTCGAACAGGTCTGTGGCGTACCCGAATTCGACTCTCATCTCGCCCGGTTCACCAGCGGGTCCGAGAGTGTCGACGAGGTTCAGATGCAGGTCGTATTTGGCCACGCTCGGGTCGGGCATGTGAGCCGAAACCGTCAGGCCGTCGAACGTCACCGTGGGGATATCGATGTTCTGGAACGAGAATCCGACCTGGGTCAACGGCGCGTGGGCCGTTGTGCGCTGCGGGTTCAGTACCTCCACGAGGCGTTCGAACGGGATATCGGCATTCTCGAAGGCGCCCAGATCGGTGGCCCGGACCTGTTCCAGAATCCGGGTGAAGGACGCATCGGGCTCGATGCGCGTCCGCAACACCAGTGTGTTGACGAACATACCGATCAGACCGTCGAGTCCCGGCTCTCCACGGCCTGCGATGGGCGTACCCACTGCGATGTCATCGGTTCCCGACAGTCGCGCCAGCAGCGCCGCGAACGCGGCGTGCGTCACCATGAACACCGTGGTGTCGTGGCGGCGGGCCAGCCCGGCCAGGTCACGATGCAGGTCGGCCGGCACTGTCGTCGACACCGTCGCCCCGCGGAACGATTGCTGTACCGGTCGCGGACGGTCAGTGGGCAGGTCGAGCACTTCGGGCAGATCGGCGAGAGTTGCCTGCCAGTAAGCGATCTGGGCCACGGTCACACTGTGTGGGTTGTCTTCGGTACCCAGCAGCTGACGTTGCCACAGGGCGTAATCCGCGTACTGCACGGGCAACGGCGCCCATTGCGGAGCTTGCTGCCGAGTGCGGGCTCGGTAGGCGGTCGTCAAGTCGGCGGCGAGGGGGGCGAGTGATGAACCGTCGATGCTGATGTGATGAACCACGAGAACCAAAGTGTGCTCGTCGGTTGCAGTGCTCAGCAGCGTGATTCGGCAGGGCACGGCGGAGGTGACGTCGAATCCGGCCGCAACTTCGGCGGCGATCCGTGCCTCTACTTCCTCCGCCGCGACGGGCACCGGCGCCAGCGTCGGCAGAACGGCATCCACCGGGACGATCACCTGATGTGGGCCGCTTTCGCTGTCCGGGTAGACGGTGCGAAGGGACTCGTGCCGGTCGAGCACATCCGCGATCGCGGCGTGCATGGCGCTCACATCCAGGGTTCCCGACATGCGCACGACCAGCGGAACGTTGTATACCGCAGAGCCGGTGTCGAATCGGTTGAGGAACCACATGCGGGTCTGGGCGGGTGACAGGGGAATTCGGTCCGGGCGCTGCTGTGGCTCGAGCGGTGCTCGTCCGGCCGCGTCGGCGGCGCGGAGGCGCTGCGCCAACTCCGTGACGGTGTCCGCCTCGAACAGGGCGCGCAGTGGTACGTCGACGCCGAAGGCGCTGCTCAAGCGGGCCGCGGCACGTGTAGCCGACAGCGAATTGCCGCCGAGATCGAAGAAACTGTCCAGGGCACCGACTTGCTCGATGCCCAGAACTCCCGCGAAGACATCCGCGACGCTCTGCTCGGCCGCGTTGCGAGGTGCGACGAACTCGGTGGTCATGGCGGCGAAGACCGGTTCCGGCAGTGCCGCTCGATCGACTTTGCCCACCGACGACAGCGGCAGCGTGTCGAGCACCATCACCGTCTCGGGCACCATGTGCGAGGGCAAGCGCTGCGCGACATGGTTCACCAGTTCCGCTGTATCGATATCGGCTCCGGCGGGGACCACATATCCGGCCAGTCGGGTGCCGCCGTCGGTGGCAACTCCTACGGCGACTGCTGCCGCGACGTGGGGATGTCCGGACAGAACGGCTTCGATTTCACCGAGTTCGATCCGCTGGCCGCGGATCTTGACCTGGAAATCGGTGCGCCCGACATATTCCAGCGTGTGCTCCGGTGTCCAGCGGGCGAGATCTCCGACGCGGTACATGCGGGTGCCCGGCGCACCGAACGGATTGGCGACGAACGACGCGGCCGTCCGGGCGGGCCGATTGAGATATCCGCGAGCCAGTTGGATGCCGGCGACGTACAACTCTCCGGTCACCCCGACCGGCACCGGCCGCAACGACGCGTCCAGCACCACAGCCTCTACTCCACGGATCGGACCACCGATCGTCACGAGGTCGCCGACACACAACGGATCACTGATCGCGACCATGATCGTGGTCTCGGTCGGTCCGTACCCGTTGAACAGCTGTCGTCCCGGCGCCCACACCGCCACGGTTTCCGGGGACACGGCCTCTCCGCCGGCCACCAGCACCTGCAGCGAATCCAGTCCGGCGGGCGACATCGTCGCCAGCACGCTCGGTGTCAGGAACGCGTGGGAAACCTGGTGTGTCCGAATCAGTTCCGCCAGCTCACGGCCGGCGAACACTTCCGGGGGCGAGATCACCAGCAGGGCGCCGTTGGTGTGCGCCATCAGCAGCTCCAGCATCACCGCGTCGAAACCGGGCGCGGCGACCTGCAGCACGCGCGACCTCGAATCGGCCCGGTAGCGCTCCCGCTGTTCGGCCGCGAAATTCGCCAGGCCCGCGTGGGTGACCGCCACGCCCTTCGGTGTGCCTGTCGATCCCGAGGTGTAGATCACGTATGCCGTGTCAGCGGCTCGGCAGGGGCGCATCCGGTCCGCGTCCGTGACGGTGGCGGCCGATCGTGTCGCGAGCGACGCCTGGGTGTCCGGATCGTCGAGAACCAGCGCTCGAACCGCGGTCGGGAGCAGGTTGCGCGATTTGCCGACGGTGATCGCGATCCGCGCGCCGGAGTCCGCGATCATGTGTGCGACACGTTCTGCCGGGTTGCGAGGATCGACCGGAACGAACGCGGCACCTGCCTTGGTCGTCGCCCACAGTCCGACCACAAATTCCATCGACCGAGCCATCATCAACGCGACGTGATCGCCCGGGCCCACGCCCTCCTGGATCAACACTCGCGCAAGACGATTGGACCACTCGTCCAATCGGCCGTAGGACACCGTGTGCGCACCGGACACGATCGCCGGCGCATCGGGATCTCCGCCCAGCAAGTTCGCCAGCACCGACGGTTCGACGCCGACGCCTCCCGACGCGGGCACCAGCTGCATTCGCTCGAGCCCCGACAACAACTCCACATCACCGACCTGCGCGCCCGGGTTCGATACAAAGGCATCGAGGACTCGGTTCAGCCGCGCGGCGAGCTCCTCGATCGTGCCCCGGTCGAACAGGTCTGTCGCGTAATTGATTCGCAGACCGACGTCGCCGCCCGCAGCCGAGTTCTCGGCCACCGTGACGATGAGGTCCACCTTTGCCGGCTCGGGTCCCGGATCCAGGATCTCGACCGTGAGCTCGGGAAGCTCCAGTTTCGGCCGGTCCATGTTCTCGAAGGCCAGATAGACCTGACACAGCGGGGCATACGCCGATGAATGTGCCGGATCGAGTTTCTCCACGATGCGTTCGAACGGCAGATCGCGGTAGGCGAAGGCGTCGACGTCGACATCTTTGACCCGCGCCAGGAATGCGGTGAGTGATTCGTCGTCGCGCACCTCGGTGCGCAGCGGCACCGTATTGACGAACATTCCTATGAGCGGCTCGAGCGCGCGTTCACCTCGGCCCGCGACCGGTGTCCCGATGGTGATGTCCGAGGAACCGGACAGTCGGGCGAGCAGCACGGCCAGTGCGGCATGAACGACCATGAAGGTCGTGACATTCGCGGTGCGCGCCAACCGCTCGATCTCGCCGAAGGTTTGAGACGGGATCACCGTGTGCGCGACGTCGCCGCGCAGGGATCGGCGGCTGGGGCGCGGGCGGTCGGCGGGGAGTTCCAGCACCGGCGGCATGCCCGCCAGTCGCTGTGTCCAGTAACCCAATTGCTGCGTCGCCAGCGAGTTCGGATCGTTCTCGTCGCCGAGCAGTTCCCGGTGCCAGACGCTGTAGTCGGCGTACTGCACCGTCAATGGCTGCCAGTCCGGAGTCTTGCCTTCCGACCTCGCGCTGTACGCGGTTGCCACATCGGCGGCGAGCGGTCGCAGAGATGAGCCGTCGCAGCAAATATGGTGCAGCACAAGGACAAGGACGTGGCACCGCCGGTCGCCGGTCGCAAGCAGCGCGCCCCTGACCGGCGGACCGAGGTGCACATCGGTCCCGGCCGAAGCCAGCTCACGAATCCGGTTTGCGATCTCGTCGGGGTCGGTCGGCTTCGGCGTCAGATCGAGTTCCGCGACGACTTCCTCGGCCGGCAGAACGGCCTGTGTCCCTGTCCCGTCCACGGCCGGGTAGAAAGTGCGCAGTGACTCGTGCCGGTCGATCACGTCGGTCAGGGAAGCACGCAGTGCCGCGGTGTCGAGACGTCCGGTCAGCTGCATCACCAACGGAATGTTGTATGCGGCAGAGGCCGGATCGGCTTGGTTGACCAGCCACATTCTGTTCTGCGCGGGTGCCAGCGGCACCGGCCCGGACCGCCGCGCCGGGCTCAGCACCGGCCGGCGCGCGTGGTGGCCGGCCTCGATATGCGCGGCGAGTTCGGCGACCGTCGGTTTACCGAACAGGTCGCGGACCGACACATCGCGTCGGGTTACCTCAGCGATGCGCACGGCCGCGCTGGTCGCGGTGAGCGAATTGCCGCCGAGTTCGAAGAAGCTGTCCGACACGCCGACCCGCTCCAGGTCGAGAACCTCGGCGAAGACGTCTGCGATCGACTCTTCGACAGCGGTGCGCGGCGCGACGTACGCTGCGGCCGAATCGAATATCGGATCCGGCAGCGCACGGTGGTCCACCTTGCCGTTGACCGTGAGCGGCAAAGCCGCCAATACGACGATGCCCGCGGGGACCATGTATTCCGGCAGCCGCGCACCGACATGGGCGCGAAGGGATTCGGTTTCGCAGATGGCGTCTTCGGCCGGCACGACATAGGCGACCAGCCGAGCCGCCTCCGTGCCCGGACGGTGTACGACGACGACGGCCGCCGACACCGCGCTGTGACTCAGCAGTGAGTTTCGGATTTCGTCCAGCTCGATCCGGAACCCGCGCAGTTGCACCTGTTGGTCGGCTCGGCCACGGTATTCCAACTCGCCGTTGTGGTTTCGTCGTGCTACGTCACCGCTGCGGTACAGCCGCTCGCCCGGCTTCCCGAACGGATTCGCGACGAAGCGTCCGGCGGTCAACGCGGGGCGGTTCAGGTAACCGCGCGCGAGTTGAGCGCCTGCGACGTAGATCTCACCCCACGCGCCGAGCGGGACCGGGCGAAGACGCTCGTCCAGGACGAATGTTCGCAGACCCGGCAATGCCGGCCCGATCGCGCTCGGCGCGCCCGGCGCGGCGATGTCGCGTGTCAGGCCGAGATAGGTGACGAATACCGTGGTTTCGGTGATCCCGTAACTGTTGGCCAGCACAGGCGAATTCGGGTTGTTCTCGTACCAGTCGGCCAACCCCGCCGGATCCAGCGCCTCGCCCGAGAGGATGACCAATCGAAGCGATAGCGTACCGTCGGGCTCCCCCGCGGTGGCGTAGCGCTGCCGGGCGGCTGCGAACTGGAGGAACGCCGAAGGCGTCTGGTTGAAAACGGTCACTTTCTCACGGACCGCGAGCCGCACGACATCGTCGGGCGAACGCGTGGTGAGGCTGTCGACGATGACGACTCGGCCTCCGCTGACCAGGGCGCCGAATATTTCCCACACCGAGTAGTCGAACGCGAACGAGTGGAAGAACGTCCAGACGTCCTCGGCGCCCACTCCGATCTCGGCACACGTATTCACCAGGTGGGTGGCGACGGCGCGATGGGATATCGAGACACCCTTCGGCCGTCCGGTCGATCCGGATGTGTAGATGACGTAGGCGACGTGGTCGGAACGCAGTGCGCTGGTGCGTTCGGCATCGGTGATCGGAGCCGAGCGGTCGCCGGGGTCCGCACGGCGGTCGTCGTCGAAGAGAACCACGCGTCCGTGGTCACCCGGAATATGCTCGCGCATAGCCTGATTCGTCACGATGGCGATCGGGTCGGCGTCGTTCAACACGTATTCGAGCCGCTCGGCCGGGTGGGCTACGTCCAACGGCAGGTATCCGGCGCCCGACTTCAGTACGGCGAGGACGACGACGAGCAGGTCGACATTCCGCGGCATGGCGATGGCCACGAGAGTCTCCGGCCCTGCACCGAGGGCGATAAGCCTGCGCGCGAACCGTGTGGACGACTCGTCCAGTTCGCGGTAGGTGAGGCCGGTCTCGCCTGATGTGACAGCCACCGCTGACGGGCTGGCGGCAGCCTGCCGGGCCAGGAGGTCCACCAGAGTCTCGCCGGGCGATTCTCCGGGGCGGCCGGCGAGTTCCCCTACGATTCGCAGCTTTTCGCCGGGGTCGACCAGCGGGACGTCGACAATGGCGGTGCCTGTCGGCGACTCGATCATCCGGTGCAGGAATGCGATGAATCGGTGCGCATGCAGTTCGAGTTCATCCTGGTCGTACAGGTTCGCGTTGCCGTGCAATTCGATCAGCAGCGGCGCCTCGGCGCCGGGCCGATACAGGTTCAGCTGCAGGTCGTCGAGCACTCCGGACGTCAAGGCACGGTAGCGTCCCTCCGCTGCCCCGAGGCGAATCTCGGAGTCGAAGAAGAGAACATTGACGATCGGCCCGAACGAACTCGCCGCCGCGTCCAGCGCATTCGAGTCCCGGCGCAGGTCCTCGAATCGGTAGAGCTGATGCCGCATCGCCGAGACGAGTTCGCACACCGAGGCGCCGACCAGCTCCTCGACGGTAGTTGTCGCGTTCACACTGAATCGGATCGGCACCATGTTCGCCAACATGGCGGCGGCGTTGCGCAGTTTCATCGTCACGCGCCCGCTCACCGGCATCGACAGCACCACGTCGTCGGTTCGTGTCATCCGGGCGAGGAACGCCGCGAATGCTGCGATCACCACTTGGGCGGCGGAGGCTTTCAGGTCGTCGGCGAAACGGTCGAGCCGTTCGGACAACTGGGAGGGGAGCTGTCGGCCGACTACGCGGTCGTCCTTGCTCCAGCGTGCGGTGCGGCCCGACAGGCTTGCCGGCGTCGGAAGATCGGCGACCTTGTCGAGCCAATACGACTTGTCCGTCTCGAAGCGAGAGCTGGCGCGGTAGGTCTGCTCCGTCTCGACGATGTCGCGCAACTTGGCTGCCACCAACTTCTTGGGCGGCCTGTTCTCGAGTGTCGCGTTGTAATGTTCGGCTACTCGGGTGATGAGATTGAACGCACCGTAACCGTCGATCACCAGATGATGAGCACGCGCGTACCAGAGGTGTCGGTCCTCGGAGATCCGGATGAGCCGTGTCACCGCGAGCCGGTCACGGCTCAGGTCGGCGACCTTGGTGTTGTAGTCGCGGCGCATCCACTCCATCGCCGCTTCGAACGGATCGTCCTCGGCACTGAAATCCAGCACGGGCTCGTCGTAGACGATGCTGCGGTCGACGAATTGATATGGGCGACCGTCTGATTCGACGACCCGCACCACGGGTGACTCGATCTCGAGCGCGGCACTGTTGACTGCCCGGGCGAACACATCGGCGTCGATCGGGCCTTCGAGGTCGACGTACTGTGCGATGTTGACCGCCGGTCCGCCCGGCATGCTGTCCGCGAACCACATGCCGTGCTGCGCTCGCGAGAGCGGAATCAGATCCAGCTCGCAGTGGACAGTTCCGGTTGGCTTCAGATTCATCGTGTAACCCCTCGCTCGGACTCGCGGGCATGCGGCACAACGGACATGGACTGCTGGGTGTTCGAACAGTGCAATGGGTGTTTCAGAGCGGCGGGACACAGTTCCGCCGTCCGGGACCTCGTATTC
>NZ_BDBL01000071.1 GCF_001612965.1 Nocardia kruczakiae NBRC 101016
GGGACCGCGCCGCCGAACTCGGCGCCGGCAAGCGGCCGCACACCCAGCTGGACAACGCACCGCCGCCGCGCCGGTCGATGTCGACCCCCAGCCGTCCCAGCGGCAGCCGCTCCGAACTGATCGAGACGGTCGTCGACCGCGCGATGTCGCAACTCGGCGTCACCTATGCCTGGGGCGGTGGCGACGAGGACGGGCCCACCAAGGGCATCCACGACGGCGGTGTGGCCGACTCCTACGGCGACTACAACAAGGTGGGCTTCGACTGCTCGGGCCTGATGATCTACGCCTTCGCCGGTGTCGGCATCTCCCTGCCGCACTACAGCGGCTACCAGTACACGATGGGCACCAGGGTGAAGGTCGCCCAGCGCGAGCGCGGCGACATGCTGTTCTGGGGGTCCAACGGCAGCGAGCACGTCGCGCTGTACCTGGGCGACGGCAAGATGATCGAGGCGCCCGAATCCGGTGACGTGGTGAAGATTTCGCCGGTGCGCGAGGGCGGCATCATGCCGTACGCGATTCGCCTGATCACCTGACGCACCTCCGAATGATCTTGGCTACCATGCGAATCGGCACACATCGTGCCGGTCCGTTCGGCACGAGCCGAGAGTTCGGCAGTAGTTGGGGTATTGATGAGGCAGATCCTGTTCTCGGCGGCGATCGCACTCGCGGTCTCGATCACCGTGACGCCGTTGCTGATCAGGTTGTTCGCACGCCGGAATCTCGGCCAGCAGATCCGCGTCGAGGGACCACAGAGTCACCAGGCCAAACGGGGCACGCCCACCATGGGCGGCATCGCCATCGTGGCGGGGCTGTGGGCCGGTTATCTGGGCTCCCACCTGATCGGACTGCGCTACGGCGCCGACGGCCCGTCGGCGTCCGGCCTGTTGGTGCTCGGCCTGGCCACCGCACTGGGCTTCGTCGGCTTCCTCGACGACTTCATCAAGATCCGCAAGCACCGCAATCTGGGCCTGACCGCGACGGGTAAGTACATCGGGCAGATCGGCTCGGCGGTGATCTTCGGAATCCTGGCGCTGCGCTTTCCCGGCAGCACGGGGCTGACCCCGGCCAGCCGGCAGGTGTCGTATGTGCGGGACTGGCCCACGGTGGCCTTCCCGCTGGTGGTCTTCCTGCTGGCGGTCTGCTTCGTGGTGGTCGCCTGGTCCAACGCCGTGAACATCACCGACGGGCTGGACGGCCTGGCCGCGGGATCGATGGGGTTCGCACTGGGCGCCTATGTGATCGTCACCTTCTGGCAGTACACCAATTCCTGTGCCGCCCACGCGCTTCCGGGCTGCTACAGTGTGCGTGACCCGCTCGACCTGGCCGTGGTGTGCGCGGCCGGTGGCGCGGCCTGCATCGGATTCCTGTGGTGGAATGCCAATCCGGCCAAGATCTTCATGGGCGATACCGGGTCGCTGGCCCTGGGCGGGCTGCTGGCCGGAATCTCGATCACCACCCGCACCGAATTGCTGATGGTGGTCGTGGGCGCGTTGTTCTTCGCCGAAATTCTGTCCGTGGCGTTGCAGATCGCGGTTTTCCGCACCACCCGCAACCGGTTGTTCAAGATGGCGCCGTTCCATCACCATTTCGAACTCGGCGGCTGGCCCGAAACCACGGTGATCATCAGATTCTGGCTGCTCGCGGGCATCGCGGCCGCGGTGGGGCTGGCCCTGTTCTACGCCGAATATCTGGCTGCGGTGGGCTGATCCCGCCGCGACCACCAGCCGCGACACGGCAATTCGGAATCAGCGCATTCCGGACACCGTCGAGTGCCTTCCGATCCGCCCGGGAGGCCTGGCCCGCGACATTGTGCGAGCCCAGTTGCGGCAATCTTGCTCGATACCTGGAATAGTTGGGGCGGCACGCATGGAGACCGAAGCGAAAGCGGGGAGTTTGGTGACTTCGACGGACGATGTGAGCGCTGGGAGTGCGGTGAAGCAGGCGGAGGCCGCCTCGGGCACTTTGGAGCGTGACGTCGCGACCCTGGAGAAGGCGATCTACGAAGTCAAACGGGTCATCGTCGGTCAGGACCGGTTGGTCGAGCGGCTGCTCGTCGGCGTTCTGGCTCGCGGGCACGTGCTGCTCGAGGGTGTGCCCGGTATCGCCAAGACGCTGGCGGTGGAGACCTTCGCGAAGGTGGTCGGCGGCAGTTTCTCGCGCGTGCAGTTCACCCCCGACCTGGTGCCCACCGACCTGATCGGTACCCGCATCTACCGGCAGGGCCGCGAGGAGTTCGATACCGAACTCGGCCCGGTCGTCGCCAACTTCGTCCTCGCCGACGAGATCAACCGCGCGCCCGCGAAGGTGCAGTCGGCGCTGCTCGAGGTCATGGCCGAGCGGCACGTGTCGATCGGCGGCAAGACCTACCCCATGCCCGATCCGTTCCTGGTCATGGCGACCCAGAACCCGATCGAGAGCGAGGGTGTGTACCCGCTGCCCGAGGCGCAGCGCGACCGCTTCCTGTTCAAGGTCGTCGTCGACTATCCGACGGTCGAGGAGGAGCGCGAGATCATCTACCGGATGGGTGTGACCCCGCCGGAGCCCAAGCGGATTCTCGAGCCGGCCGAACTGATCCGGCTGCAGAAACTGGCCGCCAACACCTTCGTCCACCACGCGCTGGTCGACTACGTCGTGCGCGTCATCGCCGCGACCCGCAAGCCGGCCGAATTCGGGCTGGACGACGTCGCGGGCTGGATCGCCTACGGCGCCTCGCCGCGCGCCAGCCTCGGCATCATCGCCGCCGCCCGCGCGGTCGCGCTGATCCGCGGCCGCGATTACGTGGTGCCGCAGGACGTCGTCGAGGTCGTTCCGGATGTGCTGCGCCACCGTCTCGTGCTGTCCTACGACGCCCTCGCCGACGAGGTGAGCCCCGACGACGTGATCCGCCGGGTGCTGCAGACCGTGGGCCTGCCGCAGGTCGCCACCCAGGCCAACGCGCCCGCCCAGGGCGGTCCCGCGCCGATGCCGGCGCCGGGCCCGCAGGCTGCCGCGCCGCAGCCCAACGCCCCGCACCCGGCCGGTCAGCCGCAGAACGGTCAGGGCGCCGGGCAGCCGCAGCGCCAGTGAGCGGGGCATCGGATTCGGTTGCGCCAGTGACGAACTCAGCTCACGTCCCCGCTCATCCCGACAGCGCCCCGCCGTCGTTCCGGTCCGGAGATCTGCGCGATCCGCGATTGTCGGCGGCGCTGAAAACTCTGGAGCTGACGGTGCGCCGCCGCCTCGACGGCGTGCTGCACGGCGATCATCTCGGCCTGATCCCCGGCCCCGGGTCCGAACCCGGGGACGCGCGGATGTATCAGCCGGGTGACGATGTGCGCCAGATGGATTGGTCGGTCACCGCCCGCACCACCCACCCGCACGTGCGGCAGATGATCGCCGACCGGGAGCTCGAGACCTGGCTGGTGGTCGACCTGTCGGCCAGTCTGGACTTCGGCACCGCGCTGTGCCAGAAGCGTGATCTGGTGGTCGCGGCGGCTGCCGCGGTGACGCATCTGACCAGCGGCGGCGGCAACCGGATCGGCGCGGTCGTCGCCAACGGCGAACGGCTGTACCGGATTCCGGCCCGCACCGGCCGGGTGCACGCCCAGTCGCTGCTGCGCAGTATCGCGACCACCCCCCATGCGAGCGACGGCGTGCGCGGTGATCTGCGCGGCGCCATCGAGTCGCTGCGCCGGCCGCAACGCAAACGCGGTCTGGCCGTTGTCATTTCGGACTTCCTCGGCGAGATCGACTGGCAGCGTTCGCTGCGCGCGATCTCCGGCCGTCACGATCTGCTCGGTGTGGAGATCCTCGATCCGCTGGATCTGGATCTGCCCGATGTCGGTGACGTGGTGCTCCACGATCCCGAAACCGGCCGCACCCGCGAATTCACCGTCACTCCCACCCTGCGGGCCGATTTCGGCCGTGCTGCCCAGCAGCATCGCGAACAGGTCGAGGCGGCGTTGCGCAGTTGCGGCGCGCCGGTGATGACGCTGCGCACCGATCGTGACTGGATCGCCGACGTGGTCCGTTTCGTGTCCACTCGGCGCCACACCTTCGGCGCCCCGACCGGGCGGGTGCCCCGACAGTGAGTATTTCGCATTTCACGTCCGCGATCTGGCTGGCATTCCTGATCGTCGTCGCCGCGATCGCGCTGCTGTACGTGCTGGTCCAGCGGCGGCGCAAACGGCACATGCTGCGCTTCTCCAATATGGAGACCCTCGAGCAGGTGGCGCCCAAGCGGCCCAGCGCCTGGCGGCACGCGCCGGTGGCGTTGATGCTGGTGGGCCTGGTGCTGCTGACGGTGGCGGCGGCGGGCCCGCAGGCGGCGAAGAAGGTGCCGCGCAACCGGGCCACGGTGATGCTGGTGATCGACGTCTCGCTGTCGATGGAGGCCACCGACGTGCCGCCCTCGCGCATCCAGGTCGCCAAGAAGGCCGCCACCGACTTCGTCGACGGGCTCACCCCCGGGATCAACCTGGGCCTGGTGACCTTCGCCGGCACCGCGTCGGTTCAGGTGTCGCCGACCACCAATCGCGAGGCGATGAAGGCCGCCATCCAAAATATGAAGCTGGCCGAACGCACCGCCACCGGTGAGGGCATCTACAGCGCGCTGCAGGCCATCGACACGCTCGCCTCGGTCCTGGGCGGGGCGCAGACGCCGCCTCCGGCGCGGATCGTGCTGATGTCCGACGGCAAGCAGACCGTGCCCGACGACAAGGACGTCGACAATCCCCGGCACGGCTTCGTCGCGGCCCGGGTGGCCAAGCAGAAGAGCATCCCGGTGTCGACCATCTCCTTCGGCACCACCTGGGGTTCGGTCGAGATTCCGGATCAGGACGGCAAAGGGTCGCAACGCGTCCGGGTTCCGGTCGACGACGACTCCTTGCGCGAGATCGCCAAGATCTCCGGCGGCGACTTCTACACCGCTTCCACGCTGGAAGAACTGAGCGCCGTCTACGACACCCTGGACAAGCAGATCGGCTACGAGATGCAGATGGGTGATGCCAGCCGGCCGTGGCTGCTACTGGGTCTGCTGCTGACCGCTGCGGGTGTGGTGAGCGGTTTGGTCTATCGTCAACGCCTGCCATAACGGGTACCGCGCAACCCGGCCACGACAGTCGAACTCGAACAGATAGGTTGACATTCATGTCGAACTTCACTTCCCGATCGGTCCTGGTGACCGGTGGCAACCGCGGTATCGGTCTCGCGGTGGCCCAGCGGCTGGCCGCCGACGGGCACAAGGTTGCCGTCACCCATCGTGGATCGGGCGCGCCGGAAGGTCTTCTGGGCGTGAAATGCGATGTGACGGACGCGGATTCGATCGATGCGGCCTTCAGTGAGATCGAGGCCAAGCACGGCCCGGTCGAGGTGCTGGTCGCCAACGCCGGCATCGTCGACAACACTCTGCTCATGCGGATGAGCGAGGAGCAGTTCACCCGCGTCATCGACGCCAACCTCACCGGCGCGTGGCGCTGCGCCAAGCGCGCCAACCGGGCGATGCTGCGGGCCCGCTTCGGCCGCATCATCTTCCTCGGCTCGGTCGTGGGGCAGATGGGTGGTCCCGGCCAGGTGAACTACGCGGCGGCCAAGGCCGGTCTGGTCGGCATGGCGCGCGCGATCACCCGCGAGATCGGCTCGCGCAACATCACCGCCAACGTGGTGGCGCCCGGCTTCATCGACACCGATATGACCCGGGAAGAGATGACCGAGGACATGCGCGAGATGGCGCTGAAGGTCATTCCCGCGGCCCGCATCGGCCAGCCCGAAGAGGTCGCCGCGGCGATCAGCTTCCTGGCCTCCGACGACGCGTCCTACATCACCGGCGCGATCCTGCCGGTCGACGGCGGCATGGGCATGGGCCACTGAGCAACCGGCTACCGAGCCCCCGCCGACTTCCCATCCGAGTTTCCCGAGGAGAATTCACCACCCATGAGCGGAATCCTGGACGGTAAAACCGTCCTGATCACCGGCATCATCACCGATTCGTCGATCGCCTTCCACGCCGCCAAGGTGGCGCAGGAGCAGGGCGCGAAGGTGATCATCACCGGTATCCCCGAGCGGCTGCGCCTGATCGACCGCATCGCCAAGCGCCTGCCGCAGGAAATCGCACCCGCGATCGGCCTCGACGTCACCAACGAGGACGACCTCGCCGGTCTCGCCGACAAGGTGCGCGAACTCGCGCCCGAGGGCATCGACGGCGTGCTGCACTCCATCGCCTTCGCCCCGCGCACCCTGATGGGCCCCGACGCGCTGCCGTTCCTCGACGGCCCCGGCGCCGACGCCGCCAAGGCCTTCGAGATCTCCGCGTGGAGCTACGCCTCGCTGGCGCGCGCGGTGCTGCCCGCCATGAACGAGGGCGGCTCGATCGTGGGCATGGACTTCGATCCGCGCACCGCGATGCCCTTCTACAACTGGATGGGTGTGGCCAAGGCCGCGCTGGAGTCGGTGAACCGCTATGTGGCGCGGGAGGTGGGCGAGGCCAAGCGGGTTCGCTCCAACCTGGTCGCCGCGGGCCCGATCAAGACCCTCGCCGCGAAGGCGATCGCCGGGACGGCCACCGACGACGCCAAGCAGCTGAACATGCTCAACACCTACTGGGACGGCGCCTCGCCCATCGGCTGGGACGTCGACGACCCGACGGTGGTCGCCAAGTCGATCGTCACCCTGCTGTCGGACTGGCTGCCCGGCACCACCGGTTCGATCATCTACGTCGACGGCGGCGCCAGCCACAACACCTGGTTCCCGGAGAACTGGTCGGCCAACTGAGAGCCCGGAGGTAACAGCCGTGACCGGGACCGTCGACGCACTGCTCCTGCTGTCCTTCGGCGGTCCCGAACGCCCCGAGGACGTGATGCCGTTCCTGGAGAACGTCACCCGGGGCCGGGGAGTGCCACGCGAACGCCTCGACGAGGTGGCCCAGCACTATCTGCACTTCGGTGGTGTCTCGCCGATCAATGCGCTCAACCGCGACCTGATCGCCGCGATCGAGGCCGAATTCGCCGCGCGCGCAGTGGATCTGCCGGTGTACTTCGGTAATCGCAACTGGCATCCGATGATCGAGGAAACGGTCGCCACCATGCGCGCCGACGGCATCGGCCACGCCCTGGTGTTCCCGACCTCGGCGTGGGGCGGATATTCGGGCTGCCGCCAGTACGACGAGGACATCGAGCGTGCCCGTGCGGCGGTCGAGGGCGCGCCGGAACTGACCAAACTGCGGCAGTACTTCGATCATCCGCTGTTGATCGACTCCTTCGCCGATGCCGTGCGCGCGGCTGTGCGGGAACTTCCGGCCGAATCGCGCGACCGCGCCCGGCTGGTGTTCACCGCCCATTCCATTCCGGTCGCCGCCGACCTCGCGGCCGGACCGCCCGCCGACGGTGGTCACCTCTACAGCCGCCAGGTCGCCGAGGCCGCCCGATTGTGTGCCGCGGCAACGGGTTTCGACGATTTCGACCTGGTGTGGCAGTCGCGCTCGGGACCGCCGCAGGTGCCGTGGCTGGATCCCGACATCGTCGACCATCTGGAAGCGTTGTCCGGCAAGGGTGTCGAGGCCGTCGTGGTCTGTCCGGTCGGCTTCGTCTCCGATCACCTCGAGGTCGTCTGGGACCTGGACAACGAAGCCGCCGAGAAGGCCGCCGAACTGGGTATGGCCTTCGCTCGCGCCGCCACTCCCGGCCCGGATCCGCGCTTCGCCCGGATGGTCGCCGAACTGGTCGGCGAACATCTCGACGGGAACGAACCCCGGCGCTCGGGCACGGTTCCCGGCTACGGCTGCACCCGCAACGGGGCGATCTGCGCACCCGGATGCTGTGAACCCGTGCGCCGCCGAAAGTAACCGCCGCCGAGCGGGTATGCCCCCGGTATGAACGGTAGGGTGTGCGCGGGCCGGAGTCCCGCGGTGTCGTGCTCGGTGGCGAGGACCCCTGTGCGAAAGGTGACGGTGGGGCGATGACGCGATTCTTCCTCTTCGGTCTGCTCGCGGTGGCGGTGGTCGTCCTGGGAGTCATCGCGGCGATCGGTTCGTGGGCCTGGTGGATCCTCGCCGTCGGCGCGGGATTGCTCGTTCTCGTCGGCGCCTACGATCTGGTGCAGCGCCGGCATTCGATCCTGCGCAACTATCCTTTGCTGGGGCATATGCGCTATCTGCTGGAAAGTATCCGGCCCGAACTGCAGCAGTATTTCATCGAGCGGAATTTCGACGGCCGCCCCTTCGATCGCGACGTGCGGACGATGATCTACGAGCGCGCCAAGGGAATTCACGGCGAACTGTCCTACGGAACCGAGCGCGATATCGAGGCGGTCGGCTACGAATTCCTCGTCCATTCGGTGGCCGCGCTCCCGGAACCCGAGCAGCCGCCGCGTGTGCTGGTCGGCGGCCCCGACTGCCGGCAGCCCTATGCCATGTCGCTGCTGAACATCTCGGCGATGAGTTTCGGCGCACTGTCGGGCAATGCGCTGCGCGCGTTGAACATCGGCGCGGCCCGCGGCGGTTTCGCGCACGACACGGGGGAAGGCGGGCTGACGCCGTTCCATCTGGAGGGCGGCGCGGATCTGGTGTGGGAGATCGGTTCGGCCTACTTCGGCACCCGCACCCGCGACGGTCGTTTCGATCCGGACCAGTTCGCCGAGAAGGCCGGCTACGACCAGGTGAAGGCGATCTCGGTGAAGTTGAGTCAGGGCGCGAAACCCGGACTCGGCGGAGTTCTTCCGGCCGCGAAGGTGAGCGAGGAGATCGCCCGCTATCGCGGGGTGCCCGCACACGAGAAATGCGTCAGCCCGCCGTCGCATTCGGAATTCCACACACCGCGCGAATTGATTCGCTTTGTCGTCCGCCTGCGCGAGTTGTCCGGCGGCAAGCCCATCGGGTTCAAATTGTGCGTCGGGTCCCGCACGGACGTCCTGGCGATCTGCAAGGCGATGATCGCCGAGGGGACCGCACCCGATTTCATCGTCGTCGACGGCGCCGAGGGCGGTACGGCGGCCGCACCGCTGGAATACGAGGACCACGTGGGCCTCCCGCTGACCGACGGGCTGATGACGGTGCACAACGCACTCGTCGGAACCGGCCTGCGGGACCGGATCAAATTGGGAGCCAGTGGAAAGGTGGCCACCGGCACCGATATCGTCAAGCGATTGGTGCAGGGCGCGGACTTCACCAATGCCGCCCGGGCGATGATGATGGCGGTCGGATGCATCCAGTCCCAGCGCTGTCACACCAATCAGTGCCCGGTCGGCGTCGCGACCCAGGATCCGCGGCGTGCCCGCGCCCTCGACGTCGCCGACAAGGCCGAGCGGGTGCAGCGGTATCAGGAGGCCACGGTGCGCCAGGCGATGCAGATGATGGCCTCGATGGGCGTGCACGACCCCGCCGAACTCGATACCCACATGCTGCGGAAAAAGGTGGCGGCCAACGAGATCCGGTCGTACGCCGAACTCTACGAATGGCTGGCGCCCGGGGAGTTGCTCGTCCATCCGCCGGCGAGCTGGCGCGCCGACTGGGAGACCGCCGATCCGGATTCGTTCCGCCCGGTCGCGCCCGCCCAGCCGGTCCGGGTGCGATGACCCGGAACGCGATGATCAGAAGTCGAGTGCGGGCACCCGCGCGTACACACCGGGGAATCCGGGTTCGGCCGCACCCTTACCCCACGAGGTGATGCCGGCGACCTTGCCGTCCACCAGCAGTGGTCCGCCGCTGTCGAATTCAGCGGTGTCGGCGGTGGTGGAGCCCGCGCACACCGCCTCGGCCGGATCGAATTCGGCGGCGTAGGCGACCGCGCAGGCCGCATCGGGCACCAGCGGCACCGTCGCCGCCCGCAGCACGCTGTTGGACTGGTCGTCCTCGGAGGTGGCGCCCCAGCCGACCACCGTCGCCGTATCCCCGTGTGGCGCCGCCACAGCCACGGTCGGCAGAGCGACCGGTGCGCTCAGGACCAGTACGGCGACATTGTGGTGATAGCTCAGATCGGTGCCGAACAGCGACACCCGGAAATCCGGGTCGATGCGGACATCGGCGATTCCGATGGTGACCCCGCCGTGCCCGGCGACATCGGTACGGCCGAAGGTCACCGTCGTTCCCGGCAGTGTGCGGGCCAAGGCCCCGCAATGGGCGGCCGTGAGCACCCGGTCCGGGGCGATCAGGGCGCCGGCGCAGAATTGCCCGCCGGGCCGCGTCGCGTAGACGGGCGTGCCGATGGCCGCCAGCCACGGATAGTCGGTGGCGCCGACCGGGGCACCGCCGACCACGGCGTGCGCCCCGGTCGGCGGAACCAGGGCGCAGGCGAACGCGGCGGCGACGGCGCCCGCCGCCCGGCGCGGGGAAATCCTCATGACGACCTCGATGCTGTATGACGTGTCCGCCGAAAGTTCTACCGTACGACTATGACGAGGTGGAGCGAATTCGCCGGTGCCGCCCCGCGTATCGCGGGGATGGACGTGGTGATGCGGAAACCGGCCGAGGGTGAGACGGTGGTGCGCAAGCATTGATCCGTCGGCCGACGTTTCGCGCGGTAACCGGCTGCGATCAGCTAATTCACCGCTATTGTGCGGAGGTGGACATCGCGCTGGAGTGGGACCAGCATCCGGGAACGGGTTTGCGGCTGGCCGCCGAATTGGCGGGCCGCACCGGGTTGCCCCTGCTCGAAGATATTTCCGTCGCCGACGGCACCGCCGATCTGCTGGGTGTGATCGCGGCCCGCGGTGGCGGTGAACTGCTGGGCTGGGCGGAATTGCGCGATGCCGGCCTGGGTGAGGCGTGGGTGCAGGCGGTGTCCGCGCAGCGGCTCGTGCATTCGCTGCATCTGGGCCGCGCCGACGAATCCGAACCGCAGGCGGCCGAAACCGAGATGGTCTGCCGGCTGACCGCCGAGGCCGTGCGCCGGGCCACTGCCGCCGGATACCGGGTGTTGCGCTGGCAGGGCACCGATATCGGGCCGTCCGGCCGGGCCGCGGTCGCACTGGGGGCGCGGCGGGTCGACGAATACGCGCGGCTGTGGGAGCTGGACCTCACCCGGCCTCCCCTCCTGGACACCAGCGCGCCGCCGCGGCGGCTGGTGCACACCCTCGCCGAATCGGCCGACCCGCCGGGGCGGGTGCTGCTCACCACCGTGCTCTCGGCCCGGTCGGCGACGGAACCGATCACCACGATCACGACCTTCGCCGGCGGCGCCGAGGCCTACATCAGCGCCGAGGAGGGGTTCGCCCATCGCGAGGCCGATGCCGATCTGCTGACCGCCGCCTTCGGTGCGGTGGTGTCCGAACTGCGCGCTGTGATGCCTGACATCACCATGCTGCGGGTGTTCGAATTCGACGACGAGGCGCTGCGCGCGGCGCTGGCCCGGATCGGCATGCGAGTCTGCGGGCGCTACAACGACTACGAATTGAATCTGCCCGGGCCGCCTGCGGGCGAGGCCGCGACCTAGCGCGGGCCGGCCGCCGCGTTCACCGCGGACAGGCGGGCGGCGCGCAGGGCGTTCCACAGCGGACGCAGCAGCGTCTCCTGGGCCTGCACGGCGCTGGCCGAACTGGGGGAGGAGGGCGCCGTCTGCTGGGCCACGGTGAGGATCGCGGCCACATGGTCGGCCGAATCGAGGATGCGGCGGGCCCGCAACGGCGCCGAGTCCGGGTAGATGTGGCGCGAGCAGGCGGCCAGTTCGGCCTCGATCAACTCCCGCGGATCGTCGTCACCGCCGACCGCGGTGGTGTGTAACCGCATCAGGGCCTCCGCGGCCTCGCGGACCGCCTCCCGCATCGCGTACTCGGCCTCGCCGAGCGCCATATCCGGTGCCGGCACCGGAACCGGCGTGTGGAACACGGTCCACTGCAGCGATTCCTCGTCGGTCCACTGCGGCACCAGCGCCACACCCTCGCCGCCGGGTACGCCGGCGATCACGCCCTCCTCGGCATCCATTGCCGCCGTGGCGAATTCGGTTCCCACCGGCAATCCGCGCGCATCGCCCGGCACCGGCAGCACCAGCCGCATCTGCGCCCCCGGCTCGGCCATCGCCTCGCGAATGACCTTGAGCAGGACCATGATTCCGGTGCCGGCCTCCAGCGGCTCGGCCGAGGGCCACGGCAGTCCCGTCCGTCCGCCGGTCAGCGGGTCACCGGCGGCGACACTGTGCTGCGGCGACCAGGCGCGCAACGCGTCCAGCACGTCGTCGGGCGCGCTGCGGCCCGCCAGCCACGAGCCCGCCCACACCGTCAGCGTGGCACTGGGAGAACACATGGTTCGAGGATAATGGTGCCGCGGCGATCCCGTGGGCACTGGTGCAGCTATCGTGCGCGCGGGGATTGCCGCGGCACCACTCCTCAATCCCGCGAAAAGGCTGCGGCGGCGGCCATTTCGAGGTCGAGATACGGTTTACCGCTGACATCCTCGACGACCTGGTGCATGATTCCGCCGGTGAACGGGAAGGGTGCGTGGTAACGCGGGGATACCGACTGGCCGCCGTCGCGACCGACCCGGACACCCTCGCCGACGCCGGAGAACACGGTCGGCTGGGTCCGCATATCGTCGAGCGAACCCACCGGATCCTCGTCGATGTAGAGGACCGCCTCGCCGGTCGGGGTGAAATTGTCCGGCCGCGTGCCCTTCCGTTCGAAACGCATGCCCAGGATGTGGTCGCCCAGCGGGACCGGGCGGTCGGAGACCATCACCTGTTCCTCCTCGCCGAGGAAGTTGTAGACGTAGTACAGGTGGCCGTCCTGCACGAACAGCGTGTGTCCGCCGAGCCGCCCGCCGTGGGCGAACAGCACGCCCTCGGCGTCGGGACTCGTGATCGTCGTCTCGGCGAGCAGTGCGAAGGACCGGCCGCGGATCTCCAGTGCGGCGCCCGGCCCCACCTCGGCGATGCCGGGATAGTAGACGGCGGTGTCGCGGGTCTTGGCATACGTCGGCCGGTCGCGCAGCATCACCGAGACGATGTCGAGGTCGTAGAGCGGCAGGCCGTTGTACTTCTCGGCCTCGGCGAACCACAGCGCCTTCAACTCCTCCAGCTTCTCGGGACGATCGCCGGCCAGGTCGTGCATCTGGCTGCGGTCGTCCTCGATGTGGAACAGCTCCCACCGGTCGCTGTCGAAATGTCCCCAGCCCGACGGGCACGCCGCGTGCACGGTGTCGGCGAACCAGCCCCGGTGCCAGATGCCGCGGGTGCCCAGCATCGAATAGAACTGCGTGTGCTTGCCGGTGTCGGCGTCCGGGTCGTCGAGCAGGGCCCGGAAGCTGACGCCTTCCAGCGGGCGCTGCGCCACGTTCTTCACCGTCTCCGGTGGCGTGATGCCGAGCAGTTCGTAGATCGTCGGGGTGACATCGCAGACGTTGAGATACTGGTGGCGCAGTTCGCCGCGGGCGGCGATCCCGGCCGGCCACGAGAGCAGACAGGCGTCGGCGATACCGCCCTCGTGCGAGGCGTAGCGTTTGTACAGCTTGTACGGGGTGTTGAACGCCATCGCCCACCCGATGCTGTAGTGGTTGTAGGTGGTCGGCGATCCCAGTTCGTCGAGTTTCGCCAGGCTGTCCTCGATCGTGTCGATATAGCCGTTGAAGAATTTCATCTCGTTGGCCGAGCCGTTCGGACCGCCCTCACCGCTGGCGCCGTTGTCGGAGAAGGTGACGATGATCGTATTGTCCAGCTGCCCGCTCTCCTCCAGATAATCGAGGAGCCGCCCGATCTGCGCATCGGTATAGGACAGGAAGCCGGCGAACACCTCCGCCTGTCGGCGGAACAACCGTTTCTCGTCCTCGGACAGCGAATCCCACGCCCGCACCGTGTCCTGCAGCGGCCAGGGCTCGCCGTTGCTTCCGGTGGCGTTCGCGTACGGGTTCATCGGCGACAGTTCGGTGTCCTGCGGGATCAGCCCCATGCGCTTCTGGTTCTCCAGCACGATCTCGCGGTACTTCTCATATCCCATATCGAAGCGGCCTCGGTATTTGTCCGCCCATTCGCGAGGGACATGATGTGGCGCATGACCGCATCCCGGGCACAGGTACATGAACCACGGTTTGTCCGGAGCGATGACCTTCGCGTCGCGGATGAACTCGATCGACTTGTCCGCCAGGTCTTTCGACAGGTGATATCCGTCCTCCGGCGAGTACGGCGGTGTGATCGGGTGGTTGTCGTAGACGAGATTGGGATACCACTGGTCGGCTTCGCCGCCGAGGAATCCGTAGAACCGTTCGAATCCGCGCCCCAGCGGCCAGTGGCGTTTCGATGCCGCCAGATTGTTCTCCTCCAGCGGCGTCATATGCCATTTTCCGACGGCGTAGGTGTTCCATCCGCGTTCGGTGAGAACCTCCGAACACAGGGCGGTGTCGTCGGGAATCCGGCCGCTCATGCTCGGGAAGCCGTCGGTGAACTCTTCGATGGTCGCCATTCC
Source organism: Nocardia kruczakiae NBRC 101016 (assembly GCF_001612965.1). Classification (GTDB taxonomy): domain Bacteria; phylum Actinomycetota; class Actinomycetes; order Mycobacteriales; family Mycobacteriaceae; genus Nocardia; species Nocardia kruczakiae. The sequence goes on from NZ_BDBL01000071.1 coordinate 14,356, forward strand.
GACGGACGTCGGATTTCGTCCGGTGAGCAGTGAGGCGCGAGTCGGGGAACACAGCGCGGTCGTGTGGAACTGCGTGAATTGGATTCCGCGCTCGGCGATTCGCCGCATATTCGGCATCTCGACCAGCCCGCCGTAGCAGTCCCACGTGGCGATTCCGATATCGTCCCACACCAGATACAGCACATTGGGTGCGCCGCGTGGTGCGGTCGGTTCCGCGAACGGCTTCCAGTCGGCGACGGAATCACGGATATCGAGCGCGATATGTCCTTCGAATTTCTCGGCCACCATCCACCTCCGGACGGAGAGTCATCGGATCGTCGTCGATCCGGTCCGGGGCCGCACATGTCCATCCGTGGTCCGTCGGGCGCGGCCTCGATGCCTGCTGAATACTCTCGAGTTCGCACGAACCGCTGCTGGCACGAACCGCCGAGAGTCGATAGGGACTGCCGTGCGACGGCCACTCGTCCGGTTTGCGAACGGCATCCGGATACTGGCTGGTCACACCCTGTGCGCCCATAGATCGTACCGGGCGGAGGGGTTCGGAGGTGGGTTAGTGGAGAAAGAGGCGGCACACGCTCGGCCGCCCCGATCAGGCGTGGTGGACGGTCCGGCCGCGACCGAACATCCTGCCCAATCCGCGCTTTGGTGCCGTGGGCTGGGCGCCGCCGACCGGCTGGGACGCGGTGTGCGGTGTGTCCGCGGTGGTGGCGGGACCGTAATAGATGGGTGCGTCGCGGCGGGTGGCGTCCAGTTCCCGGCGGGCGGCGCTCGCGCGGCGGGCGTTGCGGCGGCTGCCCGCGAGCAGCAGGCTCAGCCCCGCCATGCCGACGGCGCCGACGACGATGCCGTAGAGAAACAGGGTTCCGGTGGAGCCGGTGAAGTGATAGCCGAAGGCGGTGAAATTGCCGTTCAGAGCATGGCCGGCTCCGGTGTTGACGACCACGCCCACGACGCCGGCGACCACTGCGGCGATGAGGATGACGAGCCCGAGAATGACGATCATGGCGATTCCTTTCCTGCGATCGGAATGCCGCGCGGGATAGGCCCCAAACCTTCGAACGCGACTATTGCCGGTAGGTGGACAGGAAGCGGCCGATGCGCTCGATGATGGCCTCCAGTTCGTCGGCGTGCGGCAGGGTCGTGATCCGGAAATGGTCGGGGGTGGGCCAGTTGAAACCGGTGCCCTGCACGATGTGCAGCTTTTCCTGCAGGAGCAGGTCCAGGACGAATTGTTCGTCGTCGTGAATGGCGTAGACGCGGGGATCGATGCGCGGGAACGCGTACAGGGCGCCCTTGGGTTTCACGCAGGTGATGCCCGGGATCGCGGTGAGTGCCTCCCACGCGCGGTCGCGCTGTTCGCGCAGGCGCCCGCCCGGCAGCGTCAGGTCGTAGATGCTCTGATGCCCGCCCAGTGCGGCCTGAATCGCTTGCTGCCCCGGCACATTCGCGCACAGCCGCAGTCCCGCCAGCATGGTGAGACCCTCGAGGTAGTTCTCCGCGTGGCCGGTGGGACCGGAAACGACGAGCCAGCCGGAGCGCAGACCCGCGCACCGATAGGACTTGGACAATCCCGAGAAGGTCAGGCACAGCAGGTCGGGCGCCAGCGCGGCGATCGAGGTGTGGGTGAGTCCGTCGTAGTAGATCTTGTCGTAGATCTCATCGGCGAAGACGACCAGGTTGTGCCGGCGGGCGATGTCGAGGATCGGCCGCAGCACCTCGGGCGGGTAGACGGCGCCGGTGGGGTTGTTCGGATTGATGAGCACGAGGGCGCGGGTGCGGTCGGTGATCTTGGCGGCGATATCGGCCGGGTCCGGATACCAGTCGGCGCCCTCGTCGCAGATGTAGTGCACCGCCCGGCCGCCGTTGAGGGTCGTCGCCGCCGTCCAGAGCGGGAAATCCGGTGCGGGAACGAGAACTTCGTCACCGGTCTCCAGCAGCGCGGTGAGTGCCATCATGATCAATTCGGAGACGCCGTTGCCGAGAAAGACGTCCTCGACGTCGATGTCGGTGACCCCGAGGGTCTGGTAGTACTGGACGACCGCGCGCCGCGCCGGTAACAGGCCTTTCGAGGACGAGTAGCCGCTCGAGACCGGCAGCGTCCGCACGATGTCTTGCAGGATCTCCGCGGGCGCCTCGAAGCCGAACGGCAGTGGGTTGCCGGTGTTGAGTTTGACGACGTGATGACCCTCGGCTTCCAGTCGCGCGGCCTGTTCGGCGACCGGGCCGCGGATCTCGTACGAGACCCCCATGAGTTTGCTGGACTGGTTGACCTGCATGAACATCCCCTTCCGGCGTGTAGGCCGCCTACTGTACTTGGTTATTCCAAGTTTGCGCTTGGAATTTCCAAGTGCTGGGATAGGGTGGGGATGTGCCACGCCGAACCTATGACCACTACTGTCCGGTCAGCCGCGCGCTCGAAGTCGTCGGCGACCGCTGGAATCTGCTGGTGGTTCGCGAATTGTGCTCGGGGCCACGGCGATACAGCGATCTGTTCGCCGACCTTCCGGGCATCAGCACCGATATCCTGGCGGCCCGGCTGAAGGATCTGGAACGCGACGGCGTCCTCACCCACCGCAAGGTGGGGTCGCGGTCGGCGGCCGCCGTCTACGAGCTCACACCCACCGGCGCGGCGCTTCGGCCTGTGCTGCAGGCACTCTCGGAATGGGGGGCGCCGCTACTGGGGCAGCGGCGTGCCACCGACGCGGTGCGCGCGCACTGGTTCGCGCTGCCGCTGGGACGCGCGATCGCCGACGTCGTGCCCGCGGGCACGGTGACCGTGTACATCGGCGACACGGCGTTGCACTATGTCATCGGGACGGCGGGCATCAGTCATCACGAGGGCCCCGCGCCTGCCGCCGACCACGAATTCCGGCTGGAGATGGCGGAGGCGACCGAGATCGCCACCGGCGCACGACATCTCGCCGATGTCGTGGGGGAGCCGGGGCGCGAGGGCCGCTCGTAAGGCTGGGTGACTATTACCTACCGATCGAGTTCGGCGGTGACGAGGACCTGAACGGCCTTCTTGTCGACCTTGCCGAGTCCCGTCAACGGCAGCGCATCGACCACGATGACGTGTTTCGGAGCTTGGACCGAACCCTTGCGGCGCTTGACATCCTGCTGGATATCGTCGATCGCCGCGGCCACCGCGTCGGGATCGGCGGCGGTGGCCGGATCGAAGACGACCGCGGCGGTCACGGCCTCGCCCCAGCGGGCATCGGCGACGCCGACGACGGCAACGCCCTGGACGCGGGCGTCGGCGGCGATGACATCCTCCACTTCCCGGGGAAAGACGTTGAAGCCGCCGGTGACGATCATGTCCTTGCTGCGCCCGACGATATGCCAGAAGCCGTCGGGATCCTCGCGCGCCAGATCTCCGGTGTGCAGCCAGCCGTCGCGGAAGGTCTCCGCGGTGACCTCCGGCAGGTTCAGGTAGCCCCCGGCCAGCAGTGGCCCGGATACGCAGATCTCACCGACCTCGCCCGGCGCCACGCGCTGCCCGTCCGTGCCGATCAGTCCGGTGCGCAGCGCCGCCGACGGCCGGCCACACGAGGTCAGCCGCGCCTCGTCGTGCTCCTCCTTGCCCAGATAGCTGATCACCATCGGCGCCTCGGACTGGCCGTAGTACTGGGCGAAGATGGGGCCGAACCGGGCGATGGCCTGCGTCAGTCGTTTCGGATCGATCGAGGAGGCGCCGTAGTAGATCGTTTCCAGCGACGACAGATCGCGCGAGTCGATATCGGGATGGTCGAGCAGCGCGTACAGCATCGACGGCACCAGCATGGTCGCGGAGATGCGGTGTTCCTCGATGGCGCGCAGCACCTCACCGGCGTCGAATCGCGGCAGTACCACGCATTGCCCGCCCTGCAGCACCACCGGCAGGAAGAACGCGGCGCCCGCATGCGACAGCGGTGTGCAGATCAGGAACCGCGGGCGCTGCGGCCATTCCCATTCCGAAAGCTGGATCTGGGTCATGGTCGCCATGGTGCCGGCGGTGCCGATGACGCCCTTGGGCTTTCCGGTGGTGCCGCCGGTGTAGCTGATAGAGACGACGAAATCCGGTGGGATGTCGACCGCTTCGATCGGTTCCGGAGTGAATTCCGCTGCGGCGGAGATCAAGTCGACGCCGATGTCGGCCAGTTCCTCCGGCACCGGGCCGAGGACGAGGATCCGCTTCAGTGCGGGCACCCGGTCGGCCAGTTCGCGCGCCCGCCGTACGAACGCGGGCTGCGGATCGATGACGAGATTCGTGATGCCGGCATCGGTCAGCACGTGCACGTGGTCGTCGAGGCCGCCCATCGGATGCAGTGCGGTGCGCCGATGTCCGGCGATCTGGCCGGCGCCGAGGATGAACAGCACCTCGGGGCGGTTGAGGGCGAGCAGTGCGCTCGGGGTGCCGAGCCCGACCTCGTGGGCGGCGAAGGCGGCGATGTAGCGGCTGATGGCGTCGATGACGTCGGCGCCGGTGAGCACGGTGTCACCGAGGGTCATCACCGGCTCACGCCGATGCCGCCGCAGCCCGGCGAGCAGGGCGTGTCCGTTGTGGGTCGGCAGCCGCAGCAGGGTTGCGGGATCGATTGTGCTGGTTTCTGTTTCGGGCATGTCTGTGCTCCTGGAGGAGAAGTCGTCCGGGGTCAGGAGGTCTTGTGCGGAACCGCGGTCACCAGGCCGCCGTCCACGACGAACTCCGAGCCCGTCGCGTACGAGGATTCGTCGCTCGCCAGGAACAGTACGAAGGTCGCCACCTCTTCGGGCTGCGCCGGACGGCCCAGCGGAATCGTCACCAGATCGTCGGGGATGGCGGCGGTCATGGGTGTGCGGATCAGTCCGGGATGCAGCGAATTCACGCGAATGTTGTGCTGCGCCAGCTCCAATGCGGCCGACTTCGCCAGGCCGCGCACGCCCCATTTGGAGGCGACGTAGCCGTGGGCCCACGGAGCCCCCCGCAGTCCCTCGATGGAGGAGACGTTGATGATGGATCCGCCGCCGGCGGCGATCATCGGATCGACCGCGGCCTGCATGCCGAGAAACGTTCCGGTCAGGTTCACGTCGAGGATGCGGCGCCACTGTTCCAGTTCGAACTTGCGCAGCGAATTGCCGTTGACGATGCCCGCGTTGTTGACCAGCACGTCGAGTTTGCCGAATTCGCCGACCGCCGTGGACACCGCCGCCGCCCAGTCCTCGGGCGCGGTCACGTCGAGGTGGACGAAACGCGCGGCGTCACCGAGTTCGGCGGCCAGAGCCTTACCTTCGTCGTCGAGGATGTCACCGATCACGACCTTGGCGCCTTCGGTGACGAGCAGCCGCGCATGGGCCGCACCCATACCTCGCGAGCCCCCGCTGATGAGTGCAATTTTGCCGTCTACACGTCCCATGCCGGTGACGCTACCATGCAAACTGGAACATGTTCTAGACACTGTTCCAGAGCTCCGACCGCTGTTCGCGCGGGTGATCTGTTGTCGGCCGCCGAGGAATCGTAGTACTGTCCAGACACTTGTCCGACTGCGGCTCGTGTGATCACCCGCCGGTACGGCAGCGACGCCGACCGCCCGCGGTGCCGCGGCGACCCGAGGAGAAACGAATGCCCATCCGTGTCGTGCACATCGGCACCGGCAATGTCGGCCGGCTCGCACTGGCCGGCCTGATCGAGGACCCACGCTTCGAACTGGCCGGCGTGTGCGTCTCGACGGAGGAGAAGATCGGCAAGGACGCCGGCGAACTGGCGGGCCTGGACGTCACCACCGGCATCCGCGCGACCGGCGACCTGGCGGAGTTGCTCGCCCTGCGCCCGGACTGCGCGGTCTACTGCGCGATGGGCGATACCCGGCTGCTGGAAGCGCTGGAGGACTGCCGCCGCATCCTGGCCGCCGGCGTCGATATCGTCGGATCCGCCCCCGGACTCCTGCAATATCCGTGGAAGGTATTGCCGGACAAGTTCTTCGCCACCATCGAGGCGGCCGCGCACGAGGGCGATGCGAGCATCTTCATCACCGGCATCGATCCCGGTTTCGCCAACGATCTGATTCCACTCGCCTTCGCCGGCACCTGCCGCAATATCGAACAGGTGCGGTGTTCGGAGATCGCGGACTACGCCACCTACGACGGCGCGACGGTCATGTTCGACGTGATGGGATTCGGCAAACCCCTCGACGAGGTGCCGATGCTGCTGCAGCCCGGGGTGCTCGGCATGGCCTGGGGCACGACGATCCGGCAACTCGAGGCGGGGCTGGGCATCACCGTCGACGAGATCACCGAATCCTACGAACGGGAACCGGCGCCGGAAAGCTTCGACATCGCGGCCGGGCACGTGCCCGAAGGGTCGGTCGCGGCACTGCGTTTCGAGATTCGCGGGATGGTGAAGGGCCGCCCGGTCATCGTCATCGAACACACCACCCGGCTGCGGGGCGACCTGCGCCCCGAATGGCCGCAGCCGGCCCAGCCCGGCGGGTCCTATCGGGTCGAGATCGTCGGCGAACCCTCCTATACCGTCGACATCTGTCCCACCAGCCGCCACGGCGACCACAATCACGCGGCGATCGTGGCCGCCGCGGGCCGGATCGTCAATGCCATCCCCGCGGTGGTCGGCGCACCCGCCGGGATCCGCACCGCTCTCGATCTGCCGCTGATCGCCGGAAGCGTGGTGGCCGAATGACTTCGGGGCCGATACTCGTCACCGGCGCGTTCGGGCTGGTCGGCACCGCGCTGGTGCGCACCCTCGCCGCACGCGGGTCCCGCGTGGTCGCCACCGATCTCGACATCCCGGCCAACCGCCGCGCCGGGCGGGAGTTCACCGGTGCCGGCGTGGAGGTGCGGTGGGCGGATCTGACCGTGCCGCAACAGGTTCGCGAGCTGGTGCGATCGGTGCGCCCGAGTGCGATCGTCCACCTCGCCGCGATCATCCCGCCGGTCTGTTACCAGCGCCGCGGCCTCGCTCGCGCCGTCAACGTGGAGGCCACCGCCACGCTGCTCGACGCCGCGGCCGAGCTCACCACGCCGCCGCGGTTCGTGCTCGCGTCGAGTATCGCGGTCTACGGCGCCCGCAATCCGCATCGGTCCGGCGGACCGCTCACGGCCGATACCCCGGTGCGGCCGACAGATCTGTACGGCGCGCACAAGACGGAGGCCGAACAGCTGGTGCGGGCGTCGCCACTGGAGTGGGTGATCCTGCGGCTCGGCGGCGTACTCACCGTCGAGCCGATGCTCGGCCTGGCCGCGGACATGCTCACCTTCGAGGCGGCGCTGCCGGCCGACGGGCGAATCAATACGGTCGACGTGCGCGATGTGGCCGCCGCGTTCACGGCCGCGACCCTCACCCCGTCCGTCCGTGAGGTCTTCCTCATCGGCGGCGACGCGTCACATCGGCTGCGCCAGTGTGATATCGGCGCCTCGATCGCCGCCGCCTCCGGGTTGCCGGGGGCCATCCCGCGCGGACTGGACGGGAACCCGGACAGCGATGCGGACTGGTTCGCCACCGACTGGATGGATACCGGCCGCGCCCAGGAAGTGCTGCACTTCCAGCATCACTCCTTCCCGGATATGCTCGCCGAAATCCGTTCCAGGACAGGAAAACTGCGGTTCATAGCCCGCCCGTTCGCTCCGGTGATGCGCTGGTATCTCAGGCGGTTGTCGCCGTACCGCGACGGTTCGCGGACATTCGCCGACCCGTGGGGCGCGATCCGTGCCCGACTGGGCGATCCGGAACCGGATCGCTGATCACCGTGGCTCCGGACGCGGAACCTGTCCGGAGCCGAACGGGGCGGACGTCATCGGTAGATGATCCGCGTTGCGACATGTTCGACCGAGCAGGTGCCGCTGTGCAGTGAGTAGCCCATGCTCGCGGTCAGCACTGTCCCCAGATAGACGGCCTCCAGGGCCTTCATGCGCTCCGGATCGACGTCGGAGCCGGTCGCCGCGCGAATGCGACGCCGGATTTCCGGTGCGATCAGGGTCCGGGTACTCGCGACGTCGAACGGGCTGTGCGGTGTTGTCGCCATAGCGTGTCGTTTCTTCCCCTCCGGTACGGAGGAAGTGGGTGAGATTCTCGGCGCCACGAAGGTGGACACCTGTCTGGACAATATTACACTTTGACGGGTACCGCAAAGTCCGACCGCCCGTCGCCGTGCGGCGGGGCCCGTCAATTCCGTGAGTGAACGATGACCGACGAAGAACAGGCAATCATCGATTTCGCCGTACTGTGGCTGCCCTACGGCGGGCCACCCGACGAGGAGATCCTCGTGCGTTTCGGCATGAGCGAGCAGCGTTTCCGCGCCCGGCTCGCCGACATCGTCGCCGATCGCGGCACGAGTGTGGATCGTGCGTGGCGACAGCGAGCGGCCGTGCTGCTGCAGTCGTATCTCGGCGGCGAACCGCAACTCGACCTCTCCCGAACCCGCCCGCGGCCACAGGACGGCGCGGACGGCCCGGCCACCGGATACCCCGCCGCGCGAGCGTGATGGAAGTGCGGGGATCAGTCGGGGACGCCGCCGATCTCGGCGGCGGAGGTACGCGCGAAATCGATGCGACGGCGCGTATTGGAGAGAGTGCTGATCACGCTGGTGCCGACGGGACCGGTGCGGTCGTAGAGAGTGGCGACACCGACGGCGATACCGCTGGAGGCGATGGAATTGTCGGCGCGCACCCCCAGCTCGTGTCCGCGGGGCAGGCGGGAAAGGTTCACCGTCACATCGGCATTGATGTAACCGGCCCCTTCCGAACCCCAGTGGCCAGGAAGATCGCCGTCGCCCGGGCGCGCTCCCGCCCGTCCTGGAGTAGCGACGCGTCGGCGAGCGAAATGCGCGAGCCTCGGCGAACCACAGTGCTGGTCAGCTCGACGGGCGCATTCGCCACTGGCTGATACAGGTCCGCCGTGAACCGGACCGGGACGAAACCGTCGGGGCAGTGGGCTTCCAATTCCCGTGCCAGTAGCCCGCATACGCCGGTTCCCGCCAGCGCCGTCGGTGTCCACGGGCTGACCGCCAGTCGCTGTGCCACGAGCCGTCCGTCGTCCTCACGAAAGAAGCTCACCATCGATATCCGATTCCCCTCCGGTCCGCCCACTGGAAAGCCCAGGCGTGGAACACGTTACGGTCGGCAGGTTCGGGACGGCGGCAGGTTTCGGGGATTTCGGGGATCGTGCGTGACCGGTCGGCGCTGAAACCTCAAGCTCCGGCAGTGATCCTCAGCAGCACCACGCCGTGGGCGGGAATGTCCGGTGCGACGATACGGCCGTCGGTCACCGTCGTCGTCGCGGCCCAGATGTCGTGCATGGTGTACGACCGGGCCTGTGCGAGACCGGCTTCGGGGGCGCTGGTCGCGAGGGTGAGCGGCTGGTCACCGGGGTTGAGCAGGGCCACGGCGACCGAACCGTCGGACAGCGGCTTGGTGAGGATCCGGTGCTCGCGGGGGAGCGGCACCGCGGGGCCACCCGGGGGTCCTGGTCGATGGCGATGACACCGGCGTCGGTGAGCACGGCGCGTGTGGGCTCGCTCATCGTGCGGACATCGTTTCCCGCGATGAGCGGTGCGGACAGCATCGCCCACAGCGACACATGCGCCTGCTCCTCGGCGGGCGAGAGGGTGCGTGGATTTCGCAGCAGCGCCAGCGTTTCCGGGGAAATGCCCAAACGGCGGGCCAGATAGGCGGTCTCGTCGGCGCTGAGTGCCGGCCGCCGCACGGCGGTTCCGGGCAGGCCGTCCAGATGAGCACCGAGGAATGGCGCCATCGACTGTCCGACGACCAGCATGTCCGGGTCGGGCCAGTACCCCGGACGGCTGGGCCGGGCGCGGAGCGCGGCGTCGGCCTCGTCGGCGACACCGCGGACGGACGTGGTGTCGAATCCGCCGATATCGGGTTCGGGAAAGCTGTTGCGCCACATCGGGATCAGATCGTCGGAGCTGCGGGCCGAATCGGCGACGGCCGACCAGTCGTAGTCGACGCCGGCACGGGCGTCGGCGGAGCTGTTCGGATTGATCATGTAGACGATGCCGCGTCCGGTCGATCGCAGCGCGTCGCGCATCCGGGCGAAATCACGAACCTGCTCGTCGTGATTCGCATCCGTCCGGCACCAGTCGTATTTGAGCAGGTCGACACCCCAGCCGGCGAATCGCCGCGCATCCTGCAGTTCGTGGCCGCGGCTCGCGGTCGCCGGGCTCTGCCCGCAGATCTCGTTGAAGGGACTGGAATACAGCCCCAGGTACATGCCGTGTTCGTGGGCATACGCGGCCACCGCGGCGATGCCGTGCGGGAACCGGACCGGATCCGCGACGAGATCACCCGACGAATCCCGGTGCGGGGCAGCCCAGCCTGCGTCGAGGTCGACGTAGCGATAGCCGGCGTCGCGCATCCCGTCCGACACCATCGCGTCGATCGTCTCGCGCACCGACTGCTCGCTCAGCGCGATTCCGGAATCCCAGGAATTCCACCCCATCGGGGCGGTCGCACGCACGGCGGCCGGTTCGAACACCGGCGGACGCACCGCGCTCCCGGTCGCCGCCACCACCGCGGCGACACCCGCCACGAGCACCGCGAGCCGGATCGCGCCGGCGCGTCTCACCCGAGATATTGCGCGTACCACTCGGTGACGCGTTGCCAGGCGGCGGCGGCCGCGGTGGGCTGGTAGTTCGGGCCGGTGTCGTTGAAGAACGCGTGATTGGCATCGTCGGCCACGAAGATCTCGTGCGGCACACCGGCTCGGTTCAACGCCGCCTCGGCCGCCGGGCGGGTGGCGTCGACGCGCTTGTCGAGCGCGCCGTACACGGCCAGGACCGCACTCGCGGTGGTGATCTCACCGCCCTCGGGGTACGGGCCGTAGAACGGCGTGGCCGCGGCCAGCTCGCGGGTGCCGTGGGTGAGCAGCAGCCAGGTGAGACCGCCGCCGAAACAGAAACCCGTGGCGCCCAGCTTCTTTCCCGGCACCCGGCGCCCCAGTTCCGCCACCCCGGACTGCAGATCGGCGAGGAGACGATCCTGCGGCGCCTTGCTCAGAGCCGCGGTGGCGGCGGCCGGGTCGGTGAAGCTGGCGGTACCGCCCTCCTCGGAGAGCAGATCCACCGCGAGCGCGGAATAGCCGATTCCGGCGAAACGTCCGGCGACGGAACGGATGTGATCGGTGAGGCCCTTGTTCTCGTGGATCACCAGGACTCCGCCCCGGGGTTGCGCCGCGGCGGCCCAGGCGGCCCGCAGGGTGCGGCCGTCGGGCCCGGGGACGGTGATCGCGCTCGGCTGGACCGCGGTCGC
>NZ_BDBL01000072.1 GCF_001612965.1 Nocardia kruczakiae NBRC 101016
CAACGGCGCGTGACCGGCGGCGGCATGCGGGGACGCATGGTCGAACAGCGCTGCCGGCCGCAGCCGTCGCAGGGCGGTCGGGCGATCCAGCAGCCCCGCCCGCCACGCGTCGACGGTGACCGTGTTGTGGACCCGCTCGGCGGCCACCGCCGGGCGCACCTGCACCAGCCACAGCTTCCCGGATTCGACGACGAATTCGACCTCGACGATCAGCGTCAACCAGCAGAACAGTTCGTCCACCGTGGCGGCGAGCTCACCGTAGGCGCCCGGCGCGGAATCGGCGAGCACCTCGATGTTCGCCGGTGTCGCGGTGCCGCCGACCAGGGATTCCCCCGTCGCTGCGGGCAGATATTCGCCGTGCAGTCCGCGCATTCCCGTGAGGGGATCGTGGCTGAAGACGACACCGCTGCCGCTGGCGGTGGCCGCGGTCCCGTACGCCATCGCCTGCACGATCACGGAGGGCCGATCCGCTTCCGAAATTCCCTGTGCGGCACGGTATTCCCGCGCCCGGCGGTTGTTCCACGAGGCGGCCACCGCATCCACGGCCGCCTTCACCTGCGCCGCGGGCTCGACCGGGAATCGCGCCCCGGTGCGCTGCTGGTAGATGTCGATCAGCTCGGGGTGGATCCGCTCGGGCGCTCCGGTGGGCAGGTCCACCTCCGGCACACCCGCGACGTGCACGCACAGCGCACGGGCACCGGAAACCACTGCGCGCCACGCGGACTCCTGGCTGCCGAGCCGCTCGGCCAGCGCCGGCACGTTCTCCGGCGTCAGTCCGATACACAGCAGGGTGTCCATCATGCCGGGCATACTCACCGGCGCGCTCGATCGCACGGCGAAGGCCACGGTGGCGCGGTCGGCCGCCATCGTCGCGGCCGCTTCCTTCCGCAATTCCCGGATCAGTCGCGCGATCTCGTCGAGCGGGCCGCCGGTCTGGCGCAGGCGTTCACCGGGCAGGATCCGGAAAGGCGGTACCGGATAATTCATCTGGGCCAACTTGGTGAGGAAGAATCCCTTGCCGCCGAACAGGGCTCGCGAGATCTGCGGGGTCTCGAAACGCTCAATGCCCGGGTGGCTCATGACCGGCTCCCAGGGTGAGGCGCAGCAGGGGTGAGGCGGCGCCGACGAACAGGTGGCGGGCGGCGCTGATTCCGGTCGCCAGATCGTTCCACAGCTCGACGCGTCGCGGTTTTCCGCTCGTGGTCCTCGGAATCGCCAAGGGCGCCATGGTGACCAGGGCCGCGGTGGCCGCGTCGAGCCCCGACCGCCGCAGTACCGACAGCGTCGTCTCGACGGCCTCGGCGGGCACCCGCTGCTGGAAGACCACCAGGCTCGAGGGCTTGCCCGCCATCTCGAGATCGCGCAGCACCACGGTGATCTTGTCGTGATGGACCCGAAGCCGTTCGGCGAGAGCGAGTTCGACGTCCTCGGCGGTGATGAACGTTCCGTTCACCTTGATCGCGTTGCCCATCCGGCCCAGCACGTAGACCTCGTCCTGATAGCGGAAGCCCAGATCGCCGGTGTAATGCACCACGGGGACGGTGTCGTCCTCGTCGAGATAGCCGCTGAACAAGGCCGGTGAGGCCACGGTGATCTCGCCGACCTGGCCGTCGGGCAGCACGACACGATCGGAGTCGACGACCTCGATGTGCGCACCCGGCAGGGCCCGCCCGCACGACACGATGCAGGTCGCTCCGTCGGGCACCGGCTCGGCATCGAGCAGGTCCCGCTGCCCGAGCACCTCGACCTGGGCCTGATCGGACAGGGTCCGGTGATCGATGTCCAGCGCGGTCGGCACGTCCGGCAGCGGGCAGACCGACACCGCGAGCGTGGTCTCCGCCATCCCGTATCCCGGTTTGACGGTCCGGGCGGGCAACCCGAACGGCGCCAGCAGTTCGTAGAAGCTGCGCAGCGCGGCGAAATTGATGCGATCCGAGCCCACGATCAGCGACCGCCACTCGGAGAAGTCCATGCCGGCCAGGGCCGTGGGCCCCACCAGTCGCACGATGCGTTCGATCGCGAAATTCGGTATGGCCGAATGGTTGGCCCCGTGGCGCCCGAACAGTTCGAGCCAGGTCAGCGGGCGCCGGACGAAATGCTCCGGGCGCATGAGCCACGCGTCCTGGGAATAGAGGATCGGCGACAGGAAGGTACCGATCAGCCCCATGTCGTGATGCAACGGCAGCCAGGATCCGAAGGTCTGGGTGGAATGCCCCGTGCTGTCGTGAAATACCGATTTCAGCATTTCCACGTGGGCGATGGCGGCGCGTGCGCTGATCCGGACGGCTCGCGGCAGACTGCTCGAACCCGAGGTGAATTGGATGATCGCGGTCTCGTCGTCGGTCGCGGGGCACAGCGCGACTCTGTCGGCCGCCGGGATCGGCTCCTCGGCATCGATGAGATGGGGCCGCTCCGGTCCGGCCTCGGCCAGGCCCGCGAGCGTCTCCGGCCCGGCGACCACGGCCGCCGGGGCCAGTGCGCGCAACCGCGACAGGTGCCCGGCCCGGCCACCCTCGGGCAGTCCGATCGGGGCGACGACGGTGGGGATCGCGCCGATCGCCATGACGCCGAAGAAGTATCGGGGAAATTCGGGGCAGGTCGGCAGGACAAGCGCCACTCGGTCGCCGCGCCCGATTCCGCGTTCGCGCAGCGCACCGGCCACATTCAGGGCCTCGGTGGCCATCGAGTCGTAACCCAGGCTCTCCCATTCGTGGCCGGTGTAGAAGTGGACCGTGCCGTCGTTGTCGCGTTCGGTGATCCAGTCGACGAGTGATCTCACCGCGCCTCCCGGGCCGCGGGGTCGTTCGGGTACCGATCGTGATAGGTGCGCTGGATCAGCACGACCAGGTCGCCGACGGTCTCGACGCCGTAGATGTCCTCATGGTCGATGAGTTCGATGCCGTACTCCTCCTCGACCCGGGTCAGCGCCTCCATCAGCGACAGCGAGTCGAGGTCGATATCGTCGCGGACCGAATCGGTCAGCCGCAGGTCCAGTCGCGGCCGGCCGACCGCGATCTTGTCCTCGAGGACCGTCAGCACCGCCTCCGGGTCGGCCACCGGATCGAAAGTCTGGTTATCAGTGGACAATTCGCACCTCTCCCGTATCTCCGTTCACGTACACCCGCTGTCCCGGTTTGATGTCGGTGGCCAACGGATGCGACACCACGGCCGGGATCCCGAGTTCCCGGCAGATGATCGCGATGTGTGAGTACTGACTGCCGCGGGCGGTCACCACCGCGCCGACGAACGGCAGGATCGGAATGACGTTGGCGTCGGCGCTCTCACAGGCCAGCACCGCCCCCCGTTCGGTGGGCATGTCTCCGAGCCCGATGGCGATCCCGTCGCAGACGCCCGCCGCGGCCCCGTGCGGGGTGCGGTGTGGCTGATGGTGTGCGGGCGCGCCCGGCGACAGATCCAGATAATCCGGCATCGCCACCGCGAGGGCATCCTCACAGGCGGTGCGGCGCAGTTCTAGTTCCGCGCGGTCCGGGAGGGCGTCGCGCAGTTCGCGCATCGCCAGGTACGGCCAGTCCGCGGCGGCCACGCCCCGATGGGCGGCGATCACGGGCACGAACCGCCGGTGGGCGTGCAGTAACCGCATCGCCAGCGATTTACTGTGCTCCCGCAAGGCCATCACGTCGCCCAGGAACAGCACCGAGGCGTCGATGGCCCGGCCGCGCGCCGCTCCGGACATGCCGATCAGCGCCTCCCGCGGCGACAGATCGGACTCCTCCCGGGTGGCGGGCGGGGTGTGGTTCATGGGTGGGATCACATAGTCCGACCAGGGCAGGTCGGTGTCGGCGATCTCGTAGAACGGGTGCTGGACGAAGCGTGCGGGCCCGTCGGCGAGGAGTGCCAGCTGACCGATGCGGCCCCACGGCAATTCGGCGGGTTCCTTGAGCCAGTTGGTGATCAGGTTGCCGCCGCGTGCGAGCCGGCCGACCACGGTGCGCTGCAACACCTCCGCCGCGACCGCTCCCGATGTGCTGATGATGTGCAGATGCCAGGCCCGCTCCAGCAATGCGTCGCCGCGGGCCGCCAGTTCGCCCAAGCGCCAGACGGCCTCGTCGCGGAGGACGGCGTCGACGTCCTGTTCGAAGTCGAACACCGCCTGTTCCAGCTCGATCACGCGGGGCCGCAGTTCGACCAGCTCGCGCAGCATCCGCGCGGTCGCGCCGTTGCGGCGCAGGCGACCCGGCCGGCGACCGGAGCTGGACCGGGGCGGATCGATACCTTCGAAGTACGCGGCGGTCACGTCCTCGGGAGTCAGCAGATTCACCTGGTCGGCGATGCGGCAGTACGCCGTGAGGTTGTGGTACGGGCGGCAATTGAAGTAGCCGGTGAACACGTAGTCCGATCCGGTCGCCCAGCGCTGTGGGCCGAGGATGTCGCGCACGAACTGCCGGGTGCCCCATTCCATCGGCCTGCCGACCAGCGACCAGGACATCGGTGACAGCCGTTGCGGGGCGATCTCCCCGAAATTTCCGGCCGAGTACACCCGCAGCTCCGGATGGGGATAGGTGTCGACGCGACAGTGTGACATGCTCATTGTGCTGCTCCCAGAACGTCGAAGCTGCGGCCCGCCAGGCCCGAATTGCGCAGTGCCGCACCGGTTTCGGCGATGTAGTCGGTCACCGATGCGATGTCCGGAGTCGGGAGGGTGTCGAAGATGCCCGGATCGAAATCGAACAGCGGGCGGGCGTAGTCGACGACATCCTCTTCGAGGCCGAAGCGGCGGGTCAGCAGGCGCCGCGTCCACGCGGGTCCGGTGGCATCGACGATCTTCGGCACCACCTGCCACGGACGGCACAGGCGCTCGAGTACCTCGGCCAGCGTCGGCCGCTCGGGATCGAAATAGGTACAGCCACTGCGGTCTTCGTCGCTGACGGTGATGTCGCGCACCACGCGCGCGGCCACTTCGACATCGGCCGCGTAGACCGGATACCGGCCGCAGTCGTGCAGTGTCACCGGAAGCCCGCTGAGTAGATGCGGAAGCACCGACACCGGCCCACCGCGGCGCGGGATCAGTTCGGCGGGGGCGGGCCCGAGCAGGGTGCCCAGCCGGAGCACGGTCACCGGAACGCGGCGTTCGCGGCGCGCGATCAGCTCGCCGCGGTATTTGGCGTATTCGTACCAGTTGCGGAAAGTTTGACCACGACTGAGATCGCGATTGGTGATCGGACCGGTGGCGCGGCCCAGCGCGAGGATCGACGAGACGTATACGACGCGGCGGACCGACCCGATCGACGCGGCCAGATCGAGGACGTTTCGCGTGCCGTTGACGTGAAGGTTCACGACGCCCGTCGGATCAGAACTCATGTCCACCGAACCGAATCCGCAGACCACGGCGTCGATGTCGGTCAAGGCGTCGAGGGCCTCGTCGGTCGAGCCGAATCCGGGCGAGTTCACATCACCCGCGAGGCCGGTTCCGTAGCGGGTCCGGCCGCTGCGGCTCAGAGCGACGACCTCGTGGCCGTCGCCGTCGAGCAGTCTCGCGACGGTAGTTCCCAGATAGCCGGAGGCGCCGGCGACGAGTATTTTCATGCGAATCGTCCCAGCGGTAGTTCGGGCAGCGGCTCGGGGGCCACCGGCGGGGCGAGATCGAAGGCCACGTCGATGAGGTCCTCCACCGAGTAGGTGGGCGCCCAGCCGTCGGTCAATGCGCGCAAGCGGGTTCGCTCGAAAATCCGATCGATGGAGACGTACCGGAGCCCGAACAGGCGATTGCCCATCTCCCGATTCCAGCGCGCGTACTTCAACGCCAGGTTCTCCGCCAGCCGCAGCGCGCGGTCGGGGGCGACCAGCAGTCGCGGCGGGTCGTAGCGGCCGGTGATGTCCTTGGACTGCAACACCGTCAGCAGTGCCGCCAGTGTCGGCGCGGTTTCCCCGGCGGCCAGGTGGACGATCGCCCCGCCGCGCCACGACGCGTAATCCGTGGCGGCGCCGCGGTCCAGCAACCGCACCAGGCCCTCGCCGATCACGTCGCGCGGCAGGATGTCCACGCGCGCCTCCGGCCGCACCGGCAGGACCGGCAACTGCCCCGAGGACATCGGCGTGACGAGTTGATACAGCGAGCTCCACCGCGTGGTCGAGCGGGTGCGCGAGCTACCGACCACGCCGCCGATCCGGGCGATCAGCACCGGGTGACCGTCGGCGGCGGCGCGGCGGATCAGATGCTGTTCGGCGAACCATTTGCTCAGCTCGTAGGGCGTGCGGTCCGGATGCGCGGGGTGCAGATCCTCGGCGATATTGCCGGAGGCGGTGCCTGCCACGTACGCGGTGCTCACGTACAGGTACGGAACGACACGGCCGAGTCGATCGCTCAGCTCACGGGCCAGCGCGAGACCGTTGAGCGCACCGAGGTAGTTGATCCGGTCCAGTGCCGCCTGCCCGGCCGTCCAGTCGACGATGCCGGCGAGGTCGACCACGACGTCGACGTCGGGCAACGTCGAACAGTCCAGGCCCCATAGGTTTTCGGCCACGTCGCCGATCACCTGGTGCTGCGGCACGGCGGCGCGGTCGAGATCGGCCCGCGTACGGCGGCGCACAACGGCCGTCGTGCCGGCCGGGTCGGGGTTGTCGGTCAGGGCCTCGGCCAGGCCGCGCCCGACCTGTCCGGTCAGGCCGGCGATCAGCAGGCGCGGCGCGGTGCGGCGGCGGGCGGGTGTGGTGTCGGATGTCGCGAGGGTCATGAGGAGATGCTCACCAGCCGGTCGTAGAGGTCGGGATTGCCGTGCAGGGAGTCGGTGATGATCGCCAGCATCATTTCGTCGGTTCCCGCGCCGATGCGTGCCACGCGAATGTCGTTCCAGAACTGGCCGAACGGCGTCTCTCGCGGGAGGTAGCCCGCGCCGCCGAACACCTGCATCGCTTCGCTGATCAAGCGTTCACCGGCCCGCGCCGCGCACAGTTTGACCGCGGCGATCCGGCTGATCAGCGCGCGGTCGAGCGGTCCGGCCATGAGGTCGCGGGCGAGCGTGTCGACCGCGCCCGAGAGCACCTCGACCTCGGCCGACAGCTCGGCCAGCCGGAAGGCGATGTACTGGTGCTCGCGCAGCCGTTTACCGAATTGCGTACGGCGCCCGGCATGTTCGACCGCCAGGCTGATCGCCGTCGCGCATCCGCCGGCGACCTGGGCCGCGATCGCCAGCCGCTCGAAGGACAGTCCGTAGTTCAGATTGAGCACGCCCAGACCGGCCCGGCCCAGTGTCGCCTGCCGATCCACCTCGACGCCGTCGAACTCGACGGCCACGGTATCGAGCGCGTGTGTGCCGAGTTTGTCGTGCTCGCGAAGGATCCGGGCCGCGGTCATCGGCACCACGATCGTCGCGTGGCGATCGGTGGGCCGGCCGTCGGCCGTCGCGATCCGGCACAGCACGACGGCGAAATCCGCGACCGCGCCCAGGGATACGAACTTCTTGCGACCGGTGACCGACCAGCCGTGCTCGGTCGGGGTCGCCAGGCAGGTGACGGCCGAGAGGTCGCTGCCGCCGGTGGGTTCGCTGGCGGCGATGCAGCCGACCGCGGTACCGTCCAATGCCTGTTCACGCAGTGCCACAAGGTAATCCGAGTGGCCGAAGCGGTGGAGCAGCGAGAGCACGGTTTCGGTGTGCAGGGATACGCCGATGGCGACTCCCGCCGGCGCCCGGCTCGACAGCTCCGCGCCCAGGCGCACGCCGAAGACCACGTCGCCGGCGTCGGTGCCGGGTGCCGCGGCCGCCGACCAGCGGGCGCGCAGTACCCCGGCCTTGCCGAGGGATTCCAGCAGCTGTCGCGGAAACCGGACGAGGGCGGGGTCGGCCTGCACCGAGTCCAGGGCGTCCTGCACGATCCGGCCCAGATCGCCGGCCGTGGGTAGTGCTGTTTCGAGGGTCATTGATATCCGTTCCCTCCGGATCGAATGCCGAATTTTTCCCACACCTCGAGGCTGCGGCTGCGCAGCCTTTCCGGTATCGGCGGATGGGGAGTCGAATTCACACATGAACAGTGCGAAGTCAGCGTGACACATTTCCCTCGAAACCGTCAACAATTGGATCCGTTGACTTTTGCGAGAGTGCTGTGCCAATCTTGTCCGAGCGCCACCGTCGTGCGCAACGAGTCGGCCTCGTCGCCGCCACCCCTCCCGTGGATCGTCTCGAAACTGCCTGTCCAGCAGGGGTTTTGGATGAACTGTCCGAGGCTTGCGACCGCCTGACAATATCTTGCTATAGGGGAGAAATGCACAATGACGGATAATCGAGTCAGCCTCGCTGCGCAATGGACGGAGATATTCACCGCCGATGGTTCGGCACCGCCCGAGAAACTCTCGGTGCAGTCCTGGCTGCGTTACAGCCTCATTATTCGACGCGTTGAATTTCTGCCGCTGACAGTGACGGTTCCTTTGGTGCCGGCCCTTCTCATGGCTCGGACGATGCGCGAATTGCTGTCACTCGACATGCTGCTCGCGACCATCGTCGTGGTGGTCTCCATTCAGATCGGCAATATGGCCAACTGCCTCGCCGACCGCCGGATGGACGCGATCTACAAGACCCGGCTGTCGCGTGCCGTCTACGGCCTGGGCGTCGGCCGGGTGATCCGCCAGATCGTGGTCGCCATGCTGATCGTGGGCGTCGCGGAGGGCTGGCTGACCTACCGCACCGGGCATCTGGACCTGCTGCTCATCGGCGGTCTGTGGGCGGTGCTGGGCATGGGCTACTCGCTGCCGCCGCTGCACCTCAACGGCCGCGGCATCTGGCAGCTGCCGGTGCTGCACGCCGTGTACTTCGTCCTGCCGGGGCTGTTCGTGCTGCGCGCGTTCGAGGGGCCGCTGTCGTGGGCGGCGTTCGCCGCGATCTGCGGCTTCAGCCTCACCAATATCGGCATCATCGTCATCAGTCACGCCGAGGACTTCCCCGAGGACGAATTGTATTCGGTGATGACCTACGTCCGGACGCTCGGACTGACCCGCGCGGTCGGGCTCGGGGTGGCGATGCTGTCGCTCGGAGCGATGGTCGTCACCGCGTCCACCGTGGTGCTGGCCGGGCCGGTCTGGGGGTTGGTGCCGTACCTGGCGGCCTGCCTGTTCGCGGTGCGGTTCATGGCCCGCACCGCCCGGGCGGTGCGCGGGAAACCGGTCGACGAGGCAGTGGCCGTGCTGCGCGCCTGCTCGAAACTCGCTCCGCTGCACACCCTTCTGGTCGGGTGGACGACCGTCGTCGTCGCCGCCTTCGCCTTCGCGGCCCGCTAGGCGCCGCCCTCATCGAATTACGAGTTAGGAGATCGGCGAATGGCGATCCTGTACAAACCCGCGGTGGCCTTCCCGGACGAGGTGGTCACCCTCGAACAGACCTTGGACGTCGCGCGCCGGCTGCACGCGGGCCACGCGGACCTGGAGCTGGCGCTGCGGCTGATCCGCAACACCGGCGTCGAGACCCGCAACATCGTGCAGCCCCTGGATCGTGCGCTGCGGCACCCCGGTTTCGAGGAACGCAATCAACTGCACGAGGTGGAGGCGAAACGCTACGTGCCGGTGGTCGTCGGCGAGGCGCTGGCCAACGCCGGCAAGGCCGCGGCGGATATCGACGCCATCATCTACGTCTCGTGCACCGGCTTCATGATGCCGTCGCTGACCGCGTGGATGATCAACGAACTCGGCTTCCGGTACTCCACGGCGCAGCTTCCGATCGCTCAACTCGGTTGTGCCGCAGGCGGTGCCGCCATCGCCCGCGCCCTGGACTACTGCCGGGCCCATCCCGGAGCGAACGTCCTCGTGGTGTCGTGCGAGTTCTGCTCGCTGTGCTACCAGCCCAGTGACGTCTCCGTCGGCACCCTGCTGTCCAACGGCCTGTTCGGCGATGCGGTCGCGGCCGTGGTGGTCTCCGATGCCGCCGCCGCGGGCAGAGCGGGAATCGAGTTGCGGCGCAACGCGTCCTACCTGATCCCCGGCACCATCGACTGGATCTCCTACGCGGTGCGGGCGACCGGCTTCCACTTCCAGCTGGACAAGCGGGTCCCGGGAACGATGGAACCGCTGGCGCCGGTGCTGCGCGCGGTCTCCGAACAGGAGGGCTGGGATGCCGGGGTCCTCGACTTCTACATCATCCATGCCGGCGGACCGCGCATCCTCGACGACCTGTCGAAATTCCTCGATGTGGCGCCGAACCAGTTCCGCTACAGCCGCGAGACGCTGACCCGGCACGGCAACATCGCCAGCGCCGTGGTGCTCGACGCGACCCGGCGGCTCTTCGAAGACACCGACAATCCGAAGATCGGACGCGGCATCATCGCCGGGTTCGGTCCGGGAATCACCGCCGAGATCTCACTGGGAGAGTGGTACAGCTGATGTCGATTCACGGACTCTACGTAGCGCCGGGCGAGGGCAAACGACTCGTCAGCGCCGCACACGAAGTGGTTTTCAAGGTCACCGGCGAGCACTCCACCGCCGCCTCCAGTTTCGAGGTGCTGGTCCCACCGGGCTTCGACGTCGGGGCGCATCTGCATCACCATTCCGAGGAGCTGTTCTACCTCGTCGAGGGCGAGCTGGAATTCCTTGCCTTCGAACCGGTTTCGTGGGAAGGGCATTGGTCGCAGTGGCGCTCCGAGGAGGGCCGCACCGTCATCACGGCCGGCCCCGGCAGCGTGGTGTTCGTGCCGCCCGGATGCCCGCACGCCTTCCGCAACGCCTCCGACGCGCCGGCGAAGATGTTCTTCCAGGCCTCGCCGCCGCCGGACCACGAACACTATTTCGAAGGACTCATCGAAATCTTCCGCACCGGTGCCGCGGTGGATCCGGCCGCCGTGGCGGCGCTGCGCCAGAAATACGACATCGAGCAGATCAGCGAGTTGCGCTACCAGCCTCCGGGTGAGTGAGCCGCGGCGATGACGAGCGTGCTCGGACTGGCCGGCTCGCTGCGCCGGCAGTCCTACAACCGGATGTTCCTCGAGGCCGTGCCGCACCTGCTGCCCTTCGACTGCGGTTACCACGTGTTCGACGGGCTCGGCGAGGTGCCGCTGTACAACGAGGACATCGATACCGCGGCGCCGCCGCCGGGCGTGCGGGCGTTGCGCGCCGCGGTGGCCGCGTCCGACGGGGTGATCGTCGCCTCCCCGGAATACAACCAGTCCGTCCCGGGGGTGCTGAAGAACGCCCTCGACTGGCTGTCGCGCCCGCACGGCGGCGGCGCCTTGCGCGGGAAGGTGATCGTGCCCGTGGTGGTGACGCTGTCGCGCAGCAACGGTGCGCGCGGACTGGCCGACCTCAACCGGGTGCTGTCGTATCTGGGCAACACCGTGCTCTACCAACCGGAAGTCGTGCTGGCCTCGGCGCCGAGTCTGCTGCGACCCGGGGCCGACGGGTCAGTGGCCATCACGGATCCCGCCGTGCGCGCGCTGGTCGCCCTGGCACTCGAACAGCTCGGCAACGTTCTCGGCGCGGGGACCGCGCGCGCCGGCGCCGATTTCGTCGCGGCCCACCGGGCCGTCGTCGAACGGGCGCGCTTCGCCCCGATGGTGCGCGAGGCGCTGAGCCGGGGCGCGCCGCCCGGCGTGGTCGCGGAGCGGTTGCACAACGCCGGCATCTCCGCGCGCGAGGCGCAGGAGTGGATCAGCGCCGAAATGGCAAGCGGCCCGGTCCTTTCGAGCAATGGACATCGAAGTGGAGAATCATGATCGACATCGGAACCGACACTGGTCTCGACTTTCTCGACGACCGGGTGCGCGGTGTCGTCGAGCGACTGGAAGTGGCGGCCCGCGCCGACGGGGACGTGATCGGCGCGGTATCGGTGCGATTGCGCGAACTCGGCGCGACACCGGATGCCGAGACCCTGCGGGCGATGACCGCCACGGGTGAGGCGGCGATGCTGCCGGTCGCCCGTTCGGTGGGCCGCCTGCTGTTTCAGCTGGCGGTCGGCTCCGGCGCCGCCACGATCGTCGAATACGGCACCTCGCACGGCATGTCGACGCTGTATCTGGCCGCCGCCGCGCAACGCACGGGCGCGCAGGTGATCGGCACCGAACTGAGTGCGCACAAAGCCGCGGTCGCCACCGCCAATCTCGCCGAGGCGGGTGTGGGCGATCGGGTGCGCGTGCTGGTCGGCGACGCGCTCGAAACGTTGCCGACCGTGTCCGGCCCCGTCGGATTGCTGCTGCTCGACGGGTGGCTGCCCCTGCATCTGCCCGTATTTCGAGCGATGGAGCCGAAATTGACGCTGGGATCGATCATCGTCTCGGACAATGTCTCCAGACATGCCGACCTGCTCGACGACTTCCACCGCTACATCGCGGAACGCTCGCAGACCTATCTACGAACAACCCTGCCCCTCGACGACGGAATCGATGTGATCGTGCGGGTGCGGTAGCGTCCGGCCACCGGAGAGGAACGATGAAGAAGACCTCCGTACTCGAGCGCGTCGCGCGGGTCGCCGCGTTCCACCCGAAGGTGATCCTCGGCGTCGCCCTGCTGGTGGTGCTGATCGCCGCCGGAGCCGGCAGTTCGGTCGTCGACCGGCTCGAGGCCGGTGGCTTCGCGCCGCCGGACGCGGAGTCGACGCGGGTGAGCGAACTGGTGGACGCCGAATTCGGCGGCGTGGCACCGAATCTCGTTTTGACCGTCGGCGCCGACGGCGGCGTCGAGAGCCCACCGGCCCGGCAGGCGGGCGTGGACCTGACCGCGTGGTTGCAGCGACGGTCCGACGTCACGACGGTGCAGTCGTATTGGACCGCACCGCCGGATCTGCGTGCGGCGCTGCGCAGTTCGGACGGCCGGACCGCCTTGGTCGTGGCCCGCATCGCCGGTGACGACACGGCCCAGCAGAAGGCCGCCGACGCGATCGCCCGCGCGCTGCCGGCACCGGCGGGGGTGACGATTCACGTCGGCGGCTACGCGGCGACCTTGCGCGACCTCAGTGCCGTCAGCGTGCGAGACCTGGCCTCGGCCGAGGCCGTCGCCATCCCGATATCGGCGATCGTGCTGGTCCTGGTCTTCGGGAGTGTGATCGCGGCATTGCTGCCGGTGGTCATCGGGCTGGTGTCGATCGTCACCACCCTGGCCGTTCTCCGGCTGCTGACCGAATTCACCGATGTGTCGGTGTTCGCGCTGAATACGACCACGGCGTTGAGTCTGGCACTCGCCATCGACTACAGCCTGTTCGTCGTCTCCCGCTACCGCGAGGAACTCGACCGCGGGGCGGCCCGGGAGGAGGCGGTGATCCGCGCGGTCTGCACCGCCGGTCGTGCGGTGCTGTATTCCGCTCTGGTGGTGATCCTTTCGCTGTCGGCGCTGCTGGTGTTCCCGATGTTCTTCCTGCGCTCGTTCGCCTACAGCGGACTGGTCGTGGTCGCGGTGGCCGCGCTCGCGTCGGTGCTCGTCCTGCCGGCATGCCTGGTGCTGCTCGGCGACCGGGTGAACGCCCTCGATCTCCGGGCGCCGCTGCGGCGTCTGCTCCGCCTGCCACCGCGGCGGACGGTACCGCTGGAGGACGGTGTCTGGTATCGCATGGTCACCGCCGTGATGCGCCGCGCACTACCTGTCGCGGTGGCGGTCACCGCGCTCCTGCTGCTGCTGGGCGCACCGTTTCTCGCGATCAAATTCGGCACGCCCGATGATCGGGCGATTCGCGCCGGGGTGGCCGACAGCAGGACGGTCGGCGACATCCTGCGTTCGGAATTCGCGCGCAATCCCACCGATTCGGTCACTGTCGTCCTGCCGGGCTATCACGGCGACCCCGGCGCCTACGCCGCCGAACTGTCGCAGGTGCCCGACGTCTCGGCGGTTCTGTCCGGCTCCGGTACCTACGTCGGCGGAGCCCGGATGGCGTCGGCGCCGCCGGGGATGAGCGGCACCGCCGGAGAGGTACTCCTCGTCGGCACGGACCTGGACCCGTATTCGGTGGCCGGCGCCCGGCAGCTCGATCGGCTGCGCGCGATCGCGGCCCCGGCGCCACCGCTGTTCGGGGGCGCCGCGGCCGAGAACCGGGACGCACTCGATTCGATCGGTGCACGCCTGCCCGTCGCCGCGGTGTGGATCGTGGTCGCGATGTTCTCGGTGCTGTTCCTCTTCACCGGCAGCGTGGTGCTCCCGGTGAAGGCGCTGCTGATGAACGTGCTGTCGCTCACCGCCGCGTTCGGCGCGATGGTGTGGATATTCCAGGACGGGCATCTGGCCGGCGTGCTCGGTTTCACGCCGACCGGCTATCTGGTGGCCAACGTCCCGATCATGATGTTCTGCCTGGCTTTCGGCATGTCGATGGATTACGAGATCTTCCTGCTCTCACGGATCCGTGAGGAGTGGTTGCGATGCGGTGACAACACCCGGTCGGTGGCGCTCGGTGTGGCCCGGACCGGTCGTATCGTCACCGCCGCGGCCGCGCTGATGGCGATTGTCCTGGGCGCCCTGGTCTTCTCCCGCCTGGCATTCATCCAGTTGCTCGGACTGGGTCTGGCGCTCACCGTCCTCGTCGACGCCACGGTGGTTCGCTGCCTGCTCGTTCCGTCGCTGATGCGCCTGACGGGACGCTGGAACTGGTGGGCGCCGCGGCCGCTGCGCTGGGTGCACGCCAGGGTCGGGCTGCGCGATGCGGAACCCGTTTCGGGATAGGTCGCGCCCCGCGTCGCGGGACCGCGATCAGCCTCGCTCGTCCGCGGCGGGGACGGCGCAACCGTCCGGACCGCAGGCATCGCCGTCGCCGAGGACCTGCAGCGCGGGAGCGTGATCGGCCCACGCGCGCTCCAAGGCCTGGCTGAACACCTCGGGCGGCTGGGCGCCGGAGACGCCGTAGGTGCGGTCGAAGACGAAGAAGGGCACGCCCCGTGCGCCGAGTTGCGCGGCGGTGTTCTCGTCGTCGCGCACCGCGTCGGCGTAGGCCTGCGGATCGTCGAGGGTCGCGCGCACCTCGGCCGGGTCCAAGCCCGCTCGCTCCGCGAGCTCGATCAACCGTTCCCGATCCCCGAACACCGGCCGCTCGTCGGCGAAATTGCCCTCGTACAGCGCATCGAGCACTGCGTCCTGCCGTCCCCGATCCAGCGCGAAGTGCAGCAGCCGGTGCATATCGAAGCTGTTGCCGAAGTCGCGTCCCTCGGTGCGATACGGCAGGCCGACGGCCTGCGCCTGAGCGGCGATGCCGCGCTCGTTGGCGGCGGCCTGGGCCTCGCTGATGCCGTACTTCTCGGCGATATGGGCGACCACCGGGCCGCTGTGCCCGGCCGGCAGCGTCGGATCCAGTTCGAAGGACCGGTGGACGACCCGCACCTGGTCGCGGTGCTCGAAGCCGGCCAGCGCCTGCTCGAAGCGCCGCTTGCCCAGATAGCAGAACGGGCAGTTGATATCGGTCCAGATCTCGACCTGTACGGCCATGGTCACCTCATTCGCGTCTTCCGAAAGTCCTGACATGTCAACCGAGCGCCTGCCCCGCCTGTTCCCTGTGGTGTGATCGGCGTCACATCGGATGGTGTCACGAATGCGGCGGCCGACTTGTCCCATCACCGAATCGCACAGTCGACCCGCCGCGAAAGGACAGCATCATGAGCGAGACCCAGCGCAGCAACCGAGGAACCCAGCGCAGCAACCGAGGAACCCAGCGCAGCGACCGAGGAACCCAGCGTGAGCCGGCCGCCGGAGGTCCGCACGATATCGTCGTTCTCGGCGCCGGTTACACCGGAATGCTGGCGGCCATCCGGCTCGCGCGCCGCACCCGCAAGCAGCCGGTGCGCATCACACTCGTCAATCCGTCGGAGCGGTTCACCGAGCGGCTGCGCATGCATCAGGTCGCCGCCGGTGCCGAACTCGCCGACCACCGCATCCCCGAACTGCTGGCCGGCACCGGCGTGACCTTCCGTCGCGCCGCAGCCACCGCGATCGACCCGGTCGCGCACCGCGTGACCTGCGACGACGGCTCCGAACTTGGCTACGACACCCTGGTCTACGCCCTCGGCAGCCGAGCCGACACCACCACGGTGCCGGGTGTGGCCGAACATGCCCGGACCCTCGACGATCCGCGCGCGGCGCACCGGATGTCGCAGCGCCTCGCCGAACTCGAGGCGAGCGGGGGAGCGGTCGCGGTCTGCGGTGGCGGTCTCACCGGCGTCGAAGCCGCCACCGAAATCGCCGAATCCCATCCCGGCCTCACCGTCACCCTGATCAGCACCGGGGAACCCGCCGCCATGCTGGGGGAGCGCCCGCGCGCCTATGTCGCGCGTGCCATGGATCGTCTGAACATCGTGCGCCGCAGCGGAACTCGCGTGACCAAGGTGCTGCCGGATGCGGTGCGACTCGACAACGGCGTGATGGTGCCCGCCGGGCTCACGCTGTGGACCGCCGGAGTCCGGGTGCCCGCCCTGGCCGCCGAGGCCGGCATCACCACGGACGCGGCGGGGGCGATCGTCACCGACGCGACATTGCGGTCGGTGTCGCATCCCGACATCTACGCGATCGGCGACGCCGCCGCGATCACCCAGCCGTGGGGGCGCATGCACGGCACCTGTCAGAGCGGGATGCCGACCGCGGCCTACGCCGCCGACACCATCGCGCGTCGACTGCGCGGAAAGCCGGTGCGGCCCTTCCGATTCGGCTACTTCCATCAGCCGGTCAGCCTCGGCCGCCGCGACGCCGTCATCGGATTCACCCACGCCGACGACAGCCCTCGGCGCGGATATCTGACGGGCCGCGCCGCGGTGCGTTACAAGGAGTTCGTCAGCAGCAGCCCGGTCCCGACGTTCCGGCTGAGCCGGCGCGCGAATGTCTCGGTCACCCTGTCACGAGGCGGACGCGCGACGCGCACGGCCGGCCGCATCGCCGCCTGAGGCGCGATATTGCCGGTGCTCGACCGAACGGGAGAGGATGAGCGCATGGACGGTGATGCCGAGGACGCCGGTGCGATGACCGCGCGGCCCGCGGACCCGCCGGCGGACCCCGGCGATGCGTTCGACACGCATCGCCGGCTGCTGTTCGCCACCGCGTATCAGCTGCTCGGCAGTGTGGCCGACGCCGAGGACGTGCTGCAGGACGCCTGGTTGAAATGGCACGAGGCCGACCGGCGCCGGGTCCGCCACCCCAAGGCGTATCTGGTGCGGACGGTGACGAACCTGTCACTGAACCGGCTGACCAGCGCCCGCGCGGTGCGCGAAACCTATGTCGGTCCGTGGCTGCCCGAACCGCTGCTCAGCGAACCCGATGCCACCGAGCGCGTCGAGATCGTCGACACGGTGTCCACGGCGATGCTGGTCGTGCTGGAGACGCTCGGCCCGGTCGAGCGTGCGGTGTTCGTGCTGCGCGACGTCTTCGGCTTCTCGCCCGCCGAGATCGCCGGCTTCCTCGACCGGCCCGAGCCGACCGTCCGGCAGATCTCGCATCGCGCCCGCAACCACGTGCAGGCGCGCCGCCCCCGCTACGACACCGATCCCGTTGCGCGGCAGGAGATCACCGAGCGGTTCCTGGCGGCCGCCAACGGGGGCGACGTCAACGCGCTGATGCAACTGCTCGCTCCCGACGTGACCCTCTGGAACGACGGCGGCGGCAAGGTCACCGCGGCCCGGCGCCCGCTGCACGGCCCCGACCACGTCGCCCGCTGGCTGCTCGGCGTGCTGGCCAAACCCGTCCTGACCGGGATCCGGATGCGGGCCGCGATGCTGAACGGCGAACTCGGCGTGGTGGGCGAGATCGGCGGATTCCCGGTCGGCGCACTCACCTTCGACATCCTCGACGGCCGCGTGCGGAATCTGCGCTTCCAGGTGAATCCCGACAAACTCGCCGGCCTGCGCCCGCAGCAGGAGATCCGACACCTCTGATTCGACCGAAATGTCCTGTGCGGCTGGGGGATGCGCTATTTTTGTCATCCGCCGGGACAGTTCCGGCGTAGATCAGAATGGTAGGAGTTTCACAAGTGCACAGCGTAGCGAGCCGCACCCGTCGATCCGGCGCCGGGATTCCGGGCCGTCGAACCACCCTGACCGGCTGGCTGCTCGCCGCCGGTGTCGGCTTCGCCGCCGTCTTCGCCCCCGCCGCGACGACTACCGCGACCGCCGCCCCGGCCTTCGTCTCCTGCCCCGCAGGCGATTACGAGAACGTCGACCACGCCTGCGTCCCGCGTCCCGGCTCGGATCCCGACGGCGCGACCGCGCAGTGCGGCGACGGCACCTACAGCTACAGCCGCCACCGCAGCGGCACCTGTTCGCATCACGGCGGTGTCGAGCGCTGGCTCTGACCGAGCCGGACGGTCCGCGGCGGGCGTGGCGGCGGTCACCACGGGTGCTCGAGTAAGAATGAGAACCCGTGTCTGCCGAGGAACTCGCCGTGGAACCGCTGGCCGCCGCCCGCCGCCTGCTGGGCGCGACGATGCGGTCCGGCCCGGTCGCCGTCCGCATCGTGGAGGTCGAGGCGTACGGCGGTGACCCGGCCGGACCCTGGCACGACCCGGCGGCCCACTCCGGCCGCGGCCGCACGCCGCGCAACGCCGTCATGTTCGGCCCGCCCGGCATGCTCTACGTCTACTTCAGTTACGGCATGCACACCTGCGTGAACGTCACCAGTGGCCCCGACGGTGTCGCCAGTGCCGTGCTGCTGCGCGCAGGTGAGGTGATCGAGGGCCACGAGGTCGCGCGCTCCCGGCGTCGTGCGGCCCGCACCGAAGCCGATCTGGCGCGCGGGCCCGGGAACTTCGGCAGTGCCCTCGGAATCACCCTCTCCGACTACGGCACCGCGCTGTTCGATCCGGCGGCGCCGATCCGATTGGAGTTGGGGCCCGAGATCACCGACTCCGCCGCGATCGGGGTGGGCCCCCGGGTCGGCGTGAGCCTGGCCGCCGACCGCCCGTGGCGACTGTGGTTGCGCGACTCCCCGGCGGTCTCGGCCTACCGCCGCAGCCCCCGCGCCCCCGAGGTCGGGCGGTCGGCCTGAGCGCTCAGCTCGTCACATCGGCCGGGACTCGCGCGCGCTGCGCTGCCGCGACCGTCGCCGCCAGTTCGGCCGCCGCGACGGTATCGGCGATCCCGAGCGTCCATCGGGTTTCACCGCCGATCCGGAACTCGCCGTAGACCACGTGTTCCGCACCCGCGCCCGCGGGCAGCCGGTGGTGGGCCGACTGCAGCGACTCGATCGAGATGCCGTGGAGGGCAACTATTTTCGTGAGACTTTTCGCGGCATCGGCGGCCGCCGAGGTCGTCTCGACGTCGGTGCCGTCCTCCGAGGCGGTGATCACGACGTCGCCGGAGTCGCCGTATCGCCAGCGGATCCGGCCCGCGGCACAGTCGATACCGTCGCCGGTCGGACCGTAGACCTGCTGCAGCAGATCCCACAACCACCGCGCACTCACCTCGGCGCCGGTGTCGTCGGTATGGCGCTGCACGTGCCGGGCGAAGTCGATCTGCAACCGTCGCGGCAGTTCCAGCCCGTAGCCGGTCTGCAGCAGATAGGCGATACCGCCCTTGCCGGACTGTGAATTCACCCGGATCACCGCCTCGTAACTGCGTCCGACATCCGCCGGATCGAT
The DNA here is from genome assembly GCF_001612965.1 of Nocardia kruczakiae NBRC 101016. Lineage (GTDB taxonomy): Bacteria > Actinomycetota > Actinomycetes > Mycobacteriales > Mycobacteriaceae > Nocardia > Nocardia kruczakiae. The sequence goes on from NZ_BDBL01000072.1 coordinate 19,458, forward strand.
CGGCAGATACGGCACCTGCCACTCGATCTCGGATTCCGGCACCCCGGCGAGTTCGGCCCGCCGGCGATGGTCGGCGAACCCCTTCTTGATCGCATCCTGGTGCGTCCCGGAGAACGCGGTGTAGACCAGATCGCCGACGTAGGGGTGCCGCTCCGGGATGGGCATCCGCGTGCAGTACTCGACGGTGCGGCGGATCGCGTCGATATCGGAGAAGTCGATCATCGGATCCACGCCTTGGGCATGCAGATTCAAGGCGAGCGTCGCGATGTCGACGTTGCCGGTGCGCTCACCGTTGCCGAAGACGCAGCCCTCCACCCGCTGGGCTCCGGCCAGCATCGCCAGTTCCGCACAGGCGATGCCGGTGCCGCGGTCGTTGTGCGGATGGACCGACAGGATCACCCCGTCGCGGCGGCTCAGATTGCGGTCCATGTATTCGATCTGGTCGGCGTACACATTGGGCGTGGCGACCTCTACCGTCGCCGGCAGATTCAGCACGACCGGGCGCTGGGGGCAGGCGTCCCACAGGTCGGTCATCGCATCGCACACCTCCAGCACGAAATCCGGTTCGGTGAGCATGAAGACCTCGGGGGAGAACTGGAATCGCAGATTCGGCCGGTCGCCGGCCAGTCGCGCGATCTCGCGTCCACCCGCGACGATCATCTCCGCCACGTCGGCCCGGGAGCGGCCCAGCACGACCTCGCGCCACAGCGGCGCGGTCGCGGTGTACATGTGGATCACCACGTCGTTGGTGATCCCCTCCACCGATTCCAGGGTCCGCGCGATGAGATCGGCGCGCGCCGGGGTGAACACGACCAGGGTGACGTCGGCCGGCGCCAGCTCGGCGTCGCGGATCAGGCGGACGAAGTCGAAATCGGTCTGCGAGGCGCTCGGATAGCCGACCTCGATCTCCTTGTAGCCGATCGCGACCAGCATCTCGAAGAATCGGCGCTTGCGCTCCGGATCCATCGGTTCGGCCAGGGCCTGATTGCCGTCGCGCAGGTCGACCGGCACCCACAGCGGGGCGGATTCGAGGCGTTTCGAGGGCCAGCTGCGCTCGGTCAGTGGCACCGGAACCCGGTGGTACACATCGTGATAGCGATGCGAGGGCATGACGGAGGGGCGCTGGCGATTCCAGCGGGGAGTGTGGTCGGGCACGGTATCGGCTTTCTGCGTCGGAGATGTCGACCGGCGCAGCCCAGCAACCCGCGGGCAGGGTGCCGGTCGTTCAGACCCCGCCGCGGCGGCCGAGGAGAAGCAGTCCCTGTCCCATGTCGGCTACCATAGCGAGTGACAACTCCTCAGACAAGTAGAGAGGTAAGGGGCCGATGGCGACCGTGCAGAGGCAACCGCTCGCGGCTCAGGCCGCCCGGCTCCTGCTCGACCGGATCCGCGCGGGTGAATGGCAACTCGGACACAAACTGCCGGGCGAGACGACCCTCGCGGCCCAGCTCGGCGTCGGACGTTCCACGCTGCGCGAGGCGATCCGGGAACTGTCCGGTCAGGGCGTGCTCGAAAGCCGCCAGGGGGCAGGCGTTTTCGTTACCGCGCTGGAGGTGGCCGAGGACTGGGACGAGGTGTTGCGCCGGGCCGACATCGCCGCCGTCATCGAGGCCCGCATCGCCATCGAGGCCGAGGCCGCGGCTCTGGCGGCGCGGCGGCGCACCCCTGCCGACCTGCGGCTCATGCGTAAGGCGCTGTCGGTGCGCGCCGGATCCGGCGATTCGGTCGAACATCTCGTCGACGCCGATACCGCCTTTCACCGCACCGTCATCGCGGCGGCGCACAACGAGGTGTTGTTGCAGTTGTTCGACGCTTTCGTCCCGCGCGTGCACCGTGCGATGACCGAGATGCTGCGGATGCGGCCGATGGCCGATCCCGCCGCGGACCATCACGCCCACGAGGTGTTGTTCGACGCGATCCGCGCTCGTTCGGCCGACACGGCGGCCACGGCCAGCCGGGTGCATCTGAGCGCCCTGAGATCCGCTTTCTCCTGACCGGTGAATCCCTGCGGGGTGCCCCGTCCGCCGCCACCACCCGTCCCGGCACGATCCGCAATCGGGTGCTGTGGACCCTGCAGATCGTGCTGGGCCTGTTCTTCGTCCTCGCCTCGGGACTGCCGAAGGTACGAACGCCGCCCCGCACACTGAGGTCGAAACCGCCCGATGGGCCCGCTCCGGGAAACACCCGGCACGGGCCCATCGACATGTCGGCAGCGTCGCGTGTGTCAGCCGCCGGCGCCGGCGTCGCGTTCCGCTTCTGCCGCAACGGGTTCGGTGCGCCGGTGCATACCCGGGCTGACTCCGTAACGCCGTTTGAACGCGGCACTGAGACTGAACGCCGTCCCGTAGCCGACCTGCCGCGCGATCGACTCGATGGTCGCATCGGTGCCGCGCAGCAGGTCCGCCGCCCGCGCCAGCCGCCATTCGGTGAGATAGGCGATCGGCGGATCCCCCACGAGTTCGGTGAACCGCCGGGCCAGCGCCGCCCGGGACGCACCGACGGTCGCCGCCAGTTCGGCGACCGTCCACTCGTGGGCGGGGTTGTGTTCGAGCAGCCGCAACGCCTGTCCCACCACGGGATCGGCGTAGGCGCTGTACCACTGCGGCGCCTCGGCCCGCGCGAACCAGGTGCGCAGCGCGGCGATGGTCAGCAGATCCAGCAGCCGGTCGAGAACCGATGCCTGTCCGGGAACATCGCGGCCGGACTCGTCGACCAGCAGGCCGAGCAGACGTTCGTCCACCTCGTGACCGTCGAGTACGGCCCGCGGCGGCAGGGCGCGCAACAGACGGTCGCTCACCGTGCCGGCCACCTCGTAGGTCCCGGTCAGCAGCGCGGTCGTTCCGGCCGCATTCGTCCCCCAGCTTCGCACTCCGAGATCCCATGTCTCACAGAGCAATTCACCGTCCGGAGTGGTCGTGGTCTGCCCGGGGTGCACGATCGCCTGCGGCGGGGTCGAGGGCTCGTCGGCCACCGTGTACGGGTCGGGACCGCGCAGAATCGCGACCGCGCCCTCCTCGAGGCGGATCGGATCGTCGCCGTCGGGCACCAGATAGGCATATCCGCGGGTCACCACCACCACCGTGAGCGGCGCCCGGTCCTGGATCCGCAGCGACCACGGCGGATCGAGCAGCGAGCGCATCACGAACGCGCCGCGAGCGCGCGGGCCGTCGAGCAGGTCGGCGAGGGCATCCATCCCACGACGATCGCGCATGGCGGCGAGCGCGGCAACCGGGTTCCCAGCACCGGTGGGGCGGCGGACCCCCGGGAAATCGCGCACGATCACCGGCACGGCCGATCACCCGCGCGGCGCATCGGACGCTTCGCCGCCTGCCATCGGCCAACCCCCCTCGGCGGCGGTCCGCCGGGCATAGTCGGCGAACGATCGCGGCGCCCGCCCCAGCGCGCGTTCGACCCCGTCGGTGACGGCGGTATTGCGACCGTCGAGAACGGTGCCGAACAGATAGGTCAGCGAGTCGACGACCTCGCGCGGCAGTCCCATCTCCGACATCGCGGCGGCATACTCGTCCAGGCCCACCGGCTGATAGCCGATCTCGCGACCGGTGGCGGCGGCGATCGTGGCCACGGCCTCGGCGAAGGTCAGCGCCCGCGGGCCGGTCAGCTCGTATATCTCCCCGGCATGCCCGTCCTCGGTGAGTGCGGCGACGGCGACATCGGCGATGTCCTCGGCGTCGACGAAAGGCTCGGCGACCGCGTCGGCCGGCAGTGTCACCTGTCCGGCCGCGATCTCCTCGGCCAGAAAATCCTCGCTGAAATTCTGGGCGAACCAGCTGCACCGCACGACGGTCGTGGCCAGGCCGCTGCGCAGGGCGATCTCCTCACACCGCTGCGCTTCGGGTTCGCCCCGGCCGGACAGTAGAACCAGCCGCCGCACCCCGGCCCGCCGCGCCGCCTCGGTCAGTGCGCTGACTGCCTCGTCGGCGCCCGGGGCGGCGAGATCCGGCTGGTACGCGAGGTAGACGGATCGCGCGCCGTGCAGGGCGGTGTCCCAGGTCGTCCGGTCGGTCCAGTCGAAGGCGATGGCCGTCGAGCGGGAGGCGGCGCGTACCTCGATCCCGTGCTCGGCCAGGCGCGCCACGACCCGCCGACCGGTCTTCCCGATGCCGCCCAAGACGACGACAGGGCCCGCATCGGTGCGGTCGAGGCCGCGAGACGCCGTAGTCGCCGCGGCCCGGTGATCGGATTCAGCGGTTTCGAAAACCGTTGCGGTGTAGATGGTTTCGTTCTGGCTGATGGTGTTCTCGGTCATGTGTCAAGTACATCCGGAGCGGAGCCGACCGGCCATGGTCCGGACGCTCGCACACATACGCGCGCGTCCACGCCGGGCTCGCGGGGTGTTCCTGTCGAGGATCGCTGAGCACCGGCGGGTTCGCCGCTCGCCCGCCACCGGACAGCACGCTCATCCGGACATGGCCGACCCAGCGCAGCCGATCGCGCCCGGTGCGGAAAGATGGGAGAGCGTGAGCGCCGACATCATCGACGAACTGACCTGGCGTGGACTGATCGCACAGTCCACGGATCTGGACGCCCTGCGGGCCGAAACGGCGAAGGGCCCGATCACGCTGTATGCGGGTTTCGACCCCACGGCGGCGAGTCTGCATGCGGGTCACCTCGTTCCCCTGCTCACGCTCAAGCGGTTCCAGCAGGCCGGACATCGCCCGATCGTCCTCGCCGGCGGCGCCACCGGCCTGATCGGTGACCCCCGCGACGTGGGGGAGCGGGTGATGAACTCGACCGACACCGTCGCCGAGTGGGCCGACCGGATCCGCGGCCAGCTGCAACGCTTCGTCGACTTCGGCGAATCGCCGACCGGCGCGATCATCGCCGACAACATGGACTGGACGGGCAATCTCAGCGCCGTCGACTTCCTCCGCGATATCGGCAAGCACTTCTCGGTGAACGTGATGCTGGCGCGCGAGACGGTCAAGCGCCGCCTCGACAGCGACGGCATCTCCTACACCGAATTCAGCTACATGCTGCTGCAGGCCAACGACTTCGTGCAGTTGCGCCGCGCCCACGGCTGCCGCCTGCAGGTCGGCGGCTCCGACCAGTGGGGCAACATCATCGCCGGCGTCGAACTCAACCGGCGCCTCGACGGCGAACAGGTCCACGCCCTGACCACCCCGCTGGTCACCTCCGCCGACGGTAAGAAATTCGGCAAGTCGACCGGCGGCGGCAGCCTCTGGCTCGACCCGGAGATGACCAGCCCGTACGCCTGGTACCAGTACTTCGTGAACACCGGCGACGCCGACGTGATCCGCTACCTGCGCTGGTTCACCTTCCTCGACCGCGAGGAACTGGCCGAACTCGAGACCGCGACCGCCGAGCGTCCGCACGCTCGGGAGGCGCAGCGCCGCCTCGCCGCCGAGATGACCACCCTCGTGCACGGAGAAGCGCACACCCGCGCGGTGCAACTGGCCAGCCAGGCGCTGTTCGGCCGCGGCGATCTGCACGACTTGGACGAAGCGACGCTCGGTTCCGCACTGGCCGAAGCCGCCGGTGACGGCACCGTCGCGGAGGCCGGTCCCGAATCGACGATCGTGGATCTGCTGGTCGCCTCCGGACTGTCCGACAGTCGCGGCGCTGCTCGCCGCGCGGTCGCCGACGGTGGCGCCTCGGTGAACAACGCCCGCGTCTCCGATCCGGAGTGGGTGCCCGCGGATACCGACTACCTGCACGGACGCTGGTTGGTGCTGCGGCGCGGGAAGAAGAACTTCGCCGGCGCGCGCCGAGCCGGGAGCTGATCTGGCCATGACCTGAGTCACATCCGTGTGATTCAGGTCGGCCACCCGCCGGTTCGGAACTCGGTGACCTGCGCAAACGCAAGCCGACGTGGCGATTTGACGTTCCGTTCTCCGCCACGTAACTTATTCCAGGTCAGAGCGACACGGACACCGACCCGGAGCCGAAAGGCCCGGGACAACGAGGTCGGACGAGGAGCGCCTGGCGGCCAGTAGGACCCAGAGATCGTGAGTTGACTTCGCGAGCTTCGGTGGTTAGGCTGGAAAAGTTGCCTCTCAAGAAGGTCGGTTATCCGGCCGGACTGTTTGTGCGCCT
>NZ_BDBL01000073.1 GCF_001612965.1 Nocardia kruczakiae NBRC 101016
CACCGGCCGCGGCCTGGCCGCGCACTCCGACCGCCTTGGTGCCGACCGCGCCCAGCGCGGCCGCACCCAGCAGCAGACCACCGGTGGCGGCCAGACCCGAACCGCCGCTGCCGACGATCGCCACCGCCGGGGTGACCAGTCGCATCAGCGCCGGCAGGACGAAGGCGACACTGCACAGCAGCACGATCGCGACCAGCATCCGCTGAGCCTGATCGGCGTCGGGCAGACCGGAAGTCGGTGTCGTCGAGTTGGTGTCACCGGCGGTGACGAAGGCGATCATGTAGACGATCGCGGCGACCGGTTTCCACAGCATGAACGCGATGATCCAGCCGATCAGCTTCGGGTAGGCCTGCCGACCGGTACTGGTGCCCGACGCCGCCGCGGCCAGCGGCAGCACCCCCGCGGCCACCACCAGCATGCCCTGGCGCACGATCGCGAGCACGATCTGCGCCAGCGCGCCGAGCAGGCCGACGATCGCGATGATCAGCACCAGGCCGGGCGAAAACGCTTGCAGCTTGGACGTTTTCACCATCAGCTCGGCGAGGCTGCGCGCATTGCCGTTGGTGGCGTCCTCGATCACCCACTGCGAGAAGCGATCCGAGGCCTGCGTACCCGCGACCACCACGGCGCCCAGCATCCAGGAACTGAAGATCACCCGGGCGAACATCCGGAACGATTCCGCGGCCTCGCTCAGTGCCGCACCGCGTCTGGCTTCGGCGAGTCTGGCGCCGGACAGGATCACCGACACGATCAGCAGCAGGATCTGCGCTTGATAGGTGTAGTCGTTGACCTTCTGGAACAGCGCTCCGCCGTCGCTGATGCGATCGTTGGGCACCTTCATCCAGAAGGTCAACGCCAGGATCAGCGCCTCGCCCAGACCGTTCATCAACGAGTCGACCACCTTGCCGAAGGTGGAATCCCACGCCTTGTCCTTCACCGCGTTCGCGGCGTCACCGGGATGGGTGGCGGCATTGCCCGCCTTGCACGCCGCGGAGGCGGCGTCGCCGAGCGAAATGCCGGGCAGGCCCAGACCGTCGAGATCGTCGTGGATCTCGTTGCAGGTCGGGTCGAATCCGTAGGTCTGCCCGTAGGCCACCGTCGGGGTCGCGATCATGACGGTGAACACGACCGCGAAGATCGTGACGATGCGCCTCACCATGAGATCCACTCCTCGATGTGTCGCAGGGACTCGATCCGGACCATCGGCTGACTCTCGTGCCTTTCTCGAAATTGCTGTGCTCACCATCGGGTCCACCCCTGCAGGGTGTCGACGTATTCGCTCGGCGTGGCTCTGCTGTCGGTGGGTTTGAGTCGCCAGTCCCCGTTGTCCCACACCATGACCAGCCGGATCGCCGCCCACATCTGTTTGCCGTCGTTGACCGGCCCGCGGGCGGCGAGCCGCACGATCGCCATATCGTCGGCGTAGTTCTCGATCTGGAACGCGTCGGGGGCGACCAGGTACCTGGTGATCCGCGCCGGCTGCTGATCGGGCAGTTTGCCGTCACCGCGCGCCTTGTCGTAGGCCGCGACCTGCTGGGCCGAGACCCGCACCTGGCGCACGTACAGATCCCGGTCGCCGGGCCGCGCGTTGAGCCGATAGGTGATCTGCGCCGCCGCCAATGCCGCCCCCTGCGGTGTGTGGGAATAGCCGACGGCCAGTCCCTTGTCGTCGATCCGGGTCGGACCGTCGCTGGTGGAGAACGGCACCGAGGCGCCGTAGACCCGCTGCCAGCCACGCGGTTCGGTGGTGCCGGCGGGCGCCGCGGTCAGCCAGTCCGGATCCGACGAGTCGTGCTGCTGTGCGGTGTTCTGCGGAAGTGGTTGTCCCGCAGGATTGTTGGGTATATCGACGCGGCGACGGAACAGGTCCGTATCGGGTTCGGCGAATCCGGTCGCGCCCGAGCCCGCGACGGGCGAGGGCGGCGGATCCGTTTTCCGGGCATCAGAAGAGGAGGTGTCACGGCCGACGTAGACGAAGACGCCGACGATCACGATCAGGGCGATCACTGCCGCGGAGACGATGACACCGAAGGAGATGCCGCTGCGCTCGTCGTAGGTGTCCTTGTTGCTCATACCGTCACCTCCCGTCGCAGGTCGTCGTCGACTGTCGTTTCGTCGAATGTGGTTGTCGCCGTGGTGTCATCGGCGGGCATGGGGAAATCTGTCACCGGCTCACGCAGGAAGCAGGGTCAATGCGATCGCACTTGCCGAACTGGCCACGATGGCGCCGATCAGGCTCATCACGATGCCGTGCGAGGCGTCGTTGACTGCCATGTCGTCGCGCATCGCCGACCACAGCCGGCCCGCGGAGATGATCATCCAGGCCAGGCACAGCAACAGCACGCACCACAGTAACCAGTTGATCAGTTGCATGATCGGTTCGATCACGTCCGCGGGCATCTGCTTGTAGGCCAGCACGATCGCGGCGCCCTTCACGATCCGATGACTGCGTTCATGATCGTGCCCGCACTGGTGGCGACGATGCCGCCGATCATGGCGCCCGCCACCATCTTCGGCGATTCCAGCCCGCCGCCGGTCCACTTCTCCCAGGCGAAGCGGCCACCGGCGTAGGTGATGCCCAGGATTCCCGACAGCAGCACGAACCACGTGAAGTAGCGCACCAGTTTCATGAGCTTGTCGGCGGCCGGCGGCGTCTCGGGTGTCGGATTCCCGACCTGAGCGAGAACAACGCCGTACGTCTCGTGTACAGCGGCCAGGATGGTACTCATCGAGCGTCCTTCTCAATAGGTGATCGGAATACAAAGCCGGGTACCGGAGGTACACCGTCGGAAACAGCTGTCGGCGTGGTCGCGGCAGCACAACGTCCGGGCACGATCATCGTTGCTCCTCCTGTTGCGAACCGGCGCCGACCGTCTCCCGCACCAGGTCGACGATGCTCATTCCCAGCGCGTCCACCTCGTGCGGAACTTCCTGCAGCGGATCGAGTTTGCGCTTGCGCTGCTGTGGCGGCGGATCGCTCGGCGACCACACCGGCAGCTGATCGGGTTCGACCAGCGTCCACTCCTCGATCCAGGGCATCTGCCACACCTGCCCGGCCAATGCGCCGACCACATCGCGGTAACGCCGGATCTCGGCCGGGATCCGGCCCGGGCGCGCGGCCACGGTCACCAGGCCCAGCACCTCGCTCGGCCCGGCGAGCCCGGCCCGGTGCTGGCGCAGCAGATCATGGGCGCGGGTCAGCCCGGCGATGGTCTCGCGGGCGACCAGCACCACGAAAGGTGATTCGCGTTCGAACACACCGGGCCAGCGCCGGTGCGAATCCGCCGCAGGCGCAAGCACATGCGCGAGGGTACTGGCTCCCGCGCCGCCGTGCACCCCCAGCAACCACACCAGCGGCGCCCGTCCGGCACCCGGCACCGGGCGGTCCCAGATGGGCGCGCGACGGGACTCCGCCGGTGCGACAACGCCTGCCGCAGGCGGGGTTTCGGATGAGCGAGGTTCCTTCATGGCCGCGGTCATGATGCCATCCCACCCAGCAGCCGCCGGTACGCCCTCCGGGTTTCGGCGTCGAGTGCGTTGTGGCGCACCAGCTCTCCGCGCGCCAGGTGGGTGTCGTAGGGGATCTCGCGGATGTCGCGGACCCAGCCGGTGAGATGTTCGCGCAGGTGATCGGCCACTCGAGAGTCGTTGCCGGGCAACTGATGTGAGATCACGATCGTGGTGTCACCGACGATGCCGCCGCCCTGCCCCTCGGCGTGGCCGCCGAACTCGTCGTCGAGCCATTCCAGCGTGACCCGCAAACGGTTGGCGGCATCGGCACGCGCCGGAATCGACAGCACCAGAGCCACTTCCGCGTCCTCGAGCAGCGGCCGCAGCTGACGGGCGGCGATCGGGCTGCCGCCGTCGTACACCGGGGTGAAGCCGGCGTCGGCGACGGCCCGGGCCACCGTCAGATAGGTGGCGCGGCGGCGCAACGGGGAGGCGTCGCGCCACAGCAGGCCGATACCGGAACTCGCCTGTGAGAGACATTCCTTCAGCGGCGCCGGTTCGTCGTCACCGCGGCCGTACAGCCACTGCTGCAGACTGATCGGACTCAGATGTTCGTCGGCGCCGCGCAGGGCCAGATCGCTGCCGGCGACGGTGGCGTCGACGGCCACCGCCGCGGCCTCCGCGCCCAGTTCGCCCGCGAGTCCCAGTGCGGTGGTGGTGGTTCCGGCCCCACCGCAGCCGCCGACGACCAGAATCGGGCGCGGCAGGCCACCACCCTCACCGTCGTCACGCCGCCCCTTACGCAACCGGACCACCGGCGCCCGTCCACGCGGTCGCGAGCTCGCCGCGACGTCCGCGTCGGACGTCTCGTCGAGCCATCGGCTCCAGTCCTGTCCCATCTCAGCTCTCCTCTTACCCGGCCGTGATGCCCGTGATCAGGGTGCGGCCGCCGACCACCGCGGTGGTCACCAACTGCTTGTCGTAGGTGGCGGGGGTCGCGCCCGGCCGCCGTTCGGTCACCTCCACCGAATACCTGTTCTCGTCCAATGTGACCACCCGCACGCAATAGTCGGTGCCCACCGGCACCGAGGCGATGCCGCGCTGGATCACCGCCGCCGGCGAGACCGCCGCGTCCGGCGCCACCACCTCGCGGGCTCGCTCGGCCGAGCGTTCGACGTAGAAGGCGTGCTGGAACCACATGATCGCGTCCGGCCCGGAATCGGTGCCGCCGACCTCGGCGCCGCGCACAACGCGCGCGGACCGTTCGGTCGGGCAGTGCGCCGCCGAACCCACCCGCGCGCCGGAATCGGCGCCGAACGCCGAGGTGAGCCGCAGCATCGGCGCCTCGTCGCCCACCGCCGGTCGTACCGGCAGCGGCGCCGTCGACTGTTTTCCGTCGTCACCGGAGCGCAGCAGGTACAGCGCGAAACCGCCTGCGACCGCCAGCAATAACACGGCTACCGCGAGGACGAGCGCGACCCGCAACCGGCTCGGGCGGATGTAGTCACGCAGGGCCGGAGAGGCCGGGCCGGGGGCGCGGCGCACGATCCGGCCGCTCTCGCCGTGCTCGCGCCGGGGCGGAAGAATCCACTCGGGTGTGTCCACCTCGTCTGTGTCCACGTCGTCGCGCTCGTCGGAATCGTCCACCGGCGAACGCGCCCCGGATCCCTCCGCATCGTCGCCGTCGGCACCGGCCGCCCGGGTCCGGCGGCGGCCCCGGGGCCGGCCCTCGCCGGTCTCGGCGTCGCGGGGCAGGCGCAGCACCTCACCCTCGTGGTCGGGATAGTCGTCGTCGGGTCCGGGCGCGTGGCTGCCGACCCAGTCGGTCCAGCCCCCGACGAATTCGCTGCGTCGCGTGGCCGGTTCGTCGGCGAACGGAATGTCGAACGGTTCGGGCTCGGTGTCGCGGATGTAGTGCGGATACCGCGCCGCTCCAGGGTCCGCCTCGTCGTCGACGGCGTCGGATTCCCCCGGCGCGGCCGCGGGCACGGCGTGTTCGGGTTCCAGCGCCGGGAACCACCGTTGGACTTCTTTGTACGGCTTCAACATTCCCTCATCCCCGCGGAGCCGGGCACGTCGTGCAGCATCGTCGGACCCTCTCGGCGATCAGTTCGTGGAGAACGGGTAGTTGTTGTCAGCGGTACCGCCGTGGGACGGCGCCGACGGCACACCACCGGGTGCGGCGTCACCGAGGCCCTTCCCGAACGGAAATTGTCCCGTACCCGACGAATTCGGCGAACTCGACGCGCCGTCCGAGGCCGCCGAGATTCGGGAGATACCACATCCACGCAGGTCAAGGGGTGTGAACGGGGGTATCTCGAACGCCCGATCGAGGGTCGGCGCGAATGTGGGTGCGCCACATCCGCGATAGAGGCCCGAGGCGACCGGTACGGTCGCCGCCGAGCATGTCAGCACGGTCAGCATGATCTGACCCCCTTCAAACCCGCTGTCTACAACAGTTCTGAGGGTCGAGTGCCACTGCGACCCGTCCGGCGATCATCATGTGGATTCGAGTTGTCGCCGAACATCGCGCGCACCCCGAAACGCAATAAACCGTAACAGAATCCGGCTCGGAGCGCAGGCCCTCCGTCGGTGCGCGAGCACATCCGCGATCGCCGTCCCCGAACCTTCCTACCTGCGCGAAGGATTCGCCCCGGACCACGCGACCGACCGGGATCGACAGCCGCCGAAAGCCTCGGCAACACGGCGGCGAACGCAGAATTCGGGCCTGGGCGAGGGCAACTCGCCGCAACTCCGGACGCCCCGCGAAATATGTTGCCGAACAATTGCCATTCACCCGTTTCGAGCATTCCCGTTATTCGGATGGGCCGCACCGCCCGATGTGGGTACATTCGCCGTTCTCGCGCTCCTCCGGGACTTTCGCCGGCCCCGCAGCACACCACCTCGAACCGATACACCGATCCCGATGCCGTGGCCGCAGGTCGCGGGCGGCACACTGATCGAGTGAGCAACTTTCCCGTCGCCGCGGTCATCTGCGCCTTCATCGGCGCCGTCCTGTTCGCCGTGTCGGCGGTCGCCCAGCAACGCGCGGCGGCCGACGTGCCGGCCGGTGACGCCTTGGTAGCCCAGCTCGTTCGCAATCCGCGCTGGTGGGCCGGCATCATCGGCGACGCCGGCGGGTTCGTGTTCCAAGTCGTGGCGCTGGCGCTGGGATCGGTGCTGATCGTGCAGCCGATTCTGGTGACCGCACTGGTCTTCGCGTTACCGCTGGCCGCGCACTACAGCCGCCGCCCGGTCACGCCGGTCATGTGGGCGCACGCGGTCGCGCTCTCGGCCGCACTGGCCTGCTTCCTCGTCGTCGGCGATCCCACCGAGGGCATCTCCGACGCGCCGTGGTCGACCTGGATGTGGCCGCTGATTCTGGTTCTGGGCGTGGTCGCCGCGGCGGTCGTGATCGCGGTGGTGATCCGGGTGACCGGATTGCAGGCACTCATGCTGGGGACCGCGGCCGGTCTGCTGTTCGGCGTGTCCGCCGCGCTCACCCAGCACGTCATCCAGCTGTTCGGACGCGGTCTCACCACAGCGCTCACCAGCTGGCAGACGTACACCCTGGTGGCCGCGGGCATCGTGGGGCTCTATCTGCAACAGCGCGGCTACCAGGCCGGGGCGCTGTCGGCCTCGCTGCCCGCCTTCACCGTCGCCGAACCGCTCGGCGCCGCATTCCTCGGTCTCACCGTGCTGGACGAGCGACTACGGACCGGCACGGCCGGCACGATCGTGGTCATCGCCTCGGTACTGGTGATGTGCGTGGCCGCGGTGCAGTTGTCGCGCGCTCAGGCGGAACTGCCGCCCGCGGATCAGGCCGCCGAGGTCACCCGGTAGACGTCGTAGACCCCCTCCACGTTGCGGACCACGTTCAGCAGATGCCCGAGATGCTTGGGATCGCCCATCTCGAAGGTGAACTTGCTGATCGCCACCCGGTCACCGGAGGTCATCACCGACGCGGACAGGATGTTGACCTTCTCGTCGGCCAGCACCTTGGTCACATCCGACAGCAGCCGGGTGCGGTCCAGCGCCTCGATCTGAATCGCCACCAGGAAGACCGACGACGGCGAGGGCGCCCATTTGACCTCGATGATCCGTTCCTGTTGCGCGCGTAGCGAATCCGCGTTCGTGCAATCGGTCCGGTGCACACTCACCGCGCCGCCGCGAGTCACGAAGCCCATGATCTCGTCGCCCGGCACCGGGGTACAGCATTTGGCCAGTTTCGCGACCGTACCGGGGGCGCCGGGGATTTCGACGCCGGCGTCGCCGATGGTGCGCTGCCGCGCCGGCAGCGTCGACGGTGTACTCCGTTCGGCCAGTTCGTTTTCCACGTCGCCGACGCCACCGAGCTGCGCCATCAGGCGTTGCACGACGTGGTGCGCCGAGACCTGGTTCTCTCCCACCGCCGCGTACAGCGCGGAGATGTCGGCATAGTGCAGTTCGTGCGCCAGCGCGGACATCGCGTCCACGCTCATCAGCCGCTGCAGCGGCAGACCGGAACGGCGGACCTCCTTGGAGATCTGCTCCTTACCGGCCTCCAGCGCCTCCTCGCGGCGTTCCTTGGCGAACCACTGCCGGATCTTGGCCTTCGCCCGCGGTGACACCACGAAGTTCTGCCAGTCCCGGCTCGGGCCGGCGTTCTGTGCCTTCGAGGTGAAGATCTCGACGACTTCACCGTTCTCCAGCTGCCGTTCCAGCGCCACCAACCGGCCGTTGACCCGCGCGCCGATGCAGCGGTGGCCCACCTCGGTATGGACGGCGTAGGCGAAGTCGACCGGGGTCGACTCCTGCGGCAGCGTGATCACATCGCCCTTCGGCGTGAACACGAAGATCTCCGGGGATTTCAGGTCGAACCGCAGCGACTCCAGGAACTCCGCGGGGTCCGCGGCCTCCCGCTGCCAGTCCAGCAGCTGCCGCATCCAGGCCATATCGTCGACCTCGGCGGCGTCGCCGGAATGTTTGCCCTTGGTCTCCTTGTAGCGCCAGTGTGCGGCGATGCCGAATTCGGCGGTGCGATGCATGTCCTGGGTGCGGATCTGCACCTCCAGCGGTTTGCCGTCCGGGCCCACCACCGTGGTGTGCAGCGACTGGTACACGCCGTAGCGCGGCTGCGCGATGTAGTCCTTGAACCGGCCCGCCATCGGCTGCCACAGCGAATGCACCACACCGACCGCGGCGTAGCAGTCGCGCACCTCGTCGCACAGGATCCGGATGCCGACCAGGTCGTGGATGTCGTCGAAATCCTTACCCTTGACGATCATCTTCTGATAGATCGACCAGTAGTGCTTGGGCCTGCCCTCGACGATCGCGTTGATCCGGCTCGCCGCCAGGGTGTTCACGATCTCGGCCCGCACCCGCGCCAGGTAGGTGTCGCGGGACGGGGCGCGGTCGGCCACCAGCCGCACGATCTCGTCGTACTTCTTCGGGTGCAGGATCGCGAATGCCAGATCCTCGAGCTCCCATTTGACCGTGGCCATACCGAGCCGATGTGCCAGTGGCGCAATGACTTCCAGCGTCTCGCGCGCTTTCTTCGCCTGCTTCTCCGGCGGCAGGAAGCGCATCGTGCGCATATTGTGCAGCCGGTCGGCGACCTTGATCACCAGCACCCGCGGATCGCGGGCCATCGCGATGATCATCTTGCGGATCGTCTCGGCCTCCGCGGCCGCGCCCAGGTTGACCTTGTCCAGCTTGGTCACGCCGTCGACGAGATGGGCGACCTCGGAACCGAAATCCGCGGTCAGCTCGTCCAGCGAATAACCGGTGTCCTCGACCGTGTCGTGCAGCAGGGCGGCCACCAGCGTGGTGGTGTCCATCCCCAGTTCGGCGAGGATGTTGGCCACCGCCAGCGGATGGGTGATGTACGGGTCGCCGGACTTGCGGAACTGGTGGGAGTGCTTCTCGTCGGCCACGTCGAAGGCGCGCTGCAGCAACTGCAGATTCGCCTTGGGATACAGCTCCCGGTGCACGGTCGCCAGCGGCTCCAGCACCGGCTTGACCGCGGCGATACCCCGCTGCCCGGTCATCCGGCGGGCCAGCCGGGCCCGCACCCGCCGTGAGGCCGAACTCGGCACCGCGGCCGGTGCGCCCGGCTGCTTCATCGGCATGTTGCGCGGGGACGGGGACGAGGCCGGCGGCTCACCACCTCGGTCGGCGCCGGACTTCGGCGCAGCGGGACGCGGCGCGGGGGCGGCCGGCGGCGTCGCCGGTGCGGCATCACCGGCCGCCGAATTCCCGGCATTCGCCTTCTCCAGATGCTGAGTCATGCCACCACCTCTCACGCCTCGATCGCCACACCCTAGCCGACCGCTTCAACAGCCCAGAACACCCACTTTAGTAGGAGTTTTCCCGTGGGTGCACCGGTCCGGCTCGACGCACCCCGTTCGGTCAACCGGTTCCGGAACCCGATTCATCCACCAACCCGCCCGGGCCGAGTTCCAGGCGGCGCGTGACGCCGATCTCATCGAGGAAGCGCGGGTCGTGGCTGACCACGATCAGCGCCCCCTCGAAGCTGGTCAGCGCCTCGGTGAGGTGGCGGAGGCTGGGCAGATCCAGATTGTTGGTGGGCTCGTCGAGCAGCAACAGTTTCGGCGCCGGTTCGGCGAGCAGCAGCATCGCCAGCGCGGCCCGCAACCGCTCGCCACCCGAGAGCGCGCCCGCCGCGACATCGGCGTCACCGCCGCGGAACAGGAACCGCGCCAACTGTGCGCGAATCCGTTCGGCACCGGCGTGCGGAGCGGCCGCGGACACGTTGTCGAAGACCGACAGCCGCTCGTCGAAGATGTCGAGCCGCTGCGGCAGCAGCCGCCAGGGCACCTTCGGCGGTTCCGCGACGAGCCGATGCAGCAGCGTGGTCTTGCCGGCGCCGTTGCGCCCGGTGAGCGCGATGCGTTCGGGACCGCTCACCCGCAGCGTGACCACCGGCCCGTTGGCCAGCCGCACCTGGTCCAACGCCACCACGTCCTGACCGGGATACAGTCTGGTTCCGGGCAGGTCGACGCGGATCTCGCGATCGTCGCGTAGCAGGTCCTGGGCCTGTTCCAGGGTCGATCGAGCCTCCTCCACCTTGGCGATGTGGTTGTTGCGCAGTTTGCCGGCCGAGACCTGCGCCTGCCGTTTGCGCTCGGCCATCACGATCTTCGGTTCACGCTTGGTGTCCCACATCTTCTGCCCGTAGCGCAGGCGCCGGTCCAGTTTGACCCTGGCCTCGACCAGTTCGCGCGACTGTTTGCGCACATCGCTTCGGGCATCGCGGATCGCCGCGCGAGCGGCCTCCTGTTCGGCCTCGACGATCTGCTCGTAATCGTCGAAATTACCGCCGAACGTGCGGATCTCACCGCGGCGCAGCTCGGCGACGGTGGTGACCCGTCGCAACAGTTCGCGGTCGTGGCTGACGGTCAGCACGGTGCCGGCGAAGCCCTCGACCACGTCGTAAAGCCGTTGGCGGGCAGCGGAATCCAGATTGTTGGTGGGTTCGTCGAGCAACAGCACGTCGGGCTCGCGCAGCAGTTCGGCCACCAGTCCGAGCAGTACCGTCTCACCACCGGACAGGGTTTCCAGGCGCCGATCCAGTTGTGCCACATCGTCGGCCAGGTAGTTCAGGCCCAGCCGGCCGAGCAGCGCGATCGCCGATTCCTCGACATCCCAGCGGTTTCCGACCCGGTCGAAATCGGCGTCGGTCCCCGCGCCGGATTCGATGCGGTGCAGCGCGGCCCGCACGCCACCGATACCGAGGACGGCGTCGACGCGCTGACCTGCGGCCAAGCCGAGGTCCTGACGCAGATATCCGAGCCGCCCGGGGACCGTCACCGAACCGCGGACAGGGCGCAACTCCCCGGTGATCAGCCGCAAGAGGGTGGATTTCCCGGCGCCGTTACTACCCACCAGACCGATATGGCCGGGTCCGAGCACCGCGTCGAGACCGTCGAACACCGGGGTGCCGTCGGGCCAGGCGAAGGTGAGATCGGACAGCGAAATCGTCGAAATAGACATATGCGTGCTCCTGAGGGCGGCGGGAATGGCGCGCAGAAGTGCGGGCCACGCGATGGCTACCTCAGAAGAGCAACGGCACGACTCCGATCAACGGAAACAAGACTCGACAACTCTAGCGAACCGACGACGGAGCCGCAAGATCACATTGCCGGTGACATCCGTCACCGGCGACGGAAGTCGTTGCGGCTCAGTTGATCCGGAAGACGGGGAAGCCGGGGGCGATGGCGGCGAGTTCCGCGTCGGCGGCATCGGCGGTCACGCCCTCGAAGAATTTGCCGACCTCCCAGCCCCACTTCTTCAGGTACAGCCGCAGCACCGGCACCTTGTCGGCGTCGGCGACCTCGGTCACCGTGAACGCCTCGGTCTTGCGCCCCAGCCGCAACTCTCCGCCGCCGGCGACGCGGATATTGCGAACCCACTGGGTGCGACCACGAGGTGCGACCAGATAGCGGGTCCCGTCCGCATCCTGCAGGACGTTGACCATCGTGGTCCGCCACTCCCCGGAGGTGCGACCGCGCACGGCCAGCAGCCGGGATCCCATCACGCTGATGCCCCATTTCGGCAGGACGTTGAACATCCGGTTCATGATCGGGTCGATACCGGTGGGCGCGATGTACCGGGTGGCGTTCATGACTACTCCTCGCTTTTGTGAGCATTGCTCTCTTTGGTGACTCAATCATCGCCCACCGATGCGCCCCTGTCAAGAGCAGTGCTCACCCTTTTTCGGAGTCCAGCCCTCTGGACAAAATCGGCTGCGTTCAACGCCGTCGCGGGGGTATTCGGACCACATGTACAGATATAGAACCTATCGGACAAATCCCGCAGGCGGCGTCGCGGCGATCGTCAGCACGGTCGGCGGTGTGCTCGCACTGATCGAGATCGTCTACATCCTGCTGCAGGTCTTCGATGCCAACCAGAGCAACCGGTTCTTCACCTTCATCAAGGGGTTGGCCGAACCGCTGGCGTTGTTCTTCCCGGGCCTGTTCAACACCGGCTCCCGAGATTGGGACATCATCATCAACTACGGTCTGGCAGCGGTGTTCTGGCTCGTGGTGACCGGGATCATCGCGCGGCTGCTGGCGCGGATCTAGTGCCACCGGAAGCAGATCGGCTCGGTGTTCGATCGACTCAGGGCTCGTGCGGGGTAAGGAATTCCATCCGATGATGGTGGAGGAATTCGAAGGCCGGAGCCCAATGGCCGGTGAAGACGTCCTCTTCCTTACCCACCGCATGCTGTGAGGCCGCGTCCGTGCGCGGATCCCGGCAGACGACGCGAGCGTTGTGCCGTCCCGATGGAACCGGTCCGCTGTCCAGTTCCACCGAACCGTCGGAACCGACCGTACGCCAGGGCATATCGATACCCGAACCGGTGATCCGGCAGGCCTGCCCGGCCTTCTCCCCCGTGACCCGGGCCGTGATGGTGGCGCCGCCCCGCAGCGCCACCGAAGGAGTAGCCGCAGCGGTCGCGCCGCCGACGACGAACGCGACGCCCACCGCGCCCGCGAGCGCGGCCCCGATGCGGGTACGCCGGCTGCGGCTCATCGCCACCACCGGTCGGCGTGCCCTGTTCCGGCACTGTCGCGCGCACTGTGGTACTCGTTCATGCGATCGTCCGTCGGTCGTTCATCCGGGCCCCCTTGCCGCACGTCAGCATAACGATCCCCGCGCGCCCCCTACAACCGACACGCGACTCACACCTGCACGATCGAGGTCAGCGCATAGTCGCCCTGGCGAGCACGTCCGCCGAGTTCGCCGATCTCGAGAACCACCGCGGCCGCGGCCACCTGCGCCCCGGCGGCGCGGAACAGTTCCGCGGCGGCGGCCAGCGTGCCACCGGTGGCGAGAACGTCGTCGAGCAGCAACACCTTGCGGCCGGTGAGGTCGATGCCGTCGGCCGGAATCTCCAAGGCGGCGGAGCCGTATTCGAGGGTGTACTCGCGGGAGAGCACCGGCGGCGGCAGTTTGCCGCCCTTGCGCACCGCCACCACACCGGTCCCGAGCAGCGCCGCCACACCGGCGCCCAGCAGGAATCCGCGCGCGTCCACCCCGGCCACCAGATCGGCGTCGGGAGCGCAGGCGGCCAGGCATTCGATCACCGCGTGGAAGCCCTCGGCGTCGGCGAACACCGGGGTCAGGTCCGCGAAACGCACACCGGGGGTGGGGAAATCGTCGTGCCAGCGCGTCAGTCGCCCGACCACCTCGGCGGTCCGCGCGACCTTCTGCTCCGCGGTTTCGGCCGTTTCCACCATCGTGTGCTTACTCATCTACACCCGCTCCCTCATCCAGCGTCCGAGGACGCTCACCGCCGCAACACCCAGCGGTCCATATTCCAGCCCGCACCGGCCTTGGTGGGGCTCGCGACCCCGTTCTCCAGGCCCTTCCCGAACGCGACGGTCCGAGGCGTGTTGAACAGCGGGATCGACGGCATCTCGTTCCACAGCAGATTCTCGGCCTCGGTGTCGAGATTCAACACCGTCACCGAATTGTCATCCGCCGCAAGCTGATCCGCGATCGCATCGTAACGCCCGTTGCCGAAACGCCCGAAATTCACGCCCTGACCGGTGCGTAGCGCCGCGGTCGCCTCGATCCCCGGCAGCGAGCCGGCCGGGCCCACGGCCGCCGCGGTGCCGCCGAGTACGGCGTCCACCTTGCCGGCGCCCAGTTCCGCGGGCGTGAAGTCCGCCGCACCGGCGTCGACGACGGTCACACCCGCCGCCTTGCAGGCATCGCCGATCATCGCGACGGTGCGGGCACGGCGGTCGTCGGGGCTGCGATAGCCGATGCGGATCGTGGGGTTGGCCACCCCGGCTGCCGCGAGAGCCCGCTGCGCACCCGGCGCGTCACCCGCGCGATATTTGTCCGCCGGTCCCGTGATCGCCGGGTAGTACACCGAATCAGCTTGTACCGTGCGGGAATTCAGGGGCCCGGAGCCCAGGTCGGATTTACTGTCGAAACCCGGATGCCCGAGGGTGTCGAACAACGCCTGCCGCGGAACACACAGCGCGAACGCGCGCCGGGCGTCGGCGGAAGCGAAGACACCCGCGGTGGACAGCACCAACTGCTCGGCGCCGCGCCCCGGTTCCTGATTCACCGAGAACTTGTTCAGGCTCAGGTCTTTCACCGAGCCCGCCCCGATATCGACCACCTCGACAGAGTTGTCGGAGATCTTCTTCTTCAGATCGGCGTTCTTGGGCCACACCACGATGCGGGGCGTGGCCGGCTTGTTGCCCCACCACTTCTCGTTCTTCACCAGCACCAAACCGTCGCCGTCGCTGTAGGACTCGATGCGGTACGGCCCCGAGGACGGCAGCAGGTCGGCGTTGATGTCACCGGATTTCAGATTCCAGCCGGTGTTCCAGAACTGCGCCAGCCGATCGAGTGCGGCCTGGTCGCCGGACTGCACCGCCGCCACCACATTCGGCACACCCGCGGCCTTGGCGGCGATGTGTGCCGGCATCAGATCACCGGCGTTGAACAGCGTCTGCCAGGCCAGGAAGTGATGATCGGGCCGGAACACCACGGTCGCGTCCTTCGAGCCGGGCTGGCATTCGACCCGCTCGATATCGGAGTAGCCGGTGGTGGAGGCGGCATCGAACAGCGGAATCGCACCGCCCGGGCCGGGTTTGGTGAATCGCCCACTGCGCGCGGCCCATTCGAGTACCAGATCGTCGCACGAGGTGGGCACCCCGTCGGAGTAGACCGCGTCGCGGTTGAGCCGGTACCGGATGGTCTGCGCCTCGCCGGCCACCTCGTTGGCGGTGCCGACATCGGTGTCGGCGACGGGCTGGCCGTCCGGACCGGTGTAGAAGAACCCGGTCAGCACGCGAGAGAACAGCGCCGCGGAACCGGCCGCGACGCCGGCCGCACTCCCGCCGTTGTAGGTGGCCGGCACCGCGTCGACGGCATATCCGATGGATGGCACCTGGTTCTTGCTGGAACAACCCGCGATCACGCCGGTGACCAGTGCACCGGCCGCGATCACACCGAATGTCCGCCGGAGCGTCCGCCGCACGCGATCCGACCCCCTTCGCCTCATCAGTGGGTTCTCTTGTGCCGCTTCCCGGTGGGCCGGGCACCGGGTCTCGGTGCGGCGGAACCGCTGTCGCGGGTGCGAGTGGCCACCGGGGTACCGGAGGCGCGGCGGGCCGGCGTCTCACCTGTGCGGCCGGAATCGCCGGCGGCACGCTTGGCGAGCACCTTGCGGGTGTGCGCGGCCACCGGGCCGAAGCGCTCCTTGATCGACACCAGCAGCGGCACGGCGAAGAAGATCGACGAGTAGGCGCCGACGATCATGCCGACCAGCTGCACCAGCGCGAGATCCTTCAGCGTGCCCACACCGAGCAGCCAGACCGCGATCACCAGCATGCCGACGATGGGCAGAATGCCGATCACCGTGGTGTTGATCGAACGCATCAGCGTCTGGTTGGCGGCGAGGTTGGCCTGTTCACCGTAGGTGCGCCGGGTCAGATGCAGGACGCCGCGGGTGTTCTCCTCGACCTTGTCGAACACCACGACGTTGTCGTAGAGCACATATCCCAGGATGGTCAGCAGGCCGATCACCGCGGCGGGCGTGACCTCGAAGCCGACGATCGAATAGATGCCGGCGGTGACGATCATGTTGAAGAACAGCGAGGCGATCGCGGCGATCGACATGTCGCGTTCGAATCGGATCGCGATGTAGATCATCGTCAACAGGACGAACACCACCAGCGCGATGAGCGCCTTGCGGGTGATCTGCCCACCCCAGGTCTCGCTGATCTCGGTGACGCTGATGACGCTGCGGCTGGCCGTACCGCTGGAATCCTTGGGGTGGTACTTCGTGAACAGCGCATCCGCGATCTTGTCCTGCTGCGCGGAATCCAGTGTCTCGGAACGGATCTCGAAGGAGGCCGAGGAACCCGAGCCGACCTTCTGCACGGTCACCGGGCTGTGTCCCAGTGCCTGCGAGTAGGTGTCCTCGACCGAGGTCGTGCTCATACCGCTGGTCGCCGGGATCTGGATCTTCGTACCGCCGGCGAAATCGATGCCGAGGGTGAAGCCGCGCAGCGCGATGCTCAGCACCGCGATCAGGACCAGCACCGCGGCGATGCCGTAGTACAACTTGCGGCGGCCGACGATCTGGAAGCCACCGGTGCCGGTGTAGAGGCGTTCGAAGAATCCGTGCTTCGGTGCGTCCGCCGCGGGCAGCGACTCGTCCACGAGTGGTTCCTCCAACACCTGACTGCGATTGTCGCTCATCGTGCCCCCGTCCCTACGAGAGTGCCGGCCGCCTTGCGTTCCCGCGCGAGCTGCTGCACCGCGCCCAGACCGTTGACCGACGGCTTCGCCCAGAAGGGCGAGCGCGAGGCCAGCATCATCAGTGGCGAGGTCACCAGGTAGAGCACGACCACGTCGAGCACGGTGGTGAGGCCGAGGGTGAACGCGAAGCCCTTCACCTGACCGGCCGCCAGGATGTAGAGCACCACCGAGGCGATGAGGCTGACGGTCTTACCGGAGAGGTTGGTGCGCTGCGCGCGAGCCCAGCCGCGCGGGACGGCCGAGCGGAAACTGCGGCCCTCGCGCATCTCGTCCTTGATGCGTTCGAAGAACACGACGAACGAGTCCGCGGTCATACCGATCCCGATGATCAGACCGGCGATACCGGCCAGGTCCAGGGTGAAGTTGATCCACCTGCCGAGCAGCACGATGATGCCGTACACCGCCACACCCGAGGCCACCAGCGAGAACCCGGCGAGGAAGCCGAGCATCCGGTAATAGAGCAGGCAGTACAGCAACACCGCGATCAGGCCGATCGCACCGGCGATCAAACCGGCGTGCAGTGAGGCCAGGCCCAGCGTCGCCGATACCGTGGACGCTTCCGACACCTCGAACGACAGCGGCAGCGAACCGTACTTCAGCGAGTTGGCGAGTTCCTTGGCGGTGGAGGCGTTGAACTGACCGGTGATCTGGGTGGTGCCGCCGAGCTGCGGTCCCTGCTGCACGACGGGCGCGCTGATCACCTTCGAGTCGAGGGTGAACGCCACCTGCTTCTGCAGGTATTCCTTGGTGAGGTCGGCCCAGGCGTCGGCGTTCTTGAACGTCAGATCGACCGCCCACTGCGACTGCTGGTTCAGCGACGAGCTCGCATCCTTGATGTCCTGGCCGTCGATGCGCATCGGGGCCAGCAGATACACCTCGTTGCCATCCGACGAGCAGGTCACCAGCGGCAGCTTCGGATCGTCGTTACCGGCCAGCGGATCCGGCTTGTGGCAGTCCAGCTGCTGGGCCGCCAGCTGCTGGACCTGCGGGTCGGTGCTCTGGCGCAGTGCCCGCGCCGCGTCGATCTCCTGCTTGGCCTGCTGCTGCGGCGTCAGCGCCGGATTCGGCGCTCCGGACTCCGGCGACGGTGTCGGTGTCGGAGTCGGTGCGGGCGTGGTGGGAGCCTGCGCCGGCGCCGGGAAGACCCGGTTCTGCGCGGTCGTGCCCGAGGATTCGCCGGTACCGGACGTCTCACCCGAGGAAGCCGTCCCCGAGGCGGTGCCGGATTCGTTCGACGGCTTGGATTCGGTACCCGGGGACGCACCCGGCGTGGGGGCCTGCTGACCCGCACCCGGAGCCGGCTCCGGAGTGTTCGCCGGCGGGGTGCCGGGCTGCTCCGCACCTGGGGCGGGCTCGCCACCGGCACCGGACTGGATCTTGCCGTCGGGCCCCACCGGAAGCGGCTGGCCGACCACGGGGCGGATGTAGAGCTTGGCGGTGGTGGCCAGCGACTTCGCCTGCTGCCCGTCGTTACCGGGGACGGTGATGACCAGGTTGTTGCCGTCGATCACCACCTCGGAGCCGGCCACACCGAGACCGTTGACCCGCGATTCGATGATCTGCTGGGCCTGCTTGAGGCTGTCCTTGCTGGGCTTACCGCCGTCGGGCGTGCGCGGAGTCAGCGTGACCTGGGTTCCGCCCTGCAGGTCGATTCCCAGCTTGGGTTCCGGCGACTTGTCGCCGGTGAAGAACACCAACGCGTAGATCACCGCGAGCAGCACGGCGTAGACGCCGAGCAGCCGCAGCGGATGCCCCGTTCCCTTGGAAGGTGGCACAGTACATATCTCCTAGGCGGTGAGGGTGGCGGCCGGAATTGCGGCATGATCTGCGAACACGGAGCACCGGCGGACGCGGTCCGCGGACATGCCGCACCGCCGTCGCGGCGGTGAGCGCTGCGACGGCGGAAGCGGGTCAGTCTTTACGCAGCCGGGCTGCGGTGTCCTCGACGGATTCCTCCGCACCGGACACCGGGGAGGAACCGTTGGTCGCCGAGCCGTTCGCGGCAGCCGATCCGTTGGTTCCGTTGGTGGCAGCACCCTCCACCGCCGTACCGGCGATCGCCTCGTCGTCCGACTCGTCCGCGGCGGAATCCGCCTCGGCGGAGTCGGCGGCGTCGCCGGTGGGGCGCACATCGCGGATAGCGGCGCGCAGCCAGGTGGTCACCACATCCTCGGCGATCTCCAGGTCGATGGTCTCCTCGTCGAGGTCGACCACGGTGCCGTAGAGACCGGAGGTGGTGGTGACCTGGTCACCGACCTTCACGCTCTCCTGCATATCGGCGACCTTCTGCGCTTCGCGCTTCTGGCGGCGGACACCGAGAAACATCGGTACGAGCAGAACTACCAGTAGCAGCGGAAACAGCAGGTTCGCCATCGTCGTAGTCGGTCCTAGTTCGGTGGGTCGGATGGGCTGTACCCACACAGTCTGCCAGCAACCTGGAATATCGCCACACCCGCGGTGTGCGCGGCGGGGTGCGCCACACCGGCGCGAACCCCCGCCGCGGCGGTGTCTCAGGCCGCGGGCGCGCCGTAGACGTAGTCGTCGAGCGGGAAGTTCACCGCTTCGCGGTGGGTGGTGATCGTACTGTTCGGACGCAGCAGCGCGGCCTCGCCGTGCTGGTTGAAGTAGTAGCTGCGCGCGGTCGAGCAATCGCCGGCGTAGAACACCGACGAGCCGAGCTTCTCGGTCACGTAGTCCAGGAATCGCGCGTTGGCCTCTTCGCGCACCTCGAAAACCTCCTCACCGCGCCGGCGGGCCTCGCGCAGCAGCCGGTCCATATGCTTCATCTGCGCCTCGATGGTGGTGAAGTAGGACAGACCGCTGTAGGAGTAGGGGCTGTTGAGGCTGAAGAAGTTGGGGAACTTCGGCACCGTGATGCCCTCGTAGGCCTGGAAACGGTTGTCGCGCCAGAACTTTCCGAGATTCACCCCGTCGCGGCCGATGATCTCGACGGCCGGGAAGTTCACATCCCAGAGATTGAATCCGGTCGCCAGGATCAGGGTGTCGATCTCGGTCTTGCGGCCGTCGGCGGTCACGATGCCGTCGGCCTCGACATGGTCGATCGTGTTGGTCTCGAGCCGCACGTGCGGCTCGTTGAAGGTCTTGAAGTAGGTGTTGGAGAAGGTGGGCCGCTTGCAGCCGAAGTCGTAGTGCGGGGTCAGCTTCTCCCGCGTCTGCTTGTCGCGCACCTGGGCGCGCAGGTGCGCCTTCGCCAGCAGCGCGGCGCCCTTGTTGCCGAATCTGGCCTGCTTGTAGTGCAGCACGCCCGAGACCATCAGCAGTTCCAGCGCTCCGGTATTGACCAGCCGGGCCGCCTTCTGGGTCAGCGGCAGCTTTTCGAACAGCTGCTGGACCGGCTTCGGGATGGCGGTGTCGACCTTCGGCACGACCCAGATCGGGGTGCGCTGGAACACGGTCAGTTCCGCGACCTTCTTCGCGGCCTCCGGGACGAGCTGCACGGCGGTGGCGCCGGTGCCGATGACCGCGGCGCGCCGGCCGGTCAGGTCGAAGTCGTCCTCCCAGGCGGTGGTGTGGATGATCTTGCCCGCGAAGCTGTCGATGCCCGGGAACGGCGGGGTGTAGGGCTGGGACAGGAAGCCGGTCGCGGTGAGCAGATAGCGAGCGGTGAGCGTCTGGCCGCCCTCGACCGAGACCACCCAGTGCGCGTGTTCGCCATCCCAGCGGGCGCCGCCGACGACCTGGTTGAACCGCATCCGGCGGCGCAGATCGTAGGTGTCGGCGATGTCTTCGGCGTACTTCTTGAGTTCGGCGCCGGGGGCGAACAGTCGCGACCAGTGCGGATTCGGTGCGAACGAATAGGAGTAGGTCACCGAGGCGATGTCGACCGCCAGGCCCGGGTAGTGGTTGACGTGCCAGGTGCCGCCCAGGCCGTCCTCCCGTTCGAGAATCACGAAATTCTTCAGACCGAGACGATCCAGCTGAATCCCGGCCCCCATACCGCCGAATCCCGCACCGACCACCACGGCGTCGTATTGAGGTGCCACGCCGAACCTCCCTGTTACCTGACGTATCTGGTACGGAATGACACATCATTCCGTTGCGGAACACCGTATCATCGGCTCCGTGCCGAAGCCATCCACACATCTGGAGCGACGCAAGGCCGAACTGCGGCAACAGATCATCGACACCGCCTTCGCCTGCTTCGCCGACAAGGGCTATCACGCCACCGGAATCGCCGATATCGCCACGGCCCTGGGAATCGGGCACGGGACGTTCTATCGCTACTTCGAGAACAAGCGCGACATCATCGACCACGTGATCGACGATCTGGCCGCGCGGATCATCGAGGCGCTCGGAACCGAGAACGCGCCCGACGCGGCGACCTCGCTCGATGATTACCGGCATCAGCTGGACCGGATCGGGGTGGCGCTGCATCGGATCTTCCTCGAGGACCGGCGGGTCGCGCAGTTGCTGCTGTTCCAGGCCACCGGTATCGATCCGGAATTGACGATGCGGCTCTACGGCCTGCTCGACACCGCCGACGCGCTGACCACCGGATATCTCGAACACGGGGTGGAACTCGGCTATCTGCGGGCCGATCTCGACGCCGCCAATACGGCCAAGGCGGTGACCGGCATGTTGCTGGCGGCCATCGTGCACGGGCTGCGCGATCCCGATCCGGAGTCGACCGCGGGTCTGGCCCGGGCGATTCCGCGGCTGTTGATCGACGGGGTGCGCGCCGGCGGAGCGGTGTAGTAACAATGTGCGGGTGACGCCGGAGTATGTGCGAGGGATCCGATTCGGGCGGGCCCCGATCGGGCACCGCGGCTACGACCCCGCCGAGGTCGACGCGTTCTGCGCCGCTCTCGCCGATGCCTTCGCGGGCCGGGCCGCGCTGAGTGCGGCCGCCATTCGCGGGCACGAATTCGGCCTGGCCGCACCCGGCCGCCGCGATTACGACCGCGACGAGGTGGACGCATTTCTCGATCGCGCCTGTGTGGAACTGGAATTCGCGCGCTACGGCCCGGCCCGGCCGCAGGTGGCGTGGCCGCCCTCGCCGGAATACGTCTCGCGGCTGCGGTTCTCGGCCCCGCCGCTGGGTCGGAGCGGATATGTCGCCGCCGAGGTCGACGCGTTCCGCGAGCGCGTGGCGGCGGTGCTGGCACAGACCGCCACGGGATGGGACGTCGCGGCGATCAGGCCCGAATTCGGCACGGCCGCGGCGGGCGTCCGGGCCTACCACTGCGGCGAGGTGGATGCCTTCGTGGATGCGGTCGCGGCACTGGTGAGTTAGCGCGACCGCACGACCGAGCCGGACCGGATCAGTCGAACAGGTCGAGCGTGGGCTGGGCTTCGCGGCCCCGGACCTCGATGGATCCGAAGACCAGGTCCGGCGGCGGCACCAGGCCCAGATGTTCCCAGGCCGCGGCGGTGGCGACCCGCCCGCGCGGGGTGCGCGCCACCATCCCGGCGCGGACCAGGAACGGTTCGCACACCTCCTCGACGGTGGCGGCCTCCTCCCCCACGGCCACCGCCAGCGTCGACACCCCGACCGGTCCGCCGCCGAAGCCGCGGACCAGCGCACCGAGGACCGCGCGGTCGAGCCGGTCCAACCCCAGCGAATCGACGTCGTAGACCGCCAGCGCGGCCTTGGCGATGTCCCGGGTGACCAGGCCGTCGGCCCGCACCTCGGCGTAGTCGCGCACGCGGCGCAACAGCCGGTTGGCGATGCGGGGCGTCCCCCGGGAGCGGCCGGCGATCTCGGCCGCCGCGTCGGATTCGATGCGCACGCCGAGGATCGCCGCCGAGCGCTGCAGGATGCGTTGCAGTTCCTCGGGCTCGTAGAAGTCCATGTGACCGGTGAAACCGAAGCGGTCGCGCAGCGGGCCGGTCAGCGCGCCCGAGCGCGTGGTGGCGCCGACCAGCGTGAACGGCGCGATCTCCAGCGGAATCGAGGTTGCTCCCGGCCCTTTGCCGACCACGACGTCGACCCGGAAATCCTCCATCGCGAGATAGAGCATCTCCTCGGCCGGGCGGGCCATGCGGTGGATCTCGTCGATGAACAGCACATCGCCCTCGACCAGATTGCTGAGCATCGCGGCCAGGTCGCCGGCGCGTTCCAGGGCCGGGCCGGACGTGATGCGCAGTGCGGTACCGAGCTCGCCGGCGATGATCATCGCCATACTGGTCTTGCCCAGTCCGGGCGGGCCGGACAGCAGGACGTGATCGGGGGTGCCGCCGCGCTGGGTCGCACCGCGCAACACCAGGGCCAGCTGTTCGCGCACCCGAGGCTGGCCGATGAAGTCGTCCAGGGATTTGGGGCGCAGGCCGGCCTCGATGTCGCCGTCGGAGGTCAGATAGTTCGCGGTGACCGCGGATTCGCCGCCCTCCGCGCCGGTGTCGACATCGTCGGTGCCGGAAGGGAATTCGTCGTCGTGCATCGGCGTCACCGGTTCCGGCCGAGAGTCGCCAAGGCGGCCCGCAACGCCTGCGAGGTCCCGAGCTCGGGTTGTTCGGCGAGGACGCCGTCGACGGCCGGTTCGGCCTGCTTCACCGGGAAGCCGAGACCGATCAACGCCTCCACGACCTGATCACGCACCGGAGTGACGACCGGGGCGGGCGCCGCGCCCGGCGGTGCGGACTGCACGGGAACCAGATTCACCTTGTCGCGCAATTCGACCACCATGCGCTCGGCACCGCGCTTACCGATCCCCGGCACCCGCGTCAGTGCCGCGACATTGCTCTCCGCCAACGCTTTTCGCAGCGCCTCGGGCTCGAGCACCGCCAGCACCGCCATCGCCAGCCGGGGACCGACACCGGAAACGGTCTGCAGCAGCCCGAACAGATCGCGCGCCTCGGTGTCGGCGAAGCCGTAGAGCGTCATCGAATCTTCGCGCACGATCATCGCGGTGTAGAGGCGGGCCTCGTCGCCGCGGGTGAGACCGGCCAGCGTGGAGGGAGTGGCGTTGAGCCGATAACCGACACCCGCGGCTTCCAGCACCGCGTGGTCGAGACCGATCTCGAGCACCTCACCGCGCACCGACGCGATCACCTGGTCACCGCCTTTCGTTGCTGGGCAAGCCTTTCGGCGTATCTGCGCCGCGCCTGTTCGGCCTGGGCCTCCGCCTTCGCCATCCGCTCCAGCATCGGCGCCCGCCAGCAATGGCAGATCGCCAGCGCCAGGGCGTCGGCCGCATCGGCCGGTTTCGGCGCCGTCTGCAAGCCTAGGATGCGAGTCACCATGGCGGTCACCTGAGCCTTGTCCGCGGAGCCGTTGCCGGTCACCGCGGCCTTGACCTGGCTCGGGGTGTGGAAGGCGACCGGGATGCCGCGACGCGCCGCCGCCAGCGCGATCACCCCGCCGGCCTGCGCGGTGCCCATCGCGGTGCGGACGTTGTGCTGGGAGAAGACCCGCTCGATCGCCACCGCCTCGGGCCGGTGGGTGTCCATCCAGTGCTCGGCCGCGTCGGCGACGCCGAGCAGCCGCTGCGCGAGGTCCATATCGGCGGGTGTGCGCACCACGTCGACGTCGAGCGCGGTGACCTGCCGCCCCAGCCCGCCCTCGACGATGCTCAGGCCGCACCGGGTGAGCCCGGGGTCGACACCCATCACGCGCACGAAATGCACCCCTGTCGAGTCGCGAACAATTGTTCGAAGTCTAACCGAGAGCCCCCGCACCGGCGGCCACCGACACGGAGCCCGAGCGCGGCGAGCCCGCGTACCGCGGGGTGGCGAACTCGCCTATTCCGATGCGGCCAGCGCGGATTCGAAGATCCGATACGCGGTCGCGTCGAACAGAACGAAACGGATCTCGGTGGCGCCCGTGCGGACGGCCCGGACGGTGTCGAGGGCGATCCGGGCGCCGTCGTCGAGGGGCCAGCCGTAGACACCGGTGGAAATCGCCGGGAAGGCGATCGTGCGCGCACCCAATTCCTCTGCGACACGCAGGGATTCGCGATAGCAGGAGGCCAGCAGATCGGAGCGGTCGTGCCCGGCCGCCCAGACCGGGCCGACGGTGTGGATCACCCAGCGGGCGGGCAGGTTGCCGGCCGTCGTCGCCACGGCCGCGCCGGTGGGCAGCCCGTCCGGATAGGTCGTCGCCCGCAACTGCTTGCAGGCGGCCAGGATCTCGGGTCCGCCTCTGCGGTGGATCGCGCCGTCGACACCGCCGCCACCCAGCAACCGGGAGTTGGCGGCATTGACCACGGCGTCCACGTCTTGTTCGGTGATGTCCCCGCGCACCAGCACGATCTCGGCCATATGCCCCATTGTGCCCGCGCCGGGCTCACACGGCGGCGGACTACGCCACCTCCCGGCCGTACCGGACTCCGAGCGAGTTCACAGGGTTTCTCGAGGAATGCCACCGACAATTACGCCGTGTTCCCAGCGCCCATGGATGTGCCGACGCCCGCGCCGACCGCTCCCGCCGCGCCCGCGCCG
>NZ_BDBL01000074.1 GCF_001612965.1 Nocardia kruczakiae NBRC 101016
CCTGCCCAGCTGCCGCGGTGGGCGGCCCGCACGGCGCCGGCGGTGGTGCGCGACAGTGCCGGAGCGCTCGCTCTGGTGGTGCGCGGCCGGCGCCCGGCCGGCCGATTCACCGAACTGCCCTTGCCCGCAACCGGTTCGACGGCACAGCGGGACGGGCGGGAAGCCGTCGCGACGATGCTGCTGTCGGCGACCCCCGGTTCCCTGGTGGTCTACTCCGATCCCGAGCATTCCCGGATCAGACTGCACACCCTGCCGCTGCCCGAGTCCGCGCTGCAGCGCGCGGTGCGCGATCCGGACCGGCGACGCTGATGTGGACCGCCGCCTCGATCGCACTGCTGGCGGGCGCCCTGCCACCGGGGATCTGGTTGTCCGCCCGGGGTATCGCGGCCAATCGGCTGGTCGGCATGCAGATGGTCGGGACGGTGACGGTGCTGGTGCTGATCACCATCAGCCTCGCCGCCCACCGTCCCGACTACCTGATCGTGGCGACGGTGCTGGCCTTGCTGGCGTTCGCCGGAACCTTGGTCTTCACCCGGCTGATCGGGGCGGGCGATGACTGATCCCGCCGCGATCGCGGCCGGCGTCGTCCTCGGCGTGGCTGTCGTGGTGGCGGTGGCGGCGTCGTGGGCGGCACTGCGACCGCGCGGGGCGTACGCGCGGCTGCACTATCCCGGCATGCTCACGTCCGTGACCGGGCCGCTGCTGACATTGGCGGTGCTGCTGGACTACGGCCCCGGTCTCACCACCGCGATCGTCGCCCTCACCGCGGCACTGCTGTGGGTCACCGCACCGGTGTCCTCGGCGGCGATCGGCAAGTTGAATGTCGTTCTGGGCGAACGGAAACGGGAATGAATGTACTGATCATCCTCGCACTGGTCCTGGTGGCCGTCGCGGCCACCGTCGTGGTGTGGACCGAGAACCCGCAGCGCCAGGCGGTGACGCTGGGCGTCTACGGCGCGCTGCTGTCGCCGCTGTTCCTGGTGCTCGGCGCCCCCGATGTCGCGCTGTCGCAGATCGCGGTCGGTACCGCGGTGGTGCCATTGATGGTGTTGCTGGCGGTGCGGTCGGTGCGGCGGCAGAGGCGCTCGTGAGCACCCGGACGCGCCTGCTGGTCTTCGCCGCCGGGGCCCTCGGACTCGGTGCCGCGCTGATCCTCGCGGTGCTGCGAATCCCGGACTTCGGCAACGACTTTCACCCCTATCGCGACGCCACGGTGGCGGAGGCGCTGCACCGCCACAGCCCGAATGTGGTGTCCTCCATCAACTTCGATCAACGCGGATTCGACACCCTCGGCGAGGAGGCCATTCTGGTGGCGGCGGTCGTCGGGGCGGCCACGCTGCTGCGGCGCACCTCCCAGCCCCGGCCGCCGCGCCCGGCGATCGCGTCGTCGTCGCGTCCACCACTGCTGGCCGCCACCCGCCTCGCGGGGTACATCCTGCTACCGGTGACGCTGCTGATCGGCGCCGACGTCGTCGTACACGGCCACCTCACCCCCGGCGGCGGCTTCCAGGGCGGCGTGGTGCTGGCCACCGGTCTGCATCTGCTGTACGTGGCCGGCGACTATCGGGCACTGCGGCGGGTCCGGCCGCTGGTCTGGTACGAGACGGGAGAAGCCGTCGGTATGGGCGCGGTCCTCGCGCTGGGCGCGGCCGGGCTGGCGGCCGGCACCGGATTCCTGTCCAACTTCCTGCCGAAAGGCACGAGCGGGCACCTGTTCTCCGCGGGCACCGTCGCGCT
Organism: Nocardia kruczakiae NBRC 101016; assembly: GCF_001612965.1. Classification (GTDB taxonomy): domain Bacteria; phylum Actinomycetota; class Actinomycetes; order Mycobacteriales; family Mycobacteriaceae; genus Nocardia; species Nocardia kruczakiae. The sequence continues at coordinate 1,738 of NZ_BDBL01000074.1, forward strand.
GTTCAGTTGCGCGGTCGGGATCGCGGTGGGCAGCGGCATCGTCGTACTGCTCGCTCAGTTCCTCGACGAGTATCTGGGCGCCGACGAAGGGGTGAGATGAGCGTATTCCCGTATCTGGTCGCGGGGTGGGTGCTGCTGATGGGGCTGTTCGGCGTGGTGCGCAGCCGCCATCTCGTCCACACCGTGGTGTGCGTATCGGTGACCCAGTCGAGTACGTACGTGCTGCTGCTGGCCGTCGGATATCAGCAGAAGGCGAGCGCACCGATCTTCGGGCAGGCGAATCCGCCCGGATCGCCGGTGGTGGACCCGGTGGTGCAGGCCATGGCGCTGACCGACATCGTGGTGTCGGCGACGGTGAGCGCGCTGCTGCTGGCGCTGGTGATCCAGGTGGCCAAACGGCACGGCACCGTGGTCCCCGATGAGCTGCACGCTTTGCGCGGCTGATGGGCGGTTCCGCGAGCGCGCTGCCGCCGTTGATCGTCACAGTGCCGATCGCCGGCGCCTGTGTTCTGCTGCTTCTCGGACGGATCGCTCCCCGCCGCGTCATCGACGCTCTCGCGCTGGTCACCGCTCTCGCCATCGCGATCCTGGCCGCGTGGCTGCTCGCCGCGACGGGGTCGGGCGCGGTGGTGACCTGGGCCGGCGGCTGGCATCCCGGACCGCGATTCGCGGTGGGCATCGTGCTGGTCGCCGACCGGATGGGCGCGGCCATGGTGCTGCTGATCGCCGTGCTCGCGACCACGGCCCTGCTTTTCGGCTGGCGCTACTTCGATAGCGTGCGCGCGCACTATCCGGCGCTGCTGTTGCTGTTCACCGCGGGCATGGCGGGCTATGCCCTCACCGGCGACCTGTTCGACATGTTCGTCTTCTTCGAGCTGATGAGCGTGGCCGCGTACGCCCTGACCGGACTCGAGATCGAGGAACCCGAAGCCGTGCAGGGCGGCCTGAATTTCGCGGTCGTCAATTCGCTGGGCGCCTATCTGTGCCTGTTCGGCATCGGACTGCTCTACGCGCGGACCGGTCAGCTGGGTCTGCCGCAGTTGAGCCTCGCGCTGTCGCAGCGGGCGCCTGATGCGGTAATACTCATCGCGTTCGGGCTGATCGCGACGGGCTGGCTGGTGAAAGCCGCGGCGGTGCCGTTCCATTTCTGGCTGGCCGACGCGCACGCGGTCGCTCCCACACCGGTGTGTGTGCTGTTCTCGGGTGCGATGGCGCCGCTGGGCATCTACGGTGTGGCGCGGGTCTATTGGGCGGTGTTCGACACCGTGCTACCCACGGCGGGCGTGCATCGGATGATGCTGGTGCCGGCCGTGTGCACCGCGTTGCTGGGCACCGTGATGTGTGTCCTGCAGCGCCATATCAAGCGACTGCTCGCCTATTCGACCATCGCGCACATCGGACTGTTCCTGCTCGGCCTGGCCGCGCTGACTCCCGAAGGCGTGGCGGCCTCGGCGGTGTATCTGGCCGGGCACGCCGCGGTGAAGGGCGCGCTGTTTCTGATGGCGGGAATTCTGTTGTCGCGCTATCGGTCTCTCGACGAAGTGCGGTTGTACGGTCGCGCCCGGCGGCACCGGATGGTGGGCGCGGCATTCGTGCTGGGTGGACTCATGCTGAGCGGAATTCCGCTGTCGGGCACCGGTTTCGGCAAATCGCTGCTGGAGGAGTCGGCACATTCGGTACCGCTGACCGTGCTGGTGATCGCGGTGTCGGCGTTGACCGGCGCCGCGGTGCTGCGGGTGGGGCTGCGCGTGTTCTTCGGCGTCGGCCGTCCGCCGGAGCCGGCCCCGGAGGCGGACGAGACCACCGGGGCGCACGAGACTCCCGACGCCGACACCCCGCCCGGCCGTATTCCGGTGACGATGCTCGCGGCGGTGTTCGCACTGCTGAGTGCCGGTGTGCTGAGCGGACTTCCGGGACGGTTCGGGCGCGAGGTGGCCGCGGCGGCCGCGCAGTTCTGCGATCGGATCGGCTATCGAGACCGCGCGTTGACGGGAGCCGTCCCGGTGCAGTCCGCCCCGGATCTGAGCTGGACGGTGCACGGAACGATCCTCGGCCTGGTATCGGCCGGTGCCGCGGTGGTCCTCGCACTGTTCGGCATTCATCTTCGTAATATGCTGGGCGACAACGATTCTCGCCCGGTCGCGGTGGTCGCGGTGCGGCACGGACTGCACCGGTTGCACAGCGGGCACATCGGCGACTACGCGGCGTGGCTGGTCTTCGGCTGTGCCGCAGTCATCGGACTGTTGTGGGTGAGTTGAGCTGTGCCTGCTCCCCCACCGCCTACTCCCCCGGTGCCTCGAGCCGGCCCAGTACGTGCCGCAGGGCCGGTTCGAGACGGTCGGTGCGGAAATGATGGCCGGCGGCCAGCAGCCGGGTCGGCTCCACTCGCTGGCTCGCCGCTGCCAGCTCCCGCGCGCCCTGCCCGCCCAGCAGCAGCGCCGGACCGGCCTGCGGCACCGGCAGGAATGCGGGCCGTCGGACGACCCGGGCCAGCGTGCGGGTGTATTCGGCATTGCGGACCGGATGCGGCGCCACCGCGTTCACCGCACCCGACAGGGCGGTATCCCACAGCGCGCGGTGGTAGATGTCGATCATGTCGTCGATGCCGATCCAGGACATCCACTGCCGCCCACCTGCGATCGGCCCGCCCAAACCGGCACCGAACAACGGCCGCAGCAAGCGCAGCAGCCCACCGGCCGGCGACTGCACCAGACCGGTTCGCACCCGTACCACCCGCACCCCGGCCTCGCGGGCGGGCCGGTCGGCGTCCTCCCACGCCGAGACCACCTCCGCCAGAAATCCGTCACCGGCCGGACTGTCCTCGGTGAGCGAGCGATCGCCGAGGTCGTAGCCGTAGTAGCCGATCGCCGACGCCGCGACGAAGGTCGGCAGTCCGGTCCGCGCGGCCAGTTCGGCGAGCGCGCGGGTGGGTTCCACGCGGCTGTCGCGAACGCGGCGTTTGTGCTCGTCGGTGAACCGGCCCGCGATCGGCGCCCCGGCCAGATGGATCAGCGCGTCCACCCCGTCCAGCAGATCGGAGGCGGGCGCGGACGGATCCCATTGCCGCTCGTCGGGTGTGCGAGCGGTCCCGCGCACCAGCCGGATCACGCGGTGCCCGCCGGTCCGCAGGAACGCGGTCAGGGCCGTCCCGATCAACCCCGAGGCGCCCGTGATCGCGATGGTCGACGACCGCAGACCGTTCTCCGCGGCACGGGCGTGGGCCGCCAGATCACCGGCGAGCTGCCGGTGCCGGTATTCGAACATGGGCCGCAGCAGCGCGGCGGGCACCGGCGTGTCCACCTCGTCGACGATCCGGGTGCGTCCCGCGTCCACGGCTTCGAAGCCGTGAGTGTGGCGCCACTGCACCACATACGCGAAGGCCGAGGCCGGGCCCTCGGCGACGAGTTCGTCGGCGAACCGGTGCGGCGGGTCGTAGGCGACCGGATCGTGCCGGGCCACCCAGCGCAGGTTGCCGGGCAGTGCCAGTTCGGCGCGCCCGTCCTTCAGCGATCCGGCTTCGCGGATCACCCGTACCGGTTGCCACGGCGGCGCCAGCCTGGTCAGCGCACCGGGCCGGGTGAACCATTCGAAGACGTCGGCCTGCGGGAAGTCCACGACATTCGCCGATTCGAAACCCATGAGGCGGCAGTACCCCCGCCGCACCGGGCCGAAACGGTCCGCCGCCGAGGCGCGCCGGGCCGGCGTCGCCCTGCTCTCGGCGAGACCGACCATGATGTCTGAACGGCTCATGGCTTGTTTCGGTCTTCCGGCAGTGTCACCGACAGAATCAGCACAGCCAATGGGAGTCCGATTGCGATGACGAACCCGAGCACGATCACTGTCTGCCCCTCGGCTGCGTGGTGATTGCCGACCACAAGGGGTATTCCTGTGTTCCGGTGATGAGGTCGGCCGCTTGGGTGATCTTCCACCAGGGGGCGCCGGCCTCGAGAGCACCGAGATGGTCGCTGTCCAGCAACGCAATCGCTCGTATCGGTATGCCTATTTCCGTCAAAGCGCCTGTCCCCTCACAATTCGGGATCGAGCGATGGTCACTGCGAGGCCTCGATGTAGCGTGCGGCGAGTCGGAAGCGGGGGCAGTCGTGTTTGGCGTGGTCGGCCATGACGTGGATGGCGTGTGCTCGCCCGCGAATGGGTTCGGTGCTCTTACAGCCCGCCGGGGAATCTAGGTGGCGGAGGCCGGCGGCGACGCGTTCGAGGAGGTCTCGGTTGCGGGTGTGCCAGAGCCTCAGGGTGGCTGCCATCGAACGGTTGTGCGTGCGCCTGATGGGGAGTCTCGGTAGGTCGTGGTGCTGCCGGACCATTGATGATTCGTTCGCAGCCGAGTTGTTGTCGCTGTGCAGCAAGGCAGCGCCCCGCTGCGGCCTGATCTCTTCCGTCACTGTGCAGCCCTCTCGAAGGTGTGTGTTCCCGGGCGGAAGCCCCGCCCTCGGACGTCGCATTCAGCCTCGCGATGCTCGTCCTGTGCACCAATCCCCGTGCGGGATATCCCCAGTGGGGATGGCTCGTTCACGACCCTGCACAGTGCCTTTGGCTCCAACGGTCCGCACCCGCGGTTACGGTGAAGTGAAAGAGCCTCCGGCCCAACGGAAAGCGCCGAATCATGGGAGTACGACTGCAGTGCCGCTCCTGCGGAAAAGGAGCTCCGATCGAGAATGCCGCCGGCTTGTGCGCGAGGTGCGCCCGAGCGTCGGGCTTCCGTCGACCCTTGCCGGTTGGCTTCTTCACCGACTCCGCATTGCGAACTGCGTTGTGGGAGCACAACTTCGGAGTCGTCTTCACAGCGATCCGCGACTGCACCGGCATGTCCCAGACCCAGCTTGCGGCATTGGTCGGGCTGAGTCAGGCTCGAGTGTCGGAGGTCGAAGCCGGGGCGCGGCGGTTGACCAGTGCGAAACTGGCAGCGCGTATCTCGACCGTCTTCGCTGTTCCCGCGCACCTGCTCGGGTTTCATGTGAACACCGCCGACACAGTGCCCGGTAGCCTGGCCTGCGAGGAGGTGGACTGGGTGAACCGCAGAGATTTCGTCACCCTGGCAACCGCTGCCGCACTCGGCTCGCGTCTGCATCCCGAGCTCGAGCGACTGGCCCATGTTCTGCCCGGCCGGCTGGAACACGTGGCTCGACCTCGGATCGGCGACGCCGACATCGACGCAATCGAGGCCATCAGCAACGGATTTCGCCGTTGGGATCTCGCCCACGGCGGTGGGCTGTGCCGCAGTGCTGCGCTCAGCCAGCTACACCAGGTAGCCGCGCTCGACGATGCTGTATGCGCCCCGAGCGTTCAGGTTCGGTTGCAGGTCGCCACCGCCGAGCTGGCAAGTACGACTGGTTGGCTGGCCTACGACATCGAGGACCACGACGCCGCGCGGCGTCTGTGGACCTATGCCCTCCACACCGCCCAGCGCGCCGACGACTGTCCCCGCTCCACCGACCTCATAGTCATCATCCTGCTCGATATGGCGCACCAGGCACTGCACCTGCGTCGACCGAAGGACGCCCTCGCCTTCTGTCGGTTGGCCGCCGCAACCGCCACGAGCCGCCGGTATCCGGTCTCGTCGATCACTGCCGGATATATCCACACGGTGACCGCATGGTGTTGGGCGACACTCGGCGAACCTGAGCCGACTCGCAGAGCACTGGACGAATCCCGAGCTGCGTACGCGAGCGTGGATGTCGATTCGACCCCGCCCTGGGCGTGGGTCGTCACCGAGGCGGAAATCGCTGCGCAGCATGGGCATGCGCTGTATCTGCTGTCGCTGACACACCCGGAATTCGCCGAATCCGCCGTCGGTCGGCTGACCAAGGCCGCACATGGACACCCGGTCGAGCACGAACGCAGCCGCGCCGTACTGCTGCCGACCCTGGCCGTCGCATATCTCCAAGCCGGTGACACCGATGCCGCCGTGCGGACCGGACGCGACGCCGTCACCGCCGTCACCGCACTGTCTTCGCAACGCTGTTACGCCCGGCTCCGCGACCTGGATGCCGTTGCCGTCCGCTACGGGTCCGTACCCGACGTACTGGCTCTCCGCGCCGATATTGCTGCGGCACTGGCAGTGTGACCGATGGCGGCAGACAGCGCGTTACCCGGCCGTCACGAGCTCGAACAGGCATGTGACGCATTCGGATTGAATCCCGACGCAGCGCAACTCCTCCACCGGCGATCGAACGCGGTGTGGCGGGTAGGCGATGTTGTCCTTCGTCTTGCTCCGGACACAGCGCTGCGTCGCACCCGCGCTGTCACGAGCATCACGGTCACCCGGTGGCTTGCGTGTACGGCAACAGAGCCGATAGCACTCCCCCCGTTACCCGGAGAGCAACCGGTCGTGGTGGACCGTGCGGTGGCGACGTTCTGGCCGTATCGGTCCGCAGCCGCTCAGCCCTCTGCCCACGATGTCGGAAGTCTGATTCGCAGTCTCCACCAGCAACCGGCACCGCCGTTCCGGATCCCGCAGTATCGCCCGTTGCGGCGGTTGCGTGACGCGCTCGCCGTCGATGCCGCACGACCACAGCCGGTGCTGAGCGACGAGGAACGCGGCTGGCTCCGCGACCAAGCCGATGCCCTGGTCGCAGCATTCAAGACGACCGGATTCCCGCTCGGATACGGACTGGTCCATGCCGACGCACATGAGGAGAACATCGTTCCGGCAGACCACGGTTGGGTGCTCATCGACTGGGACAACGCCTGCTATGGCCCCCGCGAACTCGACCTGGTCGGAACACTGCCCGACCACTTCCACACCCCGCACACCCACCGCGCCGAGTTTGTTCGGGCATACGGTTATGACCTGCTCGAATGGCCCGGCTGGAAGTCGTTGCGCGACATCACCGAGTACCACTCGCTCGGTTCCTATATCCGAATCGCCGCCGACGAACCCCGAGCCGAACATGAACTCCGCAGGCGCGTGCAATCGTTGCGCACAGACGACCGTGACGTTGTCTGGCGGTCGGTTGGTTGAGCGCCCAGGGAGTGTGGTGCGCCGGCGAATCCAGTCTCGTGTAGCCGCACGAACAAGTCATGCATCGGCGGACTCCACGGGTGCGCCGACCGACGAACGGTCCGACGACCCCAGCCTGGCGGGTTATCAGGGAGCCGTCATCGGGCCTCGATCTGTTCGCGCAGGATGTCCCCGTGACCGGCATGCCGGGCGAACTCGGCGGTCATGAACACATAGATCCAGCGAAGGCTGACGACACGTCCCGTGTGCGGATGCTCGCGGGTCTCGTCCAGGGGGATCGGAGCTGCGATCAATCTGGCTCGGGCGCTTGCGCGTTCGAACTCCGCGATCACCTCGGTCATGGTCTCGTCATCGCCCACCTCGAACCCTCCGTGCGCCCATAGCGGGCCGTCACAGTCGTCGTCGGCGAGCCGTCCGAGCGTGCGCTGGAACCACATCCGCTCGGCGAACGCGGCATGTTTGATCAGGGTTATCGGGGTTGTCAGCGAGGGCACGAGCCGAGTTCTGGCGTCGGCTTCGGACAAGCCTCGCACCGTGCTGATGAGGTCCGCGCGTACCTGGTCGAGCATGGTCTCGAGCAGTTCTCGTTCAGGGCCCATGGTGCGGATCGATGTGATCATCGCAAGCTGGTCCTTCCTCGGCCGGTCCGGCACACGCCAGACAGACCGATCTGCTGGTGGTGTTCGGAAACGGTTCGCCGGAAGGAAACGGCGCCCGGAGGGTCGTATGCGTCGCGACCAGAAATCCTGATTCGGACTGCCGATCGTGTGCAACCTACATCAGAAGCAGGCGCGGCGGACCACTCAGGAATTTACCACTTGCATCGTCGCCCTACTTCTCGGCGAACGGCGGGCGTGAACGCGGGTCACATATTGCTGTCGAGGGCCGGCACTCCGGCCGGCAATCCCGGTGCGCCACTGCCCGAAGACTGCGGCGGGCAGGTGCCGCCGAGCTGGTAAGCGGCCATGGAAATCGAACCGGCACAATGCCCGTCGATGATCGGAACCAGTGGTTCGGTATCGGCCAGGCCCGCGATGTACAGCAGCGGCAGGTAGTGATCGGGAGTCGGGACGGCCGCGGCGAAATCGGGATGCGCGTCGAGCGCGGCGACCTCGGTGGGTGCGCGCATCAGCACCTCCCGGGCCGCCTCGTCGAAGCGCACCGCCCAGTCGTAACCGGCATCCGGCTGCCCGAAATCGACCGCGCGCAGATTGTGCACGATATTGCCGCTGCCGACGATCAGCACCCCGTCCGAGCGCAGCGGAGCGAGCTTGCGGCCGAGTTCGAGGTGGTAGTCCAGGGGTTCGAAGGCGTTGAGCGACAGCTGCACCACCGGAATCGAGGCGTCCGGAAACGCGTGCACCAGCACCGACCAGGTGCCGTGATCGAGCCCCCAGCTGTCGGTATCGCAGCCCACCCACTGCGGACGGGCCACATCGGCGACCTGTTCGGCCAGTTCGGGCAGGCCCGGCGCCGGATAGTCGACCGCGAACAGCTCGTCCGGAAAACCGTAGAAGTCGTGGATGGTGCGCGGGCGCGGCATCGCGGTGACCGCGGTCGCGTTGGTGTACCAGTGGGCAGAGATCACGAGGATCGCGCGCGGACGCGGCGCGGCGCGCCCGACGGCCGCCCACGCCTCGGTGTAGCGGTTGCGGTCGAGCGCGTTCATCGGGTTGCCGTGGCCGAGAAATACCGCGGGCATCTGCTCTGGTGACATCTGCTCCGGCGACATCTGCGCACTCCTTCTCGTGGTGCCGATCCCGCCGGGGAGTTCAGTCGGCGGGGAGTTCGATCCCCTCGGCGGCGACCTTGGCGGTCACTTCCTCGGGGAAGATGTTGCGGAACAGGTACAGGTCCTGACCGAGCCGCCAGCCCGGCGCCAGCGCGACCGCATAGCGTTCGAAGTAGCCGAGCTGTTTGCCCATCAGCAGCAACTGCTGGGGGCCCGAGGCGCCGCGGCGTTTGCCGAATTCCACCAGCCGGGCGGCGACCTTGCCCATGTCCAGCTGCGCCAGTTTGCCCGACAGCACCGGCGCGAGCGCCGTCGCCAGCTGCCGGCCGATGGCGGCGTCGTCACCGTCGTCGCCGTCGAGCAGATCCAGTTCCCGCAGGGCCCGCGCGACCGGCCGGAAGTCACCGTCGATGGCGCTGGCGTGGAACAGCGCGCGCACGAACGCCCGCCACTGCGGCGTCATGGTGCCGACGATGCCGAAATCGAGCATGGCGGCCCGGCCGTCGTCGAGCAGCCAGAGATTTCCGGCGTGCACGTCGCCGTGGAAAAGGCCGTGCACCACAACACTTTCCACCCAGGCCTTGACCAGGCGGCGGATCAGCAGCTCGGGATCGGGGTGGGCGGCGCGGATATCGTCGAAGCGGTCGAGCGGCATCCCGCGCATCCGCTCCATGCACAGCACGCGCGGTCCGCAGTACTCCCAGTACACCTCGGGGACGACGACACCGGTGTTGTCGCCGAAGGCGGTCAGATCCGCCCTCGCCTGCGCCTGATTGCGGGCCTCGTTGCGGAAGTCCAGCTCGGCGACGGTGGTGTCGTACAGATCACGGACCACACCCTCGGCGTTGGCGATGCGGGCGTTCTCCGAACGTTTGGTCAGCGTGCCGGCCAGCCGGTAGGCGGCGCGCAGATCCACGATCATGCGCCGGGCGATATCGGGACGCTGCACCTTCAGCACCGCCGGGCGGCCGTCGGCGAGGACGCAGGCGTGCACCTGAGCCACCGAGGCGGCCGAGAGCGGTTCGTCGTCGAATTCCCGGAACAATCGGTCGATCGGGGCGCCGAGGTCGGCCTCGATCACCGCGCGCGCGTCGGTGGCCGGAAACGGCGGTACGTCGTCGAGGCAGCGCAGGCACGCGTCGGCGAGTTCGTCCGGAAACGAGGCCGGCGACGACGCGATGAGCTGCCCGAGCTTGACGAACATCGGGCCCAGTGCCTCGAAGCCGTCGACCGTCCCCTCGGCCATCGCCCGTCGCCGCTTCGCCGGGCGCAGCCCCTGGCGCAGCACGCGGCGCGTCACCCGGCTGCCGATCGTCGTGCCGATCGCGGCGGTACGGCGGAACTCCGCGAATCCGAATTTCTCCAGCGCCGGTACCGGCTGCGGTGGAGTCTGCCCCGCGCCCGGTCCGGAGGCGGTCTCGGTGGCCGCCGCCGTCACCGCAGGACTCCGCTGGTCACCCACTCACCTGCCCGAATCATTCGTTGCGACCGTCCCATCGTCATGTGGTTCGTGCACAGTGTACGACTGCCGAGCCACCGTACCGGCCGGTGTGGCGTGCCCCACGCGCGGACCGGCCCACTGACGTCGTCGCCTGCACGGCGCGAGAAGCCGGTTCACGGTGCGATGCCCAGGCCTGCGGCGAGTACCGGCCACGAGCGTTTCAGCGCGTCCTGCCAGTAGCCCCACGAATGCGTGCCCGTCGGTTCGAAGTCGAAGGTCGCCGGGATTCCCAACTCCCCCAGGCGAGTCGACATATTGTGCGTGCACCAGTTCACCGCGGCCTCGATCACCCCGCCGATCACGAGCTGATCGAGATATCCGCGCGGACCGGGCTGCATATGGTCACCGCCGTACACGTCGTACATGCCGGGTACACCGGTGCCGGTGGAGATGAACAGATTCAGTCCCCGCAGGCCGTCGGCGTGCACGTACGGGTCGTTGGCCGCCCACATCGGGTCGTCGTCGGGGCCGTACATGTTCTCCACGTCGCCGCCGCCCCACGTCTGCACCGCCATTTTGACGAATTCCCGGCCGATCGGATCGCTGATCTGCGCACATCCGGAGTATGCGGCCACCGAGCGATACAGTCCCGGGGCCGCGATCGGCAACTGCAGCACCGAGGTCCCCGATGTCGACAATCCGGCCAGCGCGTTGGCGCCGGTGGTGCGGTAGCGCCCGTCGATCAGCGGCGGGAGTTCTGCGGTGAGGAACGTCTTCCATTTGTACACACCGAGTTTCGGGTCCGGCGCGCGCCAATCGGTGTAGTAGCTCCAGCGGCCCCCGACCGGCTGCACCACATAGGTCTGCTTGGCCGACAGGAAACCCGCGACATCGGTGTTGCGCTCCCAGGTGGCCGAATCCTGGCCTCCCCCACCCCCGTTGAGCAGATACAGCACCGGCGCGGGCGACTGGTCGTCGGCCGGCATCTGAACTTTCACCATGATGTCGGTGTTCATCGCCGCCGAATGCACCCGCAACTGTTCGGTCCGCGGATCGAGCCGCCAGCTGCCGGTGACCGCCGACCCGTCCGCGGTGACCGGGTCGGGTTGCGCACCGGCGGGCGCGGCCCCCAGCACCGCGCCCGCCATCATCAGAACGGCGGGAATGATGCTGCCGCGCAGCACCTTTCCGAACATGAGAACTCCTTCGTGACAGAACGATCGCCGCGGAGACGACGAGACCCGCCGGGCGATGCTGTGTGAGGACATCGCCCGGCGGGAGCACCACCGTGGGTGTGTGCACTCCTGTGCGCGGATACGAGGCCGGCGTACCTCGGTCCGCGCCGGACCCCACGGCGGCGTGCGGCCCGCCGGAACACGATGGGAATTCAGGGTTTCCGCGTTCCGGCGGGCAGGTCGGGTGACTCAGAGCTTGCCGCCACCGCCCAGCAGCCACGGGTTGAAGCTGCAGGTCAGCGCTGGAGTCTGAGCCGAATCGAGAGTGTTGAGGATGATCGAGAGCACCCGCGGCGAATACATCATCGTCAGGTGATCCGACAGATCCTGTTCGCAGCCGTCCTGCAGGGTGACGTTCTTGACCGTCGCACCGGGCCCAGGCTGCAGGAAGGTCAGATCGTACGGCGTGGTGACCTCGTCGTAGCGGGTGCCGACCACCGTGTAGTCCACACCCGGCATCGTGTCACCACCGGCGTTGAGCTGGTTCACGAAATCAGAACCGACCGTCTGCTGGATGCCGGAGTGGCCGACGAAGATCTCCACCAGCCCCAGCACGTCGATGCCGAAGTTGTTGATGGCCCGGCCCAGTGCGCCGATGCCGTCGAGGGTGGTGCCGTGGTTGGTCGCGCCGAAGGTCATCATGTGATGCACCTTCGCCGCACCACCGTCGAACTTCAGATACCACCGCGACATCGCGCCACCCTGGGAATGGCCGACCAGATTCACCTTCTGTGATCCGGTCGCCGCCAGCACACGGTCCACGAATTGCGCCAGCTGCTTGGACGAATCCTGAATCAAGCCGGTGCCGTTCGCGCCCGGCAGCACCGATCCCAGGCCGCCGCCCTGAATCAGATTGGATTTGCCGTAATTGAACGTGAATACGCAGTAGCCGGCGTCCTTGATCGGCTGGCTGACGAAGGAGAAGTTGTCGTAGGCGTTCTCCCACGTGCCGTGCACCAGCACCACCGGCTCCGGATGCGCCGCGGTGGGCTTGCAATTCCAGTCGTTGGTCCCCGGCGGGGCCACGTCCGGATGCAGCAGGCCGTATCCGAAGGCGGCCAGGAACGAGCTCTGCGCCGGGCCGTAGCCGATGGTGTCACTGGAGGTTCCACCCGAGGAGCCCGAGCTCGACCCGGAACCGCCGTAGCAGTCGCCCGACCCGTTGCCGGATCCCGCGCCACTGCCCGAGGTGCAGGCCGAACCGGTGCCGGAGCTGCCGGAATCGGCGATCGGGTGGGCGGCGGGATTCTTCAGTCCCTGGTCGATGAAGTCGACCAGTTGCTGCTCCTGCTGCTGATCGTTCGACGCCACCGCCGGCTCGGCGTCGGCGCCGATCCCCGCGAAGCCCATTGTCAGCAGCGAAACCCCCACGACGACCGCGGCGCTCAGCGACCAGCGGCGGGTGTTTGGTCTCATGGGTGAACCTTTCGTCAGAACATCGGCGTTCTTTGTTGCGATGCGCGACAGCGAGCCGCGCGGCCGAAACTGAACTCAGACGCTAAAGTCGCTGCCGAGCCGCCGATACGGACAAAGGCAGTCTCTTCGGAATCTCACGAGGCGCCGAACCGACCGCAGTGAAGTTGCACAGCCGGGCGAATTGCCCGGTGGCGTCAGGCTTTTCCCGATACCGGCGCAGTCACAGCAGCAATGTCGGCCGTGCCGTGAAATATCCAGCGATACAACCAATTACGACGCAATCACGAACAGATATCGGATTCTCACTGGAGTTGTCCGTCCGGTCCGGTCCACGTGGGTACGTGGCACGGCCCCACGTCGTCTGGAGTCCTGATGCCCGGCTTTCGTACTGCCCTGCGGCCCAATGGTTTTCGCTTCCTCACCGCCGCCGCTCTGGCCGTAGGCGCACTCACCGCGGTCGCCTTCCCCACCGCCGCCGCCGCCGATCCGCTCACCGATGCGGCCGGCGTCATCGAACAGCTGCGCGCCGTCGGTGATCCGCTGCCGCCGTTGCCCGCCCCGCACGGGCCGACCACCGCGATCGTGGTGCTCGGTTACGGATTGCTGCCCGACGGCGGTATGAGACCCGAACTCATCGCCCGGCTGCAGGCGGCGCTCGTGCAGGCGATGGTGTCGCCGGCCTCACCGATCATCGTCACCGGCGGAAATCCCCGGGGTGGCACCACCGAAGCCGACGCCATGGCCGGCTGGCTCGTCGGCCACGGCCTCGCCCCGGAGCGGATCCACACCGAGTCACGCGCCAGCGATACCGTCGAAAACGCCGTCAACTCCGCGGAAATGATGCACGCCCTGGGCGCCGGCGATGCGGTGGTCGTCACGTCGGCCGACCATATGCCCCGTGCCGTAGCCGATTTCGTCGACGCGGGGGTCGCGGTGGTCGGCACGGTCAGCCCGCAGGATCTGCCGCCGGTGGTGCTGGCGGTGTTCGGGCCGCAGCAGTGAATCCGGAGCCGCCGGTCGTCTAGCGCGGACCCCAGGTCCGCGCGATACCGAGTCCGGCCGCCAGTGCGTCCCACGCCGACGGCAGGGCCGCGGTGAAATCCGGCCAGGAATGCGTCCCCGCGGGGATGTAGCGCACGGTGGCCGGGATGTTCAGCTGCGCGAGCCGCGCGGCGAACCGTTCGGTGCACGTGCGCGCCCCCGCCTCCAGCGCAATGCCTCCGCCCGCGGACCGCAGCGCGCCGGCGACGTCGTGCGCCGTGGCGATCGCGGTCAGATCCGGCGGGCTCGGCAGGCCGGTGGCCGTCGACAGATAGATCGGCGTACCCCGCAGGGTATCGGCGCCCAGATAACTGTCGTGCGCCGCCCATTCCGGCGAATTCGGTGGGCCCCACAGGTTTTCGGGGTTCCCGCCGCGTGAGGCCACGGTGATGCGAGTGACGGCCTGGCCGACCTCGTCGGCGGTCGAATAGCAGCCGCTGATACCCGCGACCGCGCGATAGAAGCCCGGGTGGCGCTGGGCCAGCATCATCGCCGCCTGCGCACCCATCGACACTCCGGCGATCGCCCGGCGTCCGTCGGAGTGCAGATATTTCTCCACGATCGGCGGCAGTTCGTCGACGAGGAAGGTCTCCCAGCGGTTGAGGCCCAGGTTCTGGTCGTAGTGGTCCCAGTCGGCGTACATACTGCCGACGCCGTCGCCGGGTAGCACCACGTCCACCGGTTTGCCGGCGAAGAAGCGCGCGGCCTCGCCGTCGGTGAGCCACCCCGAGGTCGCCGCACCCTCGACGCCGTCGAGAAGATAGAGGGTGGGCCGGGGTTCGCTACCGCCTCCGTGCAGTACATCGATGGGCACCACCCGATGCATCGCGGCGGAGGCGACATACAGCCGGTCCCAGCCCGGTTTGCGCGTTTCGGTGCGCACCAGTTCCGTTCGCGTCACGGCGGGATCGATCGCCGGCGGGGCCGCGGGCGGGGGCGCGGCGGGATCGGCGCACACCGGAGCAGCCGCCATCGCGCCGGCGGCCACGGCCAGGGCGGCGCCCAGCGCCGCACGGGTGATCACCGCTGCACCACCGCCGAAGCGTCCGCGAACGCCGTCTCCCGGGCGCGCGCTCGTTCCCGCCGTTCCCGGAAGCGGTCGGCCGCCTTCTCCAGAGCGGCCAGATGGACGGCCAGTTCGTCGCGGGCCCGCTCCCCGGCACCGGTCAGATCGCTGCGCTCGAACACGTGCCAGTTGCGCAGCACCGGGCGCACCACCATCTCCAGATGCTGCGCCGGATCGTAGATGCCGTGGGCGGCCAGCATCAGCGCGTGCCGCCGGAAGCCGGGCCGGGCAGAGCCGGGCATCCGGAAACCGGTGACCGCCTCGGTGATCGCGCGCATCATCGCGTCCGGGGCCAGCTCGAGGGCGGCCCGGGAGATGTTGCGGTAGAAGATCATATGCAGGTTCTCGTCGGTGGCGATGCGCGACAGCATCCGGTCGGCGATCGGTTCACCACAGGCGATGCCGGTGTTGCGGTGACTGATCCGGGTGGCCAGCTCCTGCAGTGTCACACAGGCCAACCCGCGCAGCAAACGGGGGGCCTGCGAGCCGGCGACGCCGCTGGTCAGGCGCGTCATCCGGGCGCGTTCCAGCGCAACGGGATCCACCGCGCGAGTCACCACCAGGTAGTCGCGGATCACGATGGCGTGGCGGTTCTCTTCGGCGGTCCAGCATCCCACCCACCGTCCCCACGCGCCGTCGCCGCCGAACATCTCGGTGATCGCGCGGTGGCGGGAGGGCAGATCGTCCTCGGCGAGCAGAGTGGTCACCAACGCCACCCGCGCCACCTCCGGTAACGCCGATTGTTCGGGCGCCCAATCGTTTCCGCCCAGCGCCGCGAAATTGCGGCCCTCGCTCCAGGGCACGTAGTCGTGCGGATGCCAGGCGCGCGACTTGCGCAGATGGTCGACGAGACAGCGTTCGGCGACGGGTTCCAGCTCGCGGAGCAGATCGTGATCGGCGACTGTCACGCATACTCCTCGGTGCGCGAGTCGGTGCCGAGATCGAATGCCAGCAACGCCAGGCTCGCCCGCGCGATACCGTCCGGACGGCCCAGCTCGATGCCGGTCAACCGCTCGATGCGCCGCACCCGGTGCGCCACACTGTTCGGATGGATCGCCAGCCGCACCGCGGTCGATTTGCGGTCCAGGCCCGAATCCACATAGGCGCGCAGGGTTTCCAGCAGATCCGGATGCGGCCGCAACGGACCGAGCACCGCGGCCAGGTGCGCACGCGCCGGGCCGGGCCGGGTGAGCTGATATTCCACCGCCACGTCGGCGATCCCGTAGAGACCCGGTGGGCGACGCAGCGCGCGCACCAGTTCCAGCAGTTCGTGGGCTTCGGCGGCCAGCTCCGGGATACGTGCGGTGGGACCCGCGACGACGGTCGCCGTGAGCGGCACCGAGGCCGCCGCGGACAGGACATCGAGGGTGTCGGCGGTCAGTACGGGGGCATCGATGCGGGCGGAGGCATCGGGGTCCTCGACCGGCACCAGTACGGTGCCGCCGTCGACGGAGAGCAGCGACAGTGCCCGCGACCCCAGCACCGGCGCCAATGCGCTCTGCAGCCGGCGCAGTTTGCGGCGCGCCACGGTTTCGGCGTTGCGGCGCGGATCGGATTCGCCGGGATGCGGGGCGATCGACAGCGCCACCACCTGATAGGCGGGTGCGACCACGATCCCGGTGCGGCGGGCCAGTGCCGCCCGGCCGTGACCGCTGAGCAGCGCGGTGACCAGGGTCTGGGCCGCGGTCTGATGATGGCGTGCGGCCGAGCGGTGTTCGTCGAGGTAGGCGGCCGAGGTCGCCACGGTCACCGTCTCCAGCAGGCGCAGCGCCTGCTCGGCGTCGGCGACCAGTGTTTCGCCGTCACCGCGACCACCGGCGATATCGCTGAACGCGTGCCGCACCGCCTCGTGGTAGGCGCGCAGCACGGTATCGAGGTCGATACCCTCGCGCGCCCACGCGCCGGCCCGGCCGACCAGTTCGGCCAGACGCGCGGCATCCGCCGGTTCCGGGTCGGGTTCGGCGACCATATCGGCGGCCAGGGCCAGACATTCGCGCACGCCCGCGCCGAATTCGGCGGTGGTGTCGGAATGTGACGCCGGCGCCTCGGTGCGCACGCTTCGGGTCAGAGTCGCCGCCAGGCTGGGTGCGGATGGTGTCATCGGGTCGCTCCAGAATCTGTCCCCGCGCGAGGTGTGCCCGCCGGATGCCTTGGGGTGAGGGTGCACCCGGCGGGCGGTTCCACTGCTACGCACAGTGACCGCGTCGAGGAAGGGGTTGGAAGTCCTGGTGCCGCGGGTCGAGCTGTGCGCGGTGAGCGGCGGCTTCGAGTAGGGAGCCGCTCACCGGTGGCCGGTCCGGCGTCCGCAGTGCCGACCTCCTCTCCTTCCGGAAGGTGCGGGTGCGCCGGTTGCCGAACGCGGCACCGTCCGCGCAAAAACCGGTGCCGCGTTCACATCACGGTACGGCCACGGAATCGCCTCGAACCCGAATCACCGGCGATCCGATGACAATTCATGAATCGCCCCGGGAGCGGCTGGGGTCGCGGCACAAAATTCTCCGCGACGACAGCGCGAATGAAGGAACCGGCCGTTCAGCATTCACTGGGGGCCGGCACACCCTGCAATCGCTGATCGACCCAGCCCATCGCCTCGGGATATCCCAATCCGGCCGCGATGATGTGTTCGCCGAGCACGCTGCGGTACACCGCCGCCACTCCCAGCGAGCACTGGTCGCGATAGAACTCGCGGGCGCCGGCGGCCGGAATCCAGAATTCCTGTTCGCCGTTGTAGACATACAGCGGCACAGCGGATTTCATGCCCTGCATCCGCGTCACCCGGTAGATGTCGTCGGCCAGCGCGCTGTGCAGCGGATCCGGGGTGTCGGCGGCGATGTCGATCGGCAGCGACAGCACGCCGGGGACGGCGAAAACGCCGGCGCAGGTGTCCTTGAGCGGCGACAGGGCCGCCCAGCGGGCCAGATTGTTCATCCGGGCCAGGATCTCCGGCCGCTCCCGCCCCACCCCGAAGGTGGCCGCCAGGAAGACTCCCGACGCGAAGTTGGCGTTCATGCTCTGCGACAGGATCTGATAGTCGGCCGGCACTCCGCCCAATGCCGCACCGACGATCGCCGGCGCCAATTCCGGTGCGTAGGAATCGATCAGCGCCACCGCGCCGCGGGTGGCGATGGCACCACCGGAGTAGCCGTGCATGGCGAACCGGCTGGCGCCGAATTCGGCGGGCAGCGCCGCACGCATCGCCCGGATCGCGTCGAGCACGGCGTGACCGGCCACGAAGGGCTCGGCATACGCCATCCGCGGGCCCTCGTGATCGGGAATCAGCACCGCGTACCCGCGCAGCAGCGCCAGCTGGGTGGTGGGCGGGACGAAATCGGTGGTCCCGGTATCGCCGGTGAAACCGTGCGCGAGCGTGTAGCCGGGCGTGCAGGTGCGGCCCAGCGCGTCGATCGGCAGATTGTTGACCAGTACCGGCCGCGATCCGGGACCCGTCCACGGCGCGGCCGGAATCGCCAGTGTCGCAGTCGCGTACGAGGGCGCGTCGTGGGCGTCGGTCGTGCGGTACTTCAACTGCAGCGCCTGCCGCACGGGCACCACGAGCAGCGGGGCGGCGGTTCTCGTCACGTCCCGGGTCGCGATCACGTCGCCGGGACGCAGCCCCGCCAGATCGGTAGGCCAGTCGTCGAGCAACGGATCGCCCACCGGTGAGGGCATGACGGCCGTCTGCAGCCGGGCAAGATCGGTGGTGACACCGGTTTCCCCCGCGGCCGCCTGATCGGCCACCGGGATGGGCGGCGGCGGAATCAGGACGTCGATCCACTGCTGTAACTGCGCGAGACCCGGCGCGGGCGGATTCGACGGGCCCGGAGCCATGGCACCCGGCGGCACGGCGTCCCGAGGCGCCGCGGGCTGGACCGCGAACGGCCGCGTCGGCAGCCCCGGTAACGACACCGCCGGTAAGGGCAACGGCGGCAGAGGTATCGGCGGCTGCGCCGCCGCGGTACCCGCGACGGGACCGCAGCCGAGTAGCAATACCGTCACCAGAACATGCCGAATTCGCATGGCGCACCCACTCAAGCTCACCGCTGGTCCCCGTGCGCTGCCAACCCGAGTTCCGCGCTGAACCAGGTGTTTCGAGATTACCGGCACGAATCCGGTTGCCCGGGCGGCGTGTTCGGATCGTGTGCGGCGCGAGTCCGCATCGATATCGAATCCGTGGCGCCTGAGCGGTGCGGAAGTGGCGCGCTCAGCAGTTGCTCGGTACCGGCTGAGCGTGCATGCGACCGTCCAGCCAGCTCAGTACCTGCGGCAGGCCCAGCACCGCGGCGGTGAGGTGGTCGGGTACCGGAATGGCCTCCGACTGGACCGACACCCCGGCCTGGCACCAGCGCCGGTCGGTTTCGATGATCGAGTCCACCGGAATCAGGCCGTCGATGGGTGAATGCCATTCGAACACCGGCATATTCGGCACGCTGTCGGTGTAGAGCTCGAGACTGTTGTCCTCGACCACCTTGCGCGCGGTCGGGTCCTCGGTCATCGACGTGGTTCTGGCGAACTCGGTCACTCCGTGGCCCGCGCCCGCCGCCAGCAGCCCGTTGGTGCAGCTGTCGGCCATCACCTGCCGCGCCGCCAAACCCTTGTCGTTGAGCTGCTCCGACAGCGGGAACCGGTCCGGGTATTCGCGTTCCAGGCCGAGCCCGGCCGCCATCGCCAGGCCGAAGGCCGGATGCGAGCCGTACCCCAGGCCCTCCAGCATCTTCACCATGTTCATCGGCACGCCACCGGCCGCGGCCCCGGCGATGCGCAACTCCGGCGCGTAGACCGGCGCGAGCGCGGCCGCCCACGCGGTGGCCATGCCGCCGCCGGAGTAGCCGGCCATCGTCACCGGACTGTGCTCGAGTTTCAGATCGGCGGCGTGCTGCACCGCACGAATGCCGTCCAGGGTGATCTGGCCGCCCAGACGCGCTGCGCCGTAGGCGAATTGCGGCCCGAGATGGTCGGGCATCGCGATACTCCAGCCGCGCTGCAACACCACGTTGTAGGCGGGTGCCTCCCGCACCATCAGATCCGGGTTCTTGGTGTAGAGCACATGGGAGACACCGCAATCGGTGCCCAGCCCGTTGATGATGGTCTGATACGACAGCAGCGGGCCGTCGGCCGCGCGCTTGCGCGGGGTCAGGACGGTCGTGGTCGCCGCGATCGGCTTGCCCTCGGAATTGGTCGAGCGGAACTTGATCAGCGTGATGTCGGTATCGGGGAAGATGTCCAGCGGCGGTAGCGGTTTCGTCGCCAGCACGTCGCCGGGCTTGTGCTCGGCGATGTCGGCCGGCGCGGCGTAGAACGGATCCGGGTCCGGTGCCGGGTAGATCGGTTGCGCCGGTGCGGAAGTCGTGGCGGCAGCGAACAGCAGCAGACTGCCGGCGGCGACGCTCAGCGCCCGCCGGACCGCGGTATGGCCCATGGGCCAAGAGATTATCGCGCGCGCGAGGCAACCCGAAATCGGCACCGCAGGTCCTGAGAAATCACAAGCTCGCCGCGCGGCGGTCTGTGTTACGCGATGAATTACACACTGAAACCTGTTCGAGTTACTCGCGAGTACGTAGCTTCGTTCCTGCACCGATGCAAAGGAGCACGGCTATGGACATCTCCGATATGGTCCCCGACATCCCCACTCGCCGGATCACGGTCTACTTCGGCGGCAGCGGCCCCGATGCCGACATGGTGCTCGAATACGCCGCCACCCGCGCCGAGGCCTGGGAGTTCGCCGCCGCCGCGGTGCACTCCGGGCTGGCCGTCACCGTGGACGGCATGGTCCGACCCGGATTGCGACCGCTGCCCTGCCGCCGATTGTGGCATTGAGGAATCGAATCGTGTCCCGGCGACTGTGAGCGATCACAACGGCCCGCCGACCTGCTTCGATTTCCGCACAGACGATTCGCGAAGCACTCTCGGCTCCCGGCCTGCCGGTTAGCGTTAACCGCCGGAACAGATAGTTCGGGCGTAGAAGGAGTCAGTGATGACCGTCGACAGCTCCAACCGGTCCAGTCTCACCTTTTCGGGACGGCCGA
>NZ_BDBL01000075.1 GCF_001612965.1 Nocardia kruczakiae NBRC 101016
CCTTCCGCATTTCATCGGCTCGACATTTCCCGCAGGCGTTCGCCCAGAGTGGCGAGCTGTTCGCTGGTGCCGTGCTCGCGCCATTCCGGCTTTTCGTGGTCGTCGAGATAGGCGCCGTGTTCGGTGAGGGTCAGCCGGGTGCCGGCCGCGGTTTCGGCGAATTCGACGGTGGTGAGCGAGACCGTCACGACGGCGTCGTCCACGCCCATCGTGGAGGTGTACACGATGCGTTCGGCGGGGACGATCTCCTGGTAGGTGGTGGTGAAGGTCATCCGCTTGCCGTCGTGTATGCCGGCGGCGATCTCGCGGCCCCCGACCCGGAAGTCGAGCTCGTGTTCGGTGCCGGGCGCGCTGAACCACTCGGCCTTGCGTTCCGGTTCGGCCCATGCGCCGAAAACCGCTGCGGGAGTGACGGGATAGTCGCGTTCGAGGGTGAACGTGGAATGGACCAGGGAATGCGTGGTCGTCATGGCGACTCCTCGGGTTCGGGGGTGGTGGGCTCGGCGAGAGCTGCGCCGAGCGCGTCGAGGCGGCGTTCCCACGGGGTCTGCCGCGCGTGCAACCAATCCTCCGCGGGACGCAGCGCATCGGGTACCAGATGGCAGGTGCGCACCCGGCCGACCTTCTCCGACCGCACCAGCCCGGCGTCCTGCAGCACCTGGAGATGCTGCACGACGGCCGCCAGGCTCATCTCCAGCGGCTCGGCCAGGGCGCTGACTGCCGCCGGTCCCCGGCCGAGCCGCTCGAGCAGATATCTGCGGGTGGGGTCGGTGAGCGCCCGGAAGATCAGGTCCAGCCGCTCGGTTTGGTTAAGCACCTACTTAAGTGTAGGAGCCTTGCCCAGATAGTCAAGTACTCGCTTAACTTTTGTTGCTCGAGCGTGCGGCCTCGAACGGCAGCCGGTCGAAGATGAAGCGGCTGGCCGTGATTCGGCCGTCGACGACGGTAACCAGTTCCGCCGCAGGGGCGCTCGGTACCGGGAGGGTCGCGGTGTCGTAGCAGACCAGGGCGGTGGTCTCGTCGCCGAAGGCGGCGAACATCGTTGCGCCGGTGAGGATTCGGGTGAAAGGTTCCATGAAGTCGCGATAGGCGGCCGCGCCTTCGATGCGTCCGGCGGGGGTATCGCAGACGATGTCGTCGGCGATATAGGTCATCGCTCGATCGAGGTCCTTTCCGGTCCAGGCCTCGAAGTAGGCGAGGGCCACCCGGGCCGCGGGGCTGTGGTTTCCGATCATGTCGTCCTCTTCTCCGGTCGATGGAACCCGTCACCGATATAGACACCGGCCGGGCGGGGAACGGACCGGTTGTCGGTGCCCGATGTGACGATGGGGCGATGACGGAGTCATCGATGGCCCCGGGCGTGGACGAGCAGACCTTTCGTGCGCTCACCGAGCCCTACCGGGCCGAGTTGCGCACCCACTGCTATCGGATGCTCGGGTCGATGTACGACGCCGAGGACGCGTTGCAGGAGACGCTGCTCGCGGCGTGGCGCGGTTTGGCCGAATTTCAGCAGCGGTCGTCGGTGCGTACCTGGCTCTACCGGATCGCGACCAATCGGTGCCTCAATGTTCGCCGTTCCGCGCTGCGCCGGCCGGTGGCGCCGTTGCCCTTCGACGCGCCGGAGCCCACTCGTCACGGGGAGGTGAGCTGGTTGCAGCCGTGTCCGGACGCGCTGCTGGATCCGCAGCAGGTACTGACGGCACGCGCGTCCGTCGAGTTGGCGTTCATCACCCTGCTGCAACAACTTCCACCGCGCCAGGCCGCCGTGCTCGTCCTGCGTGACGTGCTCGAGTTCAGCGCGGCGGAGGTGGCCGACCTGCTCGGCCTCACTCCCGTCGCCGTGAAGGCGGCTTTGCAGCGGGCTCGTGAACGTCTGTCTCGCCACGGGGGCGGGCACCCGGAGCCGGAGCCGGAACCGGGGTCGCCCGGGGAGCGAGGACTCAGCGAGCGTTTCGCGCGGGCCTTCGCGGCTGCGGATGTGGATGCCGTGGTCGAGCTGCTCACCGACGAGGCGTGGCTGACCATGCCGCCGTGGCCGCACGAGTATCACGGCCGGGCGGCGATCGGCGAATTCCTTCGCGGTATTCCGGCATTTCGGGATCGTGCGGAGATTCGGCTGCAATCGGTGCGGGCCAACGCCCACCCCGCATTCGGCTGCTATTCCCGCCGGGCGGACGGATCGTTTCGGGCGACCGGACTTCTGGTGACGACGTACGGCCCGGACGGTATTTCCGCGCTCGCTCATTTCCCGCCCGCCGAGAACTTCCCGCGCTTCGGCCTTCCGCTCGCGCTGCCACCGGGCGGTGCGACTCTTTCCTGATGGAATCGTTGCCGAAATAAAACCTAGAAAATTCCTTCAAACTCTTCCGTTGTATAGGTGTTATCGACTATCCTCCGTTTCGGCAAACCATCCGCGACAGGAAGAGCGCAGTCGTTGCACCGGCGCTCCGACCATATAGACAACTTCCGGCTAACGCGCGGTCAGTCGGAGGTGTAAGCGAAGGGCCCGATCCATGACGAGGGAATCGGGCCCTTCGGTATTGTCTGGCGCAATGTCACAGGAAACGAACGCGGGTAGGATGTACGCCGGACAGCCCGTAGAAGACCGGCAGCGGCAGCGACGTGCGCGTTTTCTGGAATCTGGTCTGACAGTGTTCGCCAGAGACGGGTATGCCAATAGCTCGGTCGGAGCCATTTGCAAAGATGCCGGACTTTCCTCGCGTCAGTTCTACGAGGAGTTCACCGGTCGCGAATCGTTGCTGCTGGAACTCTACGAACAGATCGACCGGGAATCCCGGGACGCGGTCGTCGCCGCGCTGGACGCGCACGCTGATGCGAGTGCCATCGAGATCATCGACGCCGGGGTGCGCGCCTATATCGAGTCCATCGGACGCGATCCCCGCAAAGCTCGCGTCGCGCTGGTCGAGGTGGTCGGCGCCGGGCCGAAGGTGGAGAAGTTCCGGCTGGAGTTGCGTCGCGCCTGGGGTGCACTGCTGGCCGGAGCCGCCGAGGACGCGGCGCTGCAGGGCGAGATCCCCAGCGGCGACTACGAAACGCGCATGCTCGCCATCATCGGTGCGGTGAACTACGTGGTCGACGAGTGGAGCGGTTCGGAGCCGCGCCGGCCCCTCGACGAGGTGATCAGGGTGCTGCGCCGGGTCATCATGGGTGCGGTCAGCGCCTGATCGACGAAGCGTCGTGCCGCCGAACGGGATTCGCTTTAGCATCGAGAGGTGCATGTTTCGCCGGGGGGCGGGCAGTCCCCGACATTCGTCGTCTGCGGAGACAACCCGCTCGTCCACCAGCTGGCCCTGCAGCTGACCACCCGGTTCGCCGATGCCACCGTGACCGCGGTACTGCCGAACCGCAACGGCAGCTACGTTCCCCAGCTGGAGAAGTTGGCGCGGGTCCGGATCCTGTGCGCCGAGCGCCTGGACGAGACCGTCCTGCGCGCGGCCGGGGTGGAGCGGGCCCGAGCGCTGGCCCTGGTGGATCAGGCGGACGTGGAGAACTTCCACGCCGCGCTGCGCGCCCACGAACTCAATCCGCGGATCCGGCTGGTGATCCGAATGTTCAACACCGGCTTGGGTTTTCGCATCCGACGGTTGTTCTCCGACTGTGTGGTGCTGTCGATCTCGGAAATGGCCGCCCCGTCGTTCATCGCCGCGGCCCTCGGCGAGAAGGCGCAGGACTATCTGCGGCTGGGGGAACGCACCCTGTACGTCGCCGCGGCCGGTGATGCGCCGCCGGATCGAGTGGTGGCCGGGCTGGCCGGCGGACCGGGCGCAATCGCGTTGCGCTCGCCGCACGCGTCGGCGGACCGGGTGCTGGCGCTGGCCGGGCGGGTGCCGTATTCGCCCGGGGCGCGGCGTCGCTGGCTGAACCAGCTGCGCTATCTGGTCCGCCACGATCTGATCCGGCTACTGCTGGTGATGCTGATCATCATCGCGGCCGTCTGCGTCATCATGGTGCTGATCGGAAACAGCTGGGGCACAGCGGTATACGAAACGCTGCTGGATTCGGCGGGTGCGGCGCAGCCGGAGCCGACCCGTGAACCGCTGTTCAAGATCCTGCAACTGGGGGTGGTCTTCACCGGGCTGGCGATGACGCCGGTGGTCACCGCCCTCGTGGTGGGTGGCGTGTTGCGGGCGCAGCTGTCGGAATATTCGATCGACCCCTCGCGGATGGAAAACCACGTGGTGGTCGCGGGATTGGGCAATGTCGGAATGCGCGTGGTGGAACAGTTGCGCGACCTCGGCGTGCCGGTGGTCGGGCTCGACTACGACGAGAACGCGCGCGGTATCGCGCTGGCGCGCAGCCTGGGGGTGCCGGTGGTGATCGGTCAAGCCACCTGGGAGGACACGTTGCGCGCGGTGGGTGTACCGAAGGCGCGGGCGCTGGTTCTGCTGACCTCCAGTGACGCGGTGAATCTGGAGGCCGCGATGCTCGGGCAGTCCTATCGGGACGACCTGCGGGTGGTGTTGCGCGTCTCCGACGACGACCTGGCCGACCGGGTCCAGCGCAGTCTCGGGAAAGCGGTGGTGCGCAGCGTCTTCCAATTGGCCGCGCACGGCTTCGCCGCGGCCGTGGTGGAGCGGCGAGTGATCGCCACTCTGACGATCAACCAGGCCACCCTGCTGGTCGCGGAGGTGCCGGTGGAGCCCGGATCGGCGCTGATCGGGTTGCGGATCGCCGATCTCGGATCGGCGGAGCACACCCGGGTGATCGCGGTGCAGCCGGCGGTCGGAGACGCGCCGGAATGGCAGCCCGCGGCGCAGACGGTGCTCGCCGCGGGCAATCAGCTGGTGGTGGTGGCGACCCGGCGGGGACTCGACGAACTGCTGGAGGTCAGTTGTGCGCCTGCGGTGGACGAAACGGCACGCGAGGCCATCGCGGCGGCGGAAGGGCTGATAGTCGACGCGGCTGAGAGGCTGGTCGTCGACACGGTGGAGGAGCTGGTCGACGGCGCGGCGGAGGGCATCGCCGCCGGTGCGGCGGAGGAGTCGGCCGTCGGTGCGACAGAGAAGTCGGTCGTCGGCGCGGGTGAGGAGTCGACCGCCGACGCGAAAGGCCAAGGCACTACCGACGGGCGGGCGGGAGCGCCGGCAGACCGGGAGACCGGACGACGATGTGCGGACGGGTCGGCCGAGCCGGATGCGGTGGGCTCCTGAGCGTCGCGAGTCGACGTAGCGGGAGGTGGGGCCTCGCCCGCGCTCAACCTGGGCACGCGTCGCGGTAGCGTGCGCGTATGGAGACGATTCCGATCCAGATGCCGGACGGGTCGACGGTGCCGGTGCGGTTCGTTGCCGCGAGCGGTCCGCACCGGCATGCCATCACCGCGGACGCCCCGCGGCCAGTGATCGTGATCATTCCGGGATTGGGGGTGCCGGGCGAGTACTACGGGGATTTCGCGCGCGAGCTGGCGCGGCGCGGATTCGATGCGGCGATCGGGGAGTTGCGAGGTAACGGCGACAGCCGGCCGAAGCCGAGCCCGTCGAGTAGCTACGGCTACCACGAGTTGGTCTCGGTCGATTTTCCGGCGATCTTCCAGGCCGTTCGCACCCGTTTCCCGGACAGCACGCCGATGCTGCTCGGGCACAGTATGGGCGGTCAGCTCGGGGTCATGTACGCCGCGCGGATCCGCGGCCGGCTGGGCGGGCTGATCCTCATCGCCTCCGGCACTCCCTACTACCGGGGCTACGGCGGGATCGCCCGCTCCGCGATGCTCGTCGGACCGGCCGCCATCTCGCTGACGGCGAATCTTGCCGGGTTCTGGCCGGGGGATCGCATCACCGCCGGGGGTTTCGGCCGGCAGTCCAAGGTGCTGATCTCCGATTGGGCGCGGCTGGCCCGCACCGGCCGCTTCGTACCGGTCGGCGCCGATATCGACTACGACGAGCGCATCGCGCGGCTCACCCTGCCGGTCCTCTCGATCACCATGAGCGGTGACGATCTCACCCCCCGCAGTTCGGCCGCACATCTGCTGGAGAAACTTCCCGCGGCGCGCGTGAGCACCTGGCACGAGCCGAAACCATTGGGGCACAACGGCTGGATCATCGATCCGGAAGCGACCGTGGACCGCATCGAGAAGTGGGTGCGCGACCTGTAGCCGAACGCGGCCGATTCCGCGGCCGTGAGTGCTTCAATGGACGAATGCGCAGGTGGGTCGTCCGCCGATACCGATGCTCAGGCCGTCGTCTCGCGTCGGCTCGACAACGAGCGCGGCGGGAGTGACGACGCGGGCGGGCGCCGCCTCCGGATCCACACTCGTCTTGACGGTGCTGGGCTCCGGCCAATTCTTGATGACCCTCGACAGTTCGGTCATGAACGTCTCGATGGCGACGGTCGCCCACGACGTCGGCACGACGATCACCGGAATCCAAACCGCCATCACGCTGTACACGCTGGTGATGGCATCGCTGATGGTCACCGGCGGCAAGGTCGGGACGATTCTCGGGCGGCGGCGGGCATTCGGTGTGGGACTGGTCGTCTACGGCGCGGGTTCGCTGGTCACCGGCCTGGCGCCGAATCTGGGGGTGCTGCTGCTGGGCTGGTCGCTGCTGGAGGGCATCGGAGCGGCGCTGATCATGCCGGCGATCGTGTCGCTGGTGGCGGCGAACTTCGGTCGCGAACGCCGCGCCGCAGCATACGGACTCGTCGCCGCGGCCGGGGCGATGGCCGTGGCGGTGGGACCGCTCCTGGGCGGGGCGGTGACGACCTTCGCGTCCTGGCGGTACGTGTTCTTCGGCGAGGTCGTGGTCGTGGTGGCGATCCTGCTGGTGCTGCGCCGGGTGGCGGATGTGCCGGCGCAGCGGGTGCATCTGGACCTCCTGGGTTCGGTGCTGTCCGTGGTCGGGCTGGGGGCCGTCGTCTTCGGCGTGCTGCGGTCCAGCGAATGGGGTTGGATTCGTCCGCATCCGGGCGGTACCGAGATCGCGGGTCTGTCGCCGGTGATCTGGTTGATCCTGGCGGGCCTGCTGGTGCTGTACGCCTTCCTGCGGTGGCAGCAGCGGCTGGTGCGATCCGGTGGGGAGCCGCTGGTCGATCCCCGGTTGTTCGGCAATCGCCGGCTCGGGGGCGGGTTGGCGATGTTCTTCGCGCAGTTCGCGGTTCAGGCCGGGGTGTTCTTCTCGGTACCGCTGTTCCTGTCGGTGGTGCTGGAACTGAGTGCGCTCGAGACCGGAGTGCGCATCCTTCCGCTGTCGATCGCACTGGTCGCCGCCGCCGCGGGAATTCCCAAAGTTGCGCCGCGCGCCAATCCACGGCGCGTGGTGCGCCTGGGTCTGGGTTCGATGATCATCGGAATCTTGTTGCTGGCCGGCGGCATGGATCCCGGAGCGAATGCCGCGGTGGTGTCGGTGCCGATGTTGCTGATGGGCCTGGGCTTGGGGGCCCTTTCCTCGCAGCTGGGCGCGATAACGGTATCGGCGGTGCCGGATTCGCAGAGCGCCGAGGTCGGCGGATTGCAGAACACCGCGACGAATCTCGGCGCCTCGCTCGGCACCGCGTTGATCGGCTCCATTCTGATCGCCACGCTGACCTCGTCGGTGATCGGCGGGATCGAGAACAACCCCGCGGTCCCGCCCTCGGTCGCGCAGCGGGCCGGCACCGAACTGGCCGACGGTGTGCCGTTCCTGTCCAATACCCAGCTGCGACAGTCGCTCGACGCGGCCGGGGTCGACACGTCGACCGCCGACGCGGTGGTCGCGGTCAACTCCGACGCCCGCCTGCTGGCATTGCAGGTGGCCTTCGCGGTGACGGCGATGCTGGCCGTGGTCGCGTTGTTCTTCACCGGCCGGCTACCGCGGCGGGCGATCGGCTCCGATCCGGACGCCGGTACCGTGGCCGACGAACGGTCCGGAGCCGGGTAGCCGCCGCTACCGCGCCGCCATATTGCCGCGGTCGGCAGCGCCGGGGGTGGCGCCGTTGTGACCGAGTGCGCGGGCCTTCAGCTGGTCGAATTCGGCGGCATCGATCGTGCCGGCGTCGAAGAGGGCCTTGGCGTCGGCGATCTGTTCCGCCGGTGACTTGCCCGCCACCTGCCGGATGTAGTCGTCGGCCGCTTGCTTGGCCTCCGCATGAGCGTGCTGGGAGCGCACGGCCATACCCTTTCCCCGGGCGATCAGATAGACCAGGGCAGTGATGTACGGGAATATCACCAGCGCGATCACCCACGCGGCCTTGGCGATGCCCGACACCGTGTGATCGCGGAACAGATCGGCCAGGATCTGGAACAGGATGATCAGGTAGGCCACGAAGGCGAACACCAGAATCGTGTACCAGACGTAGTCCCAGAACGTATCCATGATGTGTGCTCCTCTCGGGAGAACCCGCTACCGAACCGCGGTGGTCGGCGAGGGGCCGAATCGGGCGTCGACGGCGGGCCGCCTTCGACGTGTGCCGGTAGGGCCGGAACCGGTGTTCTCGAACCGAGAATGGCAGTGAGACGAATCACGCTCCAGAGACCGAAGACCCTGATCGATAGGGGTCTTTGGTCATCTGTGCCGCGAGATCCCGGCGTCAGGCGGTGGTGCGCCGCTCGATCAGCATCTGGGTGAAGAACTCGTAGATCAGCGCGGATTGGAAGGCCATCTGCTTGTTGTCGGCCGCGCCGCCGTGACCGCCCTCGATGTTCTCGTGGTACCAGACGGTCCGTCCCTGAGATTCCAGCAGCGCCGCCATCTTCCGGGCGTGGCCGGGGTGGACCCGGTCGTCGCGGGTGGAGGTGGTGAGCAGGATCGGCGGGTAGGGGCGCGCCGGGTCGGCTGCCATCGCCCGCTGATAGGGCGAATACCTGCTGATGTACTCCCACTCCTCGGGTTTGTCCGGGTCGCCGTATTCGGCGATCCAGGACGCGCCCGCCAGCAGCAGGTGATAGCGCTTCATATCCAGCAGCGGCACCTGGCAGACGATCGCGCCGAACAGTTCCGGATAGCGGGTCAGCATCACGCCCATCAGCAGGCCGCCGTTGCTGCCGCCGACCGCGCCGAGTTGTCCCGCGGTCGTGATGTCCCGTGCGACGAGGTCTTTCGCGACCGAGGAGAAATCCTCGTACACCTTGTAGCGGTTGGCCTTCTGCACCTGGGTGTGCCATTCGGGCCCGTACTCCCCGCCGCCGCGGATGTTGGCCATCACCCAGGTGCCGCCGCGTTCGAGCCAGCCCATGCCGGAGGCGCCGCTGTAACCAGGGGTGCGGGAGACCTCGAAGCCGCCGTAGCCCGAGACGACGGTGGGGCCGGGCTCGCCCCGGTGGTCGCGGTGGCGAATCACGAAGTACGGCACCATGGTTCCGTCGTCGGAGCGCGCGAAGAACTGTTCGGTGTCGATGCCTTCGGCGTCGAAATACGCCGGTTCCCGCTTGAGGGCCACCGCCGGACTGCCCACCGAACCGGCCAGCAGTGTCGCGGGGGTGGTGAAACCGCTTGTGGTGAGCATGAATTCGTCACCGCTCTCCAGCGGATCCAGATTCATGACGTTGGTGGTCGCCATCGGCGGGGTGTCGGCGAGCGGTTCGCGGGTCCAGCCCGAACCCGGGGTCGTCGCCGAGGCGGGCGTCAGCACGTACAGCTTGGTCTGCACGTCTTCCAGCGTGATCAGCAGCAGGTGGTTCTCGGTCCAGCCGTAGCCGTGCAGTGAGGTGTGTGCGTCGGGTTCGAAGACGACGTCGAAATCGCGTGCGCCGTCGAAGAATTCGCCGATATCGATGGCCAGCAGAGCACCCGCGGGATAGCTGCGGCCCGCTACCTCCCACGGCGATTTCAACTGCACCAGCAGCCAATCCTTGTACCAGGATTCGGATGCGTCGGTGGGTACGTCGATATGGCGCAGCGTGCCGTCGCGGTCCAGCAGATAGACCGATTCGTTGAAGAAGTCGGTGGCGCGGGCGACGTAGTGGCGTTCGTATCCCGGCGTGCGGTCATAGCCCGCCGAGACCATCACATCGCCCGGCTCGCCCTCGAAGACGGTATCCGCCTCCGCCAGCGGGGTTCCGCGGCGCCAGCGCTTGGCCAGACGCGGATATCCGGAGTCGGTGAGCGTGCCGGGGCCGAAATCGGTTCCGACGTACACGGTGTCGGCATCGATCCAGCGCACCTGCGATTTGGCCTCGGGCAGGTGGAAGCCGCCCGCCGCCGCCGGACGGAATCGCCGTGTGGTCAGATCGATTTCGCGCACCACCTTGGCGTCCGCTCCACCGCGGGACAGGCTGATCAGGGCCAGTTCCTGGTCCGGGCGCAACACCGCCGCCCCGCCCCAGACCCAGTTCTCGTCCTCGGCGACGGCCAGGGCGTCCAGGTCGATGAGCACATCCCAGGCCGGATCGTCGCCGCGGTATTCGTCGAAGGTGGTCCGGCGCCACAGCCCGCGGGGGTGTTCGGCGTCGCGCCAGAAGTTGTAGAGCCAGCGTCCGCGCCGGGTCGGGTACGGGATGCGGGTGTCGGTGTCGAGCATGGCGAGGATGCGATGGTCGAGGGCGTCGAACCGATCGGAGGAGGCGAAGCGTTCCATCACCACCTCGTTGTGGGCTCGTGCCCAGGACAGGGCCCGTTCGCCGGTGACATCCTCGAGCCACAGGTACGGATCGGTTGTTTGCTCGGCGCCGCTCATGGGTCACATTCTGGCCTACCGGCCGGTCCGCCGAGGGGTGAGAGGTGCATCGCGCCGTGTCTCGTCGCCCGCGCGGCCGGCGACTCCGTACAGTTGCTGGACGCCCCGGGACGGCCGGAAGGAGGACCGCGGTGGCATATCCGCTCTGGGAGCAGCACTGCTGCCTGCCGATCCTCCCGTCCGCCGATATCACCGAGCTGACGCGCTACCCGGCCGGTTCGTATCTGTCGGTGAATGTGGGGTATTCACTGCATTCGATCGAGGATGCGCTGGCCATGCTGGCTCTGCTGCGCCGGAATGCGCTGGCGGACGGGCGTTTCCGGCTCGTCGATGCCGTGGGCGACATCGAGGTGGCATCCGGTTCCGAGGGCCGCATCGCGCTGGCCTTCGATCTCGAGGATTCGCGGCCGCTGGACGGCGATCCGGACAATATCGCGCTGTTCCACTCGCTCGGTGTGCGTTCGCTGCTGCCGACCTACAACCACGCCAACGCGGCCGGCGGCGGATGTCTGGATCCGGACGATCGCGGGCTGACGCCGTACGGGCGCACGATCATCCGCACGCTGGGCGAGGTCGGGATGTTCGCCGACGGTTCGCACTGTTCGCGGCGCACGGGTCTGGACATCGCGGAGGTCGCGGGCGGGCCGATGATCTACAGCCACTCCAATTTCGCCGCGCTGTGGCCGCATCCGCGCAATATCGGCGACGACCAGGCGCGTGCGTGCGCGGCGACCGGCGGGGTGATCGGAATCAACGGGGTCGGAATCTTTCTGGGCCGCAACCGTGTCGAGGGACGGGCCGCGCGCATCGAGGCGATGGCGGACCACATCGCCTACGGGGCCGAACTCGTCGGTGTCGAGCACATCGGGATCGGTTCGGACTTCTCGTTCGACGGGGACCAGTTCAACGCGGAGATCGCGGCCGCGCCGGAGAATTTCTCGGAGGACTACACGCGGTGGGGGCCGCTGCAGTGGGTGCCACCGGAGGATCTGCTGGGCTTGCCGCCGCACCTGGGGACGGATGTGGACAACCCGGACGCCCGGCCCCGCGTCGCGGGACTGAACGAAGTCCTGGCCCGCCGGGGTTTCACCGATGCCGAACGCGCGGCGATCTTCCACGGCAATTTCGCCCGTGCCGCCCGGGAGGTCTGGACGTAGACGCACGCTGTGGCCGCCCTCTCACCCCTGCGGGGGATGGATGAGTGAGCTTTCGGCAACAGCGCTAGGCTCGTTCCCGTGACTTCCCACTACGATGTCGTCGTTCTCGGCGCTGGTCCCGGCGGTTACGTCGCCGCGATCCGCGCCGCTCAACTCGGCCTGCGAACAGCGATCGTCGAGCAGAAATACTGGGGTGGCGTGTGCCTGAACGTCGGGTGCATTCCGTCCAAGGCACTGCTGCGCAACGCGGAGCTGGCCCATATCTTCACCAAGGAAGCGAAGACCTTCGGTATCTCCGGACAGGCGAGCTTCGACTTCGGTGCCGCCTTCGACCGAAGTCGTAAGGTCGCGGACGGCCGGGTCAAGGGCGTCCACTTCCTGATGAAGAAGAACAAGATCGACGAGCTCGACGGGAAGGGCACCTTCACCGACGCGAACACGCTCTCGGTCGAGCTGAGCAAGGGCGGCACCGAGACCGTCACCTTCGACAACGTCATCATCGCCACCGGCACCGAGACCAAGCTGCTGCCGGGCACCTCACTGTCGCAGAACGTGGTCACCTACGAGGAGCAGATCCTGACCCGGGATCTGCCGGGGTCGATCCTGATCGTCGGCGCGGGCGCGATCGGCATGGAGTTCGGGTACGTCCTCAAGAACTATGGCGTGGACGTGCGGATCGTGGAGTTCCTCGACCGCGCGCTGCCGAACGAGGACGCCGACGTCTCCAAGGAGATCACCAAGGCGTACAAGAAGCTCGGCATCACCATCACCACCGGTGCCTCGGTGCAATCCATCGAGGACAACGGTTCCAAGGTCACCGTGTCGATCAAGGACAACAAATCCGGTTCGGTCGAGACTGTCACCGTCGACAAGGTGTTGCAGGCCGTCGGTTTCGCGCCCCGGGTCAAGGGCTACGGCCTGGAGAACACCGGCGTGCAGCTGACCGACCGCGGCGCCATCGCGATCGACGACTACATGCGCACCAACGTGCCGCACATCTACGCCATCGGCGACGTGACCGCGAAACTGCAGCTGGCCCACGTGGCGGAGGCGCAGGGTGTGGTCGCGGCCGAGACGATCGGCGGTGCGGAGACGCTGCCGCTGGGTGACTACCGGATGATGCCGCGCGCGACGTTCTGCCAGCCGCAGGTCGCCAGCTTCGGCCTCACCGAACAGCAGGCCCGCGACGAGGGATACGACGTGAAGGTCGCGACCTTCCCGTTCACCGCGAACGGCAAGGCACACGGCCTGGGTGACCCGACCGGTTTCGTGAAGCTGGTCGCCGACGCGAAGTACGGCGAGCTGCTCGGCGGCCACCTGATCGGCCCGGATGTGTCGGAGCTGCTGCCGGAACTGACGCTGGCCCAGAAGTGGGACCTGACCGTCAACGAGCTGGCCCGCAACGTGCACACTCACCCGACGCTGAGCGAGGCGTTGCAGGAGGCGTTCCACGGCCTCGCGGGTCACATGATCAACTTCTGATCTTCGCGTTCACGGCCCGGTATCGGCGAATTCGGCTGGTACCGGGCCGTTTTCGTGGGGATAGGGTGAACTGATCGTGCAAACCTCGATGGTTTTCGCGGAATTCCCGCATTTTCACGCAGGTTTGCACGATCAGTTCACCGCGGCGGCGCGCCCGATCAGTCGCGGTGGTAGGTGTCCTGCGCCGCCAGGATGGCGTCGATGTTGTCCTCGAGGATCGCGATCAGTCCGTACAGCTGATCGGCGACCTGTGCGCCCAGGTCGGTGAGGGTGTATTCGACACGTGGCGGGATGGTCTGCTGCACTTCGCGGTGGATCATGCCGTCGCGTTCCAGGGCCTGCAGGGTTTGCGACAGCATGCGTTCGCTGATGCCGTCGACGCGTCGGCGCAGCGCGCTGAAACGGTAGGGACCTTCGCGCAGCGCGACCAAGGCGAGTGCGCCCCAGCGGCTCGCGACATTCTGCAGCACCGGCCGGGACCGGCAGTTGCGCGCGAAGACGTCGGCTTCCAGGGTCGGATCGGCGTCGTCCGCCGATCGCAGTTGCCGGCTCGTCATGGCCTCGATGCTACCCATCGCTGTGGTAGTGACGGTCTCGTCTGCGGTGCGGGAATATGAGGTACTAACTAATAGTTAGTGCAGGATGTTCCGTACATCAGATCTGGAGGTTGGGTTATGACCGTCGCCGTCACCGGGGCAAGTGGGCAGTTGGGCCGTCTCGTCGTCGAGGCGCTGTTGACCAGGAATGCGGGACCCGTCGTCGCGGTGGTCCGTGACCCGGCCAAGGTCGCTGATCTGGCCGAGCGCGGTGTGCGGGTGCGGCAGGCCGCCTACGACGATCCGGAAGCGCTCGATCGCGCCCTCGCGGGTGTGGATCGGGTATTGCTGGTGTCGGGCAACGAATTCGGTGTGCGGGTCGACCAGCACGCCAATGTCGTGCGCGCCGCCGAGCGGGCCGGCGTGGAACTGCTGGCCTACACCAGCATTCCGCGTGCCGAGCAGAATCCGATGATTCTCGCGCAGGAGCATCGCGGGACCGAAGAGGTGATCGCTAAATCGGCTGTGCCACATACCTTCCTGCGTAACGGCTGGTACTGGGAGAACTATCTGAACGGTCTGGACGCGACCCTCGAATCGGGTGTGCTGTACGGCGCGGCCGGCGAGGGACTGGTCGCCGCGGCCGCACGCGCCGACTATGCCGAGGCCGCCGCGGTGGTGCTGACCACCGACGGCCACGCGGGACGGATCTACGAGCTCGGTGGCGACGAGCATCTGACGCTCACCGATGTGGCGCAGGTGATCTCGACCGCTTCGGGGAAGCCGGTGCGGTATCAGGATCTGCCGCAGGACGAATACCTGACGGGATTGGAAAAGGCCGGGGTCTCCGGCGATTTCGCCCGGGTGCTGGCCGATTCCGATGCCGGACTGCGTGCGGGCTGGCTGGATGTGACCAGTGGCGATCTGCAGAAACTGATCGGCCGGGCGTCGACGCCGGCGGCCGAGGTGTTCGGTCGCACTCTCGCCGGCTGAGTGAACGGAGATGGGGCGTCACGGTCGCCCGCTTCGGACCGCCGGGTGATACGGCGGGCAGTGCAACGCGGTTCCGGCTCGCTGTGCAGGTCTCCGGGATTCGCGACCGGAACTGCGAGCAAGGCCCGCTCGAGTGTCGGTGGCCTGATCCGACCGGTGCCCGGCGACGGTTCGCGACGTCGGGCACCGATCGCGGGATCAGGACGCGGCGACGTTCCCGTCGTAGGCGCTCGGGTCGCCCACCCACTGGACCAGTTGGATCACGATGCCGTTCGGGTCGACCGCCTGGAAGTAGCGCTCGCCCCACGGCTCGGTCTCGATCGGGGTCACGATCTCGACCCCTTCGGCCCGAACGCGCTCGTATTCGGTGTCGATGTCGTCGACGGTGAACACGACCAGCAGACCCTGGCCCGCGTCACCGGCGATGCGGGCCGGTTCGAAGGTCGGCAGTCCGGTGCGCAGGAAGATCACGTTGAATCCGGCATCGGGCCGGGCCAGCGATACGAATCCGTCGGCGGACATCTCGACCGCGAAGCCGAAATGTTCGCTCAGGAATTTCGCCGAGACCGCGGGATCGGCGACGTTCAGCGAGATGGCGGATGCGGTGATGGTCACGGTCCTCCTCGGTGTTCGATGCGGCTCCGGAGCGCATCGGAAGAAACTCTCTACTAAGTATACTCTACTAAGTAGAGAATTATTCCCGTGGTGGAGTGCCGCAGCGGCTCGATACGATCCGCAGGCGCCGAACTCCGGCGACACGGCGCTGAATCGGGAGGTCGGGTGGCAGACAATGCGGCTGGGGCGGGGGCCCGCCGGGCCCGCGGCTCGGAACGATCCGGTGCGGGCGATCCCGCGCGCACACTGGAACTGCTCTGGCGGCAGCCGGGGCGCGGCTCGGGGCGCGGTCCGAAACAACGCAGCAGTGTCGACGAAGTGGTGGCGGCGGCGGTGGCCATCGCCGATGCCGAGGGTTTGGAGGCGCTCACCATGCGTGCGGTCGCCGCCGAACTGGGGTTGACGCCCATGGCCACCTACACCTACGTGCCCGGCAAGGCCGAACTGCTCGACCTGATGCTCGATTCGGTCTACGCGCAGATGCCCCGCCCGGATCTGGCCGGAATGGATTGGCGGCGAAGGGTTTCGGTGATCGCCGAAGCGAACCGTGCGCTGTTGTCCCGGCATCCCTGGGTCGCCTACGTGCCGACCACCCGGCCACCGCTGGGCCCCGGGCTCGCCGCGAAATACGACCACGAACTGAGCGCCTTCGACGGGCTCGGGCTGAGTGATGTCGACATGGATGCGGCACTGACCTACCTACTCGGCTTCGTCACCTCCGTTGCGCGCATCGCCATCGATACCGATCGCGCGGCCGCCGACAGCGGACTGTCGGATCGCGAATGGTGGGAACGCACGGCCCCGGTCCTGGAACAGGTCTTCGACCCGCAGCGCTATCCGCTCGCCGCTCGGGTCGGGGAAGCCGCCGGCCAGGCGCACGACAGCGCCTACAGCGCCGACCACGCCTGGAACTTCGGTTTGGCACGCGTTCTGGACGGTCTGGCCGTTCTCGTCGAACGGTCCGGGATTTTCGAATGAGCCGCCGGATCCGTCCGGCTCAGTGGTCGGTTTGGATGCGGAGCGTGGTGATGGTGCTGGCCAGGCCCTCGTATTGGTTGGCCAGGAGCACGATTTCGATGAGGCGCTTCTCGTCGTAGTGTCGCGCCAGGGCCGACCAGGTGGCGTCGTCGACGTCGCGGGTGGTGACCAACTGGTCGACCGCGGTGAGCAGCGCGCGTTCCTTGTCCGGCCAGCCTTCGGCGTCGGGTCCGGTGCGCAGGCGCGCCAGGATGTCCTTGGTGACACCGGCGCGCTTGCCGAGACGGATGTGGTGGTCGGTCTCGTATTCGCAGTTGCGTAGATGCGCGACGCGCAGGATGACCAGTTCGGTCTCGTAGCGCGAGAGCTTGCCGCCGGGCATCAACCGGCCGGAGAAATGCAGCCAGCCCCGGAACAGGCCGCCGGTGCGGCCCAGCGTGCTGAACAGGTGGGCGTCGTCGGTGCCCGCCGCGCGGGAAAGCACCTGCCAGACAACCCAATTCACCGGGCCCAGTTCGCGCAGGCGACCGGGTGCGATCCGTGGCTCCGTCGACACCATGCCCCACGCTAACAAAAAGCGCGCACCGGCGGGCGCGGCTCACCACCGGTCCGGATCAGCGCTGGGCGGCCAGGAGGATCAGATCGGCGACGGGGCCGGGGTCGGACACGGAAACCGCGTGCGAAGCCCGGACTTCGACGGTGTGCGCGGCGGCCCGTTCGGACATGAACCGCTGGGACTCCACGGGGATGTTCTTGTCCTCGGTGGTGACCAGCGAATAGGCGGGGACGGCGCGCCATGCCGCCGCCGAAGCCGGTTGCTCCAGTGCGGCGAGCGCGACCGGGCGCTGGGTGATCGCCATGGTGGCGGCGATGTCGGCCGGCACGTCGGCGGCGAATTGGGCGGGGAATTCGTCCTGGCGGATGTGGAGTTCGGTGCCCGCCGCCCCGGGAAGCGGGTGGGCGACGGTGGTGGGCGCGAGCGTGGAACCGGGGAACTTGCCGGTCAGTTCGAGCGCGTTCTCGCCCTCCGCGGGGATGAAGGCCGCGATGTAGACCAGGGCCCTGACCGCGGGCCGGTCGTGCGCGGCGACGGTGATGACACTGCCGCCGTAGGAATGACCCGCGAGGACGATCGGTCCCTCGATGGTGTCGAGGACCGAGGCCACGTAGGCGGCATCGGTGTCGAGGCCGCGCAACGGGTTGGCGGCGGCCAGCACGGGGTAGTCCTCGGCGCGCAGACGTGCGATGACGCCGTTCCAGCTGGAGGAATCGGCGAAAGCGCCGTGGACGAGGACGATGGTCGGCTTCGTGGTCATGGACGTGCTCCTCGGGAGGATCGGATCGCGGCTTCTCGAGTGTCGATCACGCGCCGTCGAGCCGCCCCTCGCTGTGGGCCGGATTTCCACCGAATCGGGACATCGTTCGCGGGAACGCGCCGGAGTCCGTGGGCTCAGCGCAGGACGTACGGCGAGATCGAGCTGCGGTGTTCGCTGATGTCCAAGGATTTACCCAGCGGCGGGAACGCGCGCTGCGGGCAGTTGGCGCGTTCGCAGACGCGGCAACCGGCGCCGATCGGCGTGGCCTGGGGTTCGTTGAGGTCCAGGCCGTCGGCGTAGACCACGCGTCCGGCATGGCGCAATTCGCAGCCGAGGCCGATGGCGAAGGTTTTGCTGGGTTGTCCGTAGCGGGTGGCGCGCCGCTCCACCGTGCGCGCGATCCACAGGTATTTGCGGCCGTCGGGCATCTGGGCGATCTGGGTCATGATCCGGCCGGGATAGGCGAAGGTCTCGTACACATTCCACAGCGGACAGGTGCCGCCCGCGGAGGAGAAGTGGAATCCGGTGGCGGACTGGCGTTTCGACATATTTCCCGCCCGATCCACGCGCACGAACGAGAAGGGCACCCCGCGCAGTTTGGGCCGCTGCAGGGTGGAGAGCCGATGGCAGATCGTTTCGTAGCTCTGCGCGAAGAAGGCCGACAGCCGTTCGATGTCGTAGCGGAAATCCTCGGCGACCTCGTGGAAATGCGAATAGGGCAGCACCGTGGCGGCGGCGAAGTAGTTGGCGAGGCCGAGTTTCGCGAGCGTGCGGGTGTCCTCGGAGGCGAAATTGCCTTCTTCGACCAGTTTGTCGATCAGATCACCGCATTCCAGGTACGCCAGTTCCGTGGCGAGCTTGAAGACGCGCTGACCGCCCGACAGATGCGGGGCGATCTCGAGCTTGCGGGCCTCGGGGTCGTAGCGGTGCAGCACACCGTCGCCCAGGTCGATCCGCTCCACGATCTGCACGCCGTAACCGGTGGTGAGCCTGCGGGTGAGCTCACGCCGCAGATCACCGCCGTGCAAGCGCATCCGGGTCGCCAATTCCTCTGCGGCGGTGTCCAATTCGTGAATGTAGTTCTGGCGCTGATAGAAGAAGTCGCGCACCTCCTCGTGCGGGCGGGAGATCGAGCCCGACCCGCTGCCGTCGGAGAAGCGGTCCTCGGTGGCCGCGGCCAGCTGTGCGGTGGTGTTGCGGTAGCGGCGGTGCATGTTCACCAGCGCCCGGGCCAGGCTGGGGTGGGCCGACACCATATCGGCGATCTCCTGCGCGTCGGCCTCGATCCCGAGTTCGGTGTCCATCACCACCTCCTGCAGCTCGGCGATCAGGCGAGTGTCGTCCTGGGAGGCGAAAAAACTGGTGTCTACGCCGAACACCTCACTGATCCGCAGCAGGACCGGTACGGTGAGCGGACGCACGTCGTGTTCGATCTGGTTGAGGTAGCTCGCCGAGATCTCCAGCTTCTTGGCGAGCGAGATCTGGCTCAGCCCTCGTTCGGTGCGCAGCTGTCGCAATCGCGCCCCGACGTAAGTCTTGGCCATATGCCCAGACTATGGACCTTTCGCACAGCTGCCAATGGAGAATTAGCAGTGGACTCGAGCTATATGTCACACCGAGCGGCTACCGTCGAGTCCGTGCTGCTTTCGGATGTGGTCGCGGCGTCGGATTCGGTGCGGGCCTCCGCGTCGCGCAAGGTCAAGATCGCGGGTCTGGCCGAATTGCTGAGCCGGGCCGAATCGGGTGAATTGATGCCGGTCGTCGCATGGATTTCCGGTGAGCTACCGCAGGGCAGGCTGGGCGCGGGCTGGCGGACGGTCGCCGGGATCGAGGTGGAACCGGCGTCCGAATCGACGCTCACGGTGGCCGCTGTCGATCAGGCACTGACGGAATTGGCGGCGGTGGCCGGCTCCGGATCGGTCGCGCGGCGGCGGGAACTGCTCACCGCCCTGCTCGCCCGGGCGACGGATGCCGAACGGGCCTTCCTGATTCGCCTGCTGACCGGTGAGCTGCGCCAGGGTGCGCTCACCGCGATCGTCGCCGAGGCGGTGGCCGAGGCGGCCGACGTGCCGGCCGAACTGGTGCGCCGGGCCTACATGCTCTCCGGGCGCCTGCCGGTGACCGCCGCCGCGGCCATCTCCGGTGGCGCCGCGGCGCTGTCGGAATTCCGGCTCGAGGTCGGCCGGCCGATCCAGCCGATGCTGGCCTCGCCGGGGGCCACCCTCGACGATGTGCTGGGTGAATTCGCGGGCGATGTGAGCGTGGAGCACAAACTCGACGGTGCGCGGATCCAGGTGCACCGCAAGGGCTCTCGGGTCTGGGTGTTCACCCGGACGCTGCGCGACATCACCTCCGGCGTGCCGGAACTGGTGCAGCTGGTCTCCGAATTGCAGTGTGACAGTGTGGTTCTCGACGGCGAGACGTTGGCGCTCACCGATTCCGGGCGACCGCGCCCGTTTCAGGAGACGATGAGCCGGTTCGCCGCCGACCCGGCCTCGGAGGAGCCGCGGCTGACGGTGAAGTCGAGCAGGGAACTGCTGCTGCATCCGTACTTCTTCGACTGTCTGCACCTGGACGGCCGGGATCTGCTCGATGCCCCGCTGCGCGAGCGCAGGGTGGCGTTGGCGAAAGTGGCGGGTGCGCAGATGATTCCGGCGCTGATCGATCCGGAGCCCGAGGCCGTCGCCGAATATTTCGACGGTGCGCTGGCCGCCGGGCACGAGGGCATCATGATCAAATCGCTGTCCGCGCCGTATGCGGCCGGCCGCCGCGGACGGGCGTGGCAGAAGATCAAACCGGCGCACACCCTGGACCTGGTGGTGCTCGGCGCCGAATGGGGATACGGCCGTCGCACCGGATATCTGTCGAACCTGCACCTGGGTGCGCGTGATCCGCACGGGGGCGATCCGATCATGGTCGGCAAGACCTTCAAGGGGCTCACCGACGCCCTGCTGCAGTGGCAGACGGCGGAATTCCCGCGTCACGAACGCGCCCGCGACGGCCATACCGTCTATCTGTGGCCGGAGTTGGTCGTCGAGATCGCG
The DNA here is from genome assembly GCF_001612965.1 of Nocardia kruczakiae NBRC 101016. GTDB lineage: Bacteria > Actinomycetota > Actinomycetes > Mycobacteriales > Mycobacteriaceae > Nocardia > Nocardia kruczakiae. The sequence goes on from NZ_BDBL01000075.1 coordinate 20,727, forward strand.
CTGGACGGGGTGCAGACCAGTTCGCGTTATCCCGGCGGCGTGGCACTGCGGTTCGCGCGGGTGGTGCGCTATCGGCCGGACAAGGAGCCCGCGCAGGCCGACACCATCGATGCCGTGCGCGCGCTGATGCCCGCCGGACCGCCGGCCGCGGCGACCGCCTGAGGAGCTCACCGGACGCCCCCGACCTGCGGAAACGGCCGCGCTGTGCACCTGCCAGCCGGTTCACAGGAACATCCGGGGGTATCTCGAGGATGTCGGCGCAGGATCGGTGTGTCGGGTCGCCCCGATGCGGATCGACTGCCCTGATCCGCTCATCCCCAGCCATCGGCGGCGCCGGTTCCCTCGCCCGCGCCGCCGTTCGGCCGGTGGTTCACTCCTCGTCGCGGTGACCGCTGAGATCGGGCAACCGGCACAGGCCCGCGGTCACCTCGCCGGCCAGATGGTCGTAGGCCACCGCCAATTCCGACAGCCGCCGCCAGGCATCGTGGATCACCCGGTCGGGTTCGTGCGTCAGCGTCAGATAGGCCAGGGCGGAGAATTGGGCGAGCCGGTCGATCACCGTGCCGACCGTTTCGGTGTGCATGCGTGCGCCGCCGTGCGCCCGGGGTAATTCGGTGGCGACCCAGCGATCGATATCGGAAACCAGTTGTGCCCGATCGCGATCGATGTCCAGGGTCGGCCCGGGCGCGGCGGACAGTCTCTGCTCGTGCAATTCGCTGAGGCGGCACGCGCATTTCAGCACGGGATGACCGTCATAGGTCAGACCCCGGCAGGCCTCCAGCAGAAGGTGTTTGGGTGGGAGCGATTCCACGACCGTAATACTCCACGCCCAATGTTTCTGATTGGCATCGCTGCTCGCGGCGGAGCCGGTCGAATGCCGATGGGTCTCAGTGCGTTCCGCTGTCCCGGTCTGCGTGGCGGGCTATACCGTCGGCGCGGGCGCCGCTTTCTCCAGGTCGTCGACGGTGCCGGACATGATCGTGCGGACGTGCTCGTCGATGTGCGCCGGCGGCCAGTCCCACCAGGCGAGGGCCAGCAGACGGTCGATATCCGCCGCGCTGTAGCGGTGACGGATGAGCCGGGCCGGATTGCCGCCGACGATGCCGTAGTCCGGGACGTCGGAGGTCACCACGGAACCGGCGCCGACGATGGCGCCGTGGCCGATGCGCACTCCGGGCAGCACCGTTGCGCCGTAGCCGATCCAGACGTCGTTGCCGACCACCGTGTCGCCGCGGTTGGGCAACTCCATGAGCAGATCGACGTGCCGGGACCATGCGCCACCCATGGTGGGGAACGGGAATGTCGAGGGCCCGTCCATGCGATGGTTGGCGCCGTTCATGATGAACCGCACGCCGGTGGCGAGGGCGCAGAACTTGCCGATGATCAGCTTCTCCGGACCGTAGTGGTAGAGGACGTTGCGG
>NZ_BDBL01000076.1 GCF_001612965.1 Nocardia kruczakiae NBRC 101016
TCGCTGCCGCCTGGGCGGCGGCGACTTCGGCCCGGCGCCCGCGGTCCCAGGCCAGGTAGGCGTCGCGCTGTCCCTGCAGTCCGGTCACGGTGGCCCGGGCCTGGTCGAGTTGCTGCTGGGCCGAATCGCGCTGGGACATCAGCGCATCGCGCTTCTGCGCCTGTTCGTCGAGAGCGGCCTTGGCGGCGGCGACCGCGGCCTGCGCCTGCTGCCGCTTCTGATCGGCCTCGTCCGCGGCCGCGTCGGCGGCCTTCTTGGCTTGACGGGCGGCGGAATCCTTGTTGGCCTGTTCGACCTGCGCGCGGCGCAGGCCGTCGATGGCGGCCTGCTGATTCTTCGACGCCATGCCGAGCAGATCGGCGCGGTCGAGCGCGGAGGCCGGATCGGAGCCGGCCAGGTAGTTCACCATCGACGTCGAACCCGGGTGGGTGTAGGCGTCGACGGCGAATTCGTCGAATTTGCCCTGCGCCTGGTTCAGCTGGGTGCCGGCGGACTGCAGATCACGCTGGGTGGCCGCGACGGTCGCCGCGGCCGCGTCGGCGGCGTCACGGGCGTTCTGCAGGTCGACCAGCGCCTTGTTCACGGCTTCCCGCTTGCCGGCGACCTCGGTATCGAGCTGGGCCAGCTGCTGGTCGGCGGTGGCGACCTGATTGATCAGACCGCTGACCTGATTCACCCCCGCATCGACCTGCGCGCCCGCCGCGGCGATATCGCCGTCGCTCGGATTCGGAGGTGGCGGCGGCACCGCGGCCACCAGCGGAGCTGTCACCGTCAGCACGAACCCACATAACAGCAACCCAACAGCGACCTTCGCGGCACCCCCGGACCGCCTCGCCGATATTCGCATAACACCTCCCTGATCCCGCTGCGGCTCCCGGCGAGCACCAGATTCGCCAGGACTGCGCTGGGCGACCGATCGAGGCGTCGCCGCACGAGCACCAACGGTCCATCTGCCCTCGAGGGACGCTGGAGGCCCATGTGACACTTCTTCCCCAAGAGTGTCACCTCGAAACCGTACGACACTTCTTTCACAGAGGAAACATCGGACGACAAATCACAGGGGAGTAATTTTCGGTTTGCTAAAAATTCGCCAACCGCGAATGGGGGTTCCGGGGGCGAACCAAACCGGTCGTTCAGTTTCGTCCCGCGAATCGCGACTTATCCCTCGAACCGGGCATCACGCCGAGGTGGTGGCTAGTTTTCGGCGACCCATCGGGCTCGCTTCGCGACACGCCGAGGACGGCCGCCGGAGACGGCTAGCGAGACGGCACCGGCGGATTCGGCGGGACATCGGCGGCCGCCGCTGCCTGCTCGCGCGACGCACGCCGGGACTTGATGTAGTACAGGCCCCCGATGGTCAGCACGAGGCCCGCCAGCAAAACTCCCGTGATCGCGGTCCAGGACACCTTTTCCGGCGTCTCCAGCCGATCGACGAAGATCTGCGCGGCCGTCGCGGTGTGCCCGCCGTGGTACTTGGCCGTGTCCTCGGCCCACTCCAGCCGCGCGCGGTTGATCGAGTCACTGTAGGTGCCGACCCAGTCGTCGCTGAACACCACGACCGTGCCGTGTTCACTCTTACCGAGGGTGGTCGCCAGGTCGCGCATATCCGAATCGCGCCCCGGATTTCCCTTCACCACCACGATGTTCAGGTCGATGCCGTGCGCACGGGCCTGAGCCGCGATCTCGGCGAGCTCGTCCTGATTCTTGGATTCGGGCGCGGCTACATGGTTGTCGGCCAGATCCAGCACGATGGCGTCGACGTCGGTATCCGGCGGGAGCTCCGCGGCCATGGGGGTGAAAACCGAGGCATACGAGACGGTCATCTTCCATCCGGTCTTGTCGAGCCGCCGACTCCAGCGACGGACGTCCAACACATTCACGTGATCAACACACACCTGGCCGGCACACCGGAGGCGACAACTCCGGCGGGGCCTTCGAGCACAGTACGCGACGGGGGCATCATGGATGGCGGCACGCCGCGCCGTACGCGCCCCGCATGCTTCATAGGACAAGCGTACTGTTAGAGTTCGGAAGTACGAGGCGCGCAGCCCGAAACGCGTTCTCGACGACAGCCGCCGGCGCAGCCCCGCCGGTGGCCACCCCACGGGGCCCGCACGCGCCCCGATCGGAACACCGACGAGTGGAGCTGAACGTATGACAAGTATCGATACATTCGGCGCCAAGGGCACCCTCGAGGTCGGAAGCAACTCCTACGAGATCTTCCGCCTCTCGGCCGTGCCCGGCACCGAGAAGCTGCCCTACGCCCTCAAGGTCCTGGCGGAGAACCTGCTCCGCACCGAGGACGGCGCCAACATCACCGCCGACCACATCCGCGCCATCGCCAACTGGGATCCGTCGGCGGAGCCGAGTATCGAGATCCAGTTCACCCCCGCCCGCGTGATCATGCAGGACTTCACCGGCGTGCCCTGTGTGGTCGACCTGGCCACCATGCGTGAGGCCGTGACCGCCCTGGGCGGCGACCCGAACAAGGTCAACCCGCTCTCCCCCGCCGACATGGTCATCGACCACTCGGTGATCCTCGACGTCTTCGGCCGCGCCGACGCCCTCGAGCGCAACGTCGACCTCGAATACCAGCGCAACGGCGAGCGTTACCAGTTCCTGCGCTGGGGCCAGGGCGCGTTCGACGACTTCAAGGTCGTCCCCCCGGGCACCGGCATCGTGCACCAGGTCAACATCGAGTACCTGGCCCCGACCGTCATGACCCGCAACGGCCAGGCCTACCCGGACACCTGCGTCGGCACCGACTCGCACACCACCATGGTCAACGGCCTGGGCGTGCTGGGCTGGGGCGTCGGCGGTATCGAGGCCGAGGCCGCGATGCTGGGCCAGCCGGTCTCCATGCTCATCCCGCGCGTGGTCGGCTTCAAGCTCACCGGTGAGATCCAGCCGGGCGTCACCGCCACCGACGTCGTGCTCACCGTCACCGACATGCTGCGCAAGCACGGTGTGGTCGGCAAGTTCGTCGAGTTCTACGGCGCCGGCGTGGCCGAGGTGCCGCTGGCCAACCGCGCCACCCTGGGCAACATGAGCCCCGAATTCGGTTCCACCGCGGCGATCTTCCCGATCGACGGAGAGACCATCAACTACCTGCGTCTGACCGGTCGCTCCGACGAGCAGCTGGCCCTGGTCGAGGCCTACGCCAAGGAACAGGGCATGTGGCACGACGCCGCGCACGAGCCCGCCTACTCGGAGTACCTCGAGCTCGACCTGAGCACCGTGGTGCCCTCGATCGCCGGTCCGAAGCGCCCGCAGGACCGCATCCTGCTCAGCGAGTCGAAGTCGGCGTTCCGCTCCGACATCACCGACTACGTCACCGGTGACTACACCGCGCTCGACGAGGGCGTCGAGGAGACCTTCCCCGCCTCGGATCCGGTCTCGGTTTCGGCCGGCGCCGGCGCCGAGAGCTACACCCCCGCCCACTCGGCGGCCAACGGTGCCGAAGGGCGTCCGTCCAAGCCGGTCAAGGTGGTCTCCGAGGACCGCGGCGAATTCATTCTCGATCACGGCGCGGTCGTGGTCGCGGGTATTACCTCCTGCACCAACACCTCCAACCCGTCGGTCATGATCGGCGCGGCACTGCTGGCCCGCAACGCGGTCGAGAAGGGCCTGTCCAGCAAGCCGTGGGTCAAGACCAACATGGCACCGGGCTCGCAGGTCGTCTCCGACTACTACGAGAAGGCCGGCCTGTGGCCGTACCTGGAGAAGCTGGGCTTCTACCTGGGCGGTTACGGCTGCACCACCTGCATCGGCAACACCGGCCCGCTGCCGGAGGCGATCTCCAAGGCCGTCAACGACAACGACCTGTCGGTCACCGCCGTGCTGTCGGGCAACCGCAACTTCGAGGGCCGCATCTCCCCCGATGTGAAGATGAACTACCTGGCCTCCCCGCCGCTGGTCATCGCCTACGCCCTGGCCGGCACGATGGACTTCGACTTCGAGAAGGACGCGCTGGGTCAGGACACCGAGGGCAACGACGTGTTCCTGCGCGACATCTGGCCCTCGGCCCAGGAGATCGACGACACCATCAAGTCGGCGATCAGCCAGGACATGTTCCGCAAGTCCTACGCCGACGTCTTCAAGGGCGACGAGCGCTGGCGCAACCTGGACACCCCGTCCGGTGACACCTTCGCCTGGGACGAGAACTCCACCTACGTCCGCAAGGCGCCGTACTTCGACGGGATGGAACTCGAGCCGGCCCCGGTCGAGGACATCAAGGGCGCCCGCGTGCTGGCCCTGCTGGGTGATTCGGTCACCACCGACCACATCTCCCCGGCCGGTCCGATCAAGCCGGGCACCCCGGCCGCGCAGTACCTCGACTCGCACGGCGTCGAGCGCAAGGACTACAACTCGCTGGGCTCGCGGCGCGGCAACCACGAGGTCATGATCCGCGGCACGTTCGCCAACATCCGGCTGCGCAATCAGCTGCTCGACGACGTCTCGGGTGGCTACACCCGCGACTTCACCCAGGACGGTGGCCCGCAGGCGTTCATCTACGACGCCTCGCAGAACTACCAGAAGGCCGGCATCCCGCTGGTCGTGCTGGGCGGTAAGGAGTACGGCTCGGGTTCCTCGCGCGACTGGGCGGCCAAGGGCACCCGTCTGCTGGGCGTCAAGGCCGTCATCACCGAGTCGTTCGAGCGCATCCACCGGTCGAACCTGATCGGCATGGGCGTGATCCCGCTGCAGTTCCCCGCGGGTGAGTCGGCCGCGTCGCTCGGCTTGGACGGCACCGAGGTGTTCGACATCGAGGGCATCACCAAGCTCAACGAGGGCACCACGCCGAAGACGCTGAAGGTCACCGCGACCAAGGAGAACGGCGAGAAGGTCACCTTCGACGCGGTCGTGCGCATCGACACCCCCGGTGAGGCCGACTACTACCGCAACGGCGGCATCCTGCAGTTCGTGCTGCGCAACATGATTCGCGGCTGATATCCCGCACCACGCGGTGCGGCGTCGTGCCGCGCCCGGCGACCGTCGGATCGCCGGGCAGGCACGAATATCGTTGCGCCGCCGCAGGATCTACGCGTCCATGCTCGTACTGTGAGAACCCCCGCGCCGGATCGTCCCGGCGCGGGGGTCCGTGCATTCCCCGCTGGAGGAGCCCATGCCCAAGGTCAGTGACGATCACCTCGCCGCCCGGCGCAGCCAGATTCTGGACGGGGCGCGGCGGTGTTTCGCCGAATTCGGGTACGAGGGTGCGACCGTCCGCCGTCTGGAAGAGGCGATCGGCCTGTCCCGCGGTGCGATCTTCCATCATTTCCGGGACAAGGACGCCCTGTTCCTGGCCCTGGCCCAGGAGGATGCCGGACGGATGGCCGAGGTCGCGGCCAACGAGGGCATCGTGCAGGTCATGCGGGAGATGCTCGACAATCCCGCGCAGTACAACTGGCTGGGCACCCGCCTCGAGATCGCCCGGCGACTGCGCACCGATCCCGAATTCGCCGCCGGCTGGACCCAGCGTTCGGCCGAACTCACCGCGGCCACCCTGGCCCGGCTGGAACGCCGCAAGGCGGCGGGCGCGCTGCGCGACGACGTGCCCACCGATGTGCTGCTCGGCTATCTCGATCTGGTGCTCGACGGGCTCATCGCCCGCATCGCCTCCGGCCACGTCAACGAAAACCTCACGGCCGTACTCGATCTCGTGGAGGCGTCGGTCCGCCGCCGCGACTGAACCGCCCGCGATATCCGCCCGTGCCCGTGCCGGGTTCGTCGTACCATGTGCTGATGATCATGGGGCGGGGACGACGAGAAGGACATATCGGCGGTGCCACGCGCACCCCACTGCATGCGGCGGTCGTGCTGTCGATCACCATGCTGATCGCGGCGTGCGGCAGTGCTGCCGCACCACAGGATGCCTATCTCTGGCTCGAGGACCTCGACAGCCCGCGCGTGCAGGCGTGGGTCGGTGATCAGAATCGGCGGACCCTCGATGTGCTCGAACACGATTCGCGCTACGCCGGCAATCTCGCGCAGGCGACGGCGCTGGCGAAAACGTCCGACCGGATCCCGATGCCGCGCTTCGAGGACGGCGCCGTCGAGAACTTCTGGCAGGACGGTGACCACAAACGCGGCATCTGGCGCGAAACGACGACCGCCGATTACGAAGCGCCGCAACCGAACTGGACCACGCTGCTCGACCTCGACGAGCTGTCGCGAGCCGAGGGCAAGAACTGGGTCTGGCGCGGCGCCGACTGCGACCCGGTCACACATCGCCGGTGCCTGATCAGTCTGTCCGACGGCGGCGAGGACGCCGTTTCGGTTCGCGAATTCGACCGCAGCACACGGCAGTTCGTGCCGGACGGCTTCACGGTGCCGCGCGGCAAGGTCGACCTCACGTTCAGCGACGAGAACACGGTGCTGATCGCGCGGGAATGGCGGCCGGGTGAGATGACGGTCTCCGGCTACCCGTATATCGTCCGGCAGTGGCGCCGCGGCCAACCTCTCGACGCGGCAACCGAACTCACGCGGGGCGACCGGACCGATCAGCTGTCGACCGCGCCGGTCGTGCTGGACAACGGTGCCGGGCGGCGGCTCGGGCTCGTCGTGCGCGGCCGGACCTTCTTCGAACACGACGCCGACCTGCTCACCGCGACCGGCCCGGTCCGGACCGCGCTCCCGGCGAAATCGGACTTCGCCGGTATGGTCGGCAACCACCTGCTGGTGTCGCTGCGGCAGGACTGGGTTCTCGGCGCGACGACCTATCCGGCAGGTGCCCTGGTATCGGTGGACGCCGATCGACTCACCACCGATCCGGAGCGTCCGCAGGTGACACCGGTCTACCTCCCGGGTCCGTCGGAGAGTCTGAGCGGTGTACAGACCACACGCGACCACGCCGTGGTCACGTCGCTGAACGACGTACGTGGTCGCGCCACCGTCTACACATCGCGTCCGGACGGTACCTGGTCGGGCACGCCGGTGCCGTTGCCGGACAACGCGACCGTCGACACCGTCACCGCCGATCCGACGGGCGAGCACGCCTATCTCTCGGTGACCTCGTTCCTCGTTCCGACCACCCTGTGGAGCGTGGACACCGCCGCCGGCACCGCCCGGCAGGTGAAAACCACACCGCCGCAGTTCGATTCGTCCCGCTATGTGGTCGAACAGCAGAAGGCGACCTCGGCCGACGGCACCCCGGTACCGTATTTCGTGGTGCACGCGGCCGATATGGCATTCGACGGTTCGAACCCCACCCTGATGAACGCCTACGGCGGCTTCGGGATATCGCAGACTCCCTCGTATCAGGCGACGCTCGGCCGGCTCTGGCTCGAGCACGGCGGCGTCTTCGTTCTGGCGAACATTCGCGGCGGCGGCGAATTCGGTCCCGCCTGGCACGAGGCCGCGCGCACCACCCGCCGACAGCGGGCGTTCGACGATTTCGCCGCGGTCGGCAAGGATCTGGTGGCCCGGGGCGTGACCAGCGCCCCGCGGCTGGGCATCCAGGGCGGCTCCAACGGCGGTCTGCTCATGGGGGTCGAATTCGTCCAGCATCCGGAGATGTGGAACGCGGTCGACATCCAGGTACCGCTGCTGGACATGATGCGCTACGAGAAGATCGCCGCGGGCGCCTCCTGGGTGGACGAGTACGGCAGCGTCGACGATCCCGCGCAGCGGGCGTTTCTCGAATCCGTCTCGCCGTACGGGCAACTGCGACGCGGGGCGCATTATCCGGAACCGTTCGTCTGGACCACGACCAAGGACGACCGGGTGGGTCCGCAGCACGCCCGCAAGTTCGCGGCGCGGCTGGCCGAATTCGGCGATCCGTATCTGTTCTACGAAGCGGGCGAGGGCGGTCACGGCGCCGGCGCCGACCGGGAGGAACAGGCCCGCACCAGCGCGCTCGAGTACACGTATCTGATGCGGCGATTGATGTAGCCGCCGCGATGCGGTGACCGATCCCACGCCCGATCCGGAAATACCCGGAAATCGGTGGCGGTTCGCCCGGGTATGACCTTTTCTGTGCCCGTCACCGTCCGTGGATACGAACTCGACGTCAACGGCCATCTCAACCAGGCCGTGTACCACCAGTACGCCGAGCACGCCCGCTGGGAGGTGCTGCGCGCGGCCGGTCTGGTCCCGGACAAGATGCGGCTGTCCGGACTCGGCCCGGTAGTCCTGGAATCGACCGTCAAGTATCGGCGGGAACTGCATCTGGGCGACGAGATCACCGTGACCTGCGCATGCCGCTGGGGTGAGGGCAAGGCGTTCTGGATGGACCAGCAGATTCGCAAGCTCGACGGCACCGTCTCCGCGGAATTCTCCGTCGTGCTGGGGCTGATGGATCTCGACGCGCGCAAACTCGTGTCGAACCCGAGTCAGCGGTTCCTGGAACTCGCCGAATCCCCCGGTGTGCTCGGTCTGTGAGGCGTTGACAGCTCAACCGAATCACTTTCGGCGATAGCGCTTTCCACGCCCGAACCCCGGCACGAGGTTTGCACCGGAATTCTTTCGTTGCGAACCGGCCGGGCACTGCGGCGGGCTATGATCCAGATCACGCTCGACTTCCGGGGCAAATCGCGAGCAGATCGGAGTCCAGCCCATGAACGATGCCGGCCGCCAGGTACCCGGACACACCCGGCCGCGCCCGAAACCCCGCCACCCGGCGCCACCGCTGTCCGGCCGTCTGGTCGCCGAATCTCGCGACACCATCAGCGTCCGGGTCGCCGAGGGCATCTGGACCCTCGATCGCGACGACGTCCTCCAGCTGCGCGACGAATCGCCGGATTCCGGCACCGTGGAACGCGCGATCCTCGTCTGGATACGGCCCGGCGCCACAGCGGATTTCACGCAGCGGCGGCGCATTCAGCTCACCGAACGCCCGCTGACACTGCCGCCTCGGCCCAGCCCCGCCGTCGGCGACGAGTTGCTGGCCCGCCTGACCGAGCAGTGGGCGCGCAAGCTCGACGTCGCGCCCGCCCCGGGGGCCGCCGGCGCGACGGTGAGCTACAGCCAGACTCGCAGCGGCGGGGGCAGCGACGACGGCATCGCCTGCGACAGCCTGGACTGAGGGGCCGTTTCGATGAGTGCCCGGTCGCCGGGTGCCGTGCTGATCGTCGCCGAGAACGACGATCTGCACGCCGACGCGATGGCTTCGATGCTGCGGAATATGTACGGGCTCATTCCGATTCGTCTGGATATGCGCGATTTTCCGCGCGAATGCGGCAGTTTCCGGCTCGATCGCGCCGGCGCCGTTCGCTCGATGTCGCATATCGCCGGTCTCGATGATGTGACCACTGTCTGGTGGCGCCGCCCCCGGCCGTGCCGGGTGCCCGGCGGTTTCCTCGACGGCGACGACGATTTCCGGCAGGCCGAATGCGACGGGTTCCTGCAGGGCCTGCTGTGGTCGATACCGGCGGTCTGGGTCAACGATCCCGGCGCCGACCGCACCGCCACCCGCAAAATCGTGCAGCTCGACACCGCCCGGCGCAGCGGTTTCGCGATCCCGGAAACGTTGATCACCAACGATCCCGACGAGGCCCGCAGTTTCGTCGATTCCCGCGGCGGGTCGGTGATCTACAAACGGACCGGTACCGGCCGCGCGGAATTCTCCGAAACGCGCATCGTGAGCCGCGAGGATCTCGGCCGATTCGACACCATCCGCTCGGCACCGACCACCTTCCAGGACTATGTCGAAGCCGAATGCGATCTGCGGGTGGTGTGGATCGACGGCGTCGAGTGGGCGGTGCGGATCGACTCGCAATCCGGTGCGGGATGGGTGGATTCGCGCCTCGACACCTCGGTGGCCTTCACTCGCGAGCGGCTGCCCGCCTCGGTGAGCAAGTCGCTGACCACGCTGATGGGCGCGCTCGGACTGGTGTTCGGCGTGCTCGACATCAGGCTCGGCCTCGACGGCGAGTACTACTTTCTCGAGGTGAACCCGCAGGGGCAGTTCGCCTATCTGGAGATCAAGACCGGGCTGCCGATCTTCGCCAGCCTCGCCCAGTTCCTCGTCCACGGTGAGGCGATGGTGTCGGGCTGACCGGCATCACGGCCGGTCGAGGTCGGCCAGCAGGATGCGCGCGATCCGGTCCAGTTCGCCGCGGTCACGCGCGGACAATCCGGACAGCAGGCGCGTCTCGTTGTCGGTGTGGGCGGTGACGACCTCGTCGACGCGGGCGCGCCCGGCCTCGGTCAGGGCGACCCGGACCGCGCGGCGGTCGGCGCGATCGGCGATGCGTCGCACCAGTCCGGCCGATTCCAGGCGGTCCAGGCGGCCGGTCATGCCGGCGCGCGACAACATCAGCGTGTCGGCCAGGACCGACGGGGTCAGTTCGAACGGTTCACCCGAACGACGCAGTGCCGCAAGCACATCGAACTCGCCGCGCTGCAGCCCGTGCGCGGTGAACACCGCGTCGATCTCGCGTTCGGCGAGGACGTACAGGCGGCCGAGGCGGCCGAGCACCGCCATCGCCGTGAGATCCAGGTCGGGTCGTTCCCGTTCCCACTGCGCCACGATCGCATCCACCGCATCGGTCTGCCGTCCAGCCATGGACACATACTATTCGACGGGATATAGTTCGGTAGCGAACTATTCGATAGCGAACTACTTGGGAGATCCGATGACCACCGAACCCCGCATTCCCGCCGCCGTCGTCCAGCCCGCCGAGGCCGAGGTGCGCAGGACCGACACGGTGACCATGCGCCTGCTGCTGGATTCCGACCGCACCGGCGGCAGTGTCAGCACGCTCGAGGTCACGATGGCGCCCGGCGCCGACGGCGCGACTCCGCACTATCACACACTGTCCGACGAGCTGTTCTACGTCGCCGAGGGCGAATTGCAGGTGCTCGCGGGCGAGGAGATCACGACCGTCGCCGCCGGTGGCGCGATCACGGTGCCACGGTTCATGCCGCACGCCTTCGGCGCCGCACCGGGTTCACCCGCGCGGATCCTGATCGCACTGACCCCCGCCGTGCAGCGCTTCGGCTACTTCCGGCTGCTCGAGCGGGTGGCCTCCGGCGAGGCGACCCTCGCCGAACTCGCCGCTACCCAGGACGAGTACGACAACCATTTCGTCGACGCGCCGAACTGGTGGGCCGAACGCAACGCCCACCGCGCGTGAACTCGAGCGCAGCGCGGCACGAGACGCCGACGGCCGCGGAAGCCGGTCGGGCGAGTGGGCGGGTCAGGGCTTGCTGACCGCTTTGCGCCGGTTGGCACCACCCCGGCTGCGGAGTTGCACATGCGACTCCACGAGCACGTTGTGAATGAATCCGTACGAGCGGCCGGTCTCCCGCGCCAGCGAACGAATGCTGGCGCCCGCCTCGTATTGCTTCTTCAGCTGGGTTTGCAGCCGGTCGCGCGACTTGCCCGTGACGCGCGTGCCCTTACCCAACATCGACTTCCCCTGTGCGGGCCTGTCACTCATGGCTTCCTCCGGTCGCCGTGCAGCCTCATTCCAGGCTAGACACTCGACTCGCAGTGATCAACGCCTCACTGTGATGAAACTCACCGATTGCGAGGATCTTTCGGCGTGTCTCGGCGCGTCGCCGGAAGCATTCGCCACGCTCAGGCCAGCTGAATCAGCTCCAGGTAGTCCTGCGACCAGTGATCCTCGGTGCCGTCGGGCAGCATGATCACCCGTTCCGGATTCAACGCCTCGGCCGCACCCGGGTCGTGGGTGACCAGAACGACCGCGCCCGCATAGCTGCGCAGCGCGTCGAGGACCTGTTCGCGCGAGACCGGATCGAGGTTGTTGGTGGGCTCGTCGAGCAGCAGCACGTTGGCCGCCGAGGAGACCAGACCGGCCAGCGCGAGGCGGGTCTTCTCACCGCCGGACAGGGTGCCGGCCGGCTGGTCGAGCTGCGGGCCGGTGAACATGAACGCGCCCAGCAGCCCGCGCAGGTCCTGCTCGCCCGCGTCGGGAGCCGCGTGGCGGATGTTCTCCCAAACGGTGGCGTTGTCGTCGAGGGTGTCGTGTTCCTGGGCGAAATACCCGATGCGCAGCCCGCGTCCCGGATCGATCTGCCCGGCGGTCAGCGGCTCGACGCCCGCGAGCAGACGCAGCATGGTCGTCTTACCCGCGCCGTTGAGGCCGAGGATCACGACACGGCTGCCCTTGTCGATGGCCAGGTTCACGCCGGTGAAGATCTCCAGCGATCCGTAGAGCTTGGTGAGGTTGGTGGCCATCAGCGGTGTCTTGCCGCAGGGAGCGGGTTCGGGGAACTTGATGCGGGCCACCTTGTCGGCCACGCGCACGTCGTCGAGCTCGGAGAGCATGCGCTCGGCGCGTTTGACCATCTGGTGTGCCGCAGCGGCTTTCGTCGCTTTCGCGCCGAGTTTGGCGGCTTGCTGCTTGAGCGCGGAGGCCTTCTTCTCCGCGTTGGCGCGCTCGCGGACACGGCGCTGCTCGTCGGTGGCGCGGGCGTCGAGATACTTCTTCCAGCCCATGTTGTAGATGTCGGCCTCACCACGCACGGCGTCGAGGAACCACACCCTGTTCACCACGTCGGCGAGCAGGTCGACGTCGTGGGAAATGACGATCAGGCCACCGTCGTGGTTCTGCAGAAAGCCGCGCAGCCACGTGATGGAGTCCGCGTCGAGGTGGTTGGTCGGCTCGTCGAGCAGCAGCGTGGTATCGGATTTGCCACCGGAGCCGTCGGAGGCGGAGAACAGTATCCGCGCCAGCTCGATGCGCCGGCGCTGACCGCCCGACAGGGTGCGCAGCGCCTGGCCCAGCACCCGATCCGGCAGACCGAGGCTGTGGCAGATCCGGGCGGCCTCGCTCTCGGCGACGTAGCCGCCCAGCGCCGAGAATCGCTCCTCGAGCCGGCCGTACTTGCGCACCGCCTTCTCGCGTTCGGCGTCGTCGACGACCTCGGCCATCAGGGCCTGCTGCTTCTCCATATCGCGGATCAGCTTGTCGAGCCCGCGCGCCGAGAGCACCCGGTCGCGGGCCAGCACGTCGAGATTTCCCTCACGCGGATCCTGCGGCAGATAGCCGATTTCGCCCGAACGAATCACCTTGCCGGCGTAGGGTTCTCCTTCACCGGCCAGGATGCGCAGCGTGGTGGTCTTGCCCGCGCCGTTGCGGCCGACGAGACCGATCCGATCACCGGCCTGCACCCGCAGCGCCGAACCCGGCGCGGTGAGCAGGGTGCGGATTCCGGCCCGGACCTCCAGGTCGGTCGCGGTGATCACAACAGTCTCCTAGCACGGTAAAGGGGGCAAACGGTTCGATTGTGCATCCCTCGGACACACCAGAACCACCCATTTTACCGGCTCTCGACGCTCACCCGGCCACCACCCGCAGCGTGCGCAAGGTCGGATCGGCGGGATCGGGCAGATTCATCCCGTTCTCCACTCCGGACCGCAGGTAGTCCACGACCGCGGCGTCGACCAGTTCCCCGGGCACGATCACCGGAATTCCGGGCGGGTACGGCGTGACCTGTTCGGCCGCGATGCGGCCGATCGCCTTCTCGAACGGCACCGTCTCCTCCGGGCCGAAGAAGGCGTCGCGCGGGGTCATCACCGATTCCAGCTGCAGCTCGCGCGGTGCGGGCACGTGGATGTCGCCGGGGCTCGGACCGGCGCCGCGGTAGTGCACGCGCCAGGCGGTCACGGCGTCGACCAGTGCGTCGACGGTGTCGGTGTCGTCGGCCATGGACAGCGTGGCCAGGATCCGGCGATGGTCACTGTGGCCCATATCGATGCGGCGGTGCTCGCGCAGCCAGTCGGCGACCTCGAAACCCGTTGCGCCGGTGCTCGATACGTCCATCAGCACCTGCATGCGATCGAGGTCGTGGGAGGCCTCCGCGCCGAGCAGTTCGTTCTCCATCACCGAGATGCCGGGAATCCGGTCGAGCGCGGTCCGGGCCCGTTCGGCCGTGTGCAGCGCGTCGGTGAGCAGTTTCTCACCGTGCTCGACCATTTGGCGGCGCCAGCCGTCGATGGCCGCGTAGAGCAGCACATTGGGGCTCGTCGTGGTGAGCAGTTCGGCGCACAGCTTCAACTTGTCGGCATCCACCAGATCGCCCTGGACGTGGAAGACCGAACCCTGTTCGAATCCGGCGCCCATCTTGTGCACACTGACCACGCAGACATCGGCGCCGGCGTCCATCGCCCAGGTCGGCAGATCGGGATGGAACGGCAGATGCGCGCCCCACGCCTCGTCGATGATCAGCGGCTTGCCGCGGCGATGACAGACCTCCGCGATACCGGAGATGTCGGCGCAGGTGCCGTACGGGCTCGGACTGACGATCAGCGCGCCCGCGGCGTCGGGATATTTCTCCCAGGCCTGCTCGACCTGCTCGGGCGACGGCGGATGCGACAGGTGCCGCTGCGCGTCCCAGCGCGGCGGGACCCAGCGCGGCAGCACGCCGGAGAACACCAGCCCGGCGACGATCGACTTGTGGCTGTCGCGGCCCAGGATGAGACCACCTTCCGCGCCGCCGGCGACGGCGAGCATCGCCGCCTTCACCGACAGCGAGCTGCCGCAGGTGGAGAAGAACGCCGCGTCGGCGCCCACCGCGTCGGCCATCAGCTGCTCGGCCTCGCTCAGATAGCCGCCGCGCGAGAGCCGATCGTCGAGGCCGGGTGTGGCGAGGATGTCGGCCGCCAGCGCGCCGCCGAGCACCTCGCGCACGCCCGGATCGGCGCCCGCGCCCTGCCGATGCCCGGGCGGGGTGAAGCCGTAGCGGCCGAGTTCTCGGTATTCGGCCAATGCGTCCAGCACCGGGGCCCGTGAGTGATCCATCCGTTCGCCTCTCGTGGAAATCAGTCGATATCAATGGTGATGGCGTACCGCTCAGCGCAGGGCCGGCAGTACCTCCTTCTCGTATGCGGTGAAGAAGCCCTCCAGATCCGGTCCGATCTGGCCGACGTAGACCTCGTCCGCGCCGGCTTCCACACAGGTGCGCAGCTGGTCGATGTGGCGCTGCGGGTCCGGCCCGGCGGCGAAGTGCTGCCGTGACGCCTCGCGATCGAGCAACGACATCGCGTCCTCGAAATCGGCGGGGCGCGGCAGGGTCTGGCCGAGCTGGCCCGGCAGCAGTTCGTTGGCCCACAGCCGATGCGCGGCGTCGACTCCGGACTCCTCGTCGGCCGCCCAGCTCACCTTGGTGCCCATCTGCACCGGTTTGGTGCCTCCGCCGCTGTCGCGGAACAGTCCGACCAGCTCGGCGTCGGGCATGCTCGTGCAGTAGCCGTCGCCGATGCGCGCCGCCAATTCCGTTGCCTGCGGGCCGAATCCGGACACGTAGATCGGCACCGGCTGTTCCGGCAGGGTGTAGATCCGCGCCTCCTGCACCTCGTAGTGCTCGCCGCGGTAGGTCACCAGGTCACCGCGATGCAGGCGGCGGATCACGTCCACGGCCTCGGCCAGCATCTGCAGCCGCTCCCCCGGCGGGGGCCACGGGTCGCCGAAGATGTGCTCGTTGAGCGCCTCACCGCTGCCGACGCCGAGCACGAAGCGGCCGTCGAGTTGCACGGCCGCGGTGGCGGCGGCCTGGGCGATGATCGCGGGGTGGATGCGCACCGTCGGACAGGTCACGGCCGTGGTGATCGGTAGCGACGTGGCCTGGGACAACGCGCCGATCGTGCCCCAGACGAAGGGGCTGTGCCCCTGGGCGTCGTTCCAGGGATGAAAGTGATCGGAAATCCACAGCCGCTCGAAACCGGCCTGTTCCGCGCGGCGGGCCTGCTCGACGAGTTCCTTCGGCCCGAATTGTTCGCTGGCGAGAAAATATCCGATGGCTGCCATGTCCGGCGGTTACCCAGCAGCCGCGCCGGTATTCGGCCGCCCGCGCGCACCGGCTCACCGGTGACCGGCACCCTCGACCGAATATTTTCCGGCCGACTCCGCGAGCCGCATTCCGTGTCCGGCGCCCCGGCCGGTCGCGAGGGCGCCGTCGCGGACGTCGGGCACGCCGTCGACCAGCAGTGGTTCCAGACGGCTGTGGTCGATGAACCATTCCACGTGGCGCAGGTGGGCGAACGAGGACACGATCGGCGCGTGCAGCGCGGGCGCGCAGTGCGCGGAGATGTCGAGGCCGTGCGCGGCGGCGAGCGCGGCGCATTCCAGGAAGCCGCTGTAGCCGCCGCAGCGGGTCACGTCCAGTTGCAGACAGTCCACCGAGCCGATCAGCGCGGCCGCGTCGTAGTGGCGGTAGACGTATTCGCCGGCGGTCACGTCGCAGCGCAGCGCCGCGCGCACCAGGGCCAGACCGGGGGGATCGTCGCTGGTGACGGGCTCTTCGAACCAGATAACACCGTGCCGGTCCAGGTCCGCGCCCACCCGGCGGGCCAGGGCGGTGGAGTAGGCGCCGTTCGCGTCGACCATCAGGCGGGCGCGGTCGCCGAGCAGCCCGTTCGCGAAGGACACCCGCTCGAGATCCCGATCGGTCCGTTCGCCGCGATCCTCGCCGATCTTGATCTTGACGCATCGGCATCCCGCCGACAGCCAGCCGTCGATCTGCTCGCCCAGCTCGTCGTCGGTGAGAGTGGTGAATCCCCCCGAACCGTAGACCGGTGTCGCCGGTCGCACGGCACCGAACAGCCGGCTCAGCGGCACATCGAGCAGGCGCGCCTTCAGATCCCACAGGGCGATATCGACGGCGCTGAGCGCATGGGCGACGACCGCGGCCGTGCCCAGATTGCGGCAGGCGCGTTGCATCCGGATCCGGCAGTCGCCGATATCGAACGGCGAACGCCCGGCCAGGACCGGCGCGAGCACCTCACGCACGATCGCGGCGGTGGCGCCGCCGCTGTAGGTCCACCCCAGTCCGGTCTGCCCGCCCGCGTCGATTTCCACGGTCACCGCGGTGGTCGCCTCCCACCGCAGGGTGCCGTCGGCTTCCGGCTCCGGAGTCGGGAAGCGGTAGACCCCCACCCGGACCGCCTCGTCGATGGTCGCCGTCACTTCCGGTCCTTCGCCGCCAGTGCCTCGGCCAGCAGTTCGACGGCGTGGCGGGGATCGGCGTCCGGTTGCAGCTGCCGGATCTGGGTGCGGCAGCTGAACCCGTCGGCGAGCACCACGGTGCCCGGATCGCGCTCGCGCACGGCCGGCATGAGTTTGTCCTCCGCGCAGGCCACCGAGACGTCGTAGTGGCCGCGTTCGAAGCCGAAATTGCCTGCCAGACCGCAACATCCGGCATCGAGGACTTCGACGTCGGCGCCGGTCGACGACAGCAGTTCCCGATCGGTGTCGTACTGCATGATCGCGTGGTGGTGGCAGTGCGGCTGCACCATCGCCGCGGTGTCGACGTGCGGCGGGGTCCAGTCCGGCGCCCGCTCGGCCAGCAGTTCGGCCAGTGTGTAGGTCTGTTTCGACAACCGCTCGGCATCCTGGTCGCCGTAGAGCAGTTCGGGCAGATCGGATCGGAACACGGCCGCGCAGCTGGGCTCGAGGACGACGATCGGTGTGCTGTCGCGCAATTGTGGCGCCAGCACCCGCAGCGTGCGCCGCAGCACCCGTTTGGCGGTGGGCAGCTGCCCGGTCGAGATCCAGGTCAGGCCGCAGCAGACCGTGCGCTCGGGCACGATCACGGAGAAGCCCGCGGCCTCCAGCACCGTCACCGCGGCGTCGGCGATTCCCGGTTCGAAATTGTTGGTGAAGGTATCGGGCCACAGCAGAACCGTGCCGCGCTCCCCCGTCGTAGAGCTCGTGTGGTCGCGGAATTTCCGGGTGAACCGGGTGCGGGCGAACCGCGGCATCTCCCGTTGCCGCGCGATGCCACCGGCAGCCGAGACCAGGCGCCGCAGGCCCGGGGTGTGGGTCACCGCGTTGGCGAGCGGAGCCATCGAGGTGCCCAGCCGCGCCCACAGCGGAATCCAGCCCATCGAATAATGGGCCATCGGCCGGACTCGGTGTTCGTAGTGGTGGGACAGGAATTCGGCCTTGTAGGTGGCCATGTCGACATCGACCGGGCAGTCGCTGCGACATCCCTTGCAGGCCAGGCACAGATCGAGCGCGTCGCGGACCTCGGTGGAGCGCCAGCCGTCGGTGATCGCGTCACCCTGCAGCATTTCGAACAACAGCCGGGCCCGGCCGCGGGTGGAATGCTCCTCCTCGCGGGTGGCGCGGTAGCTGGGACACATCACCCCGCTGCTCTCGCCGCGGCATTTGCCGACGCCCACGCAGCGCCCGGCCGCCTCGCTGAACCGGTGGTCGTCGTCGGGAAAGGCGAAGTGCGTCACCGGTTCCCACGGCCGGTAGGCGCTGCCCTGACGCAGATCCGAATCCAGCCGGTGCGGCTCGACGATTTTGCCCGGATTCATCCGATTGCGTGGATCGAACAGCGCCTTGACCTCACCGAAAGCGCGAACCACCTTGTCGCCGAACATGATCGGCAACAGTTCCGCGCGCGATTGTCCGTCGCCGTGCTCCCCGGACAGCGACCCGCCGTAGCTGCTCACCAGGCGCGCGGCACGTTCGACGAAGCGCCGGTAGTGCGCGATGCCGTCGGCGGTGCGCAGGTCGAACGGGATGCGGGTGTGCACGCAGCCGTGACCGAAATGCCCGTAGAGCGAACTGGATTCGTAGCCGAATTCATCGAGCAGCGCGTCGAAGTCGCGCAGATAGTCGCCGAGGCGCTCGGGCGGGACCGCGGCGTCCTCCCAGCCCTCGTGCGTCTCCGGGCCGTCGGGCGGATAGGCGGTGGCGCCGAGGCCGGCTTCACGAGCGGCCCACACCTCGGCTTCGCGGTCGGGATCGTCGAGGATGGTGGAACTCGCCTCGGTGGCGCGTTCGAGGTCGGCGATCATCTTCTTCGCCCGCGCGTCGGCCTCTTTCTGGTCGTCGCCGTCGAATTGCACCATCAGCCAAGCCTTCCCGTCGGGCAGCTGCGAGATGGCCTTCGCCGCGAGGTGCCGGCTGTGCTCCAGTTGGACCAGACGATGGTCCAGGCCCTCGAGCGCGGCCGGGTCGTGCGGCAGGATCCGGGAGACCGCGTCGGCGGCGTGATAGACGTCGGGGAAGCCGAGGACGGCCATCGCCTTCGCGGCCGGCACCCGCACCAGCTCGATCTCCGCGCGCAGGACGGTCACCAGGGTGCTCTCGCTGCCGACGAGGAACTTCGCGATATCGAATCCCCGCTCCGGCAGCAGTGCGTCGAGGTTGTAGCCGGAGACGCGGCGGGGAATGTCGGGATAGGCCGCACGGATGTCGTCGGCGTAGCGGTCCCGGACCTCTCGCAGGCGGTGGATCAGTTCGTCGGCCTCCGGGTTCGTGCCCGGGATCGGATCCTCGGCGCCCACCCAGGCCCGCAGCCCGTCGTAGGTGAGGATCTCGAGCCGGCGCACCGAATCGACCATCTTGCCGTAGGCCTGTGCGGTGGCACCGCACGAGTTGTTGCCGATCATCCCGCCGATCGTGCAGCTGACGTGGGTCGAGGGCTTGGGCCCGACCATCAGCCCGGACGGCTTCAGCTGCTGATTGAGCGGGTCGAGCGCGATACCGGGTTCGACCACGGCCGTGCGGGTTTCGGCGTCCACGGCGAGCAGCCGGTGGCAGTATTTGGTCCAGTCGATGACGACCGCCGTATTGCAACTCTGCCCGGCGAGGCTGGTGCCGCCACCGCGCGAGAGCAACGGGACGTCGTGGTCGCGGCAGATGCCGACCGCGACCGCGGCGGCTTCCGGTGTGCGCGGAACGACCACGCCCAGCGGCAGCGCGCGATAGTTCGAGGCGTCGGTGGAATAGGTGGCGCGAGTTCCCGAATCGAAACGGACCTCCCCGTCGACCGCCTCCTCGAGTGCGGTCTCGAGCGCCTGCAGCGGCCATCGGTCTCGCTTCGAGCCGCGGTGCGGGCGAGCCGCGCGATCCGAAATCGTCATTCGTGCACCCCTGTCGTGCTCGGCCGGATTCCGTGCGGCCGCGCCTGCGCCAGCGGGCGGCCGGACACCGCGCGGATACCCGGCCGACCGCAGGTCACACCCGCCGAATCGGACACGATGCCAGGCGATCCCCTGTCGCATAACGTCGCGCGTCCCGGGTACGCGTCAGCTGCGACGCCCGCGCGATATGCCCTCGGGCGCCGGACAACCGCGCGAGGAGAGGAGACCGAGTGAGCGCACAGTCACCGGTAGTGGTGGTCACCGGAGCCAGCGCCGGAATCGGGCGCGCCGCCGCACGGCGCTTCGCCGCCGACGGGGCGCGCGTGGCGCT
>NZ_BDBL01000077.1 GCF_001612965.1 Nocardia kruczakiae NBRC 101016
GGCGTCGTTGCGGCATGTGTTCGTGATCGGTGAGGCACTGCCCCCGGAGACGGTGAGCGCCTTCGCCGCCGTCTCGGACGCCGAACTGCACAACCTCTACGGTCCCACCGAAGCTGCGGTCTCGATCACCTACTGGCCGGCGGTGCCCGGCGCCGGTGTGTCGGTGCCGATCGGTGTGCCGCAGTGGAATTCGCAGGTCTACGTCTTGGATTCGCGGTTGCGGCCGGTGCCCGATGGTGTGGTCGGTGAGTTGTATCTCGCTGGTGACCAGTTGGCGCGGGGTTATCTGCGTCGTCCGGATCTGACCTCGGATCGGTTCGTGGCCAATCCGTTCGGTGCGGCCGGGGCTCGTATGTATCGCACCGGCGACCTCGTCCGGTGGACTCGCACGGCGTCCGGCGATCCGGTTCTGGATTACCTGGGTCGTATCGATTTCCAGGTGAAGTTCCGGGGCCAGCGCATCGAGCTGGGCGAGATCGAGGCCGCGTTGCTGGCCGTTCCGGGCGTCAGCCAGGCCGTCGCGGTCGTCGCTCCGGGGCCGGCCGGCGAGCAGCTCGTCGGCTATGCGGTCGCCGCCCCGAACGCCGCGTTGGACTCCGCGGCTCTGCGCGAGGCCGTCGCCGACCGCTTGCCGTCCTACATGGTCCCTTCGGCCGTGCTGGTCTTGGACGCGTTGCCGCTCAACACATCCGGGAAACTCGATCGTAAGGCGCTGCCGGCGCCGGTCTTCGAGACCCACGAGTACACCGCCCCCGCCACACCCATCGAGGAGACCGTGGCCGCGGTGTTCGCCGAGGTGCTCGGCATCGAGCGGGTGGGTCGCGACGACGACTTCTTCGCACTGGGCGGCAACTCGCTGAGCGCCACCCGGGTCGCGGCGCGCCTCGGCTCCGCCCTCGACACCCAGGTGCCGGTCCGCGTGGTGTTCGAAACCGGCACCGTCGCCGGACTGGCCGCGCGGGTCGAGGCGCAGGCTCCGGCCGCCGGACGCCCCGCGCTCGTCGCGGGACCGCGTCCGGACCGCATTCCGCTCTCGCCGGCGCAGCAGCGGATGTGGTTCCTCAACCAGTTCGACACCACCTCGCCGGCCTACAACATCACCGCGGCCGTGCGGCTGACCGGCGCATTGGATATCGCCGCACTGAACGCGGCGGTGGCCGATCTGGTCGCGCGCCACGAGATCCTGCGCACCTGGTACCCCCAGGACGCCGAAGGACCCGTGCAGCGCATCCGATCCGCCGCCGAAGCCACTCCCGAGCTGCGGCCGGTCGCGGTCGACGCAACGGAACTGGCGGACAGTATCGGTGCGGTGGTCGCGCGCGGCTTCGACGTCGCGGCCGAAGTGCCGGTACGGGTCGCTCTCTTCGCGCTCGGTGCCGAGGAATACGCCCTGGTCCTGGTGGTACATCACATCGCCGGCGACGGCTGGTCGATGGGACCGCTGACCCGTGACCTGATGGCGGCGTACGCGGCCCGCAGCAACGGCGACGAGCCCGGATGGGCGCCGCTGCCGCTGCAGTACGCGGATTACGCGCTGTGGCAGCGGGAGTTGCTCGGTGACGAGACGGACGACGACTCGCTGGCCGCCGAGCAGATCGCATTCTGGAAGTCCGCGCTGGCGGGGCTGCCCGAGGAATCGACGCTGCCCGCCGACCGGCCGCGACCGGCGACCCAGTCCTTCCGGGCGGGCACCGTCGACGCGGTGGTCGACGCCGACGTTCATGCGGGTCTGAAAGCATTGGCCCGCAACGGAAATGCTTCGGTATTCGTCGTCGTGCACACCGCGCTCGCGGTGCTGCTGTCGCGGCTGTCCGGTAACTCCGACGTAGCCATCGGCACCCCGGTGGCCGGTCGCGGGGCGGCCGAACTCGACGATGTGGTCGGCATGTTCGTCAACACCGTCGTGCTGCGCACGACGACGGCGGCCGCCGAACCGTTCAGCGCGTTGCTGGCCCGGCAGCGGGATACCGATCTGGCTGCCTTCGCGCACGCCGATCTGCCGTTCGAGCGCCTGGTGGAAGCGTTGGATCCGGTCCGGTCCACCGGCCGCAGCCCGCTGTTCCAGGTGGCCCTCTCGTTCGAGAACCTGCCCTCGGGCAGCTTCGAGCTGCCCGGACTACGGGCGACAGCGCTCGAATCCGACACCGGCGTCGAACGTTTCGACGTGACGGTCACCGTCACCGAAACCGACAGTGGCCTCGCCGTGCGGTTCACCTATGCGCGGGATCTGTTCGACGAAGCCACGATTCGTGCTTTCGCCGAGCGGTTCGGCCGGGTGCTGAGTGCCGTCGCCGCCGATCCGGCCATCGACGTCGCCGACCTTCCGGTGCTCTCGGCGGCCGAGACGGAAAGCTTGACCCGGGTGGCCGGTCCGGCGGTGACCACCTCCGCCACCCTGCCCGACCTGATGGCCGCCGCGGCGGCGGCCGCACCGGAAGCGATCGCGCTGCGCGGCGGCGGACGGTCGATGACCTACGCCGAATTGGATGCCCGCTCCTCGCGACTGGCCCGGGAACTGATCGGCCGGGGTATCGGCCCGGGCGACCGGGTGGCACTGGGTATTCCGCGGTCGATCGAATCGGTGCTGGCCGTCTGGGCGGTCGCCAAGGCCGGTGCCGCCTTCGTGCCGATCGACCCGAACTATCCCGCCGAGCGCATCGAGCGCATGGTCACCGATTCCGAGGTCCGCCTCGGTCTGGTCGTCGGCGCGGTGCGCGACCGGTTCCCGGCGACCGTGGAATGGTTGCTGCTCGACCATCCCACGTTCGGGATGGAACTCGAACGGCGCAGTGGCGCACCGATTTCCGACACGGACCGGATTCGTCCGCTGCGGCCTACCGATATCGCGTACATGATCTACACCTCCGGTTCGTCGGGTCTGCCGAAGGGTGTGCTGATCACCCACGCCGGTATCGCCGGATATCTGGCCGAACAGCGGGACCGCTTCGGCGTCACCCCGCGGTCGCGCACCCTCCATTTCGCCAGCCCGTCGTTCGACGCCGCGATGCTCGAACTGCTGCTGGCGCTGGCCGGACCGGCCACCATGGTGATCGCGCCGACCACCGTGTACGGCGGTGCGGAACTCGCGGAATTCCTGCGGGCCGAGCGGGTGACGCACGCGTTCGTCACCGCCGCCGCGATGGCGTCGGTCGATCCGACCGGACTCGACGAGCTCGAGGTCGTCGTCACGGGTGGTGAGAGCTGGGCTCCGGAGCTGGTGCGCCGCTGGGCGGTTCCGGTCGCGAGTGGTACCAGGCGGTTCTACAACGCCTACGGTCCCACCGAGGCGACCATCGCCACCAACATCAGTGATGCGCTGCGGCCGGGCGAGCCGGTCACCCTCGGTGGACCGATCCGCGGCATCACCGCCTGGGTGCTCGACGAGCGCCTGCGTCCGGTACCGGCCGGTGTCGCCGGCGAGCTCTACGTCGCCGGTGCGCAACTGGCTCGCGGCTACCATCGCCGTCCCGGCCTGACCGCCGAGCGGTTCGTGGCGTGTCCGTGGCTGCCCGGGGTGCGGATGTACCGCACCGGTGACGTGGTGCGCTGGCTGTCCGCTCCGCAGGACGGCGGCCAGGCGCAGTACCGGGTGGAATATCTGGGCCGCAACGACTTCCAGGTCAAGGTGCGCGGCTTCCGCATCGAACTCGGTGAGATCGACGCGGTGCTCGCCGCCCACGAATCGGTGGATTTCGCGGTGACCGTCGGGCGTACGACGCCCAGCGGCGCGACCGCGCTGGTGTCCTACGTGCTGCCCGCCGCGACCGGCGCGACGGCGGCATTCGACCGGCATGTCCTCGACGCCCACGCCCGGGAACAGCTTCCGGCGCACATGGTGCCGGCGATGATCATCGTGCTGGACCGGATTCCGCTGACTCCGGTCGGCAAGCTGGACCGCGCCGCCCTGCCGGAGCCGGTCTTCGAGGCCACCGCCTTCCGGGCTCCGGTCACCGCGACGGAGCAGGCGGTCGCGGCCGTCTACGCCGAGGTATTGGGTGTGGAGCGGGTCGGTCTGGACGACGACTTCTTCGCCCTCGGCGGCAACTCCCTCAGCGCCACCCGCGTGGTCGCGCGCCTGGGCACCGCCCTCGACGCCGAGGTGCCGGTGCGGCTGGTGTTCGAGGCCGCGACGGTCGAGCGGCTCGCCGCCCAGGTCGAGACCTCGGCCACCGCGGCACGCCCGGCGCTGACCGCGCGCAGCACGGCGCCCGCGGCGACGGGAAGCCAGAAGCCGGAACGCATTCCGCTCTCGCCCGCGCAGCAGCGGATGTGGTTCCTCAACCAGTTCGACACCGAATCCGCGGCATACAACATTCCGATCGCGGTCCGGCTGATCGGGCGGTTGGATGTTCCGGCGTTGCGCCGCGCGGTGGGCGATGTCGTGGCCCGCCACGAGATTCTGCGTACCTATTACCCGCAGACTCAGGACGGTCCGGTGCAGGTCGTCGAGCCGGCCTCGCAGGCGGCTCCGCAGATTCTGCCGATGCGGGTGGCCGAGCGCGACTTGACCGAGCGGATCATCGACGTGATCGCCGTCGGATTCGATGTGTCGGCGGAGGTTCCGCTGCGGGTCGCGCTGTTCCGGCTCACCGACCGGACCGACGAGCACGTGATCGTGTTCGTGGTCCACCACATCGCGGGCGACGGCTGGTCGATGGGACCGCTCACCCGGGATGTGATGGCCGCCTACGCCGCTCGCGCGCAGCAGCTCGAGCCCGAGTGGGCTCCGCTGCCGGTGCAGTACGCCGATTACAGCGTCTGGCAGCGTGAGCTGCTCGGCGCGGAGGACGATCCGCAATCGCTGGCGGCACGTCAGATCGACTACTGGCGCAACGCCCTCGCCGATCTGCCGGAGGAGTCCACGCTGCCGGCCGACCGGCCGCGGCCCAACGCTCCGAGCTACCTCGGCGCCGGCATCGACTTCACCGTCGACGCGGACGTGCGCCAGGGCCTGGTGGAGCTGGCCCGCCGGGCCAACACCACGATGTTCATGGTCGTGCACGCCGCGCTGGCGGTACTGCTGGGCCGCATGTCCGGCAGCGCCGACGTCGCGATCGGCACCCCGGTGGCCGGCCGCGGCCAGGCCGCACTCGACGATCTGATCGGCATGTTCGTCAACACGCTGGTGCTGCGAAGTTCGCTGCGACCGGGCGAGAGTTTCCTCGACCTGCTCGCGCGTCAGCGCGAGACCGACCTGGCGGCGTTCGCCAACGCCGACATCCCGTTCGAACGGCTCGTGGACGCGCTCGCCCCCGAGCGGTCGACCGTGCGCTCGCCGCTGTTCCAGGTGTCGCTGGCGTTCCAGAACCTGCCGTCGGGCTCGTTCGAATTGCCCGGACTCCGGGTGGAGGCCGTCGATTTCGACGTGGCGATCGAGAAGTTCGATCTGTCGGTGACGCTGTTCGAGGCGGGAGACGCGGCCGGCGATGCGACCCTCGCGGGCCGGATCACCTACGCGCGTGACCTGTTCGACGAATCGACGATCCGTGAGTTCGCACAGCGGTACCACCGGGTGCTGCGCGAGATCGCGGCCGCACCGGATACCGCGGTCGCCGATATCGAGCTGCTGACCGATGCCGAACGCGATCGCGTACTCGGACAATGGGTTTCGGCGGGAACGGATTCCGGTCCGGAGACGACGCTGGTCGAGGCGTTCGACGCCGCGGCGGCCGCACATGCCGATCGCACCGCGCTGATCTTCGGGGACGAGCGAATCGGATACGCGGAACTGTCGCAGCGGGTGAACCGCCTGGCGCGCACCCTGATCGAGGCGGGCGCCGGTCCGGAGACGCTGGTGGCGCTGGCACTGCCGCGTTCGGCGGATCTGGTCGTCGCACTGCTGGCGGCGATCCGTGCCGGAGCCGGATATCTGCCGGTCGATCCGACGTATCCGGCCGACCGCATCGCCTACATGCTCGACGACGCCCGGCCGATCTGCGCGGTCACCACCTCCGATCGGGAGATCGAGTTGCGTGGGGTCCCGACCGTGGTGGAACTGGATCGGCTGGATCTGTCGGCGGTGTCGTCCGACCCGATCACGCCGGCCGAGCGCCGGGGTACGCCGACTCCCGACAGCATCGCCTACGTCATCTACACCTCCGGTTCGACCGGTCGCCCCAAGGGCGTGCAGGTGCCGCATCGCACCGTGGCGAAGCTGTTCGCCAACACGCGCGACTGGTTCGCCTTCGACGAGACCGACGTGTGGACGATGTTCCACTCCTACGCGTTCGACTTCTCGGTATGGGAGCTGTGGGGCCCGCTGTTGCACGGCGGCGCCCTGGTCGTGGTGGACTACCACACCTCGCGCTCGCCGGAGCAGTTCCTGGAACTGCTGCGCCGGGAACGGGTCACCGTGCTGAACCAGACGCCCTCGGCGTTCTATCAGCTCGACGCGGCCGACCAGGCCGCCGCACCTTCCGCGTCGCCACTGGCGTTGCGATATGTGGTGTACGGCGGTGAGGCGCTGGAGCTGCGGCGGTTGAACGGCTGGTACGACCGCCACGGCGATGCCGCGCCCCGACTGATCAACATGTACGGCATCACCGAGACGACCGTGCACGTCACCTACCGCGCCCTGGACGCGGCGGCCGTCGCCGAGGCCGACGGCAGCGTGATCGGGCGGGCCATCCCGGGGCTGCGCACGTATCTGCTCGACAACCGGCTGCGGCCGGTGCCGGTCGGCGTTCCGGGTGAGATCTACGTCGCCGGAACGCAATTGGCGCGCGGCTACCTCGGGCAGCCGGCGCTGACCGCGGGCCGATTCGTGCCGGATCCGTTCGGTGCGCCGGGCACCCGCCTCTACCGCTCGGGTGACCTCGCGCGCTGGAACGCCGACGGCGATCTGGAATATCTGGGTCGCGCCGACGATCAGGTGAAGGTGCGCGGTTTCCGCATCGAACTCGGCGAGATCGAGGCGGCCGTACTCTCCCGCCCCGGCATCGCCCAGGCCGCGGTGCTGGTGCGTGAGGACCGCCCCGGCGATCCGCGCATCGTCGCGTACGTGGTTCCCGAAGACCCGGCGGACCGTCCGTCCGCCGGAAACGTCGACGATCGCTGGCGTGCCGGGGTGGCCGAATCGCTGCCCGAGTACATGGTGCCGTCGGCCTTCGTGGTGCTCGACGCGATTCCGCTGACCGCCAACGGAAAACTGGATCGCCGCGCGTTGCCGGCGCCGGCCTTCGCGGTGACGGCGTCGCGGACGTCGCTCACCGCGCTCGAGACACGGCTGGCCGAGTTGTTCGCGCAGGTGCTGGGCGTGCCGGAGGTCGGGGTCGACGACTCCTTCTTCGCGGTCGGCGGTGACAGCATCATGTCCATCCAGCTGGTGTCACGGGCCAAAGCGGCCGGAATCGTCTTCACCCCGCGCGATGTGTTCGAACACCGGACGGTCGCGGGACTGGCCCGGGTGGCCGTGGCGGACGGGCTGGCCGAACCCGAGGTGCTGGCCGAACTGCCGGGCGGCGGGGTCGGCGAAATCCCGCTGACTCCCGTGCTGGCGGCCTATCTGGACGGCGGCGTGCACAACCGGTTCGCGCAGACGATGGTGCTCGGATTGCCCGAGCACATCGACGAATCCGGTCTGATCGCGACCATCGCCGCGGTGCTCGACCACCACGATGTGCTGCGCTCGCGGGTCCGGCGGACCGGCGAGGGCTGGACCTTCGAGGCCTTGCCCACGGGTTCGGTGGATGTCCGCGATCTGGTCACCACGATCGACGTCCCCGCCGGGATCGACGCCGCCGAATTGAACCGGATCGCAAGCACCGCAATGGATTCGGCGTTGGCGGCGCTCGACCCGCAGGCGGGACGGATGCTGACCTTCACCTGGTTGCGCCGGCCCGACGGCCGCGACGCCGTGACCGTCGCCGCGCACCACTACGTGATCGACGGCGTGTCCTGGCGCATCCTGATCCCGGATCTGGCGGTCGCCTGGGCGCAGCGCTCGGCCGGTGCTCCGATCGAGCTGCCGCCGGTGGGCACATCGTTCCGGCGGTGGGCCCACGGTCTGGTCACCGCGGCGGAGTCCGACGAGCGGATCGCGGAGACGGATTACTGGCGTGGTGTGCTGGCGACGCCGGATCCGTTGCTGGGCGCTCGCGCCCTCGATCCGGCGGTCGACACGCACCGGACCGTGCGTCGCTTCGAGACGCGGGTCCCGGTGGAGGTCGCCGACGCCGTGCTCACCCGCCTGCCCGCCCTGTACCGCGGTGGTGTCAACGACGGCCTGCTGGCCGCGCTGGCGCTGGCGGTTCGCACCTGGCGTGGTCGCCGTGGCATCGACGCACCGGTGACCCGGGTGAAGCTGGAGGGCCACGGCCGCGAGGAGGCCACGGTCCCCGGGGCCGACCTGACCCGCACGATCGGCTGGTTCACCAGCATCTATCCCGTCTCGCTGGATCTGACCGGCATCGACGTCGGAGCCGCGTTCGCGGGCGCGTCGGTGACCGCGGACCTGGTGAAGTCGGTGAAGGAACAGCTGCTCGCGGTGCCCGACCGGGGAATCGGTTACGGGCTGCTGCGGTATCTCAACCCGGCCTCCGCACCGGCGGTCGCGGGCGAACTGGGCCAGATCAGCTTCAACTACCTGGGCCGGGTCTCCGCGGGCGGCGTTCCCGAGGGCCTGCCGGATCTGGGCTGGCTGCCCACGGCGGAACTGGGATCGGTTGTCGCGGATCAGGATCCGGACATGCCGGCGGCGGCGGTGATCGACGTCAACGCGATCGTCAACGACGGTCCGGACGGCCCGCTCATGGACGTCACCTTCCTGTACGCGGCCGATATCGTCGGCGAGGACGCGGTGCGGGAACTGGCGCAGGACTGGGTCTCCGCCCTGACCGCGCTCGCCCGCCATGCCCAGGATCCGGCGGCCGGCGGCCTCACTCCGTCGGACGTGCCGTTGGTGCGGGTCGGCCAGGCGGAACTGGACGCCTGGCGGGAGGCTCGTCCGGGACTCTCGGACGTGCTGCCGCTGTCGCCGCTGCAGGAGGGCCTGCTGTTCCTGACCGAACTGCAGGCGGCCGACGGCGTCGACGACTACGTCATGCAGTTCGCCCTGGAACTGTCCGGTGACATCGATCTGGACCGGTTGCACCGGTCCGCGCAGGCGGTACTCGATCGGCATGCGAATCTGCGGACGGCCTTCGTCACCACGGCGACCGGTGTGCCCGTGCAGTTGGTGGTCGACGATGTGGAGGTGCCCTGGAAGGTCGTGACCGGGGTGGCCGACGACGAGCTGACCCAGGTGCTGGCCGCGGACCGGTACCGGTTCGATCCGGCGGTCGCGCCGCTGGTGCGATTCACGGTGTACCGCACCGATTCCGGCGCCACCCATCTGGCGTTGACGACGCATCACATCCTGCTGGACGGCTGGTCCATGCCGCTGCTGATGAAGGATCTGCTGATTCTGTATGCGGTGCAGGGTGATTCGTCGATGCTGCCGCGGGTCCGGCCGTACCGCGACTACCTGGCGTGGCTGTCGCGGCAGGACCACGATCGGGCGCTGTCGGAGTGGGCCGGCGCCCTGGCCGGGCTCGAGCCCAGCCATCTGGCCCCGGCGCTCGCGGCGCCCGCCGCCCCGGGTGACGGCATCGGCACGCTGACCTTCGACCTGTCGCCGGAGCAGACCCGCGCGCTGACGACGTTCGCCGCCGAGGCGGGCGTGACCGTCAACACCGTGGTTCAGGCGGCGTGGGGTGCGGTGATCGCGGCCCACACCGATCGCGACGACGTGGTCTTCGGGGCCGCGGTCTCCGGTCGTCCGCCGCAGCTCGACGGCATCGACGACATGATCGGGCTGTTCGTCAACACGATTCCGGTGCGCGTCCGGTTCGATCCGCGCTGGTCGGTGCAGGATGCGTTGCAGCGCTTGCAGTCCGAGCAGGCGGCCCGGCTCGACCAGCACCACATCGGGCTGGCCGAAATCCAGGGTGCCCTCGGTGTGGAGGGCCTGTTCGACACGATGATCGCGTTCGAGTCCTATCCCATCGACACCGAGGGGTTGCAGGAAGCGAGCACCATCGACGGTATGGCCGTCACCGGCCTGCAGGCGGTCAACTTCACGCACTACCCGCTGACCGTGCTGGTGAACCTGGATTCGCAGCTTCGGGTGAAGATGCTGTACCGGCACGACACCGTCGACGCGGCGGCCGCGGCCGCCGTCACCGACAGGTTGCGCATGCTGATCGGTGAGTTCGTCGCCGCGCCGCGCCGGGGTCTGCCGGGCATCGGGCTGCTGCTCGACGCCGAGCGGACGAGCCTGGCGGCACGCAACGACACCGCGGCGCCGGAACTGCTCGACGACGCCACCCTGGTGTCGCTGTTCCACGCGCAGTGCGACCGCACTCCGGACGCACCCGCGGTCACCTTCGGCGACCGGACCCTGACCTACGCCGAATTGCGTTCCGCGGCAACCGGTCTGGCCGGTGCCCTGGTCGAGGCGGGGGCCGGGCCGGAGACCCGCGTCGCGGTGGCGATGCGGCGTTCGGCGGAACTGGTGGTGGCGCTCTACGCGGTCCTCGAGAGCGGCGCCGCGTACGTGCCGGTCGATCCGGACCATCCGGCCGAACGCAACGATCATGTGCTGCGCGGGTCCAGCCCGCTGTGCGTGCTCACCACGGCGGCCGACGGATTCACCACCGCCACCGGCATTCCGGTGGTCGACGTGGCGAGCCTGACAGCGCGAGCGGCGCAACCGCTTCCGCGTCCGCGCCCCGACAACGCCGCCTACGTCATCTACACCTCGGGTTCGACGGGCCGGCCCAAGGGTGTGGTGATCACGCATCGGCAGGTGGCCAACCAGTTCCGCTGGGCACAGGCACGGTATCCGCACGGGGTCGGTGACACGGTGTTGCACAAGACGCCGACCACCTTCGACATCTCCACCTGGGAACTGTTCTGGCCCTTGCAGACCGGTGCCCGGATCGTGGTGGCGGAGCCGGACGGGCATCGGGATCCGCAGTACCTGGCGGAGGTGATCGCCCGGGAGTCGATCGGCACCGTGCACTTCGTGCCCGCGATGCTCGACGCCTTCCTGGAGCTCGGCCGGCAACCGAATTCTCCGCTGCGCCTGGTGTTCGCCGCCGGTGAAGCGCTGACGACGGGTACCGCCGCCGCGTTCCACGACGCCCTGCCCGCGCAGTTGCACAACTGGTACGGCCCCGCGGAGGCCACCGTGGTGACCGCCGCCCGCGCCGAGGCCGGCGCCGGGCGCACCGCGGTGCCGATCGGTGATCCGGTCGCCAATACCCGTGTGTACGCGCTCGATCGGCAGTTGCGGCAGGTGCCGGCCGGTGCGGCCGGTGAACTCTACGTCGCCGGTGTGCAGCTGGCTCGCGGTTACCACGGCGCTGCGGCGCTGACCGCCGAGCGGTTCGTCGCCGATCCGTTCGAACCCGGCGGGCGCCTGTACCGCACCGGCGACATCGTGCGGTTCGGCGAGGACGGGCTGGAATACCTGGGTCGCGCCGACTTCCAGGTGAAGTTGCGTGGACAGCGCATCGAACTCGGTGAGATCGAGGCGGTACTGCTCGATCACGCATCGGTGGCGCACGCGGCCGCGGCGGTGGTACCCGATCCGGACCGCCTGGTCGCCTATGTGGTCCCGGCCGCGGGGCACGCCGTCGATCCGGACGAGCTCACCGCCTATGCGCGGCGCCGTCTGCCCGCGTACATGGTCCCGGCGGTGCTGATGCCGCTGGCGGAGCTACCGCTCAACGCCAGTGGGAAATTGGATCGCCGCGCACTGCCGATTCCCGCGCTCGCCGCGCGTCCCTACCGGGAACCGGTGACCGGGTTGCAGCAGTCCGTGGCAGCGGCCTTCGCCGAGGTGCTGGGCACCGATCGAGTCGGACTGGACGACGACTTCTTCGCCCTCGGCGGGACCAGCTTGAACGCCGGTCGCGTGGTGCATCGGCTGCGCCGGGTCACCGGGGCCGAGATTCGGGTGCAGTGGTTCTTCCTGGATCCCACGGTGGCCGGTATCTCCGCGCGCATCGCCGAATCGTTGGAAGCCGGTCTGGAATACGACGAGCAGTCCGACGCCGCGCTGGGGCTGATCCTGCCGATTCGCGCCGCGGGCGATCGGCGTCCGCTGTTCTGCATCCATCCGATGTACGGCCTGTCCTGGTGCTACGCCGGGCTCGCGCGCTACACGGATCCGGAGCAGCCGATCTTCGGTGTGCAGGCCGCCGCGCTGTCGGAGGATTCCGAACCGCCGCGGTCGCTGGCGGAGATGGCGGACCGGTACGTCCGCGAGATCGTCGCCCGCCAGCCCGAGGGTCCGTACCGGCTGCTCGGCTGGTCGCTGGGTGGTCTGCTCGCGCACGAGGTGGCGGTCCGGCTGCGCGCGGCGGGACACGAGGTGGATCTGCTCGCCATGCTGGACAGCGATCACGGGTTCGACCTCGGCACGTTCCGTGAGGCGATGCAGGAGACGCTGGCCGAACTCGGCATTCACGATGTGGACCCGGAGCGTCTCGACCAGTTGACGGAGGAGGACTTCGTGCGGTTGCACGATGCGATTCCGGCGGATCTGGTCGTGCTCACGCAGGATCGGTTGCGGCGCATCTACACCAGCGCCATGCGTTCGGTTCAGCTGACTCGCGGATTCGTGCCGCAGGTGTTCGACGGCACCGTGCACTACTTCCGCGCCGCCGCGGACGAGCGCCGGACCCACGACGTCATCGCCGGATGGCGTCCCTACGCCGGCGATGTCGTGGACCACCCGGTCCCGACCCGCCACGAGCTGATGACTCAGCCCGAGGCGCTCGCGGTGATCGGACCGGTATTGCAGGAGCTGTTGCGCGACCGCGACCGAGCGGAGTGACCGGTCCCTGACACGACGAAGGCCGCGTGGCGAATTCGCCACGCGGCCTTCGACTGTCCGAGCTGCTGCTACCGCATGTCAGCCGATCTGGATGCTGCCACCGTTCGCGGCGCCGACGGCACCCGCGGGCACCGTACCGGTGACATCACCGGTGCAGTCGGCGTTGCTGAAGACGGTGGCGTCCCGATCGGTGTAGTTGGCCACCGAGTTGGCCATCAGCGGGCTGCCGTTCACCTGAATGCATCCCGACGGGTTGCCGATGATCCGGCTGTTGATGCCGAGCGAGCCGGTCGCCGCGTTAGCGGACGCGGGCGCGAGCACTGTGACCAGGCCGGCCAGCGCGGCAGCGCCGATAAAACCTGCAGTTCGCAACATCGAAAGTCCTCCGTGTAGTTTTCTTCCCGACCCGTCATCCGTACAGGGCCGATTCTGGCATGTCGGTCGCGCACCGGACAACGTATGTCGCTTCGCCGCAGTGGTTTATCCGGCTGGCCCGGTTTCACACGCCGTTGCCGCCGATCTGCGACCATGCTGAGGGATCGGCGCCCGGGGTGCGTGGGGTCGGCCCATGCCCGACAATGAGCGGGCAACCGGCGGTAGGAGGTAGAGGCTCGTGGTTCGGCTGTTCGAGCGGCGGGAAGATGTTCGGCAGGAGACCACGGTATGACCCACTCTGTCGGCATTCGCCGAGCCCGGTCCCATAGATCGTTCGTGAGAACGCTGCCGCAACTGCTGACCGCCGCGGTGGAATCCGATCCGGACGCGATAGCCGTCGTCGTCGCGGACAGCACCGGCCCGGTCGCCGATCTCACCTATGCCGAGCTGGACGCCGAGTCGGCGCCGTTGGCCCGGTTGCTGATTCAGCGGGGCATCGGCAGTGAGGACCTGGTGGCGGTGGCGGCTGCGCCCTCGCTGGAAGCGGTGATCGCGATCTGGGCGGTCGCGCAGACCGGCGCCGCCGTCGTACCCCTGGATCCCGCTGCGCCGCAGACGTGGACGAGCCGAATTCTCGCCGACGCGCGTCCCGCGGTGGGGCTGACCATGACAGCCGACCTCGCGGGACTGCCGGCCGGACCGGAATGGCTGTGTCTCGACAGCGCCGAACTGGGCGCCGCGCTGGACCGGCTGCCCGCCGATCCGGTGACCTATGCCCACCGGGTGCGCCCGCTGCGGGCCGAACATCCGGCGGCAGTGCTCTATCCGATCGCCGAGGCGGACGCGGCGGTCGGCACCGTGATCACCCAGGCCGGACTGTGCGCCGCCTGCGATGAGCGGCGCGAGCGGCTGGGCGTCGACGCCGAGTCGCGGGTACTGCATCCGGCAGCGTCGGCCTCGGCCCTGTCGTTGCTCGAGCTGCTGACCGCGATCCGGGGCAGTGCGACGCTGGTCGTCGCCGCGCCCACGGTGGCCGCGGGCGCGGACCTGACGGAGTTGTCCGCAGCGGCGGAGGTCACCCACGCCGTTCTCGCCCCGCAGACGCAGGCGGTCACGCCGGTCACCGCACTCGCCACGGCGGGTGTCGCACCGGGCGCCGGTGACCCGGTGCGCGGTATCGCCGTGTGGGTGCTCGACGAACAGCTGCGGCCGGTGCCGGACGGCGTGGCGGGCGAGTTGTACATCGGTGGTGACAGGTTGGCGCGGGGCTGCCACGGCCGCCCGGCGGCGACCGCGGCGGCCTTCGTCGCGAATCCCTTCGAGCCCGACGGTTCTCGCCTGTTCCGCACCGGAGAAATGGGGCGGCGGACCGAGAGTGGGCTCGAATTCCTGCCACGGCCCGGCATCGCCGCGCGCGAGCATGCCGCCGAGCCGTTCGCGCC
>NZ_BDBL01000078.1 GCF_001612965.1 Nocardia kruczakiae NBRC 101016
CCCGCCGAGGACCGCCACCGCCAGCGGCGCGGCCACGAAGGGCAGGCCGGCGGGATGCAGCGGCGGAATCGCTGCTTTGACCAGGTCGGCGACATGACCGAGCCCGGTACGTTCGGGCGTACCGGGCGGGGTGGGGCGGCGGGCCACGGACTCCTCTTTCGTGCGCGGATGACAGTCGGTCCGCAGAGCATGCGGGACCGCGCTCACACCTTACGGGACACCGCATCACCGTGGCGTGGCCCCGATCGGGCGCACCCGCCGCCGCGGGCGGCTCAGTGAGCGGCTTTGCGTCCCGTGGCCAGTCGCACCAGCCACAGCAGGATCACCGCTCCCGCCAGGCAAGTGAGGAAGCTGAACAGGAATCCGCCGCTGTGCACGTCGACGCCGAACAGTCGCAGGATGAAGCCGCCGATCAGGCCGCCGACCACGCCCACGACGATATTGAGCAGAATGCCCTGCTGGGCGTCGGTGCCCATGATCTTGCTGGCGATCCAGCCCGCCAGGCCGCCGATGATGATCCAACCGATGATTCCGAGACCGAGCATCATGTCCTCCAGGGAAACTCGCCGGAAATTGCTGTATCCGCCTCGCCACGGTTCGGTATCGGAACCAGTCTGCGAGCCGGTTCTGCACGAATCGATTGTGACAATACCCACCCTGGGGATTAGCATTCCTACTAATATGAGGGGGCCTCATGTCTACGCGTTCGTAAAGCATGGACTCGTCGGTCACACCGTCGGTTCACCAACCACGAGCGCGTCGGCCCCGGGGCCCGATGAAGGAATGTTCGATACGCGGGTGGCGCCCGGACCGGAACCGTCTTCCGGTTCTCCGGCCCGCCGGCAGGTACATAGGAGATGCGCGATGGCTGCTCGACTCGCCCAAGTCACCGGGGTGGAGCACACGGCGATGCTCGGGCTCGGTGTGTACCGCCCCGCCCGGGTCGTGACCAACGACGAAGTCGCCGGACCGATCGAGTCCAGCGACGAATGGATTCGCACCCGCTCGGGCATCCGCACCCGTCGGTTCGCCTCCGAATCCGAAACCATCATCGCCATGAGCGCCGCCGCGGCGCGCGATGCCATCGCGGCCGCGGGGATCACCGCCGAGCAGGTCGACTGCGTCATCGTCGCGACCTCGACCTGGCTGTTGCTCACTCCGGCGGCCGCGCCGCAGATCGCCACCGAGCTCGGGATGAACAATCCGGCCGCATTCGATATCTCCGCCGGGTGCGCGGGCTTCTGTCATGCGCTGGGCGTGGCCTCGGATCTGGTCAAGGGCGGCACCGCGGGCCATGTGCTGGTGATCGGCGTCGAGCGGCTCACGGACACGTTCAACCCGGCCGACCGCGGCACCGCCTTCCTGTTCGCCGACGGCGCCGGCGCGGTGATCGTGGGTCCGTCCGACGAACCCGGTATCGGCCCGACCGTCTGGGGTTCCGACGGCGAACAGCATCACGCCATCCGTCAGGACAAGGACTGGATGGAGTTCTTCCGGGAGATCGACGAGAAGGGCACCGACGCGGTCCGCCCGTATCTGGCGATGGAGGGCACCGCGGTCTTCCGCTGGGCCGCCCATTCGCTGAAGAAGGTCTGCCTGGACGCGATAGAGCGCGCGGGCCTGACCCCCGGCGATATCGACGCGATGGTTCCGCATCAGGCCAACGGCCGCATCATCGAGATCATGGCGCGTGAGCTGAAGCTGTCGGCCAATTGCGCACTGGCCAACGACATCGAGGAGACCGGCAACACCTCGGCCGCCTCGGTTCCGCTGGCCATGGAGGCGATGCTGCGTTCGGGTGAGAGCAAACCCGGTGCGGCGGCGCTGCTGGTCGCCTTCGGCGCGGGCCTGTCCTACGCCGCGCAGGTGGCGAAACTGCCCAACTGGCAGTAGGCGTCCGGCCGGCGCGCGTCAGCCCATGGTCCAGGTGACCGTCACGGTGAAGGTCACCGTCTGCTGACCGGGCTCCAAAGGTACGTCGGGACTGGCGAATTGGGCCTTGGCCTGCGGCGGAGTCGATTCCCCGCTGCTGGTCTCGTTGATGGTCTTCACGTCCTTCAACTTCAGGCCCGACAGCACCGCGTACTGGTCGGCGCGGGCCTTGGCGTCGGCGAAGGCGCCGGCTCGCGCGTCGGCGAGCAGTTTCGAATTGTCGTCGAGCGCGAACGAGACGCTGCGGATACGGGTGTCGTTACCGCCGGCCTGCACCGCCGCCGACAGCACGGCCGAGGCCTTGGGCAGATCGCGGACCACGACGTGCACGGTGTTGGTCGCGGTGTAACCGGTGACGTTGTGGTCGGGACCGTACTGCGGCTGCACCGACACATCGGTCGTGCGGATGTCCTCGCGTTTCGCGCCCGCGTTCACCATCGCGTCGGTGATCGCCCTCGCCTTGCCGTTCGCGTTCGCGATGGCGGTGGACACATCGGGTGCGGTGACTTCGACACCCACGTCCGCGTTCAGGGTGTCCGGCGCTCCGCGCACCTGACCGGTGCCGACCACCGTCACCTCGCGCGAGGTCCCCGAATCCGAACTGCCACAACCACTCAGCAGCACGGTGGTCCCCGCGAGCACCGCCATTACGCTCGCAACCCGTCGCATACCGGGCAAACTACGCGGCCGAGCCCGGCCCCGCTCGCGGGCGCGCCGAATCAGCGCTCGGCCGCGACCTTGATCTTGCCGAGGGTTTCGTTCATCCCCGCGATCAGATCGGCCTCGAACTGCTGCTCGCCGCCGAGCAATGCGTCGATCATCACCCGGACCGGTTTGCGCACCCCGTTCGGAACGTCGCGACGCTCGGTCACGCGGGTGCCCCCAGCGGTGGGTTCGAGGGTGTAGCTCCACACCGTGGCGTTCTCGTTCATCCGGAACGCGAAGGCCTGATTGGGCTCGTACCGCACGATGCGCGAGGTGGTCGGGTAGTACTTGCGGCCGACCTTGTTGAGGTTCACCGTCCACGTGCCGGCGCGGGGCGTGCCCAGCGGAATCATCTTCAGCGTGGTGGGGCTGAATTCCGGCATCCGTCCCAGATCGGAGACGACCGCCCACACCTTGTCCGGCGTGGCGGAGATGTCGATGGTGGCTTCCAGGGTGTTCGGCAACGCTGCCTCCGAGATCGTGACGGGCGTGGTTATGACGGTCGGTAACGGTAATCCTAGACGTGGCAACCGGACGCGCGACCCTGTGAGGGAGGCCACTTTTCCGTTGAAGATCAACTAGGTCACATTCTGATGTGATCCGTTCCGCCGGCCGTAATGAGCGACGCACAATGGCGGATAGACAACTACGGCAGGCAACGAAGCAACAGACCGGAGCGCCCGCTTCTACGTCCCTGTGAGGTGATCGGCCGTGAATATTCGAACCATCCTCCATCGCCGGCAGGCGGAATCGGTTCCGTTACTTCCCGATTCGGAATCCGGGCCGCTGGCCGCGGCCTTTCGCAACCCCGGCCGGCGATCGCGCCGCAACCTGGCCGAGCGGGAGGAAAGGCTCGAACGTTTGCTGACGCCGAGCGAACTCGACCTCGTCGAACACCGCCTGGTGTGATCGATGTGGTGCCCGTAGCGAACATTCTGGGCAATGCGCCCGCCGGGCGCTCATACTTTTCGATGTGACTTCACCAGCTGCCGTCAAACCGGTAATTCTCAGTGTCGACGACGACCCCGGCGTCTCCCGGGCCGTGGTGCGCGACCTGCGGCGGCGGTACGGAGCCGACTATCGCATCATGCGCGCGGAATCCGGTGCCTCGGCACTGGATGTCCTGCGCGAACTGAAATTGCGCGGCCAGCCGGTCGCGGTACTGATCGCCGATTATCGAATGCCGGGAATGGACGGCATCCAATTCCTGGAGCACGCGATCGACCTGCACCCCTATGCGCGCCGGGTGCTGCTCACCGCGTATGCCGACACCAATGCCGCTATCGACGCCATCAATGTGGTCGACCTCGACCATTATCTGCTCAAACCGTGGGATCCGCCGGAGGAGAAGTTGTATCCGGTGGTCGACGCGCTGCTGGAATCGTGGCGCGGCGACGACCGCCGCCCGGTGCACGAGACGAAGGTGATCGGGCACCGCTGGTCGGCTCGCAGTTCCGAGGTGCGCGAATTCCTGGCCCGCAATCAGCTGCCGTATCGCTGGTATCTGGCCGACGATCCGGAGGGTCAACGCCTGCTCGAGGCCGCCGGGGCAGACGCCGAGCAGTGCCCGGTGGTGATCGATCCGAGCGGCAACGTGCTGCTGTCCCCGTCGGACAGCGAACTCGCCGGCTGCGTGGGCCTGAGCACCGATCCGAGCGGTGAGTTCTACGACCTGATCGTGGTCGGTGGCGGCCCCGCCGGGCTCGGTGCGGCCGTGTACGGCGCCTCCGAGGGCTTGCGCACGGTGCTGGTGGAGCGGACCGCGACCGGCGGGCAGGCCGGGCAGAGTTCCCGCATCGAGAACTATCTGGGCTTCCCCGACGGGCTTTCGGGCGCCCAGCTGGCCGATCGCGCGCGGCGGCAGGCGGTGAAATTCGGCGCCGAACTGATCACCGCCCGGGAAGTGGTCGGTCTCGAGGCGTGTGGTTCCGCGCGGCGGGTGCTCTTCTCCGACGGCTCCTGCGTCAGCGCCCACTCCGTGCTGATCGCCACCGGCGTCAACTACCGCCACCACCCCGCCCCCGGAGTGGACGATTTCACCGGCCGCGGCGTCTACTACGGCTCGGCGATGACCGAGGCGGCCGACTGCGCCGAGCGCGAGGTCTACATCGTCGGCGGGGCGAATTCGGCCGGGCAGGCGGCGGTATTCCTGTCCCGGCACGCCTGCACGGTGCACATCCTGGTGCGGGGCAGTTCGCTGGAGCAGTCGATGTCGCACTACTTGATTCAGCAGATCGAGGCCGTCCCGAATATCAAGGTGCACACCAACACCGAGGTGGTGGCCGCCGACGGCAGCGATCACCTGGAGCGAATCGTGTTGCGCAACAACGCGACCGGCGCCGAGGACAAGGTCGACGCCGAACGGCTGTTCCTGTTCATCGGCGCGGCGCCCGAAACGGAGTGGCTGGACGGACTGGTCGTCCGCGACGAATTCGGCTACGTCCTGGCCGGACCGGACTTGATGGTCGACGGGTCCCGGCCGGCGGGCTGGGAACTGCCCCGTCCGCCCCATCATCTCGAAACCAGCATCCCGGGCGTCTTCGTCGCCGGCGATGTGCGTTCCGAATCGGCGAAGCGGGTCGCATCCGCGGTCGGTGAGGGCGCGATGGCGGTCATGCTGGTCCACCGATACCTCGCGAAACAATAGGAGGCGCACCGTGAGCGACAGCGATCAGAACGGCGCCGTGAGCGACAGCGATCAGAACGGCGCCGTGAGCGACAGCGGCCGTACCGTCACCGGCTCCCGGACCCTGTGTGATCCGGCGGAATTGCGCACCCTGTTCCTGTTCGAGAAGCTCGACGACGAGCAACTGGCCTGGCTCTGCCGGGAGGGCCGGGTCGAATACTTCGAGCCGGGGCCGGTCTATCGCGAGGGCGAGCCCGCGACCTGCTTCTACGTCCTGATGGACGGTGAGGTGGTGCTGTCGAAACTGTCCGCGGGCGAGGATCTCGAACTCGTTCGCACCGATCACCGCGGCTCGTATGCCGGCGCGTGGACGGCGTATATGGGGGAACGGGCCGACCAGAACTACACCGGCTCGCTGACGGTGACCAAGCCGTCGAAATTCTTCGTCCTGGACGCGGGGACCTTCGCCCGGATGATGCAGGAATGGTTCCCGATGGCCCTGCATCTGCTGGAGGGCGTGTTCTTCGGCAACCGCAATACCAACGAGATCATCGGCCGGCGGGAGCGACTGCTGGCCTTGGGTTCGCTGTCGGCCGGACTCACCCACGAGTTGAACAATCCCGCGGCGGCCGCGGTGCGGGCCACCTCCTCGCTGCGGGATCGGGTCGCCGGTATGCGGCACAAGCTGAAGATGATGGCGCACGGCAAGTTCGACTCCGCCGCGCTCGAGGCGCTGGTGCAGCTCCAGGAGGAGGCGGCCACCCAGGTGGCCAAGGCGCCGACCCTGACCGCGATGGAGGCCGCCGACCGCGAGGACGAACTCGGCGACTGGCTCGCCGATCACAACATCGCCAACGGATGGGATCTGGCCCCGAATTTCGTCCAGGCCGGCTTCGACATCGATTGGCTGGAGAAGGTCGCGGGCACTCTCGAACACTGCGACGACGGAGTGTTCGAAGGTGCGATCCGGTGGTTGAACTACACCGTCGAAACCGAACTGCTGATGAACGAGATCACCGATTCGACCGGGCGTATCTCCTCGCTCGTGCATGCGGCCAAGCAGTATTCGCAGATGGATCGGGCGCCGTTCCAGGTGGTCGACATCCGTGAACTGCTCGACAGCACGCTGGTGATGCTGGCCCGCAAGATCGGCGACGACATCTCCGTGGTCAAGGAGTACGACCGGACGCTGCCCGAAGTTCCTTGCTACGCAGCGGAACTGAACCAGGTGTGGACCAACCTCATCGACAACGCGGTGGCCGCGATGGACGGATCCGGCACGCTCACGGTGCGGACCTATCGCGAAAACGACTGTGCCGCAGTGGAGATCGGCGATACCGGCCCGGGTGTTCCGGAAGCGTTGCGGGATCGGATCTTCGAGCCCTTCTTCACCACGAAACCCGTCGGTGAGGGCACCGGGCTGGGCCTCGACATCTCGTTCCGCATCGTGGTGAACAAACACGGCGGCGATATCCGGGTCGAGTCCACGCCGGGCGATACCCGATTCATCGTCCGGTTGCCGCTGGAGGCGGCCTCCGGACGTGGCTCGGGCAACGCTGCCGCCGAATCGTAAGGGCCGCAATTCGATCCGAACTCCACGGTAAGGCCGGGGTTTTCAATCGCCGATGTGGCCGGTACGCTGCGAGCCGCGCCGGAGGCATCCGGCGCGCGCCGGAGGAGATTCGGCGTTGCCGGACCACTCGGGGGTTACGCACGAGATGAAACGACTGACCGTGACGGCCGTCGCCCTGGGCGCGTTGACCGTCGCCCTCACCGGCTGCGGCGACGACCATTCGTCCACCGATGCCAACGGCCTGCGCAGAAACGGTTCGGCCGTCGCGACCTCGGCCCCCGCCCCCGCGTCGTCGACGACACCCGCACCGGCGCCGCCGACCGAGGCGCCCGGTACCACCGCGCATTCGGAGAATTCCGGCCTGGGCCCGGCCTCGTCGACCACCTGCGACGAGTTCCGCAAACTCGATATCGAGGGTGAGAAGTCCCTGATGGACCGCATTCTCGCGGAGAACCCGGGCTCGAAGTTCGACGGCAGTCCGAATGTGGCGCTGGGGACCGCGAAGCTGGTGTGCCTGTCCAAGAGTGAGGCCGACAAGCCGGTCGCGGTCGCCATCGGAATGGTCACGGAATAACACCCGCGCCCAGCGTGTGCTGGGCTTTTAGGTGATCCATACGAGATCGGCAAGTGCTGTGCCGCAGCGTGTTCGCATGCGCCGCGGCAGATGCGGCGCTCGAGCCGGGGAGATCTCGTGAAGAAATTCGTCGTCGCCGCGTTGTCGTCGGCCGCCCTCGCCCTTGCCCTCGCCGTCGCGGCCTGTGCCCACGACGAGGGGAAGACCTGCTGTGCCGCGCCCACGAGTTCGGCCACCGCGACTCCGGCGCCCTCCGACGACGGCTCGGGCCTGCGCCGCAATACCTCGCCGAGTCCGGCGGCGCCGCCGACCAGCGAGTCTGCGCGTCCGCACATCACCCTGCCGCACATCACCTGGCCGAAACGCGACCCGGGTGCCGGCGGCGAGTAATCTCGCCCCCGACTACCGGGCCTGCACTGGAGGGCGCAGCGGATGGACGATACGGGGCTGGCCGAATTCCAACGCCATCGTTCCCGCCTGTTCGCACTCGCCTATCGCATGCTCGGCTCGGCGAGTGAGGCCGAGGACGCCGTCCAGGAGACCTATCTGCGCTGGGAGGCCACCGAGCGTGCCGGGATCCGGTCCGCCGAGGCATGGCTGACCACGGTCGTGGTGAATCTGTGCCGGAGCTGGCTGGAGTCCGCGCGCACACGCCGCGAAACCTATGTCGGCCCGTGGCTGCCGGAGCCGGTGCCCACCGGCGGGGGCGAGCTCGGTCCGATGGAATCCGCGGAGCAGCGGGAACTGGTCTCGCTGGCGGTGTTGACGCTGCTGGAACGGTTGTCGCCCGCCGAACGGGCCGTTTTCGTCCTGCGTGAGGCGTTCGGTTACTCCCATCGCGAGATCGCCGACATGCTCGAACTGTCCGAGGCGAATTCGCAGCAGCTGTATCGCCGCGCCCGCCTGCACGTCCGTAGCGAACACGCCCGGTTCGACGCCGAACCCGCGCGGGCCCGGGAACTGTTCCAGCGTTTCCTCGTCGCCGCCCGGGCGGGCGATATCGCCGCCCTGGAACAGATGTTCACCGCCGATATCGTGTCGGTCGCCGACGGTGGC
The DNA here is from genome assembly GCF_001612965.1 of Nocardia kruczakiae NBRC 101016. GTDB lineage: Bacteria > Actinomycetota > Actinomycetes > Mycobacteriales > Mycobacteriaceae > Nocardia > Nocardia kruczakiae. The sequence goes on from NZ_BDBL01000078.1 coordinate 8,467, forward strand.
GGCAAGATGAGCGCGGCTCGCCGGCCCGTCGTCGGGGCGGGGCGGGTGGCGCGCTATCTGGCCGGCCTGTTCCATCGCGAGGTCGAGGATCTCGAACTGAGCATCGAGGAGGTCAACGGCGCACCCGCCGCCGTGGCCCGCGTCCACGGCGAGTTGCTGTTGATCGGCGCCGCCGACGTGACCGACGAGCGGATCTCGGCGATCCGGATCCTGGTCAATCCCGACAAACTCGCGTACTTCGGTCGCTTTCCGGCACCGGCGGAGGCAGAACGCCTGGGGTAGTGACACGGAACACGGGCGATCGTTGTCAGGGATCGGCGGGCTGTCCGGTCTGAAGGGTGTCGGCCTCGAGAAGGAGTCACCCCATGAGCGCACATCACACCGCATCCCATCGAATCCTCGTGCTGGGTGCCGGCTATGCCGGCCTGGCCGCGGCGGGCAGACTCTGCAAGTCCCGCGGCGCGCAGATCACGGTCGTCGACAGCCGTGCGGAAATGGTCGAGCGGGTGCGACTGCATCAGCTCGCCGCCGGGCAGACGATCGCGCGCCGGGATCTGCGAACCATGCTGGAACGCAAGGGTGCCCACTTCGTCCGCGGCTGGGTCGCGGCGATAGATACTGCGGCACAGGAGGTTTCGCTGTCCGACGGTTCGGTGCTGGGTTACGACACGCTGGTGTACACGCTCGGCAGTGCCGCGGATGTCGACAGCGTTGCCGGCGTGCGGAATCACGCCCATCCGGTGGCGACCCTGGAGGACATCGCCGCGCTGCCGCCGCTGCGCGGCCGCGTCGCGGTGGTCGGCGCCGGGGCGACCGGTGTCGAGACCGCGGCCGAACTCGCCGAATCGCATCCGGAATTGTCGGTGGCGCTGGTGAGTTCGGAAAGGCCCGGCTTCTGGCTCTCCGAGCGCGCGCAGCGGCATATCGCCGCCACCCTGGAGCGGCTCGGCGTCGAGGTGCACGCGGGCGCCAAGGTGGTCGAGGTCGCGGCGGACGGCCTGCGGCTCGCCGATGGTGGACGCATCGAGGCCGAAACCGTCTTGTGGACAACGGGTTTCACCACCAGTGATCTCGCCGCCCGCGCCGGCTTGGCCGTCGATGCGCGCGGCCGGGTCGTGGTGGACGCCACGCTGCGCACCTCCGATCCGCACATCTACGCCGCCGGCGACTGCGCCGCGATCGCCGGACCAGGCGGCCGCGAACTGCGGATGGCCTGTGCGACGGCGCTGCCGACCGGGACCCATGCCGCGCGGTCGGCACTGGCCCGGATGCGCGGGGCGGAGCCGGACGATCTGCGTTTCCGCTACGTCCTGCAATGCATCAGCCTCGGGCGTCGCGACGCGGTGGTGCAGTTCGTCCGCGCCGACGACGCCCCCACCCCGCGCGCCCTGACCGGCCGCCCGGCGGCGATGGTGAAGGAGATGATCGTGCGCGGCGCGGCGATGCAGGCACACCCATGACCAACCGTCAACTTATGGTTGACCGAGAGATGTGAGTCAACCTAAAGTTGACGCATGACAGAACGTATCCGCCTCGACGATCTGATCGAGGGCATCAAACTCGCCCGGCCCGACGACGTCCTGGAACAACTCTCCGACGCCGTGGTCGTCGCCGGGCACATGAGCGAAGTGGCCGATCACCTGATCGGCCACTTCGTCGACCAGGCCCGCCGTTCGGGCGCCTCCTGGACCGATATCGGCCAGAGCATGGGCGTCTCCAAACAGGCCGCGCAGAAGCGTTTCGTGCCGAAGTCGGGTGATCCCGCGATGGATCCGAATGCCGGGTTCGCACGCTTCACGCCCCGTGCGCGCAATGTCGTGATGGCGTCCATGGAGGAGGCCCGGCGCGCGGGCAATCCGGAGATCCAGCCCGAACACCTGGTGCTCGGACTGCTCAGCGAGCCGGGCGCCCTGGCGGCGCATGCCATCGTCGCCAAGGGGGTCTCGCTGGACGCGGTGCGCCGGGTCGCGACGGCGGCGCTGCCGACGGCGGTGGACGAGGTCCCCGCCCTCATCCCGTACACCGCGACCGCCCGCAAGACGCTGGAGTTGACCTTCCGGGAAGCGCTCCGGCTCGGTCACAACTACATCGGCACCGAACATCTGCTGCTCGCGCTGCTCGAGCAGGAGGACGGACGCGGTGTGCTGTCGGGGCTGGGCTTGACCAAGGCCGATATCGAACGCGATCTCGTCGCCCAGCTCGCGCAGTTCATGCCGCCGAATCCGGTGGACGCGCCGCAGCCGCCGGCCGCACCCACGCCACCTACCCCGCCGGCGCCGCCCACTCCGCCGAGCCCGCCCGCTCCGCCGCAGCCGCCGGCCGCGCCGATTGCCTGATCGGTGCTCGCCGGCATCCGGATCCGGCACGCCGGCGCGGTTGCCGGAAACGGGTCCGACACGATTCGTCGCGTCGGACCGGTTCGCCGGTTTCGCCGATCCGCCCAGGCCGCGCCCCGGATCCGAGGCTTTCGCGGCGAAGATGACCACTCGCCGATACAGCTGTGTAGTTGTGGGGCTGATGAGGTGATCGGTGGTCCGGATACGATATTGCTATGGCGGATGGATCGGATTCCGACCTGATCGCGGGGGAACTACGCGCAGACCTGCTGCGCGCGCTGTCCTATGTCGAAACCGAGGACGGCCCGGACGGCAGCTACATCGTCAACGGCGATCTGCCGCCCGAGGTGGCGCCCCCGTTCATCCGGGCGATCATGAGAATCGAGGCGGAACTGCTGCTTCACGACGCCGAGCAGGTGACCGTGGAACGCGGCGAGCCGCGCAGTCCGGAGGAGCGGCGCACCGACGCCTTCGTCGCCCTGGCGCTGAGAGTCACCGACGATACGTGAGCGCGCCGACCCGGATACCGCGACGTCCAGCCGATATCGCCGATGGCGAACGATGCGGCCATCGGATCCGTAACCTTGCACTCGGTACCGACGAGTGCTAGAAAGGTCCTGGCACTCTCGACCAGTGAGTGCTAGGTCGGGCAGGTGAGACCGGGTTCCCAGACACCCTCGGTCGTCCGTCGCGGGCACCGTACCTGGCCAGCGTAATGGGGCGATCCAACCTGCGGTCGCTCTGTGTGTCAGCCCCATATACATGTGGAGGATCTCAACGCAATGGCCAAGACAATTGCGTACGACGAAGAGGCCCGTCGCGGTCTCGAGCGGGGACTGAACAGCCTCGCCGACGCGGTCAAGGTGACGCTGGGCCCCAAGGGTCGCAACGTTGTCCTGGAGAAGAAGTGGGGCGCCCCCACGATCACCAACGATGGTGTGTCCATCGCCAAGGAGATCGAGCTGGAGGACCCCTACGAGAAGATCGGCGCCGAGCTGGTCAAAGAGGTCGCCAAGAAGACCGACGATGTCGCCGGTGACGGCACCACCACCGCGACCGTGCTCGCCCAGGCGCTGGTGCGCGAGGGTCTGCGCAACGTCGCGGCCGGTGCGAACCCGCTGGGCCTGAAGCGCGGCATCGAGAAGGCCGTCGAGGCCGTCACCGCCAAGCTGCTCGACACCGCCAAGGAGGTCGAGACCAAGGAGCAGATCGCTGCCACCGCGGCCATCTCCGCCGGCGACGCCTCCATCGGTGAGCTGATCGCCGAGGCCATGGACAAGGTCGGCAAGGAAGGCGTCATCACCGTCGAGGAGAGCAACACCTTCGGCCTCCAGCTGGAGCTGACCGAGGGTATGCGCTTCGACAAGGGCTACATCTCGGGCTACTTCGTCACCGACGCCGAGCGTCAGGAAGCGGTCCTCGAGGACCCGTACATCCTGCTCGTCGGTTCGAAGGTCTCGACCGTCAAGGACCTGCTGCCGCTGCTGGAGAAGGTCATCCAGGCCGGTAAGCCGCTGCTGATCATCGCCGAGGACGTCGAGGGCGAGGCCCTGTCGACCCTGGTCGTGAACAAGATCCGCGGCACCTTCAAGTCCGTCGCCGTCAAGGCCCCGGGCTTCGGCGACCGCCGCAAGGCGCAGCTGGCCGACATCGCCATCCTGACCGGTGGTGAGGTCATCAGCGAAGAGGTCGGCCTGAACCTGGAGACCGCCACCGTCGACCTGCTGGGCACCGCCCGCAAGGTCGTGGTGACCAAGGACGAGACCACCATCGTCGACGGCGCCGGTGATGCCGACGCCATCGCGGGTCGCGTCGCCCAGATCCGCACCGAGATCGAGAACTCGGACTCGGATTACGACCGTGAGAAGCTGCAGGAGCGCCTGGCCAAGCTGGCCGGCGGTGTTGCGGTGATCAAGGCCGGCGCCGCCACCGAGGTGGAGCTCAAGGAGCGCAAGCACCGCATCGAGGACGCGGTGCGCAACGCCAAGGCCGCCGTCGAAGAGGGCATCGTCCCCGGTGGTGGTGTGGCGCTGCTGCAGGCCGGCCCGGCGCTGGACGACCTGAAGCTGACCGGTGACGAGGCCACCGGTGCGAACATCGTGAAGGTGGCGCTGGCCGCGCCGCTGAAGCAGATCGCCTTCAACGCCGGCCTCGAGCCCGGCGTGGTCGCCGAGAAGGTCGCCAACCTGCCGACCGGCCAGGGCCTCAACGCCGACTCCGGCGAGTACGAGGACCTGCTGGCCGCCGGTGTCGCCGACCCGGTCAAGGTCACCCGCTCGGCGCTGCAGAACGCCGCGTCGATCGCCGCGCTGTTCCTCACCACCGAGGCCGTCGTGGCCGACAAGCCGGAGAAGAACGCCGCTCCCGCCGGCGATCCGACCGGTGGCATGGGCGGCATGGACTTCTGAGTCCTGCCTCCCGGCAACACCTTTCGAACCGGTAGCCGGTCCGCCTTCGGGCGGGCCGGCTACCGGCGTTCTGCGGCATCTGCGCACGCATTCGGTGCGGGACGGTCGCGTTATGGCGGATCGAGCTCGGCGACGACCGATCCGGCCGAACATAGCGGTTTTCGGTCGTATTTCCCCTATTTCGCCGTCCCGCAAGCGCTTTCGGGTCTCAGGGCTGGACATCCCCGGTTGTGGAACGCATTCTTTTCGGTTGGCTTCATCCGGAAGCCTTCGATAGGGGAAACAGGAATGTTCTCAATGGGCAAGATTGCCCTGGGGTTCGTCGCGGCTTCGTCCGCGGTCTTCGTCGTCGCCGGCAGCGGTTCGGCCGCCGCGGAGCGCGGGCCGGACGGCCACTACTACGGTGCGATGGCCATCTCCGACGCGGACGACAACGGCTGGACCATCGGCATCGCCCTCAATGCACCCGATCAGGCGACGGCCGACGCGGGCGCCCTGGAGCAGTGCTCCTCGCACGGTGAGCAGGGGTGCGCGACCATCGTGCGCTTCGTCGACGGGTGTGGTGCCATCGCCCGGCGCGACGACATCCACACCGGTGGTACCGGGGCTACCCTCCAAGACGCCGAGCGCAATGCGATCGCCGCCCTCGGCCCCGGACATCCGCCGACCCTGAGTTCGGACGGCTCCGGACCCGCGGTCATCTCGGTCTCCCGCTGCAACGGCTGACCCGCAGCCGAATTCGTCGCGTATCCCGACGCGTATCCCGAATTGCGATCGGAAGCCGGTCCCGCACCCACGGCGGGCCGGCTTCCGGCATTTCGGAACCGATGTTGTGAAAGCCGTTGCGATCGCATCCGATGTGCGTCGTTAGACCGGATGACCAGGCGATTTGACTTCGAATGCGGTTGGCACGTAACTTATTCCAGGTCAGAGCGACACGGACACCGACCCGGAGCCGAAAGGCCCGGGACAACGAGGTCGGACGAGGAGCGCCTGACAATCACACTGGTTCGGTAGGAGGAACCCCGATTTGGTCGGGAGCTTCTGGCTGAGCTAAGCTGTAAAAGTTGCCCAACCGATCGAACGGGAAGTTTCCCGCTAGATTGCTG
>NZ_BDBL01000079.1 GCF_001612965.1 Nocardia kruczakiae NBRC 101016
GGGCCCGGACCCCGGCGCGCCGACCTGCGGTCCGGTGGGGGCCTGGGTGCCCGAACCGGGCAGGGAGGGCGACTGCTGGTACGGCGTGGAGCCGGATCCGTTCGTGTCGTCGTACCGGCGGATGTTCGCGGCGCCGTCCTCGTCGCTGCGTTCGAAGGCGGCGGCGGCCGCACGCAATTTCGCGGCGGTGTCCCGGTGTTCTTTGGCCAGCGCGATACCCGCGTTCTGTCGCGCCTGGTAATAGTCCTGCAGGGCGCCGAGCACCGGGTCCGCGATATGGCCGTAGGTGTTGGGGAATTCCCGCAGCCAGTCGGTGGGAGGTTTCGCCCATTCCAAGGTGTCTTCGGCGACCCGATCGTGCTGAAGGGCCAAATCGAGTAAGACCGCAGGGTCGACTTCCATGCTGCCCGACATGCCGAATCAGATCCTTCCCACCGGTGACGTCCTCATTGTCGAGCCTTCCCATTCGCGGGAAGGGCGCGAGACGAATCAGTCCTGGGGGTGGTTGCCGGTTCCGCACGCATCTCGACATGCATCAGGGCCTGCTGCTGGTGCGCGCGGGGAACCGAGCCGAAGGCGTGAAGGTGGCGCGCGCCGCCCTCGACGCGTTCCCACCGGAGAAGCACTCGCTGACGCTGCGACTGCTGATGGCAGAGATCGAAGGCGAACAGAAGCAGCCGAGTTCGAGCCGGAGCGAGACCTAGCGAGGGGGCGGGGCGGTGATCGTCGGGCGCCGCACGGGTTCGGGGGTGACGGTGCCGGCCGGCACGGCCGCCAGATATTCCGCCACCTGTCCGTGCGCGTAGACGATGTCGCGCAGCCGCTGCCGGGACGGTTCGCCCGACATCAGCAGCACCATTTCGTTGCAGCGGCGGTGCGCGACCGACAGCCGCAGGGTCGCCGAATCGCTAGCCGATCGGCCTGCGGAGTGCTCGGATCGCAACTCCCCCAGGGGAACTCGTGAGACATCCGCCAGCAGCGGCAGCATGGAGGCCGCCAGCAGTTGATCGGCGTCGAACAGTTGCTCCCACCACTGCGCCTGCACCGGACCGCCCTGCAGGATCGTCTGCATGATGCGATGCCGGAGTTCGGCGGCGCCCAGGGAGGCGAACGGATCGGGACCCGACACCGCGAGCCGCTGATGGGCGTCGTAGGCGAAGTCCAGTCCCCGGCTGCCGATCCGGTCCGCGGGGATCGCGGCGACCCGTTCGAGGACCGGCGGCGCGGTCACCAGCTCCAGGCGGTCGGCCAAACCCGGTGCGGGAGTGGAGAAATCCATGGTCGGGGCGGGCTCGACCGACCCTTCGAGCGCGACCTCGCCCAACTGCCGGGCCAGCAACTCGTCGAAGGGTGCCGACGACACCAGCGCCGACAGCCGGGCCCCGGTACGCCGGCCCCAGCTCAGTGCGAATTCGGCGAGTACCCGGGCCGGATCGGCCAACCCCTCCCAGGCCGGCCCCTCGGCCACCGACCACACCCACGGTGTCGACAGTTCGCGGGGCAGGAAGACACCGGGCGGCAGCCAGCCGCGGCCGTCGTTGGACGTGACGAACGCGCTCACGCCGCCGTCGTGGCGCATGATCGACACCGCCCACTCGGTACCGACGGCGGGTGCGCCGCCGGCGGCGAGCAGACTCGCGAGCAGGCTGCGGGCCAGGACCAGATCCCCGTCGACCCGTTTACCCAGCATGAAGGTGGGTGCCGCCGCGGCGGCCATCGCGGCGCCCACCGCATTGCGAACCAGGTCCCCACTGCCCGTGGTTTCGTCACTGTCGGGGGCTTTGTCACTGCCGGCGTCCTTGTGGGCACCGGCTCCCGCCTCGCCGGTATGGCGGCCAGGCGGCTGACTCTTCGCGGGCCCGGTGGCCGGCGGCGCCGTGACGCCGGGCGCGGACACACCGGGAACCGCACCGGGAGACCCACCGGGCGTGGACGTAACTCGTGGTGCCGCAACGGCATTCCGGGAATCCGGCGCCGATGTCGCGCGCGGATCCGGCCCGGCCCCCGGCCCCGCGGCGGCGGGCGAGTTCGCGACCGGCGGCCGATCGGGCGTGAACGTCGGCTGTTGCGTCGTGAACATCGCCATCTGCGCCGCCATACCCGCCACCGCACCCGACGACGACGAACCCTCCGATCCGGTGGTGTCGTCGGTGCGGCGGCCGGGCCCGGCCGTGAGATCCGGCGCGCCCGAATCGCCGGCCCGCCGCTCGGCACCGGAATCGCCGGTGACGGCGCGACTGTCGTTGCTGTCGCTGTCGGTGTCGTTGTGTGAAACAGTCTGCGCCGCAACGGTATCCGACTGCGTCTGTGGCGCGTCCACCGTACGATGCTCCGGCGCGACCACCTCGGCCGCGGGGGTTCCACCGTCCGCCTGCGGGGTGGCCATCGGCCCGAGCGCACGACCGCCACCCGTCGGCGCGGCCTGCGGCGCCGGCCCGGAGCCCGGCTGCACCTGCACGGCCGGCCCGGCCGGCGTCTCGTCCTCCGGTGCGGGCGCGTGGCCGGTCGCCGGCTCCATTTCGTCGGGCGCGCTGATGTCCCATCCCGGCAGCCGGGACAGCGGTAGTTGAGATTCGTGGGGCCGCAGGAGGTCTCGCAGATCCTGCAGGCTCGGCAGGTGCGGAACGAAGGGGCCGCCCGAGGGCCGCAATCCCTGCGGCAGCGATCGGACCCCGTGCGTCCCGGGCCCACCCGGGCCGTCGCTTCCCGCGCGAGGCGAGCGGAATCTCGGCCCGCCGCCCGGGCCGTCGGAACCGTCCTGCCCACCGCGCCACGGCCCCGGCTGCCCCAGTGCCGCCGCGATCGCGGCCAATTCCGGCAGACCCTGCGGACCGACCTCGCGCAGCGCCGCCGCCGCGATATCGTCCACCTCGGCGCGAGCCTCGGCGAGGATCCTTCCGATATCGCGTCGGAGGCGTGCGTCCGCCTCGCTGCCGTCCCCGCCGGCTTCCTCTTCCTTCTCCCGCGCCGCCGCGGCGGCTGCCCGCGCCGCACGAATCTTGCGCAATGCCCCGTCGACGGCGTTGAGGATCCGGTCGCGGGTGCGGTCGACCAGACTCGACATCTGCCCGAAGGTATCGGCCGCCGCGACCAGCGCGTCGACGAATCCGCGCAGCGTGCCCTGCTGCGCCAGCAGCTCGTCCTTGATCGGCTGCAGGCTCGCGCTGGAGCGGACCCGATCATCGAAAGCCCGTCGCATGCGATCGGCCTCCGCCGGATCCAGCGCTTCGGCTCCCTCGCGCGCCAGCGCCTCCAGCCGGCCCCAGGCGCGCGGAGAGATCTCCGGCCAGTTGTCCCCGACGATGGCCTTCCAGTACGGGCTTTCGCGCTCCGGGCTCATCCGGATCAGACCGATTCGGACTGTACGTGTCCGCCGCCGTCGATATCGGCGTTCTTCAGGCCCGTCGCGGTGCCGTGGGCACGGGTATGGGTGGCGTGGGTCCGCCCGCGCAAGTCTGTGGCGGCGGTCTCGAACCAGCCGGTGACCTGATCGAAGACGCCCTTCAGGCGGAAGTCGAGCGGTGCTGCCGGGCGCTCGTCGACGGTCCAGCCGCCGGTGGTGGCGCCGACCTGGTCGGCGAACGATATCTTGGCCGCTGCGACCTGCCCCGAGACGGCGATGACGTCATCGGGATCGTCGATATCCAACATGGCGGGGACCTGTCTCGAAAGTGATTGCGCTGGTCAGGAATTGGTGCCGAATTCGGCGATCTCCATGGCACGGTAGGAGGATTCGGTGGGCAGATCGAAGGAGTCGATCGTGTACGGCCGGGTGCCGTTGTACTCCATCTCCGACCGCAGGCCCACCCGCGATTTGGTATGCGCGAGCCGGGCCAGTCGCAGGATCTCGGCGGCCAGCCAGGTATCGCCGTTCTCGCGCGCGTCGTCGGTGAGATGCAGTCCGACGACCTCTCCGTCGCGATCACAGGCGACGCCGACGGTGTGATCGGGGTTGAACACCTCGTAGACGCGGTTCTGCCAATCCGGTGCGGGCGGGGCGAGTTCGTCCTCGTCGTAGTCGTCGTAATCGGACATGGTCGGACTCCTGTCGTTGATGCGAAGCTAGGGACCTGTGACGATGCCCGGGGCGGACACCCGCCCGGGCGGCGCGGAAACGGCGGGGCCGGGCGGTTGCCCGGAGGCGACCGCATCGTCGGCCGTGCCCGACAGCCGGGCGGCGATGGCCGACCACGCCTCGTCGCCGACGGTCATGACCTGGTGCAGCTGCCAGAATCTCGTACCCAGATACATTTCCCCGGTGCCGTCCGGCCCGACATCCAAGTGGTCCGGGCCGTCGGTGGCCGGGTTCAGCGTGATCGTCGTCAGCGGCGGCTGCATATCGTCGACGTTGACGATCGTGGCGCTGCTGCCCGGTATGAAACTGGTGCGGCAGCGTGAGTCCGAGGCCGGTGTCAGCTCGGCGCTGTTGGTGGTGATCGTCACCTCCGGATTCAGCAGCAACTGCAGCACCCAGGAGCGCGCGGCCGGCTCGGGACGCGCGGCGGTGATCGAAATCGCCAGCGACGCCGCCAGATCCACCACCAGCACCGCCTGCGAGCTGGTGACACCGACGACGACCAGCCGGCGCGCGGTGCCGACCGGATCGGGCAGATCGTCGGCGGCGAAGGTCATGGCTGCCGACCCCGCACCGGCCCCGGTGACCGGATAGGCGTTGACGGTGCCCGTGGCCACGTCGATCGTGTAGGCGGCCAGCAGATCGGGTGTCCGCTCGGCCAGTCCGGCCAATCGCACCAGACCCTCGCCGTGCAGCCAGCGCACGGTGTCGGCGACGGTCACACCTCCCGGATCGGTCACGAAACCTGCTCCGGCACAGCGGATGCCGACGTATCCGACGCGTCTCCCCAGGGATCCTGCGCCATCAGCAGCTCGTACTGGCGGCCGGCGTCGGCACTGCTCTCCCGGATCGCGGCGATGATCTCCGCGACCAGCTCGTGCGACTCGAACCGGTCCACGGTGCCCGGTGCCAGGTACAGATCGGTGAGCCGGCCCATCGCGTCGACCTCGGGAATGACCGCACCGCTCGGCGAGGGTCGGCGGGCGCGGATGGCATCGATCTTCTCGCGCAGGTCGGCGATCTTGTGCCGGAGGTCGCGCGCGGCGTCCAGGGCCGCCTGCACCTCGGGATGGATATCACTCATGCGGAACCTCCGGTTTGCGTCGGAGCCTGGTTGGCCGGTCCTGGTGTCGCCGGTGTCACGGTCGGCGCGATGGTGGGCTTCTCACCGATCACGGCGTCGGTATGCGGCGTGTCGTCGACGTACATCAGGCGATCGGGATGCCAGGCCACCACCCGATTGCGCTCGTTGTTCGCACCTCCACCGCCCATGCCGGGAGACATCGGCATGTACGGCATCATCGGCGAACCGGTGCCGGCCGCGCGCGCCGCCGACCCGGCCGAATTCTGCAGCGATTCGATGACCGGCGTGCGCGGCAGATTCGACGACGCACTGCTCACCGCTCCCGTGGCCGATCCCACCGTGGGCATCGGCCCGACCGCGACGGGCGACGACGTCGCCGAACCGATCGCGCTGGTGAGATCGCCGATCGGGGTCACATCCGCGCCGACGCCGCCGCCACCGCCGGAATACCCGTAATCGCCCCCGCCGGTGTCGTATCCGTAATCGCCGTAACCGTAGTCGTCGAGGGAGCCGGTGCCGAGATCGTTCGATTCGTTCATGCCCATCATGGGCATGCCGGCGGCCATCATGCCGCTCATCACCGTCGGCAGCATCGAGGCGAGCGTGCTCATCATCTGACTGCTGTCGCCCGAACCGTTCGACTGCCCGGATGTCGATGCCGCCGTTCCGGTTTCGGAATCTCCGGCATTCTGGGCCTGCTCGACACCCACCGTCGAGTAGTAGGAGCCGATCGTCTCCGCCGACCGGGCGTTCTGCTCCTGGAATTTCGCCAGCGCGGCCTGAATTCCGAGTTGATTCTTCGACCGCATGGACCGCACCAGTTCCTTGCGGGCGGCGATGATCTCCTCCGGAGTGGGGTGTTTGGCTTTCGCGGTGTCGAAAGCCTTGGTGTACGTGTCGATTCCGTCGGCGAGTTTGCCGAGCGTGGAGCCGAGGGTATCCAGCCACGTGCGATGGCGGCCCAGCCGCGCGGCGGCCTCGGAGCCGACCGGTGTCCAGTGCTGCATGACGGAAGCGGCGCCGTCGACACCGGTCAGGGCCGCCGCATGCGTGGTGCCCAGATAGTTCCGGACGTCGGAGACGAATTGGGTGGCCGGTCCGGTACCGGGACCGGCCCGGAGCTGCTGGGCGAAGGTCAGCGGATCGACCGCACCACCCGAGGTGGGCAGGCCGAAACTCGGCGGGCGGCGCAGCGCCGGCGGATCGATGTCGGACACCGGATTCGCCAGCACCTCCCCACCCGGCCCGCCGATGACGCGTGCGCCCTCGTCGTCGGCGTCGGTGTAGCGCTGCGCGGCCTCGCCGATCTTGTGCGCCGTGCGGTGCACCTCGTGCAGAATGCCCGCCATCCCGTTCATCAGGCTCGCGGCATGGGTGTTGAGCTGCGGAACCGCCTGTGCGGAAATGGGATCGCTACCCGCGGGCAGCACCCAGCCCGTGGGCATCGACGCACCGGTGCCGCGCGCCAGCTCGGCCAGTGCCGCCGCCGCGGCGGCGAGCTCGGTCGGATCGACCTGTAACGCCACACCTGCCTCCTCTCACCACAGCCTCAGGTCGGCGTCCCGACCGCGGCCGACAACACCCCGCCCTGCTGATCTCCGGGCATCGGCATCCCCGGCGCCGCATCCGCTTGGTGGTCGGGGGCCGTGGCCTCGATACCGCGCGGATGCTGGAATTCGGTGAATGTGCCGAATTCCCCGGCCTTTCCGGACATCGTGTCCATCTTGTCGGAGTCCAGCTTCTGCAGTTCGCCGTCGATGATCGCTTCGATCGTGCCGTCGGTGCCGGACCCGAACACCGCGAGCACGGCGGTCGCCTTCTCCCAGACACCGACGTCGCCGGTCATCAACTGGTTCGGATCGATGTGATCGCCGATCTGCTTGTTGTCGGTCCACTTCGCGGTCGTCTTCTCGTACGCCTTCTGCGCGTCGGTACCGCCGTGATTGCCGAACGCCGCGTCGAGCGCCTGCGCCACGATGAGCGACACCTTTTGCGTGCGCCCGTCGGGGAACGGGTATTCGACGGTGCCGTCGGCCCCGGGGGTACGTCCCGGTGGCACCGCACCGGCCTGCTGGCTCTGCGAGGACGACGCTCCCTTCGGCGCCGCATCGGATTGCGCGGTCGCGGATGCGGGCGACGCGGCCGGCTGGGTCTGCTGCGGAGTGGCGGCCGCCGGTTGCGCCGAGACCACCGGCTGCTGCGGATACGTGGGCTGCAGGCCGCCGTTGCGACCGTTGAGCCCCTGGTCCTGCATCTGGCGCATCATCTGCATCTGAGCGAGCATCGGCAGCATCTGACTCATCATGTCGCCCATACCACCCATGCCCGACCCCATTCCCGAACCGAGAGAGCTCATTCCGGAATCCGGTGAGGTCATACTGGCCGGAGTGGCCGAGATCGGGCTCGTGCCGCTCGTCGAACCGGCGCCGAGTCCACTGGGATCGGATGCCGAATTCGAGCCCGAGGACAATCCGTCGGTGAGCGAACCGTCAGTGCCGGTACCGGTTTGATCGGTGCCGGTGCCGGCGCCGTCGAGGCCGAAATCCATGGGGGTGTAGGAGTCGTCGCCGCTGCCCTGCTGGCCGAGCAGGTTGGGATCGTAGGTGGTACCACCACCGCCCCCACCGCCACCACCGCCGGCGAGTTGTTGCTGCAGCGATTTGACCTGGCCCGTGAGATCCTTGTTCTGCGCCGTCAGCGTCTTGACCTGGTCGGTCAGTTTCTTGACTTCCTCGCTTTGCCCCTTGACGTCACCGCCATCCTTGTCCAGCTGGTTGTGCGCCTTGGTCATCGTGTCCGTGCCGGCGTTGAGTCCCTCGGTGACGTAGGTCATGATGTGCTCGTCCTCCGTCATATTGCCTTTCGGAGGCTGAGATGCGGCAATGCTGAGGGTGTCGATGACGTCCTTCAGCTGGTCCTGGAATTCGTCGCCGTGTTTGCCGGCTTCTTTGACGAATTTCGCGATATTCTCGTCCGCTGTTTCCAGGCCGTCGTAGGCGTTGCGCAGTTTGATGGCGACCTCCCCGTAGGAGGCGAACAGGTCCGACGACGCCAAGGTCGACTGCGTGACCTGCGGGATGGGCGGCTTGTCCGGCGGCGCGATCGTGTCGCGGGAACCGAAAGCCTTCCAATGTTTTTCGAAGGTGTCCTTGTAGTCCCCGTCCAGCCAGTCCTCGATCACCGGCGAGATCGTCAGGCTCTTCGGCCACAGGCCCTCGCGGCGCTGATCAGGCACCAGGAGGTTCGGCATCTCCTTGGTCATGCACCGATCACCGCGTCGTTGTCGCTGGTCACGCCGCCCGAGTACCGATTTTCCTTACCGGCCGGACGAGTGGGGAGAACTTTCGGCATCGTCGGCGCCGCATTGGCTTCCGGGTTGTAGATCACGCTGCCGAGAGTTCCACCGGCGCCACGCAGCACCGCACGGCCCAGCGATCTCTGCAGACCTTTACCGCCACCACGGGCGGCTACATTCTTGACGGTTTGCAACGGGATCTTGCCGATCAGCCCGACGCCTTTGCCCAGCAGACCCTTGGCGAGCAACTTCTCGCCGAACATACTGCCGATCTTGCCCCCGGGAACCGCGGCGAGCGCACCGGTGATCGCCGCGGCCTTGAGTCCGTCGGTCACACTGCCGGTTTCGATGCCCGTCCAGATCCCATCCGTCGCGGCGCCGGCGACCGCACCGACCACGGGTATCGCGGAAACCGCACCGACGACCACGTCTTTCAAGCTGAGCCCCAGAAAACTCATGAGATCACCTATCTGCGACGAGCACCCGGACTCGAACCGAACAGCCGCGACGTTGGGTTGTTGCGACACTCACGACGACTTCATTGTCGATGATTCCCAGGACTGGGAAGTGACGATCGCGGCCGCACCAGTCAGGATGATTCAGGAGGATCCTGACGGTCGGGAGGAGGGCGCACAGTGACGAATCTTCGCGGTGCACCACCCTCGGCCGGCACTGTCGCGCAACGGGTTCCGATACCCCGTGCGTCGAGGTGAGCCGCGATGACGAGCGCGGAGATATGGCAGGCCACCGCCCCGGAGGACAACCCGGAGCCGGTCGAATCGGACTCCGGAACCGGCGAGGGGCAATCCGCCAGACCGACGCCGTGGTCCAAGCCTGCGCGGCAGAGCTCGGGACGTTCCGGTCTGCCGATTTCCGGTAGTCCGGCGGCATCCGACACCGCGACGCCGGTCTCGGACTCGATTCGGCCCGAGCAGACTTCCGGGCGCACGGTACCGGCCGCATCGTCGGTCCCGGCGTCCTCCGCGTCGACGTCACCCTGGGCGGCCGGGCGTGCCGCGCCCGCGGAATCGGCGGCTACGCCGGCGACTGTGCCGAACTCCGCGGTTCCGGCGTCGGCGCCCGCTGCCGGTTCGGGCATCGTGACTCCCCGCTCCACAGCTCGAGGGGGTGAGGACGGCGAGACCGGCGACGGCGGGATGGCCGATCCCAGCGCCCTCACCTCGGCGATGCTGCCCGCCATGAGCATGCTGCCCATGCTCGCCTCCGCCCTCGCCGGTCTCGGTAAGAACGGTTCGGGCACACAGCAATCCGGCAACGGCAACGGCGGCGGAACAGGGAGCAACGGAAGCGGTGGGCTGACCCCCGAGGCGCAGCAGGCCCTCGAGGCGCTGCGGAAACTCAAGGACACCTACGGCGACGAGGGCAAGGCGCCGACGAGTCCCGATTCCGGCGGCAGCGGAAAACAGCTCGACACCCGAACCGGGTCGGGCAGCGCCGGCAGCGGAAAAACGGCCGCGCAGATCAAGGCGCATCAACTGTTCCAGCGCAATGCGGCCACGGCCTTCAACACCCTCGACAACGACCTCGTCGACTACATGCGCCGCCACGCGGGAAAGCACACCATCGACAAGAAGGCCGTCGCCCAGCTGCTGCGCGATGTGGATACCGCGCTCGCCCAGCTCGGATCGGCGGCCTACACCAAGACCGGGCAACTGCAGGTCCACCGGATTCTCACCAAGGCGCTCGAGCAGGCCACTCGCATCGTCGGCGGTGGCAGCGCGAACTCCAAGGAGGCGGCATCCGAAATCAACCGCCTCACCAAGCAGTACATGTATAACCTTGCCGGACAACAGCTTTCGCGCTCGAGCGGTTCGGGGACGAAGGTCGGCGGCACCGTCGGGCAGTGGATCGAGCAGGCGCTGGGCGTGCTGGCCGCCGCCGGAGTCGATACGAGCCGCATAGATCCGCAGGCGATCGCGATCATCATCCAGCACGAATCGGGTGGTAATCCATCGGCCACCAACAATTGGGACAGCAACGCCGCCAACGGAACTCCGTCGATCGGCTTGATGCAGACCATCGGCCCGACGTTCAATTCGTATGCGCTGCCGGGCCATCGCAACATCTACAACCCGGTCGACAATATCGTCGCGGGAGTCCGGTACGCGATCTCTCGTTACGGTTCGGTCAGCAATGTGCCGGGCGTGGTGGCCGTTCGCAACGGGCAAGCCTATCGGGGCTACTGATGGCCGGGACGCGAGATACGGCCGAACCGACCGACGGCGCCGGACCCCAGACCGGAATCGCCACCTCCGAACCACGTTCGCGCGCAAGCCGATCTCCGGCGCCGGCACCCGCGAGACCCCGCGGCGGTCTTCCCTCGACACTGCCGGGCACCGGGGCCGCCACCGCGGCCCCGCCGAGCTCACCGGCGCTCCCCGCCGCCGTTCCGTCCGCGAGCACCGCGGCGGCCGCGTCACTCGCCGGCGGTTCGGATATCGCGATGCTGGCCGGGGCGGCCGGCCCACTGGCGATGGCCGCGATGAGCACGTTGAATTCGATCGCCGGTCATTTCGGTGAGGGCGTCCCGACCGCCGAGACGGGCCGATCCACGGCGCCGCCGACCCTCGCCGACACCGGAGCGCCGACCGGCCCGATCGCCTGGGACAGTGGTGCCGGAGCGCAGTATTCGGCTGTGCGTCAGTCGAATTCGGCGGAATCGGGCGCGTTGGGCGAGGTGAATACCGAACTGCGCCGCATTCTCGGAACCACCGTCGAGGACACCATGGCGGGGCGGGCGGCGATGGTCGCGATCATCGCCGAGACCGATGCCGCGCTGACCGCGCTCGGCAAGGTCGGCACCGGCGCCGCCGCGCAGAGCCAGGTGGTCGCCGCGCTGGATGCCGCCCTGCAGCGCGCCGGTTCGGTCCTGCGCGGCGGGCAGGCACAGTCGGCAATCAGCGCGGAGCAGATCAACGCGCTGGCCGCACGCTATATCCGGGATTCCGGTGGCGGCCGCCCGGCCCGGGTATATCGAGCGGCCGGCGCGAGCGGCGGGCCTCCGGGGACGCGGCCGGTCGGGGCGGTCGGTCAATGGATCGACCAGGCCATGCAGATCCTGCGCCAGAACGGCTACGACACCAGCCGGATCGATCCGGCCGATATCGCCACCATCATCGCGCACGAATCCGCCGGAAATCCGCACGCGATCAACAACTGGGACAGCAATGCGGCGGCCGGAACGCCGTCCAAGGGCCTGATGCAGACCATCGACCCGACCTTCGACGCGTATGCCCTTCCGGGACACCGGGATATCTGGAATCCGGTCGACAACATCATCGCCGGTGTCCGGTACGCGATCCATCGCTACGGATCGGTCGATCGCGTACCGGGCATCGTGGGCATGCACCGAGGGACCGGCTACGTCGGCTACTGAATGCCGGTCCCGTTCACTTCGCCCAGCGAGTGGCGTGATAGCTGCTGGGCAGATTGACCACGCGCACCACGGCTCCGGTGTGCGGGGCCTCGACGCACTTGCCGTTGCCGATGTACATCATGACGTGACCGGGATTGCCGTTGTTGAACTCCGACTGCGGGAAGATCAGGTCGCCGGGCTGGATGGCGTTCGGGGGGACCTCCGGCAGCTGGCGGTACTGGGCCGATGCGACCCGCGGAATCTGCACACCCGCGGCCCGTGCCGCGTACTGGGTCAAACCGGAACAGTCGAACGAATTGGGCCCTTCCGCGCCCCAGACATAGGGATCGCCCTGCTGCTGCAGGGCCACCTGGACCGCCTTCTGCGCGGCCGACGACGCGGCCGTACCCGCCGGCTGGGTGTATTTCCGGCCCGCCAGGTTGTACATGTACTGCTTCGTGAGACGGTTGATTTCGGCCGCGGCCTCCTTCGAGTTCGCGCTGCCGCCGCTGACGATGCGGGTAGCCTTCTCGAGGGCCTTGGTGAGGATGTCGTGCACCTTCAGCTGCCCGGCCTTGGTGTAGGCCGCCGAGCCCAGTTCGGCGAGTTCGGTGTCGACATCGCGCAGCAGCTGAGTGACGGCCTTCTTGTCGAGTGTGTGCTTGCCGGCCAGCCGGCGCATGTAGTTGACCAGGTCGTTGTCGAGAGTATTGAACGCCGTGGCCGCATTGCGCTGGAACAACTGATGCGCCTTGATCTGCGCGGCCGTTTTCCCGCTGCCGGCGCTACTGCCCGACCCGGTGCCGGTGTCGAGCTGTTTTCCGCTGCCACCGGAGTTGGGACCGGTGGGATCCTTACCCTCCTCGCCGTAGGTCTTCTTGAGTTTCTGCAGTGCGTCGAGCGCCTGCTGCGCCTCGGGGCTCAGCGTGCCGCCCGAGCCGGATTGCTGTGTGCCGGAACCGTTTCCGCCGCCGCCCTTACCGAGGCCGGACAGCGCCGAGGCGAGCATGGGCAGCATACTCATGCCCATCATCGCGGCCGGCAGGATCGACATCATGGTGTCCGGGTCGAGGCCGCCGCCGTCGTGCCCGTCCGCGCCCCGTCCGGCCGCCGGTTGCGGTGGCACGGCACCCGCCCCGGTACCCGGC
>NZ_BDBL01000080.1 GCF_001612965.1 Nocardia kruczakiae NBRC 101016
GGCGCTGCGGAAGCCCGCCCGCGGCCGAACCGTTCGCCGCGGCGGCGGCACCGTTGGTGCGCACCGTGCGGTCGTCGCCGGCATCCGCGGCCGGCGTGATCGGAATCGGCCCGCTCACGCCCGGATCCACGGTGACCATCATGTTGCCGCTCGGGGTCCGGGTGACGCCGCGCATCTGCATCGACGACGCCGCGGACGGCCGCTGGGTCGGCACCGACATCTGCTCACCGGACTGATCCGGCAGGGAGACCGTTCCGCCCGACGGCGCCACGATGATCGCCTTGGGCACGTGCACGGTGACGGTGACGCCCGGATCGCGGGCGGTGTCGAAGGTCGGGCGCAGGCGCACGTTCAGGCCGTGCCGCTCGGCCAGCCGGCCGACCACGAACAGACCCATGTGACGCGCGGTGTCCGCGCCGACCTCGGCGGTCGTTTCCAGGCGCCGGTTGATCGATGCCATCTCCGCGGGCGGCATACCGATACCGCGGTCGGCGACCTCGATCAGCAGACCCTGATCGTGAGCCTGGGCGAAGGTGAACTTGACGTCGGTCTCCGGCGGCGAGGCGCGCAGCGCGTTGTCGAGCAGCTCGGCGAACAGGTGCGCCAGGTCGGAGGCGGCCGGTTCGGTGATGGCGCCGCGCGGGGTGGCGCCCAGTTTCACGCGCTCGTAGTCCTCGACCTCGGAGATGGCGGCACGCAGCACGTCGGCGATCTCGACCGGCGCGGACTTGCTGCGCCGCTGCCGGGTACCGGCCAGAATCAGCAGGTTGTCGCCGTTTCGACGCATACGGGCGGCGAGGTGGTCGAGCCGGAAGAGGTTCTCGAGCAGGCGCGGGTCCTTCTCGTCGTACTCCATCGCCTCGATCAGCGAGAGCTGATGGTCGACCAGCGACTTCGACCGGCGCGCCAGGGTTTCGAACATATCGTTGACCTGGGTACGCATGGAGGCCTGGTCGGCCGCCAGGCGCAGGGCCTGACCGTGGATGTCGTCGACCGCGCGAGCGAGCTGGCCGACCTCTTCCTCGGTGTGCACCGGCATCGGCTCGAGCGGCACATCCTCGGGGCTGGCGCCGTCACGAAGACGTGAGACCTCGTAGCCGAGGTCGTGCTCGGCGACGCGCAGCGCGGCCAGGCGCAGCTTGCGCAGCGGCACGATCATGGCCCGCGCGACCAGCACGGCGAAGATCAGCGCGGCCAGAATCGTCAGGACCACGATGATCGCGTACTGAATGGCGCCGGCCCGGGCGTTACCGGCCAGGTCGTTCACCCGCGAGGTGATGTCCTGGGTCGAGGAACCGACGATCTTGGTGTAGCCGTTGAGGCTGTCGACCAGCGACTGCTTGATATCCATCAGCGGCAGCTGACCGACGTCGACGTTCGGCCCGCTGGTCATCGTGATCCGGTTCTGCAGCAAGCCGTTCAGCTCGGCGATCGTCGGATCGTTCTCGGGCAGGCGCTTGGCCAGCAGGTCCAGCATGTACTTCTCGGTGTTGCCCGCGACCTGGAAGTCGTGCAGACCGCCCTTGGCGTCACCGGTCAGGGTCTTGGCCGAGGCCGCGATCTCCTGGACCATCACCGCGCGGGTGTTCAGCGAGTCGACCAGGCGCAGCTTCGCCGCGTCGACGCCGGGGTCGGAGATGGTCGAGACGATCTCCTCGACCGTGCGGACGCTGTTCTGGCGGATCGCCTCTTCCTGGGCGATCGCGTCGGCGAGGACCGGCGAGGGTTTGGTGCCCTGATCACGCACCGCCTGGGCGCCCTTGATCATCTGCTCGATCGCATCGCGCGCACCCGGAACGCCGTCCAGCTTGGCCGTGGCCTTCTGCGCCGTCTGGATGGCGCCGTCCAGCCGGGTCAGGTCCGCGTCCTGCACCAGCGACTGGGTCGGGCTGATCGCGGCCATCTGGCCACCGGCGACCGTGGCCGCGGCACCACTCAGGCCGGTGACGGCCGGAATCGCCTCGACGTGCTCGACCGCCTGATCCAGGTGGCTCGAGTCACTGAACTCGGACGCGATCCTGGAAGCACCGAGTACCACCGCGACGAGCAGCGGCACGGCCAGCACGGCCGTAACCTTCCAGCGCAGGTCCCAGTTGCCGAGCGCCCAGCGCTTCCCAACGGGCCTAGCGGCGTCACGCATCTCCAACTCACTTTCCAAACTGGCCCCAGCCACGCGCCATCGGCGAGCCTCCACGATCGCACGCGCGGCTCGGTAAGCAGAACGGGCCGGGAACTGCGGCTGGCCGAGAAATTGCGTCCATGACGGCCGAAATAGGTGACATGCGATTCTAACGGATCAATAACTTCTTGTGTGACCTCTTGGCAACCACCAGCCGTTAACCTGGCTATTCCAGCCAAAATCAAAGGTCGCGGCGGCCGCCCGGACGTCGCGTGAAGTCTGCCACAATCAGGCTGATCTATCGAGGCGGGCATCGATGCGAGGCAGGGAGTCATACGGTTGAACGCGAAGCAGGAGTACCGGCCCACCTACCAGACCAGCCTGGTCGACCCGTCGGACTTCTGGCGTAGCGCGGCCGAGGCGATCAGCTGGGACGTTGCGCCCGAACAGATTCTCGATACCACGGCACGACCGACGGCTCGGTGGTTTCCCGATGCTCGCCTCAACACCTCCTACAACGCCCTCGATCGGCATGTGCGCGATCTCACAGCGGAACCCGCCTCGACGAACGACGATACCGATACCGCCGCCGAAACGGGCATTTCCGAAAAAACGGGCGGTCGCGCGCATCAGCCCGCCTTAATATATGACTCCGCTATGACGGGCGCCACAGTCGTCTACACCTACGCCGAATTGCTGGCCGAGGTCGCCCGGTTCGCCGGCGCCATGCTGCGGCTCGGGGTGCGTACCGGCGACCGCGTGGTGATCTACATGCCGATGATCCCCGAGGCCGTGATCGCGATGCTGGCCTGCGCGCGGATCGGCGCGGTGCATTCGGTGGTCTTCGGCGGATTCGCCGCGCACGAACTGGCCGCCCGCATCGACGACGCCGAACCCGTCCTGATCGTCACCGCCTCCGGCGGCCTGGAACCGAACAAGCGCCTCGAGTACCCGCCCATCGTGCTGCAGGCACTCGACCAGGTGCACACCACCGCGCCGCGGAATGTGGTCGTGAAGCAGCGCGAAGGCTTCCCGACCATCCGGTTCGCCGCCCCGCAGCCGGCCACCGACACGCTGCCGGATTCCACCGCGACCATCGCGGCCCGCTGGCTGGATTGGGAGGACATGGTCCGCGACGCGGAACCGGCCGACCCGGTGCCGGTGGCCGCGACCGATCCGCTCTACATCCTCTACACCTCGGGCACGACCGGAAAACCCAAGGGCGTGGTGCGCGACAACGGCGGCCACGCGGTGGCGCTGGCCTGGTCGATGCGCAATATCTACGACATCTCCCCCGGTCAGGTGATGCTGACCACCTCCGATATCGGCTGGGTGGTCGGCCATTCCTATATCGTCTACGCCCCGCTGCTGGTCGGCGCGACGACCATACTGTTCGAGGGCAAACCGATCGGTACGCCCGACTCCGGCACCTACTGGCGGCTGGTCGAGCAGTACGGGGTGCACGTGATGTTCACCGCCCCCACCGCATTGCGCGCTATCCGCCGCGCCGATCCGGATGCCGCGCTGGCCCGCCGCCACGATCTGTCCTCGCTGCGCGCGCTGTTCTGCGCCGGCGAACGACTCGACCCGGCCACCTACGAGTGGACCCGGGAGACGGTGCTGGCCGACCTGCCCGACTGCCCGGTGGTCGACCACTGGTGGCAGACCGAAACCGGCTGGCCGGTATGCGCCAACCCGCTCGGGCTGCAGCAACTGCCGATCAAACCCGGCTCGGCCTCGGTTCCGGTACCCGGCTACCGGCTGCGCGTCCTCGACTACGAAGGCGATGCGGTGGCCACCGGCGCCGAGGGCAATATCGTGATCGGCCTTCCGCTCCCGCCCGGCTCGCTGACCGGCCTGTGGCGCGACGACGAGCGCTTCGCCCGCTCCTATCTCTCGGCCTATCCCGGGCACTATCTGACCGGCGACTCCGGCTATTTCGACGAGGACGGATATCTGTACGTCCTCGGCCGCAGCGACGATGTGATCAATATGGCCGGGCATCGGCTCTCGGCCGGCGGCATCGAGGCCGCGATCTCGGGACATTCGGCGGTCGCGGAAACCGCGGTGATCGGAGTGCCCGACGAACTGAAGGGGCAGTTGCCGATCGCCTACGTGGTGCTCAAGAACGGCGTCGACATCGAACTGGCGCGACTGCGCGCCGAGATCATCGCCCGCGTGCGCGAGCAGATCGGCGCCATCGCGACCCTGCACGACGTGACGGTGGTCCGGGCGTTGCCGAAGACCCGATCCGGAAAGATCCTGCGCCGCACCATCCGCCAGATCGCCTCGGGCGAGACCTGGGAGATGCCCGCGACCATCGAGGATCCCGCGGTGCTCATCGCACTGGAGGATCAACTGCTCGCCGGAACCGATCCGACCGCCGACCCGGCGGCGGAGACCACGGCCGGCCCGGCGGCGAGCACGAACGGCTCGAGTATCGGTTCCTGATCGGGGCATGCGAGTGCGGGGCGCGCCCGGCCCGGTTCAGAGTCTTCTCAGAATCGGTTCACGCACGCCCCAGACTCCGGCACTACCGTGCCGGACACATACGTGCCGACGCACAGGGAGAGAGAATCATGCGCATTCGCGGATTTGCCGCAACCACCCTCACCGCCGCGGGCCTGGCCGCCGGGGCCGCCCTGCTGGTCCCCGCCACCGCATCGGCGGGTCCGACCGAACTGGTTGCGCCGCTGCTGAATTCGACCTGCAGCTTCGAACAGGTCGACGCCGCCCTGCACGACAAGGCGCCGCAACTGGCCTCGATCCTGGACAACAACCCCGACCAGAAGGCCGAGCTGAAGGCCAAGTTCGATCAGCCGGTGGAACAGCGCCGCGCCGAATTCCAGCAGTATCTGGCCCAGCATCCGGACGAGGCGCAGCGCGCCCAGCAGGACCCGCGGGCCGCTGGACTGAGCCGGACGATTCAGGAAGTCGCCGATTCCTGCCACAACTACTGACCCGGGCACCGGGTCGGCAACGCGCGCGGGCCTCGGGCCACCCCCGGGGCCGCGCGGTCAAATTACACTGCACACCGTGGCGAGCAGCGAGAATCCGACGGTGCTGGTGGTCGACGACGACGAGGATGTGCTGTCCTCGGTGGAACGCGGCTTGCGACTGTCCGGATTCCGGGTGGTCATCGCCCGCGACGGCGCCGCGGCCCTGCGCAGCGTGACCGAACAGTCGCCCGACGCCATCGTGCTCGATATGAACATGCCGGTGCTCGACGGCGCCGGCGTGGTGACCGCGCTGCGTGCGATGGGCAACGAGGTGCCGATCTGCGTGCTCTCGGCGCGCAGTTCGGTCGGCGACCGGATCGCCGGGCTGGAATCCGGCGCGGACGACTATCTGGTGAAACCGTTCGTCCTCGCCGAATTGGTGGCGCGAATCCGGGCGCTGCTGCGCCGCCGCACCGATACCGCCCCCGCCGCGGCGCCGGGCTCGATCACCGTGGGCCCCTTGGAAATCGATGTGGCCGGCTATCGCGCCCTGCTGCACGGTAACGAAATCGAGCTCACCAAAAGGGAATTCGAACTGCTGTCCACACTGGCCCGCAACGCCGGGGTGGTGTTGAGCCGGGAACGACTGCTGGAGCTGGTGTGGGGGTACGACTTCGCCGCGGACACCAATGTGGTGGACGTCTTCGTCGGCTATCTGCGTCGCAAGCTGGAGGCCGACGGCACTCCCCGGCTGCTGCACACCATCCGCGGCGTCGGCTTCGTGCTGCGGATGCCGAAATGACCGGTGCGCCCGCCGCGACGACCTGTGCCGGTGTGGGATGACCGCACCGGGACGGCGGCGCTTCGGGCTGCGACACTCCTATTCGCTGCGCACCAGGGTCGCCGGGGCGGCGGCATTGGGCGCGATCATCATCACCGCGGTGTTGAGCTGGGTGTCGGTGGTGGCACTGGGCCGCAACAATCTCGCCCAGGCCGACCAGGAATTGAACATCGCCTCGCGCATCGTGCTGATGCAGCCGCTCATCGCGGTCGGGGTGCTGTCGCTGGTGACGCCGAACAAGGATATGGCGGTGACGGTCCGCGACCACGGTGAGATCATCGCCTCCACCAGCGTGCGCCTCCCGGCCGAAGACCCGGGTTCCCATACGGTCACGCTGGAGGGCACCCCGTTCCGGGTGCTGACCACGACCGAGAATCAGCCCGAGGGACGGACCGTATCGATCGCGATCCCGCTGACCGACGCCTATCACACCATGTCCGAACAGCGGCGCTGGGTGCTGTTCGCGGCCGGGCTGGCGGTGGCCGCGGCGGCCGGGCTGGGCTGGGTGTTCGGTGGCGGCGCGGTGCGCCCGATCCGCGATCTCACCCGGCAGGTCAGTGCGCGCAGCGGCACCAGCACGGCTGAGGTCCGGGTGGACGGATCCGGCGTCTGGGAGGCCGAAAAGCTTTCCGAGGCAGTGAATTCGCTGCTGGAGCGCGTGCAGTACGCCCAGGCCGAAACGGCGGCGGCACTCGAGACGGCCCGCGATTTCGCCGCCGTCTCGGCACACGAACTGCGTACTCCGCTCACCGCGATGCGCACCGACCTCGAGGTGCTGCGCACTCTGGACCTCGACGAGCAGCAGCGCGCGGAGATCCTCGACGATCTGCAGCGCAGTCAGGGCCGGGTGGAGGCCACGCTCGCCGCGCTGGAACGGCTCGCCGCCGGTGAGCTGACCGACGAACGCGACCACGTCGAAACCGATATCGGCGATCTGGTCGATCACGCCGCCCACGATGCGATGCGCCACTTCCCGGAACTCACCGTCCGGATCGAGACCGATCCCGAACTGATCACTCGTGGCCTGCCGACCGGACTGCGGCTGGCGGTCGACAACGCGCTCACCAATTCCGCCCGCCACGGCGGCGCCACCCAGGCCCTGGTGTCGGCTCATCGCCGCCCCGACGGCCGGATCGTGATCACGGTCGACGACAACGGCGCGGGCATCCCGGCCGAGGAACGGCGAACCGTCTTCGACCGCTTCATCCGCGGCGCCAACGCCACCAAGGGCGGCTCCGGGCTGGGCCTGGCCCTGGTCGCACAGCAGGCCCAATTGCACGGTGGCCGAGCCTATTTCGACGACGGAATCCTGGGCGGGGTGCGCCTGGTGCTGGAATTGCCGGACCGTCCGATGTCCGCACCGTCACCGCCGGAAATCTGATTCGTCCGAGTTCCCTCACAGAACCCTCAGATATCCGCCAGTACTTGCGCATTCATCGCCGCTACCGTCTGACGGCGTGGCAGATAGACGTTTTCGCTGGACAGTGCTCGGTGTGGTGACCCTGGTGGTCGCCGGTGCGGTAACCGGCGGGGTGATCGCCGCCACCCGCGGTGGTGCCGCGCCGACCGATATCGCGATCGTCAACGCGGATACCGGCCCCGCCGGTGCCCGCATCGTGAAGGCGCTGCAATCCGAGGACGACACCTGGACCGTGGCCGAACCCGGTGCCCGCAGCACCGATCATGCCGCGGTGATCACCCTGCCCGCCGACCTCAGTTCGTCGTTGGCCACCCTCGCCACGGCGCGACCGCATCGGGCCCAGCTGATCGTGGCCACCAACGAACACGCCGACACCGCCGCGGTCGACGACGCGGTCGCGGCGGTGACGCGGCGAATCGCGGCCGCCGGCGTGGATCAGACGCTGGGCGCGGTCGCGAACGCGCGCGGTTCGATGCAGCAGGCCGCCTTCACATCCCAGCTGCTCGACGCGGGCGTGCGGACCGCCTCCGACGCCGCCGGACAGTTCACCGGCGGCGCCCAGCAGATGCTGGGTTTCCTGGATTCCGCGAAATCCGGTGCGGCGACGCTGACTTCGCAGCTCGGCCAGGTACACAGCACTCTGGGACAGGCGACGAATCAGGCCGAGAACATGGCCGGCGCCTTCGACGCCACCGGACTGACCATCGGGCAGATCAGTGCCGGTGCGAACGCGATGAGTACCGGGCTCGACCAGGTCCTGCCACTGCTGCGAGCGCTGCCGTTCGCGGCGGACCCTCAGCTCACCGACATCATCGGCAAGCTGGAGGCGCTGCGCTCGATCGCGGGCCAGGCCGACACCCAACTGGCGGGCGTGGCCCGGCTGACCGGGAGCAGTACCGATCCGAACACCGGCCTCGGCACCATCCTGCGCGATGCCGCGAACCGGTTGACCGCGGCCGCCGCCCAGCTGGACCAGGGCGCCGCCTTGGCCGGGCAGATTCCGCAACTCGCCGATCAGGCGAGCACGCAACTGCAGGGTGCGCTGCAGGCGGTGACCGGCGGGGTCACACAGATGCAGCAGATTTCGACGAATCTGACCGATCAAACCGGCAAGGCCCTCACCGCCTTACCGGCACACAGCACATCCCAGCAGTCCGTCCTGGCGACGAATCTGTCCGATCCGGTCGAGATCGTCCGGCAGTGAACGTCCCTACTCGACGACGTTCAGCAGATCGATGACGAAGATCAGCGTCTTGCCCGACAGCGGGTGGCCCGAGCCCTCGGGGCCGTAGGCCAGCTCCGGCGGGATGGTCAGCTGGCGGCGACCGCCGACCTTCATGCCGGGAATACCGTCCTGCCAGCCCTGGATCAGGCCGCGCAACGGGAAGGTGATGGATTCGCCACGGTTCCAGGACGAATCGAATTCCTCGCCGGTGTCGTAGGTGACGCCGACGTAGTGCACCTCCACGGTGCCGCCGGGTACGGCTTCGGCTCCGTCGCCCACGACCAGATCCTGTACTTCCAGCGTGGTGGGCGCGGGGCCTTCCTGGAACTCGACTTCCGGCTTGGTCATGCGTCCTCTTCCGTTGCGATGGATAAATCGTTCTGTGGATAAACCAATAAAGAGTTCACCATAGCGTTGCCCGCCAAACCGTGTTTCACACGACAGTTGGCTCGGCCGAATTCGCGGCCAGGGTGCAGGATAGGTTGCCGTGGCCCACGTGATCGATATCGTCGACCCCGGCGACCCTCGGGTCGCCGACTTCCGCGACCTCAACTCCGCCGACCGGCGGCCCGACCTTCCGGGCGGGAAAGGCCTGGTCGTGGCCGAGGGCGTGGTGGTCGTGCAACGCATGCTGGCCTCGCGTTTCCAGCCGTTCGCCCTGCTCGGGGTGGGTCGCCGATTCGATCAGCTCGCCCCCGACCTCGCCGGTGTGGACATCCCCTATTACCGCGTCGGCGCCGAGGTGATGGCCGAGATCGTCGGATTCCACCTCAATCGCGGTGTCCTCGCCGCCGCCTGCCGCCCACCGGAACTGCTGCCCGAGGAAATCCTGGAGACCGCCCGCACGGTGGCGGTGCTCGAGGGCGTCAACGATCACGAGAATATCGGCTCGATCTTCCGGAACGCGGCCGGACTCGGCGCGGACGCGGTGTTGTTCGGCGACCGCTGCGCCGACCCGCTGTATCGGCGCGCGGTGCGGGTGTCGATGGGACATGTGCTGCGCGTACCGTTCGCGTCGCTGCCGACCTGGCCCGACGGCCTGCATACGCTGCGCGAGCTCGGTTTCCGGATCATCGCGCTGACGCCGAATCCGGCGGCGGTGAATCTGGCGACCGCGATGACCGGCGGCCGGGTGGCGCTGCTGCTCGGCGCGGAGGGCCCCGGTCTGACCGAGGCGGCCATGCGCGCCACCGATATCCGCGCCCGGATTCCGATGACCCCCGGCACCGATTCGCTCAATGTCGCGACCGCGGCCGCGATGGCGTTCTACGAAAGGGTGCGGACCTCGTGAATCGCCCACTGGGCCGCCCGGAAGTCACCCCCGGTGAACCGACACCGTGGGCGGCGGGCATCGCCGTGGCGGTGTTCGTCGCCGCGCTGACCGCCGCCGGGGTGTACTCGTTCGGTGTCGCACTGGCCCATGTCCATTGGACGCTCGCGGTGGCGGTGAACGTGATCGCCGTCGCCGGTACCGCACCGACCGCATGGCGGTGGCGCCACACCCCGGTCACCCGCTGGGTGCTCGCCGGACTCGGCGCCGGGGTACTGATCGGCTGGGTCGTGCTGCTGATCGACGCTGCGGCCCAATAGGTTTCGCGATCGAGGTTTCGCGATCACACCACGCGGTCGCGTCCGCGCAGCCAGCCGAACCAGCGTTTACTCGCCGGAATCGTCACCGACGTCTCCCGGGTCGCCGGTGCGGGCGCCTGCCCGGCGGGATAGAGGCTGAATCCGCACACCTCGATCCGGTCCGGAAGCAGTGCGTCGCCGCAAGCGCCCGCCCGATAACGGAATCCGAGCCACTCCTCGTTCGCGGCGTCGGCGAATTCCGGCGGGTCGAACGGCAGGATCTGCGGATCGGGAAAATCACCGGGCCGCAGCCGGACCGGATGGTCGCCGGCCCAGTACTGGCGCTCCCACACCAGCGGCAGTCCTTCGTCCTCGACGATGTCGACCCGGGTGGCGCTGAAGGCGCGACGGAATTCCCCGCGCTCCCAATGCGCGAACGCACCCCAGCCCAGTGCGACGTCATAGGACACCAGATAGGTGTGCTCGGAGGCCAGCGGCCGGATGAGCAGTTCCGGCAGCCGGGTCGGGTGGCTGCGCGCCGCCTGCACGGTACAGACCACGGTGACGCCCGGAAAGCAGCCGATGTACATCGACCCGGGATCGGGGCCGGCCCAGACCTTCAGGGTGCCGGAGGCGGCGGGCACCACGTCGTGGTCGGGATTGAGCTGTTTGGCCAGTGCGAGCGCGGCTTCCGGGTCGGGATCGGGGTGGGAGCGCAGGACCGCCGCCGGGTCCGGGTCGTCGACGTACCAGATCGACGAGGCTGTGGATGGCACCTGCGACACCTCCCGAGCTCGAACGGGTAAGCGTGGTTACTCCCGAGCAATCACGGGAGCCGAACCACATCCGACGCCGCGGCCTGCTCGCTGCGCGCCCGACGAGAATCGGGCGCATACGAAAAATCTACTCCCCCAACAGCGGAAACACCGGCGCTTCTGACTTCCGCGCGCGTGTCAACCCCCGTTTCCCACTATTCCGGCGGCGACGCGCCCGAACGGGGGTGGATACGGTGAAAGACTTCGCGGCGGAGACCGATGGCCTCCGCCGCGAATTCGATGTGGTTGCCCCGGAGCGATGCCCGGCCGGTATTCGGTGACTCGCCGCGGATTCGGCGCCCGGCCGCGGACTCGGTGCCCGAAGGACCCGGCGGCGGACTCAGTGCCCGGAGCTGCGCACGCCGAGCAGCACATCCTCCCAGGACGGCATCGGCGCCTTACCCCGCTTGGCCCGAGCCGTCTTCTGCGGCGCGGGCTTGGTCTCGGGCTTGGCGTTCGCTGCCGGTGCGGTGGACTTCGCGGCCGGGGCCGTCTCCGGCTCCGGCGCGACGGCCGGCTCGGGATCCGCTGCGGGAGCGGCGGG
>NZ_BDBL01000081.1 GCF_001612965.1 Nocardia kruczakiae NBRC 101016
GGACAAAATAGTCAAAATCTGCCGATGCGACAGAGTCGGTCGCACATCCGCTGTCGGCGCGACGGTCGGAGCGTTCGGCTGCGCCGGCGGAGCCTCACTGGTCGAAGTCGTCATGTGTATGTAAGCCCTAATTCGATTCGGCTGTTGCAGTGGATTTTTCAGCTGTGGATTCTTCGATGCCGCTGACGAGCAGCTCGAGGAGATCGGTCAATCTGGCCCGTTCGTCGGCGGGCCACTCGGCCATCACCTCGGCCAGCCAGCGGTTGCGGTTTCGGCGGTTCTCCTCGAAGACCCGCACCCCTTCGGCGGTGGGCGCCAGCACGCAGGCCCGTCCGTCCACGGGGTCGGCCCGGCGTTCCACCAGGCCGTGTGCCACCAGCGATCTGGTCTGCCTGCTGATGGTCGATGTTTCGGTATGCAAGGTGTCCGCCAGCTTCCCCGTCCGCTGCGGACCGTCGTGGACCAGGCAGAACAGCACGGAGTAGGCCAAACGCTCCAGACCGTCCGGACCGTACTTGGCTATATGCGATTTGGTTCTGCCGATCGCCCGCATCAACCGGATCAGCTGGCCGCCGAGTCGATCGGCCACATCCTGTTCGGTGACACCGGCGCCGTGTTCGCCAGGGCCCGGGTGGTTACGCAAGCTACCGCCTTCGGCCCGCGTGCTCACACGGGAATCACGGGCATCGACGACCATGATCGAGTTTCCTTACTCCCCGCGACGCATTTGATTAGCATGTACAACTAGTTGCTGAGGCCAACTATACATACGTTCGGATACCGCTCGCACGTACCCCGGCCCACACCCGGGAAGCCCGAGCCGGACACGCCGATCCCAATCCGGACATCTCGGGATTACCGGTGGTTTGCTCGACCTGTCGCATTTCCGACTCTGATCGATCGGCAAGTCGACACGGAAGGACCGAGCTGACCATGTCCGCGCCAATCGAGCCCGCCCGAATTCCGGCCCAGCCGACAAATCAGACCGCGAAGCCCACCGATTCGGCAACGCATTTTCCGTTCATCTCCGCATCGCCGATCGGCTCGGCAACCTTGCCGCCATCTTCGACACCCGCCTCGGCCGGCCTCGAAATTGTGACCGAGACGACACCGAGGTCCCGTCTGCGCCGCGCCGCCCTCGCCGCGTTCTGCGCACTGTGGCTGGTCGGAGCACCGGCGGCCCTCGCCGCGACCGCCGGCGCCGACTGCGGCCCCGCGTGCGCCGACACCTCCGGATCGGCATCCGGTTCGGCCTCGGGTTCGGCGGGATCTTCCGGTTCCGCCACCGCGGGTCTGCTGCTCGGCCTGCCGATGAAGACGGTCGCCCTCACGATCGTTCCGGTCCCGCAGTTCCCCTCGTTCGACAACGTGATCACGCACGAGAGCAGCTGGAATCCCTTCGCCGTCAATCCGGAATCGGGCGCCTACGGCCTCGGGCAGGCGTTGCCGCCGGAGCGGATGGCCTCGCACGGCGTGGACTGGATGATCAACCCGGTGACGCAGATCCGCTGGACCTACGACTACATGGTCGAGCGGTACGGCAGCCCCGACGGGGCATGGGCATTCTGGCAGTCCCACCACTGGTACTAGCTGTCGATTGTCGCCGGGCCACTTCAACTGTCACAATCGATGGCAGGGTTGCGAGCACTCTGAATGCTGTGACCCGCGAGGTCATACCCCCCGCGGGTGTCGAATTGACGAAAGGCATCGGCATGTTCGTGCGAGTTTTCGCCCTGTCGTTCCTGGTTGCCGCGGCGTCCCTCGTCGTCGCGGCGCTGTACGGCGGGCCGGAGGCCGTGGTGCTGGTCGCAGCCCTCGGCGTTCTCGAGGTATCGCTGTCGTTCGACAACGCGGTGGTCAATGCCAGCGTCCTGCAACGCATGAGCGCGTTCTGGCAGCGCATCTTCCTCACCGTGGGAATGGTGATCGCGGTCTTCGGCATGCGCCTGGTGTTCCCACTGGTGGTGGTAGCGGTCGGTGCGCATCTGGACCCGATCGAGGCGCTGCGGCTGGCGATGAACCCACCCGCCGGCGGCGCGCCCTTCTTCCCGGACGGCCGGCCGAGCTACGAGACACTGCTCAACGACGCCAATCCGAAGATCGCGGCGTTCGGCGGGATGTTCCTGCTGCTGCTGTTCCTGAACTACATCTGCGCCCAGCGTGAGGTCACCTGGCTGAGCTGGCTCGAGCGGCCGCTGGCGCGGATCGGGCGATTCTCGATGTTCACCGTGGTGATCGCGCTCATCGCGCTGGTGCTCAGCGCCGGTGTGCTCGCGCCGAACAACAAGGCGGATGTCGTCATGGTCTCCGGCGCCCTCGGCATGGCCACCTATTTCCTCGTCGACGGCCTCGGCGCCCATTTCGAGAACGAACAGCCCGGCCAGGGCCCCTCCCGCGCCGCCCTGCTGACCGGCCGCGCCGCCTTCTTCGGCTTCGTGTATCTCGAAGTGCTGGACGCCTCGTTCTCCTTCGACGGCGTGATCGGCGCCTTCGCCATCAGCGCGGATCCGATCGTCATCGCATTGGGGCTCGGACTGATCGGCGCGATGTTCGTCCGTTCGATCACCGTCTACCTGGTCCGGCGCGGCACGCTGGCCGAGTACATCTATCTCGAACACGGTGCGCACTGGGCGATCGGCGCGCTCGCGGCGATCCTGCTGGTCTCCACCGGCCACCATCTCGACGAGGTCGTCACCGGGCTGCTGGGAGTCGGGATCATCGTCGCGGCCTACCTCAGCAGCATCGTCCACAACCGGCGCCACCGCGCGCCCGCTGCCACCGAGACCGAGCTGGAACATCTGACCCTCGGCGGTGACGAGCTGACGCTGCGCGGCGATACCGGCACGCTGTCCAGCCTCGACGGCGGCTTGCCCATCGATCGGGTCACGTTGCGCGGCGACGCGCTGCCGGCGCGGGACAAGCTCAACACCGAGGCGTACTGAGAAATGGCGTACTGAGAAATGGCGTACCGCGGACCGCTGCCCGCCGTCGCTCGCTGCCGCGGTCGTATTCTCGGATCATGAGGTCGCGGCCGCTGACACTGATCCAGGACGAACTCGTCGACTACGACAAGGCCATGGAACGCATGGCCGAACTGGTGGAACAGCGCCAGCGCGACGAACGCCCGGATACGTTGTGGCTGCTCAGCCATCCGCAGGTCTATACGATCGGGCGCCGGACACCGAGTGCGCATCTCCCCGATCCGGATCACGGGATTCCGGTGGTGGAGACCACCCGCGGCGGACAGCTCACCTATCACGGCCCGGGACAGCTCGTCGGATATCTCGTCGTGAAGCTCGGTGACGGCGAGGGCGTGGTCGACTACATCCGCGAGGTGGAACACCGCCTGGTCGCCGCGCTCGACCGGCTGGGCATCCGGGCGCAACGCCGCGACACCCCGCCGGGATCGGAACTGCTCACCGGCGTGTGGACCGTCGAGACGGGCCGCAAGATCGTCTCCATCGGCATGCGGCAGAGCCGCGGCGTCACCAGCCACGGCTTCGCCATGAACGTCGACGGCGACCTGGAACCGTGGCAGTGGGCCGTCGCGTGCGGCCTGCCCGACGTGGATATGACGTCGGTGCGGCGCGAACAACCCGGCGCCGGAATGGATCAGGTTCGTCCGATCGTGGCGGAAGCATTCGAGGCGAAGACATCCGACACCGTCTGACCACCCGGCAGGCCGGATTCCGCCAGTCGCAGTATCGCGGCGGTTACCGCCGTACTGTAGGCCCGGCTGGCCGGGGCCGGTCGCCGCGCCGGATAGTTCGAGCGGTGGGTCACCACGACGCCGTTGCGCAGCACCACGGTCGCGTCGGTGACGGTCGCCGCACAGTTGCCACCCGCCTTGGCGGTGAGGTCGACCACGACCGCGCCGTCCCCGAGCGCGTCGAGTGCGGTCCCGTCGACCAGCAGCGGAGCCCGTTGCCCACGCCGCACCGCGGCGCAGAAGACCAGATCCGGTTTGTCCGCGCGGATCCGCTCCAGGACGCAGGCGGCGTCGACGTCGTGGGACCAGTGAAAGACGTTGGGGCCCTGCACGTTCAGCGCCTGTCGTAGTTCGGGCCGGCGGCCCAGCACCACCGGCGGTTCGGCCCCGCAGGCGGCCGCCGCCGCGACGGCCGACAGTCCGGCCGGACCGCACCCCAGAATCAGGGAACGGATCGGCCTGCGCACGGTGCGCGGCACCAGCCGCCGGCCCGCGAGATAGGCCACGCTGCCGGCGATCCGGCTCATCGCCGAGAGCGCGTCCAAGGCACCGGCCTCGTGGGAAAACAGCTCGAACGCAATCGATTCCACACCCGAACCACGCAGTTCGGCGATCTGCGCGGCTCGCCGCAGCGGATCCTGGAAGCCGATCAGCGTGAGATGCGGCCGCCGCGACATCGCGCGCAGATCGTGGGTCGCCGGCTTCACCCACGCCAGCACATCGCAGGCCGCGACCACGGCGCCCGGATCGTCGACGAGGGCCGCTCCCGCGAATCGGTAGGCGGCGTCGTCGAATCCGGCCGCCCGCCCCGCGCCGGCCTCCACCACGACTCGCATCCCGGCCGCGATCAGGCATCGGACTCCGTCCGGCGTCAGCGCCACTCGCCGTTCCCGGGCGGCGGTTTCGCGCAGCACGCCGACGATCACGCCGGTGGCTCCGCGATTCCACGCCGGCGCAGGATATCGCGGTAGGTGGCGCCACCGGCCAGCTCGGCGACCAGCCCGCCGAGCCGGTCGAAAAGTTCGTCGACCAACTCCCGGGCCTCGGTGCCGGGTCCGCGGCGTGGTGCGAGGACGTTGAGCCGCACACCCGTCCGCGCCGATCCGGTGCGCCCGAGCGCGACACTGTCGATCCCCGCACCGGCCAGCAAGAGATCCTCGAGCTCAGCGCTGTCGCGCACTCCCGCCGCGTCGAGAAGAGCGCCATCGGCGACTACCGACAGGAACATGCTCGCCCCGGAGCCCAATGGCCGCAACACATTCGGGCCGAATTCGGCATTGATCGCGGCGATCCGGTCCAGGGCGGTGTCGAACTGTTCGCGCACCAGCTTCCGGTTGTGCTCGAAATAGGCGTCTGGCGTATGGTCCAGCACCGCGCGCACCAGATGCGTACTCTCGCGCTGAAAAGCGATCGTGAGTCGCGCCCGGATACGCTCCAGCCACTGCGCATCGCCGGTACACGCCGCGCCCAGTTTGCACGGCCCGAACGCGTTGTAGCCCTTCGAATTACCCGTGACGGTCACCATCCGGTCGTACAACCGGACCGAGCCGTGCGCGGTCGGCACCTCCAGCGCGGCGAGCGGAATATGCCCGCCGACGATCCGGTCGAAGGCCATATCGCAGACCACCGGAACCTCGGCCGCGACGAGAACCCCCGCGATTTCCCGCAACTCGTCCGCCGAATACTGCGTGACGACGGGATTGCCCGGCAGCGTGAGCAGTACGGCACACACGGCATCGCCGTGCCGTGCCAGTTCCCGGGTCAGTGCGATGGGGTCGATGCGGAACGAATCGTCCGGTGTGGCCTCCGGAACCACCACGCGCACATCGAATTTCGCGATATGAGTGGCGAAGTTCTTGTAGAAGCCCTCGGGGCAGACGATCACCCCGCCGGGACGCACGACGGTCGCGATGACCTCCTCGAGCATCAGCATGCTCGAATACGGGCAGACGACAACCTCGTCGGGTCGTACCCGGACGCCGGTCACTCCGTCGGCGGGGCGGTGCAGCCGGTCGAACAGGCGGGCGGCGGCCGACTCCCGCAACTCGAGCGGTTGCCGCTTGTCGTAGTCCGGCAGACCTCGGCGCCGGATCCGATGCGGCGCCAGGTCGTTCCAGGCCCGCCGCAGGGCGCGCATCGCCGCCGGATCGATCTCGAATCCGGTCTCGCCGTGGTACGCGTCCAGCACACCCTCATACCGGCGGCCGGATCGGCCGGGAAACGACGCGGTCTCCGACAGCTGCCGGCGCAGTTGCTTCTTGCGCTCCTCCGAACGCAGGATCATCGCGGCGGCGGCCCGCTCGGTATGCCGGGGGCCGCTCGTCACAGCCGCCCTGTTTCCAGCGACGCCTGACCGGGGGTCGGGATGTCGTCCCAGGCGCGAAGCAGCGTCTCGCGGAACAGGTCCCGTCCCTCACCGTCGCCCAGGCGGTCGAATCGGGCCAGCCGCGGATCGGCCAGCAGATCGTTGACCACGATCGCCGAACCGATGCGCCGCAGGTCGTAGAGCTTCTCGAAGCGCCGGACCGCGAACGCCACGTCGTGTTTGAGCACCGAGAAGCGCGTCGCGACCCGGGTCTGGCGGGAGTAGTCGTATTCCCCGACACAGACATACCGGTCGTCGACGACCAGCATGCTCTGCGCGTTGCGGGCATGGTCCCGCTTGACCAGCACACTCTCGACACCGGAGCGCGCCTGCCACCACAGCTTGTCGTCGTAGGGCCACACATCTTCGATGCGATCCAGAACGTACATGCGCCGCACCGTGACTCGCGGCTCGTGCACCGCGTCGGCGAGGCGCACGATCGCCGCATGGTAGTCGTCGCCGACGTCACCGCCGATGGTGCCCAGATCGGCGGTGTGGATGGCGCGCACGGACTGTTCGGCCTGCTCCAGGATGGTCAGCCAGTCGTTGACCGTATTCCACTCCCACACCGTCGCACTGCGCGACGGTATCTGCGCCAGCAGCTCTTCCGCGCGCTCGAGCTGGCGAGCGGCGATGAGGCGCAACGGCTCCACCTCCTCGCGCGCGCCGCGGGCGTCGAGCACCGTCTGCGCGATCGTCAGCACCCGATCCACGACGCCCGGGTCCTTGCCGAGGAGCACGTTGAAACGCATCCGCAGGTCGTAATGCCCGCCGGGTTCGGACGAGCCGCCGACGCCGTCCATCGGAAGTTCCTGCCCCAGCGCCGAACTCAGACGTTCCCGCAGCGGCAGCGGCGGCACGCGGGTGCCGTTCTCGATCTGCTGAACGAGGCTGCGTGAACAGTCCGCCTGTTTGGCCAGCGCGGCCTGGGTGAGACCGGACTCGATACGGAGCCGGCGCACCAGTTCGCCGATCCGTTCGCCACCGTCTGGGTCAGATTGTGTCACGATGCGGAATTCTAATCACATGTGGCCCATCGCATCCTCAGCTGAACATCAATTTTTCATTACTCCGGTGAGCGCCCGGCGAACGCAGCTCGCCGATAACTCGAATGTGCCCGGCCTGCTGCGGATTCTGCCACATGACGCTCGAAAGCGTTCCGCAGAGCCAACTTTCACGCCTTCGCACCCCGCTTCGGTAATCAATTCAGATATTCACTGGGCATATCTGATTGAAGATGGGCATTGAGGTCTCGAAGATATCGCAGATAAGCACAGATGCTTAGTTGACAGCCCCGGAAAGCCGTCCTTAGCATTTAGCTATAGCCACCGGCTCTCCGTTTATCGGAGCGGCAACGACCGCCGCAGCGGCCGGCTTGGTGGAAGGGGAATGCCATGACGCTTCATATCACCGACTGGTTGATGACCAGCGATGTCACCCCGGAATCTGCCCAGCGCCTGCCGTCACTTCCCGGACAGTGGTTGCTGAGCTGGCTGCCCGGCGAGCTTCTGACCCAGGAACAGGCGCTGAGCGGCATGATCCTGGACGAAATCCTGTCCGATCCGACTTTCGTGGACGACCTCGGGGCCGTCGAGATGGCCACCCTGCACGCCGCCGAACTCGGCATCACCCTGGACGAGGCGGTGATCCGGCTGTGCGCCCGGGTGCTCGAGCGCACAGCCCTGCCATCCGGCGATATCGGGCCGGATGACATCGGCCCCGGCGACATCGAACCCGGGGATATCGGACCGGGTGACAGGGGGGCGAATGCCACCGAATACGGCCCGGTCCGAGGCCACCCGCACCTACCGCATGTCCACCGCACCCCGGTGTCGCCGCACCGGCCGCGGTATACCGATCACGATCTGTCGGCCGCGCCGTCGTAGCAGAGCCGCAGGTCGTGGGCGATCTGTTCGCCGTCGACCGCCACCCGTGCACTGGCCGGCGGATAGCCGCGACCCACCACCGTGTAGTCCCCGGCGGGGAGATCGTCGATCCGGTAGCGACCGTCCCCGTCCGTCAACGCCGCGGCCACCACCGCGCCGCCCGAATCCAGCACCGCCACGTGGGCGTGAGCGACCGGACCGCGCGCGGAGCGCACCCGGCCCGACAGCACTGCCGTCGGCGCGAGTTCGATGTCGTAGCGCAACACGCCGGTCTCGGGAACGGTCAACGTGGCGGCATCCGGCCTGCGATGTCCGGCGACCGCGACCAGGGTGTAGATGCCCGCGACGATGCCGTGACAGGCGTAGGCGCCGTCGGCTCCGGTCACCGCGGCACCGACGACCTCGCCGCGCCGATCGGTCAGGGTCACGGTCACGCCCGCGAGTGGCCGGCCCGGCCCCTCGGTGACGATGCCGGACAGCTCCCCCGACCCCTGTAATGTGAGATCGACCGTCTGGGGTTCGGAACCGATCGCGACGTTCACCGCGGCGGGCTGATGTCCCTCGGCGGAAACGATCAGCACATAGTTACCGGCGTCCGGCACGCTCAGGTGGTAGCCGCCCGCGCCGTCGGTCGTCGCGCGCGAAACCTGGTGTCCCCGTTGGTCGATCAGTGTCAGCGCCGCACCGGGTACGGATTGCCCGTCTTCGCGGTGGATGTGTCCGGACACAGGCGCGTCACCGGGCATGTCGCCGACGGCCTCCGGGAACGCGGTCTGTGTGGCCGGTTCGGCGAGGGCCGGCGCCGATTCCGGCCGGGCGGCTTCGGCTTCGGCCTCCCACAACGGCTCCCGCTCCCAGGGTTCGGGTGACTCGGCGGCTTCGGCTTCAGCCCCGGACCGCACGTCCCGCGGCGGCTCGGCGGGCTGCGG
Source organism: Nocardia kruczakiae NBRC 101016 (assembly GCF_001612965.1). GTDB lineage: Bacteria > Actinomycetota > Actinomycetes > Mycobacteriales > Mycobacteriaceae > Nocardia > Nocardia kruczakiae. The sequence goes on from NZ_BDBL01000081.1 coordinate 8,890, forward strand.
TGGTGCCGAACTGTCCTGCAGCGGAATCTCTTTCATGAACAGCAGCACCACACAGGCCGACAGCGCCACCCCGGCGGCGGCGTAGAACACGCCGTGCAGGGAGTCGGTGAAGCCGATCAGAATCGGATCGCGCACCTGTTCCGGCAGTGCCGCGATACCGCTGGTGTTGGCCTGCAACCGATCGAGTTCGCGGGTGTCGAAGCCGGGCGGCAGCACACCGCCGAACGCGTCGATGATCTTGTGCGGCAACAGATTGAACAGAATCGTCAGGAAGACCGCGACCCCCAGCGTGCCGCCCATCTGCCGGAAGAAGGTCGCCGACGCCGTCGACACACCCATATCCGACCGCGGACCGGCATTCTGCGCCGCGATGATCAACGTCTGCATACAGCCACCGAGGCCGAAGCCGATGACCGCGCTGTACACCAGCGGCTGCCACAGCGGGCTGTCGTAGTGCACCTGCGCGTACAGCGCCGCCCCGCACGCGATGACGAAGGTGCCCAGCACGGGCAGGATCTTGTAGCGGCCGGTCAGTTTGGTGACCTGCCCCGCGATCAGCGAGCCGATCATGATGCCCAGTACCAGCGGCAGCATCAGCAGACCGGCCTTGGTGGGCGAATAACCCCGAACGACCTGCAGATACAGCGGCACCATACTGATCGCGCCGAACATCGCGATACCGACGATTAAACCACCCAGGATGGTGATGGAGAACGTCGAATTCCGGAACAGCCGCAACGGAATCAGCGCGGCGTCCTTCATCAGGAATTCCACGAGGACGAACAGCACGAGCCCGACCGCACCGATGCCGTAGCAGAGCAGCGCGCGCGGCGACTCCCAGCCCCAGCCGCGGCCCTGCTCGGCCACGATCAGCAGCGGCACCACACAGATCGCCAGCGCGATCGCACCGAACCAGTCCACGCGATGGCGCTGCCGCTCGTGTGGCACATTGAGCACCTTGGCGACCACGGCCAGCGCGAGCACACCGATCGGGACGTTCACCAGGAACACCCAACGCCAGCCGTCGATACCCCACAGCGTGTCGTAATCGGAGAAGAAGCCGCCGAGCACCGGGCCGGCGACCGTCGCGGTGCCGAACACCATCATGAAATAGCCCTGGTACCGCACGCGTTCGCGAGCGGGCACGATATCCCCGATGATGGTGAACGCCAAGGACATCAGGCCACCCGCACCCAAGCCCTGGAACGCGCGGAAGGCC
>NZ_BDBL01000082.1 GCF_001612965.1 Nocardia kruczakiae NBRC 101016
TGGTCCAAGCGGCACCCGAGGGGGCCGATCGATGACCGGCCGCGGCGGAGGCAGAACCGGCGGGGGTGCCACAGGACGCGGCCGGGCGGGTATGCGATCCACACCCGCCCGGCCGCGTCGCGCTCCCCAGCCGCGGGTGGGCTCGCCCGCGGATGCCTCCACGCGGCTGCGGTTCGGAGTCGGACGTGTGCTGATGCTGGTGGCGCTACTCGTCGTCGCGATGCAATTGCTGTGGCTGCAAACGTTTTCCGCGCCCAATCTGTCGGCCGAGGCGGCGAGCCAGCGCACGGTGCATCAGACCGACTGGGCGCAACGCGGTGCCATCCTCGACCGCGACGGCCGCGCGCTCGCGTTCACCGTCGTGACGAAGAAGCTCAGCTTCCGGCCGATAGCCGTGCGTAAGGATCTGGCGGACGCGCGGGCGAAGAGCGACAAGGCGCCCGAGGTCGACAAACGGCTGGAAGCGATCGCCGAGACGATTCACGAGAAGCTGGGCAAGGACGCGCCCCCGGAAGCGGAGCTGCTCGCCAAACTGCGCAGCGACGACCAGTTCACCTACCTGGCCTACAACGTCGACTCGCGGGTCGCCGACGAGATCACCGAGAAGTTCCCCGAGGTGGGGACCGAACGCCAGGACACACCGGTGTATCCGGGGGGCGCGCTGGCGGCGAACGTGGTGGGCGCGACCGGCTGGGACGGGCACGGCCAGGTCGGGCTCGAGGCGTCGATGGACGCGACGCTGGCGGGCACCGACGGTTCGCACACCTACGATCGCGGCTCCGACGGGGCGGTCATCCCCGGCAGCGAGCGCGACAAGGTGCCCGCGGTCAACGGCTCCAACATCGAACTGACCCTCGATTCCGATCTGCAGTACTACGTGCAGCAGCAGGTGCAGGAGGCCAAGGACAAATCCGGCGCGCAGGACGCCTCGGCGGTGGTGCTGGACGCGCACACCGGCCAGGTGCTGGCCATGGCCAACGACAACACCTTCAATCCCGCGCAGGATCCGAAGTTCTGGGCCTCGGCCGATATCGGCAATCCGTCGGTGACCAATGCCTACGAGCCCGGTTCGGTGAACAAGATCATCACCGCGGCGGCGTCCATCGAATACGGCCTGACCAACCCCGACGAGGTTCATCAGGTCCCGGGGGAGATCCACATGGGCGGGGTCGTGGTGCACGACGCGTGGTCGCACGGCGTCATGCCGTACACCACCACCGGTATCTTCGGTAAGTCGTCGAACGTGGGCACGTTGATGCTCGCCCAGAGGGTCGGTGAGGATCGCTTCGCGGATATGGTCAAGCGTTTCGGGCTGGGACAGCGCACCGGCGTCGGGCTGCCGGGTGAAAGTGGTGGCATCGTGCCGCCGCGCGACCAGTGGTCCGGTTCTACGTTCGCGAATCTGCCCATCGGGCAGGGTCTTTCGATGACCCTGCTGCAGATGACCGGGATGTACCAGGCCATCGCCAACGACGGGGTGCGGATCCCTCCGCGCATCGTCAAGGACGTGATCGGCCCCGACGGGCACCGCACCAGCGAACCGCAGCCGGACGGCGTGCGGGTGGTGAGCCCGCAGACCGCGAGTACGCTGCGGCAGATGTTCCAGGCCGTGGTGCAGCGCGATCCGATGGGATACCAGCAGGGCACGGGCGCTCCCGCCGCGATCGAGGGCTACCAGATCGCCGGGAAGACCGGGACCGCGCAGCAGATCGACCAGAAATGTCAGTGCTATTCCGCCGATCGTTACTGGATCACCTTCGCCGGGATCGCACCGGCGGACAATCCGCGCTATGTCATCGGCATCATGTTGAACGCACCCGTGCGCAGCACCGACGGCAGCGGTGGGCAGTCGGCGGCGCCGCTGTTCCACAGCATCGCCTCCTGGGCGCTGCAGCGCGATCGCGTTCCGCCGTCGACCGTGCCGCCGAAACAGCTTGTGCTCCAGGCGATGTAGTGGTGTGTGCGGCTGAATGTCCGGTTTCGGAAGCGTGGGTGTCCGTGTGCGGCCCGCCGCACGGGCGGGTGCGGGCGCGGTGAGGCCGGGGAGCCGGTGCGCGCGAGGCGGCCACGCTGCGTGGCCGCCGATCGCCCACAGGTAACCTGACTCCCCGACCCCGAATCTCGACCCGATGCACAGATGTGCGCCCACGAAAGGAGCCTGGTGCCCGTGCAGCCCAGCCCGCAGGTGCTTCGCCCCGCCGTTGCGTTGCCGACGCCGGTGCCGGCCGTTGCCGAACTGACCGGTGCGCGGCTGACCTCCGGCGACCCGGCCGGGATCGAGATCACCGGCATCGAACAGCGCTCGAACGCCGTGCAGCCCGGTGATCTGTTCGCCGGTCTGGCCGGTGCCAAGGCCCACGGCGCCCGCTTCGCCGCCGATGCCGTGGCACGCGGTGCGGTCGCGGTGTTCACCGACGCGGCCGGTGCCGAACTGATCGGCGAACTGGATGTGCCGGTCCTCGTGCACGACGACCCGCGTGCGGTGCTGGGGGAACTGTCGGCGGCGATCTATGGTCATCCGTCGCGGCAGCTACAGGTCATCGGCATCACCGGCACGTCGGGCAAGACCACCACCTCCTATCTGGTGGAGGCCGGACTGACCGCGGCCGGCCTGTCGACCGCCCTGATCGGCACGATCGAGACGCGGATCGCGCGGCGCGCCGATGCGAACCCGGAGGAGGGGGCCGCCGGGACGGGCGGCGCCGTCGAGTACCGCCGGGTGCCCAGCGCGCTGACCACGCCGGAGGCGCCGCAACTGCACGCGATGTTCGCGCTGATGGTGGAACAGGGTGTGCAGGCCGTGGTGATGGAGGTGTCCAGCCACGCGCTGGCGCTGGGCCGCGTGGACGGTGTGCACTTCTCCGTCGGAGCCTTCACGAATCTGTCGCAGGACCACCTGGACTTCCACGCCGATTTCGAGGACTATTTCGCCGCCAAGCGCCGGCTGTTCGTCCCGGATCCGGGGTCGCCGCAGCGGCAGGTCGCGGCCGACACCTGCGTGATCTGCGTGGACGACGCCTGGGGCCGGCGGCTGGCGCGGGAGGCGAGCGGGCGTGCCCGGGTCGTCACCGTGGCGACCGCGGACTGCCCGACCGGGGAGACCGAACCGGAATGGACGGTGACCGGCGCCGCCGCGCTGGCCGACGGCGGGCAGCAGTTCACCGCGGTCGGCCCGGACAATGAGTTTCCGGCCCGGTTGCGGCTGCCGGGGCGCTACAACATCGCCAACGGCCTGCTCGCGATCGCGGTGTGCGCCGCGGCGGGGGTCGACGCGGCGGTGGCGGCCGCGGCGCTGGGCGAGGTGGATGTGCCCGGCCGGATGCAGCGGGTGAACGCCGGGCAGGATTTTCTCGCCCTCGTCGACTACGCGCACAAGCCGGCCGCCGTGGAATCGGTGATCGCGACGCTGCGCCGGCATCTGCGCGACACCGGTGGCCGCCTGGCCGTGGTCGTGGGCGCCGGTGGCGATCGCGACGCCGGTAAGCGGCCGCTGATGGGCGCCACCGCGGCGCGCGGCGCGGAACTGCTGGTCATCACCGACGACAATCCGCGCACCGAGGATCCGGCCGAGATCCGCGCCGCGATCCGCGCGGGCGCGCTGGGTATCGCCGAGGCCGAGCGCGGTGAGGTGCGCGAGATCGGCGATCGGGCCGCCGCCATCGCCGCGGCCGTGGAGTGGGCACGGCCGGGGGATGTGGTGCTGGTGGCAGGTAAGGGACACGAGACCGGGCAGGAGATTGCGGGTGTGAAGTATCCGTTCGACGACCGTGAGGTGCTGGGACAGGCCCTGGAACGTAAAACGAAAGACCTGACGGTTTCATGATCGAAATGACTCTGCGGGAGATCGCCGAGGTCGTCGGCGGCACGCTGCACGACGTGAGCGATCCCGCGGTGACGGTGACCGGTGCGGTCGAATTCGATTCGCGCCGAATCAATTCCGGCGACCTGTTCCTGGCGCTGCCGGGCGAGCACGTCGACGGGCACGACTACGCCGGCAAGGCCGTGGCCTCCGGCGCGGTGGCGGTGCTGGCGGCCCGTCCGGTCGGCGTACCGGCGATCGTGGTCGAACCGTTCGCCCCCGCGGCCGATGCTGCGGCGAACCGCTCCTATGTGCTGGCGCACGACACCGACGGCTCCGGCGCCGCCGTGCTGGCGGCGCTGGCCAAACTGGCGCGCGCGAGCGTGGACCGGCTGGCCGCCGCGGGCCTGAACGTGGTCGGAGTGACCGGTTCGGCCGGGAAGACCTCCACCAAGGACCTGCTGGCGCGCGTGCTCGCGCCGTTGGGCGCCGTGGTCGCCCCGCCCGGATCCTTCAACAACGAACTGGGCCATCCGTGGACGGCGCTGCGCGCGGGAGCCGACTCCCGCTTCCTGGTGCTGGAACTGTCCGCGCGCGGCCCCAGCCATATCAAGGCGCTCACCGATATCGCGCCCCCGCGGATCGGTGTGGTTCTCAACGTCGGCACCGCGCACCTGGGTGAATTCGGCGGCCGCGACGCCATCGCGCAGGCCAAAGGCGAACTGGTGGAAGCGCTTCCGCCGACCGGCGTCGCGGTGCTCAACGCCGACGACCCGCGGGTGGCGGCGATGGCCGCCCGGACCCGGGCCCGGGTGGTGACCTTCGGTCAGGCGTCCGGTGCCGACGTGCGGGCCACCGACATCGTGCTCGACTCCGACGCGCGGGCGCGATTCACCTTGCACGCCAATGGCTCTCACGCCGAGGTGCATCTGGCGGTGTACGGCGAACACCAGATCTCCAACGCGCTGGCCGCGGCCGCCGTGGCGCTGGAATGCGGTGCGGATCTCGACACCGTGGCCCGTGCTCTGGCCGGTGCGACGGTCGATTCGGCGCACCGGATGGATGTGCGGACCCGGCCCGACGGCGTCACCGTCGTCGACGACTCCTACAACGCGAATCCGGATTCCATGCGCGCCGCTCTCAAGGCGCTGGTGTCGATGTCGCGCGCCGGCGGTACGCCGGATGCGCCGCGCGGCCGGCGCAGCTGGGCGGTCCTGGGCGAAATGGCCGAACTGGGTGAGGAATCGATCGTCGAACACGACGGTATCGGCCGGCTCGCGGTGCGGCTGGACGTCGACCGGCTGATCGTGGTCGGCACCGGGCGCCCGGCCCGCGCGCTGCACCAGGGTGCGGTCATGGAAGGCTCGTGGGGCGAGGAATCCATCCTCGTACCCGATATCGAATCCGCGATCGCCCTGCTGGACAACGAGATCGCGGCCGGTGATGTGGTGCTGGTCAAGGCGTCGAACTCCGCCGGTCTGTGGGCGGTGGCGCAGCACGTGCTCGCATCGGGTGAGCAGGGCACGGAGGCAGCTGGATGAGGCAGATTCTGTTCGCGGCGGGTATCGCGCTGGCGGTGTCGATCCTGCTGACGCCGCTGCTGATCCGCATGTTCGCACGGCGCGGATTCGGCCAGGAGATCCGCATCGACGGCCCCGAGAGTCATCAGGCCAAGCGCGGTACCCCGACCATGGGCGGTGTCGCGATCCTGATCGGCATGTGGGCCGGATATCTGGGCTCGCATCTGATCGGCATCGGCTATCACGCCGACGGGCCGTCGGTCTCGGGCCTGCTGGTCCTCGGCTTGGCCACCGCGCTGGGCGTGGTCGGCTTCATCGACGACTTCATCAAACTGCGCAAGCAGCGCAATCTGGGCCTGACCGCGGCTGGTAAGTACATCGGCCAGCTCGGTTCGGCGGTGATCTTCGGGGTGCTCGCACTGCAGTTCCGCGGCGCGGGCGGGCGGACCCCCGCCAGCCGGCATCTGTCGTACGTGCGCGAGATCAACACCGTCTCGATGAGCGTGATCATCTTCCTGGCGTTCGTCTGCCTGGTCGTGGTCGCGTGGTCGAACGCGGTGAATCTGACCGACGGCCTGGACGGCCTGGCCGCGGGATCGATGAGCCTGGTGCTGGGCGCCTACGTGATCATCACGTTCTGGCAGTACTACCACGCCTGCGAATTCAAGGCCGAGGCCGGCTGTTACAACGTGCGCGATCCGCTGGATCTGGCGCTGGTGTGTGCCGCCGGCGCGGCGGCGTGTGTCGGATTCCTGTGGTGGAATGCGGCGCCTGCCAAGATCTTCATGGGCGATACCGGTTCGCTGGCCCTGGGTGGCCTGCTCGCCGGATTGTCGATCACCACCCGCACCGAACTGCTCATGGTCGTGATCGGCGCGCTGTTCGTCGCCGAGACCGTGTCGGTGGTGCTGCAGGTGGCGGTGTTCCGGACCACCCGCAACCGGTTGTTCAAGATGGCGCCGTTCCATCACCATTTCGAGCTGAGCAAATGGGCGGAGACGACGGTCATCATCCGGTTCTGGCTGCTCGCCGGAATCGCGGCGGCGGTCGGTCTGGGCTTGTTCTACAGCGAATACCTCTCTCAGGTCGGGTAAGCAGCGATGGTCGAACATACTCCGCGGGCCCTGCGATCACCGGGTCCCATGCTCGAATTCCTGCGTGGCCGTGACGTTCTCGTCGCGGGATGGGGGGTGTCGGGGCGCTCGCTGATCGAGCCGCTGCGCGATATCGGCGCCCGGCCGGTGGTCACCGACGCCGGGGAGAAGGCGATGGCCGAGGCCGCCGAACTCGGCCTCGACACCGCCACCGGCGCCGCACTGCTCGAACCGGGTGCGCTGGAACGGTTCGCGCTCGTCATCACCAGCCCGGGCTGGCGTCCGGGTTCGCCGGTCCTGGTTTCGGCGGTCACCGAGGGCATTCCGGTCTGGGGCGATGTGGAATTCGCCTGGTGGGTGGATCAGGCGCGGCTCTACGGTCCGGTGCGCAAATGGCTGGTGATCACCGGAACGAACGGCAAGACCACCACCACCCAGATGACCCACGCCATTCTGCGCGCGGCCGGGCTGCCCAGCGTCGCCTGCGGCAATATCGGGCTGCCGATCCTGGACGCGCTGCGGCGCACCCCGGGTCCGCAGATCCTCGCGGTCGAGCTGTCGTCGTTCCAGCTGCACTGGGCGCCGTCGGTGCGCCCGGAAGCCGGTGTGGTGCTGAATGTGGCGGAGGATCATCTGGACTGGCACGGCGGTCTCGACGCCTATGCGGCCGCCAAGGCGCGGGCGCTGACCGGACGGGTGGGCGTGGTCGGACTCGACGACGCCGTGGCCGCCGCGCTGGCGCGAAAGTCCAAGGCGCGCCGCACCGTCGGCTTCCGGATCGGCGTGCCGGCCGATGGTGAACTCGGTGTGGTCGACGGCAAATTGCTGGACCGGGCCTTCACCAAGGCCGCGATCCTCGCCGAGGTGGGCGATATCAGCCCGCCCGGGCCCGCCGGTGTCGCCGACGCGCTGGCCGCGGCCGCGCTGACCCGTGCCATCGACGTGGCCCCGCAGTTCGTCAAGGAGGGCTTGGCCGAACACAAGGTGGGCCCGCACCGCGCCGCCTTCGTGCGGGAACTCGGCGGGGTCGGATTCGTCGACGATTCGAAGGCGACCAATCCGCATGCCGCGCGGTCCTCGATCCTGGCGCATCCGCAGGTGGTGTGGATCGCCGGTGGTCAGCTCAAGGGCGCCCATATCGACGATCTGGTCGAGGAGGTCGCCGAGCGTCTCGTCGCGGCGGTGGTCTTCGGTCAGGACGCGCCGGTCATCGCGGCGGCAATGGCGCGACACGCGCCGGATGTCCCGGTGGTCGAGCTCGGTTCGGGTGACGATGCACAGATGAGCGGGGAACCCTCCACGGCATCTCTGGTCGCCGAGATCGACGGCGCCGACGCGGTGATGGCCCGCGCGGTACGCATCGCCGCCGGATATGCCGGGCGCGGCGACACCGTCCTGCTCGCTCCGGCCGCGGCCTCCCTGGACATGTTCGCCGACTACACCCATCGCGGCCGCAGTTTCGTCGCGGCGGTGCAGGCCCTGGACGAGAGAGATATCGGGAGCCAGCAGTGACGAAACCGGCGCGCAAGCCCGTGGGCACCTGGTTCGGTGCCTGGCTGGCGCGCCCGCTGGCCGATTTCCACCTGGTCGTCACCATCGCCACCCTGCTCACCGTGCTCGGGCTGGTGATGGTGCTGTCGGCCTCGAGTGTGGAGGCCTACGCCGACGGCGGTTCGGCCTATTCGCTGTTCATGCAGCAGGCGTTCTTCGCGGGCCTGGGCGCGGCGCTGTTCTATGTGGCGCTGCGTATTCCGATGCGGGTGCTGCGGCAGCTGTCGTTCCCGCTGTTCGCGACGTCGGTGCTGTTGCTGGTGCTGGTGCTGATTCCCGGAATCGGTTCGCAGGTTCAGGGTTCGCGCCGCTGGTTCGACCTCGGCTTCGTCTCGGTGCAGCCGTCGGAGATCGTGAAGGTCACCCTGATCCTGTGGGGCGCGCATCTGCTGGCGACCCGCCGCAGCGACCAGGGCGGGTACAAGGACATTCTGGTGCCGCTGGTGCCGGCCGGTCTGCTGACCTGTCTGCTGATCGTGCTGGAACCGAATCTGTCGACGACCATCGCGGTCGGCCTGGTGCTGGTCGCGCTGCTGTGGTTCGGCGGGTTGCCGGTGCGGCTGTTCGTGACCATCGCGGTCTCGGGTGCGGTCGCGGCGGGAATTCTGGCGCTGTCGGCCGGCTATCGATCCGATCGCATGCGCGCGTTCTTCAATCCCGGCGACGATCCGCAGGGCATCGGCTATCAGGCGCGCCAAGCGCTGTTCTCCCTCGCTGACGGCGGGATCTGGGGGCGCGGGCTCGGCCAGAGCCGGGCCAAGTGGAGTTATCTGCCCAACGCGCACAACGACTTCATCTTCGCCATCATCGGCGAGGAACTCGGATTTCTCGGATGTGCCCTGGTACTGGGGCTTTTCGCGCTGTTCGTCTTCGTCGGCCTGCGCATCGCCGCCCGATCGGCCGATCCGTTCCTGCGATTGCTGACCGCGGCCGCGACCACCTGGATCACCGGGCAGGCGCTGATCAACATCGGCTATGTCGTGGGCCTGCTGCCGGTGACGGGCCTGCAGTTGCCGCTGGTATCGGCCGGTGGTTCGTCGCTGGCGATCACGTTGATGATGTTCGGCCTGATCGCGAGCGCGGCCCGGCACGAACCGGAGGCGATCGCCGCGCTGAAGGGCGGTCAGGACGGGCGGTTCAGCCGCTTGCTGCGGCTGCCGATCCCGGAAACCTACGCCCCCGCTCGCGCGGGACGGGCCCGCGCGGTCTCCGGCCCGCGACGGCGGGAACTGCCGCCCGCGCGCAAGCGGTCGGACA
>NZ_BDBL01000083.1 GCF_001612965.1 Nocardia kruczakiae NBRC 101016
AGCGGCTTGCCGTCCACACCCCGCGGCGGCGGCAGCGGGCGACCGTCCGGGCCGGTCGGCGGCGGCGGGCGAGCCGTTCTGGGCGGCCGACGGGTCGAGGGCCTGATGCTGTGCCGCAGCGAGCGGAGCCGCTGCCGCCCGGCCGGCCGTCAGGCCGAAGCCCGCGATCGCGGCGCACGCGAGAAGTGCGGCCGTGGTGCGTGTCATGGGCGAATCCTTGTCTCGAAAGATGTTGTCCGTCATGGGTTTGGACGCTCCCGCGTGGAGGCGGTTCCACCGAACCGGAGATGTGAGTCAGCTCACAGTCGAGCGGCGGTGAGGACCATGGTGGCGTACGGCATCGTGAAGCTGCCACCCATCGCGTCGATCGCCTCGCCGACGCCCGCGAGCACCTGTTCCACCACCTCGGGCGACGCTTGCGTCAGCGTGCCCTGGGTGGGCATCTGATCCAGCCACTCGTCACGGGTGTAGCGGTGTTCCCAATCGAAGCGCCACCGCTGCACATCACCGAATCCACCGGCATCGCGAATTCCGTTGGCGGAGTCGACGAGTATGGGCTCGTAGGGGTCCACCGCCCGGTCGGGACGGGCCGGTGGACGGAAGGGCGAATCCGGGAGCAGCCGGCGGTAGACCTCGGCGAAGGCCTCGGCCACGGCGGGCGGCAGCGTGAAAGCGTGCCAGAACAGTGCCAACCGCCCGGACGGGCGCAACGCCTGTGCCGCCTTGCGCGCCCCCTCGACCGGATCGATCCAATGCCACGCGGTACCGGACACCACCGCGTCGAAGACGCGCCCGGCCGGATCCCACTCCTCCAGCCGGGCCACCTCCACTTCCAGTCCGTCACGGCGTGCGAAGTCGGCCATCCGGGCGTCGGGTTCGACACCCAGCACGGTGCAGCCCGCGGCACGGAACTGCCGCGCTTCGATACCGGTGCCGCAGCCGGCGTTCAGGTAGTTCGGCCCCGGGCTCGCCGCGACGATGCGGTCGATCATGGCGTGCGGATAGGGCGGGCGGGTGCGGTCGTATCGGGCCGGATCGATGCCGAAGGATTCGCCGGTCGACCGGCGCCGGGCGGGCGTGATCGCCGGTGCGGGCGGTTCGGTGGAGGACATACGGCAACGGTAGGTCGAGCGAATGCGATTCGTCAACCATTCGTTGACGATCTAGCAATCGTCAATGCATGATTGACGAGAGCTGTCGTATCGTTGCCCGTGTCTGCGGTCGTCACCGCCCCCACGCGAGGGTTATCCGCGTCGTCGCGAGGAAATCCGCCGTCAGTTCGCGCAATGCCAGGAACTGCCCGCCCGTCCCGTATTTCCTTCGCAGACTTCCGAAATCGGTGAACGCGGCCGCGGCGGCGATCTGATTGGAATCGGGTATGCGGGTCGGGAACAATCGCGGCAGAGTGCGATTGGCCTGCAAAATCTCCAGGGTGGTGCGGTGGACCGCAGACGAACGGCGGTACTTGGTGACCACGACGCCGAGCTCCTCCAGCGGATCGCCCCAGCGGGTGGCGAGGTGGCGCAGATGCGCCTGCACCGGCGGAATTCCGTAGGTGGACATGATGTCCGGGATGGTGGGGATCAGGTAACCGTCGGACAGCCGCAGGCCGTTCTGGGTGATCGGGCCGAGATTCGGCGGGCAGTCGACGAGGACGTAGTCGTAGTCCTCGAGTACGCCCGACAGCGCCCGGGCCAGCACCGTGGTGGGTTCGCCCTGCCGCAGCGCGGGCATCTCGTCCTGCAGCGCAATCAGTTTCGGCGAGGCGGGCAGCAGATCGACGGTGGTGACCGCATGCATGGGCGACACCTCGTGCTGAATCAGCGCGCGCACATCGGGAGCAGGGCCCCCGGCCAGAGCGGCGGCGAAGATCGCGGCCAGGGTGCTGCCACCGGAATCCAGTTCCATCGCCCGGTTTTCGCCGACCATCATCGCGGTGAGATTGGCCTGGGGATCCAGATCGATCAGCAGGACCCGCTTGTCGAATTCGGCGGACAGGATTTCGGCCAGCGCGGCCGTGGTGGTGGTCTTACCCACCCCGCCCTTCAAGTTGAACGTCGCCACCACGTACGGTCGCGAGCGCCCCGGCGTGCGCTCGGCCTCCCAGATCCGTTGCGGCCGTTCCAACCGCAGCACACGGCCGGCCCGGGTGCGCCCCAGCCAGTCGAATCCGTCCTCGTCGGCCGCCGCATTCGCCGGCTGCGGCACACCGAGCGAACCCACGACCTCGACCGATCCCGTGTGCTGCCCGGATGTTGTCTCGCTTCGTAACTCCACCAGCCCGAGACCCTCCATTCACACCACCGTCGGCACGGTGCGCTACACCTTAATGACCGACACCCGCTGCGGCACTGCACGACACCGGCCCACGAGGCGGATATTCGATGACTTTTCCTGCGATATTGCACGTTCGGCCCGGCGGGCGGCGAAGATACCAGAGTGCGAACGAAATTCTCCTCCGAACTCGCGGCGCTCTCCGACGAGCTCGCTCATATGGCTCGGTTGGCACACGAGGCGGCCGAACGCGCCGCGGTGGCGATCGAGAACGCCGATCTGACCGCTGCCTACGAGGTATTCGCGCTGGAGGAGAGAATCCAGGCCGAGCACGCCAAATGCGAGGACCGGTCGGTGATCCTGCTCGCCCTGGAAGCGCCCGTCGCGCGGGATCTGCGCAACGTGGTGACCGCCATCCAGATCGCGGAGGATCTGTCCGGCATCGCGGGCGGGCTCAGCCGGGTTGCCGACGGTGTGGTGCGGAAATTCCCGGAACCCGTGGCGCCCGAGGACATCACGCATCAACTCTCGGCGATGGCCGCGGCGCTGGTCGACCTGACCGCCGCGGCAATCGCGGTGATCTCGGCCCAGCAGGTGGCACCGGACACCACCCTGATTCCGCCCGATCCGGCGATCGAACAGCTCCAGCAGCAACTGCTGCGCGCGGTCGCCGACGACGGCTGGCAGCACGGCAATGCGATGGCGGTCGAAACAGCACTGCTGGCACACCATTTCGAGCGCTGCGCCGCGCACTGCGTGCGGATCGGGCGGCTGATCCGGTTCTTCCACACCGGCGTACCGCTGTCGGCGCAGACCGACGAGGAGTGAGCGGAACGTGCACGCGGGCAGGAGTACGCCGCATCGGGCTCGACGCAGCGGTGTCGAATTCAGTCGGCGGAACTTCTCCTCGCGAGATAACGCGGCAGGACCGCATCCACCAGCCAGACTCCGTTGCCGGTGCGGTAGAACGACTGCCCGTCGCGATACATGCGCTCGGCCGCGACGCCGAAGACAACCGGGCGACCGTGCCGGCCACCCACCGTGCGTGCGGTTTCCACATCCGCCGACAGGTGGACCGCATGCCGGCGCATCGGGCGCAGCCCCTCGGCCATGATCACCTCGACCAGGTGCTCGGCCGTGCCGTGGAACAGGATCGGCGGCGGTTCCGTCGGGGTGTAGCCCAGGTCGACGGGGATGGAGTGTCCCTGCCGGGCGCGGATCGACGTCGCGGTCTCGTCGAATTCGTAGCGCTGCTTGTTGTTCCGCGCGACCACCGCGTCCAGGTCCTCGCGAGTGATCGTGGTTCCGGCCCCGTTCGCCTGCCGCAGCAGCACATCCACCGGCACCCAGCCCGCGGCGTCCGGTTCCAGGCCGATCCCGTGCGGATCGTGCCGCAACCACTTCGACAGGCGCTTGGACAAGCGCACCAGTTCTCGATCGTTCATAGTCATTCACCACCACGATCGCACGGCGCCCGGAGCGGCACCAGCGAATTCCGGCCGCTGGGCCCGAACCCGACCCAGTAACCTGGGCGCATGACAGCTGTTGCAGATCGTTCACTCGGCCCGGAACTGGCACGTACCGAGAGCATCGGCCCCGATACCGATGTTCTCGTGGTCGGACTTCTGTCCACCGACGACGGGCCCGTGATCGCCGCGGCCGACGTATTCGACGCGGTGCTCGATGCCGGCACCCGGGAGCAGTTGCTGGCATCGCTGCTGGCCGTCGGTGCGAAGGGTAAGGCCGAGGAACTGACGCGGATCCCGGCGCCGGACGGGCTCGGCGCGACCAGCGTGCTCGCGGTCGGGCTCGGCGGACGGGACGCGCTGGACGCCGAGCAGATCCGCAAGTCCGCCGGTGTGGCCGCCCGCTCGCTCGCCGGCACCGCCAAGGCCGTCACGACGCTGTCCGGACTGGATCTGGGCGCCGCTGCCGAGGGCTTCTACCTGGGCGCCTACACCTTCACCGCGTTCAAGTCCGACAAGTCCGCACCCAAGCCGGCCGAACAGCCGCTGCAACGCGTCGAATTCCTCGTTCCCACAGCCGATTCCGGCGAGGACGAACTGTTCCGCGCCCAGGCCGTCGCCGAGGCGGTGGCGACCGCGCGCGATTTCGTCAACACTCCCCCGAACGCCCTCTTCCCGGCCGAATTCGCCGAGCGCGCAGCCGAATTGGCGCGGGCGGCCGGACTCGATGTGGAAATCCTCGACGAGAAGCAGCTGGAGGCGGGCGGTTACGGCGGCATCGTCGGCGTCGGCAAGGGCTCCTCGCGCCCGCCGCGGCTGATCCGCATCACCTACTCCGGCGGCGATACGAAGGTCGCGCTGATCGGCAAGGGCATCACCTTCGACACCGGCGGTATCTCCATCAAGCCGGCGGCCAATATGGAAAATATGACCTCCGATATGGGTGGCGCCGCGGCGGTCATCGCGACCACCCTGGTGGCGGCGCGGCTCGGACTGCCGATCACGGTCACCGCGACGGTGCCGATGGCCGAGAACATGCCCTCGGCAACCGCCCAGCGTCCCGGCGATGTGCTCACCCAGTACGGCGGCACCACGATCGAGGTCATCAACACCGACGCCGAGGGCCGGCTGATCCTGGCCGACGCGATCGTGCGCGCGGGTGAGGACAACCCGGACTACCTGATCGACGTCGCGACGCTGACCGGAGCGCAGATGGTCGCCCTGGGCACCCGCACCCCGGGCGTGATGGGCACCGAGGAGTTCCGCGACCGGGTGGCGCGGCTGTCGCAGGAGGTCGGCGAGAACGGCTGGCCGATGCCGCTGCCCGCCGAATTGCGCGCCGACCTGAACTCGAAGGTCGCCGATATGGCCAACGTATCCCCGCACCGCTGGGGCGGCATGCTGGTCGCCGGGACCTACCTCAAGGAATTCGTGCCCGAGGGTGTGCAGTGGGCGCATCTGGATGTGGCGGGCCCGGCCTACAACACCGGTGGGCCGTTCGGCTACATCGGCAAGGGCGGCACCGGCGTTCCCGTGCGCACGCTGGTCGCGGTGTTGACCGACATCGCGGGAGAGTAAGCGGCACAACAGGATTCGGATTCCCGGTCGGCGGCTGTCGGACGTGTGGCCGACCGGGATCTGGTCAGCGCATCACCCGGGCCGGTTCGGCACCGCCGATGCCGGATTTTCAACTGTCGGGCCCCGCTCGGCCCGAAGCCTCCTACTCCGCGGACAGGTCCCGGAGATCGGCCTCCAGCGCGCGCTTGCGCTCGATACGTTTGCGGGCGTCGTAGTCGCGCATGCGTTGCGGGTAGCCGGTGCGGCCGACGTCGTAGACGGGAACCCCGAGGCGGCTCGACAATTGGCGCGCGCCGCGCTCGCCCACGACCCGCCGCGTCCATTCCCCATCGGCGGCGATAAGAATCGCTGTGACATCGGTCACTGTCGTCTTGGGTTCGATATACGCCTCGACACCCACGTGGGTGCGCACCCAGTCGGCCAGATAACGGATATCGGAGGCGTCGGCGCCTCTGCCCGCGCGGCCGCCGCGGAAACGATCGAGCAACCCCACGGCCGCCTACCTCCTCGTCGAATGTCGGGTGCGTGTCCTCCCGATCCATCGATAGTGCCAGCTGTCGGGCATTTCGGGCGCACGCCCAGCTCCGCCGGGGACACCGTGTCCGGACCCTGCGGTTTCGCGCGGGGTGTCGAACCGGACACGCCGAGTCCGACGATCGACATCCGGGCAGCTCTCCGCAGCGGCGCGGATGCTGTGATGTCGCCACGGGCCCGCCGACCGCCCGCCCTGTGGTACGTATCGCAACGGCGAGTGCAAGGATGGAGAACCGGAACAAGAACCGCACGGATCTCCGGTGCCACAGGAATGTTCGGTGGCAGCCGGGTGCTCGCCGCGACCCGCGGCGCGCCCCGCCGAGAGACGAACTGTTGTGAACCCGTCGAGCAGTTAGAGGAGTCAACGGACATGGCCTTCTCCGTCCAGATGCCAGCTCTTGGTGAGAGCGTCACCGAGGGCACTGTGACCAGGTGGCTGAAGCAGGAAGGAGACACGGTCGAGGTCGACGAGCCCCTGCTCGAAGTGTCCACCGACAAGGTCGACACCGAAATCCCGTCCCCCGCAGCGGGTGTGCTCACCAAGATCGTGGCCCAGGAAGACGACGTCGTCGAGGTCGGCGGCGAACTGGGCGTGATCGGCGACGCCGGCGAGGCGTCCGCGTCCGCACCCGCCCCGGCACAGGAGGCACCGGCCCAGCAGGCACCGGCCGAATCCGCGCCCGCGCAGGAAGCGCCCGCGCAGGAGGCCTCCGCCCAGGAGGCCCCCGCGCAGCAGCCCGCCCCCGCCGCGCAGTCCGGCGGTTCCGCCGACGGCACTCCGGTGAAGATGCCCGAACTCGGCGAATCCGTCACCGAGGGCACGGTCACCCGCTGGCTCAAGCAGGTCGGTGACCAGGTCGAGGTCGACGAGCCGCTGCTCGAGGTCTCCACCGACAAGGTCGATACCGAAATCCCGTCGCCGGTCGCCGGCACGCTGCTCGAGATCAGCGCGAACGAGGACGACGTGGTGTCGGTCGGCGGTCAGCTCGGCGTGATCGGCAGCGGCTCGCCCGCCGCCGCGCAGTCCGCGCCCGCTCCGGCTCCGGCGCCCGAGCAGCAGCAGGCCCCCGCCCAGGAAGAGCCCGCCCAGCAGGCTCCCGCCCAGCAAGCGCCGCAGCAGCAGGCTCCTCAGCAGGCGCCGGCCAAGCAGGAAGGGCCCGCTCAGCAGGCCCCCGCCCAGCAGGCTCCGGCGCAGCCCGCGCCCGCCTCCACGTCCGGCAACGGCGAATCTCCCTACGTCACCCCGCTGGTCCGCAAGCTGGCCCAGGAGAACAATGTCGATCTGTCGACGCTGAAGGGTTCCGGCGTCGGCGGCCG
>NZ_BDBL01000084.1 GCF_001612965.1 Nocardia kruczakiae NBRC 101016
GATGCGTTCGGCTTGGCCGGAGCCGGAGTGGCCGGCGCGCTGGGGGCGGCGGTCGGCGCGGACGCGGCGGGACTGCTGTTACCTGTCTCACCCGGCGATTCCGGTGTGTAGTCGGCGAGGAACTCATGCCAGCTCTCATCGACCGACGACGGATCTTGCTTGTACTTCTGGTACATCTCGTCGACGAGCCACTGGTTCTGTCCGAACTGGGATGTTGAGCTGCTCACAGCAGGTGTTCGCCTCATTTCGTTCTTCGCGCTGCGACGTTTGTGACGTGCCCGGCACGGGTCGATCGGCACGATGTGCGCCGATGCGCCCTTTCTGAGGATAGGCCCAGCCGTGACAGCGTGCCCCAGCGCGGCCATGCACAGGCGCACCACGGCGCCACTGTCCGGTTAACGACCCCCGGACAGACCCAGCCTCATAGGTGACGACTCGTCCCGTGTCGAGAATATTCCTTCGTCGGAATCGGCTGCCTCCCAGAGTCGGTTATAGATTCCGCGCTCCGCCAGTAATTGCGCGTGCGCGCCGAATTCCACGATCCGCCCGTGCGCGACGACCGCGATCCGATCGGCGCGCGCGGCGGTCGCCAAACGATGCGCGACGATCACCGTGGTGCGCCCGCGTGCCAGCGATCTGCTCGCTACCAGCACCTTCTCTTCGTTGGCCGGATCGAGGACCGCGGTGGCCTCGTCGAGCAACAGCAGATCCGGATCGACCAGTTCCGCACGCGCCAGCGCGATCAGCTGGCGCTGGCCCGCCGAGAGCCCGCGCCCGCCCTCACCGATCGGCTGGGCCATACCCCGCGGCAGTGTCTCGATCATCTCGAGCGCGCCGACCGCCGCGGCGGCCCGGGCGATGTCCGCCGATGTGGCACAAGGTTTCCCGAATGCAATGTTGCCGGCGACGTCGCCGGTGAACAGGTGAGCTTCCTGAGGAACCACACCGAGCCGGGCACGGAACTGCGCGAGCCGGTAGTCCCGGATATCGATCTCGTCGACGCGAATGGATCCGGAGTGGGCCGCCGCAGCGGTTCCGTCTCCGTTCGGATGCGAGCGAGGAAGGTCGTAGAGACGCGCCAGCAGTTTGACCACCGTCGACTTGCCCGCCCCGGTCTCACCCACCAGCGCGAGGGTCGAGCCGGCCGGAATGTGCAGGGAAACATCTTCCAGCGCGGGTGTTCTGGCGTCGGGATAGCGGAAAGTGACGCCGTCGAAGCGCACCTCACCGCGCAGCCCGCCCTCGATCTCGACCGCATCGGCCGGATCGGGGGCGATCGAGGACGGGGTGTGCAGCAGTGTTTCGATGCGCCGCAATCCGACCCGGGCCTGCTGGTAGCCGTCGAAGACCTGGGAGAGCTGGGTGATCGGCCCGAACAGCAGACTCAGGTAGAGCACGAAGGCGACCAGGGTGCCGGCGGTGGTGGTGCCGTGCGCGACCTCGCGGGCGCCCAGATACACCACCGCGGCCTGCGCCAGATCCGCCCAGGCCAGCACGAACGCGAAATACAGCGCGATGGCGCGCTGGGCCCGCAACCGGGCCCGGCGGTACCGATCGGAGTAGTCGGTGAACCGGCGGGCGGCCTCGGCCTCGTGGCGGTAGGCCTGCGTCGCGCGCAGGCCCGCGACGTTCTCCTGGAAGTCGGCGTTGACCGTGGCCACCCGTTCCCGCGAGGCCGAATACGCCGATGCCGAGACGCGGCGGAAGAACAAGGTCGCCACGAGCAGCGGCGGCAGCGCCACGAACACCACCACGGCCAGGGCGGCGTCGATCACCAGCAGCGCGATCACGATGCCCACGACCGTGACCAGGCTGACGAGAGCGGTGCTCAGCCCGGTCTGCAGGAATGTCGACAGCGCGTCGATATCGGTGGTCATCCGGGTCATGATCCGGCCGGACAGTTCGCGCTCGTAGTAGTCCAGGCCGAGTCGTTGCAGGTGGGCGTAGCTGCGCACCCGCAGCCCGTACAGCACCCGCTCGCCGCCGCGCGCGGAGAGCCGGGTTCCCACTGCCTCGTCCACCCAGCTCAGGAGCACCAACCCCACCCCGGCGAGGGCCGCGGCCGCCAGCACGGCGCCGCGATGCTGTCCGACGCCGTCGTCGAGCGCGAATCGGGTGAGCGCCGGGAACGCCACCGAGATGCCCGCGTCCACGGCCAGCAGCGCGATCACGGCCGCCAGCAGCCAGCGCACCGGCCGTAGCAACCGCACCAGCCGGAATTCCGGGTCCGGCTGTTCCAGCTCGCGGTCGTCGAGTCCCGGTTGTTCGGTCGCCGGAGCCAGTCTCGCCAGGGCGGCCCGCATCTCGGGCGGCGCATCCGGTTCCGGGTCCGAATCAGCCACGGCGACAACGTCTTCGGAATGCGGCGTCGCGGCGGGATGCGCAGGCTCGCCCGGGCGCTGGGTGCCGATGGTGCCCGGCGTCGAAACAGGTGTGGTCCCGGGCGGGCCGGAGGGACTCACACCGTCGTGGGCCGGCAGATCGATACCGGGCTCGACCACGTCGCCGGGCTCGACCTCGGCGTTGTCGCTCCGACCCGCCGTACGCCCGCCCGGCGCGGGCAGGCGGATCACGCGATCCGCGTGGGCCAGGGTCGATTCGCGATGCGCGAGGATCAGCGTGGTGCGGCCGTGGGCGGGCAGTGCGTCGAAGATCGCGGCCTCGGTGACGGCGTCCACCGCGGAGGTGGCGTCGTCGAGGACGAGGATGCGCGGGTCGGCGAGCAGGGCGCGCGCCAGGGCCAGGCGCTGCCGCTGCCCGCCCGAGAGCGTGAGACCGCGCTCGCCCACGACGGTGTCGTAGCCGTCCGGCAGTGCGCGGATGAATTCGTCGGCCGCCGCCATCCGTGCGGCCGTCCGGATCTCCTCGGGGCCGGCATCCGGTTTACCGAGTGCGATGTTGGCGGAGATGGTGTCGGAGAACAGGAACGGCTCGTCGAAGACGACGCCGATCGCCGCGCGCAGGTCGGCGGCCCGTACCCGCGCGATATCGATCCCGGCGGTCTCCGGATCGTGGTCCGATCCTGCCCCGAAGAGGCTGATCCGGCCGGCCTCCGGCATGTGGAAGCGCGGCAACAGCAGTGTCAGCGTCGATTTCCCGGAGCCTGCCGGTCCGATCACCGCCACCGTCTCGCCGGGGCGCACGGTGAGGTCGAATTCGTGCAGTACCGGGCGGCCGGGCTCGAATCCGAAGGTGAGGCCCCGGATGTGCAGGCCGAGCGGACCCTCCGGCAGCGGTTGCGGATCGGGTGGGTCGATGCTCTCCGGCGCCTCATCGATGACTTGATAGACGCGTTCGGCCGCGGCCCGGGTCAGCTGCGCCATGACCAGGACGTTCGACAGGATGCGGGTGCTCGACGCCATCATGGTCACGTAGGTCGCGAAGGCCAGGAACGTGCCGACGCCGATCGCCCCACGCAGCGCCAGCGTGCCGCCGAGCGCGATCACGATCACCAGCCCGGCCTGCGGAATCGCCGACACCGTCGGCGCGAACCGGGAGTCGATGCGGGCCGCGCGCATGCGGTGGGCGTAGAGCCGCCGCCCGTGCTCCTCCAGTATCCGCACCATCCGCGATTCCTGGCCGAAGCCCTTCACCACCCGGACGCCGGTGACGGTCTCCTCCACGTGCTGAGCCAGATCGGCCGCGCGTTGCTGCGCCGACCAGGTGGCGGCGTGCAGCCGCGGCCGCACCCGGTACACCACCAGCGCCAGCGCCGGCACGGTCAGCAACGACACCAGGGCCAGCGGTGGCGACAGCACCAGCATGGCCACCGCGGCGAAGGCGAAGATCAGCAGCGACGCCGCCGACAGCGGCGCCATCGCGAGCAGTCCCTGCACCAATTGCAGATCGCTGATCGATCGCGACACCACCTGGCCCGTGCGCAACCGGTCCTGCCGCGGCCCGTCGTAACGGTGCAGCGCGGTGAGCAGGTCCACCCGCACCTCGTGTTGGACGTCCAGCGCCAGCCGTCCCGCGAGCCAGCGCCGCCCGTAGGTCGCCGCGAACCGGGCCACCGCCAGCGCGACCAGAATCCCGGCGATCGGCGCGAGCGCCCCGACCTCGCCCAGCCGGGCGTGGTCCAACGCCGCCTTGGCCGCCAGCG
>NZ_BDBL01000085.1 GCF_001612965.1 Nocardia kruczakiae NBRC 101016
GGCCGGCACGGTCGGGCTCGTCCGGCGGGCGCGGTCGCCGCACCCGCGTGGCCTCCCGCAAGGCGGCCGAGCGGCAGCGCAAGCGCCGGAATCTGGTCGTTCTGGGCTGCGTGTTCGTCGTCCTGTTCGTGGTGGCCGGTGGCTACGCCGGATACAAGTTCATCCGTTCCATGGGCGGACCCGAGGATTTCGACGGATCGCCCGGCCCGCTGGCCGTGGTCCAGGTGCACACCGGTGACACCGCCGAACAGATCGCGCAGACCATGGTCGAGAAGGGGGTCGTGCGCAGCAGCGGGGCCTTCTATCAAGCGGCCGTGCGCAATTCGGGCATCACGTCCGTGCAGCCGGGCTATTACGCGGTGCCGACGCACAGCAAGGGCACCGACGCGGTCGCGGCCCTGCTGAAGAAGACTTCCCGGGTGGGCAATGTGGTGGTCTCCGAAGGGCGGCGGCTGCACGACTCCACCGATGTGAACACCGGCGCCCGCAACGAGGGCATCTACCGCAAGATCGCCGATGCCAGTTGCGTCGGCACCGGTGCGGACAAGAAGTGCGTCACCTACGAACAACTCGATGCCGCCGGGGCCACCGCGGACGCGACCGCGCTGGGCGTTCCGGCCTGGGCCGTCGACGCCGTGCGCAAGGTACCCGATCGCACCCGCCAGCTCGAGGGGATGATCGCCGCGGGCACCTGGGATTTCGATCCGTCCGGCACGCCCGAGCAGATTCTGGCGCAGCTGGTGAGCGAGAGCGCCGCCGGCTACGAGACGACCGGACTGTTGCAGTCGGGGGCGACGAACAAACTCAACCCCTACCAGACGCTGATCGCGGCCTCACTGGTCGAACGCGAAGCGTTGCCGCAGGACATGTCCAAGGTGGCCCGGGTGATCGTGAACCGGCTCGCGGTCGATCAGCCGCTGCAGCTCGATTCCACGGTCAACTACACCCTCGACCGTACCGAGGTCGCCACCACCGACGCCGACCGCGCCCGCAAGACCCCGTGGAACACCTACGCCATGCCGGGGCTGCCGGCCACACCGATCTCCTCACCGTCGCTGGATGCCATGCGCGCGGTGGAGAATCCGGCGCCGGGACCGTGGCTGTACTTCGTCACCGTCGACAAGCAGGGGACCACGATGTTCGCCGAGAGCTACAGCGAACATCTGCGCAATATCCAGCGCGCCCAGCAGAGCGGAATTCTCGACAGTGGCCGATAACGGGACGGGGGCGTCGGCACCGGGACGCAAGGCCGCGGTGCTGGGCAGCCCGATCGCGCATTCGCGGTCACCGCAACTGCATCTGGCCGCCTATCGGGCGCTGGGCCTGGACTGGACCTACGAGCGCATCGAATGCACCGGCGAGCAACTGCCCGGCCTCGTCGACGGGCTGGATTCGGACTGGGTCGGGTTGTCGGTGACGATGCCGGGCAAGGTCGCGGCACTGAACTACGCCGGCGAGCGGACCGAGCGTGCCGTTCTGGTCGGCTCCGCCAACACCCTGGTGCGCACGGCGAGCGGGTGGCGAGCCGATTGCACCGATGTGGACGGCGTGCGCGGTGCGCTGCAGGGGGGCGGCGTGGAATCGGTGCGCCGCTCGGTCGTGCTCGGGGCGGGTGGCACCGCGCGACCGGCGCTACTGGCGCTGTCGGAACTCGGTGCCGAGACGGTCACCGTGGTCGCGCGCGACGCCGAGCGGGCCGAGCCGACCCTCGCCCTGGCCCGGCAGCTCGGGATGGCGACGGAGTTCTCCGATTTCGGCGCCGATCGGGTGCGCGCGGCGTGTGCGCGCGCCGACGCGGTGGTCAGCTCGGTACCGGCCGCCGGCGCGGCGGTGGTAGCCGACGCGGTCGCTGCGGCGCCGGTGGTTCTGGACGCGATCTACGACCCGTGGCCGACGCCGCTGGCTACGGCCGTGCGGCGCGCGGGACATACCGTCATCAGCGGGTTGCAGATGCTGTTGAATCAGGCTTACGGCCAGGTCGAACAGTTCACCGGCCGGCCCGCGCCGCGGGCGGCGATGGCAGCGGCTCTGGATCTTCGTGAGTTCTAGAACGGGTTCCAATTCGATGACGTCACAACACAGGCTAAGGTGATCGACATGAATTCGTGGGTGTTGCGCGCCATAGTCCTCGGTGCGCTGACCGTCGTACTGCGAACCCTGCTGGGTTTCGGCATGATCTACTCGCCGACCAACGGCTCGTGGATGCGCATCCTGTGCTTGATCGTGCTGGTCGTCGCGGGCGTGGCCTGGGGGCTGATCGACGGTCGCAGTGATCGGCGGGCCAACCCCGATCCGGAGCGCGGCGGTGCCGACCTCACCATGCGCTGGCTGAAGGCCGGCGTGGTCGGTGGTGTGGGCAGCGGGCTGGTGGCGTGGCTGCTGGATTTCGTGCCGAAGTTCGATCTCGGCGACAACGGTCTGCTGTTCGAGCTGACGGCCGGCGCCTCGTTCATCGTGCTGATGATCTTCATTCCGGCGATGGTCGGCGTGGCGATCGGCCGTTTTCTGGTGGGCCGGGATCGGCGCAAGAGCGAATCCTCGGTGCCTCCGGCTGCGGCCTCCCCGGCCTGATCGCCGACTGATCGGCTCATCCGGGCCGCGGATCGTCTCCGCGGCCCGGATTTCGTGTCCTAGAGCAGAATTCCGCCGGTGGGGCTGTCCTCGCGGGCGATGGTCGCGTAGGCCGCGGCCAGCAGCGACGGATCGGGACCCTCCAGGCGCCCGGGTTTGGCCAGACCGTCGAGAACGACGAATCGAAGAATGCCCGAGCGTGTCTTCTTGTCGGTCTGCATACTTTCCAGCAGCTGCGGCAGTGCGTCGGCGTCATAGGTGGTCGGCAGGCCGACGCTCTCCAGGATCGCGCGATGGCGATCGGCGGTGGCGTCGTCGAGGCGCCCGGCCAGCCGGCCGAGTTCGGCCGCGAAGACCAGACCGACCGACACCGCCGCACCGTGGCGCCACCGGTAGCGTTCCCGGCGTTCGATCGCGTGGCCGAGGGTGTGCCCGTAGTTGAGGATCTCGCGCAGGCTCGCCTCCTTGAGGTCGGCGGCCACCACATCGGCCTTCACCTGGATCGCGCGCCGGACCAACTCCGGCAGTACGTCGCCCTTCGGGTCCAGGGCGGCGGCGGGGTCGCGTTCGATCAGATCGAGGATGACCGGATCGGCGATGAATCCGGCCTTGATGATCTCGGCCATTCCCGCGACGATCTCGTTGGGCGGCACCGTTTCCAGGGTGACCAGATCCACCAGTACGGCCGACGGCTCGTGGAAGCAGCCGACCAGGTTCTTCCCGGCCTCGGTGTTGATTCCGGTCTTGCCCCCGACCGCCGCGTCGACCATCGCGAGCAGTGTGGTCGGCACGTGGACGACCTTCACACCACGCATCCAGGTGGCGGCGACGAAGCCGGACAGATCGGTGGCCGCACCTCCGCCGAGGCTGATCACGACGTCCTGCCGGGTCAGGCCGATGCGGCCGAGCACCTCCCAGCAGAAACCGGCGACCGGGAGATCCTTACCGGCCTCGGCATCCGGAATTTCGATGCGATGCGCGTCGAGGGTGTCACCGTGCGGGCCGACGGCCTGCTCGGCCAGCGCCTGCCGCACCACCTCGGCGGTCTCGGTCAGCGGCGGCTGATGGAAGATCGCCACCGTCCGCACTCCGGGATGGCGGGCGACCTGCTCGACCAGTTCGCCCAGCAGCCCCCGGCCGATGATCACCGGATACGGATCGGCGGTACGGACCTCGATGCGGGTGGGCTCGCTCATGTGTGCTGCTCCGATTCCTCTAGTGCTCGTCGTGTGCGTGCCCGGCGGGCGCGGGCGCGCCGGGACCGACCGGCCCCGGCCGTCGCGTCGTGCGCGGTCTGCGCGGC
>NZ_BDBL01000086.1 GCF_001612965.1 Nocardia kruczakiae NBRC 101016
GTTCTTTGAGAACTCAATAGTGTGTCGATGAATGTCAGTGCCAAAGTTTTTATTTTGGTTCCGATCTTCGCCCCCCGTGTGAGGGTCGGACATTTTTTAGTCAGCTATTTTCCGGCTGGCGTTTAAGTTAGGTTTTCGGACTCTGGTTCGAGATACTTCTGATTCGCCCTTCGGGGTGAGTTGAGAGTCTTCAACGGAGAGTTTGATCCTGGCTCAGGACGAACGCTGGCGGCGTGCTTAACACATGCAAGTCGAGCGGTAAGGCCCTTCGGGGTACACGAGCGGCGAACGGGTGAGTAACACGTGGGTGATCTGCCTCGCACTCTGGGATAAGCCTGGGAAACTGGGTCTAATACCGGATATGACCGCGAATCGCATGGTTTGTGGTGGAAAGATTTATCGGTGCGAGATGGGCCCGCGGCCTATCAGCTTGTTGGTGGGGTAATGGCCTACCAAGGCGACGACGGGTAGCCGGCCTGAGAGGGCGACCGGCCACACTGGGACTGAGACACGGCCCAGACTCCTACGGGAGGCAGCAGTGGGGAATATTGCACAATGGGCGGAAGCCTGATGCAGCGACGCCGCGTGAGGGATGACGGCCTTCGGGTTGTAAACCTCTTTCGACAGGGACGAAGCGCAAGTGACGGTACCTGTAGAAGAAGCACCGGCCAACTACGTGCCAGCAGCCGCGGTAATACGTAGGGTGCGAGCGTTGTCCGGAATTACTGGGCGTAAAGAGCTTGTAGGCGGTTCGTCGCGTCGATCGTGAAAACGTGCAGCTCAACTGCACGCTTGCGGTCGATACGGGCGGACTAGAGTACTGCAGGGGAGACTGGAATTCCTGGTGTAGCGGTGAAATGCGCAGATATCAGGAGGAACACCGGTGGCGAAGGCGGGTCTCTGGGCAGTAACTGACGCTGAGAAGCGAAAGCGTGGGTAGCGAACAGGATTAGATACCCTGGTAGTCCACGCCGTAAACGGTGGGCGCTAGGTGTGGGTTTCCTTCCACGGGATCCGTGCCGTAGCTAACGCATTAAGCGCCCCGCCTGGGGAGTACGGCCGCAAGGCTAAAACTCAAAGGAATTGACGGGGGCCCGCACAAGCGGCGGAGCATGTGGATTAATTCGATGCAACGCGAAGAACCTTACCTGGGTTTGACATACACCAGAAACACGTAGAGATACGTGCCCCCTTGTGGTTGGTGTACAGGTGGTGCATGGCTGTCGTCAGCTCGTGTCGTGAGATGTTGGGTTAAGTCCCGCAACGAGCGCAACCCTTGTCCTGTGTTGCCAGCGCGTTATGGCGGGGACTCGCAGGAGACTGCCGGGGTCAACTCGGAGGAAGGTGGGGACGACGTCAAGTCATCATGCCCCTTATGTCCAGGGCTTCACACATGCTACAATGGCCGGTACAGAGGGCTGCGATACCGTGAGGTGGAGCGAATCCCTTAAAGCCGGTCTCAGTTCGGATCGGGGTCTGCAACTCGACCCCGTGAAGTTGGAGTCGCTAGTAATCGCAGATCAGCAACGCTGCGGTGAATACGTTCCCGGGCCTTGTACACACCGCCCGTCACGTCATGAAAGTCGGTAACACCCGAAGCCGGTGGCCTAACCCTTGTGGAGGGAGCCGTCGAAGGTGGGATCGGCGATTGGGACGAAGTCGTAACAAGGTAGCCGTACCGGAAGGTGCGGCTGGATCACCTCCTTTCTAAGGAGCACTTCTACACAGTCCTTCGAAGAGTCGAATGTGGTTGTGTCAGAGACCGTTTGTGTCCCCGTCGGTGGGACCGCGGAAGCTCATGGGTGGAACGCTGACAGGCTTCATCGCGCCAAGGTGCCGGCTCTGTCCGGTACCGCGGTGGATATATCGACACACTGTTGGGTCCTGAAAGAACAGACGTTCTTTCCAGGCAAAAAATACGATCCGCCCGGATCTTCCTTGATACCGCGAAGAGTTCTTCGGTTTGGTCTTGTGAAATTCGATTCGGTGCGGGTGTGTTGTTTGAGAACTGCACAGTGGACGCGAGCATCTTTGTTAGTAAGTGTGTAAGAGCGTACGGTGGATGCCTTGGCACCAGGAGCCGATGAAGGACGTAGGAGGCTGCGATAAGCCTCGGGGAGCTGTCAACCGAGCTGAGATCCGAGGATTTCCGAATGGGGAAACCCAGCACGAGTGATGTCGTGTTACCCGCCATTGAATATATAGGTGGTGTGGAGGGAACGTGGGGAAGTGAAACATCTCAGTACCCACAGGAAGAGAAAACAATAGTGATTCCGTGAGTAGTGGCGAGCGAAAGCGGAAGAGGCTAAACCGGTTGTGTGTGATAGACGGCAGTCGTTGCATGGCCGGGGTTGTGGGACCTGCTTTCTCAGATCTGCCGATCTGGGCGACAGTCAGAAAAGATCGCGTTAGTCGAATTGGTCTGGGATGGCCGACCGTAGACGGTGAGAGTCCGGTAGACGAAAACGTGTTCTCTGTCGTAGTGGGCTCCCGAGTAGCAGCGGGCCCGTGAAATCTGCTGTGAATCTGCCGGGACCACCCGGTAAGCCTGAATACTCCCTGGTGACCGATAGCGGACTAGTACCGTGAGGGAAAGGTGAAAAGTACCCCGGGAGGGGAGTGAAATAGTACCTGAAACCGTGCGCTTACAATCCGTCAGAGCCTTCGATTTCGGTCGTGGGGTGATGGCGTGCCTTTTGAAGAATGAGCCTGCGAGTCATCGGTGTGTGGCGAGGTTAACCCGTGTGGGGTAGCCGTAGCGAAAGCGAGTCCGAATAGGGCGTTTGAGTCGCATGTCATGGACCCGAAGCGGAGTGATCTACCCATGGCCAGGGTGAAGCGACGGTAAGACGTCGTGGAGGCCCGAACCCACTTAGGTTGAAAACTGAGGGGATGAGCTGTGGGTAGGGGTGAAAGGCCAATCAAACTCCGTGATAGCTGGTTCTCCCCGAAATGCATTTAGGTGCAGCGTCGCGTGTTTCACACTGGAGGTAGAGCTACTGGATGGCCTAGGGGGCCCACAAGCTTACCGAAGTCAGCCAAACTCCGAATGCCGGTGTGTGAGAGCGCGGCAGTGAGACTGCGGGGGATAAGCTTCGTAGTCGAGAGGGAAACAGCCCAGATCGCCGGCTAAGGCCCCTAAGCGTGTACTAAGTGGAAAAGGATGTGGGGTCGCTGAGACAACCAGGAGGTTGGCTTAGAAGCAGCCACCCTTGAAAGAGTGCGTAATAGCTCACTGGTCAAGTGATCCTGCGCCGATAATGTAGCGGGGCTCAAGTACACCGCCGAAGCCGCGGCATTCCAGTATTGATCTTGCTTTCGAGCCAGGAGCTGGGATGGGTAGGGGAGCGTCGTGTAGCCAGGGAAGCAGCGGGGTGACCTAGTTGTGGAGGCTGCGCGAGTGAGAATGCAGGCATGAGTAGCGAAAGACGAGTGAGAAACTCGTCCGCCGAATGACCAAGGGTTCCTGGGCCAGGTTAATCCGCCCAGGGTGAGTCGGGACCTAAGGCGAGGCCGACAGGCGTAGTCGATGGACAACGGGTTGATATTCCCGTACCCGTGTATCCGCGCCCAATGGCGAATCAGTTGTGCTAAGTGCCCAAAAGCGGATGGACCTCCTTCGGGAGGCCGGATGTGGCTGCGCACGACCCTGGCTGTAGTAGTCAAGCGATGGGGTGACGCAGGAAGGTAGCTGGGCCCGGTGGTGGATTACCGGGTGTAAGCCTGTAGGGCGTTGTGTAGGCAAATCCGCACAGCATGTGCCTGAGAGGTGATGCGTAGCCGGTTGAGGTGAATTCAGTGATCCTATGCTGCCGAGAAAAGCCTCTAGTGAGTTGGTACACGGCCCGTACCCCAAACCGACACAGGTGGTCAGGTAGAGAATACTGAGGCGATCGAGATAACTGTGGTGAAGGAACTCGGCAAAATACCTCCGTAACTTCGGGAGAAGGAGGGCCCGATCTGGTGATGAGTCTTGCACTCGGAGCTGGGTTGGGTCGCAGAGACCAGAGAGAAGCGACTGTTTACTAAAAACACAGGTCCGTGCGAAGTCGTAAGACGATGTATACGGACTGACGCCTGCCCGGTGCCGGAAGGTTAAGAGGACCGGTTAGCGCAGTAATGTGCGAAGCTGAGAATTTAAGCCCCGGTAAACGGCGGTGGTAACTATAACCATCCTAAGGTAGCGAAATTCCTTGTCGGGTAAGTTCCGACCTGCACGAATGGCGTAACGACTTCTCTGCTGTCTCCACCACAGACTCGGCGAAATTGCATTACGAGTAAAGATGCTCGTTACGCGCGGCAGGACGAAAAGACCCCGGGACCTTCACTATAGCTTGGTATTGGTGTTCGGTACGGTTTGTGTAGGATAGGTGGGAGACTGTGAAGCGGGCACGCCAGTGTTCGTGGAGTCGTCGTTGAAATACCACTCTGGTCGTATTGGACTTCTAACCTCGGGCCATGATCTGGTTCAGGGACAGTGCCTGGTGGGTAGTTTAACTGGGGCGGTTGCCTCCTAAAGTGTAACGGAGGCGCCCAAAGGTTCCCTCAGCCTGGTTGGCAATCAGGTGTTGAGTGTAAGTGCACAAGGGAGCTTGACTGTGAGACTGACAGGTCGAGCAGGGACGAAAGTCGGGACTAGTGATCCGGCACCGGCATGTGGAAGCGGTGTCGCTCAACGGATAAAAGGTACCCCGGGGATAACAGGCTGATCTTCCCCAAGAGTCCATATCGACGGGATGGTTTGGCACCTCGATGTCGGCTCGTCGCATCCTGGGGCTGGAGTAGGTCCCAAGGGTTGGGCTGTTCGCCCATTAAAGCGGCACGCGAGCTGGGTTTAGAACGTCGTGAGACAGTTCGGTCTCTATCCGCCGCGCGCGTTAGAAACTTGAGGAAGGCTGTCCCTAGTACGAGAGGACCGGGACGGACGAACCTCTGGTGTGCCAGTTGTCCCGCCAGGGGCACGGCTGGTTGGCTACGTTCGGAAGGGATAACCGCTGAAAGCATCTAAGCGGGAAGCCTGTTCCAAGATGAGGTTTCTCACCCCCTCGAGGGGGTAAGGCCCCCAACAGACCATTGGGTTGATAGGCCAGAACTGGAAGTGCGGTAACGCATGGAGGTGACTGGTACTAATAGGCCGAGGACTTACCAACAAAGTTGCTACGCGTCCACTGTGCGGTATCTGAAACAACACACGCATGCTCGAGCTCGGGAACGGGTTCGCGCGTGGGTAGTTTCATAGAGTTACGGCGGCTATAGCGGTGGGGAAACGCCCGGTCCCATTCCGAACCCGGAAGCTAAGGCCACCTGCGCCGATGGTACTGCACTCGCCAGGGTGTGGGAGAGTAGGACACCGCCGGAACATACATTCGCGAAGGCCCCCAACCACCAGGTTGGGGG
>NZ_BDBL01000087.1 GCF_001612965.1 Nocardia kruczakiae NBRC 101016
CGGGTCCGCGTCGCCGGGCGCTTGGGTCGCGGCGAGTGCGGCGCGCATGGTGATGAGCAGATTGGTTCCGGTGTCGGAATCGGCCACCGGGAAGACGTTCAGCGCGTTGATCTCCTCGCGGTGCGCGAGCAGGCGTTCCACACACAGTGCACCCCACTGCCGCAGTGCGGCCGCATCGAGCCTCTCCCGGACCCCGCGCACGTCACCGTCCTTCCCGCCACCGCGATCACACCGTCGAACCCGCCAGCCAGGGTAGTCGTCCGCACCGACACCCTCGACACGCGAAGCCGGGTGGGGACGCGGATCCGGCGGCGGAGACGAGGCGGGCGCTGCGGGTGGCCGAGGCGAGCCCCGGGGCGATTGGACATCGAATACGGCCGACCGCTACTCTTGCAGGGTTGCCTCACGCGGCCCCTGCCGGTCGCGTTCACCGGCGGTAGCGCCGGTAGGCATTGAGGATAAAGTTTCCGGACAGGCTGTCTCACCGACAGCGGTCCCCCATGACATGAAGGAGCTCGCGACTATGGCTGCCGTCTGCGACGTCTGCGCCAAGGGCCCCGGCTTCGGTAAGTCGGTTTCGCACTCGCACCGGCGCACCAACCGTCGCTGGAACCCGAACATCCAGACCGTTCGTGCGCAGGTTGCCCCCGGCAACACCCGCCGCATGAACGTCTGCACCTCCTGCCTGAAGGCCGGAAAGGTTGTTCGCGGCTGAGCTGCGTAGACATCTTCGACGCCCCGGCGCACCCACAGGGTGACCGGGGCGTTGTCATGTGCTCACCCGGCCCGGCGCGCGGGACGGCAGAGTGACCCCGCACCGCCCCCGGATCGTGACGGCGTCCACCGACTATGCTCGTGATCTGGCGATCTGCCATATCGAATCGTGGCGGGAGGCCTACCGCGGACTGGTGCCCGAGCATGTGCTCGCCGCCTTCGACGTCGACCGCCGCACCGCCCGGTGGGCCGCCCTCATCGACTCGATCGACGAGGGCACGGCGGCCGATCGAACGGCGCACACCATCGTGCTGGCCGTCGACGACACCCGCGCCCCCGGCGACCGCGTCCCCGGATTCGCGCACGCCGGCCCGCCTCGCGACGAACCGCGCGTCGCCGATCGGGAACTGTATGCGCTCTACGTCCGGGCCGACCGATACGGCACCGGCATCGCACAGGAATTGCTGCGTGCGATTCTCCTCCCCGACACCGACACCGCGTTATGGGTGTTCGAGGAGAATCCACGCGCCCGGAATTTCTATCGAAAGTTCGGATTCGCCGCCGACGAGGCCCGCCGAATCGAACCGTTCTCTCTGGCGAGCGAGATCCGGATGATCGCCCGCCGCCCGATTACTGGGCGCCGGTGAAGCAGTCCAATCCGCCCGTGGCGCTGATGCTCTGGAAGATGCACAGACCGCGCGCGTTGACGTTGGACGACAGCGACGACGAACCCGTCTGCGGATCCCACAGGGCCAGCACCGGTCCCGCGTGCTGAGTGGTGGTGACCTCTTCCTGCGGGGTGGCCGGCTCCAGCGGCAGGCCGGCGGCCTGCGCTATCGCGGGTGCGCCGAGGACCGCCGCACCGGCGGCAACGGCGACTACGGCACCGCGCACGGATGTGATCTGCATACATCTGCTCCTGTTTCGCTCGAACTGTTACGCCGCGGTCAGGGCAAGCGCCAATCGACCGGGGCGGCCCCCAATGTACCGAGCAATTCGTTGGTGCGGGAGAAAGGCCTCGATCCGAAGAAACCACGTGAGGCGGACAGCGGTGAGGGATGGGCGGATTCGATGGTCGGGACATCGCCGAGCATCGGCTTCAACGTCGAGGCGTCGCGGCCCCACAGGATCGCGACCAGCGGCTGCTCACGCGCCACGAGCGCGCGAATCGCCTGCTCGGTCACCGCTTCCCAGCCCTTGCCGCGATGCGACGCGGGCTGGCCGGGCGAGACCGTCAGCACTCGGTTCAGCAGCAGCACACCCTGATCCGACCACGGCGACAGGTCGCCGCACGACGGGGTTGGATGGCCGAGATCGCGCGAATACTCCGAGAAGATGTTCGCCAGGCTGCGCGGCACCGGCGAAACATCCGGCGCCACCGAGAAACTCAACCCCATGGCATGCCCGGGCGTCGGGTACGGATCCTGCCCGACGATCAGCACGCGCACCTTGTCGAAGGGACGGGTGAAGGCGCGTAAGACGTTCTCGCCCTTGGGAAAGTAGCCACGGCCGGCGGCGTTCTCCGCCCGCAGGAACTCCCCCATCTCGGAGATCCGGTCGGTCACCGGTTCCAATGCCTCGGCCCAGCCCGTATCGATGATCTGCGGCAGTGGTTTCGCGCCCATGTCGGGACAAGATAGTCGCCGCGGCTCGGCGTCGTCACGCCGCCCACCCGCCGTCGCATCGTCGCGCCGCACCGCTATTCGCCCCCTCCGAACGACTCCCAGCCCAGCGGCCCCGACCACCGCGCTCCGTCGACGACAACGCCCGAACCGGTGCACACCCGGCCGATCACCCGCCAGCCCGGCGGGACGATGGTACCGGGCCCGAAGGTCGCCACGAAGGCATGGTCCTCCCCACCGGTGAGCGCCCAGCCGAGCGCGTCGGCGTGCAGCGCGGCGGCGACCGGAGACAGCGCGAGATCCGCCACCGCCGCCGAGTCGACATCGACCGCCACACCGGAGGATTCGGCGATATGCGACAGATCGGCGAGCAGTCCGTCGGAGACGTCGGTCATCGCGGTGATCTCCGTGGCGTCCGGCAACTCCAGCACGGCGGAGTAGGGCGGTCGTGGAACACGATGGGCGGCAACCACATCGGCGAACAGCGCGGCATCGGAACCGCTGTCGGCACCGGCCGACAGTGCCGCCAGCCCGGCCGCCGACCAGCCGA
>NZ_BDBL01000088.1 GCF_001612965.1 Nocardia kruczakiae NBRC 101016
ACCTGCCCGCCTACATGATCCCGGCGGCGGTGATGGAGGTGGCGGCGCTACCACTGACGGTCAACGGCAAACTCGACACCCGCGCCCTACCGGCACCGGAGTACACCGCGGGCGGATATCGCGCCCCGAGCGCCCCCGTCGAGGAAATCCTCACCACCATCTACGCCCATACACTCGGACTCGACCGCGTCGGGGTCGACGACTCCTTCTTCGACCTCGGGGGAGATTCACTGTCGGCGATGCGCCTGATCGCCGCGATCAACACCACCCTCGACACCGACCTCTCCGTCCGCACCGTCTTCGACACACCCACCGTCGCCCGGCTGGCATCCACTATCGGTGATGCGGGAACGAGCCGACTCCCACGCCTCACACCCGTCGAACGACCCGACGCGATCCCGCTGTCGTATGCCCAGCAACGGTTGTGGTTCATCGAGCAACTCCAAGGCCCCTCCCCGGTCTACAACATGCCGATCGCATTCCGGATCAACGGACCACTGGATACCGACGCACTCGACGCCGCCCTCGATGATGTCTTGGCCCGCCACGAATCACTCCGCACCATCTTCCCCTCCACCGACGGCGTGCCCTCCCAACAAGTGCTGCCCGCCCGGCCAGGGATGTGGCGACGCGACGGCGCGGCAGTCGCGTCGCTGCCCGAACAAGACCTGACCGGCGCCCTGGCAGAACTGGCCGCGCACCGGTTCGATCTGTCGACCGAGATCCCCATCCGCGCCCAGATCTACTCGGTGGGACCCGAACAGTACATCGTCGCAATCGTGTTGCACCACATCGCTTTCGACGGATGGTCACCAATCCCCATGGCCCGCGACGTGAGCGACGCGTACCGAGCGCGCCGACACGGGCGCGCACCGGGATGGGCGCCGTTGGCGGTGCAGTACGTGGACTACGCACTCTGGCAACGCACCCAACTCGGCGAGCTGCATGACCCCCACAGTCGTATCGCCGTCGAGTTGGAGTACTGGGAACACACCCTCGCCGGGATGCCCGAACACCTCGACCTCCCCACCGATCGACCCTACCCCCCAACCACCGACCAGCACGGCGACAGCGTCACCATCGACTGGCCCGCCGAACTGCAGCAGCAGATCGCCGAGGTCGCGCGCGAACACAACGCCACCAGTTTCATGGTCGTCCAGGCCGCCTTGTCGATCCTGTTGTCGAAGATCAGCGCCAACCGCGACGTGGCGGTCGGATTCGCCGTCGCAGGCCGCGACGATCCCGCTCTCGATGAGCTGGTCGGGTTCTTCGTCAACACCTTGGTCCTGCGGGTCGATCTGACCGGGGATCGCACCTTCACCGACGTGTTGACCCAGGTTCGCACCCGCAGTCTCGAAGCGTTCGACCACCAGCATGTGCCCTTCGAAGTGCTGGTCGAACGACTCAACCCGGCCCGATCACTCACACATCACCCCTTGATCCAAGTACTGCTGGCGTGGCAGAACTTCGCCGGAAACAACGACCCCGCAGCCGGTTTGGCGCTCGAAGACCTCGACGTCACCTCGCTCCCACTGGACACCCACAGCGCCCGCACGGACATCGCGCTTTCCCTCGGCGAACGCTTCACCGACACCGGCCAACCCGCCGGACTCGGTGGCGCAGTCGAATTCCGCACCGACATCTTCGACACCACCACCATCGACACACTCATCCAGCGGTTGGAACGAGTACTGGCGGCGATCACGACAGCCCCCGACCAACCCCTGTCATCGGTGGACCTGCTCGACGAATCCGAACACACCCGCATAGACAAGTTCGGCAACCGCGCTGTATTGCACACGGGCCGACCATCATCACCATCGGTTCCGGCATTGTTCGCGGCCCAAGTGGCCCGCACGCCGGATGCAGCGGCGCTGACCTGCGGTGATCGTTCATACAGTTACCGGCAGCTGGAACAAGGAGCGAATAGGTTGGCACACCTGCTGACCGACCGCGGTGTGGGACCCGGACGCGTGGTCGGGCTGCTGATGCACCGCTCGGCGGAGGCGATCACCGCGATAGCGGCAATACTCGAAACCGGGGCCGCCTACCTACCCATCGACCCCGAACACCCCAGGGCACGAATCGAATTCATGCTCGCCGACGCCACACCGGTAGCGATCATCACCACCGCCGACCTCGCCGGACGGCTGAACGGGTTCGATATACCGATCATCGACGCCGACGACCCCACACTCGACAACCAACCCAGCACCCCACTCCCCGCACCCAGCCCTGACAACATCGCCTATTTCATCTACACCTCCGGCACCACCGGAACCCCGAAAGGCGTGGCAGCCACCCACCACAACGTCACCCAATTACTGGTGTCCCTCGACACCGGCGCCCCTGTGTCGGAACAGGTGTGGGCGCAATGTCATTCGCTCGCCTTCGATGTCTCGGTGTGGGAAATCTGGGCCCCGTTGCTCCACGGCGGACGACTTGTCGTGATCCCCGACTCGATCACCCGCTCCCCCACCGACTTTCATGACGTGCTTGCTGCCGAACGCGTCACCGTGCTCACTCAAACCCCCACCGCCGCAGCAATGCTGAGACCACAAGGCTTGGAATCGGTCACCTTGATACTCGGCGGCGAATTCTGCCCCGCCCAAGTAATAGACCAGTGGGCACCCGCACACGCAGTCATCAACGGCTACGGACCCACCGAAACCACCATGTGCGTCACCCTCACCGCGCCCTTGACACGCGGATCGGCGGCACCACCGATCGGGGCACCGGTGCCCGCAGCAGCACTGTTCGTGCTGGATGAACGGCTCCGGCCGGTACCGATCGGAGTGCCCGGTGAACTCTACGTCGCGGGCGCCGGAGTCAGCCCCGGATATTGGCGTCGCACCA
>NZ_BDBL01000089.1 GCF_001612965.1 Nocardia kruczakiae NBRC 101016
TTGCGTCCGGTACCCGTCGGGGTCATCGGCGAGCTCTACCTGGCGGGCGATCAGCTCGCGCGCGGTTATGTCGGCCGCTGCGAACTGACCTCCGACCGCTTCGTCGCCGACCCGTTCGCTGTGTCCACAAGGGGCACTCCCGAGGGCCCTGCGGGGTCACGCTCCGCTACCGCCTCCGGGCCCGCCGGTCGTGCCCCGGCCGGAGCCCGGATGTACCGCACCGGCGACCTGGTGCGCTGGAACCGCACCGGTGAACTGGAATATGCAGGCCGCAACGACTTCCAGGTCAAGCTGCGCGGGCTGCGTATCGAACTCGGTGAGATCGAGGCCGCGCTGACCGCGCAGGCCGGCATCGCCCAGGCGGCCGTGGTGGTCGCGGGAGCGGGGGAGCGGGCGCGGTTGCACGCCTATGTCGTGCCCGCGGCGGGTACTGCCGTCGATTCCGCCGCCGTGCTGGCGGCCGTGGGCGGTACCCTGCCCGCATATATGGTCCCGGCCGGTGTCACGGTGCTGGCGCACCTGCCGGTCAATTCCTCCGGCAAGCTCGACCGCGCGGCCTTGCCTGCCGTCGATCCCGGGGAGAAGTCCGGCTACCGCGCCCCGGCCGAAGGGGCCGAGGCCGTGGTCGCCGCCGTGATGGCCGAACTGCTGGGCCTCGATTCGCCGGGTACCGGGGCCTTCGGTGCCGATGACGACTTCTTCGCCGCCGGCGGTAACTCCCTGCTCGCCATGCGGGTGGTCGCCCGGGTCAATGCCGCCCTGGGATGCGATCTCAACGTCGCGGAAATCTTCGGCGCGCCCACCGCCGCCCTGCTGGCGCGCCTCGTGCAGGACGCACCCGACGCGACTGTGCCGGCCCTGACGGCCGGGCCGCGACCGGATCGAATTCCGTTGTCGCTGGCGCAAACTCGCATCTGGTTGTTGAACCGCATCGATCCGGATTCGGCGATGTACAACATCCCGTTCGCGCTGCGCCTGCGCGGTGATCTGGACGAGTTCGCCCTCTCCGAGGCGGTCGCCGATGTGCTGACGCGGCACGAATCGCTGCGCACGATCTTCCCCGAGGACGCCGAGGGCCCGCGCCAGCACATTCGTGCCGTCGAGGACTGCGCCG
Source organism: Nocardia kruczakiae NBRC 101016 (assembly GCF_001612965.1). GTDB lineage: Bacteria > Actinomycetota > Actinomycetes > Mycobacteriales > Mycobacteriaceae > Nocardia > Nocardia kruczakiae. The sequence goes on from NZ_BDBL01000089.1 coordinate 1,115, forward strand.
CGACCGCGCTCACGCTGCACACCGTGACTGCCGGCGAGGTGGATGCCGAACTCGCCGCCGCGGCGGCGCGCGGCTTCGACCTGCGCCACGACCTTCCGTTGCGTCTCAGCGCTTTCCGGGTCGCGCCGGACGAACACATCCTGCTCGTGGTCGTGCACCACATCGCGGCCGACGGCATATCCACCGCGCCGCTGGCCCGTGATCTGGTGACCGCGTACGCAGCGCGCCGTGCCGCGGCGGTCCCCGACTGGCAGCCGCTGCCGGTGCAGTACGCCGATTTCGCGCTGTGGCAGCACGCGGTGCTGGGGCGCGCCGACGATCCCGAATCCCGCCTGTCCCGCCAGATCGACTTCTGGCGCGCCGAGCTGGCCGACCTACCCGCCGTCGTCGACCTGCCCGGCGATCGGCCGCGGCCGGCGGTGGCCTCGGGCGCGGGAGCGGCGATCGAATTCCGCATTCCGGCCGAGCTGACCGCCGCTGTCGAGACCGTGGCCCGCCGCGCGGGCGTGTCGACCTTCATGGTGCTGCACGCGGCCTACGCCACCCTGCTCGCCACCCTGTCCGGCACCGACGACCTCGCCATCGGCACCCCGGTCGCGGGCCGGTCGGTGCAGGCACTCGACGATCTGGTCGGCATGTTCGTCAACACGCTGGTCCTGCGCACCCGGATCGGCGCGCACGAGCGGTTCGCCGAGCTGCTCACCCGGGTCCGCGATGCCGACGTGCGGGCCTTCGCGCATGCCGACCTGCCGTTCGACCGGCTGGTCGAGGAGGTGAATCCCGAACGCTCCCAGGCGTACGCGCCGATCGTGCAGGTGCTGCTGTCGTTCGAGCAGCGCTCCGGCACCGATCTGCGGCTGCCCGGGCTGGAGGTGACGGATTACCCGCTCGCCAACCCGGTGGCGCAATTCGATCTCGCACTGTCGCTGGCCGAGGTCGACGGCCCGCAGGGGCACGAACTGCAGGCGGTGCTGCGATACGCCACCGATCTGTTCGACGCGTCGACGGTGTCCGCGTTCGGGCGCCGGCTGCTGCGCGTGCTCACCGCGGTGACCGCGGACCCCGACGTCCACATCCGGGACATCGACCTGCTGGACCTGTCCGAACGGTTGCAGGTCCTCGACATCTGGAATGCGACCACCACCGAAATCGACCGCACCGCAACCCTTCCCGTGCTGTTCGACGTCCAGGCCGCGCGCACGCCGAAGGCCCCCGCGATCACCTACGCGCAGACGACGCTGACCTACGCCGAATTCGGCGCCCGCGTGAACCGGCTCGCCCGCCACCTGATCGCACAGGGGGTGGGCCCCGGATCGCTGGTGGCGCTGCATATGCGCCGTTCGCTGGAACTCGTGGTCGGCATGTACGCGACCGTCGCCGCGGGAGCCGGATACGTACCGCTGGACCCCGACCACCCCGCCGAACGCATCCGCTACGTCCTCGACACCGCGCGACCGGCCTGTGTGCTCGCCACCACCGATGCGCCGGTGCGGGCGGAGTCGGCGCCGCCGGTGCTCGACCTCGATCGGCTGGACGTGTCCGGCTATGCCGACGGTCCGCTGACGGATGTGGAACGGCTGGGCAA
>NZ_BDBL01000090.1 GCF_001612965.1 Nocardia kruczakiae NBRC 101016
GGCCCGCGCCTTCCGGCGGCCGCGCTGCCGCGCCCGGCGATTCGGACCGTCGTCGCGGTGTGTTCGGCGCCTCGATCACCGTGCCACACGGGCCCGCGATGTGCCTGGCTACCGTTGCGGCACTGTGGCCCACGGTGTAGCCGCGCGGACACCGATGTCCGGGGAACCGTTGTGACGTGGAAAGATGGAGGTCGTGTTGCGCTGGATTACTGCTGGTGAGTCTCATGGTCCCGCTCTTGTCGCCATCGTCGAGGGGATGGTGGCCGGTGTCGAGGTGACCTCGGCCGATATCGCCGCGCAACTGGCGCGGCGGCGACTGGGCTACGGGCGCGGCGCGCGGATGAAGTTCGAGGCCGACAAGGTCACCGTGATCGGCGGTATCCGCCACGGCAGGACCATGGGCGGCCCGGTCGCGATCGAGATCGCCAATTCCGAATGGCCCAAGTGGACCGAGGTCATGGCCGCCGACCCCGTCGACGAGGCCGAGCTGGCCGAACTGGCCCGCAACGCTCCGCTGACGCGTCCCCGCCCCGGCCATGCCGACTACTCGGGGATGCTCAAGTACGGCTTCGACGACGCCCGCAACGTGCTCGAACGCGCCAGCGCCCGCGAAACGGCCGCCCGGGTCGCCGCCGGCACGGTGGCCCGGCAGTTCCTGCGCCAGGCCCTCGGCGTCGAGGTCGTCTCGCATGTGGTCTCGATCGGCACCGCGGCGGCCCGCCCGGGTCTCGTACCGACCGCCGCCGATCTCGAGGCCGTGGACGCCAGCCCGGTCCGCGCATTCGATCCCGAGGCCGAAACCGCGATGATCGCCGAGATCGAGGCCGCCAAGAAGGACGGCGACACCCTCGGCGGCGTCGTCGAGGTCGTGGTCACCGGACTGCCGGTCGGGTTGGGGTCGTTCGTCAGCGGCGAACAACGGCTGGATTCGCGGCTGGCCGCGGCCCTGATGGGTATCCAGGCCATCAAGGGTGTCGAGGTCGGCGACGGATTCGAGACCGCACGTCGTCGCGGCAGCGCCGCCCACGACGAAATGCGTCCCGGCCCCGACGGGGTGCTGCGCTCCACCAACCGCGCCGGTGGCCTCGAGGGCGGTATGACCAACGGCGAACCCCTGCGCGTGCGCGCGGCGATGAAGCCCATCTCGACCGTTCCGCGTGCGCTGTCCACCGTGGATATGGCCACCGGTGACGAGGCCGTGGCCATCCATCAGCGCTCCGACGTCTGTGCCGTGCCCGCCGCCGGTGTCGTCGCCGAGGCCATGGTGGCGCTCGTGGTCGCGCAGGCCGTCCTGGAGAAGTTCGGCGGCGATTCCCTCGCCGAGACCGTCGACAACCTCACGACGTACCAGAAGCGTGTCCAGACCCGCCCGCACATCCCGGGCGTCGTGGCGTCGGAGGCATGAATGGCTGATCCCGCGCGCGGCACCGCCCGGGTCCGGCGCCCGGGACAGCCGTCGTGATCGTTCGCAGCGACCCCAGCCGGCCCAGCGTGATCCTCATCGGCCCGCCCGGTGCCGGTAAGTCCACCATCGGGCGCAAACTCGCCCGCGAACTCGGCGTCTCGCTCTACGACACCGACGCCGGGATCGAACAGGACACCGGTCGCAGCATCCCCGACATCTTCGCCACCGACGGTGAACCGGAATTCCGGCGGATCGAGGAACGCGTCGTACGCCGCGCGATCCTCGCCGAACACGGCGTCGTCTCCCTCGGCGGCGGTGCGATCCTGTCCGCGGCCACGCGAGAGTTGTTGCGGGGGCGCACGGTGGTGTACCTGGAGATCAGCGTGTCCGAGGGACTGCGCCGGACCGGGGCGTCGACGAATCGGCCGCTGCTCAACGGCGACGATCCGAGCGCGAAATATCGCGAACTGATGCGCGTGCGGCGCCCGCTCTACCGCGAGGTGGCCTCCATCCGGATTCGCACCGACGGCCGCAGCCCCGGCCGCGTCGTCCGTGCCATTCTGGCCAAACTCGGCGTCGAGCCGACCGAAACACCGGCGCCGCAACAGGATTCGGCGAGTGCCGAGCCCACCGGCACTCGCCGCTCCCGTTCCCGGGGGCGCCGTCGCCGCACGCGCGCCGCGGCCGACGCCACCCAGCCCACCGCCACATCCGGCGAAACCGAAGCCGCACAGACGGATTCGCCCGAGACGGACCGCACTCAGCCGCGGCGCCGAGCACGGCGTTCCCGGCGCGGCGGCCGCCGGCACTCCCGTAACCGGACCGGCACCCCGCCCGAGACGGCGCCCGTCGGACCGGCCCCGGCCGGCCCCACCGTCACCTCCGTACCGGCGCCGGGCAGTACGGACGCGAAACCTCCTGCCGCACAACCGAATGCACGGCCGGGACGGGTCCGCCGCACCGCCACCCGCGCCGCGGGCCCTCCCGGCGCGAACACCGATCCCGGC
>NZ_BDBL01000091.1 GCF_001612965.1 Nocardia kruczakiae NBRC 101016
GCCAACGGACCGTTCCGGGTCGGCCAGCAGCGCATCCAGCAACCGCACGAAACGAGCGGCGAACGCGTCGACGGTCGACTCGTCGAACAGGTCGGTCGCATAGGTGAACAGAGCCGCGGCCGGGGCGGATTCGTCCTCCGGCGGCGAAATGGTCAGTTGCAGATCGAATTTCGCGATCGCACCGTCGATGCCCAGTTCGTCGACGCGGATTCCGGGCAGCTCCAGACCGGCCTGCTCCAAGTTCTGGAAGAACAGCGCGACCTGGAACAGCGGGTGGTGCGAGGGAGCGCGAACCGGATCCATCACCTCCACCAGGCGCTCGAACGGCAGCTCCGCGTGGGAGAACGCGGCGAGATCGGTTCGTTTCACCCGCGCCAGCAGATCGGTGAAGCTCTCGCCCGGATCGATCTCGGTTCGCAGCACCAGGGTGTTGACGAACATGCCGATCAGACCGTCGAGCTCGCGCTCACCACGGCCGGCCACGGGGGTGCCGATGGCTATGTCCGGGGTACCGGAGAGCCGGGCCAGCAGCGCGGCGAAGGCCGCGTGCACCACCATGAACTCCGAGGAGTTCTGTGCCCGCGCCAACCGGATCGCCGCGGCGCGCGTGGACGCCGGAATGTCGAAGGCCAGGGTGCGTCCGACACCCGAGGCGGTGTACGGACGCGGCCGGTCGGCTGGAAGGTCGAGCCGCTCGGGCAGACCCGCCAGCGCCTCTCGCCAGAACGCGATCTGACCGGCGGCCACCGACTTCGGATCTTCCTCGTCACCCAGCAGATCTCGCTGCCACAGTGTGTAATCCGCGTACTGCACCGGCAGCGGCGCCCACGTGGGCGCACTGCCCGCTTCCTGCGCGAGGTAAGCGGTCATCAGGTCTCGGACCAGCGGCGCCACCGACGCGCCGTCGGCGGCGATGTGGTGCGTCACCATGACCACCACGTGCACGTCGGTCTCGGGCTCCAGCACCGCGATCCGCAGCGGCACCTCGGCCGCGACGTCGAAACCGCGAAGCGCGAATTCGGTGACCCAGCCTTCGATCTCGCCCTCGGCGATCGGAATCACCGGCACGTCCGGCACGACCGACGGGGGCAACACCGACTGGTAGCCGACACCGTCCACGGCCGGGTAGACCGTCCGCAGCACCTCGTGCCGGGCCACCAGATCGCCGATGGCCGCGCGCAGCGCCGCGATGTCCAGTGCGCCGGTCAACCGGACGGCGAACGGGATGTTGTTGGCGGGCGAGGTGGTGTCGAACTGGTTGAGGAACCACATCCGCTGCTGTGCGAGCGACAACGGAATGCGTTCCGGACGCGGCCGGGCGGTGAGCGCCGGGCGATCCGCATCGGACCGGCTCGTCTCCACTCGGGAGGCGAGGGCCGCCACACTGCCGGCCTCGAAGACCAGGCGGACCGGCACTCGGGTGTCGAGAGCGGAGCCGAGGCGCGCCGCGACCCGGGTGGCGCTCAGCGAGTTGCCGCCCAGCGCGAAGAAGTCGTCGTCGCGACCCACCCGCTCGATGCCGAGCACCTCAGCGAACACGTTCGCCACGAGTTCCTCGACCACGGTGACGGGCGCGGCGAACACCTGCGCCTCGAACACCGGCGCGGGCAAGGCCTTGCGGTCGAGCTTTCCGGAGGTGTTGAGCGGCAACGCGTCCAGCATCGTCACGACCGCGGGCACCATGTACGAGGGCAGGGCCGAGGCGAGACCCGCACGCAGCGCCGTCGGATCCAGGTGCTGGCCGGGCGCGGGCACCGCATAGCCGACGAGTTGTTCACCGGTGGGCCCGGCGACGACCAGCGCGACGGCCTGGCTGACGCCCGGAACGGCCAGCAACGCGGCCTCGATCTCGCCCAGCTCGATGCGCTGGCCCCGGAACTTCACCTGGAAATCGATACGACCCAGGTAATCCAGAACCGGATCGCCGGACGCCGTGCGAGTCCACCGGACGAGATCACCGGTGCGATACATACGAGCCCCGGCCGCACCGAACGGATTCGCAACGAACCGATCCGAAGTCAGATCCGGACGACGCAAATACCCCCGCGCCAACTGATCACCGGCAAGATACAACTCACCGACCACACCATCGGGCACCGGCCGCAACCGCGAATCCAAAACATAAACCTGCGAATTCCACTGCGGCACACCGATCGGCACCGACACACCCGACGCATCGGCCGCGGTGACCTCGCGATAGGTGATCGACACCGCCGCCTCGGTCGGGCCGTACAGATTGTGCAACCGAGCATCCGACACCGCACCGAACGCCGCAGCCGTCTCCGGAGGCAACGCCTCACCGATCACGAACACATGCCGCAGTGAGGAC
>NZ_BDBL01000092.1 GCF_001612965.1 Nocardia kruczakiae NBRC 101016
ACCGCAGCCCTCCGGATGGCGGTTCCGATCCGCCGCGCGCTGCTGCTGAAGTTCCGCTCCACCTCGGCATCCGGGGCGCCTACCTTCGGCACCGCCACACTGATCACTCCGGCCGCCCCGTGGGCCGGTCCCGGGCCGCAACCCGTGGAGGTGGACGCACTGCCGATCAACTCCCTCGGATCGCACTGCACGCCGGGTTATCAGATGTCGCACGGTCTGCTGGACAAACCCAACACCGATCTCACGGTCTTCATGCCGTCGATCTGGTGGGCGCTTGGCCAAGGGCACGCGGTGCTGGTACCCGACCACGAGGGCCCGCTGATGGCCTACGCCGAGCCGAAGGTGGCCGGGCACGTGGTTCTCGATTCGATTCGCGCGACCCGGACGGTGGGCGCGAACGAATTCGGCGACAGCCACTTCGTGATCAGCGGATACTCGGGCGGGGCAATCGCCTCCTACGCGGCGGCCATGCTGTTGCGCGAATACGCGCCGGAATTGGAAGGCGCCGTGGTCGGGGCGGCCGCGGGCGGACTGGTCACCGACAACGAGAACGTCGCCCGCCGATTCAACGGCAATATCTCCTCCGGCATCCTGCTCTCGGTGGCGCTGGCCGTCGCGCGCGAACATCCGGAGATGCTGGACTACACGAATCATCTCGCGCAGTGGGTGGCGACCTCACCGGTGAAGGACATCTGCGGCGATGCGGACGGTCCGCTGGGTGTGCTCGGTTTTCCGATGGACGTCGCGGCGAACACCGGCAATTCGCTGGACGGCCCGATCGCGCACGAGATGTTCGCCGCATTGGACCTGCGGGACCGGACCTCGGCGGTGCCGCTGTTCATCTACCACGGCGCGCACGATCCGTGGATTCCGCTCGACGACGCCCGGCGAACGTTCCGGCAGCAATGCGAGCGCGGTGTCCCGGCGGTCTTCCGGGTCGTGCCCGGTGAGCATTTGATCGGATACGTCACCGGCTCGCCCGAACTCGACAACTGGATCCTCGCGCGATTGCGCGGCGAACCCGCGCCCAGCGAATGCTGACGCCGTTCTCCCGGGGGCCGAGCCGAAATCGCGGTTGAAGTGTGGCTCGCGCGCCGCTGTCGCGGGCAGCGGCACGCGAGCCACACGCGTCAGGCACATTCGTTCGGTGCCTGCTCACCCCGCAACCTCGCATCGATCCAGTCGTTCGCACCGGCCGCCCCGCTGACCATCGCGGAGACGTGTTCACCGGGCTCGGTGCGGAACATCGCCGCGACACCCAGGCCGCACTGGCGCCGATACATCTGCCGAGGCCCCTGGATGGGGATCCAGAAGTCGTCGGCGCCGTGGTAGATGTACAGCGGCACAGCCGATGTGCGATCGGTCAGGTCGGTCAGTCGTTCGATCCGCGCCGCGATATCGCTGTCGAGCGGGTTCTCGATATTCGCCGCCACGTCGATCGGGATACCCACGGCTCCGAGCGGGCCGTCGGCTTCACCGCAGATGTCCTTCAGTGGCGAGGTGCCGGCCCACTGCGCCAGATCGTTCATGTAGTCCAGCATCTCCGGATGTTCGCGCGCCATGGCCAGCGAAACCGACAACAGGATTCCGGATGCGCTGCGCCCGTTGAACACTCGCGCCACCGCGCCGTAATCGGTCACCAGGCCACCCACGGCCGCCCCCGTGAGCACACCCGACAGTTCCGGTGCGTATTCGTGCAGCAGCATCGCGGTGGCGTAGGAGGCGATCGCCCCGCCCGAGTATCCGGTGACCGCGAAAGGACTGCCGGACAACTCTTCCGGGAACATCGACCGGACCGCCCGGATCGAGTCGAGCGTCATGTGGCCGGCGACGGTGGGCTCCGCATAGGCGGCCAGCGGGCCCTCGTGGTCGGGGATCAGCACGGCGTGGCCCTTGTTCAGCGTGGCCGCCACACCCGGCAGGAAGACATTGATTCCGTTGTTGTCGCGGACACCGTGCGCGAGGGTGTATCCGGGGGTGCATCGCAAGCCCAGCGCGTTGATCGGCAGCGTGTCCACTTCCACCGGCCGCGGGCCGGGCCCCGGCCAGGCGACGGTCGGGACCAGGAAGGTCGCGGTGCCGAACGACGGCTCACCCAGGGCCGAGGTGGAGCGAAACTTCATCAGCACGGCGCGTGCGAGCGGGGCATCGACGAGGGTTGCCGCGGT
>NZ_BDBL01000093.1 GCF_001612965.1 Nocardia kruczakiae NBRC 101016
CTTCACAACACTTCGAGGTGTTTTTTGCGTGATATGACCAGCATGAGCAGTTCGCCCGATTCGCGGTCCGCCTTTCTTCCGCCTACTTTGGTACCGCCGGATAGCCGCGTGCCCAACTTGCTCACGGAGGTGGACTCCGATACCCGCCCCATCCGGGGCGTGGCACTGCCCCGAATACCGTGCAGTTCGCACTCTCTCTTCACCTGCCAGGACTTTCTCCCACAGGGAAGGAGGATCTAATTTTTGTTGTCGCATCTAATCGGCCGTCCGGCCGAAGCGCTTGCCGACACACTCGCCGCTCCGTGCACGGCACTATCGCCAATTATGGCTGCAGGCGGCGATAGCCGCAACCGAATACTCTTGCGCAACGTCCCAGTGTTCGGCGCCCCCTCCGGGTCTTCTTCCGAACTCTGGCAACGTCTCTCAGATAAGTATGCATCGCAGAGGCCTGCGCGAAACTTCGGGATGCGAACTTGTCCATCCACTCAAAATGACCGCTCAGTGAGGTGAAATGACCAGCACCAACCCCTTCGACGACGACAACGGCCGATTCTCGGTTCTAATCAACGATGAGGAACAATATTCCATCTGGCCGACCTTTGCGGAGGTCCCTGATGGGTGGGATGTCGTGTTCGGCGAAAACAGCCGCCAGGCCTGCATCGAGTACGTCGAAGAGAACTGGACAGATATGCGGCCGAAAAGTCTGCGCGACGCGATGGCGGCCGACGACACGGCGCGCAAAAACGGCAAGCCCAAATCGTTGACCCGCCGCCGCAAATAACGAATAGTTCCACTGCGCCGGATTCGATCGTTCCATATGTCCGGCACATCTGAGGTCCGGCATTGAAATCTCTTTTCCGATGGAGGGTGATCTATGGGCAAGGGAAAGCACTCTGCTACCAAGGCGCACCGAAGAATGTCGATTTCGGCGATAGGGACGGGAGTTGCCGTTTCGATGACGCTGGCGCTCACGGGGACCGGCCTCGCGAAGGCCGACGCCGCTCAGACCGCCCCAGCAGCACAGTCGAATGGCTCCGAGTCCGGGCAGCCGGCGCAGTGGCCTGCGGCCGAACCGCCGAACGTACATCCGTACGAAGGGCTGAAGATTCCGGACAGTACATTCAGCTCGCTCCAGTGGGCACGCCCAATGCCGGAGCAGAACTACTTGGCTCCGGTGGGCGTACTGCACGCCCCGCTTCCGGTCGCTCCCGTGCCGCCGATCGCACCGCCGGCCGGAAAGCTGCGCTTTGGTGATGTTCAGGTCGATGCCCCCGAGTGGCTCTACCGTGAGCAAGCAATCCAGCTCAACGACGGCGCTGCGGTTACCGAGGCCAATATGGCGACCTTCCTCGACTCGGTGGGAATGGAACGCAGCCGATCCGACCGTATCGCAGGCGAAGCCCTCGGAGGTGCCGCGATCGGTGCGGTGACAGGTGCTGCGGTGGCTAGTCCGTTCGCGCTGGTCGGCGCAGTCGTCGGCGGTGGAATCGGACTTGCCGTCGGAATGCCGTTCGCGCCGATCGGCCTTGCCGCGGGCCCGATCGGTGCCGCTTACGGAGCCGCCCTCATGGCTGTCCCGCTAGCGGCCATCGGTGCCGCAGCCGGCGGGACCCTCGGTGCGGTGCACGCTCTCACCGCTCCGCCGCGAACGGTCGGGATGCTTCGGACACCGTGATCCAGAGCGTTGTATGTGTGGCGCGGTTCAGCATCGCCGCACATACAACGCCCGATCGAGCCTTGTGAAG
>NZ_BDBL01000094.1 GCF_001612965.1 Nocardia kruczakiae NBRC 101016
TCCGGATCGTCGTAGTAGGAGTATTCGCCGACCTCGATCAGCGGCGAGGTGACGAGGGGTTTCAGCAGGACGACTCGCGGCTGTCCCGGCATCGGATGCAGCGTGGTCGGGTCCGTGACGGGGAGTTGGCCGGGCATGCGAAAACCCTTCTGTCCGTGTCTGATCGGAAAGTGCGAAAGTCGCGACCGCCGCATTAATGCGACGAATGTTGCTTTAGGATGATGGCACACTCCCTCCCGCCGAGCAACCGGATGAACGACCATGACCTCTGCAGCGAACGAGCCCGCGGCCGCCCGGCAGCCCACCTCGAGACCGGGCGGGCGCACCGCTCGCATCCGCGAACACGTGCTCGCCGCGGTGCAAGCCGAATTGACCGAGCACGGATACGACGCGCTGACCGTGGATGCGGTGGCGGCGCGCGCGGGCGTGCACCGCACCACGGTGTATCGGCGCTGGCGCGATGTCGGCGGCCTGATCGCCGACGTCTTCGCCGCCGCGAGCGATCTGGACTGGCGGCCGCGCGACACCGGTTCGCTGACAGGCGATCTCACCGAACTCAACCGGGAGATCCAGGATTCACTCACCGAGGAGTCGTCGATCGCCTCGGCGCTGATCGCGGTGTCCTTCCGCTCCGAGGACGCGGCCCGGGCGCTGCGGCAGCTGTGGGAGGACCGCTACGCGCAATGCGAGATCGTCGTGGGGCGGGCGATCCATCGGGGCGAGATCCCCGCCGAAACCGATGCGCGCGCAGTGCTCGTCGCGGCGACCGCACCGCTGTACCACCAGTTGGTGTTGTTGCGGACTCCGGCCGATCCGGCGGGGCCGCGACGGGCGGCCACCGCGGCGGTGCTGGCGGCGCAGGCGGGTGCGTTCGCCGCGAGGTAGGGATTACGCGGTGCTGCCGTAGAACTCCGGGCCGCGCTGGCTCCACTCGACCCGGCATTCGACGCGGCCGAGGGCAGGGGACCGCGCACCCGTTGGGGTGCGCGGTCACGCGCTCAGCCCAGGTCCGCCGCGGCGGATTCGTTGCCGGACAGGCTGATTCCGAGATTCGCGGCGGTGCGGTCGATGTCGTCGTCGGCCTGCTGCAATTCGATCGCCGAGCCGTCTGCCGACAGCACCTCGACGTTGAGGCACAGTGACTGCAGTTCCTTGAGCAGAACCTTGAACGATTCCGGGATGCCCGGTTCGGGGATGTTCTCGCCCTTGACGATCGCCTCGTAGACCTTCACCCGGCCGACCACGTCGTCGGACTTGATGGTCAGCAGTTCCTGCAGCGTGTAGGCCGCGCCGTAGGCCTGCATGGCCCAGCACTCCATCTCACCGAAACGCTGACCACCGAACTGCGCCTTACCACCGAGCGGCTGCTG
>NZ_BDBL01000095.1 GCF_001612965.1 Nocardia kruczakiae NBRC 101016
AGTGATCATCGAGTACGGACCCGTCGACCGCGCGTGGATCTTGTCGTCCACCAAGTGATGCAGCTTCAGGATGTACATGTAACCCACCGCCACCGGGTACGGGAACGGCTCACCGGAACGGCCGTCGAACAACACCGACTTACCGTTCGCGTCGACCATGACCTCGCCGTCGCGGTTGGGCAGGGTCGAGGTGAGCAGGCCGGCGAGTTCGGCTTCGTGCGCACCGTCGAACACCGGCGTGGCGAGATTCGTATCCGGTTGTGCCGAAAGCAGTTCCGCGGGCAGTCGCTGCGCCCAGTCGGGGCGGGCGCCGTCGGTGAGCCGAATGTCCCACCCCGCCTTGGCGATCCATCCC
>NZ_BDBL01000096.1 GCF_001612965.1 Nocardia kruczakiae NBRC 101016
ACCGTTCTCGGTGGCCGGACCGTCGGCGAGGACATCTCCGCCGGCCACCCGCTGTCCTTCGTCCACGATGGGGCGCTGGTTGGCGCAGGTGCCCTGATTCGTGCGCGAGAACTTCCGCAGCCGATAGCTGCGCCGCGTCCCGTCGTCGTGCACGACGGTGATGTAGTCGGCCGAAACCTCCTCCACCACACCGGCTTTCTCGTTGACGATCAGATCGCCGGCATCGACGGCGGCCCGTCGCTCCACACCGGTGCCGACCAGCGGCGCCTCGGTGCGCAGCAGCGGCACCGCCTGTTTCTGCATGTTCGCACCCATCAGGGCGCGGTTGGCGTCGTCGTGTTCGAGGAACGGGATCATGGCGGTCGCCACCGACACCATCTGGCGCGGCGAGACATCCATATAGTCGATCAGGGTCGAATCGACGAGCTCGACCTCGGAATTCTTGCGCCGCACCGGAATTCGCGCGGCCACGAAGCGTCCGCCGGCATCGAGCGGTTCGTTGGCCTGCGCGACGACGTGCCGATCCTCCTCGTCGGCGGTCAGATAGTCGACCTCGTCGGTGACGGCGCCGTCGACCACCCGTCGATACGGGGTTTCGATGAAACCGAACGGATTGACCCGCGCGTACACCGAGAGGTAGCCGATCAGGCCGATACTCGGACCTTCCGGGGTCTCGATCGGGCACATCCGGCCGTAGTGGCTGTAGTGCACATCGCGGACCTCGAGGCCGGCGCGCTCCCGGCTCAGACCGCCCGGCCCCAGCGCCGACAGCCGGCGCTTGTTGGTCAGGCTCGCCAGCGGGTTGCGTTCGTCCAGGAACTGCGACAGTTGTGAGCTGCCGAAGAACTCGCGGACCGCCGCCGTGATCGGGCGGATGTTGATCAGTGTCTGCGGGGTGATGGCCTCGACATCCTGGGTCGTCATCCGTTCCCGGACCACTCGCTCCATCCGCGAGAGCCCGATGCGGATCTGATTCTGGATCAACTCGCCGACCGTACGGACCCGCCGGTTGCCGAAGTGGTCGATATCGTCGACCTCGACCGGCACCTCCGGCCCGCCGGGCGCGGTCATCGTGGAATCGCCTGCGCGCAAACGCAACAGGTACTCGATGATGGTGACGATATCGTCCTCGGTCAGCACGCGCGGACCGCCCGTGCGCCCTCCGTGCGTCCCGAGTTTCTTGTTGATCTTGTAGCGGCCGACCGCGCCGAGGTCGTAGCGGTTGTCCCGGAAGAACAGGTTCTCCAGCAGGTTCTGCGCGGACTCCTTGGTCGGCGGCTCGCCCGGCCGCAGCTTGCGGTGGATGTCGAGCAGCGCCTCGTCGGTGCCGGCGATGTTGTCCTTGGCCAGCGAGGTGGTCATGATCTCGGAGAAGCCGAACCGCTCGGCGATCCGTTCACTGGTCCAGCCCAATGCCTTCAGCAGCACGGTGACCGGCTGACGACGCTTGCGATCGATACGCACACCGACGGTGTCGCGCTTGTCGACATCGAATTCCAGCCACGCACCGCGCGACGGAATCACCCGCGCCGAATGCAGCGTCTTCTCGGTGCCCTTGTCGATCGACGCGTCGAAATACACCCCCGGTGAACGCACCAGCTGCGACACCACAACTCGCTCGGTGCCGTTGAC
>NZ_BDBL01000097.1 GCF_001612965.1 Nocardia kruczakiae NBRC 101016
ACCGTTCTCGGTGCACGGGCCGTCGGCCAGAACCTGGCCGTGCTCGACCCGCTGGCCCTCGTCCACGATCGGGCGCTGGTTGGCGCAGGTGCCCTGGTTGGAGCGGGCGAACTTCCGCATCCGGTAGCTCTTACGAGTGCCGTCGTCGTGCATGACGGTGATGTAGTCGGCCGAAACCTCTTCCACCACACCGGGCTTCTCGTTGACGACCACATCGCCGGCGTCCACCGCGGCACGCAGCTCCATACCGGTGCCGACCAGCGGCGACTCGGAACGGATCAGCGGCACGGCCTGACGCTGCATGTTCGCCCCCATGAGGGCGCGGTTGGCGTCGTCGTGCTCGAGGAACGGGATCATGGCGGTCGCCACCGACACCATCTGGCGCGGCGAGACATCCATGTAGTCGACCTCGGCCGGGGAGACGTATTCCATCTCCTCGTTACCGCGGCGGGCGAGCACGCGCTCCTCGAGGAAGTTGCCGTCGGCGTCGACGGGCGAATTCGCCTGGGCCCGGACGTGCCGGTCCTCCTCGTCGGCGGTCAGGTACTTGACCTCGTCGGTGACCCGGCCGTTCTCCACCTTGCGGTAGGGGGTCTCGATGAAACCGAACGGGTTGACCCGCGCGTACACCGACAGCGAACCGATCAGGCCGATGTTCGGGCCTTCCGGGGTCTCGATCGGGCACATGCGGCCGTAGTGCGAGGGGTGCACGTCGCGCACTTCCAGGCCGGCGCGCTCACGGGACAGACCACCCGGGCCCAGCGCCGACAGACGACGCTTGTGGGTCAGACCCGAGAGCGGGTTGTTCTGGTCCATGAACTGCGACAGCTGCGAGGTGCCGAAGAACTCCCGGATCGCCGCCGTGATCGGGCGGATGTTGATCAGGGTCTGCGGGGTGATGGCCTCGACGTCCTGGGTGGTCATACGCTCACGCACGACACGTTCCATCCGCGAGAGGCCGACGCGCAGCTGGTTCTGGATCAGCTCGCCGACGGTGCGCAGGCGACGGTTGCCGAAGTGGTCGATGTCGTCGACCTCGACCGGAACCTCGACGCCGCCGGGGACGGTCATCAGCTTGTCGCCCTGGTGCAGACGCACCAGGTACTCGATGGTGGCGACGATGTCCTCGCGGTTCAGCGTCGAGCCGATCACCGGCTCACCGGTGTTGACGCCCAGCTTCTTGTTGACCTTGTAGCGGCCGACGCGGGCCAGGTCGTAGCGCTTCTCCTTGAAGAACAGGTTCTCCAGCAGGGTCTGCGCGGACTCCTTGGTCGGCGGCTCGCCCGGACGCAGCTTGCGGTAGATGTCGAGCAGCGCCTCGTCCTGGCCGGCGGTGTTGTCCTTCTCCAGGGTCGACAGCATGATCTCGGAGAAACCGAAACGCTCGGTGATCTCCTCGGTGGTCATGCCCAGCGCCTTCAGCAGCACGGTGACCGGCTGACGACGCTTGCGATCGATACGCACACCGACGGTGTCGCGCTTGTCGACATCGAATTCCAGCCACGCACCACGCGACGGGATGACGCGCACGCTGTGCAGCGTCTTCTCGGTGCCCTTGTCGATCGACTCGTCGAAGTACACACCCGGCGAGCGCACCAGCTGCGAGACGACCACGCGCTCGGTGCCGTTGAT
>NZ_BDBL01000098.1 GCF_001612965.1 Nocardia kruczakiae NBRC 101016
GAGGTTCCCCCGCTTCCTTGGAGGGCTCTGAGCATGGTCCGATAGGACCGGGAAGGAGCCCCGCGTGGCAGCACCGAAGAAGTACCCGGACGAGTTGAAGGCTCGAGCGGTCCGGCTGTATCTGGAGTCGGACCCGAAACCGACGATCCGCAAACTCGCCCAGCAACTGGGTGTGCATCACGAGGCACTGCGGAATTGGATCCGCCAAGCAGACACTGGTCAGCGACCGGAATCGGCGGACACGGATTTGGCCGAGGAGAACAAGCGCCTGCGTAAACAGGTCGCCGAGTTGGAGCGGGTCAACGACATCCTGCGTTCTGCGAGCGCTTATTTCGCCTCGGAGCTCGGCCAGACCCGGAGGTGATCGTGCGGTTCGTCAAGGACAGCCGGCACCCGGTCGAGCTCGTATTGCGGGTACTCGGCATCGCCTCGTCGACCTATTACTGGTGGTGCAAACGCCTGGAACAACCCTCAGCGCGGCAGATCGCCGACGAAGCATTACTGGCCGAGATCGTCGATATCCATACCAGCTCCGGCGGCACCTACGGGTCTCCACGCGTGCACGCGATGCTGGCCCGCCGCGGCATCTCGGTCGGCCGCAAACGGGTGGAGAGAGTGATGCGTGGCGCCGGGTTGCAAGGCGCTTTCCTGCGGAAACGGTGGCGCATCGCCTCGACACGGGCCGATCCGCGGGCCGCGCCAGCTCCGGACCTGGTCGAACGGGTCTTCACTGCGGATCGACCGAACCGGTTGTGGGTGGCCGACGCGACCAGGATCCCGTGTGGTCAGGGCGCGTTCTGGCTGGCCGCGGTGCGGGACGCGTTCTCCAACCGGATCGTGGGCTGGAAAACCTCGGACCGCTGCGACACCGAACTGGTGCTCGGTGCGTTGGAGTTCGCGGTTTGGAGCCGAGACATCCGCGACGGTGAACTGATTCATCACAGCGACAGGGGCTCGACCTACACAGCGATTCGTTTCGCTAACAGATTGGCCGACAACGGGATCGCCCAGTCGATGGGATCGGTCGGCGACAGCTACGACAACGCGTTGATGGAGAACTTCTTCTCCACCCTGAAGACCGAGCTGGTCTATCGCCGGGCCTGGCGAAGCCGGGACGAGGCCGAGAACGCCCTGTTCGCCTATATCGATGGCTGGTACAACAGCCAGCGCATCCAGAAGAAACTGGGTTGGCGATCACCCGATGAGTTCGAGGCGAGCTACCATCACCCGGTTCCGGCTGGAACCTGATTACCCCGCCCTCCAGCAAAGCGGGGGAACCTCA
>NZ_BDBL01000099.1 GCF_001612965.1 Nocardia kruczakiae NBRC 101016
TGTCGTCGCCGTTGAAGGATGTGTGGTCGCTGTCGCGGCACATGGTCGGCCACTTCGTCGAAAACGTCGCCCCCTGCGGCACCCTGCCCGGCGACGCCATCCACGGCGACATCACCACCATCACCCGCACCTGCCTCGAACTCGCCATCAGCCTCCTCGACGGCCGCGACATCCCCGAAAAAACCGAACGCCTCAAAGACGCCGCCGCCGCCTGGGCCCGCGAAGGCGTCCCCATCGACACCATCCACCACGCCATCCACGAAGGCTTCAAAATCGGCTTCGACCTCGTCGTCACCAACGCCACCACCAAAACCCGCACCACCACCACCGACAACAGCGAACCCACCCTCACCCTCACCCACACCGACTACACCAACCTCCTCCAAGGCGCCAAACTCCTCGTCGAAATCCTCGACACCATGACCACCGCCGTCTCCGGCGCCTACGTCCGCGAACTCCGCGCCGTCGTCTCCGAACACCACAACGCCGTCCACACCCTCACCTCCGCCCTCCTCGGCGGCCACCCCACCAGCACCATGGCCCGCGAATGCGGCATCGAAATCGCCGACAACTACCACATCCTCGCCCTCCACATCCCCCCACACCCCGACCAAGCCAACCCCCACCTCGACCCCACCATCATCGCCCGCCGCAAACTCCGCCGCATCCAAGCCGCCCTCGCCACCACCACCCACACCACCACCCTCTCCCTCCTGTCCACCGACGGCGGCACCCTCCTCATCCCCACCACCACACCCACCGACCTCGACACCCTCATCACCCACCTCTCCCACGCCGCCCGCGTCCCCATCACCGCCACCACCACAACCACACCCACCACCGACATCCCCACCGCCACCGACCAAACCCACCAACTCCTCGACATGGTCACCCGCCTCCAATCCATCCCCGGCCTCTACCGCTTCGACGACCTCGCCCTCGAATACCAACTCACCCGCCCCGGACCCGGACGCGACCACCTCGGCACCCTCCTCAACCCCCTCGACCACCACCCCGAACTCCTCACCACCCTCCAAACCCACATCGCCAACAACCTCAACCGCCAACGCACCGCCCGACTCCTCCACGTCCACACCAACACCGTCGACTACCGCCTCAAACGCATCGCCCAACTCACCGGCTTCGACCCCACCCAAGCCAGCGGACTCTGGTACCTCCGCAGCGCCCTCGTCGCCCGCACCTACACCACCGCATGA
>NZ_BDBL01000100.1 GCF_001612965.1 Nocardia kruczakiae NBRC 101016
CCGGTGTGCCACCGAAATTCACCGCGGTGGTGCCGGTGAGGTTGGTTCCGGTCAGGACGACGGTGGTCCCGCCTGTCACCGGGCCGACGTTGGGTACCGCCGCGACCAGGGTGGGTACCGCGATGTAGGTGTAGGCGACGCCGTTGCTGGTTCCGCCTGCGGTCGTGGCGGTGATCTGCACGGTCCCGGCAGTGCCTGCCGGGGCGACGGCGGTGATCTGGGTGGCGGAGTCGACGGTGAACGAGGTGGCCGGTGTGCCACCGAAGCTCACCGCGGTGGTGCCGGTGAGGTTGGTTCCGGTGAGGACGACGGTGGTGCCGCCGGTGACCGATCCGACGTTGGGTACCGCCGCGACCAGCGTGGGCACCGCGACATACGTGTAGACGACCCCGTTACTCGTACCACCCGGTGTCGTGACGGTGACCTGCACCGCCCCGGCCGCTCCCGCAGGCGCCACCGCGGTGATCTGGGTGGCCGAGTTGACGGTGAACGAGGTGGCCGGTGTGCCACCGAAATTCACTGCCGTGGTGCCGGTGAGGTTGGTTCCGGTGAGGACGACGGTGGTCCCGCCTGTCACCGAGCCCGCCGGGGGAGTGATGCCGGCCAGGGTGGGTACCGCGACGTAGGTGAATGCGACGCCGTTGCTCGTGCCGCCCGCGGTGGTGGCGGTGATCTGTACGGTCCCCGCCGTTCCCGCGGGTGCGACGGCGGTGATCTGAGTGGCGGAGTCGACGGTGAACGAAGCCGCCGGTGTGCCACCGAAATTCACCGCGGTGGTGCCGGTGAGGTTGGTTCCGGTGAGGACGACGGTGGTCCCGCCTGTCACCGGGCCCACGTTCGGCACAGCTGTGATCAAGGTGGGTACGGCGATATAGGTGTAGGCGACGCCGTTGCTCGTACCACCCGGCGTCGTGACGGTGACCTGTACGGTCCCCGCCGCTCCCGCGGGGGCGACGGCGGTGATCTGGGTGGCGGAGTCGACAGTGAACGACGTGGCCGGAGTGCCACCGAAATTCACCGCGGTGGCGCCGGTGAGGTTCGTTCCGGTCAGGACGACCGTGGTCCCGCCGGTCACCGATCCGGCGTTCGGCACGACCGAGGTCAACGTGGGTACCGAGAGATACGTGTAGGCGACGCCGTTGCTGGTTCCGCCTGGGGTCGT
>NZ_BDBL01000101.1 GCF_001612965.1 Nocardia kruczakiae NBRC 101016
CCTTAGAGCTCCTAACAGGTTTGTTCGGTTGGCGGCGGGTTCGGTTGCAGTGCAGGATGTTTCGTCGTGGCAGCACCCTGGATCGTGGATGACGAGTTGTGGGCGGTAATCGAACCGCTACTGCCGGTGAAACCGGCCGGGACGCCGGGACCGCCGCAGATGGACTCCCGTCTGGTGCTGCAGGGGATCTTGTTCGTGCTGATCACCGGGATCGGATGGGAGGACCTGCCCCAGGAACTGGGCTTCGGGTCCGGGATGACCTGTTGGCGCAGGTTACGCGACTGGCAAGCCGCCGGAGCGTTCGAACAGATCCATCAGGCGGTGCTCGCCCGTTGCCACGCCGCCAGGATGATCGACTTCGACCGGGTCATGGTCGACGGCTCGCACGTGCGGGCGAAAAAAGGGGCGCCGCAACAGGTCCCAGCCCGGTCGACCGCGCGAAGACCGGATCCAAGCACCACATCCTGACCTGCGCGAACGGCTTCCCACTCGCAGTCGCATTGTCAGCGGCCAACGTCAACGACCATCTGCTGCTGCCCACGCTGCTCGACCGGGTCCGACCCCTGCGCGGGCGGCCAGGCCGACCCCGTCGCCGGATCGCCACCCTGATCGCGGACAAAGGATACGACTATCCCAGTGTGTATTCCGAACTGCGGCAACGACATATCACCGGCTACATCGCTCGCCGCGGAACCCGCGACAAGGTCACCGCCGGCCGCTGGATCGTCGAGCAAACCTTCGCCCTGCTCCACCAGTACCCTCGGCTGGCCATCCGATGGGAACGACGCACCGACATCCACCACGGATTCCTCGACCTCGCCGCAGCACTGATCTGCTGGCGACGACTCAGCAACCGAACCCGATAGAAGCTCTT
>NZ_BDBL01000102.1 GCF_001612965.1 Nocardia kruczakiae NBRC 101016
AACTGCGCCCGATCCGCGTGGGCGGCGAACACCGACAACATCGACGGCACGAAATCCGTCACCGTAACCCGCTGCGCCGCAATCGTTTCCGCCACATACAACGGATCCCGATGACCATCCGGCGTCGCCACCACCAACGTCGCGCCCGCCCGCAACGGCATGAAGAAACCCCACAGCGACACATCGAACGTGGTGGCGGTCTTCTGCAGATAGACGTCACCCGCACCCAGCGGATACTGCGACAACATCCACTCGATCTGATTGTGAATCGCCTCGTGCGACACCGCCACACCCTTCGGGCGGCCCGTCGATCCCGACGTGAAAATGACGTACGCGGTATCCGATGGCCGAACCGGCGCACGCAGCTCCGACTCCGCCAGAGCATCCACGGCTACCGACGACAGATCGATGGTGTCGATCTCCACCACCGGCACACCACCCGGCACCACGAAACCATCACGCGCCGTCGTCAACACACACACCGGACGCGCCACATCCAGCACATACCCCACCCGCTCCACCGGATGATCCGGATCCAACGGCACATACGCACCACCCGCAGTCAGCACCGCATACATACCGACCACCAAATCCACCGACCGGCGAACCGCCAACCCCACCAACGACTCCGGTCCCACACCACGCCCCACCAACACACGCGCCAAACCATTGACCCGCGCATCCAACTCCGCATACGTCAACGACTCCCCACCCGGACCCACCACAGCAACAGCCCCCGGCGACCCCACCACCGCACGCCGGAAACCATCCAACAACAACCCACCAGACACCGGATACGCAGTCTCATTCCGACCACGCACCACACCAGCCAACTCACCCGCCGACAACACACCCACATC
>NZ_BDBL01000103.1 GCF_001612965.1 Nocardia kruczakiae NBRC 101016
GGTGGGTTTCCAGGATCTGGCCGATGTTCATACGACGCGGCACACCATGGGTGTTCAAGATGATGTCGACCGGAGTGCCGTCGGGCATGAACGGCATGTCCTCCTTGGGGAGGATCTTGCCGATGACACCCTTGTTGCCGTGACGACCCGC
The DNA here is from genome assembly GCF_001612965.1 of Nocardia kruczakiae NBRC 101016. GTDB lineage: Bacteria > Actinomycetota > Actinomycetes > Mycobacteriales > Mycobacteriaceae > Nocardia > Nocardia kruczakiae. The sequence goes on from NZ_BDBL01000103.1 coordinate 152, forward strand.
GAGCTTGTCACCTCCTGAATCTTGCGCTTCTGCGCCACATACACGCGCACCAGCTCGTTCACGCCCGGAGGCAGATCGTCGTCGTCCTCACGCGAGAACACACGAATACCGATCACCTTGCCCGACTCACCATGCGGCACCTTCAACGAGGTGTCACGCACCTCGCGGGCCTTCTCACCGAAGATCGCACGCAACAACCGCTCTTCGGGGGTCAACTCGGTCTCACCCTTCGGGGTCACCTTGCCGACCAGGATGTCACCGTCGCGCACCTCGGCACCGATACGGACGATGCCACGCTCGTCCAGATCCGCCAGCACCTCGTCGGACACGTTCGGGATATCGCGGGTGATCTCCTCGGCACCGAGCTTGGTGTCGCGAGCATCGATCTCGTGCTCCTCGATATGAATCGAGGTCAGCACGTCCTCCTCCACCAGACGCTGCGACAGAATGATCGCGTCCTCGTAGTTGTGACCCTCCCACGGCATGATCGCCACCAGCAGGTTCTTACCCAACGCCATCTC